>JAGDZJ010000008.1:0-135769 GCA_049115955.1 Natronospirillum sp.
GTCGGTGCGGAGAGATGGTATCTACGCCAGACCCCGTATGCACCTGAATTGGGAACCACACGATGAAAACTTTTTATTCAGACGATCATACTAATACTTTCCAATATCCGGTTTTGTCGGAACCAATGCGCTCAATTGCCTTCGCTTGACGAAGCGATTTAAGATGGCGCTCAATGGTTCGAGTCGACTTTCCCGTTTCTTCAACCAACTGCGGAATCGTCATTTTTGGTGTTTTCCGTAACACGGCGAGGATTTGTTGTTGCAAGGCCGGTAGTTCGCTAGGATTTACCCCGTCATTTACCCCGTCATTTACCCCGTCATTTTGATGTCCAATCAACTCGGTCACAGCCGCTAAGATCATCTGCAGCATAAATTCAATAAAAGGTGTCGATTCACCCAAGGCGGTGCTTTCACGTATCGCACGGTAATAGTCTTCTTGGTGTTGATACACCAAACTTTCTACCGGGATATTCGCGAATATGGGCTGCCAACTGGCAAGAATGAGCGTTTGCCATAGTCGGCCCATACGGCCATTGCCGTCGGCAAAAGGGTGGATGAACTCAAACTCATAGTGAAACACACAACTGCTGATCAGTGCATGGGCATCTGTATTGCCTAGCCACGACAGTAGATCCGTCATCAGCTTAGGCACGCGCTCAGCTTGGGGCGCCATATGAACCACTCGGTTACCCGACATGACTCCGACGCCGCCAGAACGGTACTGCCCAGCTTCATCCACAAGACCGAGCATCAGTAACTTATGCGCCGCCAGTAAATCGAGCTCACTTTGTGCTTGCCAGTGTGGCAACTGCTCGTACACCGCGATGGCATTGCGAGCTTCTTGGACTTCTTTGGGCGGGGCTAACACGCGTTTGCCATCCAATATTGCGGTTATCTGCTGCTCAGAAAGTGTATTACCTTCAATAGCCAGCGAGCCCTGAATGGTACGCATGCGATTCACTTTGCGTAAGCGTAACTGATTTTGCTCGAATTCGACCGACAAGCGGCCAACTACATTACCAATATCTGCCACTAAGCCAAGTATGGTGTTGTTCAGTGTGAAAGGAGGCTGGTAGTTAGGCATAAGTAACTTCAGACGCATGTTTATTTAAGCGAAGGTCAACAATAACAATTTTGTTCTCCGCAAGGCGAGCCTAGTTTAACTCAGAGCTTCCCTTGGCACACATTTTGGTGGTTCAAACACTTGGGTACTTTTTGTCCGTGGCCCGATCTGCGAGTGGTTGGATACGAGCATGGCAAAAACTCTGGCATAATCGCGCTACAGTCATTCATCGGACCCTAGATTATGGCTTCGCCCAAGAGCCTTCTGTTTCAACTGCACCGCCACTGGGACATTGTAGAAACCCTCAGCCGACAATCGCGGGAGTATCCTGTATTCGAACAATTACATGTATTGATGATGATTGATCGACTAACACCGAATTCAGATCCTTCCGAGTCTGCGGCTATTTTACGGTCACTTTGCGCTGCCGATGTGTTGCAGCCATTAAGTCGCTCGGATGAAGTGCAGATTAATCCTTTCGTTTTAGAATTTGTGCGTGGGCTAACACGGGAGCATGAACTGGGCCTTTCAGCGGTTCTTAAAGCCCGTGTTGAAGCCGTTCGCGATGCTACAGCGCTGCTGCATGAAGGCACAGATGAACAGGATATGGAGAAGGTTCGCACCGGTGCGGCAAGGTTATCCGAGCTGTTTCGGCGGATAACGCAACAACTGGATACCGACCGCCACGCCATTTTAGAAATGGCTGAGAACGCCAAAGCCAAAGATGCTGCTATGTCTGTTGCACGGCGCTACCGAGCGGTACTGGAAGCCTATGACCAATACGTTGAACCGATGAATGAGATGATGGACAGCGGTCTAGGTGGCACCTTTTATCCACACCTTAATTTGGCGATAAATACCCTAGATAGCGCCGAAGAAACTTTAGCTGTTCGCGGCGCACTTTACACCCAGCGGTTACAGTTGCGTCAGGTAGCGCAGCAGGCAAAAGAGCTGAGTCGGCTGGGGCGAGTGGTGGCCAAGCAGTGTTCCGACACGCTGCTCCCTTTACGTGAAGAAGCCCGCCAACATAACGCGCTTTCCAGCGCCATTGGTGAATTATTGGGCGTTGTGCGCAAGCGTGGCTTAACCGCTGCGCTACGCACGAAAAAAAGTAGCCTAACAAAGCTGCCAAGATGGCAGCGCGAGCGCAGAACACTGGTGCACCTAGGGGATGATGTGCGCACCTTAATGGCCGAAGCCCTGCGTTTTGAACCCGTGGTGCTGGCTTTCCCGGAATCCGTTGAGGGTGACCCGGCGGACCTCAGCGACTGGGTGGACGTATCTCGCATGAAAGAAGCCTTGGTGCAAGCGCTCCCGGTGGATAATCTGTTGCATTGGTTGCGGCAGAGCTATCCCCAATTGAAGGATGCCACTCTATTAAGTTTTTATCATGAACTGGTGCGGGAACCCGACTGGCTAGCGACACTGCAACCGGAGGAGACCCGCACCCCACTGCATGCAGTACAAGTGATTTATCACCCACACAAGCTGGAAAAACCCCCGGCCGTTAAGGAGGAGACACGGCATGACTCACACCATTGATCTCGCTCGTTTGCCGCACCTCGCCGAGCTGTTTAAGTTGTTTAATAATGGCAAGCACCTGAATCGGATATCCGATGCGGCATTATGGTTGGAGTTAGAGCAAGAGAACGCAGCCTATACCGCCGTTTTCCAAGCATTGGGTTACGAATTGCGCACCGATGGGCGCGGTTTTGCTTGGTTCTATACCGACGACATAAGCACCACCATGAGTCATCAATCACGCCAGCTCGCCCTACTGTTCATGGTGATTTTCGATGTTCAAGCCGACGCCGGAAAAGCCTTGAACCGGTTCAGTGATTGGGTGATTGACCGGGCCTTACTGACCACTGCCGTTGAACATCACCATGAATTACTCACGGCTGAATCATTAGATGTTGATGGGTTATGGGCCTTGCTGGAAAAAGCCGAAAGCTTTGGCTTTGCGCGGAGAGACGCTGGGCATTGGCAGTTATTACCTGCCGTATGTCGGTATTTGGATCATTTCGAAGCGCTGGCCGACCAAAAGCGTAGCGAAGACGCTGAGTTGAATGAGGAAATGCCATGATCCGTTACGGATTTCAGCGGTTAGTCTTACTGGGCAGCGCTGGCTACCAACGGGCCGAATTGCCCTTGGATGATGCCGTTTCGCTGATCGCCCCTAACAACACCGGCAAAACCAGCCTGATTAATGCGTTGCAATTTCTGCTGATCATTGACCGCCGGCGTATGGATTTCGGTTCACACGAATGGGATAAAACGCGCAAGTTCTACTTCCCTAATAACAGCGCCTATATTTTGCTTGAAGTCATGCTGCCACAAACCGGAACGGTTGTTTTCGGCTGTGTGGGTAAAGGCGCAAGTCATGACTATGTTTACTTTGCCTACAAGGGCGAACTTAAGCTTGAAGACTTTCGTCAGGCGCAGGGAAGCCTCGTACAGCAACCCAATTTAATAGAACACCTTGCTGGCAAAGGCCGCTCGGTCTTTCAATACGATGCTACGGACTTCGCTCGTCTTATCTACGGCGGGCTTCAGAAGCGACGCAGTGCTGAGCCGGATTTCACCGTGTTTAAACTGGAAAACACCTCAGACGCACGTGTATTTCAACAGGTACTGACGCGCACCCTGAGACTGGACAAACTGTCGTCGGCAGATGTTAAAGCCTACCTGCTGCAAATTTTTCGCCGTGACCTGCCTGATGCTGGAATCGACTTTAAACTGGAATGGGATAAGGCATTCCACGACGTCAATCTCGACAGAGCCCAATATCTCGCGGCCAAAACCCAGCTCAAACGCATTGAAGCGCTGGAGAAATCCCATGGAGAGCGGTTGAGCCTAAGAGGGAAGATCATTGATTGGCGTCCCCGCATTGACGACGGCTTAAGCCGCTGGCAAGCGCATTTTGATGCCGAAACCGAACGCCTAAAGGCCGAAGCTGAGCAGCTCACCCAGCAACAAAAGATGCAAACGGCTCGGGTTCAGGCGCTGATCCGCAAGCAGATGGAACTAGAGGCAGCCCTAACCACGCTGCAAGAAGAAGACGCTCGACAGGAAACCCTACAACAGCGCTTTGCGCTGGTTACGGAACGCCAGGTGCTGGAACAACTATGCCAGCAGGTCGTCACTGAGCTAGAGCAGGTCACCACTATTCTGATTCAGGCCGATGGCCGCTCGCCCGCCGTTATAGAGCGCGCCCTGAGCGAGCAGGAACGAAAGCTCCATACTCTCAAGCAACAGCAGCGGCACCTTAATAACAACCTTTATTTGGCGTTAACTGAGCAATTATCCGCTGCAGATGCAGACCGGCTGAACCGAGTGCTAAATGGTCAGGCTATGGTTTTGTCGGCCGATGCCTTCACTCTAGATGTTCCGGCACTGCACAAAGCCTTGCAGAGCACCACGCCGGAACGGCTTAAGTTGGCTGGGCTCGACCTGCTATTAGACGAACTCAACCCTCAGCACCAACAGCTAACACCAGCCGAATTGGATGAACAGATTACGGATACCGAACGCCAGGCTTCAGACCTGCAAAAGCAACTCGAAGCCGCTCATTCACTGCAACACACCCGAGAGCGTAAAGCAGCCCTAGCGCGAGAGCGCCACTTGCGTGAGCAGGACTTGCAAGATTTCGATCAGTTACAGGTTTTATTAGCGCGTGAGTCCGAGCGCCAACAACAGCACCAGCACCACCGTTCAGAGCTTGAAACCGTGCTTCACCAATTGGCTAACGCACATGAGCATAATGAACAATTACAGACCCAACTGAGCGCCGTGCACCGAAAGCAAGACCGGCTGCAACAGGATCACCGAACCATCAGCCAATTACGTGATCACCGGGCCGACACGCTCGACGAGTACCAATACCTCAGCGAGTTGCCCCATCATAAATGGCTCGGCGAGGCCGACTGGCCACTGTCGGAATTATCCGAATGTCTGCAACAATACCAGCGCGACTGCCGTGCCCTGCAACAACTCAACAGCGAACTGAATACAGGGCTGGCCGAACTGCATGCCGGTGGGTTAACCAAATACCAGTACAGCGACTCGCGGGATATTGAACTCAAACGCATATTTGATTTCAGTCAACAACTCCCGCAAGAACAAGAAGCACTGGAAAAGAAAGCCCGCAGTGCCGTCGTTAATGTGACTGCCAGCTTGCGCGAACTGCGCAATGGGCTGTTCACCTTCCAAGGCAAAATGAACACCTTTAATCGGTTAATTACCCATCGCCAATTGTCTGACCTAAGCGTTTTCAAAATTGATGCTAAAGACGAACCACACCTGGTTGAAGCCATTGATGTACTGATTGAAAAGGCGAACCAAGTGGACACGGGCGATAGTTTTGAACTGTTCAACCAAACCAGCGTACTGGATGATGCCAAGCTCGACCGTGCCAAACAGATTCTGATTGAAGAAGGTAACGCCCGCCAAGGCCTAAAAGTCGCCGACCTGTTTCGGCTAGAGTTTGTGGTGGGCAAGAAAGACCAAAAACCAGAATCGTTTCAAGATATCGACAGCGCAGCTTCCAACGGCACCGTATTAATGGCCAAGTTGGTCACTGGCCTAGCCATGCTGCACCTAATGCAAGACAAAAGACATGCCCTGCATGCCATTTGCTATTTGGACGAAGCGTTAGCACTCGACAGCCGAAACCAGGCCAGCCTGATTGCCACCGCGCACGACTTTGGCTTCTCGCTGATATTTGCGTCACCCGCACCGCTAACCACGGTGCGCTATTGTGTGCCCATCCATCACCATCAAGGGCAAAACCACATCAGCCGACACAGCTGGCAGATATTGGAACCACTGGATAGTACCAGAGCCAACAAATGAATAGACCTCTGCTGAGCGCTCTACAAAAACTGCGCAGCACCGACGACGGGCAGCTTTCCGCATCGGCTCTCACGCGAGCCCAACAGGATGCGTTGGATGAATTCTGTCAACGAACCGGTGCCCTGCAACTGCAGCGCAGTGGACGTGGCCGCGTATTTCGCATTCTTCGTCATGAAGTGGTTGCGCAACATATCGCCGAACTTGCCCCCGCAACGGGTACTGAATTGAGCGAAGCCCTGCCTGTGCGGGCTTCCAATATTGGCCGAACCCGTTCCAGCAAAGGCGGTAAGCAAGGGCATGAAGTCTTTTACCTATTGGTTAAAACGCTCGGCAAGCCCCACTGGGAGAACCAGCATGGGCAGATTCTGGATTTACACCAGCAAACGCAAACACAGGGCGTGGCAGCACTGGCTATTGGTGCAAGGAGTGCTGTGAGTTGGCAGACAAAAAGCCCCATCTGGCTGGTTGAAAATCAGGCCTTGTTTGACGAGCTTAACTGGTTGCCCGAACAACGGGCCTGCACCGTGGGTTGGTACAGCGGTCATTTGCGCAATGCGCTCATTCATTGGCTTGGGCAACAGAAGGACATTCCTGTCATTCTTTTTCCAGACTACGACGGCGTTGGGCTGCACAATTACCTGCGTTTGAAGCAACGCCTTGGCCCCCGTGCCAGCTTATGGCTAATGCCTGATTGGCAGAGAAAACTGAAGAAATACGGGAGTAATGCCCTTTGGCAAAAAACACAAAGTGATTTTCAGGTAGCAGTTAAAGGTCTGGCTGTGAAGTGCTCCGCTGAACGGGAACTACAGCAGCTTATCGAAACCATGCAGACGCATGGTATGGCGTTAGAGCAAGAGGCCGTCTGGTTGTAGAGTGCGTGATTTTGCGCCACACACAGAGATTGCTGCCTTTTGTTCGTTAGGTAACGCTATGATTGACGCACCTCAATGCTGGTATACACGCTTGCCATTATGCTCCGGCCTCAATTTTCGTTCATGGAGTGTGCCGAATGGCAGCGGAACCTATCGTATTGTTTGATAATGGGCAGCATAAGTGTCTGATGTTTGATTCGCTGGTGGTGGGCGAGGGCGTGCAGTCTAACCAGTTTTTGTTGATCAACGGACAACATGAAGCCTTGATTGATCCGGGCGGTGATCTGACCTACACGCCGTTGTCGTTGGCGGCATCGCGTTATATGAATGTGCAGGACATGGACTATATTTTTGCCTCGCACCAAGACCCAGACATCATCGGTTCGGTTGACCGCTGGGTGATGCACACCAACGCGAAAGTGGTGACGTCGCGTCTGTGGTCGCGTTTTTTGCCGCATTTGGCGTCGGACTACAGCACGCGCATGGGCGGCAGTCTGTTCGACCGCATCATCGCCATTCCAGACCGTGGCGCGCGCGTACCCTTCGGCAGCAGCTATATAGCCTGCTTGCCTGCGCACTTTATGCATTCAGTGGGGAATCTGCAGTTTTTTGACCCAGTATCGCGCATCCTGTTTTCGGGTGACCTCGGTGCGTCTATGGGGGATGACGATGAGCATGGGCCGGTGAGGGATTTCCATGCCCATAAAGCCGCAATGCTGGGTTTCCATCGGCGTTACATTGCGTCGCGTAAGGTGTGTCAGTTGTGGGCAAACATGGTGCGGAAAATGGACGTGGCGATGATCGTGCCGCAGCATGGCAAGCGTTTTGAAGGCACGGCGATGGTGAATCAGTTTCTGGATTGGGTGGAGTCGGTCGATTGTGGCATTGATTTGATGACGCAGGACGCCTACCGTATGCCAACGGATATGATTTGAGTGTGTGGGAACCGAAACGCGGGTGTAAACACCCGCCCTACATCCGGCCCCGTATACTCCTAAACTGGGAACCACATGATGAAAACATTTTATTCCGATGATCATCGCTTGCATCACGCCAACGCTGAACTGAACGACGGGCAGCTTGTGCCGGTGTTTGAAAAGCCTTCGCGCGCCGACATGGTGTTGGCGCGCGTGCGTTCGGTTGAACTTGGCCCGGTATTGCCGCCGGAAGCCGTGGGCGTTGAACCGATCAAACGGGTGCACAGTGCTAATTACGTGGACTTCTTGCAGGGCGCATGGGCAGAGTGGGCGGCGTTGGGGCGCAGCAATGACATGCTGCCATTGGCCTGGCCGCCGCGTCGGGTGCAAGCGCGCTGCCCCAAAGACATCGACGGTAAGCTGGGTTTTTACAGTTTCGACGCTGGCGCACCGCTGACGGCCACCAGTTGGCAGGCGATCTACGCCGGTTCGCAAGTGGCGCTAACGGCACAGCGTGCGGTGGCGAGTGGTGAGCGTGCGGCCTTTGCATTGTGTCGCCCACCGGGGCATCACGCCGGCATCGATTATATGGGTGGCTACTGCTATCTCAATAATGCCGCTATTGCTGCGCAGGCGTTCCTGGACGGTGGCATGCGCAAAGTTGCGGTGTTGGATGTCGACTATCACCATGGCAACGGCACGCAAGACATCTTCTATCAGCGCCCAGATGTGCTTTTTCTGTCGATTCATGGCGACCCACAAACCGAATACCCGTGCTATACCGGGTATGCCGATGAGCGCGGTGAGGGGGCTGGCTTAGGCTATAATCATAACTACCCGTTGCCGGTCGGCAGCGACTGGGCATCGTGGTCGCGGGCCTTGCAGGATGCGCTGCGCGTGTCTGCCGGATACGGTGCCGAGGCGCTGGTGGTGTCTCTGGGTGTGGATACCTTTGCTGACGACCCAATATCGCAATTCAAGTTGCGCAGCGACGACTATCTGACCATGGGTGAGATGATTGCGGAATTAGGCCTGCCGACATTGTTTGTTATGGAAGGGGGGTATGCGGTGGAGGAGATTGGTATCAACGCCGTCAATGTCTTGCAAGGCTTCAGTAATCATCCATAAACCACTTTTTCTCAAGCTGGCGTTGTTAAAATGGGTCTCCAAATGCTCATTTACTAGTTGTAAACTGCGCGTTGTCGACCAATTTTTCCTAGCCAGCTTTTCGCCTCTGTGGTTTATGGTTGATCACTCGGTTCGGGCCCTTGAAAATAGTCATTAACGCCCCTACATAACCAAAAGCTAATAATCTTTTGGAGTTTCGTCATGGCGCAAATTAATGTGACCTGTGCGCATTGCGCACGCTTGAATCGAGTTCCGGCGGACCGAATGAATCAGTTGCCGGTGTGCGGTGCTTGCAAGCAAACGCTGTTGTCTGCCGTGCCTGTGGTAGCAAAGTCTGCGGATTGGCCCAAATACATGAAGCAGGATTTACCCGTGGTGGTGGATTTCTGGGCCAGTTGGTGCGGGCCATGCCAGATGATGGCGCCAGTGTTTAATCAGGCGGCCCAGTTGTGGGAGGGTAAGGCTTTTTTTGTTAAAGCTGAAACCGAAGTGGTGCAAGACATTGCCGCGCGTTATGCGGTGCGCAGCATTCCGACGTTATTGATACTGCATCATGGCATCGAGGTGGCGCGGGTCGCCGGGGCCATGCCAGCGCCACAGTTCAGTCAGTGGTTGCAGCAGACTTTACCCAAGGTCAGTGCGGCGGTGTAATCGAAACGCGGGTGTAAACACCCGCTCTACAACTCCATCTCTCCAGGATAGTCTATGTCATCACCCATCGTTCAACTGCTCACCCCGCGACCGGGGTATTTTCTGACGCCTGTCATCATCTACATCAATACGGCCATCTTCTTGCTGTTTGTGCTGCTGACGCGTGAGGTGATGTGGTTCCCGGCGCAGCCGTTGGCTATCTACGGTGGGAATTTCGCACCCTTAACCACGGATGGGCAATGGTGGCGACTGGCAACCAGTGTGTTTATGCACGGTGGCTTATTGCATTTAGTATTTAACGCCTTGGTGCTGGCCAATGTGGGCTTAATGCTGGAGCCGTTGTTGGGCAAGGCGCAACTGTTGTTGATTTATTTGGTGACCGGCATTGTGGCCAGTCTGACCAGTGTGGTGTTCAACTACGGTGCGGTGAGCGTGGGGGCGTCCGGAGCGATTTTTGGCCTGTATGGCTTCTTCTTGGCTCTGCTGTTCAGCAACTTGTTTCGCTCAGAGGTGCGTCAGGCGTTCTTACGTGGCACCTTGGTGTTCATTGGCATTAACCTGTTTCTGGGTTTTACCATGAGCATGATCGATAACGCGGCGCATATTGGCGGATTGGTCAGTGGTGGCTTGTTGGGCGCGCTTTGGGTGCCGCTCATTCGGCGGCGCTTGCTTCGCCAAAGCGCAGACTGAATTGACCCCGAGACCTGTGTCGTAGTTTTTTGACGCGCTCGTTACGGTTCCCACAAAGGCCGTGCTATATTGCGGTGACCTATTTCTTGCACTGAGGGAACTGTTATGGAAATTTCGACCATTATTGTCTTTGTTGTTGTGGCCCTGCTGGTTTTCTACGTGGTGGGTATCTTCAACAAATTAGTGGCGCTGAAGAACCGCTACAAAAACGCTTTTGCGCAAATTGAAGTACAGCTCAAGCGACGTTACGACCTGATTCCAAACTTGGTGGAGACTGCTAAGGGCTACCTCAGCCACGAGCGCGAAACACTAGAAGCTGTTATCGCGGCGCGTAATACCGCAGCAGCGGGCTTAAAGGCGGCGGCAGAGAACCCCGGTGCAGCCGGAGCCATGGCGCAATTGGCCGGTGCTGAAGGTGCTTTGGGTGCTGCTATGGGCCGCCTGAATGTGGTGATGGAAGCCTATCCAGACTTGAAAGCGTCGCAGAACATGCAGCAACTGTCGGAAGAACTGACCAGTACGGAAAACAAAGTGGCCTTCGCCCGCCAAGCGTTCAACGACGCGGTGATGAGCTACAACACACTCAAGCAGAGTTTTCCTGCCGTGGTGTTTGCCGGCATGATCGGCCATGGTGAAGACGCCAATCTGTTAGAGTTTGAAGACAGCGCGGCTATTCAGGCGGCACCTAAGGTGTCGTTCTAATCGTTTTTGTCTTTGCTGATCTGGATGCGTCATGAACTTCTTTGAACAACAAGACCGTGCCAAACGTAACACGACCTGGTTGGTGGTGTTGCTGGTGGCGGCCGTGCTCAGTCTGATCGTCGTCACCACTGTTGTCGTTGTTGCGGTGCTTTTTGCTGTGGAAGAAGTTGCTCCAGCTTATGTGCAGGTCGACGGCAGTGGCAATGTCGGTATGTTGCAGGTGCTGCAACTGGTCGACTGGCCGTTGATCGGCGGCATAGCATTGGCCATTGTAACGGTCGTGGTGTTGGGCAGTGTGTTCAAACGCTTGCAGCTCAACAGCGGTGGGCGTGCGGTGGCGGAGACCTTGGGTGGCCGTTTGATCAACGTCAGCACGAACGATGCGGACGAAAAACGTATTCTTAACGTGGTTGAAGAAATGGCCATTGCGTCGGGTACACCCGTGCCGCCGGTGTATGTATTGGATGACGACGCCATCAATGCATTTGCCGCCGGGCATTCGCCGCAGGACGCCGTTATTGGTATCACGCGTGGCTGCATTCGGCTGTTAGACCGCAGTGAACTACAGGGCGTGGTCGCACACGAGTTCAGCCATATTTTTCACGGCGATATGCGGCTGAACATTCGTTTGGTGTCGATGCTGCACGGTATTTTGTTGATTGGCCTGCTGGGGCAGATGTTTGTCCGTAGCGTGCGTTATCGTTCGATAGGGCGCTCACGCAACAGTAACGATAAGTCTGTTCTTGCCATGCTGGGCTTAGGTGTGGCGTTCATGCTGATTGGTTACGCCGGTACTTTCTTTGGCAACATCATCAAAGCGGCGGTGAGTCGTCAACGTGAATTCTTGGCGGACGCTTCCGCCGTGCAGTTCACTCGTGACCCCAGCGGCATTGCTGGTGCATTGCGAAAAATCGGCGGGCATTCGGCGGGTTCGCAAGTGGCGGCAGCGAACGCTGCCGAGTTCAGCCATATGTTTTTTGGTCAAGGTGTGCGTACCAGTTTGAGCAGCATGATGGCAACTCATCCGCCATTGCCTGACCGTATCCGTCGCTTGGAACCGAGCTGGGATGGTCGCTTTCCTGCAGTGCAAACGCCATCACCGGCGCAACAACAAGCTGCCGATTCCGAGCATACTCGCGCTCAGCAAGGCAAATCTAATATAAGTGGTTTCGCTCCGCTGGCAGCCGTGGCCGCTATTGACGCCATCGGCCAGCCTTCGGCAGCGCATCTGCAATACGCGCAACAAACCATAGCGGCGCTGGACGATGAACTGCGTGCCGCAGCGCACGATAGCTATTCAGCACGTGGGCTTATCTACGGGCTGTTACTGCATAAAGACCGTGACGTGCGCACCGAGCAACTGCGCCTGCTGGAGCAGAATGCGGCGCCAGAGGCTTATCAGGCCTTGCTACGCTATGCCGATAAAATTGATCGTTTGGACGAACGTTACCGCTTGCCCCTGATTGAGCTTTCGCTGCCTGCCTTGAAAGAACTCAGTACCTCGCAATACCCGGTGTTTAAAAAGAACCTCGGCCTGCTGGTCCGTGCCGACGGGCGGATCAGTTTGATGGAGTGGGCATTGTATCGCATCATCATTCACAACTTAGAAGACCATGCGCCGCCAGCCACCAACAAGCAGCTGCGGCAATGTTTGCCCGAAGCCGGTTTATTATTGTCGTTGTTGGCGCACGCAGGGCAGGATGACGAAGTAGGGGCACTGGCGGCGTACAAGGCTGCCGCCGGTACATTGAGTGACCCACTGCCCGCCATGGTAGCGCGCGCGGACGCTTCATTGAGCAAGCTGAATCAGGCCTTAAGTGTACTGAGCCAGCTTCGGCCTTTGCAGAAGCCTTTGTTGTTAAAAGCTTTGGCCCGTTGCGTTGAGCACGACGGCACCATTACCACAACCGAAGCGGAGCTGTTCCGAGCGGTGGCCGATGCATTAGATTGCCCGATGCCACCGCTGCTTCAGTAAGCGGATGTTAGGCCGCGTACTTAGACTTTGAAATAGCTGATGCGTTGCTGCAGCATGGTGGCCAGTTTGGCCAGTTCCTCGCTGGCGCGCATTGACTCATCTGAGTTACTGCTGTTTTGCTCAGCGGCGTCGCGGATGTTGGTGATGTTGCGGCTGATTTCTTCGGCCACAGCACTTTGCTCTTCCGCCGCACTCGCTACTTCTGTGTTTAACTCATTGATGCTATCAACAGCGGCCAAAATGGCTTTCAGAGACTCGCGCGACGACTGCGCATTTTGCACGCTGTGCTCAGCGGTTTTCTGACCGTTTTCCATCACACTCACCGCACGTGACGACTCACTCTGAATGCGCTCGATCATGGTGTGAATTTCTTCCGTCGACTGCTGTGTGCGGCTGGCTAATGAACGAACCTCATCCGCGACCACAGCGAAACCACGGCCATGTTCACCCGCTCGAGCTGCTTCAATGGCCGCGTTCAAGGCCAGTAGATTCGTTTGCTCGGCAATGTTCTTGATCACTTCCAACACTTTGCTGATGTCGTTGCTGGCCACGGACAGTTCATTAATAACTTCCGCTGCGCGTTCAACGTCATCGGCCAAACTTTCAATGCTGGTAATGGTTTCGCGCACGACTGCGGACCCTGTGCTGGCCTCCTGTTGCGCGTCTTTCGCGGCAACTGCCGCTTGTTCTGTACTTTGTGCGACCTCGGCCACCGTAGCGCTCATTTGATTCATTGCGGTGGCGACTTGCTCGGTTTCCGACGTCTGGGCCGCGATGGACCGGTTGGTGTCGATGGACACGGATGACAATTCTTCAGCGGCCGCAGACAATTGGTGCGCCCCGGCGCTGATGTCCATCATGGTGCCTTGGAGTCGTTCCAGCATACGATTAAAGCCGCGCGCCATATCACCCAGTTCATCTTTGCTGGCCGCGTCCAGTCGGACACTCAGATCACCCTCGGCGATGTCTTCCATACGGTCTACGGTGTCTGCCAAGGGCCGACTGATCATCCTGTTCAGCAACACCATAAGAATGAGCAACAGCACGACACCACCAATGGCAACAGCGATCAGAGTGGTACTGATGTCACTGCGAATGCGTGCGGCCAGTTCACGCTCCGGAAACGCCGTGATCACATCATAACCCCAGCGGTCAAAGCGCGTGCTGCTGGCACGCCAGCTTCCATCACTGCGCGACAGAATCGCATTCACTTGCTCTGTGGTGTGGTGTTGCGAATGCAGGCGAATATTGCCGTTATTGTCGCGTAGCGCCACAAAACCCGTATCGAGCAGTCGACGGTTGGCGATGGCGTCTTCCAGCTCACTCAAGTCAGCGGCAAAGCCAGCGTAAATAATCCCGATAACTTGGTTCTGTGCGTTGCGGATAGGCTCATAGCCCGTTAAAAATGGTTGGCCTAAAACGTCGACCAAACCGTAAAATGCTTCGCCGCGATTGATGGCTTGGATCGCTTGTCCGCTGGGATCAAGCGTGGTGCCCGTGGCACGTTGGCCGTTGGTGATCACATTGGTGGCAATGCGCACGTAGTCGTTACCCTGACGCACAAATATTGTCGCGGTGCCACCGACCAGTTCAGCCACGCGATCCACTAAGGCATAATTGTTCGCTTGGGCGTTGTTCCCGAATGATAGGTCGGGTACGCTGCGTCCATTGACTGTGGCCGTGTTTCCGAGTTGCGGCGTGCCCAGTTCTTGTGCCTCCTGGCGCAGAGTGTTAACAGCCGCTTCTACTTGATCTTCGATCAAATTGTCCGACAGGCGGAGCAAGCGAATGACTTCGCGCTGCAAACGATCAGCGTCGGCATCGGCTTGCTCAGAGAGCTGTACCGACGCGTAAATCGACGAAAGAACAGACAACACAAGGGCTAAGCCCACGATGGCGCCCGCAACGGCAAGGGCGAATTTTTTTTGCAAGGGTCATGGAGGCGTTTCCTCTCCTGTGAGTAATCGTGTTTAGCCACGGACGAAGTTGAGACAAATCGTCGAGCTTAATTAATTCCTGTCTCGTTTTACGACGTTAGGCGTCTGATAGTTCAATCAGAATTCAATAATATTAATTCATTACGAAGTGCCATTTTATTGGCGAAATATTTAGGATTTCTATGTGTGGAAAGGGTCAATAAAATGACGAGTCGGCGTTCTGCCCTAGTGACCTTACACGCCACGGTTTTGCTGATGGGGGCCACGGGCCTCTTTTCTCAGCTGATTCAGTTGCCCGCGTGGGACATTACGGTATACCGAACCTGGATAGCGGCCTTCGCGTTATTTGGCTGGGTTATCTGGCGCGAAAAGCACATTTGGATGGCGGCACGGCAAGACTATGGCAAATTGTTTTTGCTGGGCGTGTTGTTGGGTGTGCATTGGGTGACCTACTTTCATGCCATGCAAGTCGCCGGCATAGCTATAGGTATGATCTCCTTGTATTCCTACCCGGTGATCACGGTGTTTTTGGAGCCGTGGATCAAGCGTACACGCCTCGACTGGCGTGACGTGGTGAGTGGCCTGCTGGTGCTGGTGGGCATTTACTTCTTGGTGCCGGAATTTGATCTGTCGAACAGTACGACCCGAGGGGTGTTTTGGGGGGTGTTGTCGGCTTTCTTGTTTGCCTTACGTAACGTGTTGCAGGGGCATTGGTTCAGCGGAGTATCCGCCGCGCGTACGATGAGTTATCAGGTATTGGTGGTGGCGGTCTGTATGACGCCGTTGTTGTTTGTAACCACCCATCAGCCCTCGCAGCAGGACATCCTTTTGTTGGTCGCGTTGGGGTTAGGGTTTACTGCGCTGTCGCACACATTGTTTGCACACACGCTGCGTTATTTGCAGGCCAAAACGGCGAGTTTAGTGGCCTGCATGCAGCCGGTCTACGGCACGCTGTACGGTGTATTATTGCTCGCCGCCATACCCACGCTGAGCACAGTGATCGGGGGATTGATCATTGTGTCAGCGGCGGTCTATGAGTCGGTACGCGAGCACCAAAGCAGCTAGAGTTTTACGATTTTGCTGATCTCGCGGCGCCGCTTCACTTCATACACCACGGCAAATACCACGGTGAGCAGGATCATGATGAGGCCCAGAGCGTTTACCGCGGGGGTTAGTCCGGTACGCACCTTAGAGGCAATGTACACCGTTAAAGTGGTATCAAAGCCGCGCACGAACAGCGTGGTGTTGTAGTTCTCAAACGACTGCAAAAACGCGATGACGGCGGCCGACAAGATGGCGGGCATCAAATAGGGCAGCATGATGCGCCGAAACACCTGAAAATGGCTGGCACCTAAGCTCAGGGCTGCACGCTCCAAGGTGCGGTCAAACCGTTGCAATCGCGCCAGCACCAACAGCATCACATACGCCGCGATGAAGGTGGTTTGGGCGACCACGGTCAGAAAAATCCCGCCGCTCACGCCCATTTGCCGCCAGAAGATCAAAGTCGAGATGCCGATGATCACGCCCGGCGTCAGCAACGGCGACAGCATGATGCCGTAAATGATGTTCTTACTGCGCCCGTGATAGGTCGACAAGAACAGTGCACAGGCTACGCCGATAGGTACTGCGAGTACCAAAACACCTGCCGCAACCTTGATGCTGTTCAGCAGTGCTTCCCACATGCTGGTGTCGTGATAGAGGTCGACAAACCAACGCAGTGTCGTACCGCGCCACGGCCAAACGGTTGGAAAACGGCTGTCGTTAAAGGTCGCTAATGACATGATGATCAGCGGAGTAAACAGATAGATGAAGAAGAACGCCAAGTAAGCGCGTACTGCCCACTTTAAAATGCTTTGTGAATTCATCGGGCAATGTCTCCCAGTCCTACTTTGAACAAACGCATGACCAAGGCAATAAAACCAATACAGAGGATCAGCAAGACGAACGCATAGGCAGCGCCTTGATTCCAGTCGCCCCCTTCAAAGAACCAGTTGTAGATTATCTGGGTAAACCAGCGGCTGCCCGGCGATCCCAAGAGGGCGGGCACGGCGTAACTACCGGCAGACAGCATAAACACCATGATGGAGCCGGTGGCAATGCCGGGCTTGGCGTGCGGAATGATGACGCGCCAATGCGTGCGAATCCAACCTGCACCGAGGTTGCGGGCCGCTTTCACCTGGTTGCTGTCTAAGCTTTCCATGGCGTTGTAGAGTGGAAATACCATAAACAATATATAGGCGTAAACCATACCCACCATGACGCCGCCGTCGCCGGACAAAAAGCGTATCGGGCGATCAATGACCCCAATCGCCAACAGCAGCGCGTTCAGTGGCCCACGGAACGATAAAATAATGTACCAAGAAAAGGTGCGTAGAATCTCGTTGATCCAGAACGGAATGATCAGCAGCAGAATACATAACGCCGCTTGCCCCGGTGTGGCAACCTTCGCTAAAAAATAGGCAATCGGGTAGCACACGACTAACGTCAGCGCGGACACCAGCAAACTGGACCAGATCGTTTTAAAGAAAATAGTGCGATGGATGTCGTTGTTCCACAGCGTGACGTAGTTGCTCAGCGTGTAGGAGTCTTCCGGCCCACCGATTTGCGCGGGTAAAAGGTTGGGTTTCAGGGAGTAGTCGATCATCAATAACTGCGGCAGAACGACCAGCCCCATCAACCAGACGAATAACAACAGCAAGATGGCGATGGCGACGGGAGCGCCAAATCGGCCAGCCAGTTGGTTATACATGAGGATCCCCCGTCATGCTGTTCCCTGTCATAACAACTGCGTCGCTGGTGCGATAGCTGAGTTCGACGCTGGTACCTGGGTGCAGCAATTGCGGATCTACATCACTGCGTAATTGCACGCTGATCGGCTGTTGGTTGGCATTGCTGTGCGTTGTCATCATCAGTACGGAGCCTTCAAAGTTCAGCTCGCGCACCGTAACGGTTAAGCGGTTGTTGGTGTTGGCTTCGCGGCTCAACAGCTCTGGGCGAATAAACAGAGCGGCCTTGTCGCCGGCTTGCATGGGGTGAGCGGTATGGCCCGACAGCTTACCCAGTGGTCCGCAGTCGATCACCGCTTCGTTGCCTTGCACACTGACAATGACACCTTCAAGGCGATTGTTTTCACCGACGAATTCGGCGGCAAAGGGCGTTGCAGGCTGGCGGTACAGGGTAATTGGGTCGGCGACCTGCTGCAGTTGGCCCGCAGACATAACCGCTACACGATCAGACATGGTGAGCGCTTCGCCTTGATCGTGCGTGATGTAGATAAAGGTGATGCCGGTTTTGCGCTGAATGTCTTTCAGTTCGGCGCGCATGTGTTGGCGCAGTTTAAGATCGAGCGCGGACAGCGGCTCGTCGAGCAATAATACTTGGGGTTCTACGGCGAGCGCACGGGCAATGGCGATGCGCTGCTTTTGTCCACCCGACAGGTCGGCGATTTTCTTATCGCGGCTGCCCGGTAGGTCTACCAATTCCAGTAAGCGGTCTGATACTTTGGCGCGTTCTTTTTTGCTGACGCCGCGCACCTCAAGGCCGAATTCGATGTTTTCGGCAACACTCATCAAGGGAAACAGGGCCAGATTCTGAAAGATCATGGAAGTGGGGCGTTTATTGGCCGATACCTTCGTCATGTCTTTGCCGCCAATGTGTACGGCGCCTTCCGTGGGCTGTAAGAAGCCACTGATCATGTTGAGTATGGTGGTCTTGCCGCAGCCGGAGGGGCCTAAGAAGCTGAAGAATTCCCCCGACTCAATGCGTAAGTCGGTGGTTTGTACGGCGGTGAAGTCGTCAAACTTCATTTTTACGTTATTGAGATGAACACTGCTGTCCATGGTTCATACTTCCTCGTGTTTCGGTGTAAAAGCATCGCCCGACAAAACAACATCGGGCACTGCTGCCCGACGTTGTTTTTCAGTCGCGATTGATCAGGCTGACAAATACCGATCCTGGTATTCATTACGCAGAGCGACATACCATGGCTCTTGGATAGGCCACCACCACAGGTTGTCGAGGTCGCTTTGGGTGTAAGAGTTCTGGAAGAACGCTTTGGTTTCGGGTGGCAACAAGGCGTCGGCGCCGCGTGACGTCGAGTTGTAGCCGGTGGCTTTCACGAACATGGCACCCGCTTCAGGCGTGTAGTACCAGTTGATGAACTCGTAAACCGCGTCAACATTCTGCGCGTTCTTCGGTATTACGAAGCCTTCCATCCACGCCATCGCACCTTCAACCGGTGCTGCGTAAGCGATAGACTCGCCTTCTTGGATCAGGTTGAACGCGGTGCTGTCCCACGTTTGACCGATCACGGCGCCGTTGGCACGGAACGCACCTTGCGCTTCGTTTTCGGTGTTCCAGAACTGGGCGATCATGTGCTTGTTTTCGGTCGCCACTTTCAAAATGACATCGAAGTTCGCCCGCATCGCGGTTTCACTGGTGTAAGAGTCGAGCAGAGGGAAAGGCAGTTTACCCTGCTTTTCCAGCCACAAACCGATGCCCACCAAAGCAGAGTGGCCGCGCACGGTTACCCCGTCGGCGTGTTCTGGCTTCCACAGGTCGCCGTAGCTCAACGTGCTGCGGTTGATGTTGGTGAATTCGGTGTTGTAAGCGATGGCTTCGGTACCCCAGTCAGACGGCGCGAAGTAGCGCTTGCCGTCAACAACGCCGCCGACTTCAGAGCCGGTAATGGCGCTTTCCAGAGCGCCATCCCAGTTGATACGACTTACGTCGAGTGGCTGAATAAGGTCGAAGTCGAGATAACCGGGCACACGATCCACAGTAGGCATGATGATGTCAAAACCACTGCCATCGGTGGCGCGCAACGAGTTCAGTAGCTCGTCGTTAGTGCCGTAAGGCGTGAACGTGGCATTGATGCCAGTCTTGGCGCGGAAGTCATCCAGCATCTCGTTGGTGATGTAGCCGGCCCATGCGTAGATACGCAATTCGCGGCTCTGCGCCAAGGCGCTGTTGATGTAAAACGGACTGGCGGCTAAGGCGCCTGCAGCGGCCGATCCTTTGAGAAATTTGCGTCTTGAAATTGTCATTATTGCGGCTCCATTTCTTGGTTTAGAAAATTGAATGCTTGTTCAATTTACTATCCGATGAAACTATGACTTTTTGATGACAATATAAAGTTATCAGAGAGGATAGATTTTAAAAATGAATTTTAAGAACTAATAAATAAAAATAAAGACAAATAAGTTCTCAAAAGTCGCCAGTAGTCGGTTTGTTCGAAATGTGGCACGAAGTTTGGCGTATGACAACGCGAGTGGGTATCCGCTGTGAGCGCACAGGTCTGCCTTCTAGCGTGTCCATTAAGGCATTTACCAGCAATTTTCCACCTCGTTTTATCTCCTGATGGATGCTGGTCAGTGGCGGTATGCTGACGGCTGCCAAGTCAATATCGTCGTAGCCGATCACCGCGACATCACGTGGAATGCGCACGCCGTGTTCATGCAGCGCTTGCAGTGCTCCGAGGGCGAGATTATCGCTGGCGGCAAAGAGGCCGTCGAAGGGTTGCGGTTGACCACTGATCCACTGCTTTAGGGCTCGGTAGCCGCTTTCGGGAGAGAAATCATCGGTAAAAACGGGTGGTGGTACTTCAATGTGGGCTTGTCGAAACGCTTGTTGGAACCCAGCGTAACGCTGCCTTATCTCCGTGTGTTGAATGTCACCTAAAAACAGGGGTAGGGTGCTGCCGGACAGTATCAATTGCTGAGCGGCTTGTTGCCCGCCGAGCAAGTTGTCACTGCCAATGCAGGTATAGGGTGTGCTGGCATCGGCTTGGCCCCATACAACAAAGGGGGCATCGGCGGCAAGCAAGTCTGAAAAACTCGCTTCATTCGCGCCGCGCCCAATCACTATCAGCCCGTCGGCACGTCCATTTTGCAAAAGGTGCTCATACCACATGCCGGGCTTTATATGGGAACTGGCAAACAAGAGTCCGTAGTGTTGTTCATTCAGCGCATCGGCTATGGCTGAGGTGATGGTGGTCATGAAGGGGTCCGCTAGGCTTTGCGTCGTACTGTCTTCACGGGTGCTGTCGTGATTGATCACCACCGCTATGATGTGGCTGCGCTGTAGGCGTAGGTTGCGTGCTCCGATGTTGGGGCGATACCCCAGTGATTGCGCAATCCCTTGTATTCTTTCGCGTGTGGCTACGTTGATGGCAGGATTATTGTTGAGTGCCCGCGATACCGTAGACTCTGACACGCCCGCGAGTCGCGCGACGTCGGCCATTGAGACGGTACTGTTGGATGGCTTGGGCATATTTTTAGTTATTTTTTGGGAGTGGACACGCGCATTATCGACAAATAAATCAAGATTGCAATCGATTGCATAATGACTACACTTACCGTCCCCGGCCCTTGGAAACTACACTGAAGGGGGCAGGCATCATTAAAGATAACGCATAAGGCACCCACTATGTCCCGTCACCCTTCATTGGATTCAAGCCGACTTGGCGAGCACCCATGGCAGATTACCGAAACCGGCATCAGCCCAGAGCATTGTGGCTTGAACGCCAGCCTGTTTGCGCAGGCCAATGGGTTTATCGGGGTGCGCGGTACCTTGGAAGAGGGGTTGGCGGGGCATGAGCAGGCTGCGGGTTGCTACTTAAACGGCATTTATTCGTCGGAACCCATTGCGTACGGTGAAAGCGCTTACGGCTTCGCACGCAATAATGAGTCCATCGCCTCGGCGCCGAATCCGTCGCAGGTGCAGGTGTTGATTGATGATGTGCCGGTTGATTTTACTCAGGGTGAATTGCTGGCATCTGAACGCACACTGGCCTTTGATACTGGAGTACTGACACGTCGTACTCTGTGGCGCTCACCGGCAGGCAAAACGCTGGAAATCAATACGCAGCGCCTTGTCTCTCTGCGCGAGCGGCGTTTGGTTATGTTGTCCTATTCAGTAACAGCGGTGGATTTCAGTGGTACAGTTAGCCTCGTTTCCTTGCTGAGCAGCTTGCCGCCGGTTCTAGGCAAGACAGACGACCCACGCGTGGGTGCGGGTGTGAAGGTGGAAGATATTCAGCCGGTATCCAGTGCCGCCAATGAGCGCAGAGCGCATTTGGTGTATCGCTTGCGCAGTACAGGTTTTTATATTTCGGCGGCGGCGGCCTACAGTTTGGTCGCACCCAATACTCCGCGTTGTTCTGCGATTGAAAGCGAGCATCAGGCTGGCGTCCGTTTCAATATCGACTTGCAAGCCGGAGAACGGGCCGAGCTAACCAAACACGTGGTGTACGCCGCCGGACGTGAAGATAATCTTGCGACCCCTGAGTCGAGCTTGCTGCCGGAGCTGCAACGCTGCAGCACATGGCCTTTCGCCGAGGCCGTGACAGCGCAAAAAGCCATCATGGATGAGTTCTGGGCGACATCCGATATCACCATTGGCGGTAACGCAGCGTTGCAACAAGGCATGCGTTTTAACCTGTTTCACCTTTTTCAGTCCTTAGGGCGCGACGGCTTTAATAACATAGCGGCCAAAGGCCTAACGGGCCATGGCTATGATGGCCATTATTTCTGGGATACAGAAATCTACATCCTGCCGTTCTTCTTGTTCACTCAGCCTGATCTGGCCAAGAACCTGTTGCAGTACCGTTACAACCTGCTGGATGCGGCGCGCCGACGCGCTCGTGATTTGGCAATTGATAAAGGGTGCCTGTTTCCGTGGCGTACCATTGGCGGCGAAGAATGCTCAGCGTATTACCCCGCAGGCACGGCGCAGTATCACATCAACGCCGATGTGGCCTATGCGGTGAAGCAATACCACCAAGCGACCGGTGATCATGACTTTATGCGCGATGCGGGCGTCGAAGTGGTGCTGGAAAGCGCTCGTATGTGGATGTCGATCGGTTTCTTTAACGTGCGCATGGACAATCAGTTCTGCATCAACGAAGTGACGGGTCCAGACGAGTACACCGCCTGTGTGAACAACAATTTCTTCACCAATGCGATGGCGCGCACGCATTTGCACTACGCTTTTGAGCTGACGGTGTGGATGCAAGAGCAGTACCCAGCCGCTTGGAGCGAATTGCGCCAGCGCCTAGAGTTGGAGGCCAATGAGCCAACACTGTGGCAACAAGCGGCCGAGCGCATGTATTTGCCCGTCGACGAAGCGACCGGCATACACATGCAGGACGACAGTTTCTTCAACAAAAAACGCTGGGATATTGCACAGACGCCCGCCGACAAATTCCCGTTGTTGCTGCATTACCATCCGCTGGTTATCTATCGCCATCAGGTGTGTAAACAAGCCGATACCGTGTTGGCTATGTTGTTGTTGAGCGACCAGTTCACCCTGGAGCAGAAGAAACGTAACTTCGACTACTACGAAGGCATTACCACGCACGACTCCACCTTGTCGGCGTGCATTCACAGCATCATCGCCAATGAAGTGGGTTACGCCGACAAGGCATTACATTACTTTTCTGATGTCACTCGAATGGACCTCGACAACAACCATGGCAACACCCAGCACGGCATTCATACCGCGTGCATGGGTGGTGCGTGGATGTGCGTTGTACAAGGCTTTGCCGGTATGCGGGTGCGCCACGGTTTGTTGCATTTTGCGCCGAGTTTGCCCGCCGGAATGACGGATTGCACGTTTCATCTGAACTATCAAGGCGCATTGCTTAAAGTAGAGATCGATACCCGGCAGGCGCGCTACGAATTGGTGAAGGGTGATAAATTGGTGTTCAGCCAAGGTGACCTGTCTCAGACGCTCACCGCCGAGAACCCTATTGTTACCTTAGCGCTGGCCGCTTAAACCCTATTTGAACGGAGTAATCTAGATGGCTGAACCACGTTTTACCGGTGCCGTGTTTGACCTCGACGGCGTTATTGCCGATACCGCACGCTTTCACTTTCTGGCGTGGCAGCGCTTGGCGCTGGAAGAAGGCTTTGATATACCGCATGAAGTAGACGACCGAGTGAAGGGCGTCGATCGTATGGCGTCGTTGCGGATCGTGCTGGAATACACCGATCGGCAATACAGCCCACAAGAACAAGATGCGTTAGCCGCGCGCAAAAACGGGTACTACGTAGATTTGATCGCCGGTCTGACTCCGGCTGATATGTTGCCGGGTGCCGGCGAAGTCTTGCGTACCCTGCGTGCTGCAGGAATTCCCGTTGGTTTAGCGTCGGCCAGTAAGAATGCGCTGCCGGTGTTAAAAGCCTTGGGTGTACTGGATGACTTTGACTACGTGGTGGATGCCGCGACCGTCATCAACGGCAAGCCTGACCCGGAGATATTCCTGAAAGCCGCAACAGGCATCGGTGTTGCACCGGAAAACTGCGTTGGCTTTGAGGACGCTCCGGCTGGCGTAACGTCTATTCATCAGGCTGGCATGTATGCCATCGGGGTGGGTAACCCTGAACTACTGCGCGAGGCCGACGAAGTGTTTCCGACCTTGGCCCACATCAGTCTAGCGCGATATTTTAAGCTCTAAACTTTACGACCCGTATAGTAGGAAAAGTCGGGCTTCTCCGGCCGGTGCTTGTCGTCGGTCATGTACGCTGAGGTCAGTATGAACTCTGCGGTGGCTCGATTGCAGGCCACCGGGATGTTCCACAGTGCCGCAATACGCAACAGGGCTTTGATGTCGGGATCGTGCGGCTGGGGCTCTAGCGGGTCCCAGAAAAACACCAGCAAATCTATCTTCCCTTCGGCGATCAACGCGCCTATTTGTTGGTCGCCACCCAATGGCCCGCTCAGCAGAACGGTGATGTCGTCGCGCTTCAAGCGTTCACCCAGTAAGCGGCCGGTGGTGCCCGTGGCATAAAGCTTCAACGGCGAAAAGCGTGTGTTGTTGTCGGCTACCCATTGTGTCAGTTCTTCTTTTTTGTTGTCGTGCGCCACCAGCGCCACACTTTTAACTGCCATATTCATTCTCGATGCGTTGTTATCCTTGCAGGAAGTGTACACAAGGAATGGCAGCGTAACCACTGTGAAGAGCGGTGGCAGGGCTGTCTAAGGGCTGCTCTGTGCACTCTGTCAGCATCGTGTATACTGATGAACGTAATAATGTACCGGTCAATAACAGGATGTGCAGCCATGACAGAATCCAGTGCAGAGAAGACGTGGCCCCGTCGCCTACTCGAGCTACAAGCGCTGTTGATTCGCTGGGTGAAGAAATGGTGGGGCGTGGTGGTCTCACTGATCTTAACCTTCTTTCTGGTGGCCGAAGAAGCACGACGGAACCAACCCAGTTATTTGCCCGAATTGATCGAGCGACTGGAATACATTTACTACGACACCCGCCTAAAACTGTTGCCCAAACCCACGCCCAGTGAAGACCCACCGATCATTATTTTAGACATCGACGAGCGTAGTTTGGCCACCGAAGGTCGCTGGCCTTGGTCGCGTCTAAGATTGGCTGAGTTGAACAACGCTTTGTTAGATGCTGGCGTATACACCATCACTTACGACGTTTTCTTCTCCGAGCCCGAACGCAATTTGGCGCTGGAGATGGCTAACGTGGTGTCGCGCTCTGATCCGACGACGGCAAGCCTGCTGGCGCTGTATGAGGACGAGACGGATTATGATCAATTGTTTGCTCAATCGGTAGCGGATGCGAACGCCGTACTCGGTTACGTGTTCTACCCTGGTGACGAAACCCGAGTCGGTACATTGCCAGCACCGGTGGACATGTTGTCGCCCGAGGATGCGGAGGCGCTGACGGCTATCCGCGCCGGTGGCTACGTCGGCAACTTAAAAATTCTACAAGACGCCGCGCACTCCGGTGGGCTGATTAACCCCTTGCCTGATCTCGACGGCGTAATTCGCCGTGTACCTCTGATGCAGCGTTATGACAACGCGCTGTATTCCAGTTTGGCCCTGTCCAGTGTGTACAACTATTACGTTATGGGTATGGAAGAAGCGGTTTATCACATTGGCGATGGCCCAGCTCAGCGGAAGGTGTTCGAGTGGGTACAGATTCCCGCCGACGGAACGCCGCATCGTATTCGCACCGATTATTACGGCGCGGTATTTGTGCCTTACGCTGGGCCGCAGCGCACTTTCACCTATGTATCGGCAACCGATGTGTTGAACGATAATCTGACCGACGACGAACGTCGGCAGTTAGAGGGGGCCATCGTGTTGGTAGGCACATCATCCATCGGTCTGCTCGATCTGCGGTCGACGCCGTTGGAGCCTAACTACCCGGGGGTAGAGGTGCATGCCAACGTAATCAACGGCCTGTTGACTAACCAGATCCCCTATCAGTTACACAATAGCTACGCCTATACAGCATTGCTCATGATTTTGTTAGGGTTATTGTTCAGTCTATGGTTTCGTCGTTTTGGGCCGGTTACTCTCTTAAGTACTACCGCATTGTGCGTGCTGGTGGTGATCGCCGGTAATGTGTATGCGTGGCATTTTCACTATGTGAATATTCCCGTTGCCAACGTCTTAGTACTCATCTTGGTGTTAGGTTCGTTCAATATGCTGGAGGGCTTCTTGCGCGAGCGCGCATCACGCCAGGAAGTGCGGTCGATGTTTGGGCAATACGTCCCGTCGGAATACATCGATATCATGCTGAATGACCCTGATTCGATCAGTTTCGAGGGCGCCAACAAAGAGTTGACGGTCTTGTTTTCCGACATTCGCAGCTTTACCAGTATTTCTGAACAGTTAAGTGCGACGCAGCTTAAAGGGCTACTGAATCGCTATTTTACGCCCATTACCGGCATCATATTTAACCGCAGTGGTACGATCGATAAATACGTCGGCGACATGGTTATGGCGTTCTGGGGGGCCCCCTTGGACGACCCCCAGCACGCCGAACATGCGCTGGAAGCGGCCATTGATATGATTAACAAGACGGAAGAGCTGCAAAGTGAGTTCGTCGCCGACGGATTACCCGCAGTCGAAATTGGTATCGGGCTCAATACCGGCTCGATGAACGTCGGTGACATGGGATCGGAGTATCGACGCTCTTACACGGTACTGGGCGACGCGGTGAACTTGGGTTCGCGCTTGGAAAGTTTAACGAAATTCTACGGCCTAAAGGTATTGGTCGGCCCCGATACCTTCGCGCAGTGCCCGAACTACTTCTTTCGCTTCATAGACAAGATCATGGTGAAAGGGAAGGAAGACCCGATTGAGTGCTACGAGCCGCTGTGCCGAAAAGGTGAGCAGAGTGACGAGCTGCAGAAAGAGATTGATCAGTACAACGCCGCCTACCAGTTGTATTTGCAGCAAGATTGGCAAGCAGCATCGGATGCGTTCGCGGCCTTGTTGACCACATCGACGCCGCAACGGTCTAAGCTCTACACCGTGTACTTGGGTCGCATCGCGGAGTTACGCACCCAAGAGCTGCCGAGCAATTGGGACGGGTCGTATCGCCATACGTCGAAATAACGCCACTGCTTTGTCGGCACGGGCTTTCGGGGTATGCCGCCAGCGCTCAGCGGCAGGCCGGAAATGCGCGCTTTGCGGCCTGCCCCCGCCTAAATAAACAACGGACGATAGTCGTTTTCCAGCTGGTCAAAGGACAGATTGCCGATAAATCGACCGAAACTGAGCCAGGTCGCCAAACCACGCAAGTCCTTAAAGTGTGGCGGTACAAATTGCGGCGACGTAATCACACCGAGGTCGTGCAGCTCAGAAACCAAACGAAACTCGTCGATAGACAGTTTGCCCACCAAGAGGAGGGGCAGTCGATCAATGCGGCCCAACTGAATGGCCACGCGAATCAGGTTGTACACCAACACAAAACCTTTGATGTACGCCAAGTCTTTGGTGAAGGGTAGGCCCGTAGGCGTGCTACCTCTAAACACCCGTTGTGCCAGGGTGTAGCTTTCGTCTTCTGACATGCCGAGTTCTAAGCAATGACGATAGACATCGACAAATTCCGCTCCGTCTATGGCTTGCGTCACCGCGAGGATGCGATTGACCAGCTTTGACAACCGGCGCGGTGTTGATTTCAGTGTGATGATTTCTGTCAGTACGGCCAGGCCTTCTTGCGTCACGGTCGCGCTGGGCGTGCCCTTACTGAGACACGTTAGGTAGGGTTGGGCGAGGCCGTTCTGTGTGGTGCCGACATGCACCCAGCCTTCGTGGGCTTCCAAAATGTCCAGTTCGCGTTGTGAGAACATCACGTCTTGATTCAGTTTGATGCGGTCGCTACCGGCGGCCGCATCACTGACAATACCGTCGGAAATCATTACCTGCACACCGACCCCTGCCATGCTGATGTCTAACTGGTGTTTCAAGCGCTCTACGGCTTCTGCCGCCGGAATATCGCGACTTTCTTCTGGTAACACATCTGCGCCGAGTAAGTTGGCTAACGGTTGCTGCAACATCACCGCCAATTCGGACAACGAAGGCTCGCCAGCGTGGAAGACATCACGCGGGTGGCCGAATAACTCTACGGACAGGTTGTGAAACTCGTTCGTGCCGCGCGCTTCCAACATACGAATAACGTCGCGATATTCACGGCACATTTTGCTCATGAACTGAGTGATAGGACTCAACTGCCCTAACTGACGCACGATGTCGCGTTGCAAATCCGCAAAACCCTGGCGCAGATCCGTCGGGTTAAATCCGAGGTCGCGCTGGGCGTAGTAGCTTTGATCAATGTCAGGGTTCTTCTGTGCTTTGTTGCGGAAGAACTCTTCTTTGATTTTGCGGTCCCAATTGATCGCATCAAGAATACGAATCGGCGTTTGTAGGGCGATCAGCCGATCAGACAATACGCGCGTCTGATCCAATAATGCTTGTTCAATCATGGCGACCTTACTGCGAATGTTGGATGTTGTACTCTGAGCATAGAGCGTAAGCCTCCCGAAGCCAACCGCATTTGACACAACGATGTTCGAGCGACATCATCAAGCTCGTTTTAGACGCCCTTGACCCCTTCACCGACCACTAGGACACCGGCCATGCTTTCTGACAATCAGTTGCTGCGGTATTCGCGCCAGATCTTTTTGCCCGACATCGATATTGTTGGCCAAGAGGCGTTGCAGAACAGTCGAGTGCTCGTGTTAGGCTTGGGTGGTTTAGGCAGCCCCGTTGCACTCTATCTCGCGGCGGCTGGGGTCGGACACCTGGTTTTGAGCGACCCGGACGAAGTGGACTTGTCGAACCTACAGCGGCAGATCGTGCATCGTACCGAGGCCATTGGTCGGCCAAAGGTAGAGTCGGCCAAGCAAACGATACAGGCATTAAATCCGGACGTAATAGTGACGGCGCTGCATGGCGTGCTGAATGACGAGGAGATGCTGGTGGAAGTGCAGAAGGCGGACGTTGTTTTGGCGGGTACCGACAACTTCGCCAGTCGTCAGGCTGCCAATCGTGCGTGTTGGCAGGCGGGTGTGCCCTTGGTGTCGGCGGCGGCTATTGCTTGGGAAGGCCAGATCAGCGTGTTTGACCCGCGGCGAGCCGATTCGCCTTGCTTGCACTGCCTGTACCCGGTGACCAACGATACGGCTTTGAACTGTGCGGATACCGGCGTTGTCGCACCTTTGGTGGGTGTGATCGGTACCAGCATGGCCATGGAGGCGATGAAGCTCATCGTTGGCGTGGGTGAGCCTTTAGTCGGACGAGTACAGTTGTACGACGCCAAACAAGGAAGCTGGCAAACACTGCGTTTGCGTCCCGATCCGCAATGTCCTGTGTGCAGTGCTAGGCCTCGCTAGTTGTTCGGCGGCTGACTCTGAACCCTGTTTTGCGGAGCGCCCTTTGCGAGTTGCTGTAACTGCTCGCGATACCAAGAGACAAAGACTTTGCGGGCCATAGGTTTGGCGTAAAGATATCCTTGGGCGTTTTGAATCCCCATGGCGACGAGAAGGTCATGCACATCTTCGGTCTCAATCCCCTCAGCGACACTGCTGTAGCCCAGCGTCCGACACATTTTAATGATGGTGGCCAGCAACGTCATGCGCACGCGGTCGCCCTTCAGTCCATCAATAAATGACTTATCCAGTTTCAATGTATCTATTGGCATGCGCTGCAAATAGCTGAGCGATGAATAGCCAGTACCGAAGTCATCTAGAGCCATGCGTACGCCGTGCGAGCGGGTGAGTGCCATCATCCGGAAGGCCGTTGCTTCATCAATGAACATGGCGCTTTCAGTGATCTCGGCCTGAATACGTTGTGGGGGTATGCCGTAGTCTTTCAGCATGTTCAGAAACACATGCGCCTCGCTGACGCCGGTAAGTTGGGTTGGCGAGAAATTGATGCTGACGTAGAAGTCCGGGGGCAGATTTGGCCACGCCAACAGTTCTTGTAATAATCGCAGGCTGTGATGAATGACCTGATACCCCAGTTCGCGCATCAGCCCCGACATTTCTGCAACAGGGATAAACTCGGCCGGGTTGTCCAGCAGCGGGTGGTTGATACGAATCAGCGCTTCAACGCCTTTGACGCGCCGCGTACTGATATCAATAATGGGCTGAAAGTGCGGCTTAACACGTCGCTGATCAATGGCTTGCAGCAAGGCATTCTCAATTTTGGCTTCCCGTTCAGCGGCATCGAAAAAGGCTCGCTGATAACGCACGGGAAACGGCGTTTGTTGTTTGCGCGCTGTGCGTAAAGCCAGGCGTGCACTGGAAATGAGTGCGGCGGCGGTGTCTTTGTCGGTATCGCCGTAGACCGCAAACGCCGCGATAGGTATCAAGAAATGACGCTCTGTGGCGACTACCAAAGGCTCGCGAAACATTTCATCCAGTCGGCTGGCGATGCGCATCTCATCTATCGGTGAGACAATAAGCGCAAACGTATCACCTGGCAGTAGCGCGATGGCGCAGTCATTGCCAAACGCTTGGCGTAACCGCGTGGCGATATCCCGTCGAATGCGGTTGCTGACTTCTAGTTCCTGGTACTCTAACAAGATGTCCAGCGTGCGAAAGGAAACCATCAATAAGCCGATTTGCCCACGTTGAGCGTGCCAGTGCGGTAACCTGTCACTGAGGTGCTGCGTAAGATAGCGCTCGTTGAACAGCGCGGTGTCAAAGTCGTGCCAGTGCGTTAACGTCAAGTCGGTATGGGTGCCACTGATGCGCGTGATCTGTCCCTGCTCATCGTGCAGAGGTACACCGCAGCAACGCTGAAGCCGGTAGTCGCCATCGTGATGGCGAACCCGATACTGAAGATTTAGCGCTCCAGCGCTGCCATTGAACAGAGCGGCAACGGCTTCGTCGAATAGAGGCTTGTCATCTGGGTGAATACGGTTGTGCCAGAACGTTTCGTCAACGGCCTCTGGCATGGTTGTGGGTAGACCCAAGCTGGATAGCCAGTGATCCGGTAGGCGCACAGTGCCTTTAACAACATCCCAAGCCCAAGTGCCCCCACAAGACACTTGCAGCACGCGTTGGTATTCTTGCGCGCTGGTCAGGGCTTTGCTGAGCTGCGCCGTCAACTGCTGGGCGCGCTTGTGCTCGCCCTCGGCGTTATGTTCTGGAGCCATAGTCCTTTAACCTTTCTGTTGTCCAATACCTGACATACGAACGTCAGTAGTCGACGGGTTATCAATAAAGAAGCAACTCCGTGGCTTCTTGTTAAACATAGAAGACCCTGCAGCACAGGTCAATTCAGCAGATGGTCGTAGAGCTTTCCACCAGACGCACCTGATTGCGTCCAGATTCCTTCGCTTGATATAGAGCTTGATCGGCCAGATTGAGCAAATCATTAATCACCATTTTAGTGGCGTGCTCGTGGTATACCGCCCCAATACTGACAGTAATCACATCAGCGGTGTTAGAATACTCGTGTGGTATACCCATATCCTGCACGCTGCGGTTCAGGCGCTCAGCAAGAACCCGTAACTCTGCTTGGTTGTTCACTTGTACTACACAGGCAAACTCCTCGCCGCCAAATCGATTCGCCAAGTCATCGTGCTGGCGCATGCGACTTTTGAGATGTGCGCCCATGCGCCGCAAAACTTCATCGCCGGCGAGGTGTCCATAATTGTCGTTGTAAGGCTTAAAATGATCGATATCGAGCAGCAATATGCCGACGGGGTGTGTGGCACGCTGCAGAATCATAGCGAGATGATCATAGAGAGCCCGCCGATTGGCCAGGCCGGTTAAGTCGTCGGTGGACGCCAGCACGCTGAGTGTGCTGTTGGCATCCAGTAGGCGATGTTGCATAGAACGCAGTTCTTGAACGTACTCACTTTGCACCATGACGGGATTGATGACATCGGCAAAGCGCGAGAGCAGCAAGTGCTGGTGCGGCGTCCAGTGGTGCGTGCCGTGCCAATAAGACGCGGTGACCAAACCATAAACGTCACCTTGTTGCAGCATGGAGACAATAGCCAAGGACGTCGGGCCCATGCCGTGCAGCAGGGCAGCGGCCGAGTCTTTATTGTGTGCTGCCTGAGGCAGATCGTCGTAACTGATTAATTCACGCCGCAGCATGCGTTGGTGCAGGTCGCTACTGCCATGAAACTGCCCGATAGGGCGATCTATTGGCGTTGGGAGGTCCAAATTCTCCGCCGTCCAATAAGCGACTACGCGAAAGCACTGTTGATCATTGCGGTACACCACCAAACGCTCAACATCCAGTGCCTGACCAGCATCTGCAAGCACACGCTGCAGAGTTTGCTCATACTCGTCCGGGTGACCTTGCAAAAAGGCCATGCTGATGTCGGCCATAAAATCATCAATTTGGTTCAGTTCTGACAGGCTGCGATCACTCTCTTGGACCAAAGATTCCAAGTGGCGCTGATAGCTCTGTAGTTTTTTCTCGGCCCTACGTCGCCGCGACATATCTAACCTTACCTGTTTACGCAAGGTTTCAAGGGCGGCCGCTACTGCGTCAAGTTCGTCGCTTCGGTGCTGACGGCTGAGTGCAAAGGGTTCGCGGCGACGGTGCAGGGTGGACGAACTGGTCTGGCGTGCCAGTTCTATGAGGTGTCGAGAAATCAGCACCTGCACCAGTATTAACATGACGATCGCCAGCGAGACAATCTGGGCGATATTACTGGTGATCAGGGTAACCAAGTGGCTGCGGGTATCGGCTGCTATCTGATCAAGAGGCGAGGTCAGGGTAATGGTGCCAATTGGCCGCCCTTCCCAAGCGAGAGCGAATTGCGTCTTTGTGTAATGGCTGGTGTTCAGCGTTCCCGCATTCAGGGACGTGCCGTCGTTGCCCGTTAAGTCGACATAGACTACGTACGGAACTGCCACAACACCTTGCAGTTGGGCTGCCAGTGCATCAACGTCCAGATCCCACAAGGCGCGCTCAATCCCGGGTTGACTGACCAAAAACACACTGTTTACCGCTTGTTCCAATGCCGTAAACTGAGCCTGATAGAAAGCGCGAGTTTGTTGGGTTACCAGAAACACAGTGAATAGGGTACTGATGACGAGCAGCATAAGAGCCAGTCGCGTCGTAATGCTGGAGCGTAGAGTGTGTATGGATGGCAGTTTGGCCATGGGCGACTTCCGACTGTCCAAGGTTGTAAAGCCTAGGCTTCAAACTCAGGATAGCAGCCACAGGCGTCACTGACCAATGTTCCGTTGTATTTTGACACCTAAGCCGTCGGTTTCAGAACAACGGCTGGCTGATGCGCCGACAAGAGGGCCTTCTCACCCAAATCGAGGTTACAGTCGAATGGCGCAAGAACCTTGTACTCGCGGCCTTGCGCATGCACGACGTAGAAATAGTCATGGCCACGAAACTCACGACTGATGACGGTGCAGGCCTTGGGGTTTGATGCCGACGTAGGCTCCAGCCGAAGATGTTCCGGACGCAGAGATACCACAACGAGCCCTTGAGCGGCACTGTGCAATTTGATTTCACCGAGAGCCGATTGTCCGACGTGCCCGTTAGCTTCAACGTCCAACAAATTAGTATGGCCTAAGAATTCCGCGACAAAGGCGTTGTCTGGACGCTGATAGATGCCCTGTGGACTGTCTAACTGGCGCAACGTGCCACCCGCCATAACCCCGACTTTGTCTGCGAACGACAACGCTTCTGCTTGGTCGTGTGTGACCAGAATAGCGGTTGTGCCTGCCTGCTTGAACAGTCGGCGCATCTCGTTGCGTGTACTCTCACGTAATGAAGCATCAAGGTTTGAGAAGGGCTCATCAAGCAGAACCAAATCAGGTTCTGCGGCCAAGGTGCGAGCGAGCGCTACGCGCTGCTGTTGGCCACCAGACAGCTCGTGCGGATAGCGCCCCCCCAGTGTGTTTAAGTTAACAATATCCATCCACTCGGCGGCACGCGCTGGGCGGAGTGGCTTGGCCAGATGGCGCATGCCGAAGCAGATGTTCTGCAGTACGGTCATGTGTGGGAATAAAGCGTAGTCTTGGAACACTATGCCAATACGTCTTTGTTGCGGTGGCAGGGCGGTTACGTCCTCGCCATGCAAAAAGATACGCCCTTGATCGGCTTGTTCAAAACCGGCAATCAGGCGCAAGGTTGTTGTCTTACCACAACCACTAGGCCCCAACAGAGCAAGAATTTCGCCTTTGTACAGTTCAAATGATAAATCGGTCACCGCTGCCGCCGATGTGCCGGGGTATTGTTTGCTCAAGCCGGCAACACGAATTTGTTCTTTGCCTTGCGAAGCAGATTCTGGACTGTTACTGGCGGGCATGGGGGCAACTATCTTCAGTTGAGCGTTCATAGATTTTTCTCGCGATGTAAGATCATACCCACTGATAAACTGGAAAACAAAACTATCGCCGCGGCGAAGGGAGCGGCCTCCGCCATCATGCCTTCAGAAGTCCGTGAGAACACGGTAACGGCTAGCGTGTTAAATCCAGTCGGTGCCAACAGAAACGTGATCGGCAGCTCCTTCATACAAAACAGAAAAACCAGTGCAATGGCGGCCAGTATGCCTTGCTTTAAGCGCGGGAGGAGCACATAGAAAAACGTCGAAGCGGGCGAATAGCCTAAGGCATTCGCCGCCTCTTCAAGGTTCGGTCGAGACTGAATAAGCGCGCTACGGATAGGGCCGGTGGCCAATGCCAATGTCGCCAATGCCCACGAAAAAATTAACAGTGCCAGCGTTTGATACAAGAAAAATGCGGTGTGCAAGGCGAAGAAAACCATCGCCAAGGCCAGCGTTAATGGGGGCAGCGCATAGCCCACATAAACTGTGCGCTCCATAAAGCGCGTCAGGCGTGACGGGTGGCGTATCGACAAATAGCAGACCGGCAGGGCCATGGCGGCGGCGAGCACAGCCGCCGGCAAGGCGGCTCCGGCCGAGCGTAAGAAGGTCATTGGCACTTGTTGGAAGACACTTAAACCGGGCGGTGATAGCAGCAGCCAATAGGATAACATAGCGACCGGAAGCCCCACGGAGAGTAACACCACGATACTGATGTAAAGCCACGCTACGGGGGCAAACTTGCCAAGCGGCGCGCGTGGTGGCGGGCGTTGTGAGCCGCTGCCAACGCTGTTAAGGCGGCGTCTTTTCACTAGCAGCACTTCCATGAACACGAACGACATGGCGAGCGCTAGCAACATGATGGATAACCACGCGGCGTAGATGCGATCAAACGCCCCCGAATACTGGTTAAAAATGGCGTAACTGAAGGCTTCGTAGCGCATCAAAGCGACAGCGCCAAAATCACCTAGCACATAGAGTCCTACCACAAGATAGCCCGCCAACAGAGCCGGAGTCAGGTGTGGCAATAGTATGTGGCGGGCGATAGCAAAGCGGCCGTAGCCCAAGCTGCGCGCACTTTCTTCTAAATCACTGTCTAAGCCCAGCAGCGCGCTGCGCACATTCAGGAATATGTAGGGGTAGGTGTACAACGAGAGCGCTGCAACAGCGCCCCAGTAACCATGAATATTGGCAATGTAGATGTCGAAAAGGCGGGCCAATGCACCATAATTGCCGCCAATGCCTAACAAGGCGTAAGCCATGACATAGCCGGGTACCGCCAGCGGTACAACCGCTAACACAGTGACCAACCGACGCGCACGCAAATCAGTACGTGTGACCAACCAAGCCATGGGTAGCGCCATGAGCGTGGTAAAGCCCAATACGCCGAACGTCAAAGCCAACGTGTTGCGTAAAAGATCCAGATTACGTTGACGGAGAATCAGATTGAGCGCTTCTGCGGTGTCGGCCTGTGCCGCCCGCACGAAGAGATAGATCAGGGGGATCAGCATGCACAGGGTGACCAATACCGCGGGAATCAAAACCCATAGATGGGGGCGGCGAGACAGTGTGCGTGTGGGTAAAGCCAAACTGCTGGTCATTATTACCTTGTGAGTGCTATAGCGCAAAAGCCTGTGCGCACCCCGAGGAAGGATGCGCACAGGCTAAAGCGACCGTGTATTACATCAGGCCAGCATCACGCAGCAAGCGCAAGGTGCCGGGTAGATCGGCCAGTTCGTCTAGGTCAATCTCTGGTGCCAAAGCCAACAACTCACTCAGATCGGTCAGCACAGGGTTGCTGATGACGCCAGGAGTGACGGGATATTCATTGACGACAGATGTAAAATATTGCTGTGCCGACTGCGACAGCAGGTACTCAATAAAGCGCACAGCGTTGTCTTTGTTGCGGCTAGGAGCCAAGACACCGATGCCAGCGACGTTTACCAGGTTACCGATGTCGCCCGCTGCAAAGAACGTCTGTGCAACAGGGAAGTCGGGGTCAGCGTTGACAAAACGGGGTAAATAATAACTATTTACGATTGCGAAATCTACATCACCGTCAGCGATACCCTGAACCGCCGTGGTGTTGTTGCGGTAGAACACAGGTTCATTGGCTTTAATGCCTTGTAGCCATTCCAAGGTGCGGGCATCGCCGTGAGCGACGCGCATAGCGGTAACAAAGGCTTGGAAGCCGCCGTTAGTAGGTGGCAAACCTACACGACCTTTGTATTGCGGGTCAGTCAGATCAAACACAGAGCTGGGCATATCCGCAACATCTACACGGTCTGTTGAATACGTCAGCACACGGGCACGACCGCTGGCCGCAACCCACTGGCCAGTGCGGCTGGTGTAGATGGCAGGCAAGTCGTCGTATACGTGTTCTGGCAAGGTGGCGAGCAGGTCGTCTTTCGCCAATGAACCCATGGCTCCTGCATCTTGGCCCCAGTATAAATCTGCACGTGTCCGTGAACCTTCTTCTTGCAATAGCAGTGCTAACTGCGCGGTATCGCCATAACGTACATTAACCTTGATTCCGGTATCACGTTCGAACTGATTAACGATCGGTTGAACGAAGGATTCACCTCGGCCGGAATACAACGTCAGTTCGTTAGCACTCACAACGCCCGATACGAGTGAGGCCGAGAGCGTGGCGGCGGCAAGCCATGATTTACGCATGTATTGAAACTCCTGTTTCAGGGTTTGTTTCGACTCTACGTCAGTAGGTCACTTATTGATTTCGGGCCAGTGTAATGAGAATCGTTATCGTTGTAAATAGGAATGATGATCAAACTCATTGTATTTTGTAGTGGCGAAGAAGGTGGCCCCGGTAGGGGAATTGTATAGATGTGCAAACGCCATAATTTACCCGGAAAGACAGCAAAAAATCGGTATACTGCTCGCTATGTTCACAAGGTATCGAAAGGAGCGCATCGATGTTTGGACCGTTGACGAAACTATTGAAAGCAATACAGTCGGAGGCAGGCCCGTGGCAACTGGCTTGGGGCTTTAGTCTCGGTATGGTGCTTGGCCTGACGCCGTTTTGGGGGCTCAGCTTTTTGGTCTTGTTATTGATACTGATCTTGCGCGTTAACGTAGCGACAGCAATGGCGGGTTGGACGTTGTTTGCCTTGGTTTCATTGTTGAGTAATCCGGTCGCGCACTATCTGGGCGAATGGCTTCTGCTGCATGCCGGGCTGCAAGAATTTTGGACCGCACTTTATCAATATCGCCTTTGGCAGATTTTGCGCCTACACAATACGCTTATGCTGGGCAGTTGGCTGCTTGCAGTCGTGTTGCTGGCGCCCGTCGCCATTGGTGCACATGCCGCAATACCGTCAATTCGCACGCATATTATTCCACGCCTACAAAAATACCATTTGTTGCGTACCAGCAAGAGTGTGGGCTTGATTAACCGAATGACTGGCCTGTGGCGGGGATGATCATGACTAAGGTATTTCGCTGGAAAGGATTGGTTCCATTTGCGCTCTTAGTGGGTGGTCTTTGGCTTGGCGGTTGGCTGTTCGCAGACACTATTGCTCGACAAGTTCTGATCAGTACGTTGACGCGTATTCAAGGCGCTCAAGTTGATGTGGGCAGCGCCGACGTCAGTTGGCGGCCATTGGGTTTGGTAGTAACAGAACTGGCGTTCACCGACCCCAAACGACCCGCATTCAATGCGTTTGAAATTGACCAGGCAGCTTGGCAGATGGATGGACTCGGCTTGCTGACGGGTAAGTTGGTGATTGAGGAGCTGGCCGTCGACGGTTTGCGCTTTGGTACCACCCGCGACGCACCGGGCCGAGTGCGCACTAAGGAGGTTGTAGACGCCAATGTACCGCGCGACCCTACTTTAGTTGATCGTGCGGTCGGAACGGTTGATTTACCTACACCAAGTGAAGCGCTGAACCGTCATGGTGGGCTTGCGACGGACGAACGTGGCGATCAGCTCCAGCAGACGTGGGCCGCTGCCAATCAGCAAATTACTGAACGGGCAGCGGCACTGCCGAACGATGACTCGCTGGCAGCGCACCGCGCGCGACTGCGTACTATTCAAAACACCTCTTTTGACAGCTTGTCAGCGGTGCAAAACGCTCGGCAAGAAATTCAGCAGCTTAGCCGTGCCGTGGCGCAGGACCGGCAAGCAATGCAGCGCTTTCTCGACACCATCGACAGCAGTGAAGATGAAGTCAGGGCTGCGCTCGCGGCGTTAATAGGTGCGCCAGCAGAAGATTGGGCAGCCATTTTGTCGACCTATAATTTATCGCCAGAAGGGCAGGTGGCTTTGGTTGGTCTACTCATGGGTGAGCAATGGTCAGGCTGGCTGACCCAAGGGCAGTACTGGTATGCACAGGCCGAGCCTTGGATTCAGCGGTTGATGGATCATCGCCGAGCCTCGGCAGAGGCAGCCGCCGCGACGCGTTCGACGGTGACTGGCTATTACGTTTTTTTCCCTGAAAGCAACCCGCAGCCGCGCTTCTGGCTGAAGGATGCTCGGGTGAACGCTTATACGGCGGCTGGAGACTGGCGTGCTCAGATCACCGATGTGTCCACCAACCATGCCATGATAGGTCGTCCGGCTCGTCTAGAGGCGGTATCTACGGTTTTGGCCGCCGCCGACAGTGCAGATTTGACCTTGGTGTGGGATATGCGCACGGGCAATCGTTTGGACGTTGATCTGGGCGTGCAGCAGTGGCAGGTATCGGGTTGGCAATTGAGTAATCCTGAATACCCGTTGGGGTTGCGCCGTTCACGCACGGATTTACGCGTCTCGGCGGGCCGCGAAGGTCGTTGGGATGGTGGCCTTGAGTGGCAGTTTGGCGCTGCTGAGTTTGGTATTCCGACCAGTTGGGGCAGTGGGAATGTGATGCGCCGTGCCTTAGAAAGCGTCGATGGCTTTGCGGTAGAAAGCCGGTTCAGTGGCTCAGGGCTGTTTCCGCGGATGGACTGGTCATCGAACTTGGATCAGCAGTTGCAGGCGTCAATCCGCGGCCAGGTCAGTGCTGAATTGGCGCGGTGGCAAGCGGAAGTGGAAGCGGAACTCGGGGCGCGCCGGGCGGCCTTTGAAGCGCCCATTCGTGAGGAACTGGCGCAGTTAGAAGCACAGCGTCGCGAATGGGAGCAGAAGAAGAATGATCTTGAACGTGAGGTCGTGGATACGCTGGCTGCCATAGAACGTCAGCTCGCTGGGCAGGTTGATGCGATTGAAGAGGGCGTAGAAGCGGAACGTCAAGCCGCCGAGCAGCGGTTGCGTGACGAGCAGCAACGGCTGGAGCAACAAGCCGAGGAAGAGCGTCGTCGAGTAGAGCAGCAGGTTGAAGAAGAGCGGCGTCGCTTGCAGCGTGAAGCTGAGCAGCGGGCGCGTGATGCGCTGCGCAACCGCCGTTTTTAAACAACAAAAATCAGTTTAGGAGAGCGTGTTTTGTCTAAGTGGGTAACAGTTATAGGGTTGACGTTATTGTTGGTCGTTGCCGGTGGCGTAGGCCTATGGGCTGGCAATGCGATGCAATCGGCTGACCGCATCGCGGCGCCTGCACAAGGCAGCATTGAGCACCGTTTGCGTGAATTGGGTCTGACGGAAGACCAATTGCAAGCAACCATTCAGCGCGGTATCGAAACCTTTATTCTAGAGCAGCAACAGGCGCAGGTGCGTGCCGAAGCTCTGCGTGAAGAAGCCATGGCGGCGCGTTTGCGGCCGGTTGATCCAACGGAAGACTTTCTTCGCGGTGCTGCGGATGCGGAGTTCAGCATGATTGAGTATTCCGATTACGAATGCCCGTTCTGCAAGCGCTTTCACAGCACAGCCGCGTCTTTTGCGCGTGATAATCCGAACCTGAATTGGGCACATCGGCACTTTCCGTTGCGCTCGCATGACCCACAGTCAACCATGGCGGCGGTCGGAGCGGAGTGTGTCGGTCGTTTAGCCAGTGTGGATGCCTACTGGCAGTATACCGACGCCTATTACGATGCGACGCGATCAGGTGGTCGGGGTATCGAGGGCCAGTCTGTGCCTGATTTAATGGTAGCCGCCGGAGTTGGGGAGCAGGACGCATTGCGCTGCTTGGAAGATCCGAACATGATTGCACGCGTGCAGGCGATGGCGGATGAAGGCCAGAGCGCCGGGGTGACCGGTACTCCAGGTATCTTCATTCGCCACAACCCAACCGGGCAGGTGATGCGCGTGCCGGGCGCTGTTCCCCTGCCGCAGTTGCAGGCGAGCTTTAATCAGTTCCGTGCCAGTGTGGGTGGCTAGTGTCCCTACACTAGTCAGTACCGAGAAAAGTCCTGATCCGCTCCGGTGTGGGCGGATGAGTTGATAGATACTGGTGCAATGCCTCGTGGTCATCGTTGTCGGCGTCCACGCATTGTGCCAGCTCAGTACAGCTTCCACCGTAAGTCAGGCGCAGCATGATGCGTTCAAAATGGGTCAGGTCTTTGCCGCGCTCCAGCAAGTACTCCCGGGCGAAAGCATCCGCTTCGTACTCGAACTTGCGTGAATAAGCCAATTCCGAGAAGACCAAGGGTGCCGACAACAACAGTTCGGCGGTAGCCGACGTATCACCGGTCACCAGCACCCATGCAATCCCCATAATAGAACCACGAATAACCGACTGCAGGCCGTGCCGATAGTGCACATGAGCAATTTCATGCGCCAGAATCGCCAGCAGTTCATCGTTGTGCTCTGATAACTCTACCAATTGATCGGTAAACAGCATGGTGCCGTCTGGAAATGCGAAGGCATTGGCACCCAGGCGCCCGCCGTCGCGAAACTTCACCTGCAGGTTCAAGTCAGCGTAACGCGCCAGCGTAGGTTCGAAATGCGCCATGATCTCCGCTTGTCGTGCAGCACTGAGCTGTGACTCATCGAACACGCCACGATCCATGATTGCCAAAGTTTCCTTGGTCAACTGCTGGCTGACAGCTTCAGGCATCTGAAAAGCTATCTGACGCGCACCCCATGGAATGCCATGCATTACTACAGCCCAAACAAACACCGAAACGGCCGCCAAAGTGACCAGTATGAAGCGCTTGTGCGATTCGAGACGATACGCCAGGCCCGCAACCGCGCTCGGTTGATGGGCCGCGACAATGGCGTCCACTTTGTCGTTGTCGGTCGTTTCGAATTTGCCGCTGTCGTGGCTGAGGTAGCGCGCTGTGCGCCCAAGGCGTGAGGAAACCTGCAATGCCGTCAGCGGCGCATTGAGCAGAGGCTGCTCTCCGTCATTGCTGATCACGCGGCATCGGCCGCGTGAATCTACTCGGCAACGCGCCGGTACGCGTTGCGATGAGCCGGTGGCATACCATACGCCAGCTATGTCGTAATGCGGTGACGACACGGCCGCTACGCCCCCACGTCCAGATCAAAGATGTCACCTATGCCTTCACCCAGTGCCGACACATTGCTTTCCTCAGCCGCAACAAAGGCATCCAGGTCACCCTCTACCACCGCGTTTGTGTGCTCGGCTGCGTACTGCGCCGTGCGTACTTTTGCCCATGGGATATAGATGCCAAGTGTTACGAGGGTCAATAAGGTATTAACGACAATCAGCTTAAGGTAAGAGTTGAACTCCCACGCGGGGTCAAAGCCGTGCAGTCCAAGCGTCGCGTAGGTGAACTTAAGATTCGCCATCCGTACGCTGAAGAGCGCGAACAGACTCATATAAAGCAGCAGCCAGACCAGCACGGCGAGGACCATAGTCACACCATGGGCCATAGCCATGAGAATGCCCATGACCACCACGCCCGCCACGAAAATACCCAGCAACACGCCCGCCATTCGATAGTAATCCCCAGCCGTGGCGTGGAAATGGAACGGTGACGTACCGAATTGATGGTTACTCAATATGTACTTTTGCTGTTTAAAAATCGCCAGTGGGAGCAGCAGTCCAGCTGTTAACATTCCCAGCAAGGGCCACGCGATAAATGCTGCGAAAGCACCACCAACGGTACCGGTAAAAGCAAAGGGTACGTTACGGTAGCGACTGTTACGGGCATTGAAGCGCAGTGATTGACGGATCGCCCACGGCATAAAGACCATGAAGACACCCCAGGCAATCAACGCCCATACTAATGAGCTGTTTTCTGCCATCACATAGAGGACAAAGAAACCGACAGCGATCAAGCGGCCGATCAGAATACGCACAGGGTCAGCGGTGTATTCGAAAGTCGACCCTTCAATCTCGGTATTGCCGTAAAAATATTGCTTGTTACGCACCTTAGCCCAAGCGGAGTAAACGCCCAGCGTGATGATGGACAGTAAAATGTTCACGATCCAAATGCCGAAGTATTCTCTCCCGTTGCCGTGAAAGCGAAACGGGCTGACGCGCGTTTGAGTGTCCGTGGCGCTTTTGGCCGTAGGACTTACCCGTTCAGCATGGCTGGTTTGATCTTCTGCCGTTGTGCCACCCAACTGGGTATTGTCAGCATCCGTTGTGGTGTCGGTCGACAGGGGTTCTAAGGTCAGGTCCGCAAAGCTGTCGATGCTTTCGCGAACGACCAATTCAACGTGCATACCAATAGCGTTCAGTCGTTGGCGATAGGTTTCCGCGGTGCGGGTATCAATGTTTGATTTCAAGGTGGCGCGGTGGCCGGAGAACAGTTTAACGGCTTTATCTTGCGCAATTGCAAACAGTTCGGTGAGTTGCGTTTTTACTTGTTCCAGTTCGTAGCCGTCTACGAGCTTTCCTTCAAATATCACATCATAGCGTGCGTCGGTCATGTGACGTCCCTCTGTAATTGTGGTTCCATTTCATCCATTTTCTACCTCAACTTACTCGCTGAGTAGGTGGGTGAGAGTAGCCCATTCTGCGCCGATATCACAAATTTTTTGTGTCGTAGTGTCGGCGGACTAATTCCGTTGCGGCGCGCTGGTGAATTGCACCAAGTTCAACTATAACCCTTATGACAAAACGATCTGGACGCTGCGTATGACCCTTGTTCGATGGGTATTGGTAATGTTTTTTTGCTGGAGTACGCCCTTGGTCAGCGCCTCTCCGCTAACGGTGCGCGTGGTTGCCATCGCTGAGCAACCAGAAGGCCACATATTTTATGTGCAGGTACTGGAAGAGGCATTGCGCCTGAGCGGGGTCGACTTCGACCTGCAGATTGTAGGGGTAGTTCCGCAAGTGCGGGCGCAAAGTTATTTGCAGTCTGGCGCGACTGATGTGTTCTGGATGATTCGAGATCCACAACGCGACCGGCAGCATCTAGTAGTGGATGTTGGACTCAACAGGGGGTTGATTGGGCATAGAATACTCATGATTCGGCCAGAGGATCAGGAGTTATTTGATGGGGTCACTGACCTTGACAGTTTTCGTGATTTGGGGCTGCGGGTGGGGTTTGGTCGAGGCTGGATAGACAGCTTGGTGTGGGCGGCGAATGACCTGAGTTACTATGAAGAACCCGGGGCGTGGCATGTCATGTTCGACAAATTGGCGCGTGGGCGCGGAGACTTCGACTATTTGTCTCGCTCAGTTAAAGAAATCAGCGCCGAACTGGCCCAGCAACCAGCGCTGGTTGCTGAGCAAAATCTGGTGTTTGTCTATGACCGTGATGAAGCGTTCTACGTCTCTTCTCAACGCCCAGACATTCATCAGATATTAACCGACTCAATGCGCGTGTTAGAAAGTAACGGGCGCCTGCAGCAACTGGTGGAAGCCTATTGGGGTGACGCACTGGACGCCGTGAACTTTCAGTCACGGCGCGCCATAGAGCTAGTCACGCCTTAAAGCAGGGTTTTGATGCGCTCGTCCTTCTCGTGCCAGAGGTCGGATACCCACTGCTGAAAGCGGGCACGGTATTCAGGGTTGGTTTGATAACCTCCGGTCAACCATTCCGTTTGAACGTCTATTTGTTTGATGTCCACGATGACGCGACGAATGCGATTGGTCAGTAGATCCCAAAACGTCGGAATGCCGTCCGGGTAGACGATGGTAACATCCAGAATCGCATCCAATTGAGTACCCAATGATTCCAACGCAAAGGCGATGCCGCCTGCTTTAGGGCGCAGCAATCGGTCGTACGGGGAGTTCTGGCTATCGTGTTTTTCTTGTCTGAAGCGTGTGCCTTCCGCGAAGTTAATCACGGAAACAGGTAGACCGCGGAATTTCTCGCACGCTTTGCGGGTGATTTCCATGTCCTTACCGGCAAGGTGTGGTTTGCGAGCGATTTGTTCTTTCGTGTAGCGCTTCATAAAGGGGTAGTCCAAAGCCCACCACGCTAAGCCGAGCAGTGGCACCCAAATCAACTCTTGTTTCAGAAAGAATTTATAAAAAGGTACCTTTCGATTCATTACTTGAATGATCGCTGGAATATCGACCCATGACTGATGATTGCACACGATGAGGTAAGAGGTGTCTTTGCGCAACGGCACGTCGCAGCGCACTTCCCACTGCGTCGAGGTCAGCAGGGCGAATATGCCTTTATTGATTTCTGCCCAAGTCTCGGCAATACGCATGACGGCAATGGTGCAGGCGCGGCGAAACGGCTTAATGGGCACGATCAGTTTTAAAACGGCAATGGTCATTAACGGTATCATGCCGACCACTGTTTGGATCAGCATCAGCAATAAGGCCAGAACGCCAGCAAGCTGTTTTTTCATGAACTACATTTCCTACATGATGTGAAAGTTGTTTCTGAACACTGTGCACCGCGTCGGTATATTGTGTATTCTTTGAACGACGGAGTGGTGTTTTGGGAATAAAATGAATCCCGATGAGCATAAGGTTAACCGAAAATAAGCTGGGCGTTGGCCATTTTGGTAAATTTTGTGTGATTCCATGCGGTATTAACGTCTTGTTGTGCGTATCGACACGCTAGGCTTCTGGTATCTGTGCCGGAAAATAAACATTAATGAGGCAACAAGGTGTTGTTGCTAGGGGTTGTGAATTGCCGGATCCGAGCAAAGAGCTGCGTTACGCACAAAGTCATTCGCGTCGTTTGCGTCGTTTGCTTGAACGTTATCGGCAAGCCTTTGCAGTGCAGTCTGCTTTGCTGCGGTTGGCTGATCTTGCGAGCAGCGTGCCGACCATGAAGGACTTCTACCCTGCCGTTCATGAGGTCGTTAACCAGCATTTGCACGCGGTTAACTTCTATGTTGCCTCCGTAGATGTGGTGACGCATCGTTACTGCGTAGAGTATTTTGCCGATGAAAAGGATGGGGAGCAATCCGCAGATATTTCATCAAAACTGTTGGCGGGTGGTTTAACGGGATACGTTGTTCGTACCGGCGCGCCTTTACTGTGCGATGCCCAAGAATATGAGCGCTTGGCGGCGGCTGGAGAGATAGGGCGGCATGGCACTATGAGTCATGAATGGATGGGCGTGCCTTTGCGTCGCGCCGACCAGGTGATCGGTGTGATGGTTGTGCAGACCTACGATGCAGGCTTTCACTACACGGAAGTCGATCAACGCCTGTTCGAACAAATCGCTGAACACACCGTAATAGCCATTGATCGGGTGCGGCAGCGTGAACTGCTCGAAGCCACCGTGCAGCAGCGGACGGCGGCTCTACAACATACCAATACCTCGTTGCAACGCGAAATCCGTGAGCGCATTGAAGCGCAAGAACTGCAGGTGGCACTGTATCGAATTTCCGAACTCGCGGCCGACAGCGCTGATACGTCGGAGTTCTACGAAGCCGTGCAAGGAGTTCTCGGTGGCCTAATGCATACCGAGAATTGTTACATTGCGTTGTTGAGCGAAGACCGAACTCTGCTGACCTTTCCGTTTTATCGTGACCAATACAGTTTGCCTGCCTTCACCAAGCCCTTGGGGCGAGGTTTGACGGAATACGTTATTCGGACCGGGGAAACAACGCTCATTGACGCCACTAAAGCCGAAGCCCTGTCGGCGGCCGGTGAAATTCGTCCGAGCGATTACAACAGTTTACTAAAAGGGCACCGAGCGACCAGTTGGCTCGGTGCACCGCTCATTGTCGAGACCGAAGTGATGGGCGTCATTGTTGTACAGTCTTACGATGGACAATACATCTACGGGCAGCGAGAAAAAGACATTTTGCATTTTGTGTCGCAACACATAGCCGTCGCCATTCAACGACGTCTCGCGGCCGAGCAGCAGCGCCAGCATCATATTGAGTTAGAGCGCCGAATTGCCGAAAGCACACAAGAACTGCGTGATATGAACGCCAGTCTACTGCGCGAAGTAGAACAGCGAAAAAAGGCAGAAGAGCGCCTGTATTTTGAAGCCAACCACGACGCCCTGACCGGCCTTGCCAATCGACAAAACTTTCTGCAGCAGCTCACCCAGCAATTCGCCATGCGACGTCGTAAAAAAACCGGCATGGCTTTATTGTTTCTCGATATAGATCGTTTCAAAGAAATCAACGACACCCACGGCCACCACATTGGTGACGACCTATTGTGTGAAGTCAGCTCTCGTCTGCTTGCAGTCGTACGCGACCATGATGTAGTAGCACGTTTAGGGGGCGACGAGTTTGTGGTGTTGCTGACCGTGCTGGACGACGATTTGGTAGCTGAGGAAGTGGCGCAGCGTATCATTACCGCCATGAACGAGCCGGTGCGGATCAAAGGCCTGGCGCTGAGCACGGGCGCGAGTATCGGTATTGCCTACTGGCACGCCGGGTATCGCGCCTCTGAAGACTTAATGAAGAACGCCGACGCGGCCATGTATCAAGCCAAGGCCAGTGGTCGCGGCTGCTACCTGGTGTATCGAGATGATGTCAAAGCGACCCTTGGGGATGCACCCTAGGTTCAGTTCTCGACCCCAAGTTTACGTGATATGCTGCGGATCCAATGACTCACAGAGGGACAGCCAATGAGTACTGCAGTGCTTTGGATTATTGTCGGCGTATTGCTGATTCTGACTGAATTGATGGCGACCAGCATTGTCGCAGTGTTCTTGGGTGTCGGCGCCATTGTAACCGGCATTTTGCTTTACTTCGGGGTGATTGAAAGCTTCGCCGCGCAGTCTCTCGTATTTGGTGTGGTCAGTTTGGCGTCATTGGTGCTCGCACGCAAAAAGTTCAAGGCCATTTTTGGTGGTTTCACGGCCGATGCCGGCGAACAAAGCACACAGTTTCAGCGTGACATCGGTGAACGTGTTACGGTGTTGGCGGATTTCGAACACGGCGCGGGGCGGGTGTCGCTGAATGGCGTGGCGTGGAACGCAGTATCGAGCGACGACTTGAAAGCCGATGAGGTTGCATGGGTTATTGCTAATGAAGGTATTAACCTGACCGTCAGCCGAAATAAACCTTAATTAATAACAAACGGAAGGAAACATTATGGATTCGATCGATATTGGAACAGTCTTAGCGTTCGGCTTCGCCGTCGCAGTCATCATCGTCATATTAAAGTCCGCGCGCATCGTGCCGCAGCGTAGTAATTACGTGATTGAGCGTTTGGGTAAGTACTCGCGAACACTGGATTCTGGCTTCCACTTCTTGATCCCCTTCGTGGACAAAGTGGCTTACCAACAAATGCTGAAAGAAGAAGTCATTGATGTAGAGCGTCAGGCCTGTGTGACCAAAGACAACATTCAGGTCGGCATCAACGGTGTCATGTACATTCAAGTGGTGGATTCGCACAAAGCCAGTTACGGCATCAACGACTATCGTTATGCGGCGTCTCAGTTGGCCCAGACCACCATGCGTTCGGTGATCGGTCAAACGGATCTCGACAAAACCTTTGAAGAACGCGCCAAGATCAACGAAGAAGTGGTGAAAGCGTTGGATGATGCAGCAAGCCCTTGGGGTATCAAGGTACTGCGTTATGAGATTTCTGACATTGAACTGCCCGCCAGTATCAAAGATGCGTTGGAACAGCAGATGCGCGCCGAGCGTGAACGTCGTGCCGCCATCGCGAAGTCTGAAGGTGAGCGTCAGGCGATGATCAACGTGTCTGAAGGTCAGAAGCAAGAAGTCATCAACCTGTCTGAAGGTGAGAAGATGAAGCAGATCAACGAGGCCGAAGGTCGGGCTCGTGAGATTGAGCTGATTGCTGAAGCCACAGCAGAGGGTATCCGCAAGATCGCTTTGGCGATCAAAGAGCCCGGTGGTTCTGAAGCGGTGAGTTTGCGCATTGCTGAGCAGTACGTGAAGGAGTTTGGTAATTTGGCCAAAACCAACAACACCATGATCATTCCTGCAGAGCTGTCCAACATCGGCGGCGCTGTTGCCGGTCTGTCCGAAGTACTGCGCGTCACCAATAAAAAGTAAGCGGCTAAGATATAGGGAAGCTCTGGTTAATGAACGGTCATTTGGCCGTTCATTAAACTTGACCTTCCTGTTGCTGTAAGGTCTATTCTTCTCTCATTGACAATGACACCCACACCACAAGGGAGACATGCAATGAAGATCGGCGACGCCGCGAAAGCCTCAGGCTTGAGCGCAAAAACCATCCGTTATTATGAAAGCATAGGCTTGTTGAGCAGTCACCGGCTGGATAATGGCTATCGTGATTACAGCAAAGTTGATATGTCGGCACTGAAATTTCTGCAGCGTTCACGCAACCTTGGCTTCAGTATTGAAGATTGCCGCAGCCTGCTGACTTTGCAACAAGACCCCACGCGAGCCAGCGCTGCCGTAAAGCAGGTAGCGGAGCACCGATTAGCCCACATAGACGAGCAAATCCAGCAACTGCACCAGATGCGTTCGACCTTGCAGTCCCTAGTCAAACAGTGCCCAGGCGATGGGTCAGCAGAGTGCGCGATTCTCGACGGCCTGTCCGGGTCTTAGCTTTGGGCGCACCCAGGGTCTGCCAGTATCGGAGTCTATATCACAGCTGACGTGCAACCCCCCGAATACCCTCTGAATGCGTTCCGGTGTCAGCGTTTGCGCGGGGCTTCCATCGGCAACTAGTCGTCCATCTTGCAGCATCAATATTCGGTCGGCGAACTGCGCGGCGAGGTTCATGTCATGCACCACCGCGAGCACGCCAATGCGTTGATGGGTGAGGCTTAACGCCAACTCAAACACCTTCTGCTGGTGCAGTGGATCGAGGCTCGCGGTTGTCTCATCCAGAAACAAATAGCGTGGTTGGGCTTGGTTGAACGGCCAAAGTTGCGCCAACACGCGTGCCAGCTGAACGCGTTGCTGCTCGCCACCCGACAACGTAGGGTAGGGGCGGGTGGCCAAATGCTGGGTCTCAGTCAGCAGCATGCACTCGCGCACCGCATAGCGTGTTTGCGCGCGGCTTTCCGGCACGGGCATACGGCCCATGGCCACTACATCAGACGCAGGAAAAGGGAAGTCTAGCTGTACCTTCTGCGGCATCACCGCTCGAACCCGCGCCAGCTCAGAGTGGTTCATCCGTGCGAGAGGCTTGTCTTGTAAAGTGACCTCACCGCTATGCGCCATGAGGTCACCACAGAGTGCACCCAATAACGTAGATTTGCCTGCGCCGTTGCAGCCCACGACGCAGACCAGCTCGCCCGGCATTAAGGCGCAATTGACGTCACTCAGTACCGTGTTGTTCTGTAAGCGAACGGATAGGTTATGGGCTTTAATCATGTGCTTGGCGATGTCCTTAATTGAAGAGTTAGTGTGGTTCAGAAACGGTTTTGACGCCCTTGATTCAGCAACAGCCAGAGAAAGAACGGGCTACCCAACAAAGCAGTGATGATGCCGATGGGAATTTCTGCTGGTGCGGCTATGGTGCGGGCTATCAAGTCGGCGCCGATCAGCAACATGGCGCCGCTCAAGGCGCAGGCGGGTAACAAGGTTCGGTGATCGGGCCCGAGCCAGAGACGCATGAGGTGCGGTATGACCAAGCCGACAAAGCCGATCATGCCTGCGGCAGCGACCGAAGCACCAACGGCCAAAGCAGCCAATGCGATGACGCCTTTTTTAATGCGCTGGGCGTTCATGCCCAAATGCTGCGCTACGTTTTCGCCCAGCAAGATGGCGTTCAGCGCTTGGCTAAAAAACGGGATGACCACTAGGGCCAGAAGAATCCATGGCGCTACGCTGAATAACGTCGGCCAGGTCGCGCCGCCCAAGCTGCCCATGCTCCAGAACGTTAACGAGCGCAGTTGTATATCGTCTGCCAAATAAGTTAGCACGCCGCTGATTGCACCGGTCAATGCACCAATGGCGATACCGGCCAACAAGAGCGTATGGATGCGCGTTATTCCTGCCATGGTCGATATGCGGTAGATCAACGCAGTGGTGACCAATCCGCCCATAAAGGCGGCGACAGGTAAGGCCACCAGTTGAAACTGCGCCAAGGCTCCGACCAAGATGACATCGCCCAGTACAATCATGGTGATCGCGGCCAGCGCGGAACCACTGGATACTCCGATCAATCCGGGGTCGGCCAGAGGATTGCGAAACACTGCCTGTATGGCAGCGCCCGCGACGGCCAGACCACCCCCAATGAGCCCTGCCAGCAACACGCGCGGCAAACGCAACTGCCAAATAATCAGATGGTCAGCGGCGCTGTGTGCCGAGCTGCTAACACCGGGTAGCACGGAGAGCAGGCTGCTCAGCACGGCACGTGCCGGAATGGCTGCGGCGCCGAACATCAAGCCACAAAAAATCGACAATACGAGACCGACGAACAGCAGTCCGAACTGAATCTGCTGCCGAGACCATTCTGGTGCCGGTGTTTCAAGGCTATTGGTCGTGGAGTAAAGCGGGGTGGTCATGGCGTTTCCTGCGCTAGTGCCTGATCTGTGTTCCTAGAGGGCGCGAGCAAGAGCGCTGTAAGCTCCGCAACGGCATCACCCAAGCGAGGCCCAAACTGTAGCCAGTCGGTGTGATCCAGCGAGTACACTCGACCGTTAGCCACGGCGGGCGTCATCACCAGAGCGGGGTGCTGCATAACGCCTTCCAGAGCGCCTTCGGCGTGGGACACCAAGATCACATCGGGAGCTGCCATCAAAGCCGCCTCATTGGTCAACGGTTTATAACCGGGAAACTCGGTGAACGCATTACTTGCCCCAACCAATTCGATCAAGGCGTTCGATCTTGTATCCAAACCACTGACCATAAAACCGCGACCACCGGCATTCAGTACGAACATGATGCGTATGTCTGGCGGCAGTTGTTGGGCGACGGCGTCAATCTGCGCTTCTACTTGATGCGCTAAAGTCAATGCTTCTGCCGGCATGCCAACCAGCTCACCCACTTGCTTGATCAGCGCAAGAGTACCAACTGATGAATACTCAACGTCCAATTGGGCAATGGGCAAACCCGCCTGCTGCAATTGATTCAAAACAGCGGTTGGGCCTGCGTCTTGAGTGGTCAACAACAAGTCTGGCTGCAGCGACAGAATGCCTTCTGCCGACAGCGCACGCAGATAACCGACGTTAGGCAGGGACTGGGCCACGGCGGGATAGATACTCGTGGTATCAACACCGACGATTCTGTCTTCAGCACCCAAGGCAAATAGAATTTCTGTCAGTGCTCCGTCGGCCACCACGATCCGCTGTGGGCGTTCATCGGCCCACAGCGGTGCAGCAAGCACGACACTTAAGCAGAACAGTATCGTTATACGCATCACTGGCCTCCTGTTTCTTGAGCGAGAGCCGGAGCGGGCAACTGCTCTGTTAACGAGCGCCACGCTGCAAGCTCCGGCTCACCTTCGTGACGCTCACCAAAGAGCTGCAAAATAGAGTGACCGTGGGCATCAAAAGCCTCCAGTGTCGTCACCATGCCGTCGCCGGTCGGACGCGTAATCACCCACGCTTGTGCTATGCCATCGGTGTTGAGGTGGAGGTTGAAGGTTGGGTCCAGCACATTGAACCACGGGCCAGTGCGCAGCAGACGACGCGGCACGCCGGTGTGAATTTGTACAACATCGCCATTACCTACAAAGGTCATAATAGAGAGGTCTTGCTGACAGGCTTGAGCAAGCGCTAACTCAATGGCTTCCGTGGAGACCTCGCGTGCCCATTCTGCGCCCGCGTACTGCACCGCAGTTAAGCGACCAATTTCGAAATCGCGCAGCAGTTGATTGAACTGATGAATGTCATTGATGGCGGCCCAGCGCTCGCGCAGGCGGCGTGTTTCGTCGCCGTTCAACAATACCTTCGTTGTTTCTGCGACGGCGGGCGTAACCGGCTCTACTGTCCCCTGATCTTCTGCAACATAGCGTGATACCAGGGCCGACCAAGCGTCCATGTCGGTATCGGGGCGGGTGAACAGCTTGAAACTGGCCGTGCCCTGAGCGTTGAAGAACTGAATGCTCTCGCGTGCCTCCGTTTTACTGAAGAACGCCTTGGTCCAGCGAAAGGCAAATAAACGTTGATCTTGGGCGCCAAGAAACAAACGAACAGGGCCTTTGCCGCTTAGTTTGCCGAACGTACCAATGGTCTCATGTACGGCGTGCTCGTTGCGCACCAGCGCCATCAGTGGGCCAACGTTATGCAGCTCTGCCAGTAGGTCGTAGGGCGCGCACGTCAGGCGCGTCACCTGTTCTTCTGTGTTGCCATTCTGGCCACAAAGCGTAGCCAGCAATTCCACTTCGGTAGCACCGAGTAGCGCTGCGGCGTTGCGAATACGCAGACCGGGCTGTTGTTCGCGCAGCATGGCCCAGCGTTCAGCCAAGGTTGTGCTTTCCGGTTGCGGGGTAGAGACGGCAGGCGAGAAAGCCCGAGTTAATGTGGTCATGCTAAATTCCTTTCTGTCGGTTGTATTAAATGCTTATGAGAAGTATTATCATTTGCGTTAAAGAATTCAAGCACTGATTTATCGTTCGCGTCGTCGAAGGATAAAAACCAAGAAAGGACAAGACTTAACCATGCGTGTATTTCCGACTGTAACCGCGTGTTTGTTAATTATGGCCAACAGTTCCTACGCCAGTGAGCGTTTGAACCCGTTGGTGGTGACTGGTACCCGGACTGAAAAGAGTGTCGTCGAATCACCTGTTAAAGTGGATGTACTCACGCGTGCCGACCTAGAGGCCACGCAGCCGACGACAGTCGCTGAAGCACTGCAGCGTGTGTCGGGCTTGCAACTGCGCAACATTCACGGTCGCGAAGGGCAGCACGTCAGCTTGCAGGGTATGTCTGGCGATCAGGTGTTGGTGTTGATCGACGGACGTCCCGTAACGGCTTCAACTGGCTCCACAGTGAATCTGTCGACTCTGAGCACGCAAAATATTGAGCGCATTGAAATCGTGCGCGGTGCCACATCCGCGCTCTATGGCAGCGACGCCATGGGTGGTGTTGTGAACATCATCACCCGCCAGCCTGAACGTCCCGAGTTGGTGTTGCGTTGGCAAGGGCGGAGCTTGGGTGATCACAATACCGACAAAGCCTTAGCCGGTGTGCTGGCGGAACAGTCATTAGGGGCTTCCCTGAGTTGGCGTGGCGAGCGTTGGTCATCGGGCACCGACCTGACCTATCGTTTAAGCGCTGGCTCAGACCGCGATGCCGCAAGCTACACCCAGGACACCTTTACGGGGAGCCGCGTGAGTGTGGCACAGAATCTTGGTTACCAATGGGCAGACGGCGCTTTGCTGTTGGATACCAGCGGGTATTACACCGACTTATATCGTCCGGTTAGCCAAAACGGCACCGCCTTCCATTACACCGATGAAACGCTGCAAGTTGCTGTAGGAGCCGAGTTGCGCCAGCGTTTTGGTGCATTAGACAGCACGACCCAACTGAAGAGCGAGTGGTTTGACCAAACAACGACGCAGGATGCCGTATTCACCGACGCCGTCGAACAGCGGCGTAACGGGGTCATGTACGCCTTGTTTGCCGCCCAACAATGGGACTTACAAGCGGGTGAGCACCTACTGACACTGGGTGCCGATTATCGTCTGAATACGCTGGCCCAGACACAAACAAAAGAGGCGCTTGACGGCTCCACCACGACGCAAATTGAAGTTGCCGAGAGAGAACAGCAGTCGGCCGCTGTTTACATACAAGATGACTTTTTTCTGTCAGATACGCTCGAAGTATTGCCCGGAGTGCGAGCGCAATGGGATGACGGGTTTGGGTTCTTTGCAGCACCCAAGTTCAATCTGCGCTGGGATCCAGATGCTCTGCAGCAAGCGGCTTTTGACGGACATGTCCGAGCCGGTGTTGGTGTGGGTTATCGAGTCCCGAACCTCAAGGAGCGCTATTACTTTTTCGATCATGCGCAGTTCGGGTATCGAGTAGAAGGGAATCCTGATTTAGAGCCAGAGCGCAACCTGTCGTGGCAATTAGGGCTTAACTTGCAAGGCGAGCGCTGGAGTCTGGACGCCAGTACCTATTTGAATCAGGCGCAACAACTTATTGTCACGGACTTGGACGACGCGCTGACTGCGCAAGAAGGGCTCGACGTGTATCGCTACCAAAATGTCGAACGTGCTGAATTGATGGGTATGGATATCGAGTTTGCCCGGCAGTTGGGTAGCGCACCGCATCGACTGAGCTTTGCCTACAACGGCCTGCGCGCCGTGGACAGCGATACCGAGCTGGCTTTGCCAGGGCGCACGCCACATATGGTCACCGCCAGCATAGACCTGCGTTTACATAAGCTCTGGCAGTGGCACACCTCGGCGCGCTACCAGAGCAATACATGGTCGGACCGCGAGAACACACTGGAAACTCCAGCGTGGGTCGACCTGGATACCACTCTGCATTTTACACCCTACGCCCAGTCGCGCTTTTACCTGCGCGGCGTCAATTTGTTGAACCAATTTCAGCCCATTAATGCCGAGCAAGACTTGCGTCCGTTAACAGGACGCCAGTGGGTGCTTGGAACCGAACTTAGACTCTTTTAAGCAAAAGGAAATTCTTACCATGATATTTGATACTCAAACAGCGCTACGGCTGAGCGGGCTCCTAGTGGTGTGTGTTGGGCTGACGGCGTGTCTACCGGAAGAAGACAGTCCACAACGTAATACGGGTGATGACGATCGTTTTAGGTCGATTTTGGTCGACGCTTCTGACAACACGACATTTCGCGGCGTGAATCTGGTGACGGGCGAAACGACGAAGGAACTTGACGGTGATGACTGGCACATCGCGTTGCGCCGCTACAATGGCGTGCAAATGAACGGTGGCGTGGTCGGCAGCGGGTCTGTCAGTGCCGCATTAGCCGACGAGCAAGAAGCCTTCTATGACGGCGCGGGTGATCCGATTGCTAATACCTTTATTAATGCCACACCGGAAATGTACGTGGCGGATCTTGAATACCCTTATGACCCGGTTGATTTGACGTTTAGCGCCGAAGAGAAAGGCTATGCTTTTGGACTCCCATTCTCCTTTGCAAATTATGGTCGTCCGGGAACCAAGTGGTGGGAGTATAGAACGGCAGATGGATTTGTCGTCGGTAATGTCGATGCCAATTGGGTTGTGAAATCTACGGGGGGTAGTCATTTTGCGGTAAAGGTCACTACAGATACTATTTGGCAGACACGTGAGAGTATTTTTAATGGAATAACCCTAAATGTCGTCACTGCTAATGCAGATGGTGAATTCACCGGTACAGGTTCTACATTGCAAGGCGGGGCTGGTGGTGCCGCATATTTCGATTTAGATACTGGGGCTGTTGAAAGTAGCATCGCTGATGCTCCTGAATGGGATATCGCATTTATAAAAGAAGGTAGCGACTTGCGCTTGGAACTTAATGGTGGTGTCACCGCAAACGGTGGCGTGGTAGGTCAAGGTCCATTTACTACCACTGAGGTTGATGCGTTGTCGGTTGATTCTAACTTCGACAGAGGAAATGTAAGCGACGGCGTAAGTAACATTTTCACGGAAAACGAATGGCTGGTCTATGGCGTAGAGGGCTATGGTACAGGGCATTCATTGGCGCCCAATTTCCGCGTGTTCGCAGTTGACCTAGATGGTGACAGCGCTACTACGGATGATATCTATATGGTGCAGGCAGTGAACTATTACCACCCGGATGCTGGCACCAGTGGCCACATCACATTGAGAGTGCGGCAGCTCGACTGATGGATCGACCGATGGACAGCGCAGCCACCCAACCGGGTGGCCGTTCACGCTTAACTTTTGCCTTGGTGTTTTCCTTGTTGGGGCATGCGTTGGCCATCGGTATGGTCTGGCGCTCGGAAGCGTTGCACGGGTTGGAATTGCCAGCACAGGTGGCTCGCGGCCCGGAAGTTCACTTGCGGACGGAATCGGTACCGCGTCCCCCTGATCCTGTATTGGCGGAAACGGCGCTTGCCGAGCCTGCTGTGGCGGAAAACACCGTTGCCGCATTGGCGTCAGATCAGGGTTGGATTTTGGACGACCAAGTACCAGAGGTCGATGAGCCTGATCCAGAGCCCACCGTCGAACCTAATCCTGAGCCCGAGCCCGAGCCCGAGCCTGTTGTAGCCCCTGAGCCAGAACGGGTGTCAGAAATCGAAACCCCGGCAGATGCAGAAACCGTTCTACCAACCGAGCCGGAACCTGAATCGGCGTCAGAAACAGAGCAATACGCAGCACTCGAAACCGTCGCCAGTGACGCGTTGGACGAAATAATGGCCGCTTATCGCGCTGAACTGCAACGCGCCTTACAACGTTTGCAGACGTATCCGCGCCGCGCTCAGAGGCTCAACCTGCAAGGCGTAGCCCATATACGTTTTCACATTGATGCCAGTGCAGGCATCACCGCATCGGAGTTGGTAGCCTCCAGCGGGCACGCTGTGCTCGACGATGCCGCGCGCACCATGGTGCTGTCGTTGACGGAATTGCCGCACTTTCCGGCTGAATTGCAAGCGCAACGGATTCACCAACTGAGTTTTGATGTCCCCATTGAGTACCGGCTGAATTAGTAGCGGAAGTGATCCGATAGGTTATAGTGAGCAGTATTGCTACCAACTACTTACTACCATGCGGGGACAGATGCGTTTTTTCAGCCATTTGATAACACTGGGCATGACCGCGGCATTGTCGTTGTCTTATGCTCACGCTTCGGATTTCATCATTTTGCCCGTCGTGGGCAGTCAGCCGGATACCGGTCTGCAACTCGGCGTAGCGACGTTCTGGGAAAGCTCGCCCGAGCCGGACTCACTGGCGGCGTCCTTGTTCTTTGTCGGTACTGCGAGCAATCAACAAGCCTTAGCGCTGGGGTTGCGCACGCCAGGCCTGATCGAAGGCACGCAAGATGCGTTCGATTTTGGTCTTCGCATCAGTCGTTTTCCCAACGAGTTTTACGGCTATCGTGCCAAATACATTGAAGACGGCGAGAAATATGAAGACATGTCGCTCGAATTACGTGGCGGTTGGTCCTACCCGCTGAGTGAGCGTTGGCGCGTCGGAGGCGCCTTAGTCGCCGCATGGGCAGATATCGAGTTTGAACAGCCGAACAGTCCCGACCTGCAAAGCGCGGCTTGGACAGAGGGTGGTCAAGTGCAGGCCGTGGAGTTGTCGCTGACTCGCGATACCCGCGATGAACTGAGTTGGCCGACCCGCGGTACATTCGTGGATACCACGATGGCATTGGGTCGCTCTGATGACGCTGGAGCCTACTACATTGCCTCGCAAAGTGGCGCTGCGTATTGGCAGTCGCCCTACAGAGTGATCTTTGCGTTAGGCGGGCAGGTCCAACAGGCATCTGCAGACACCCCGTTTCCTTATATGCCAACATTGAATGGTAGCCAATGGATGCGGGGTGCAGTGGATGGTCAATACCGACATCGTTCCACCGTTACCACCCAATTGGAAGCGCGTATCCCCATCACGCGTCGTTTCGCTTCGTCGGTGTTTGTGCACGCCGGACAAGTGGGTGAGTCGCCCTCCGAATGGCAGGATACCGATCTGAAAACAGGTTTCGGTACCGGCCTTCGCTACTCGATCAGCGACGAGCGCCGCTTGAACATCCGCATTGACATGGGGTGGGTCGATGGGCGTAGAGGCTTAGTCATCAACTTTGGCGAAGCCTTCTAGCCACCATTCCTCAGTGTATTTAGTCAAACGGCACCTGCGCACTCTGGCGCAGGTGCTCCAGGGCTTCTTGTTCCAGTTGTCGTGCCCGTTCGCGGCTGATGCCCAGTTGGTCAGCGATCTCTCGGTAGCCGACGCTGTCACGCTGGTTCACACCGTAACGCAGCAATAAAACCTGCCGCAAACGCTCCGGCAATCGACGCAGTATCTCGCCCACCAAGCGTTTGTTGTCTACGGCTTCTTGTGGCCGTCGAGATTCAGCGTGGTAGGTGTCCAAGTTAATTTGCAGATCGGGGTCATCCAGCGATAAATTGTCGCGGAACAACGATGGCATTTCAGACACTTCGCCGTTTTCGATCTGCGTCTTGTGGTCCTGATAGGCCTTAGTCATTGCACTGAGTGGCGTGCGGACGGTCTGCGTCTTTTGCTTCAACGCCAATAAAATTGCCTGCTCAATCCAGAAATGCGCATAGGTTGAAAAACGATACGCCTTACGTGGGTCGAACAAGTCCACAGCCCGAATCAGGCCTAAATTGCCTTCCATGATCAGATCACCGTACTCCAGCGAATAATTCGGCCGCCGATGCACCTGACGAATGATCAAGCGTTGATTGTGCAACAGAATGCGCTGTCGCACCGCGTGAAGTACTTTGTAACGTCTGCGCAGTAGTGGATTGCTCACCAAAGCAGGACGCAAAGTTTCTAGCCAGTGTGCGACGTTGTCTGGTTCGTTGAACCAAAACGGCTGATCGGCGTGCACCACGGCAAACAGTTGCTCGCGGCAGTGTCGCAAATAACCCGGTTTTGGGTTTTCCTGCCCCTCGTTGCCGTTGTTCCAGCATTGCAGGCGCACAATGCCGCGCATCAGTGACCACAGAAGGCGCTTCTGTTCTCCGTGTGCCAACGCAGGATAGTCGTTAGCGATGTTTGAGTACCAGGCAGTGCGATCGTTTTTCATCAGATTCTGAACCAATTACCTTTATAGGTACGTATGAGAAAGGTGCGACAAAAGATCACTTATTTCTCATTAATTGGATTGAAACCGAGACATGGCCGAGACACTCTATTTCAGTATGGCGGAAGCCAGCCGCAGGACCAGTGTAGCGCCTGCCACTTTGCGTAAATGGGCAGCTCGTTACGACATTGATGCGAGCCATCGTTCGTCGGGCGGCCACCGCCTGTATTCCGAGACAGACCTAGAGCGTCTGCGCTTGGTGTCTCAGCTCAAAGCGCGTGGCTGGGCGCTAACGGACTTGTCGACCTTAGACGTGGCTGAGCTACGCAGCATGAACCCGTTAGACACCACGGCTGACTTGCCGGGCAGTGTGTCGTTCTGTGGCGCGCGGGTAGTGAGCGACTTTTCTTCTTGGTTTGGTGAGCGTGCGCGGGTGCTGGAAGAAGTAGATGTGTCGTTGGCGTCCGGGGTGTTGATTTGGGAAGTAGGTTCGCTCAGCGATCAACACGTTACGCGTGCGCAGCGTCTGACGCGCGCCGGGGTGCCGGTATTGTTGGTGTATCACTATGCGTTAAACCGCCGTTTGCAGCAATTGGCGGCGCAGGACATTGAGACGGTGTCCGGGCCGCTGACGTGGGCTAGTTTAATGCGTTGGTTGTTGGCGCAGAGCCCGGAAAGTTCGTTCAGTGACGAGGAGTTGGTGCGTTGGGCCAACACGCAGCCTCAGTTGGAGTGCGAATGTCCGCGCCATGTGGCAACTATTTTGATTCAGTTAAGGGAGTTTGCAAAATACAGTCAGCAGTGCAGCATTGACAGTCCGGCACAGGGTGAATTGCATCAGCGGTTGTTTCATTGGACGCAGGCGGCACAGCAGCCGTTAGAGGAAGCGCTGCGCGCGGTGGTGGCGCACGAGAAGGGGCGTGTCTGAAAGGACTCATCTCGGAGGGGGTCATCGGGGCTTGGGTCTAGGGCACATGCCTCCGGCGCTCCACGGCAGGCCGGGAGTCGCGCCTTGAGGCATGTGCCCTAGACCTAAGCCCGAAGAGCTTCTCGATGACCTTTATACAGCTTAAATAGTTATAGGGCGGAAGAGCGCAGCGTCATCCGCCACAAGCACGCTCCACGCCCTATTTTGCTACGAATCTACAACGCGTCAATACGCGCGCGTTGCTCGCTCAACTGACCCAAAGAGACAGAAATGGCGTCGGCCTTTTCTTGCTCTTTCGCCACCACGTCGGCGGGGGCTTTGGCGGTGAACTTTTCGTTACTCAGTTTGCCCTGAATACGCGCCAGTTCTTTTTCTGCTTTTTCGATCTCTTTGTTCAAGCGCGCGCGTTCAGCGGCCACGTCGATCAAGCCTGCCATAGGCACGAGTACGCGCATTTCGCCAACCAACTGTGTTGCCGATAAAGGCGCTTCGTCTGCCGCGCTCAACCAAGTAATGCTTTCCAGTTTCGCCAGTTTCTGCAAGAACGTACGGTTGTCGTCCAGGCGACGCTGATCTTCAGCGCTGCCGTTTTGCAGCAACAACGGAATGGGTTTGTTCGGGGAAATGTTCATTTCGCCGCGAATGTTACGCACGCCAACGATCACGTTGCGCACCCAGTCCAAGTCGGCTTCTGCTGCATGGTCAATCTTGTGCTCTTCCGGCTGCGGATAGGGTTCCAGCATGATGCTGTCGCCTGACTTGCCAGACAACGGCTTGATCGACTGCCAAATTTCTTCCGAAATAAACGGCATGATGGGGTGCGCCAAACGCAGAATGGCATCCAGCACGCGAATCAGGGTGCGGCGCGAACCACGCAACTGCGCGGCGGTGGACTGCTCGTCCCAGAAAATCGGCTTACTCAGTTCCAAATACCAGTCGCAGTATTCGTTCCATACGAAGTCGTACAGCACTTGGCTGGCCAAGTCGAAGCGATATTGCGTGAAGTGGCGGTTCATGTCCGCTTCGGTACGCTGCAAGCGTGAGATGATCCAGCGATCCGCCAGCGACAGCGCCACTTCTGCATCGGCATCGAACTGGCCGCAATCTAACGGCGAACCGTCTTCAGCCAAGGTATTCATTTCTACGTAGCGTGCCGCGTTCCACAATTTATTGCAGAAGTTGCGGTAGCCTTCGAGGCGTTTTACGTCGAACTTGATGTCACGACCGTTAGAGGCCAAAGAGGTCAAGGTAAAGCGCAAGGCGTCTGTACCTGAAGGCTCAAAGCCATCCGGGAACGACTGGCGGGTGGCTTTTTCAATCTTGGCCGCCAGCTTGGGTTGCATCAAACCGCTGGTGCGTTTCGCCACCAAGGCTTCGATGTCGATGCCGTGGATCAAATCCAATGGGTCTATGACGTTGCCTTTCGACTTCGACATTTTCTGCCCGTTCTCGTCGCGGATCAGACCGGTTACATACACGGTATGGAAGGGCACTTGTGGCGTGCCGTCTTCGTTTTTCATGAAGTGCAGGGTCATCATGATCATCCGGGCAACCCAGAAGAAGATGATGTCGAACCCGGTAACCAGCACGCTAGACGGGTGGAAGGTCGCCAGTTCAGGCGTTTTTTCCGGCCAACCCAGCGTAGAGAAGGTCCACAACGCAGAGCTGAACCAAGTATCCAAAACGTCTTCGTCCTGGCGCAGCGTTACGCTGTCGGCCAAGCCGTGTTTGGCCCGCACCTCGGCTTCATCGCGGCCAACATACACCGCACCGGACTCGTCGTACCACGCAGGAATCTGATGCCCCCACCACAGTTGACGTGAAATACACCAATCCTGAATGTCGCGCATCCAAGAGAAATAGGTGTTCTCCCATTGCTTGGGCACAAATTGAATTGCGCCATCTTCAACCGCTTTAATGGACGGGCCAGCAAGTTTCTTCGCGTCCACGTACCACTGGTCCGTTAACCAGGGCTCAACGGCAACGCCAGAGCGATCACCTTTCGGGACTTGCAAGGTATGGTCTTTCACTTCAGCCAGCAAACCGGCCGCATCAAAGGCGGCGACAATCAGCTTGCGCGCGTCGTAGCGGTCGAGGCCAGCGTATTCGGCGGGCAACGTGGTATCAAAGTCTACCCACTCGGTACCGTCGTATTGAAATGCTTGGGCCTCAGCCAGAATGCAGGCGTTCTCGTCGAACACATTCACCAAGGCTACAGAATGGCGCTTACCGACTTGGTAGTCGTTGAAGTCGTGCGCGGGGGTGATCTTCACACAGCCCGAACCGAATTCCATGTCGACGTAGTCGTCAGCGATGATGGGGATTCGGCGGCCAACCAGTGGCAGCTCAACAAACTGACCCACCAAAGAAGCATAACGCCCGTCTTTGGGGTGCACGGCAACGGCGGTGTCGCCCAACATGGTTTCCGGGCGAGTGGTAGCAACCACCAGATACGTTTGACCGTCGGAGGTCTTGGCGCCGTCCGCTAATGGGTAGCGGAAGTGCCACAGGTGGCCTTGCTCTTCTTTGTTCTCAACTTCTAAGTCGGAAATTGCCGTGTGCAGTTTCGGGTCCCAGTTGACGAGGCGCTTGCCACGATAAATCAGGCCTTCTTCGTGTAAGCGCACAAACACTTCGCGTACCGCGTTGGACAATCCGTCGTCCATGGTGAAGCGCTCACGCGACCAATCGACAGAATCACCCAGTTGGCGCATTTGTTCGGTAATGGTGCCGCCTGACTTGGCTTTCCATTCCCAGATCTTATCGATAAAGGTTTCGCGGCCCAGTTCGTGGCGCTTTATGCCTTGCTCGGCCAGTTGGCGTTCAACCACCATTTGGGTGGCGATACCGGCGTGGTCGGTGCCCGGCTGCCACAAGGTGTTGCTGCCCATCATGCGTTGATAACGGGTCAAAGCGTCCATGATGGTGTGCTGGAAGGCATGCCCCATGTGCAGACTGCCGGTGACATTAGGCGGTGGGATCATGATGCTGAACGCATCACCTTGGCCGGAGGGGGCAAAGTAGTTTTTATCTTCCCAATGTTGGTAGTGTTTCTGCTCAATGTCCTGCGGACGATACGTCTTATCCATGGGGTTCCGACTGTCAGTAGATGGGTGAAAATTGAATGCGAGAAGTATAACCGGAATTGCCGTGTCGGTGCACTCCTACACCCGGTGGTTCTGCAACGGATAACCGCGCTCTTGATAGAATTTGTAATGCGCTCGTTTGGCGACTTTAAGCGCGTCTTCCTCAAAAACCACCTCAATCAAGCGGTGGAAGCGCGAAAAAGAGCTGGGTTGCTGGTGCGATAGATTGATCATCACATCGTGATGCGTGCCGCAGTCAACCGAGCTGGTGATGTTCACCGGCGCTTCGCCGTCCGCCAGTAGGCCATGTGGCACAAAGGATTCTGGACGATACGACCACAGCAGTTCGTTGAGCGTATCCGCCCAGACCTCGTCGCAATGAATCAGCACTTGATGGCCCGAACGCCACGCTTTTTCGGCCAGACGACAGACATACAGCGCCGCGTCGTCGAATTGATTGGCGCTTAGAATATGGAAATCGACTTTGGTCATGGAATGGTGACATCAGGCTGAAAACGAGCGCTAAGGATACCTGTGGAACGTGCCGTAGTGAAGTAAAGCGTCTGCCCTATAGGGAGCGCAGATACTTATACACCGTATTACGGCTCACGCCTGCGGCCTTAGCTGTGCGCGTAATATTTTTCCCATTGGCCAGATACAACTGCGGAATCAACACCGCCGGGTCGGTGACGGGCATAACGATTGACTGAACAGGGCTTGCTGCAGGCGCTGGCGCGGAATCTAATGCTGGCGAGGTAGGCGTTGCGCCTGCATCTGGCAGGTCTTCATAGAAATCCGCTGGGAGATCCTCGGCACTTAACGGTTGTCCATCGGCCATGGCCAGCGCCACTTTTAACACGTTGACCAGTTGGCGCATGTTGCCGGGCCAAGGGTGGCGAAACAACATCGCCTGAATATCGGCGGGCAAGGCACCGTCTTCGTCCGTACGCAAACGCGAGTAAACGTAGCGAATCAGTGCTTCCTTGTCGTGACGCGTGCGCAACGGCGGCAGTTCCAAACTGAGGCCGGAAATTCGGTAGTAGAGGTCTTGGCGAAAGTTACCCAGTTCTACTTCTTCTTTTAGATTACGGTTGGTGGCGGAAATCAGCTTGATATCCACAGGGAACACTTCGCTGGAGCCAAGTGGCGTGACCACACGTTCTTGCAATACCCGCAACAGGCGTGATTGCACATTCATCGGCATCTCGCCTATTTCGTCCAGAAACAAGGTGCCTTTGTGAGCGCGCCGAATCAGCCCGACCGAGCCTTTGGTATGGGCACCAGTAAAAGCGCCTTTCTCATAACCAAACAATTCAGACTCTACCAATTCCGTTGGAATCGAAGCGCAGTTGACGGCGACTAAGTTCTCTTTGTGGCGGCTGCTGTGGTAGTGCAGCGAGCGGACAAAGATCTCTTTACCCGCACCGGTTTCCCCACGAATCAGGATGGGAATGTCTTTCTCGATGATCTTGCGGGCTTGGTTCAACACCTGCCGGACGCGTGTGTCGCCGTGTTCGAGTTCTTCGTAGGGTATGACGTCATCGGGCATGGCTTTGCGCGGCGCCGGGGCTTGATAATTCGGGTCGTTGCGAAAATCGGGTACAGTCAACTTAGGGGCCGTAGGCGGGTTGACCTTCACCCAGACGCGGAAGCGCTCCAACACCCGCAACGACAGCGGCATGCTGGGCGGCTGCTGGCGAATTTCGCGCATGGTGCAGCCGAACACAGCCTCAACGTGCAACAGCGCTAGGTCGTGTGCGAGTACCGCGGAGGCCCGGCGGTTGGCTGACACTATGGTGCCGTTTTCGTCCAACACAATCAGCCCGGACCAATGGCTCTCCAGGCTGCCAATGTTGGTGTTGAAGGCCAGAATGTAGTGTTCACGTTCGAACGCCGCGTGAATGAGCTGATTTTCTACGGTCAGCGACATCAGTTTGACCATGCCTAAAGTATGGTCTTGCGGCAGGTAAGCGTCGGACGAAATGTCCAACACACCAATTAATTCTTTCCGCGTATCAAATATGGGCGATGCGGCACCCACCATGTATCGATTGGCGCGCAAGAAGTGCTCGTCGCGGCTGACCTGTATGGCTTGCCCACTGGCGAGGGCTGTACCAATGGCGTTGGTGCCTACGCCGACTTCTTGCCAGCGGTGGCCGGGCACAAGGCCATGTTCGCCACGACTGCGAAAACGATTAGCCCCCCAAGTGTTCAACACATGCCCTTGTCGGTCGGCCAGAACAATCACGCACGCCGAATTCGACAGGATGTTCTCGTAGTAGGGCAGCACTTCGTTCTCGGTGGTCTTCACCAGGTCATGGTGTTCTTCAATCAACGAACTGACCTGACCTGCACGCACGTCACCGTAGTCCGGCTTAGTCGTGTGCGACAGCCCAAAGGACTCGCAACGATACCAGGACGCTTCAATCAGTTCCTTGTGAGAAGGCTCCTGCTCTGACGTGCTCGACAACGGGTCTGTAGGCTCTGTTGGTTGAGCTTCGGGTTCAATCATGGCGTTACTTCTTGTTGTATTTATTATCTGCACTCATGACCGCACTGTGAAACATCAGTGACTGGTCACGGTGTGCAGTTGTACTACAAGTGTTCAGTGTTGAACAGTTTGAATTGTTCACCGTTAACACTTTTGAACAAAAATGAACGTTCATTAATTTTCTACCGAATGGTCAAAATACGCCATCTATTTAAATAAATACTATATAAAACAATAAGATAAAAATAATTTTCGCAAATGTTCGATTTCTGGCATGCATGTTGTAACTGTACCCGCAAGCTGGGTTGATCATCACAAGGTGACAGCACTGGCACGATAAAAATAACAAGTGGGTATGAAACATGTCTTTAATTCTGGAGAACGTCAGCCGGGTTGTTGACGGGCAGGACTGGATAACCGACGTCAGTCTGACCCTAGAACCGGGCTCGTTTAATGTATTACTCGGACGTACGCTAGCAGGCAAGACCACATTGATGCGCTTGATGGCCGGGTTGGATCGTCCGACTCGTGGTCGTGTGTTGATGAACGGTGTGGACGTTACCGGTGTATCCGTGCGTGATCGCAACCTGTCGATGGTCTATCAACAGTTCATCAATTATCCAAACCTCACGGTGTACGACAACATAGCGTCGCCACTGAAGTTGGCAAAAATGCCCGCTAAGGTGATTCAAGAGCGCGTGCGTGAAACCGCGAGTATGTTGCACATTGAAAATCTGCTCGATCGCTACCCCATGGAGTTGTCGGGCGGGCAGCAGCAGCGCACCGCCATGGCACGTGCCTTGGTTAAAGATGCGCAACTGATTCTGTTCGATGAACCCTTAGTGAATCTGGACTACAAACTGCGCGAAGAATTGCGTGAAGAGCTGCGTGCGCTGTTCAAAGTCCGTAATTGCATCGCGGTTTACGCCACTACAGAACCGAACGAAGCGCTTGCGCTGGGTGGTTACACCGCTGTAATGCATGAAGGCCGATTGCTGCAATACGGTAAAACACCGGATGTCTATCATCGTCCTACCGACATCGTGACCGCAGAAATGTTTTCTGAGCCGCCGATCAATGTGGTCAAAGGCCAGGTGTCAGAAACAGAGGTCACGTTCGACGATACCGTGCATTTTCAGCTCAATGCCGATCTGCGCAATCTGGAACCGGGTCAGTACAACTTCGGTGTGCGCGCCTCCCACATTGGCTTGGTACCGCACGCGGACGATGACTTGGAGTTGCCAGTGACGGTAGATCTGGCCGAAATCAGTGGCTCGGAAACCTTTCTGCATGTACGCAACGATCACTTTAATTTGGTGCTGCACCTGTCCGGCGTGCACGAGTATCACGTCGACGAGAAGATCAAAGTGTACTTCCCCACGCACAAACTCTACGCCTTCGATCTCGACGGCAAGTTTGTGCACGGTCCGCGTCGCCTGGTAGGAGCATGACATGGCACAGATAACGTTAAACGCATTGGCGCACAGCTATTCGACAAACCCGACCAGTGATGCCGACTACGCCATTCGGCAAATGCAGCACGTTTGGGAGCAGGGCGGTGCCTATGCCCTGTTGGGCCCTTCGGGCTGTGGTAAATCCACTTTGCTGAACATCATTTCCGGGCTATTGGCTCCTTCTAATGGGGAGGTGCTGTTCGACGACACAGTTGTGAATGACTTGCCACCGGAAGAGCGCAACATCGCACAGGTTTTCCAGTTTCCCGTGATCTACGACACCATGACGGTGTTCGACAATTTGGCCTTTCCTCTGCGCAACATGAAGGTGCCCGAGCATAAGGTGAAGCCTAAGGTGCATGAGGTCGCAGACATTCTGGACCTGTCCAAACTGCTGAAGCGTAAGGCGAAAAACCTGACCGCCGATGAAAAACAGAAAGTGTCCATGGGACGCGGCTTAGTGCGCGATGACGTATCCGCCATTCTGTTTGATGAGCCGTTAACGGTCATCGACCCGCAATTGAAGTGGAAGCTGCGCCGCAAGCTCAAGCAGATTCATGAGCAATTCAACATCACCATGGTGTACGTCACCCATGATCAGCTGGAAGCCTCAACGTTCGCCGACAAAATTGCTCTGATGTACGAAGGTCAGATAGTGCAGTTTGGTTCACCGCGCGAGCTGTTTGAAAATCCGGCTCATACCTTTGTGGGTTACTTCATTGGGAGCCCCGGTATGAACTTTCTAGAAGTCACCTTGGGCGACGAAGGCTTTGATTTCAACGGTTTGATCGTTCCAGCTCCTAATGCTGTGCTGTCAACGGTGCGCCGTATGGGCTCTGACAACATCAAAGTTGGTATTCGTCCAGAGTTTGTTCACGTATGGGACGACAAGAACGACGAAGCCTATGAGGTAGACGTTAAGGACATAGAAGACCTTGGCACCTACCGCATCATGTCGTTCGTGTTTCGTGGCGTCACCATGAAGGCCCGCCTGCACGAAGACCAAAAGCTGCCCGAGCGTAAGGCGTGGATCAGCTTTCCGGAACAATGGATCAAAGTGTATGTCGACGAATTCCTGGTGGAGGTGACCAATGAACAAGATTGAAAGCAATAAAGGTTGGCTGTTTGTTCTGCCGGTATTCGTCATCGTCGCGTTCTCCGCCATCATCCCGCTGATGACGGTGGTGAACTACTCCGTACAGGACGTGTTCGATACCAATACGCGCTTTTTTACCGGCACCGAATGGTATCGGGAAATGTTGAACAACCCGAACTTGCGCAGTGCCTTGGGTCGCCAGTTTGCGTTTTCGTTCACCATTTTGCTGATTCAGGTGCCTCTGGGCATCGGCGTCGCCTTGTTGATGCCAAAGAAAGGTGCTGCCGCATCTTGGAGCCTGGTCTTGGTGGCATTGCCATTGCTGATACCGCTGAACGTAGTCGGTACTATTTGGCAAATTTTCACCCGTGGCGACATCGGATTAATGGGCTGGGGCCTGCGTGAAATGGGCTATGCGTACAATATCTCACGCAGTTCCGTGGACGCGTGGGGCACCATCATTCTGATGGACGTCTGGCATTGGACACCGCTGATCGCCTTGCTGTGTTACAGCGGACTGCGGGCCATTCCTGAGGCGTATTATCAGGCAGCTCGCATTGATCGTGCCTCGAAATGGGCGATCTTCCGTTACATTCAACTGCCGAAACTGACCAACGTACTCATTATTGGTGTGCTGCTGCGCTTCATGGACTCCTTCATGATTTACGCCGAGCCCTTTGTTTTGACGGGCGGCGGGCCAGGCAGCTCGACCACCTTCCTGAGTCAGGCATTGACGGCCATGGCCATCGGCCAGTTCGACATCGGCCCTGCCGCTGCCTTCTCACTCATCTATTTCTTGATCATTTTGCTCGTGAGCTGGGTGTTCTACACCACCATCATGCACATGCAAAAAGACAAGAACGGTATCGAATAAGGGGATGTCCACGTGAGTCAGAATATTCTAACTAATAGCAGTATGGCCGAAGCGGCGAAAGCCTCCGGCCGCACCATCACACGGCCGCAACGTAAGTCGAAAGAAGGTGCTGGCATGAAGTCTCGCATTGCCTTTGTGGTGTACATCCTCTTTGTGCTTTTGCCGATCTACTGGCTGGTGAACATGTCGTTCAAAACCAATCAGGAAATTCTCAGCACCTTGTCACTGTGGCCTCAGGATTTCACACTCGACAACTATCGGAAGATTCTGACGGATTCGAGTTGGTACAAGGGATATCTCAACTCCATGACGTACGTCGGCATCAACATGGTCATTAGTTTGACCGTGGCGCTGCCTGCGGCCTACGCCTTTAGCCGCTACAAGTTCATCGGCGACAAGCACCTGTTCTTCTGGCTGTTGACCAACCGTATGGCACCGCCTGCGGTATTTCTGCTGCCGTTCTTTCAGTTGTATTCATCAATCGGCTTATTTGATACCCACATCGCAGTGGCCTTGGCACACTGCCTGTTTAACGTGCCATTAGCGGTCTGGATTCTGGAAGGTTTTATGAGCAGCGTGCCGAAAGAGATTGATGAGACGGCGTACATCGATGGCTACAGCTTTCCGAAGTTCTTCGTCACGATTTTTATCCCCCTGATTCGTTCCGGTATAGGGGTGACCGCGTTCTTCCTGTTCATGTTCTCGTGGGTAGAGCTGCTGTTGGCGCGTACGTTAACGGCCACGAATGCGCAGCCCATCGGGGCTATTATGACGCGCACCGTGGGGGCGTCGGGTATTGATTGGGGGGTGCTGGCCGCTGCTGGGGTACTGACCATAGTGCCCGGTATCTTCGTGATCTATTTCGTCCGTAACCACGTCGCTAAGGGCTTTGCCCTCGGCCGTACTTGATAGGGGAGTATGCACAATGAGTTGGATGGTTTGGACTGTACCCACCGCGGGATTCTTCACCGGTATTGCTTTACTGCTCACCGGTATGTCGATCTGGCAGTATTTTTCACCGTCGATTGAGCGTAAGGGCTTGTTGCCCATTAGTACCACGCGCGGCGATCGACTGTTCATTGGTTTGTTGACCAGCGCCTATATCCATTTGGCCGTGGTCGGATTCACAGACTTTCACGTTTTGGTGGCTACCGGTGTATCGGCGATCTGGATGATCGCAGTGATGCGCTGGGGCTGACAAAGAAGTAAAGGACTGCATTTGAACGCAAGGAAGCAAACAAAGTAAGCAACGAGGTTAACATGAAAAAAAATAATACGATGTGCCTTTCAGTGCTCGCTACTGGTTTGATCATGGCGACCGCCCAGGTCAGCGCACAGTCAAATCAGTACCGCGCCGCAGCGGAGCGTTGGGTAGACTCTCAGTTTACTCGTTCGACGCTCTCGCGTGAGGAGCAGATTGCGGAAATGGAGTGGTTTATTGAAGCTGCAGAACCGTTTCGTGGTATGGAAATCCGCACCGTGGCTGAAGGCCTGACGACACACGAGTACGAGGCGAACGTCCTTGCTCGCGCCTTTGCTGAAATCACTGGTATCCGAGTAACGCACAACATCATCGGTGAGGGTGATGTAGTGGACACCATGCAGACGCAAATGCAGTCCGATCGCAATATCTATGATGGTTACATCAACGATTCCGACGCTATCGGTACGCACCTGCGATACGGTAAAACCGTGGCCATTTCGGATGCAATGCAAAACGAATGGCGCGACTTTACCAATCCCTATCTGGACTTAGATGATTTCATCGGCATTCAGTATACCACAGGACCAGACGGCAAGATTTATCAGTTGCCAGCACAGCAGTTCGCCAACCTTTATTGGTTTCGCGCCGACTGGTTTGACCGTGCTGACCTGAAGGCCGAATTCCGCTCCGAATACGGCTATGACCTGGGTGTACCCTTGAACTGGTCTGCGTATGAAGATATCGCAGAGTTCTTCACTGGTCGTAATATCGACGGTCAGACCGTTTACGGTCACATGGATTACGGTCGTCGTGACCCATCACTGGGCTGGCGCTTCCACGATTCATGGTTGTCAATGGCAGGCATGGGTGACGTAGGTGTGCCGTTCGGAAATCCAGTGGATGACTGGGGTATTCGAGTGAACGAATCAGGTAACCCTGTAGGCGCCAGTGTGACGCGCGGTGGTGCAACTAACTCCCCGGCTTCTGAATACGCACTGCGTAAAATGGTGGAATGGCTGCGTGACTATGCGCCACCAGAGGCGCAAGGCATGACGTTTGGTGAAGCTGGTCCTGTACCTGCGCAAGGTAACGTCGCTCAGCAGATCTTCTGGTATACGGCGTTCACCGCTGACATGACCGACCCAGCGTTGCCAGTGACGGATGACCAAGGTAATCCGAAATGGCGCATGGCTCCTTCTCCGGTAGGACCTTACTGGCAAGACGGCATGAAAGTGGGCTATCAGGACGTAGGTTCTTGGACCTTCTTCAACTCTACGCCACAAGATCGCCGCACGGCCGCGTGGTTGTTTGCCCAGTTTACGGTGTCTAAAACCGTATCGTTGGAAAAAACCATCACCGGTTTGACGCCGATTCGTCGTTCCGACATTAACTCGCAAGAGTTGACTGACTTAGCGCCAAAACTGGGCGGTTTGGTGGAGTTCTACCGTAGCCCCAACGAAAGCATGTGGACGCCAACAGGCACTAACGTACCTGACTATCCTCGCTTAGCGCCGTTGTGGTGGCAGAATCTGGCGCCCGCCGTCAGTGGTGAAATCACTCCGCAAGCCGCGTTGGATAATCTGGCTAACGCCATGGATAACACCATGATGCGTTTGGCGCGTGCGAATGTGTTCTCGCAGTACGCTCCGGTGCTCAATGAGCCGCGTGATCCTGAATACTGGTTTGCTCAGCCGGGCGCACCTAAGCCCCGTTTGGCGAACGAGAAGCCTCAGGGTCAAACGCGTCCTTATGACGAGCTGATGGCCGATTGGATGGCCGCCGGTACTCGCTAAAGGCTTTTCGGCAGCCTATGCCGACGGGCCGTGAAGTCGCCGCATGCGGTAACATGGCCCACGTTGTAAGTTCATTGTGTCCCTTGCCGCCTTAGGGTGGCTTTTTTATGCCCATGGACGGGCGGGCCGAGAATTGCTCCTGCATTCTCGGCATACGGGCTGTCCTAGCCATATATGCTAGCAACCGGTCAGATAATAACAATTCTACTGACCCATCAGGTTTGCCTTGAGGTTTGCCATGAATAATCACACGCAAAGAAATAAGAAGAATTCCATACAGGTCAGTCAACGCATCGGCGTGCGCTTTAATATCATCACCAGCGCCGTCGTCTTGCTACTACTGACACTGTTTTCAGTATTTAACTACCAACAGACAGCTACCACCTTAACGGAACAGTTCGACGCTCAAATTGACTTTGTTGCCTTCCGGTTGCAGCAAAGCATTCCACCCGCGATCTGGAATTTCACACCGAGCCAGGCTTTGCTGATTGTTGATGCCGAAGTGACGGCCAACGTCGTTGAAGCCATCTTTGTATACGACGATGAAGATGCCTTGATTGTCGGCATGGCGCAAAACGAAGCCGGTGAAACCCAAGATATATTACCGGAGGATTATCAGCATCGGCTTCCGAACCGCCAGCTTGATCTAACGTGGGGCGATGCTTACGTCGGGCGCGCCGACATCTACACCGATGCGTCGCAAATACAGAACGCCTTGCAGAATTCTGTGCTGAACTCTGCAGTGCAGAATATTTTGTTGATCATAATCTTAATCGGCGCAGTCATCCTGCTACTCAATCGCTTGGTAACACGCCCTATCGACGTATTGGCGGAAGCGCTGGACGACATCGCACAAGGCGATGGTGACCTAACGCACCGCATACCCATTCGGCGTCACGATGAAATAGGGCGCTTAGGCGTCAGCTTCAATACCTTTATCGAGAAGATTCGTGACTTGGTACAAGAGGTGATCGTCGCCGTGAATGAGATGGACAGCGCCATCACCGACACGCAAACCGTGGCCGCACGCACCAATGAAGGCGTAAAGGCACAGCGTTTGGAGACCGATCAGGTGGCCGTGGCCATGCAAGAAATGACCGGTACGGCAGAGAGCGTCTCGCACAGCGCCAGCGCCGCCGCAGAGGCCGCACACAACGCGGACATTGAAGGCCAACGAGCACGTGATATCGTGCAACAAGCCATCGACGGCATCAATACGTTGGCCAGCGATATCGACCAAGGCGCGGCGGTGGTTAATTCGTTGGAACAGGAAGTCGCCAGCATCACCACCGTATTGGACGTTATTCGGGGTATTGCCGAGCAAACCAACCTGTTGGCGCTGAACGCCGCCATAGAAGCTGCCCGTGCCGGTGAACAAGGCCGAGGCTTTGCGGTCGTCGCCGATGAAGTACGCACGCTCGCCAGTCGGACGCAGGCCAGCACGGAAGAGATCCACAAAATGATCGAGCGCTTAGAAAGCGGCGCGCAGAAGGCTGTCACCACCATGAACAGCAGTTGTACCCAGGGTGCTGCGGCGGTGGAAAAAGCCAGCGGAGCGGACGCTGCCCTGAACGCAGTCTCAGCAGCCATTGCCAGCATTAATGCCATGAACACGCAGATTGCTACCGCAGCGACCGAGCAGACGACCGTGGCGAACGACATCAGCCAAAGCCTGACGCGCATCGTGGATATCGCAGTAACAGCGGAGCAGGATACGCAAGAAGTGGATGGCTTAACCCGTGAACTGCTGCAGCGCGCACAGCGCTTGCACGGTTTGGTTGGGAACTTCCAAGTATAAAGAGGGAAATTGGGGCGGATGACATCGTGTCATCCGCCCGATGTTTCAGCCCTAAGCGGACTGAACCTTATTCAACAAGTACTGAGTCAGCAAGCCGACCGGGCGACCGGTCGCGCCTTCTTTAGCGGTTGTCCACGCTGCACCCGCGATGTCTAAATGAGACCACGTGTAGTGCTTAGTGAACTCCGCCAAATAGGTTGCCGCCGTAATAGAACCGCCCGCACGACCTTGACCAATGTTGCGCAAGTCCGCGTACGGTGAATCCAGCTCGTCGCGGTAGTCATCCCACAGTGGCATTGGCCAAGCACGGTCCCAGATCTCTTTACCGGCGCTCAGAATCTCCACCTGCATATCGTCGTCGTTGCTGTACACCGCCATCGGGTGGTGACCCAAACCAATAACAACCGCACCCGTCAAAGTCGCAATGTCGATAACCGACGCAGGCTTGAAGCGCTCAGCGTACGTCAGCGCATCGCACAATACCAAACGGCCTTCGGCGTCGGTGTTGAGGATTTCAATGGTCTTGCCCGACATAGACGTCACCACGTCACCGGGGCGCGTCGCGCGTGCCGATGGCATGTTTTCTGCCGAAGCCACTATGGCCACCACGTTGATCTTGGGTTGCAGTTCCGCCAGCGTCGACATGGTGCCAAACACGGAAGCCGCACCGCACATGTCATACTTCATTTCGTCCATACCCGCAGCCGGCTTGATGCTGATGCCGCCGGTATCGAACGTCAAACCCTTACCCACCAACACGTGCGGCTGGTCGTCGCTGCCCGCACCGTGGTAATGCATAACAATCATCTTGCCGGGTTCGTCGCTGCCCTTAGATACGGCCATAAAGGCGCCCATACCCATGGCTTCCATTTCCGCTTCTTCAATGATGTCGGTCTGGATGTTGTCGTAGCGGTCTGCCAACTGTTGCGCTTGCTCAGCCAAATAGGTCGGCGTACAGACGTTAGGTGGCAGGTTACCCAGTTCACGCGCCACGTTGACACCGTGGGCGAGGGCTTTACCCAGCTCGATGGCATCTTGTGCATCGGTATCGGTGATCAAACGGAACTGCGTAGTGGAAAATTCAGCGTTCTTTTCAGATTTCGTCGTGTCGTAACGGTACGCGCCCGTCAGCGTCCACTCCACCAACTTTTGCACCGTCCATTCTGCAGAGCGACCAGACACATGCAGACCATTCAACAACACCGACAGTGTATTGGCTTTTGAGCGCGTCACTGCTTGCGCAATGGCGGTGCTGACTTTCTTCAACTGGTTCTCGCTGACGGACAGCGAATCGCCCGTACCAATCAACAACACTTGCGCGCCATCGGCTTGCAGCAACGGCGTCACATCACCGAGCTTGGTGCTGATCAACTGCGCCGTACGCCACTGGGCGACATTGGCGGCGAGAGCTGTTGGCAACTCGCTGATGGCACCGTCTTCCTTACCGATGAAACCAATGATTAGATTGTCGCTGGCGGCAAAATCGGCCGCTGCACTGAGTTTGAATTGCATTGTGAACTCCATGAATGCGCGTGAATAATGATGCTTATCCTAGCGATGTAAGCGCCGGAAAGACAGTGCATTACAGGACCAATACCGGATAACACTGTATGGGTGCATGTACGGGAGGGAGTCTGGTGTTTTTGTGAGGGCCAGACGGGTAACTACTCCAGCAGCCTGGATTCAACAGCACCTGAAACTAAAAGCTAAAGGACCAAAACAAAAACAGTGAGACGATAGCCGCTATGCCAAACATAACTTTGCCAAGCTTTACATGTGCCTAGGCTTCATGCCTGGGTAAGCAGCTTCAACAGATTAACCCCGGATTCCGACAAGCTATAGTAATGTGTACATGCAGACTCTTCTTTAGGGTATCGCAATTACAATGCCCATAGAGACAAACAAGGAGTAGCCTAGTACTTCTTGTTAAGCAGCCTCAAAATCCAGTGGATGAATGCCATCCAGATTGACCGTGCTGCGTGCCACCCAAAGATCGTACATATCTTGCATCGCCAACCAGCTTTCTGGCGAGCGCCCAAGAACCTTGGACAGTCGCAGAGACATCTCCGGGCTAATGCCACTGTCACCTTTGAGCAGCCGAGACAAAGTGGAAGGCGAAACACCTAAGCTGTAAGCAAGCTGACGGGAGCTGATGCCGAAAGGCTCTAAGTAGACGTCCCGAATAAAAGCACCAGGATGCGGCGGATTATGCATAGCCATTAGTGATAATCCTCATAATCAAGAATGTAAGCGTTGCCGTCCTGAAATTCGAACGTCATACGCCAATTTCCGTTAACCCAAATCGACCACCTTCCTTTGTCTTTTCCTTTCAATGAATGAAGCCGGAAGCCCGGAATGTTCATGTCATCCACTGAAGTCGCGGTATCCAGAGCAACAAGCTGCATACGTAGTTTGTTGGCGTGATCAGGTTGAATGCCAGCCGTGCTGCCAGTTGAGTAAAACCGTTTTAGTCCTTTGTGACGGAATGATTTAATCATAAAGGGGATGATAGCGCGTTGCGCATCACGCAACAATGAGGCTGGCACATAAATATTTATTCGTCTGAGGTGAGTATCAGCTCTACTCAGGTGTCCAAATTCGCTATGCCACTACTTATGTTAAACTTACACTCAAAACAAGTTAGCAGAAAAACGCGCTTGCGCACGGAAAAAGCAAGCTTTCTGAGGGTTGTTAAACGAGGCTATGGACGCAGGGGTATGCCTCAAGGCGCGCCTTTCGGCCTGCCGTGAAGCGCCGGAGGCATGCCCCGAAAGTCCATGCCGGGGCCGTAGGATTTTGATTCCCGCCTGCGCGAGAATGACTGAGGGCGGTGCCTAAGAAGAAAATGCCGGGCGTGGCTTCTTGGCAACTTTAGGCGGAAGGGTAACGCGCTGCTGGTGTGCGGTGGCCCAATGCACCAGTTGCAACGTGCCGTCTTTAGTTTCTACCACACTTGAGCAGCTTTCCAGCCAATCACCATCGTTGATGTACAGCACGCCTTCTACTTCTTCTAGCTTGGCCTGATGGATGTGGCCACACACAATACCGTCTAACCCACGGTCGCGGGCTTCCGTAATGGCGCGTTGCTCAAACTGCTGCACAAAATGCTGTGCTTTTTTGCTGCGTACTTTCAGGAAGCCCGAAAGCGACCAATACGGTTTGCCCAAACGTGCCCGCCATTGGTTGAGCCAGCGGTTCAGGCGCACAATGGTTTCATAGGCGTGGTCGCCCAGCCAAAACAGAAAGCGCGAGTGGGCAATTTCGTCGTCGAAGCAATCGCCGTGCACCACCAATAAACGTCGGCCGTCTACCATCTCATGCACATATTCCAAGTGTACTTCTACATGGCCTAACTGATGCCCGACCAACTTGCGAAAGAAGGGATCATGGTTGCCCGGTACATAGACCACACGCACTCCGTTATCGGCCATGGTCAGAATTTGGTTCACCACGGCCTGATGGCTTTTGGGCCAGTGACCGCGTTCGCTCATCTTCCAGAGATCAATGATGTCACCCACCAGAAACAGTGTTTCACAATGATGCTGCTGCAGGAATTCCAGCAGGTGTTGTGCTTGGGCATTACGGTTGCCGAGGTGAGTGTCAGAAATCCAGATAGTGCGGTAGGTCGTGCGGGCTTGTGTCGCTGTCATGGAGTGGTCCACCGATCAGGGATAATGACACAGTCTGATCAGGTTTTATGACAACGCGAGGGCGTTTCAATGAAGATTTAATGATGGAACATCTAAAAACCTCCTTTTTACCTCTGAGGTTTTTAGACGCTCCCTTAAGGACTAAACGAAGCGTTTAGTTATTGCTGTGCAGTTCGTCGTTCAGGGCAATGGCGGTTTTATTGGTCAAACATTCGACCTGGCCATTGGCTGAATTGCGGCGGAACAGCAGGTCGGATTTGCCAGCCAACTCACGCGCTTTAACAACTTCAACGGGTTTGCGTTGGTCGTCCAACACCTGCACCTTGGTGCCGGCAGTGATGTACAAGCCAGACTCAATGGTGCAGCGATCACCCAACGGAATACCGGTGCCCGAATTGGCGCCCAGCAAGCAGTTTTCACCGATGCTGATGATGATGTTGCCACCACCCGACAGCGTGCCCATGGTCGAGCAGCCACCACCCAAGTCAGAACCGTTGCCGACGGTAACGCCAGCAGAAATACGGCCTTCAACCATGCTGGTGCCCAGTGTGCCGGCGTTGAAGTTGATGAAACCCTCGTGCATGACGGTGGTGCCTTCGCCTACATAAGCGCCCAAACGCACGCGTGCCGTGTCGGCAATGCGAATGCCTTCGGGTACCACGTAGTCGGTCATTTTCGGGAATTTGTCGACGCACTCAACGCTCAAGCGCTCGCCCACGAGGCGCGCTTGCATCTGACGGAGGTGCAGGTCGGGCAGGTCGACTGGCCCCTGATTCGTCCAAGCAATGTTGTGCAGCAGGCCGAACATGCCACTCAGATCAATGGTCTGCGGTTTAACGAGGCGGTGCGACAGCAAATGCAGTTTCAGGAAGGCTTCAGCGACCGATGAAGGCGCTTGGTCGGTTTCCAGTACCACCAATACCGACGGCGTTTCGTACACGGCACCGCGTGCGGCGAAATGCGCCGAACGTGAGAAGCCAGCGTCGGCGAACGGTTGCGCCAAGAAAGACAAGTTGGTGCTGCGCAGTTCCAGTACCGCGTTGCCGCCTTCGTAGCCGAGGTCTTTGGCTTTATCCAGCAAGCCTTGTTCCGGGTTCAGAATAGGCTGTGGAAAGTAGGCTTCAATGATCTTGCCTGCAGAGTTGCGGGTAACGGTACCCAAGGCCAATGCGAATGTCATAGTCTGTCTCCTATTGGGAAAAATGGTCAGCCCACTGTGCGGCGTCAAAGCCAACCAGCAGTTGCTGGCCAGTATCCACAACGGGTCGTTTGATGACGGAGGTGCTGGCCGCTGCTACCTGGGCAATGGCGGTCGGGTCGCCTGAGTCGCAGGCGGCTTTGTCGGCGTCGGATAATTTGCGCCAAGTCGTCCCGCGCCGATTGATCAATACGCGGTGGTCGACTTTTTCTAACCAGCGCTGCACGGTGTCGGGGTCGATACCCTGCTTTTTGTAGTCGTGAAAGTCGTAAGACACCTGTTGTGTGTCGAGCCAAGTAAAGGCCTTCTTCATGGTGTCACAGCTTTTGATGCCGTAAATAGTGGTCATGAAAGGTCGCTGTCCTTGTTAATCGTTATTCAGTTGATCAACGAAGCGGGCAATGCGCTCCGCAGCTTCGATGCATTCGGGTAGGGTAGCAACCAGCGCCATGCGAATATAGTGACTTCCGGGATTAACACCCTGTGCTTCTCTTCCCAGATACGAGCCGGGGAGCACGGTCACGTTTTGCTGCGCATACAACTGTTGGGCGAAGTCGGTGTCGGCGATGGGCGTACGCGCCCACAGGTAGAAACCGGCGTCGGGCATCGCTACTTCCAGTTTAGTACCTAAAATGTCCAGTACGCGACGAAATTTCTCACGGTACGCCGAGCGGTTGTGCTCCACGTGGGTCTCATCTTGCCACGCCGCCATGCTGGCCTTTTGTACCTGTAATGGCAGCGCTGAGCCGTGATACGTGCGGTAATTCAGGTAGGGCGTCAGTAGTTCGGCGTCACCAGCGATGAAGCCAGAGCGCATGCCGGGCAAGTTAGAACGCTTGGACAAACTGTGGAACACTACAGCGCGCTTGAATTCGTGATCACCGCGCGCTTTGCAGGCTTCCAATAAACCGGTAGGGCGCTCGTTTTCGGTGAAATAGATTTCTGAATAGCATTCATCGCTGGCGATGATGAAGTCGTGCTGTTCCGCTTTTTCCAGTAACCACGTCAGTGTATCGAGCGGTATAACGGCGCCCGTGGGGTTACCGGGCGAACACAGAAACAGAATCTGGGTTTTTTGCCAGTCTTCATCACTGATGGTGGTGAAGTCGGGGTTGAAGCCGTTTTTGGCTTCACAGTTCAGCAAATAGGTTTGGCCTCCCGCGAGTAGGGTCGCGCCTTCATAGATTTGGTAGAACGGGTTGGGCGTCATCACGTACGGCCGCGTGTCAGCTTGGCTGCGATCAAAGGCGGCCTGCACGAATGAAAAGATGGCTTCTCGCGTGCCACACACCGGCAGCACGTGGCGCATGCCGTCAACCTTGGGTAGATCAAAGCGTTGCTCTAACCAGCGGGCGATGACGTGGCGCAGTTCCGGTACCCCAGCGGTGGTAGGGTACACTTCCAAGTCATCCATGGCGTCGGTTAGGGCGTCGCGCACAAACAGAGGCGCAGCGTGCTTGGGTTCACCGATGGACAGGGCAATGTGGGGTAAGTCGGTACTCGGGGTGACGGCGTCTTTTAACGTCCGCAGACGTTCAAAAGGATAGGGCTGTAAGCTCTGTAATAAGTGATTCATCAGGTTTGCTCTATCAGTTCGTTCAACTTCCGCGTCATCAGGCTGCGCAAGCGCTCGCCCAGTTCGGGGTCTTTTATGGGTTCGTTATTGGCGTCAACCACGAAGAACACGTCTTCTACACGTTCGCCCAAGGTCGAAATGCGGGCGTTCTGTAAGATGATGCCTAATTCTATGAATACTTCACCTATCAAAGCCAGAAGGCCGGGGCGGTCGGTGGTGATGACTTCGACGACGGTGCGGTGGTTGATGAAGTCGTTGGATAGATTGACCCGTGTTGGCACATTGAAGTGTTTTAACACACGCGGTACGCGTCGGCTTATTTGGCGGCGCTCGGGCGGTTCTTCGATAGTCAGCAACAGACGGTGCTGAATGTCTCGCACACGGTCGCGGTCGGTCATGTCGATGGGGCTGCCGTCTTCTTCCAAGACGATAAAGGTGTCGAGTGAGTAGTGCGACGACGGCGAGGTCATGATGCGCGCGTCGTGAATGTTCAAGCCCAACTGGTCCATCACAAAGGCAATGTCGGCGAACAGGTGCGCGCGGTCTGGCCCGTAGATGAAGATCTGCGTGGCGGACTCGAACGCCCCGGCATTCAGCTCTTGCATCAGCACCAGTGGAATGCCGACCCCTTGGCTTGATATGGCCTTGGTGTGCCAAGCGATGTTTTCTGCGGTTTCGCGCAAGAAATAGTCGTCGCCGGGGTTGTCCCAGAAAGATCTGATTTCTTCGGCGGTGAAACCATCGGCTTGCAGCAGTTCTATTGCTTTCTGCTTGGTTTCTTCAATACGCTCTTCTTTGCCGACAGGGTTTTCTAACCCACGGCGTAGGGCGCGCTTGGCTTCGGTGTAGAGTTGTTTTAACAGAGCCGCGCGCCAACTGTTCCACAGTGCCGGGTTTGTGGCATTGATGTCGGCGACGGTCAGCACGTAGAGGTAATCCAGATGCACCAAGTCCTGCACTTTCTGGGTGAAGCGGTTGATGACGTCGGGGTCTGAAATGTCTTCCCGCTGGGCGGTTAACGACATCAACAGGTGGTTGCGCACCAGCCAGACCACCAGTTCCGTATCCCAGCGCGGCAGGCGGTGGCGTTCACAAAAGTTGTAGGCTTCTTCGGCGCCGATAATGGAGTGGTCGCCACCTTTGCCTTTGCCCAAGTCGTGAAACAGTCCGGCAATGTAGATCAGCTCGACCTTGGGCAACTGATGGATGACCACGCTGGCGATAGGAAACTCAACCAAGTTAGAACGATGGCGGAAGCGGCGCAGGTTCTGCACGGTTTGCAGGCTGTGCGCATCGACCGTGTAGACGTGGAATAAGTCGAACTGCATTTGGCCGATGACTTGGCCAAACTCTGGCAGATACAAGCCCAAGACGCCGTAAGCGCTCATGCGGCTTAAGTTGGTCGAGACGCCTTGCGGGGAGCGAAACAACTCGATAAAGAACGAGATGTTGCGAATGTCGTTACGAAACGCTGGGCCGATCAAATGCCGGTGTTCGTAGATGGCGCGAATGGTGCTGGCGCGCACGCCTTTTATGTCCGGGTTTTGGGCCAACAACACAAAGATTTCCATCAACGCCGACGGGGTTTTATCGAATACCCTGGGGTGGCTGATTTCTATGTAACCGTTGTTGTTGAGAAAACGGGAATTCAGTTTGATCGGTGGTGCGGGAAGGTCGGTGTTCAGAATGACTTCGTCAAAATGCTGCAGCAGCATGTCATTCAATTCGCGTAATCGAAAGACCGTGCGGTAGTAGGTCTTCATTAACTGCTCGACCCCCAGCGCGTCCTCGCTGTCTTCAAAGCCGAACTCTTCGGCGACGGCTTTTTGCAGGTCAAACAGCAAGCGGTCTTCTTCGCGGCCGGAAATCATGTGCAGGGCGTAGCGAATGCGCCACAGGTAGTCTTGGCCGTCGATCAGCGTCTGAAACTCGTTCTGCGTCAAGAAACCGCGTGATACCAGCTCGCGCAAGCGATCATCGCCGAAGTGGCGTTTGACTACCCAGCCGATGGTTTGAATGTCGCGCAGACCGCCGGGCGAGGTTTTGACGTTGGGTTCAAGGTTGTAGGCGGTGTTGCCGTATTTTTCATGCCGAAGTGATTGTTCGTTCAGCTTGGCTTTGTAAAAGTGCGCGCTCGGCCAGATGTTGTCGGGGCCCACCAAGTCGGTCATGCGCGTGAACAAGGCTTCTTCGCCGCACAATAGGCGGGATTCCAGCAGGTTAGTCACCACGGTGACGTCGTCAGTGGCTTCTTCGCGACAGGACGCCAAGGTGCGCACGCTGTGCCCGATATCGAGGCTTAAATCCCACAACAGGGTAATGAAGCCTTCGACAGAAGATATGGCGGACTGCACGTCTTCTTCGGTGTCAAACAGCAGCAGCAAGTCGATGTCGGAGCGCGGTAACAGTTCGCCACGCCCGTATCCGCCAACGGCGATCAAGGCCGCTTGCGCGGGCCATTCATAGTGTGCCCAAAGCAGGTGCAGAAGTTCGTCAATGGTCGCGGTGCGACTCTTCACCAGTTCGCGCACAAAATCACCGGCACGAAACCGCTCATCCAGACGTGCTTGCGCCAGACGGAGGGATTTTTTAAGGCCGCTGATAGCGACTGGCTGATGATTCAGCGCTTGCGTTACCGCAGCTACATCAAGCAATGAGGCCTTCGGCATGATCGGTTCTCGGCTACTGGATTCAGACCTGTTGACTAGAATGGTAGTACTTCATCGGCACGCTGGGTCAGTACTTCTGGGCCATCTTTGGTGACCAGAATGGTGTGCTCCCACTGGGCCGACAATTTGTGGTCCTTGGTGACGACCGTCCAACCATCCGCCAGAAGTTTGTTGTGTCGCTTACCGGCATTGATCATGGGTTCCACGGTAAAGGTCATGCCTTCCCGGATCACGGTGCCCGTACCGGGGCGTCCGTAATGCAAAATTTGCGGGTCTTCGTGAAACACCCGGCCAATGCCATGGCCACAGTATTCGCGCACCACAGAATAATGGTTGGATTCTGCGTGCTGTTGAATGACGTGACCGATGTCACCAATGGTGGCGCCCGGAACGGCAGCCATGATGCCTTTATACATGCATTCTTGGGTGATGTTGATCAAGCGCTGCACGTGTGGCTTGGGTTCACCAATAATGAACATCTTACTGGTGTCGCCGTGAAATTCGTCTTTGATGACGGTGACATCAATGTTGATGATGTCGCCTTTCTTCAAAATCTTGTTGTCATCCGGAATGCCGTGACAAATGACGTGATTGACACTGGTGCAGATAGACTTGGGGAAGCCCCGATAATTCAGCGGTGCGGGCGTCGCTTTTTGTACGTTCACTATATAGTCGTGACAAATGCGATCCAGCTCACCGGTGCTGATACCCGCCTCGACGTAGGGCGTGATCATGTCGAGCACTTCGGCGGCAAGACGCCCAGCAATACGCATCTTTTCGATGTCGGCCGGAGTTTTCAGGGTAATTTGTTCTTTAGCCATGAAAGGGGAGAGCTTCACGTTACAAAATGAAGCGCTAGTGTAGAGGTTTTTTGGCCTCAGTTCATCCTATCGGCGCGATTAAAGTGGTCGGGATACGGCGCTGTGGCGGATTTCGCGCGCGTATTCTCCTTCCTATTTTCGAGAGGGTATGGTATAAAGCGCGCGCCCCGATTGGCGGGGTAAATCCACACAGACGATTACAACGCTTTTCTGGGTGCCGCAAGGTTAGAAAAGTGGAGTGTACTGGTTCAGTATTCTCCAAGGGTCGTTTGGAGGCTTAACCCAAACAAACTATGAGGTTTATCATGGCTGTAACTATGCGTGACCTGCTTAAAGCAGGTGTGCACTTCGGACACCAGGCGCGTTTCTGGAACCCAAAAATGGATCAGTACATTTTTGGTGCGCGTAACAAGATCCACATCATCAACCTGGAAAAAACGGTTCCGATGCTGAATGAAGCATTGAAGCAGGTTGAAGCTCTGGGTGTGAACAAGCGTAAAGTGTTGTTCGTTGGTACTAAACGTGCGGCGTCTGACATCATCAAGCGTGAAGCAGAGCGTTCGTCTATGCCTTACGTATCGCACCGTTGGTTGGGCGGCATGCTGACCAACTACAAAACCATTCGTCAGTCTATCCGTCGTTTACGTGATCTGGAAACCCAGCAGAACGATGGTACTTTTGACCTGTTGACGAAAAAAGAAATTCTGATGCGTCACCGTGAAATGGAAAAGCTCGAAAAATCCATCGGTGGTATCAAAGAAATGGGCGGCTTGCCTGACGCGTTGTTTGTTATCGACGTTGACCACGAGCGCATCGCCATCACTGAAGCCAACAAGCTGGGCATCCCAGTTATTGGCGTAGTGGACACGAACAGCAACCCAGACGGCGTTGATTACATCATCCCAGGTAACGACGACGCCATCCGCGCCATCGAAATCTATGTCGGCGCTATCGCTGACGCGGTGATGAAAGGTCGTGAAAGCGCTGGTACGGCCAAAGACGAGTTCGTTGAAGTGGCTGAAGAGAGCACTTCTAACGAAGCCTAATTTCGCCCTGCAACTATGAAACATTAAAGGGGGGCATGACCCCTCTTTTTTTAACGAGGAAAAAATTCCATGGCAAATATTACTGCTAGTCAGGTCAAAGAACTGCGCGAGCGCACGGGCTTGGGCATGATGGAGTGCAAAAAAGCACTGGTTGAATCGAACGGCGACATCGAAGTAGCGATTGACGACCTGCGTAAGTCGAGTGGCCTGAAAGCCGCTAAGAAGGCCGGTCGTACTGCTGCTGAAGGTGTTGCAGTCAGCCGTGTAGCAGCCGACGGTAAGTCGGCAGCGCTGGTTGAAGTGAACTCTGAAACCGACTTCGTAGCGCGGGATGACAACTTCCTGGGCTTCGTTGAGTTGGTCGCGGACAAAGCGTTTGCTGCTAAGCAAGACGACGTTGCTGCACTGATGGCCGGTGAGTTGGAAAACGCGCGTGAAGCCTTGGTGCAGAAAATCGGTGAAAACATTACCGTGCGTCGTGTGGCTTTGTTGAGCGGTGGTGCAGATTCGGTGATCGCTGGCTATTCACACGGCGGCCGTATCGGCGTTTTGGTTGAGTTGAAAGGCGGTAACGAAGAACTGGCGAAAGACATCGCTATGCACGTTGCGGCAATCAACCCACAGTTCGTCAGCGCTGACCAGGTGCCTGAAGAAGTATTAGAGCGCGAGAAAGAAGTGGTACGCGCGCAGTCTGAATCTTCTGATAAGCCTGCTGAAATCATTGAGAAGATGATTCAGGGTCGCATCAAGAAGTTCCTGGCTGAAATCAGCTTGGTGGAACAGCCTTTCGTTAAAGACCCTGACGTTAAAGTCGGTGAGTTGGCGCGTAAGGCCGGTGCTGAAGTCGTTAACTTCGTACGTTTCGAAGTAGGCGAAGGCATTGAGAAAGAAGAAGTTGATTTTGCGGCTGAAGTAGCTGCAACAGCGGGCTTAAACCGCTAAGATCAGCCTCTATTGCCGGGTGTGCGCCCGCACACCCGTTGTTTAAGAAGGCTGGTCCGCTGAATGACCAGTGAGCTTCTGTTGCGCCTTGCGACACACAGCTCGCTCGTTTGCTTTGCGCCCGGCCTTATATTCCTTTCCTAGATTGAGGTTTCTATGCCGCCCAAAGACCGCTCTGCCCGATACAAACGCGTTCTCCTGAAACTCAGTGGCGAGGCATTGGCCGGCCAGAAAGAGTTTGGTATTGATCCCAGTGTGTTGGATCGAATGGCGCTGGAAATCGGACAGTTGGTTGGTATTGGTGTGCAGGTTGGGCTGGTAATTGGCGGCGGTAACCTGTTCCGCGGCAAAGAGCTGAGTGAAGCTGGCTTGGATCGTGTAACGGGCGACCACATGGGTATGCTCGCCACCGTGATGAATGCGCTGGCCATGCGTGACGCGCTAGAGCGTGCAAACATTCGCACCCGTGTTATGAGTGCTATTCCCATGAGCGGTATCGTGGAACATTACGATCGTCGCACCGCAGTACGTTACCTCAATCAGTCAGATGTAGTAATATTCTCCGCCGGAACAGGCAACCCCTTCTTTACGACGGACTCGGCGGCCTGTTTGCGCGGTATTGAGATCGACGCGGATATCGTAATGAAAGCCACCAACGTTGATGGTGTCTATACTGCTGATCCGAAGAAGGACAAAACCGCCACAAAATACGATGTGCTCACCTACAGTGAAGTGCTGGAGAAGCAATTGGGTGTGATGGATTTGACGGCCATATGTTTGGTGCGTGATCATCGCATGCCGGTGCGTGTATTTGATATGCACCAGCCCGGCGCATTGCTGAAAATCATGGTAGGCGAAAACGAAGGTACGCTGATTGTTGAGGATGTAGACAATGTTGAATGAAATTTTAAAAGATACAGAAGCGGCCATGCTGAAATCCATGGAAGCGCTGGATCACGCTTTTAACCGCATTCGTACCGGTCGCGCTAGCCCAACGCTGTTGGAAAGCGTGACCATAGATTATTACGGTTCCGAAACGCCCATTACGCAGTTGGCCAACGTGTCGGTGGAAGATGGTCGTACCTTGGCGATTTCGCCATGGGAGCGCACCTTGGTGCCGGCGATCGAAAAGGGCATTATGAAGTCGGATTTGGGTCTGAACCCGTCGACGACAGGCGACACCATTCGTGTCACCATGCCGATGCTGACCGAAGAAACGCGCCGCGATTACATCAAGCAAGCGCGTAATGAGGCTGAAACGGGCCGTGTTGCGGTGCGCAATGCACGCCGCGATGCCAACAATACCGTGAAGGACTTGTTGAAAGAGAAAGAAGTGTCGGAAGACGATGCGCGTCGGAACGAAGAGCAGATTCAAAAGCTGACCGATAAGTACATCGCGTTGGTTGACCAGCATCTGGCCGAGAAAGAAGCTGAGTTGATGAAGGTTTAATCAACCTGATAGCGGTTTGATGTCATAGGGCACCAGGATTGTGGTCAGTCCTGGTGCTTTTTTAATTGCAGCACCACAACGTGCGTTGGGCTGTTTTAAAGCAGTAGGAGTGGATATGCCGGACTTTTCGGCCCTTACCCAAGTGCCTAGGCACATTGCCATCATAATGGATGGTAACAATCGCTGGGCAAAGGGGCGCATGTTGCGCGGCGTATCAGGCCATAAGGCCGGTGTGAAGTCTTTGCGTACCACGGTGGAACATTGCGCTAAGGCTGGGGTTGAAGTCTTAACGTTGTATGCCTTCAGCAGTGAAAACTGGCAGCGTCCGGAAGACGAAGTCACCGCGTTGATGGATTTGTTCTCTTGGGCGCTGACGAAGGAAGTGCACAAACTGGTTGAGCATAACCTGCGCTTGCGGGTGATCGGTGATAAGGCAGGGTTTAGCAACTCTATCCAGCACAGTATTGAGCAAGCTGAGGCGCTGACCGAAAACTGTACGGGCATGTTGATCGTTATCGCGGCCAACTACGGTGGCCAGTGGGACATCACCCAAGCCGCTCGAACTCTGGCTGAGCGAGTGCAAGCAGGTACGCTGCAGCCGAGTGGGATTACGCCGGAGTTGTTGAATGCAGAGATCGCTCTCGGAGACTTACCGCCGCCCGATCTGTGCATCCGTACTGCCGGGGAGCAACGCCTCAGTAACTTTCTGCTGTGGCAACTGGCGTACAGTGAACTGCATTTTTCACCGTGCCTCTGGCCAGACTTTGATGCCGAAGCGTTATACGTTGCTTTAAAAGATTACGCCTCACGTGAGCGCCGATTTGGTGGTCGAGGACCGAATGCGCTGTAACAGGACATTATAATGAAAATAAACAGTCGAATTAAAACCGCCATCGTCTTGATACCCATTATGTTAGTGGGTATTTACTTGCTTCCTTTATCTGGATTTGCGGCCTTTATGGGTCTTATTGCCGTATTGGGCGCTTGGGAATGGGCGGATATGGCGGGTTGTGGTCAGCGCCTTCAACGGTTGTTATTCAGCGCCTTTATTGGTGCCTGTGTGTTAGCGCTGTACTTGGTGATGAGTGAGCAGCTCATAACAGAAGGTTGGGTGCTTGCGGTCGCTGTGGTTTGGTGGTTGTTGGGCTTTGCCCTGATACTGCTCTACCCGCGCGGTACCTCTGTGTGGTCGTCGCCTCTGCTTCGTTTGTTAGCCGGTACTTTGGTGCTGTGCTCCATGTGGGTGGGTTTCTACTGGATCAAGCGCGAGGACGACAGCAACGTATTAATAACCCTGTTGATGCTGTTAGTGTGGGGTGCCGATATTGGTGCTTATTACGCCGGCCGAGCGTTCGGGAAGCGCAAACTGTTGCCTAACGTCAGCCCCGGGAAAACCTGGGCGGGTGCGATTGCCGCCGTGGGCAGTGCCATGTTGATTGGTTTGGTGGTAGTCGTTTTGGTTGTCGATACGCAGTTTTGGGGTTTTGAGGACTACTTGTTACTGCTGTTGTTCGCGGCCTGCGTTGTGGTTATGTCCATTGTGGGTGACTTGGTTGAAAGCATGGTGAAGCGTCAGCGCGGCTTGAAAGACAGTGGTGCATTGTTGCCCGGTCATGGCGGCATCATGGATCGGATCGACAGCATGTGCGCTGCGGCACCGGTATTTGCCGCTTTTCTTTATGTCTGGCCTGCTTTATGAACGGCACCAGCGGAAACATTATTAAGCCAAGCACGGCGCGAGGAATCTAATGGTCAAGCGAGTCACCGTATTAGGTGCCACCGGTAGCATTGGGCAGAATACTCTGGATGTGTTGAGTCGACATCTCGATCAGTACGATGTCTTTGCGCTGAGTGGGCACCGTAACATACGGCTACTGGCCGAACAGTGCGCCCGTTTTCATCCGTCGTTCGTCGTAGTGCCTGATGATATAGCCGCGATTGAACTGATGGCATCGCTCGCGTTGCTCAGTCCTGCCACGCAAGTGTTGGTGGGCGAAGACGCGTTGTCACGTATCGCGGCGAGCCGTGAAGTCGATATTGTGATGGCGGCCATCGTTGGTGCTGCAGGGCTGAAACCAACACTGGCAGCGGCGCACGCAGGGAAGAAAATTCTATTGGCCAACAAAGAAAGCCTGGTGGTTGCCGGTCACTTGCTGATGCAAGCGGTTAAAAACGGCGGCGCTACTTTGTTGCCGGTCGATAGTGAACATAACGCCATCTTTCAATGTCTGTCAGCGCCGCACGACCCGGCGGTTGTGTCCGTTATTCTAACGGCTTCCGGAGGACCTTTTCGTACTTTGCCTGCCGCTGAATTGGCCAAGGTCACTCCTGACCAAGCCTGTGCCCACCCTAATTGGTCAATGGGGCGCAAGATTTCAGTCGACTCCGCCACCTTGATGAATAAAGGCTTAGAGTTAATAGAAGCTTGTTGGCTGTTTGATTTACAGCCTTCTGACATCGAAGTGGTGGTGCATCCGCAAAGTGTCATTCATTCTATGGTGCGATACGTGGATGGCTCGGTGATTGCACAAATGGGTAATCCCGACATGCGAACCCCAATTGCTTATGGACTGGCGTGGCCGGAGCGCATAGACGCTGGTGTGGCTGCATTGGATTTCCACACCTTGGCGGGCTTGTCGTTTGAGCAACCCGACCTCGAGCGCTTTCCTTGTTTGCGCCTCGCGGCTGACGCCATGGTGTTGGGCGGTACGGCCCCTGCGGTACTGAATGCCGCGAATGAAGAAACGGTAGAAGCGTTTCTCGCTGGACGAATCGGGTTCATGGACATACCGCGTATCAACGAACAGGTACTGACCAGCAGTGCGATTGCGCCCGTGCAGGATGTTGATCAACTGCTGGCGGCCGACCAAACAGCACGTCTGGTCGCACGACAATTGATTGAGGCTGTATAGACATGTTGTCCACGATACTGTTTTTCCTGTTGGCTCTGACCATTTTAGTTGGCGTGCACGAAGCCGGGCACTATTTGGCTGCGCGTTGGTGCGGCGTGCGTGTGCTGCGGTTTTCGATAGGTTTTGGTAAGCCGTTCTTAACATGGCGCAACAAAGAAAACACTGAATTCTCTTTGGCACCGATCCCCTTAGGTGGTTATGTTCGGATGCTGGACGAGCGCGAAGGTGATGTGGCTGAAGCGGACCTCCCGTATACGCACAATCGTCAGTCGCCACAAAAGCGCATTTTTATCGCCGCCGCTGGGCCATTGGCAAACTTTGTTCTGGCGATTGCCATCTTTTGGCTGATCAGCATGCTGGGCGTGTCGGTGGTGCGGCCTTGGGTAGAAGCGCCACAAGCGAACAGCGCTTGGGTGGGTACATGGCCTGAAGGGCGCGTCGAAATAGTCTCGGTCGATGAGCAGCCAGTAGTGGATTTGCGCGGAGTTCAACTGGCGTTATTGAATCGACTGGGTGAATCCGGTGATATCGTGTTGGGTTTGCGTACGCCCGAAGGCAGTGCTTATTCGGTGAGTTACCCCATCGAGCGTTGGTTGTCACGGGTGCAAGACCCCAATCCCTTTGCGGAGCTGGGTCTGAATTTTTGGCGCCCTGATCGCCCGCCGATAGCCGCTGAAGTTTTAGCAGGCAGCGCTGCCGAGCGGGCAGGGTTGCAAAACAACGATCGGGTGTTGACCGTCAATGACGTGCCCATTAATTCGTGGAACGAATGGGTAGAGATCGTACAGCGCAGTGCGGATACTCCGATGACCATGGTGGTTGATCGTAATGGTCAGCGCATGGATATCATTTTGGTGCCGGACGCTGTTACCGATGAACAAGGCAATCGAATTGGGCGGGCCGGCGTTCAAGCGCCAACGGTAGACACCAGCGACTTGGTGCGCACGGTTCACTTTGGCCCTGTTGAGGCAGCCGGGGAAGCCGTACGCGAGACGGTGTCGACGTCCGGTATGATTCTTGGCTTCCTGAAGAAAATCGTCGTTGGGCAGGCATCTGTGCAAAATCTCAGCGGCCCGGTGTCGATTGCTCAAGTAGCAGGCGACTCGGCGAGCTTCGGCTTGGTGTCTTTTCTTAGCTTTTTAGCGCTGCTGAGCATCAGTCTTGGTATCTTTAATTTGCTGCCCATTCCAGTATTGGACGGCGGTCACATTCTGTATTATGTTGTCGAGCTTGTGCGCGGCAAGCCGTTGCCGGAACGCGTACAGACACTCGGTTTCCAAGTCGGTATCGTGCTGTTGATAGGCGTCATGGTGATCGCCTTTGCCAATGATTTTCAGCGCTTCTAGGTAGAACTGAGAAAGATTGGTGTAAAAAGCGTGTGGAAGGGTTGCTGAAATACCATCATAGCTGCAATTTTGCGCGACGCTGCCGAGGAGATACTCGGCGTTAATCCTGAACTATAGAGTTAATCATAAGGATCTGTTTCATACATGGCGCATTTTAAGCTGTTGGGTGGTCTTTGCCTGCTAGGGGTCACTCTGAGCGCCGCTGTTTCGGCGACACCCATTGAAGTAGACGGTTTGCGCAGGGTGTCTACTGCGGCATTTTTGTCATCTCTGCCAAGCGTCAATGATGGCCGTGCCGTAGACGGTTTCGATTCTGGCGAAGCTGTTCGGGCGCTCTACGCGACCGGTCTGTACCAGGACGTCGCTGTTTATCGTGCAGATAATGGGGCCTACTTATTTGAGGTGCTCGAGTATTCCATCATCGACCGCGTCAGCTTCAGTGGTAATAAACGCATTCCTACAGAGGCACTAGACTCCGCCTTGGAGAACGTCGGGGTTATTGAAGGTCAGTCTTACCAGCCTGCCGTTGTTGCGCAGATTCAATCTGAATTAGAGAGCCAATACGCTATCCAGGGGCGCTATGACGCGCGTGTGGACGTCAGTGTCGAGCCCCTGCCGCAAAATCGTGTCGCCATCATTATTAACATTGAAGAGGGTGCGGCAGCGGCGATTCGTTCGGTGGAGTTGCGCGGCAATGAAGTGTTCGAATCTTCCGAGTTATTGCGTGAAACGAGGCTTCGCCCGCGACGTTCGGGTGATTTGTTGCAGCTGTTTTCGCGTCGTCATCAGTATAATCGTGATGAATATTCAGGTGATCTCGAGCGTTTAAGCAGCTTTTACTACGATCGTGGTTACGTGCGCTTTAATATCGAGAACAGTCAAATATCGTTGGAGCCGGATCTGTCCGGCGTTCACTTGCTGACCGAAATTTTTGAAGGTGAGCGTTACCGCTGGGGTAATATTGCGGTAACTGGTGAGTTTCAAGGGCGCGAGGAAGAGATTCGAGCGGCGGTTCAACCCGTCAGCGGTGAATGGTTTTCGCGCGCCCAAATGGTTGCAACACAGAACCGTATCATTGAGATTTTGGGTGACGACGGCTACCTGTATGCGGGCGTAGAGCCACAAGCCAATGTCGATGATGAAGACCTCCTTGTCGATATGACGTTCGTGGTGCGTCCTGGGCCACTGATGTATGTCCGTAGCATTCAGTTTGTGGGTAACCAAGGTACGCTGGACGAAGTTTTGCGCCGTGAAATGCGCATTGAGGAAGGTGGTTTAGCGCGTAACGGAGCTATTACTCAGTCGCGTCGGCGTTTGCAGCAGTTGGGCTTCTTCAGTGTCGTCAATGTGCGCCAACAACGCGTAGCGGGCACAGAAGACCAAGTCGATATTATCTTCTCCGTTCTGGAAGATAAGAGCGGCAACTTACAGGCATCTGTTGGGTTTCAACCAGGCGTAGGTATGTTCGGGGCTGTGGAGTTTTCGCAAACCAACTTCTTGGGTACGGGCAAGAGCTTATCCTTGCGCAGCCAGTTCTCTCAAAGCACCACTATTCTGTCTTTGAATCACGTAGATCCGTACTTTACCAAGTCAGGTATAAGCCGAGATCTTAACCTGTTTTACGAACGGCGAAATAACCGTGATGTAGAGACTTATGGACTAGACCGTTGGGGTGGCGAATTTGCTCTAGGTACGCCAGTCGGTGACAACAGTCGGATTAAATTGGGTGTCGGATACACGCAGACTGAATTGTATGTCGGCGATAAGCCGCCGGTGGAAGTCACTGACTTCCAATCAGAATACGGCAGTACTTACGGTGATTGGACACTGGAGTTACAGTGGAACTACAGCGACCAGATTGGCAGCTTCTATTCTACTGAAGGCCAGCGGCACAATCTCTCGGCGACGGTTACCGTTCCTGGTAGTGATTTAAGCTATTATCGACTGACCTACCGAGGTGATTACGTTCAGCCTGTAAGTCCATGGGACGGCTTTGCGTTACGGGTGCTAGGCCAAGCGGGTTATGGTAACGGTTATGGCGACACAGACCGTCTGCCATTCTATAAAAACTTCTTCGCCGGTGGACCGGGCACTGTGCGCGGGTACCGCGAGCGCTCGGTGGGTCCGTTCAGTACGACTGCTGCCGGTAACGAAGGGTCGTCTGTGCCGTTCGGTGGTAATATTTTGTTCAGCAGTGGTGTTGAACTGGTTACGCCGACGCCTTTTTTCCGCGATCAGTCGCTCTATCGTACGGCTCTGTTCGTCGATGTAGGCGGTGTGTTTACCGAGAGTTGCTTGTCGGGCAACGATCAATGCGACACAAGTATCAGCGCGGATGGCTTGCGCGCCTCTTACGGTGTGGACTTTGTTTGGCGTCCTGTCCCTATGCTACCGTTGCGCTTCATCTATGCGTTACCACTGCTGGAACAGGAAGGTGACCAGCTACAACGCTTCCAACTCTCTTTTTGGAGTAACTTCTGATGACTTATTTGAGTACAACTCGTTTATTATTCGTCGCCTTTTTGGCTTGCCTTTTGTCCGCTGGTGCAGCGGCGCAGTCAGGCGGTGATGCACGTATCGCTGTACTGGATCAAGAATACGTTTTGTTTCAAAGCGAAGCGGCGAAGCAGGCAACGGCTGAATTACGTCAAGCGTTTGGTGATGAAGAGCGTCGTATTCGTCAGCTTGAAGAAGACATTACTGAACTGCGCGCTCGGCTTGAAGCCGACGCGGGTTTGCTGACTGAAAACGAATCCACGTCGCTGAATCTCCAAGTTGAGTCTAAACTGAGAGAGCGTGAAGAGTTAGTGCGTCGTTTGCAATCGGCGCAGCAAAATCGTCGTCAAGAGTTTCTGCGCGAATACGAAAGCGTATTGACGTCGGTATTGGAAGAAATCATTGTGGAACAGAACATTGTCTTGCTCATGTCCGCTGCAGAAGTCATTTATGCACGGCCGGAACTAGACATTACGTCTGTCGCTTTGGACCGCTTTAATGCTGCTATTGCCGCTGGTGGTAACTGAGCTCAGTGATGGGCACGAAAGAACAATAAGAACAGGCTTCAAATTGACATGTCAGACTCGGTCTCCGCAAAATACACGGCAGCACAATTGGCTGCCCACGTTAATGGCACGGTGAGGGGCAATCCGGAGCAGTCCATTGCGTCCATTGCGCCCATTGAAACGGCGCAAAGTGGTCAGTTGAGTTTTGTTGCCCGCCGCCAGTTTGTTAAGAAAGCAGCGTCATCGGCGGCGGATATTTTGCTGGTGACGGCTGATTTGGCTGACACCCTGCCGCATACCTGCATCATCGTGGCCGACCCTTATCGCGCCTATGCGCAAGTCTCACAGTTGTTTTGGGATAAGTACTGGTTCTCTCCTAGTGTTCATCCTACGGCGGTGATTGCCCCCGATGTCACTGTGCCAGCGGATTGCCGCATTGGCGCTCATGTTGTGGTGGAAACCGGGGCTGTATTGGGTGAGGGTGTCGAGTTGGATGCGCAGGTTTATGTGGGCAAAGGCGTGCGCATTGGTGCCGGTACAGTCATTCGCCCGCGTGTTACGTTGTATTCTGGTGTGGTTATTGGTCAGCATTGCATGATTCAGTCGGGTACCGTCATCGGAGCCGATGGCTTTGGTTATGCCCGTCATGCCGGTGGTTGGGAAAAGATTGCCCAGCTGGGTGGCGTGCGCATTGGTGATCGTGTTGAGGTCGGCGCCAACGCGACTATTGATCGTGGCGCGTTGGCCGATACTGTAATAGGTGATGATGTAATCATCGATAATTTGGTACAAGTAGGCCATAACGTGCAGGTCGGTGATCGCACCGCCTTGGTGGCGCAAAGTGGCATTGCAGGCTCTACCATACTGGGTAAAGATGGTTCAGTCGGCGGTCAGTCTGCGGTTGGTGGGCATTTGATCATCGCAGATAATGTCCACTTTGTGGGTAAGTCCATGGTTGCTCAGTCGGTATCCGAGCCGGGACAGTACGCTTCTGGGCTGCCTGCCCAGCCATTCAATGATTGGCGCCGTGCGGTTGCACGTATTGGTCAACTAAAGAATCTGCAAGAAAAAGTGAACGCCTTGTGGGGTAAGTTCGGTGATACGATTGAGCAAGACAAAGCCGACAACGCATAATTCAACGCATTGAATAAAGAAGGAAATTTTGATGAGCCTCACGCTGCCGCTGGATCACGAACAAATTAAGACGTTACTGCCACACCGCTACCCCTTTTTGTTGGTGGATCGAGTCACCGAGCTGGAAGATGGCAAACGTATTCGCGGCTACAAAAATGTGTCTGGCAACGAAGAGTTCTTTAATGGCCATTTTCCTGGTCAGTCCATCATGCCTGGTGTGTTGATTCTGGAGGCGTTGGCGCAAATCGGTGCTATCCTTGGCTTTGCATCGTCAGGAAATCGGCATGAAGACGGTTTCTTGTTCTTGTTTGCGGGTATCGACAACGTGCGCTTTAAGCGCCAGGTTGTACCTGGCGACCGACTGGATTTAGAGCTGGAGATCGTCAGTTGCAAACGTGGCATCTATAAAATGGAATGTCGCGCTACAGTCGACGGTGAGTTGGCAACGAGCGCCGAGATTCTGTGTGCAGAGAGACAGGTAAAGCAGTGATTCATCCGACCGCCATTATTGATCCCAGCGCTATCATTGCGCCCGACGTGTCCGTAGGCCCGTATACTGTGATTGATGCCAATGTGGTCATTGGTGCGGGCTGTAAAATCGGTCCGCATGTGGTCATAAAAGGCCCGACCAAAATTGGTGAGCGTAACCGTATCTTCCAATTCGCGTCTATTGGCGAAGAGTGCCAAGACAAGAAATACCGCGGCGAGCCAACTGAGCTTCACATTGGTGACGATAATGTCATTCGCGAATGCGTCACCATGCAACGTGGTACCGTGCAAGATGAAGGGCTGACGAGCGTCGGTTCGCGTGGTTTGTACATGGCATACGCTCATGTGGCCCATGACTGCCGCATTGGTGACGATGTGATTGTCGCTAATTCATCGCAAATTGCCGGACATGTGCACATGGGCGATTTCGCCATCTTAGGCGGTGGGACGTTGGTGCATCAGTTTTGTCGCATCGGTACGGGGGCGATGACCGGCGCTGGGACGGTGGTCTTTAAAGACATTCCAGCTTTCATCATGGCGCAGGGTAACCCCGCCAAAGCGTACACAATGAATTTTGAAGGCCTGAAACGCCGCCAATACGATGCGAATAGTTTGGCGGCACTCAAACGGGCGTACAAAACGGTTTATCGGCAAGGGCTGACCTTGCAGGAAGCCATCGATGTATTGGCCCAAGATGCCACGCCATGCGTGCAAGTGTTTCATGCCAGTCTGGTCGCGTCGACACGAGGAATCGTGCGCTGACATGACCGCTAACAGGCCGTTAAGAATTGCTGTGATTGCTGGCGAGGCGTCGGGCGATCAATTAGGTGCCGGTCTGTTGGCCGCGTTGCGTGCCCGCGTGCCAGATGTGGAGTTTTCAGGTGTTGGCGGGCCCAAAATGCAGGCTCAGGGCTTGGTCAGTTGGGCGGATCAAGAGCAGTTGGCCGTCATGGGGTTGTTTGAAGTACTGCGCAAATTACCCTCGTTGCTGCGCCTGCGTCGGCAACTGCGTGAGCAAATTATAGACTGGCAACCTGACCTCTTTCTGGGCATCGACGCCCCTGATTTCAATTTACCGCTGGCGCGTATGTTGCGCGCCAAAGGCCTCACTACCGCGCATTACGTCAGTCCTTCCGTATGGGCATGGCGGCAAGGCAGGGTGCACGGCATTCGCCGCTCCATTGATCTGATGCTAACGCTGTTTCCCTTTGAAGGCGACTTTTATGCACAGCATGATGTGCCCTTTGCCTTTGTCGGGCATACACTGGCAGACCGATTGCCTATGCACCCGGATACAGCAGCTTATCGTCGAGATTTAGACATTGAAGGCGAATTCCCTGTTTTGGGTTTACTGCCCGGCAGTCGGCGTGGAGAAGTGGCGCGAATTGCGCCGGATTTCCTAGCCGCAGCTCGTCTATTGAAACAGCGCGTGCCTGATTTGCGGGTGTTGATTCCGGCGTCAAATACATTGCGCCATGCCGAACTGACAGCACTCATGCAACCTGACGATTCCGCTTGGATGTCGCTGATCGAAGGACACAGTCATGAAGTTTTGGGTGCCAGTGATGTGGTGTTGGTGGCCAGCGGCACGGCGACTTTGGAAGCGGCTTTGCTCAAGAAACCCATGGTCGTAGGCTACCGTTTTAGTGCGTTGACCTATTGGGTTGGCAAATTCTTGATGCGCATTCCGTGGGTAGCACTACCGAACATTTTGGCGCAGCGTTTCGTGGTGCCAGAACTGTTGCAGAACGATCTGATACCGCTGCGTGCAGCAGACGAGCTGGAAGATTTTTTGCGCAACGCCGAGCGGCGTCAGCAGTGCGTTGAAAGCTTTGAAATTATGCACCAACGCCTAGGCCGTGACGCCGACGAAGTAGCCTCCGATGCGCTGTTGGATCTGATCGCTGAGAAAGCGAATGAGGCTGAAACCCGTGCTTGAGCTCGACGCACAGTACTTGGGCTGTGTGGCCGGTACCGATGAAGCGGGCAGAGGGCCTTTATGCGGCCCGGTGTATGCGGCAGCGGTGATTTTGGACCCGGCTAATTCGATTGCAGGCTTAAATGACTCTAAGAAACTGACCGAAACGTCGCGTGAGCGTCTGTTTGATCGCATTTGTGCGCAGGCTTCTAGTTGGGCGATTGCCAGTTGCAGTGCCGCCGAGATTGATCGCTTCAATATACTGCGTGCCAGCCATCTGGCCATGGAACGGGCCGTCGCACAATTGAGCGTCACGCCGGATATTGTGTTGGTGGATGGTAATCGGTTGCCCAAGCACCTCAATCTGCCCGCTGAAGCCATTGTGAAAGGCGATGCTCGCCATTCGGCTATTGCCGCTGCATCGATATTGGCGAAGGTGGCGCGTGATCGTGTGATGCGTGATTTGCACGCCCGGTTTCCACAATATGATTTGGGTACTAATAAAGGCTACCCTACACCCAAGCACATGGACGCTCTGGCTCTGCACGGCCCTTGTCTGGAACATCGACGCACCTTTGCACCGGTGCGGCGTTGGCTGGAGCAAGCAAATATTCAAGGGGATCTTCTAGCTCCTTCTACTACCGAATTTTTGGAACCTTGAGTTATGACTGAATTTGTTCACCTCCGTCTGCACACAGAGTATTCCCTAATTGATGGTTTGGTGCGCATTAAACCTCTGGCCAATGCCGTGCGTGCGCAGGGTATGCCTGCCGTTGCCATGACGGATCAGACCAACTTTTTTGGTTTGATAAAGTTTTACAACGCCATGATGGGGTCGGGCATAAAACCCATCTTGGGCAGTGATCTTTGGCTGGAAAACCCTGACGAGCCAGATCGTCCTTATCGCGTACCCTTTTTGTGCCAGAATCAGACGGGCTACAAAAACCTGATTGAACTGATTTCTCGTGCCTATCAGAAAAATCAGGATTTGCATCGGGCCGTGGTCAAATACGAATGGATCGAAGAATTACATTCAGGTTTGATTGTGCTGTCGGGTGCGAACTACGGCGACGTCGGCCAAGCTATTTTACGCGGCAATGCCGCCGTTGCCGAGAAGCGCGTGCAGTGGTGGCAAGCCTGTTTTGGTGATCGTTATTACCTTGAATTGCAACGCACAGAGCGGGCCGGCGACGACGCGCACGTGACCGGCGCTATTGCCCTGGCCGGGCGCTACGGTGTCCCAGTCGTAGCCACCAACGATGTCATGTTTTTAACCTCTGAAGACTTTGAAGCACACGAAACACGGGTGTGCATCAACGAAGGTATGGCGCTTGACGACCCGCGCCGTGAGCATCGCTTTTCCGATCAACAATACCTGAAATCGGCCGATGAAATGGCGGCGCTGTTCAGTGACGTACCGAGTGCCTTGACCAACAGTGTCGAAATCGCCCGGCGCTGTTCGGTCGAGATAGAACTGGGCAAGTACTATCTGCCGGACTACCCGATTCCAGAGAATATGGCCGACGATCCGTTCTTTGCCGAGCATACGTCGTACGATGAAATTGCGGGGCGCGTTAAAGCCGCTATGGCGTCGGCGTGGGCAGGGCGTGAAACGGAAGCCGAGTATGAAACCGCCTTGCGCACGGGTATCTTTTTTCACTTGGTATCTTGGCAGGGTCTGGAAGAGCGCTTGGCGATCAGCCACAACGCCGACGACCCCAACTACGCCAGTGAGCGGCAAGAGTACGTTGACCGGCTCAACTTCGAACTAGACATCATTATTCAGATGGGCTTTCCGGGTTACTTCCTGATCGTAATGGACTTCATCCAGTGGGCTAAAGACCATGATATTCCGGTCGGTCCCGGCCGTGGTTCCGGTGCCGGTTCGTTGGTGGCCTACGCCCAGAAAATAACGGATCTCGACCCGCTGAAATACGATTTGCTGTTCGAGCGCTTTTTGAACCCGGAGCGGGTATCTATGCCCGACTTCGACGTCGACTTTTGCATGGACAATCGCGATCAAGTGATTCAATACGTGGCCGAACACTATGGCCGCGAAGCGGTATCGCAGATCGTGACCTTCGGTACCTTGGCGGCAAAAGCGGTGGTGCGCGACGTAGCCCGTGTGCAGGGTAAGAGTTATGGCCTAGCCGACAAAATTTCCAAGTTGATTCCCGGTACACCGGGCATGACGTTGGAAAAATCGTTGGAAGAGGTGCCCGAACTCAAAGAATTCATTGACCAAGATGAAGAAGGCCGAGAAATTTGGGACATGGCGCGCAAGCTGGAAGGCATTACGCGCCAGACGGGTAAGCACGCCGGTGGTGTGGTTATAGCGCCGACTCGATTAACGGATTTCTCGCCGCTGTTGTGCGAACCCGACGGCACAGGCTTGGTGACCCAGTACGATAAGAACGACGTGGAATCGGCCGGCTTAGTGAAGTTTGACTTCCTTGGTTTGCGTACTCTGACCATTATTAAGTGGGCTCTGGAAATCATCAACGCGCGGCGGGCGCAGCATCAAGATGAGCCCATTGATATTGCGCATATCCCGTTAGATGACAAGGCGTCCTTCGACCTGCTGAAGAAAGCCAAGACGACAGCCGTGTTCCAGCTTGAATCGCGCGGTATGAAAGCGCTGATTAAGAACATGCAGCCGGATACGCTGGAAGACATGATCGCTCTGGTGGCCCTGTTTCGCCCGGGGCCTCTCGACTCCGGCATGGTTGAAAACTTTATCAACCGTAAGCACGGGCGCGAGGCGATTTCCTACCCCGACGCGACCTATCAGCATGAATCGCTGAAGCCTATTTTGGAGCCGACGTACGGTATCATTGTCTACCAAGAACAGGTCATGCAGATCGCGCAGACCTTGGCTGGTTATACGCTGGGTGGCGCTGACTTGCTCCGCCGCGCCATGGGTAAGAAAAAACCCGAAGAAATGGCCAAGCAGCGCCAAACCTTTGCTGACGGTGCCGAAGGTAAAAACATTGATGCAGATCTCGCGACCAAGATTTTCGACCTGGTAGAAAAGTTCGCAGGCTACGGTTTCAACAAATCGCACTCCGCAGCTTATGCCTTGGTGTCTTACCAAACCCTTTGGCTTAAAACGCATTACCCCGCGGCCTTTATGGCAGCAACCATGTCATCGGAATTAGACAACACCGATAAGGTCGTTATCTTCCTCGAAGACTGCCGCGAAATGAACGTGACCGTGTTGCCGCCCGACGTCAACGCCGGTGACTACATGTTCACCGTGAACGACAATGACGAAGTGGTGTTTGGCCTTGGTGCGGTGAAAGGTGTGGGCGAAGGCCCGGTATCGGCCATTGTTGAAGGGCGGACAGACGGGCCTTATAAGGACTTGTTTGATTTCTGTTCACGCGTGAACCTCAAAAAAATGGGCCGTCGTGTCATAGAGGCGCTGATCAAGTCTGGTGCTCTCGATACCATAGGGCCGAGCCGCGCCATCTTGATGGCGGCGTTGCCGGATGCCATTAAAGCCGCCGAGCAAACCACCGCCAACGCCGCGGCGGGCATGGTTGATTTGTTTGGCGATATCCAGCTCAACGACGAAGCCGACCCATACCACGACTATCGGCATCTGATTGAATGGCCGATCAAAGAGCGCTTGGCCGGAGAAAAAGACACGCTGGGTCTGTACCTCACCGGACACCCGATTGACGAATACGAAGACGAAGTTAAACGCATTGTGTCGGCGCGTTTGGCGGACATTGTGCCGCGCAAACAGGATATCCAGACGTTGGCCGGTTTGGTGATCGATATTCGCCGCATGAAAACCAAGGCCGGCAAAGACTTGATGTTTGTAACGTTGGATGACCGTACAGCGCGCATTGAGTTTGGCGTGTTCGATGATCAAGACGCCAGTTGGGTGAGCCTGATCGAGATAGGGCGCGTTATCTTCGTGCAGGCAGAAGTGACGTGGAACGAATACCGTGAAGAAAACCGCGTTAAGGTGTCCGATGTGGTCGATGTCGCGCAAGCACGTCAGCGCTTCGCCCGAGCGATGGTGGTACGCGTTAAAGCGGTGGCGGAGCAATCGATCAAGCAACACATTGATCAATTAAGATCCGTACTGACGCAGGAATCAAGCGATGCGCCCGCCGTGCCCTTACACATCGAGTACCATCGTGAAGATGCGCGCGGAGAAATTCAGTTAAACGACGCGCATAAGGCGCCGTTAACTGACGAGTTCATCTATCGTTTGCGCCAGATGTACGGGGTGGATGCGGTAGAAATGCGCTTTCACTGATGGGCGGAGCTGATGAGGATAAACACTCTCAGTTCACCCTCTGTGTATTGTTTACTTAAATTCACAGCTCAATCCTGAGCTTTCCGCTTGTTTCAATGCAGCCGAACGGCTAGGCTGCATGCAGAACATTTTTGATAGGGACGCGCAATCCATGAATCCCAACTATCTTGATTTCGAACAGCCCATTGCGGAGCTGGAAGCCAAAATAGAAGAACTGCGACTGGTTGGTAATGATCACGATCTGAACATTACCGAAGAAGTTGATAAGCTGCGTAAGCAGGCAGTGAAACTAACCGAAAACATCTTCACCAATCTGTCTGCTTGGCAAGTGTCTAAGTTGGCGCGCCATCCATTGCGCCCTAACTCACTGGAATACTTTGCTCGCATTTTCACTGAATTTGATGAAATGCACGGTGATCGACGCTATGGCGACGACGGGGCCATTATTGGTGGCACCGCGCGCTTGGATGGTCGTCCCGTCATGGTTATCGGGCAGCAGAAAGGCCGTACCGTTCAGGAAAAAGTGAAGCGTAATTTTGGTTCGCCACGTCCGGAAGGTTATCGCAAAGCATTGCGCTTGATGGAGTTTGCCGAGCGCTTTAAATTGCCCGTCATGACCTTTATTGATACGGCCGGTGCCTATCCTGGCGTCGGCGCTGAAGAGCGCGGTCAAAGCGAAGCCATCGCTTACAACTTGCAGCGTATGTCGAGCTTGGAAGTACCCATCATCTGCACCGTTATTGGTGAAGGTGGTTCAGGTGGTGCATTGGCCATCGGTGTGGGTGACCACCTCAATATGCTGCAGTATTCGACCTACGCAGTTATTTCGCCCGAAGGCTGTGCGTCTATTCTGTTTAAAACCTCTGATCGCGCCGCAGATGCCGCAGAAGCCATGGGCATTACTGCCGACAAGCTGCATGCACTGGGCTTGGTCGATACGGTCATTCAAGAGCCATTGGGCGGTGCTCATCGGGATCTTGATCTGACGGCGGCTAAAATCAAAAACAGCCTGCTCAGCACCTTGAGTACGCTGGAGCAGCAGCCCATGCCACAGATTTTAGATCAGCGGTATCGGCGCTTGATGTCATACGGTAACTTCACCTAGGATAGTAGGCGAACCTAGAAACGACTGCGCTTGCACTGGCAGTGTTAAAATTTGCTTCAAAATGCGCACTTACCATCCGTTTAGGCTGCGCAGTTGAAGCAAATTTTGCCTCGTCAGATCGTCGCTTGTTACGTTTCTAAATACGCCCAATCTAACGTATCAAGAAGAGGGTGATTGAATGACGTTAGCGCAACGCCCTCCTTTTTTTGAATTTCATCACCTCAGCGACGGCGTGCTGGCGTTGCGACACAAGTCCTTTCTGCAAGGCAAGGTGGCCATGGATCGTGTGCCCGCCTATCTCTTTTCTATTGTCCATTTGGCTTCCGATCAGATCGTTGGTGAGATCGATCTGCGCTTAGAACCTACGGATTACCTACAGCAATACGGCGGCCAAATGGGGTATCATATTGATGCTGCGTACCGGGGCCATCGATTTGCTGTTCGGGCGTGTTTACTGCTGCAAGAAGTAGCTCATACCCATGGCATGACGGAAATCTGGATTACCTGCAATCCAGACAATTTGGCGTCTCAGCGCACCTGTGAGCTCATCGGTGCCGAGTACGTGAACCAAGTCAAAGTGCCCTTTGCCAGCGAACTGTACTGGCGCGGAGACCGATTTAAATGCCGTTACCTTTGGGACCTGACGCAGCCGCACTCTTTGCCGCTTTAGAGCACCCGGATGCTGAGCGCGCGCCGCGCATTTGGGTCGGGCTGAGTGGCGGGCTGGATTCCTCGGTGCTGGCGGTGTTGGCAGCCAAGCGCTGGCCGGATAAAGTCCATCTGATCCACATCAATCATCATCTGCAAACCGCCGCCGACGACTGGGCTGCGCATTGTCGTGCTATGGCGAACCGGTTGTCGGTACCCATTGCAATAACGGACGTGAGCGTTAATGCACAGGCAAGCCCTGAGAACGCCGCCCGCGAAGCGCGCTATCAGGCCTTTTGCGACTGTATCGGCGAAAGTGATATGTTGCTGCTGGCCCACCATGCTGATGACCAAGTAGAAACGGTGTTCTACCGGTTATTGCGTGGGGCGGGCGTGGATGGCCTGTCGGGTATGCCGCAAGGCCGATCACTAGGGCGCGGGCAACTGTGGCGACCGTGGTTGAAAACACCGCGCAGTGCATTGGAACGAACGGCCCGGGAGCTTGAGCTGACATGGGTTGAAGACCCCAGCAATCAGCAAACTGATGCTGATCGTAATTTCTTGCGTCAGCAGGTGTTGCCTGTGATCGAACAGCGTTGGCCGCGCTATCGTGAGTCCGTCGAGCGTGCGCGTCAGCATGTGTCGGCAGCAGCACAGCGCGAGCGCGATCATTGGCAACGCGTGATGCTTGAGTGTTTGGGCACTGATCATACGTTGGATATTGCGGCTGTGTCGGCGTTGCCGGAGGCTGACCAGTTGTCAGTATTGCGCGAGTGGTTGCTGGACTTGACGCCCAATCAACAATGGTTGCAGACGCTGTTGCATGAAGTGGTTAAGGCCGCGCCGGAAGCGCGGCCCGTATTGCAGGTTGGAAACGTGACGGTGCGACGTTTCAACCAAAGGCTTTATCGCGTGGCGGATCTGCCGCCGTTACCGGCTCATCCCATCGCCCTGTCTCTGGGTCTGGTGTTGCAGCATGGCAGCTTTGGCGAGGTGGGCCTATTAGAGCCGGTCAAAGCAGCAGAGGGCCTGCCGTTGAGCGCCGACATTGTGGCTCGAAATGATCTCAGTATTCGGTTCCGAGTAGGCGGAGAGCGCTTTCACCCGGCCGGGCGTTCGGGCAGCCGTGATCTCAAGCGGTTACTGCAAGAATGGCAGGTACCGCCGTGGTTGCGCGACCGAGTGCCGTTGTTTTATGTGGGTGAGCGTTTGCTGGCAGTGGGTCATGTTGCGGCAAAATACGGCTGGTATACTGAGGAAATTCTGTCTGCGCCGATTGAGCCGGCAGGGATCTTGTGTTACCGTATCGTTCCATCTTGAGAGTGGATTGAACGGCACTGTTTCCCGCCGCTTCTGCTCCAAAAAACCACAAATCATTTAACCCTCCCTGTCCTGATCCATGAGCAGCTACTGATGCGGTCACAGGTGGGGTTTTTTGTTTTTTACACCAAGATGGGCTACCTATGACTCGCTACATTTTCGTCACCGGCGGTGTTGTTTCTTCTCTCGGGAAGGGCATCGCTTCTGCTTCGCTTGCTGCCATACTGGAAGCGCGCGGCCTCAACGTCACCATGCTTAAGCTGGATCCCTACATCAATGTGGATCCCGGCACTATGAGCCCATTTCAGCATGGTGAAGTATTTGTCACGCACGATGGGGCAGAGACCGATCTGGATCTGGGTCACTACGAGCGTTTCATTCGCGCCAAGATGACCCAAAACAACAATTTCACCACCGGTCGGGTATATCAGCACGTGCTGAAGAAAGAAAGGCGTGGTGATTACTTAGGCGGCACGGTGCAGGTTATTCCACATATTACGGATGAGATTAAGCGTCGGGTCATCGCAGGGGCAGGCAACGCCGATGTCGCGTTGGTGGAAGTGGGTGGTACGGTGGGCGATATCGAGTCGTTGCCTTTCCTTGAAGCCATTCGTCAGTTGAAGGTAGAACTGGGTAGCCGCCGCGCGTTGTCGATGCATTTGACCTTGGTGCCGTATATCGCGACGGCTGGCGAGATTAAAACCAAGCCTACACAGCACTCCGTTAAAGAGTTACGCACCATCGGCTTGCAGCCTGACATTCTGATTTGTCGGTCAGAGGTTGAGATTGATCGCAGTGCGTTGAAGAAAATCGCCTTGTTCACCAACGTGGAAGAGCGGGCAGTCATTCCGCTGCCCGATGCCAATACCATCTATCGCATTCCGCGTATGCTGTCTGACTGTGGTTTGGATGACATTGTGGTGGAAAAGTTCGGTCTCGAATGCCATGCGGCGGATTTACGCGAATGGGACGATGTGGCTGAGCGCAAGCTGAACCCGGAGAAAGAAATCACCATCGCCATGGTCGGTAAGTACATGGAGTTGTTGGATGCCTATAAGTCGTTGATCGAAGCCATTGATCACGCTGGCATTCGCAGTAAGACCAAGGTGAAGATCCGCTACATTGATTCGGAGAAGATCGAAGAGCAGGGCGTTGGTTTGCTGGAAGATGTGTCCGCCATCTTGGTGCCCGGTGGTTTCGGCTATCGTGGCGTGGAAGGCAAGATCGAAACCGTGCGCTATGCCCGCGAAAACAAAATTCCATACCTCGGTATTTGCTTAGGTATGCAGGTCGCGGTTATTGAGTTTGCGCGTCATGTTGCTGGTTTAGAGGGCGCGCATTCAACCGAATTTGATCGTCAGAGTCGCCACCCAGTGGTCGGTCTGATTACGGAATGGATTGAGTCAGACGGGCGCAAAGTAGAGCGCACGGAAGAGTCTGATCTGGGTGGCACCATGCGCTTGGGCGGGCAGGAATGCAAGCTGACTGCCGACAGCTTGTCGGCGGAAGCCTACGGCAGTACCGATATTGTGGAGCGCCACCGTCATCGTTATGAAGTGAACGATCACTATGTACCACAGCTGGAAAAATACGGTTTGCGCATAGCCGGACGCAGTGTGGATGGCAATCTGGTAGAAGTGGTAGAAGTGCCTGACCATCCTTGGTTTGTGGCTTGCCAGTTCCACCCGGAGTTCACCAGCTCGCCACGCGATGGGCATGGGCTCTTCAGCGGATTTATTGCTGCGGCGACGCAGTATGCGTTGGATAATAAGCAACTGTAAGTCGTTGCACACTGCGGCGCTGACATTGGCAGATTAACAATAGGGCTTAATGTGTGCAGCTACTGATGGTAGATTGCGCCTTTAAGCCCTTTCTTGCTTTGGCTGTTCTTCGCGAACGGTGTTTCGGGCGTTGTGGTTGTGATGTTTTTTGTAATTTAGCAACAGTAATGCCTGAGTGCCTCTATACTTTGATGTCTTTTTGTAAGAAAATTACAGCAATAGAATAAAAGGCTACGCCGCTTCGGCATGCCGCCAGCAACTTGGAGAGTATCGAATGGCGATTATCGCAGATATCAAAGCACGGGAAGTTCTTGATTCACGTGGCAACCCGACTGTAGAAGCTGATGTTTATTTGAAGTCTGGTGCTTTTGGCACCGCATGCGCACCATCGGGTGCGTCTACCGGTTCGCGCGAAGCACTTGAACTGCGCGACGGTGACAAATCACGTTACTTGGGCAAGGGCGTGAACAAAGCGGTTGAAAACATCAACACCGCTATCCGCACTGCTCTGGTCGGTAAAGACGCAGATCAGCGCGCCATCGACAAGATTATGATTGATCTCGACGGCACAGAAAACAAATCCAAGCTGGGCGCAAACGCCATTTTGGCCGTCTCTCTGGCCACCGCCAAAGCCGTAGCAGCCGAGCGCGGTATTGAATTGTATGAATACATTGCCGAAGTGAACGGTACGCCGGGCAAATACAGCATGCCGGTACCTATGATGAACATCATCAACGGTGGCGAGCACGCAGATAACAACGTAGACATCCAAGAATTTATGGTGCAGCCCGTGGGCTTTTCTTCTTTCAAAGAAGCCCTGCGTTGTGGCGCCGAGATTTTCCATTCGTTGAAAAAAGAACTGTCCGCTCTGAACTTGAGCACGGCAGTGGGTGACGAGGGTGGTTTTGCCCCTAACCTTGAATCCAATGAAGCGGCATTGGCGATCATCGGTAAAGCCGTTGAATCTGCGGGCTACAAGTTGGGCGAGAACGTCACCTTGGCGTTGGACTGCGCAGCGTCTGAGTTTTACAAGAACGGCAAATACGACTTGGCCGGTGAAGGCAAAGTGTATGACTCTCGTGGCTTCTCTGAGTTCCTGAAGTCCATGTGCGACAAATACCCCATCGTTTCTATCGAAGATGGCTTGGACGAAAGCGATTGGGATGGCTGGAAAGTACAGACTGAATTGCTGGGTGACCGTGTTCAGTTGGTCGGTGATGACTTGTTTGTAACCAACACCAAAATCCTCAAAGAAGGTATTGATAAGGGCATCGCCAACTCAATCCTGATTAAGTTCAACCAGATCGGCTCGCTGACCGAAACGCTGGAAGCCATTAAAATGGCTAAAGACGCTGGTTACACTGCGGTCATCTCACACCGTTCTGGTGAGACTGAAGACACTACTATCGCCGATTTGGCGGTGGGTACTGCGGCGGGTCAAATCAAGACAGGTTCGCTGTGCCGTTCAGACCGCGTATCGAAATACAATCGCTTGCTGCGTATTGAGGAACAACTCGGTGAGAAAGCCGTGTACAATGGCCGCAAGGAAATCAAAGGTCAGGCGTAAACTACACAGTCATGTGCTGTAGTGCACGCATAGAAAGGGGCCTTTGAGGCCCCTTTTTTAATGATCGGTTGTGACGCAAGTAGGGTATCAGTCTTGCGTTCAACCCAATGGATATCCTTCAAGGTCATGTAATGAAAAACCTGGTGCTCGTGAGCCTGGTCATACTGTTGGTTTATTTGCAGGGTCGCCTGTGGTTTGGCGACAGCAGTGTGGCGGAGATTCGTTCGTTACAAAGTCGAATTTCGCAACTTGAAGCGCAGAACACGGTGCAGCAGCAGGTAAATGACCAATTACGTGCCCAAGTTCGTGCCATGAAAGACCAAACGGACCAAGATGCGTTGATTGAACAAGCGAGAGAACGCTTGGGTTTGATCGCACCCGGAGAAACGCTTTATCTTTTTGTCGATGAACAACAGTAGGGAACAGCATCTGCTATGAGTGAACATCAGCCGGAATTCTGGGTGTTGATCCCGGCGGCAGGGACAGGCCAACGTATGCAGGCCAGTATTCCTAAACAATATTTGGAAGTGGCCGGTAAAACTGTGCTGCAGCATACGATTGATCGTCTCGCCAGCGTTACAGGCCTTGCGGGTATAGTGCTGGCAACAGCACCTGACGATCAGCGTTTTGACGTCGTGTTACCTACCGACGTGCCATGTCACAGAGCCGAAGGTGGCGCCAGTCGAGCAGATACTGTTTTGGCGGGCGTGGAAAGAATCATTGCCTTGGCTGGGAGCGATGTATGGGTTCTGGTACATGACGCGGCGCGACCTGGGGTAAGGGTCGCAGACGTTGAGCAGCTGATGTCGGTCTGCGCCAGCAGCGGTGAGGGTGGTATTCTGGCCCAGCCGGTGCGCGATACGGTCAAACAAGCCAGTCAGGACTTGACCATACAGACGACGTTGCCCCGCGAAGAGATCTGGTTGGCGCAGACACCACAGTGTTTCCAAGCTGGCCTGTTACGACAAGCGTTACAGCAAGCCTTGGCGACGGATGCGGCGGTTACTGATGAAGCTTCTGCTATGACCCTCGCCGGTCATGCGTGCCGTCTGGTGCCTGGGCACTGGCGCAATATGAAGCTGACCGAGCCGGATGATATGCCTTTACTGGAGTGGATACTGAGCCATGAAAGCTGATTTGCGCATTGGACACGGTTACGATGTCCATCGTTTTGCTGACCAGGAGACCGGTGGTGAGCAAAAACTGGGCGGTATAGCCGTGCCGGTATCGCACCGTCTGCTGGCCCATTCGGACGGCGATGTGGTACTGCACGCCATTGCTGATGCAGTGCTCGGTGCCTTGGGGTTGGGTGACATCGGTGAGCACTTTCCTGATACCGATGCGACTTGGGCGGGCGCCGACAGCGCCGATTTATTGCGTAAGGTTTGGGCGCAGGCGCAACAGGCCGGATTCGGCTTAGGTAATCTGGACATTACCATAGTGGCACAAGCCCCTAAGCTGTCGCCTTACAAGGCAGCGATGCGAGAGCGTATAGCGGCCTTGTTGGACTGCGATGTTGAGTACGTTAACGTAAAGGCCACAACCACAGAAAAGTTGGGTTTTGTCGGCAGGCGAGAAGGCATAGCGACCTATGCCGTGTTGTTATTGTGTCGACTTTAAATGTCACTGATTTACCAACGGCCAGCGGCTCGGTGCTCAGCTCGGCTGTTATTCGTCGCGCGCACGCGGATTTTCAGGTGACGGAAATACTGACGCCTGATGCGGACAGTGGTGGAGAGCATCTGTGGTTGTGGGTCGAAAAGTGCGGCGCTAATACACAGTGGGTATCTAATGAACTGGCCGACCACTATAAAGTTAGGCGGCGTGACGTAGCCTACGCGGGCCTTAAAGACCGCCATGCGGTCACTCGTCAATGGTTCAGTGTGTGGCTGCCTGGCGGGCAAAAGCGGGGCGACCCAGTATTGCCGGAGCATGCAGAGTACCGCGTGTTGTCATGGTGTTGGCAGCCGAAGAAGATTCGTCGCGGCCTGCATGACGGCAATCGGTTTGATTTGTTGTTACGCGATGTGGATGTGTCCGATGTCGCGTTGCAGGCCCGGTTAGCCATCATCGCCGAATCGGGCGTCCCCAATTATTTTGGGCAGCAACGTTTTGGTTATTCATTCAATCCGCAACCGGATGCAATAGAATGGAGCGAAGATCGCTTCACTCGCGGTATGCAACTGTCGGCTGTGCGCAGCTATTTGTTTAATATGCAGTTGGCCCAGCGTGTAAAGTCGGACGCTTGGCACACCGTGCAGTTACCTGGTTGGTTGTGCTGGCGCGGCTCAAATGCAGGTTTTGTTGCGGATGACCTAGATGAACGGTTACGCGGGTTACTCGCGACTGGCGAGCTATCCCCCAGCGCTTGGCTGCCTGGCTTGGTCGAAGACCCTCGTCTGGATGCACGGCCTGAAGAGTTGACCTGTCTTGCCAGTCACCAATTGTGGGTAGACCAGTTGGTTGAGCGTCGTGTGTTGGCGGCGCGGCGTGCTACGGTATTGCCAGTGCGGGGCTTAACACACGAGCGCACTGAGCATGGTCTTAGGCTGACCTTTGAGTTACCACCAGGTGCTTTTGCTACCACGGTGTTGAATGAAATGTTTACGATAAAGGATGAGGCTCGCCGTACTGCAATGGCGAGTCAGGATGAAGTTTGACTGGGAAAAATGACCCTATGAGTTCAGCCCCAAACGCCTTGCAGTTGGCAGGCATTGGCATGACGTCGGCAAGGGCCCGTCAGCGCATGATCGATCGTTTGGTATCGCGTGGTATCACCGATGAAGAGGTGCTGATGGTAATGGCCGCTGTGCCACGCCATATCTTCGTCGACGAAGCACTGTCCCATCGCGCCTACGATGATACCACCTTGCCTATCGGGTATGGGCAGACACTCTCTAACAGCTATACCGTTGCACGCATGACCAGTTTGGTGAAAGAGTGCTCCAAGTTGCAGTCCGTATTGGAAATCGGCAGTGGCTCCGGTTATCAGACCTCGGTGTTGGGGCATTTGGCTAAACAGGTTTGGTCCGTCGAACGTATCGCCGAATTGCAGGACAAAGCGCGTTCTCGGTGCCGACTGTTAAACCTCAGTAATGTGCGTTTTCGGGTGGCCGACGGTCACTGGGGATGGGCCGAGAAGGGTCCTTACGATGCCATTGTATGCACTGCCGCGCCAGACTCGGTACCACAAGCGCTGCTGGATCAGCTTAGCCCTGATGGCGGCGTACTGGTTATTCCCGTTGGAGACCAACGACAGCAGCGATTGATGCGCTATCGTCGTTATGGTGACGACATAAGGGTTGAAGATGTCGAAGAGGCTTTTTTCGTGCCCTTGGTCAATACGCAGGCGATCTCATGAAGCCAAACGTCAAAGGTTCCGCATGGTTGGGGTGGGTAGCTAGGGGCATTCTCATGGGGATCGCTGACATGGTACCGGGCGTGTCGGGCGGTACCATGGCGCTGCTTACCGGTATTTATGATCGTTTGATCAACGCGTTGTCGAGTTTCGATTTGACGGTGCTGGGTTTATTGTGGCGTAGAGACATTAGGGCGGCGTGGCGTCACGTTGATGCAACCTTCTTGTCGTGCCTATTGGCCGGTATATTGGCGGCACTGGTGGCTATGAGTCACGTTGTCGTCTGGTTCATGACGCATCAGCCGGTGCTGTTGTGGGGCTTTTTTCTGGGCCTGCTCGGTGCAGCGCTGTGTACGCTTATGGCGGATGTTGTTTGGCAAAAGCAGCACGTATTGGCCATGCTGGGGGGAGCTTTACTTGCTTTAACGACGGCATTCGCTTCGGGCGCGGCCTTGGAGCCCACCCCCATTTGGTTCTTCTTCGGCGGCATGATAGCAATCAGCGCGATGATTTTGCCAGGGATATCGGGTAGTTTGATTCTATTGTTGTTGGGTTTGTATCTGCCCGCGGTGGAGGCGATACGACAATTTGATGTTGGCGTGATACTCGTTATTGGTGGTGGTTGTGCAACCGGCATTCTGCTGTTTTCTCGTTTGTTGCGTTGGTTTATGACACAACATCGGATGCTAACCATGGCTGCATTGAGCGGTGTGGTGCTGGGCGCGATGCCGCGCCTGTGGCCATGGCAGGTCGCTGAGGAAGGCGTGGTTGAGCTATCTTTGCGTTTGCCAGACAGTACAGCGTCATTGATTACGGGTACCATGGCGATCATCGTGGGTGTTTTAGTCTATGCTGGTATCAGATGGATGTTACAAAACAGTGATGAAGCATTGTAAACAGCGTGAGACAAAGTTTTTTAGACTATTTGGTTCTATATGCTACTTTTCTTAACAACTTCAATTACAAAACATAACATTTGTTGATGACTTATTTCAGGCCGACGCATGACAAGGTGTCAAAAAAAAGTAGCAATAACGTCTTCGGCCGGATGTTGATTAGGACGTTGGCGCTTATTTTTTTATTGAGTGCCTATGGGTGCGTCAATAACGCAGGGTTTATTGCGCTAGAAGACCTGCCGTCTCGGCCAGCAAGTCAGACAGCAAGCGGTGCCCAGCCGTCTCGGGCTGCACCATCCGCGAATGCTTCACGACCCGCTACGACGCCAAATCGCAGTGCGATTACTGCCGAAACGCGACCATCAACTTACCGTGTCCAAGCGGGCGATACACTCTACTCAATTTCCTTTCGTTATAACTTAGACTTTCGTCGAGTGGCCGCTGCCAACAACATTTCAGCGCCTTATACGATTGTTCCAGGGCAGGTGATTAGGCTGACAGAAAGCGGTGTTCCAGCGACAGCGACGGCTCCATCTGTCTCCACTCCCGCCCCTTCAACCGGAGCTCCACCCCGTCAAACTTCTGCCTCTCCTACTCCCAGTACCCCTGCTGCCAGCATGCCGGTGACCAATTGGCGCTGGCCTGTAGAGGGGAATATAGTGCGAACATTTTCTTCTTCTCCGTCTGGTTCAAAGGGTATTGATATCAGCGCTCCGATCGGTGAATCTGTTGTTGCAGCAGCGGATGGACGAGTTGTTTATGCTGGAGATGGTTTACGAGGTTATGGCAACCTGATCATTCTCGAGCATGCCGGACGTGTTCTAAGTGCGTATGCATTTGCCAGTGCGATCAAAGTCAGCGAGCAACAACAAGTGAAGCAAGGTGACGTAATCGCAGAGGTAGGTGCCAGGGGTGATGAGCCTCTATTGCATTTCGAAATACGACAGGATGGCCGGCCCGTGGATCCGCTTAGCTACCTCCCCAGACGATAATCATTGGACACTCGGGGAGTAAACTAGGGACTGACAGGCATTGTCTGGCAGTGGGTGTACGGAACGGGGGTGATACCATGGCAGCTACAGAGATCGTCAATGTAAGCAGAAAGGCAACGAGTGCCGTTTTCTTAGATACGGAAAGCATCGACACCGATGATGCCGTGTTGGAACTCGAAGGCGTGGTCGATGAAGATCAGGAAGATGCCAAAGAGGAAGAAGTAGACAGCACCCCTTCGTATCAAAAAACACTGGATGCTACCCAGCTCTACCTAAACGAAATTGGCTTCTCGCCGCTGTTGACCGCAGAAGAAGAAGTGCATTTTTCACGTCTCGCACAAAGTGGCGTTGAAAGTGGCCGGAAGCGCATGATTGAGAGTAATCTGCGGTTAGTGGTCAAAATTGCGCGTCGCTACATCAATCGTGGCCTGCCCTTGTTGGACCTCATTGAAGAAGGCAATTTGGGTTTAATTCGTGCTGTAGAAAAATTTGATCCCGAACGGGGATTCCGTTTCTCAACCTACGCTACGTGGTGGATCCGTCAAACCATCGAACGCGCGATCATGAATAATACGCGAACCATTCGTTTACCCATTCACGTGGTTAAAGAGCTGAATGTGTATTTGCGTGCAGCGCGTGAGTTGGCGCAGAAACTGGATCATGAACCAACGGCGGAAGACATTGCACGTTTGCTGGACAAGCCTGTTGGTGATGTAAAACGCATGTTGGGCTTGAATGAGCGCGTCTCCTCCATTGATACACCCATAGGCGCCAATTCAGACAAAACCTTGTTGGAAACCATTGCTGACGAGAATGTGGGGCTGGACCCCGAAGATACATTGCAAGATGATGATCTCAAAAGCAGCATTGACGGTTGGCTGGGCGAATTGTCGGAGAAACAGCGCGAAGTGGTCGTACGTCGTTTTGGATTGCGGGGCCATGAGACAAACACGTTAGAAGAAGTCGGCCGCGAAATAGGATTGACCCGTGAGCGCGTGCGGCAGATTCAAGTTGAAGCTTTGCGGCGCTTACGCGATATCATGGAAAAACACGGTTTGTCGGCCAACGCCATTTTTCATGAATAGTGATGTGGCCTAGGGAATGCTTCAGAGCTTCCCTAGTGTAAACGTGCTGTGTTTTAACTTGGCACTGGACTCGGTAGTGTCTAAGCTCATAGAGTAAGAGTTGAGTGAGTCAACGAGGAGAGCAAAATGGTAGTAGCCCTGCTGATAGGTGTTGGGTTGGTCGCTCTAATGGCTAGCCGAGTCGATTGGTCATCGCTAACTGATGATCGTCCAGAACCTATTCGAATCAAAGTCGAAGAGGATAAGCTACGGCGAGACTGACAGGCACTCAATGTTGCCGTTAGCTCAAAGTGGTAGCGTAAAAAAGCCCGTTCATAACGGGCTTTTTTTGTGGGCGCTCTTAGCGCTCTAGCTGAGCTACTTTCCCGGGTACACCGTTCCACTCTTCAGCGTCCGGCAGAGGATCTTTCTTCTCGGTGATGTTTGGCCAGACTTCAGCCAGCTCCGCGTTCAGCTCGATGAACTGCTGCTGATCTTCAGGTATTTCATCTTCTGATAGGATGGCTTCGGCAGGGCACTCGGGCTCGCACAGTGCGCAGTCAATACATTCATCAGGATGAATGACCAGAAAGTTAGGGCCTTCGTAGAAGCAATCTACTGGGCATACTTCAACACAATCGGTGTATTTGCACTTAATACAATTGTCCAGAACTACAAATGCCATGTCGGCGACTCCCGCGTTGATGCCTTTCAATTAGGCTGCGTATTCTATTGACCTCAGCCCTCGCTCACAAGGCAAGAACCACTCTAATAACGATTTTTTTAAGAACAATTAGTTATTTGTTAGTGCCGGACCGCGCACTCACGCTTTGCTTTTCCACTCGTAAAGCCATTCCAGTGCTTGGCGCGGTGTCATTTCATCAGGTGAGATCGACTGCAAGGCCGTCAGCACCGGATGGTCAGGCTGGAAGAACAGATCGTGCTGTGTTGGCTCTGCCACCGATCTTCCTTTTTTTGGATTGACTGAGCTGTTTTCCAATTCACGTAGCTTCTGCAGAGCGTTTTGCAAAACGTCTCGCGGCACACCGGCCAACTTGGCTACCTGTATACCATAGCTCTGGCTGGCGGGGCCTTCCAGTACTTGATGCATAAATATGATGTGGTCGTCGTGTTCCGCTGCACTCAGGTGGAGGTTGCCGACGCCAGACAACTGGTCTGCCATGGACGTAAGTTCGAAATAGTGCGTGGCAAACAAGCACAAGGATTTGTTCTTTCCTGCAATGTGCTCGGCGGCCGACCACGCGATGGAAAGCCCGTCAAAGGTGGATGTGCCGCGTCCTACCTCGTCCATTAGCACAAGGCTGTGCGCGGTCGCGTTGTTCAGGATATTGGCGGTTTCCGTCATTTCCACCATAAAGGTAGAGCGTCCGCCCGCGATGTCATCACTGCTGCCCATGCGAGTGAAAATGCGATCAATGTCGCCGACGATGGCTTTGCTGGCCGGCACAAATGAACCTATGTGCGCGAGGATAGCAATGAGCGCATTCTGGCGCATAAAAGTCGACTTACCCCCCATGTTCGGACCGGTCACAATCCACATGTGATGTTCACTGGTCAGGAGCAAATCATTGGGCACGAAGGGCTGGTCTGACAAGGCCTCAACGACCGGATGACGACCGGACTCAATGTGCAGCTCCGCTTGATCCGTCAGTGTTGGGCGCGCCCAATTCAATTGGTCTGCTTGCTGGCAGAAACAACAGAGTACATCGGCTTCGGCCAGGGTGCGGGCGGCCAGTTGCAGTGCATGGAGTTGGTCGAGTAACTGATCCAGGAGTTCATCGTACAGTTGTTTTTCACGCGCTAACGAGCGACTTTTGCTGCTCAGCACACGGTCTTCGTATTCTTTCAGTTCATCTATTATGTAGCGCTCGGCGTTTTTTAGCGTCTGCCGACGGATGTAGTGCGCCGGCACACCAGCCGACTGTGCCTTGCTGACTTCAATATAGAACCCGTGTACGCGGTTGTAGCCAACTTTGAGTGTGGAGAGCCCGGTCTGTTCGCGCTCCCGCGTTTCCACGCGCGTTAGAAGGTCGCCAGCGCCTTGGCTGAGTTGCCGCAGCTCGTCCAGGGCTTGGTCGTAACCATCACGGATTACGCCGCCGTCGCGCAGTACGACTGGGGGATTGTCTTCGAGCGCGCTGATTAACGTGTCTGTTAACGGCTGAAAATCAACCAAATCGTTGTTCAAACGATGTGCCAGTGCGTTGTCTAAGTCGGCCAACAGCGCTTTGACCGCAGGAATCTGCAACAGGCTGTCGCGCAAGCGGGTTAGGTCGCGTGGGCGTGCCGAGCGTAATGCAACACGACCGAGAATACGCTCCAGGTCGCCAATGGGCGTTAGGGCATTAGCCAGTTCGTCGGCCCGCAGGGTTTCGCGCAGCGCGTCATTGAAGTCGAGGCGTTCATTCAAGACCGCCCGGTCTCGTAGCGGTCGGCTGAGCCAACGCCGCAGCAAGCGTTTACCCATCGCGGTGCGCGTATGGTTGAGCACCCAGTTAAGGGTGAAGTCGTCGCCGCCTTGCAGGTTGATGTCGAGTTCTAAATTTCTGCGCGATGCCGCATCCAGCAATACCGCGTCGTTTGGCAGGTCGGCGGAAATACTTTGTAGGTGACGCAAATCAGAGCGTTGAGTGGTACGAGCGTATTCCAATAAGGCGCCCGCACAGTTGATCGCCGCAGTCATCTGATCAATGCCGAAGCCTTGCAGGTTCTTAACGCCAAAGTGTTCAAGCAGCAATGTGCGACAAGTCTGTGCTTCGAAATGCCATGGTGGCAGTTGGCGTAGGCCGGAGAAACCGTCTAATAGGTTTCCCCAATCTGCGTCTTCATCCACCAACAATTCTGCGGGCCGCAAGCGCTGCAGTTCGGCCAGCGCGGCCTGAACGGAATCGACCTCGATGACACCGAAGCGGCTGGTGCTGATGTCCAGATAGGCCAAGCCGACTTTGTTGCCACTGCCGGGTCGATGCCACAGGGCTACCAGTTGGTTGTCTTGACCTTCAGCTAAAAAGGCCTCATCCGTCAGAGTACCGGGCGTGATGACGCGCATCACCGCGCGCTCAACCGGACCCTTGGTTGCACCGGGCTCGCTGGTTTGTTCGCAAATGGCGACGGTGCGGCCCAGCTTGACCAGCTTAGCGATGTAGCCTTCGGCAGCGTGGTAGGGTATGCCGGCCATTGGGATGGGCTTGCCGCCACTTTGACCGCGGGCAGTCAGGGTAATATCCAGCAGTTGAGAAGCTTGCCGAGCGTCATCGTGAAACAGCTCGTAGAAGTCCCCCATGCGATAGAACAACAAGTCTTTGGGGTGCTGAGCCTTGATGCCCAAATATTGTTGCATCATCGGCGTGTGTTCGTTGGCGGCCAAGGCGAATTCCATTTTTAAGTGTGCGTTGGTTAGGGGCGCTATGGTAACAGAGGGAAGCCATGATGAAAGTCCCCAGTAGTGACGACTTACTGCATTTTTTGGGCAGACGGCACGACAGGTTACGCCATCGGCCCCAATTCTGCTTTTAAGTAGGTCTCTTCTGCCTACTCAGGGTGCATTAATGTTGCTATTGAAGGTTTTTAAGTTTGTGAATGGAAATAAATAGTGGTCAAAAAGCGTGCAAATAGAAATTTGTTGTCTATTTTTTGGTCTATCTGTTGACTTTGTGCGCATTAAGCTCTATTTATATTTTGCGACATAAAAATAATAATGACACTGTTACTGCTTTCCAAACAAAAAACAATGCTAATAATCAGGAGAGAGCTATGAAAAAATCCATGTTAACGACCGCTTTCGCGGTGGTTTCCCTTGCACCCGCATTTGTGTTGGCCCATGGCATCACTGTTGGAGTGTCCTGGTCCAATTTCCAAGAAGAACGTTGGCAGACCGATGAAGCTGCCATTCGAAGTGCGCTAGACAAACTAGGTGCAAACTACATCTCGGCCGATGCCCAGTCGTCATCGGCTAAGCAACTCACTGATGTCGAGAGTTTGATTGCGAATGGGGCTAATGCGCTGATCATTCTGGCTCAGGATTCCGATGCCATCGGGCCGGCTGTGCAGGCTGCCGTTAACGAAGGTATTCCGGTAGTGGGATATGACCGCCTCATTGAAAATCCGGATGCCTTCTATTTGACGTTCGACAACAAAGAGGTGGGTCGCATGCAAGCCCGAGCGGTGCTTGAGCAACAGCCGACCGGTAACTATGTGTTCATCAAAGGATCACCAGCGGATCCGAATGCCGATTTTCTGCACTCTGGTCAGTTGGAGGTGTTACAGGCTGCTCTGGATTCTGGAGATATTGTGAATGTGGGCGAGGCGTACACTGACAGCTGGTTACCCGCCAATGCTCAGCGCAATATGGAACAGTTTCTCACGGCTAATAACAATAATGTGGACGCTGTTGTAGCCTCTAATGACGGCACGGCCGGCGGTGTCGTGGCGGCGTTGTCCAGCCAGGGTATGGACGGTGACGTACCGGTGTCCGGTCAAGACGGCGATCACGCTGCACTGAATCGGGTGGCTCAAGGAACGCAGACGGTGTCTGTCTGGAAAGATGCGCGGGACTTGGGTCAAGCTGCGGCCAATATTGCGTTTCTCATGGCCAACGGTACACCCATTGATCGAATTCCGGGGGCAACCGTCTGGATGGACGGACCACGGGGAGTGGCCATGAACGCGATGTTTCTAAATCCGTTGCCCATTACTCAGGATAATCTGGATGTCGTAATCGATGCGGGCTGGGTGGATCGTGACACCGTTTGCCAGGGTGTAACTGATAGCGCAGTTGCAGTCTGCAACTGACACGTTAGGTAGAGCCGGTGGGCGCCTCGTCGCACCGGCTCTGGAGCACTAGGCAACGGAGTTTTAGGATATGGTTAAGTTGTTCATCCGTCCGTTCAAGCGATTGCTTGAAGCCACGGAAGCTGACGCACGTATTCTGGGTATGCTAGCCGTGATCGGCTTGATCTGGCTGGGGTTTGACTTGGCCACCAATGGCGCGTTTTTGACCCCACGCAACCTGTGGAATTTGAGCGTCCAGACGTCCTCTGTGGCGGTTATGGCTACCGGCATGGTATTGGTTATTGTGACGCGGAATATCGATCTTTCTGTGGGGTCGGTTCTGGGTGTCACGGGTATGATTATCGGTGTGACCCAAGCGGAGCTTCTACCGCAATTTTTGGGTTACGATCACCCTATGACGTGGATCATCGCGCTGGCTGTGGGGATTCTGGTCGGGGCTATTATCGGGGCAATTCAAGGGTTTGTTATTGCTTATATGGCGGTCCCCGCTTTCATCGTGACACTGGGTGGACTGCTGGCTTGGCGCGGTGCAGCTTGGTGGGTTACCTCTGGGCGCACTGTGGCCCCCATGGATACCCAGTTTCGGATTTTGGGTGGTGGTCCTGAGGGGGCCATCGGAGAGTTGGCCACGTGGGGTCTGGCCGGAGTGGTTTGCGTCCTTATTTTATGGGGCTTGATCAGAGGCCGACAATTGCGGCAAAAGCATGACTTTCCGCTGCGTCCTTTGTGGGCTGAAACCTTGATAGCCGTATTCTACTGCGGCGGTATTCTAGGGGCAGCCGTTGTGGCTAATTCTTACCATTGGCCGGTGCGCGTTGCGGAGCGTTACGCCAATGCTCAGGGTATTCCGGTGCCGGAGGGTGGGCTGATGATTGCGCACGGCTTTGCCATCCCTGTATTGATTGCCATTGGTGCGGGTATAGTGATGACTTTTATCGCTACCCGCACTCGTTTTGGACGATATGTATTTGCCATTGGCGGCAATGCGGAGGCGGCCAGTCTGGCGGGGGTGAATACACGTCGTGTGATCTTACAGGTGTTCATCCTGATGGGCATACTGGCTGCTATCGCTGCGGCGATATCCACCGCGCGCCTCAATGCTGCTACCAACGCTCAGGGTACATTGGACGAGCTCTACGTCATCGCCGCAGCGGTTATCGGCGGTACCTCACTGGTCGGTGGCGTGGGCAAGATCATAGGCGCCATGCTGGGTGCGGTGGTCATGCAATCGTTACAGTCTGGCATGGTGTTGGTGGGGCTAGATACACCGCTGCAGAATATGGTGGTGGGTGTCGTGCTGGTTTTAGCTGTATGGGTCGATTCACTGTATCGCAGGAGGGTGTCGGGATGACCAGAGAACGACAGGAAACACCCCTAGTAGAAATGAACAATATCTCCATAGCCTTTGGTGGGGTAAAAGCTGTAGACGACGTGTCTATCAATCTGTATCCAGGCGAAGTGGTAGGGCTGCTGGGGCACAATGGAGCAGGCAAGTCTACGCTGATCAAGATTCTGTCCGGAGCTTATCAGATGGACAGTGGTGAGATTCTCATCCAGGGTAAACCGGTTGATATCAACAACCCTAAAGATGCCAAAGATTTGGGTATAGAAACCATCTATCAGACGCTGGCTTTGGCGGATAACATCGATGCTGCAGGTAATTTATTTCTAGGGCGGGAAATGGTCTCTCGCTGGGGAACCTTGGATGATTCTGCAATGGAGTCGGCCTGTCGCAGCGTGATGAAACGATTGAATCCGAACTTTCAGCGTTTTAAGGATCCGGTGAAATCCTTGTCCGGAGGGCAGAGACAGTCGGTGGCTATCGCCAAGGCCTTGTATTTCAACGCTAGGATTCTGGTGATGGATGAACCCACCGCGGCCTTAGGGCCCCAAGAGACGGCGCAGGTGTCGGAGTTGATCAAGCATCTCAAGTCGGAGGGGATTGGTATTTTTCTGATTTCTCACGATATCCACGATGTCTTTGACCTATCAGATCGCGTGAGTGTGATGAAGAACGGAAAATTGGTGGGCTCTGCGTCGGTAGATCAGGTGAGTAAGGATGATGTACTGGGCATGATCATTCTCGGCAAGTGCCCCAAAGAGGCTCAGCCGGGTCCGGGTGCCATCTCGGAACAGGAGTTGGTGCGAATGGATGCGCTCCCCTAAAAACGCGCTCAATACTTGATCATAGGGATGTGATCTGGTTGCATGAGAAAACAGCGCAAAGCGATGTTTTTGATATCCCTCCTAGCCTCTCAAAAAACTGGCGATACGTCATACGGCAACCCACATTAATTCAATTTGTTGAAGATTCCCTTTTACGGACCGGCGGATGCATGCCAAATCTGCTGGCTGACCTTCAGTGCCTGCGGTATTGTCAATGGGGTGTATGCACTGGATAAAAATGTGCGTCGTAAGGACGCTGGGGTAATAGAGGAAAGAAATGATGAAAGTCCCGAGTGACGATGACTTACAGGAATTGGCTGGGCGGGTTGCGGAAGCACTGTTGCGCGTGCGCGGTCGAATGGCCACCGCCGAGTCCTGTACCGGTGGTTGGATCGCCAAGGTCTGTACCGATGTGGCGGGCTGTTCGGATTGGTTTAATGGCAGTTTGGTGACTTACAATAACACCGCCAAGGAGCAACTGGCTGGTGTAAGCGCGGAGCTACTGAAGCTGCATGGCGCGGTCAGTGAACCAGTGGTGCTCGCCATGGCTGAAGGCGCTTCACGCGCACTGGACGCACAGTGGGCTGTTGCAGTGAGCGGCATTGCTGGGCCAACAGGAGGCACGGTGAGCAAGCCCGTCGGCACTGTATGGGTAGCCTGGGGCTGTGCCGGCGACATGCAGGCCGAGCGCCATATCTTCATCGGTGACCGAGATACTGTGCGACGGCATTCGGTCGGCGTTGCTTTAGAGGGCTTGTTGCAACGCCTGCAGAAAGATTGACGAAATTTGATGTGTTGCAGGGTTTGCATTCCCAGTTGGTTGTGGCAATATACTGATTATATATACAGTACTTGTTGAGTGGCGTAGCAGATTGAATGCGGGCTCGGCAGGTCAATACCGATCGAATACAGGAAGCAAGTGAGATGACTGAGAATCGTAGCAAAGCGCTTGAAGCGGCATTGGGGCAGATTGAACGGCAGTTTGGCAAAGGCTCTGTGATGCGCCTTGGTGACGCTGGGCGAGTTAAGATTCCTGCCATTTCTACCGGTTCTTTGGGGCTGGACATCGCCCTGGGCATTGGCGGTTTGCCGAAAGGCCGAGTGGTCGAAATTTATGGCCCTGAGTCGTCGGGTAAAACCACGCTGACCTTGCAGGTCATTGCCGAAGCACAGAAAAGCGGTGGTACTTGTGCCTTTATCGATGCGGAGCACGCGTTAGACCCCATTTACGCCGCCAAGTTGGGTGTGAATGTAGATGACCTGCTGGTTTCACAGCCGGATACGGGTGAGCAGGCGCTGGAGATTGCCGATATGCTGGTACGCTCAAATGCGGTCGACGTGGTCATTATTGACTCCGTAGCTGCTTTGACGCCCAAGGCAGAGATCGAAGGCGACATGGGTGATACCCATGTTGGCTTGCAAGCACGTTTGATGTCACAGGCCCTGCGAAAAATCACTGGTAACATCAAAAATGCCAATTGCTTGGTGGTGTTTATCAACCAGATCCGTATGAAGATTGGTGTGATGTTTGGCTCGCCAGAAACCACCACCGGTGGTAACGCACTGAAGTTCTACTCTTCTGTACGCTTGGATATTCGCCGCATTGGTACGGTGAAAGAAGGCGAGGAAGTCATCGGCAGCGAGACGCGGGTTAAAGTGGTCAAGAACAAAGTGGCCCCGCCATTTAAACAGGCTGAGTTCCAGATTATCTACAATAAGGGTATTTATCGCTTAGGCGAGGTTATCGACTTGGGCGTGAAGATTGGCTTGGTTGACAAAGCCGGTGCTTGGTACAGCTATAAGGGCGATAAAATTGGCCAAGGTAAAGCGAATGCAGCCAAATTCCTTGAAGAGAACCCCGCGATGGCCGAAGAAATTGAAGGCTTGATTCGTAAGCACTTCATGGCTGATCCAGATGAAGTCGCGGCTGAAGCGGCTGAGACAGCCAAGCCAGTGAGTAAGGCTGCGGCGGCGAAAGCAGCGAAGGCTGCACAAGAGGATAAAGCGGCGCAGGAAGACAAAGCGTCTGCCGACGTGGAAGACTTCGAATAAGCTATGAAACGTACCCCTCGTAATGTCGCGCTGGATGCGCTGGCACGTCGTGAGCACAGCGTTCGAGAACTGATGGAGCGCTTGCATAAGGCGTTCCCAGAGCAAGATGCCGATGCTTTCGTGCCAGTGATTGAGCGACTACAAGAGGATGGGTTGCAGAGCGATGAGCGCTTTGCCGAAGCGTATGTACGGATGCGAGTCGGCAAAGGCCATGGCAGCGTAAAAATTGCCCACGAGCTTTTACAGCGTGGCATCAGTGAAGGGCTCGCCGCGCGCAGCATGGCTGATTGTAATTGGTTTGAATTAGGCGCCGCCGCGTTGCAGAAAAAATTTGGCCATGGTGAGCCTGTAGACATTGATGAAAAGGCCCGTATGGCTCGATTTTTACAGCAACGTGGTTTTTCCTACGGGCTTATAGATGAGCTCCTTTCTTGATTGACGGCGTCTATGTGGTGCAACGAACGCCGCAAAGTTGCACCCAGTAGTTCCAGATACTCCCGCTAGCCCCTTCTATCAAAGCCAGACCCATTGTACTATTGCGCACAATTTTATTGCATTACGGTGTCTGTTGATGAAAACCGCTGAAATACGCCAACGATTTCTGGATTTCTTCGCCCGCGAAGGGCATGAAATTGTGCCTACTTCCAGCTTGGTGCCAGCGAATGATCCTACCTTGTTGTTCACTAACGCGGGCATGAATCAATTCAAAGATCTGTTTCTGGGTCAAGAGAAGCGTGCTTACACACGGGCGACATCATCACAGCGCGTGGTGCGAGCGGGTGGAAAGCACAATGACCTTGAAAACGTCGGCTACACCGCACGGCATCATACTTTCTTTGAAATGCTTGGTAACTTCAGCTTCGGAGACTACTTCAAGCAGGACGCCATTGCATTCGCTTGGCGTTTTCTAACGGTTGAGCTGGGCCTACCAACTGACCGACTGCTGGTCACTATTTATGCCGATGACGACGAAGCCTTTGGTATTTGGGCGAACGACATCGGTGTACCTGCAGAACGTATTATTCGCATCGGCGACAACAAGGGTGCGCGCTATGCGTCAGATAACTTCTGGCAGATGGGTGACACTGGCCCTTGTGGGCCATGTACAGAGATTTTCTACGACCATGGTGCACACATTTGGGGTGGGCCTCCGGGCAGTCCTGAAGAAGACGGTGATCGTTTCATTGAAATTTGGAACGTCGTGTTCATGCAGTTCAATCGTCAGGCCGACGGAACGATGGATCCGCTACCGAAACCCAGTGTTGATACCGGCATGGGGCTTGAGCGCCTAGCTGCGATTTTGCAGGGTGTGCACGCCAACTATGAAATCGACTTGTTTCAAAACTTGATTGCCGCTGCCGCTAAGGCGACTGCAAGCCAAAACGATGACAACGCGTCATTGCGTGTACTGGCCGATCATATTCGTAGCTGTGCCTTCTTGATTGTAGACGGGGTGATGCCGTCGAACGAGGGGCGCGGATACGTGCTGCGTCGCATTATTCGTCGAGCCGTTCGTCATGGCCATAAACTGGGTTGCAAAACAGCGTTTTTCCACAAGCTGGTAGCGCCTTTAGTGCAGGAAATGGGAGAAGCCTATCCTGAACTGGTGAAAGCCCAAGCACAGGTAGAACGTATTCTCGCCCAGGAAGAAGATCAGTTTGCGAAGACGCTGGACAACGGTATGCGTTTGCTGGAAGAGGCCATCGCCGAGTTATCGGGCAAGGTTATTCCCGGTGAGACCGTATTTACCTTGTACGATACCTTTGGCTTTCCAGTCGATCTGACAGCGGATATTGCGCGTGAGCGTGAGTTGGAACTGGACATGGAAGGCTTTGAAGCCGCCATGGAAGAACAGCGCAACAAGGCGCGTCAGGCCAGTAAGTTTGGTTTGGACTTATCCAGTTTGGTGGCACTAGACACCGAGACACAGTTCGCCGGTTACGAATTGCTGTCGGTGGCCGGACGAGTTACCGATATTCTCCGTGACGGTCAGCGTGTTGATAAACTGAATGCCGGAGAAGAGGGTGTCGTAGTATTGGACGAAACGGCGTTTTACGCCGAATCGGGCGGCCAAGTCGGCGATACAGGTCAGTTGCGCAATGACCAAGTGATTTTTGAGGTGACTGACTGTCAGAAGCAGGGCCGTGCGCATCTGCACATTGGCACCTTGTCGGCAGGCACTCTCAGTGTCGGCGACGAGCTGGGTAGCTTTGTGAACAGCAAGCGCCGCCACATCACCGCATTACATCACAGTGCGACTCACTTATTACACGCTGCGTTGCGTACGGTATTGGGTGAGCACGTGCAACAGAAAGGATCCTTGGTTACTGCTGATCGTCTGCGTTTTGACTTCTCACATTTCGAGGCTGTTTCGCCAGAGCAACTGCAGACCATCGAACAAATGGTCAATGAACAGATCATGGCCAACACGCCGGTGCAAACGGAGGTCATGCCGATTGAGCAAGCACGTGAAAAAGGTGCTATGGCTTTGTTTGGTGAGAAATACGACGACGAAGTGCGCGTACTGACCATGGGTACTGAGCAGTTCTCGGTTGAGCTCTGTGGGGGCACCCACGTGCGCCGTACTGGCGATATTGGTTTGTTGAAAGTCGTATCCGAGCAAGGTATTTCTGCCGGCGTGCGCCGTATTGAGGCTGTAGTAGGCCCTTGCGCATTACGTCTAGTAGAGCGCATGAATGAGCAGCTAGCGGGCGCGAGCCAGTTGCTCAAGGCGAAGCCAGAGCAACTGTTGGAGCGCTTGCAGGGTGTCGTAAAACGCAGTCGTGAGCTGGAAAAAGAAGTCGAGCGCTTGCAAGGCAAATTAGCGGCGCAGGCGGGTGGTGACTTGGTTTCCTCTGCGGAGACGTTCGGCAGTGTCACTTTGGTGGCCAGCCGGGTCAGTGTTGCGGATGCCAAGGCCATGCGTGATATGGTTGATCAACTCAAAAACAAATTGGGCTCAGGCTTGGTTTTGCTGGTCGCGGAACTGGACGGTAAGGTTCAATTGGCGGCAGGTGTTACCAAAGATTTGGTGGGCCAGTGGCGTGCTGGTGATTTGGTTAATGTTGCTGCACTGGTGGTGGGCGGAAAAGGGGGTGGTAAACCCGATCTGGCCATGGCTGGTGGTAAAGACGTGGCGGCAATTGACGCGGCGGTGGCAGCAGCGCGGCAGTGGGTGGTTGAGCAGGCTGGCTAATCCGGCACAGAAAAACTGTTGAGTAAAACTTCGCTGGTGGGAGCCAGAGACAAACACAGGAATCCAGGGTAATGGCGCTATATGTGCAGAAGTTTGGTGGCACGTCTGTTGGCAGTGTTGAGCGCATAGAAGGTGTTGCAGAGAAAATTAAGAAAGCGCGTTCTGAAGGGCATGATATCGTTGTCGTGGTGTCTGCGATGTCGGGTGAGACTAATCGTTTGATCGACTTGGCGCACCAAATTACTGATGAGCCTACTCCACGTGAAATGGACACCCTAGTGTCAACGGGTGAGCAGGTTACCATTGCATTGTTATCCATGGCATTGAATAAGCGTGGCTGTCCGGCGCGATCTTACACCGGATGGCAAGTCAGTATTAAAACCGACAGTGCGCACACCAAAGCACGTATTCAAGACATTGATGTGACGCATATGAAAGCCGATCTCGCTGCAGGGCGAGTAGTCGTGGTGGCCGGCTTTCAAGGTGTTGATCTGGACGGCAATATCACAACCTTGGGGCGTGGCGGGTCTGATACCACGGGCGTGGCGCTTGCTGCCGCTTTGAAGGCCGATGAATGCCAAATCTATACCGATGTGGATGGCGTTTATACGACAGATCCACGTGTGGTGCCAAAAGCGCAACGCATGAATAAGATTACCTTCGAAGAAATGTTGGAGATGGCCAGCTTAGGCTCCAAGGTATTGCAAATCCGTTCGGTTGAATTCGCCGGTAAATACAACGTTCCGCTGCGCGTGCTGTCTACCTTCAAAGACGGCCCGGGCACACTGATTACATTCGAGGAAGATAACAAAATGGAACAGCCAGTCATCTCTGGAATTGCTTTTAATCGTGATGAAAGCAAGCTGACCGTTATGGGCGTGCCTGATATACCGGGAGTGGCGTCACGTATTCTGGGGCCAGTGAGTGCAGCCAATATTGAAGTGGACATGATTGTCCAAAACATCTCGGAAGAAGGTAATACCGACTTTACGTTCACCATTAACCGTGGTGATTTTAAGCGGGTGAAGGATATTCTGCAGCAAGTCTCTGACGATCTCGGCGCGCGTGAAGTGCGTGGTGACGACAAAATTGCTAAGGTGTCTATCGTGGGCGTGGGAATGCGATCACACGCTGGCGTGGCATCAAAGATGTTTGACGCTCTGGCGGCTGAGTCAATTAACATTCAGTTGATTTCGACATCGGAAATTAAAATTTCTGTGGTTATTGAAGAAAAGTATCTGGAGCTTGCGGTTCGGGCACTACATACTGCGTTTGGACTTGATGCAGTAGAAGAAACGAACTAAAACAGATATTCTTGGTTGCTGCGCGATCGTGGAACCAATTTTGGTTTGAGCTGCTTGCCCGTTGTATGCGGTGCTATGCAGTGGATACACAACAGTACCGAAAGGTAGTGGCTCATAACAAGAAGGGTTCTGGGACAGAATCCGATAACAGGAGACCGGAAAAGATGTTAATACTCACGCGCCGTGTAGGCGAAACACTTATGATAGGCGACGAAGTGACGGTCACCGTACTTGGCGTCAAAGGCAATCAGGTTCGCATCGGCGTTAATGCCCCGAAGGATGTGGCGGTACACCGTGAAGAGATCTATCTGCGCATTCAGCGTGAGCTGGATGATCCGAGTGAGGGTGAAGAGTAAAGTAGCCCCGTCGCCGAAGAGTAATGTGCTAATCCATTAATTTTATTAAAGTTTTTCCTTTTAATTTAATTATTTCATGGTATTATGCGCCGCGTGATTCGGAGAGATGGCCGAGTGGCTGAAGGCGCGCCCCTGCTAAGGGCGTATGGGAGAAATCTCATCGAGGGTTCGAATCCCTCTCTCTCCGCCATCACTTTTGGTGGAAAAGCAAAAGCGAGTCTGATTTCGCGGTTGTTAGTAAAAATGTTACGCGCCCGTAGCTCAGCTGGATAGAGTACCTGGCTACGAACCAGGCGGTCGCACGTTCGAATCGTGCCGGGCGCGCCACTCCTTACTCAGGATTACAGAGTCCCTGATTGGGTTATCATCGTTGTACGCGCCCGTAGCTCAGCTGGATAGAGTACCTGGCTACGAACCAGGCGGTCGCACGTTCGAATCGTGCCGGGCGCGCCATTTCTTTTGTCACATCCTGTGATGCCGTGAGTTCACTCTCATTATTCCTAATTCCCTTTCTATACTTTGGTCTAAATAGGGCCTGCTTTCGTTGTTCGGTTTCAAAAACTTTCAGTGTCTTCTGTTTTTTGCCCATTTTCTGTAATTTAATTTCAAAATTGCATCCCAGTCGGGTTCGTTATGGACTCATCTTTTGCCGTAAAATTCTTTTAAATGAAGCAAAAAATAATAATATATCGATTAAATGTGCCTAAAATCTCTATTTTGGTTACTCTGTGACGAAGATTCATAAGTGTATTGCGAAATCGCTTTCCGTTGGGTAAAGTTGGCTCGGCTTTGCATGATCGCTTGATCACGGAAGCTGATGACAAGTATTTTGGTGCCTGATCTGCGATCATGTGAAAGATTGCGAGACGCTTTTTGACCAGAGGGATAATTCCTGATGTCCGACTTAATGCAAGAAGGCCTGGCGCTTATGGTGTTGGGGATGGGAACGGTGTTTGCCTTCCTGATCATCCTGACTCTGGCAACGGGGTCCATGTCTGCAATTCTGCGGAGAACGTCGCAACCTGTGGTGCAGACTACGGGCGGTGGAAGAACGCAGAGTGGTCAGATGGAAAAAATTGCCGCTGTTGCAGCTGCTGCTAAAGCTGCACACGATCGATAAGAACCTGATTCAGTGTTAGGAATAATGTCTCATGAGTACTAAGAATCCTGTAAAAATTACCGATGTCGTGTTACGCGATGCACATCAGTCGCTGTTTGCGACGCGTCTGCGTTTAGACGATATGTTGCCCATTGCGGAAAAACTGGACAAGGTGGGCTTCTGGTCCATAGAGTCGTGGGGCGGTGCAACCTTCGATTCCTGTATTCGGTATCTGGGTGAAGACCCTTGGGATCGTATCCGAGAGTTAAAGAAGGCCATGCCTAATACGCCGCAGCAGATGTTGCTGCGCGGGCAGAACCTGCTGGGTTATCGGCATTACGCGGATGACGTAGTGGATAAGTTTGTTGAGCGTGCAGCGGTTAACGGTGTCGACGTTTTCCGGGTCTTTGACGCCATGAACGATCCGCGCAACCTACAGCGTGCAATGGATGCGGTAAAAAAGCAGGGTAAGCACGCTCAGGGCACAATTTCTTACACCACCTCGCCAGTGCACACCAAAGAAAGCTGGGTAACCCTAGCCAAACAGATTGAAGATATGGGCGCTCAGTCGCTCGCTATCAAAGACATGTCAGGCATTTTGACACCTTACGATGCTTTTGATTTAGTCACACAGTTAAAAAAAGCACTGGATATTCCTATCCAACTGCATTGTCATGCCACTGCAGGGTTGTCATCGATGACTATCTTGAAAGCCGTTGAAGCGGGTATTGACCACGTTGACACGGCGATTTCCTCTATGTCGATGACCTACGGTCACTCACCCACTGAGTCCATTGTCGCGGCGCTGCAGGGTACTGACCGGGACCCAGGTTTCGATATTGAACTGCTTGAAGAAATTGCGGCCTATTTCCGTGAAGTGCGGAAAAAGTACGCATCTTTTGAAGGGGCTCTGCGCGGTGTCGATTCCCGAATTCTTGTGGCTCAGGTTCCCGGCGGCATGCTGACCAACATGGAAAGCCAGTTAAAAGAACAGGGTGCTGGTGACAAATTTGACGAAGTGCTTGCCGAGATTCCTAAAGTTCGTAAGGATTTAGGCTACATTCCGCTGGTTACGCCAACCTCACAAATCGTGGGTACTCAGGCGGTGCTGAACGTATTGACTGGAGAGCGTTACAAGAGCATCTCCAAGGAAACCGCTGCTATTTTGAAGGGTGAATACGGTACAGCACCTGCAGAATTTGATGCAGAGTTGCAAAAGCGTGTATTGGATGGTGCGGAGCCCGTTACTTGCCGTCCGGCCGATCTGATCGACGACGAAATGGATAAATTGACCGCCGAGGTTCAGGATCTGGCTAAGAAAGAAGGCTTTAAGTTGGCGGATGCAATGGTCGACGATGTGTTGACTTACGCACTGTTCCCACAGATTGGCTTGAAGTATTTGAAAAATCGCGGTAAGCCAGAGGCCTTTGAGCCCGTGCCTAAGTCGGCTGAAAAAGGTGCCTCTAAAGCAGCGCCTGCCGAAACCAGTGATGGTAGCTACACCGTGACATTGGACGGTAAGAAGTACGTCGCAAATGTGGCGACTGACGGTAAGGTTGCCGTGACGGTTAATGGTCGTACTTATGACATGACGGTTGCTGAGGGTGGTGACGCTGCAAGCAGTGATAGCCCTAGTGATGGTGAGCCTATTGCTGCTCCATTGACCGGTAACATTTTCAAGATTCTAGTGTCCGCTGGTGATGACGTAGAAGAGGGCGACACGGTGATCATTCTCGAAGCCATGAAGATGGAGACGGAAGTGAAGGCAGCGAAAGCGGGTACTGTAAGCCGCGTTGCGGTGAAAGAGGGTGATTCCGTCAATGTTGGCGACGTATTGCTGGAACTATAGGGAGTCATCATGGATAAGTTATTAAAACTGGTCGGTGACTCTGGACTAGCAAATTTAGAGGTTGGTCAGGTGGTGATGCTTGCCATTGGCATGCTATTACTGTACCTGGCCATTGCCAAACGGTTCGAGCCGTTGCTGCTGCTACCCATTGGGTTTGGCGCTATTCTGGTGAACATCCCCGGTGCAGGTATGGGGGCACCGCCAATCTATAACGATTTGGGCGAGCTGATGTCTTATGGCGGCCTCTTGTACTACATCTTCAAGTTGGGGATTGAGACCGGCATTTTTCCGCTGCTCATTTTTATGGGTGTTGGCGCGATGACCGACTTTGGCCCTATGTTGGCCAACCCAAAAACTCTGTTGCTGGGCGCCGCGGCTCAGTTCGGTATCTTTGGTACCATCATCGGTGCACTGGCATTGAATGAGACGGGCCTGATTTCATACAGCCTAGAGCAGGCTGCGGCCATCGGGATTATAGGTGGTGCTGACGGGCCCACGTCTATTTATGTTGCTAGTCAGTTAGCGCCTGAATTGTTGGGAGCCATTGCAGTAGCTGCGTATTCGTATATGGCGTTAGTTCCATTGTTACAGCCTCCCATCATGAAAGCTTTGACTAATAAGCAAGAGCGCAAGATTGTAATGACGCAATTGCGCCCAGTGAGCAAGTTGGAAAAAATTGTATTTCCATTATTGTTGCTTACTCTGGTTGCGCTAGTGTTACCTTCGGCCGCGCCACTGCTAGGAATGTTCTGCTTAGGGAATTTGATGCGTGAGTCAGGCGTTGTGGATCGTCTCAGTGATACTGCACAAAATGCCTTGATCAATATCGTGACCATATTCCTCGGGCTTGGCGTTGGTTCTAAGTTGAGTGCTGACAGCTTTCTGAATCTGCAAACCGCCGGTATTATGATTTTGGGTATTGTGGCATTTTCTGCGGGAACGGCTTCTGGTTTGTTAATGGCCAAACTGATGAATAAGGTATCTAAGCAGCAATTGAATCCATTGATTGGCGCGGCAGGTGTGTCAGCTGTTCCCATGGCGGCGCGCGTAGTAAATAAGGTTGGTTTACAGGCGAACAATCAAAACTTCTTGTTGATGCATGCGATGGGCCCGAATGTGGCGGGCGTTATCGGTTCCGCGGTCGCTGCGGGTGTGATGCTTAGCTACTTGGGTTAACAGGGTCTTTATGGTTGGAAAGCCGCCGTATGGCGGCTTTTTTGTTGTCGGCGTTTTTTTGCCGTAGCGGTTGCCAGTAATGTTGAGTCTTGGAGCGACCCGTATTGGCATCAGCAAGGCTGTCTGTTCAAAGAAATGTAATTCCCGTCGCAGGGTATTACCGCCTATGCAATGTTTACGGTATGCTAAGCCGCTTGATAAACGCCTGAATCGATAGGAGATTCGCATGCTAATGCCTTGGATGACCACCATTCTGATTGGCACCATTGTGTTGCTAACCGCGGTGGTACACGTGCTTCCACGGTCACCACAGATTGCTTCTCAGGCACCCTCTATTCTGACGACTTTAGGTATCTTCGGCACGTTCATTGGTGTGGCGCTGGGTCTGTATCAGTTCGATGCCATGGCAGTAGAAGACAGTGTCCCATCCTTGCTTGAAGGGTTGAAAACGGCATTCTGGAGTTCAATAGCCGGTTTGTTGGGCGCGTTAACGGTAAAAATTCGCTATGCCATGAGCGACATGATGCGACCATCCAATGCGAAGACGGACAGTCCGGTAGCGGCGATGGTTGCCGCAGTTGAGCAGCAGACAATAGACAATGATGCGCATTTTAAGAGTTTGATTGCTGAAACGCGGGCGAACAGCGAGCAACTGGCGCGGCATCAAACGGATATGGTGGAAGCCAATACACGTGCTTTGTCGGCCGCGATCAAGGAAATCATCAGTGATTTCAACGCCCGCATTGAGGTGCAGTATGGCGACAACTTCAAAAACCTGAATGAGTCTGTCGGTCGCATGCTGGAATGGCAAACGAAGAATCACGATACGACTAAAGCCATAGTGACCGAATTGGAGCGTGCTACGCAGCAAATGTCGCAGGCGACAGAGTCCTATGAGAAGTTGATGACACAAACCCAGTCGTTCAGCAATGTGGCTGAAGGGATGGAGGCGCTCTTAACTGGGCTCAACCAGCAGAGCGAGCAGCTTGCACAGTATTTGTCGTCAATGTCGGGCATGGTGCAAGAGGCGCAACGCGGGCTGCCTGATCTGGAGCAGCGTATAGGCACTCTGACTACCGGTCTATCCAATGCTCTGACGCAACAGAACCAGGAAATGAGTCGTGTCATTGAGCAGACTGGGCGGCTATGGCTGGAAACGTCGGGCAAACTTGCAACGGAATTGTCTGATGGCGTTACGCATGTACAGCAACAGTTGGTAGATCAGGCGGGTCGTGCCTTGACGCAATCCGAGAAGCAGTTACAACAACTTGAAGACATGCTGCAGGCGCAGCTCACGCAGTCGTTGCAGACCTTTGGTTATCAGCTGACCGCGTTGTCGGAAAAGTTTGTGAATGACTACACTCCCCTAACAGAGCGCCTTCGTACATTGCTGGTTGCAGTGGAGAGTAGTACAGGTAGCAAACGATGACGCCGTTTGAAGCTGAGAATGAAGAGCACTGGCTATCCGTCTCCGACCTAATGGCCGGCTTGATGATGGTGTTCTTGTTGGTGGCTGTTATTTTTATGGTCAATGCGGAGCGCGAGCGCCGTACCGTTACCGACGTAGCGTTGCTTTATGAGCGTCTGAGACTGGAATTATATGAAGATTTGTTGGTTGAGTTTGAAGCCGATCTGCCACGATGGGGGGCGGAGCTCGACGATGATCTTACGTTCCGGTTTACGCGCAACGATCTGTTGTTTGATCGGGGCGATAATGCCATTCAGCCGCAGTTTGCGGCCATTCTGGAAGATTTCTTTCCACGCTACGTGAACATCATTTATCAAGAAAAATATCGCGATGATATTCGAGAGGTGAGGATCGAAGGCCACACTGATTCAACGTGGGGCGGTTTCGACTCCGACGAGGCCTACATTCGTAATATGGAGTTGTCGCAGGCACGTACCCGAAGCACAGCTGCATATTTATTGGCGTTGCCGCAATTGGGCGGATTGAAAGACTGGCTGCAAGAAAATCTGACCGCTAATGGGCTGTCGTCATCGAAATTGATTTTGGGGGCTGACGGTCAAGAGGACGAGGTGCGATCACGGCGCGTGGAGTTTCGGGTCGTTACGGATGCCGATCAACGTATTGAAGAAATACTGCAAAGGGCGCGCTGATGCAATTACCGGATTTTCTTGAGTTTGATGCTTTCAATGATTTGCGCGATCGCATGGGGGCTGACAAGTTAGGGTATTTTGAGGTCTTTGATCCGAAGCGCCACCTAACCGGTGAGGAGCGCAGTGCGTTGCGCACCAGCGGTGTGCCGGTGCGGCGAGATCAGCTCTATTTTTTGGGCGATCACACCTTGGCCTATAAGAATTCACGTGTCGGTGTGGCAGTAGGGCAGGTGCTGCACGTAACGCGCTGTAAGCACCTAATGGCATTTGTTGAGGGTGTTGCCGTGGGGGATGACGAACCGGTTACTGAGGGCGTGACGGCCTGCCGTGAGTGTTTGCACCTATTGCGCTTTGAAGGCATTGATTTAGAGAAAGAGCGCAAGCACCATCATAATGAGAAAATGATTGCCCAGTTCAGGCTGTCGCATTTCTATGCGACCTATACAGATTATCCGTTGTATGAGCGACAGCACGTTCGGCATCCACTTTGATGTACCGGTTAGGTCTGTAAGCTATTGGAATTCCAGAAAAAAATCCTTAGAAACGTTTGACATGCCGGTAGAATGGATTACAATGCGCCTCACTTTTTCGGAGCTTTAAAGTCCGATTGGGTGTGTAGCTCAGCTGGGAGA
>JAGDZJ010000009.1:0-31963 GCA_049115955.1 Natronospirillum sp.
GTGACAACTAGGTTGACAGATACCGCCTCGGGAATATTCTCACTCACTTGATCTCGCGCTTTACTCACCAATTCTGTCCAGCTTCCTCGTTTATAAAGCTCGTTTAAATCAATATACTGATGCTGCAGTAAGAAATTACTAAGGGTAAGCGGCAAAGTAGAGTGTTGCGGATACTGACGAATCATAGCAACAAGTCCATTCACAGTCAGTGATGCCTGGCGAATATTGTTCAACACCATTTCTTGTGTGCGCTTGGTAAGCTCTATACGGCAACCCAGCGGAACGTGCGGAAACCCTTGCTTAATTTCATCACTGATAGCACGGCTACTCTTACCCACAAGCGCTCTAAATTTGTTGGCAAAATCATATTCTGGGCGAGAATTTCCTACGAAATCTAATACGGTGCAGCATTCTTTTCCTAAGGCCAGACGCAACCCTCGACCAAGCTGTTGCAAAAAAATGGTTAGGCTTTCTGTTGGACGCAAGAAAAGAAGCGTATCAACTTCCGGAATATCGACACCTTCATTAAAGATGTCGACCACGCACAGCACATTGATTTCTCCCGAGCGAATAGCTTGCTGCTTTTGCTGGCGTTCGTTACTGTTTTCGCTGGTAAGCACATCAGCTTTTATACCCTTCAATAGAAACTGTTGTACCATGAACTGCGCGTGATCCCGGCTCACGCAAAAGGCTAGTGCTTTCATTTTACTGAGGTCGGTAACGATCTCATATAAGCATAAGAGTATTTTATCAAAACGGCTTTGGTTATGAGTATATAGCTTCGTCAGTTGTGCGATGTCGTAGCGCCCCCTGCTCCACGGGACGTTGCGTAAATCAGTGTCATCGTCGATACCGAAATACTGGAAGGGACAGAGATGTCGACGATTAATCGCCTCCGGTAAACGAATCTCCGCGGCAATCACCCCCCCAAAGTCATTAAGAATGTCACTACCATCATGACGCTCAGGTGTGGCAGTCAGCCCGAGCAGAATGTCTGGCGTGAAGTGGTTTAATACTGCCCGATAGCTATTTGCCGCAATGTGGTGTACTTCGTCGATGACAATATAATCGTAGTAGTCCGGCGTCAGCTTCAATTGATCTAACTGATTATTAAATGTCTGGATCGACACGAATATCTGTCGGTAATGCTCCGGCGTATGACCACCTACCCATAACTCTCCGAACGACCCATTGCGCAGCACACCTCTAAAGGCCGCCCTAGCCTGCTTCAAAATCTCCTCGCGGTGCGCTACAAACAGTAATTTGGCGTTAGGCTTCTCTTTTAAGAAATGCAAAAAATCAAACGCTGAAATCAGAGTTTTTCCTGTTCCCGTTGCAGCAACAACAAGGTTTCGAAAGCGCTTGTGCACACTCCGCTCAACGCTCAGCTGTTCTAGGATTTCACTTTGATGAGGAAATGGTGTGATATCAAAAAAGTGCAATGTTGGGGCATCGTTGTCAGTTCGCTGCTGATTCAAGGCACGTTTTAACTTCTCGACACTGGTAAAATCCCCAGTAAAATGTTCAAAATCATTGGATGCCCAGTAAGTCTCAAAGGTTCTAAGTGACTTGTTAATGATATGCGGAATTTCTTGGGAAGTTATTTTTAGGTTCCACTCAAGCCCATTAGTAAGTGCAGAATGAGACAAGTTAGATGACCCTATGTAGCCCGTGTGGTAGCCCGTATTTCGCAAGAAAAGATAACTTTTTGCGTGGAGTCTCTCCTGCTCGGAATTGTAGCTGAGTTTCACCTCTGTGTTGGGTAAGCTGGCCAAGTACTCCACTGCTTTGGCATCTGTGGCACCCATATAAGAAGTAGTGATGATTTTGAGCTCACGTCCGCTGGCGGAAAACTCTTCCAATTCCTTACGAAAAATACGGATCCCGGCCCACTTAATGAAAGATACCAACCAATATATTTTATCAGCTGATAAAATTTCTCGTTTTAGCTCTGACTCAAGAGACAGTCCAGCATTACTGCCACAGAACAACTCACTTTGAGTTAGTCCTGTCAGCGGAAATATATCTTCAATATATTGTTTAAGATCGGCTGAAACGGGGTTCTCATACTCATATAGCGCGGTGAGAATTTTACCTCGACTGTTGAGTAAATTTTCTTCGATAAAATCTTTATCTTGTATGTGATCTTTCAGCCACATCAACAACTGATTGGAAAGTTCAATCTGCTTATTTAGCTGATCATCTCCATGGGGTACGGTGCTTATCGCATAATGAAGAATATGTGAGAGGAACCGTGATAACCACACCGACGCTTCACTGCCATCAAGTTCACGCTCTCCAATATAGAAGCGCTCTCTATCCAATTGCGTTTCGATGAGCTGGGTTATTAGCTGCTCATAAATACCTGTTTGCTGCATCATACCCCTACTATTTTAGAAGCCGGTTCAAGATGGTGTTGAACCGTGTAATAGGCTTGCCACCGCCCCAGTTTTCAGCCTGCGCAACTCCACTAAGACTGCATACAGGTACAATAGTCAAATACCTTAGCAACTAGCAGCAAATGAGCAAGACATTTTCAGAGGGTATTCTGGCAGCGTTCAGCGAACCGGCTTGATCTGGTAGTAAGGGTATAGATCAAAAAGCGAGGCAGAAATGCCTCGCCGTGGTCGACATACTACTTAGCCAGCTCTTCATAAGGTAAGCCAACGTACTGTTCGGCGATCACCCGCTGGCCGGCTTCAGAGGTTAGGTAGTAGTGGATTTCCGAGTCCATAAACCGCTGGTGCGTTTCGCGGTCGGTGCCGTCTTTCGCGATCTCGTCGTCGAAGTTGTGCATCATATTAGTCATCCACCACGAGAAGCGTTCGCCGTTCCAAACGCGACGCAAACAAATGGGCGAGTACTGCTCGATGGCACTGCGGTCGCCGTCTTTTAACACCCGTGTCAGCACTTTATACAGCGTCGCCACATCCGAGGCGGCGAGATTCAGGCCCTTGGCTCCGGTCGGCGGTACGATGTGTGCGGCGTCACCGACCAAAAACAGGTTGCCGTACTGCATGGGTTCGCACACAAACGAGCGTAATTGGGCGATACTTTTCTCAATGCTGGGGCCAGTCACCAGTCGCTCGGCCACATCGGCGGGCAGGCGTTTTTTTAACTCAGCCCAAAAAGCATCGTCTGACCAGTCATCTACTTTGTCGGTCAACGGTACTTGCAAGTAATAGCGTGAACGCGTGGGTGAACGCTGACTGGCGAGGGCAAAGCCACGGTCTGTTTTAGCGTAAATCAGTTCTTCATTACACGGCGGCGTATCGGACAGCAGGCCCAGCCAACCGAAAGGGTAAACGCGCTCGAATTCTTTGCGCGAATCTTCGGGAATGGTTTTGCGCGAGACGCCATGGAAGCCATCGCACCCGGCGATGAACTGGCACTCTAAACGGTGTGGCTCGCCGTCTTTAATGAAGGTGACATAGGGGGCGTCGGTTTTGACGTCGTGCAGTTCGGTCTGTTCGGCTTCGTACAGGGTGTTCAGACCAGCGGCTTCGCGCGCCGCCATCAAGTCGCGGGTGACTTCCGTCTGGCCATAGCACATCACGGTGGCACCATCGGCGTGCTTCTTCAGATCAACGCGGAAGCGTTCGTCGTTGATGCTGAGTTCGACGCCGTCGTGAATATGGCCTTCTTTCATCATGCGGTCGGCCACGCCGGCTTCGTGCAGCAAATCGACCAACCCTTGTTCGAGAATACCGGCGCGAATGCGGCCCAACACATAATCACCGCTGACGCGTTCGACGATGACGTTTTCGATGCCCTGCTTATGCAGTAATTGACCCAGCAGCAGGCCCGAAGGGCCACCGCCGATAATGGCGACTTGAGTTTTGATGGTCTTCACAGCACTACCCTCATTATTGTTATATCAGTGAGGTACAGTGTGCGGATTTAGGCTTCGCCGTTTAATGCAGTTTCTGATCAAATTCTTGTACTTTTCGTTCAAAGCGACTCGCCGTGACTAAATATTGTCTACGCCGTCATCCAAGCCTTTCATGGCGTCGTGCTGCTGGCGGTACACTTTCGGCGACACGCCTTCCGCTTGTTGAAATACCCGCGAGAAGTAAGCCGGGTCGGCATAGCCCAGATCAAAGGCAATGTGTTCGATGGTTGCGCGGGTGTAGATCAACTTGCGCCGAGCTTCCAACAACAGCCGTTCTTGCAACAGTGCTTTGGCATTTTTCCCGGCAATGGTTTTGCACATTCTGTTCAAACGGGCCGGTGGCATATTGAGCTCGCGAGCGTAGTCTTCAACCTTCCATTGGTTGGTAAAATGCGCTTCGATCAAGGCGCGCAGTTGCTGCATGTGCTGGGTTTCGGGTGCACGCGTTTCAGTGACATGGCGCTGCGTTGCGACACAGCGGCTCAACTGCAACAGCACCGTTTGCAACAGCCACTCACAGAGCAATTGCCGTCCCGGATTAATGCTGCGGAATTCTTCCATCATCTGCTGCACGTTACTGTGCAATTGGCGTAGCACTGCAGAGCTGGTAGCGAAAGATATGATTTCAGGTTGCGCGAACAAGGCGTCCAAATAGGTTTTGGTGCGTTCGTCCGCCAAGTCGGTCACCATGGCTTGCGCCACCGTTAACACGACACCCTGAGTTTCTGGCGCAAAGCGAAACCCATGCACGATGCCCGGTGGCAGGCTGATGCAGCAGGCACCGTCTAAATGGTGTTCTTGCTCGTCTACCCACGCCGTGACCGCACCGGAAAACACCAAGATAAGCTGATGCAACCGCGCGTGCCGATGCGCCTTAATGACCCAACCGTTCGAGCGACTGCGCGTGGCAATCGGCTCTAGGTGCAAGAACTCCAACGTGTCGTGGTGCTCGGCTTCGCCGTAGAGTACGAACTGTGGTACGTCTTGCGCTTTACTTGGGTTCGGTTTGGCCGACATGCGCTTTCTCGCTGCATCAACTGCAACTATCTTAGCGTTAATTTCGCTCGATCAACATCAATCCCGCGCCGGTGTTGGAGATCGGTACGTGGTAGTTGCGGTGCAGCACCTTGAGTGCTCCGCCTTCGAGGGCGCCGCGCATACCCAACCACATGTTGAGCTCTACGCCCTGTGCGCCTGCGATGTCTACGAGGTCGTCGTTGCTGTAACGGGTGAGGGCTTCTGGGTTGGGCACGATTTGGTCCATGCAGTATTCGTCGAAACCCGCGTTAATAAACCCTGCCCGTTCACCGTCCAACTGATGCGACAAGCCACCGGTGCCAAACACCACCACCCGTTCGTCGCTGTCCCAAGAGGCCACTGCACGCGCTATGGCTTGCCCCAGTTTGAAACACCGTGCCGGCGTCGGCATGGGGTGTCGCTCACAGTTGATGCACACTGGAATGACTTTGATGTGCTGGTAGGAATGACCCGGCCACATGACCGACAAGGGTACCGTCAGGCCGTGGTCCACACGCATCTCCTGACAGACGGTGATGTCGAATTCGTCTTCCATCAGTGCGTTAACAATGTGCCACGACAGCTCGGTTTCACCGGTCACCGTAGGGATGGGTTTGATGCCCCAGCCTTCATCCGCATTGTGGTATTCCGGTGCTACGCCTATGGCAAAAGTGGGCTTTTTATCCAAGAAAAACTCCAAGCCGTGGTCGTTATAAAACACGATGGCGATGTCGGGTTTCTGCTCCGCCAGCCAGTTGCGCACCGGCGGGTAGGCGTCGAAAAAGTCTTTCCAATAAGGCGTTTGCTCAAGCCCTTGATCCATGGCAACGCCGATGGCAGGAATGTGAGATGTGGTGATGCCGCCTAAGATCTTAGCCATGTTGTTGTGCCTCCTGTTGGGCGCGATGGTCAACGCCGATCTTCATCAGCCGTGCTTTAAACGCTTCTGTGCTCATACCGGTTTGTAGGCCACCGACGTCCTGCACATTCAGACCAAGCAACCCAGCAAATTTGGCTAAATAGTAAATAGAGCCGCCAAGCTTTAGCAGGCCAAGCACATCGCGCTCTAACACCGCCTTGGTTTGGGCGTCGGTTAAACCGAATTGCGCACAATAGCCACGTTCGTCGGCGCTGAATGCCGCACGAGCGCTGGCGTCATTGAAGGAGTAACACATTTTGTTGAGGGCGTAGCCCTGCTTAGCCATGGTGCCATCGAACTTAATGGTGCCCGGCGCGAGTTGTCGTTTCATGGTCATAGGAATGCCCTGCTCTTTTGTTCTTTCAAAAAAGGGGAAACAGGGATTACTTTACCCACAGCAGAACTGGAACAGTTGACGTAGATCAAGCAGAAAATGACGGATATTGGAACGATGGGTTCCCAGGAGAAGAAACACCCCAGTAGTCTGAGCCACTGGGGTGCAGGGTGCGTGCACAGCAACTAGGAGTTACTTGTTCTCGAGAATGATATGCCCCACGGCGCAGTTAGACGCAGGCACATGGTAGAAGCGGTAACGCTCTTCGATGTCATCGTTCAAAGCACCGCGCATGATCAACCACATGACCATTTCAATGCCTTCTGACCCGGCTTCGCGCACATAATCAATGTGTGGCATTTTTGCCAAACCTTGCGGGTCTCGGGTGAGGCCATCCAAGAATGCGGTGTCGAAGTCTTTGTTGATCAGCCCCGCACGCGGGCCTTGCAACTGGTGCGACATACCGCCCGTGCCCCAGATCTGTACGTTCAGGTCAGCGTCGAAGGATTCCACAGCGCGGCGAATGGCTTTACCAAGGTTGTAACAGCGATTACCCGTTGGCGGTGGGTATTGCACCACGTTGACAGCCAGCGGAATGATCTTGCATGGCCATTCCTCCGGCTGTCCGAACATCAGTGACAGGGGCACAGTCAGGCCGTGGTCGACATCCATGTTATTGACGATGGTCATGTCGAATTCGTCCAAAATGGTGGACTGAGCAATGTGCCACGCTAACTCTGAGTGACCTTTTACTGTCGGTACGGGGCGCGGGCCCCAGCCTTCATCGGCGGGCTGAAATTCCTCGGCACAACCAATGGCAAAGGTGGGGATCAAGTCCAACGAGAACGCGGAGGCGTGGTCGTTATAGACTAAAATGATCACATCCGGTTTTTCGTTTTTGATCCACTCTTTGGAAAACTCGTAACCATCGAAAATGGGCTTCCAGTAGTCTTCTTGGGTTTTGCCCAGATCGAGCGCGGCCCCAATGGCCGGTACGTGCGAGGTGGCAACCCCGGCGGTAATTTTAGCCATTATTGTTTCTCCGATTTGCTGCGGTTGCCGTCGGGTGAGCGGCCACCGGCGATCATCATGGCGCGGTATTCCTCTTCACTGACGCCGGTCATCATGGAGGCCAGCTTCTGGAAAGACAGACCGTCGGTGGCGCCGATTTTCGCTAAGAAATAAATGTTACCGCCAAGGGCGATCATGCGATTGTAGTCACGATCAAGCACCGCCTGGCGTTGCTCGTCGGTCATAGGAAATTTCTTCAAATACGCGGTTTCATCTGCCCGAAATTCCTGCCGTGCGGGGTCTTTCATCAACGTCATACAAAACTGATTCAGATGGAAACCTAGACGCGACTGTGTGGCATCGAAGATCACCGTGCCCGGAATGTCTTTAAAGGCATCGTTGTAGCTGCTCTTACTTGAGTCGCCGCTTTTTGACTTACTCATCACTTTACCTCTTCGGGCCAGTACAACCGCATCGGGTTGTCGACCAGTAACTTTTGCTGCAGTTCGGCCGTGGGCGCAATCTGCGGAATGAAGTCGACCAGCAGGCCGTCGTCCGGCATGTGGTCTTTCAGGTTCGGGTGCGGCCAATCGGTACCCCACAATACGCGGTCGGGGAAACGCTCAACCAGATACTTGGCAAATGGCACTACATCTTGGTACGCCTGCTGTTCACCGTTCAGCGCTTTCGGCCCACTGACGCTCAGGCGCTCGGGGCAGCTCACTTTCGACCAAATGTTCTCGTGCTCGTCCATCAAGCGTACAAAGCGCTGAAACTCTTCGCCCTCAACCGGTTTGGTGACATCCGGCCGCCCCATGTGGTCGACCACGATGGTGGTGGGCAAGGCGGTGAAGAAGTCCCACAGCTCGGGCAAATCGACCGCTTCGAAATAGATCACGATGTGCCAACCCAGTGGCGCAATGCGCTGGGCGATCTCCATCAACTCTTCTTTCGGCGTAAAATCCACCAGCCGTTTGACGAAGTTAAAGCGTACGCCGCGTACCCCGGCGGCGTCCAACGCGTGGAGTTCCGCGTCTGAGATGCTGCGTTTCACGGTCGCAATGCCGCGTGCCATGCCGTTTGAATGTTCTAACGCATCTACCATGGCGCTGTTATCAGCGCCGTGGCACGTCGCCTGTACCACCACATTGCGCGCAAAACCGAGCTGGTCGCGTAGGGCGAACAGTTGGTCTTTCGAGGCATCGCACGGCGTGTATTTGCGCTCGGGCGCAAATGGGAATTGCTCGCCGGGGCCAAACACATGGCAATGCGCGTCTACGGCACCCGCAGGCACCTTGAACTTGGGTTTAGCCGGGCCGTCGTACCAATTGAGCCAGCCGGGCGTCACTGTAAAACTACTCTCTACACTCATGCATGATTCCTCGCTCAGCGACCTTGTTTTTTCAGGGTGGCGTCCAAACGCGGGAATACGCGCCGCGCGTTGCCTTCGTAGATCTGGTAACGCTGGTCGTCGGTCAGATCAGCCGCTTCGATGTAGCGCTTGGTGTCGTCAAAATAGTGCCCGGTTTGCGGGTCGATGCCGCGTACGGCGCCGATCATTTCCGAAGCGAACAACACGTTCTTGGTGTCGATCACATCGGTCAGCAGGTCAATGCCCGGCTGGTGATACACGCAGGTGTCGAAATAGATGTTGTTCATCAGGTGTTGATCCAACATCGGCTTTTTCATCATGTCGGCCAAGCCACGGAAACGACCCCAGTGGTAAGGCACCGCACCGCCGCCGTGCGGGATGATGAAGCGCAATTCGGGGAAGTCTTTGAACAGGTCGCCTTGCAGTAACTGCATGAACGCGGTAGTGTCGGCGTTCAAATAATGCGCGCCCGTGGTGTGGAAACAGGCATTACAACTGGTGCTGACGTGGATCATCGCGGGGATGTCCAGCTCGACCATCTTTTCGTAAATCGGGTACCAGTGACGATCGGTCAGTGGCGGCTCTTTCCAATGCCCGCCGGACGGATCCGGATTCAAGTTAATACCGACAAAGCCGTACTCATTAATGCAGCGTTCCATTTCTGGAATGCAGCTTTTCGGATCAACACCGGGAGACTGAGGCAACATGGCCGCGCCGATAAAACGGTCGGGGAACAACTGAGATACGCGATAACACAGCTCGTTGCACATAGCGGCCCAAGTTGAGCTGGTTTCGAAATCACCAATGTGGTGCGCCATGAAACTCGCTCGGGGGGAGAAGATGGTCATATCCAGACCACGTTCGTTCATCAGCTTGAGCTGGTTGGTCTCAACGGACTCGCGCAGCTCGTCGTCGCTGATCTTCAGCTCCGAAGGCTTAGGCCCTGCACTCGGGTTACCCAACGCGGCAACCTGCGCATTACGCCAATCTTCCAACGCCTGCGGGGCAGTGGTGTAATGTCCATGACAATCGATGATCATTGCGTTTCTCCTGAAAGCTTCATGGATGCGCGCACGTTACCCGCACGCAGCTCTAAAAAATATGAACCTATTGTTCACCTATTGCCGCTCTACGGCTACAAGCAGTCGCCTCTACCAGCTATACCAAACTGCTATACTTGACCTAAGATATAGAAAATGGCGAGACACTCGACGATGGACTTACGACAGATAGAATACTTTGTACGCGTCGCGGAGCTGGGCAGCTTTACCCGAGCCTCTATTGCGTTGAACATCGCCCAGCCCGCACTGAGCCGACAGATCCGTCTGCTCGAAGTCGAGCTGCGGCAACCGCTGCTGATACGCAACGGGCGCGGCGTGACGTTGACCGACGCCGGGCAGCGCCTGCTGGAACACGGGCGCGGTATTCTGTATCAAGTTGAGCGCACACGCGAAGAAATGTCCATGCTGCGCGGCGGACTGACCGGGCGCATCGCCATTGGCCTCCCTCCCAGCCTATCGAAGTCGATGGCCGTGCCCTTGGTGCGCGCGTTCAAGAAGATCATGCCGGAGGCAACCTTGGCCGTCAGTGAAGCGCTGTCCACCGCGATGGTCGATGCGTTAGTCGCCGGGCGACTGGATATCGCACTGTTGTATAACCCGACGCCGTCACCCGATATCGACCTGTCACCTCTGGGTGAGCAGGAGCTGTTCTTAGTCACCTCGGCGGCGCTTACCACCGACCTGACTACAGGCGACCCCATTACGCTTGCCCGCTTGGCCGATACGCCCTTGATCACGCCCAGCCCACACAATGCCATTCGAAGGTTTATTGAAAGTGAACTGGCCAATATCAAGCGACGGCCCAACATTGTGTTGGAGATCGACAGCATCAGTGCCATTTTGGACTTGGTGGCCGATGGTGCAGGTTCGGCCGTGTTGTCGCGCAACGCCGTACGCAGCTTGGGCGACCCGCATTGTTTTACCATTCACCCCATCGTCGAGCCGGACTTGCGTATCAAACTCTTTCTTGCCACCAGCGCCCGCCGCCCTGCCACGCAGATGCAGCGTACGATGATGAATTTGATTGAGACCGAAGTGACGCAGCATTTTGTGGGTGCTCTTTAACCGGCTTTGGCTTTGGCGGCGGAGCCTCACACATCATGACACGCCTGCGATCACCTCCCACAATGCCTGCAGATTAGGCGAAGGCGTGCGCGCTTTCGGGTACGCCAAAGCCGAGAAAAAGTAAAAAGGCGCGCCGGTCACATCCAATTCACACAACCGCTGGCTGGCCAAGTCTTCGGTAATCACGCAACGCGGCAGCAAACCAATCCCGAGGTCGGTCAGTACACAGCGACGCACGACCTCAACGTTTGAAAACGCTTGTCGCGGCAAAAAGCTTAACCCCTGTTGCCGACAATGCGCTTCAACCGCCATGCGATAGGTGCATCCCGGTTCGGTACTGATCAGCGGCTCGGCCAATACCTCGGCTAAGGACCACATTCCGGGCCGAAAACGCGCTGGATGGCAGAAGAAAATCACCTCTTCGTCAGCGATGTGCTGATAATGCAGGTCTTCTCTTTGCTGTTGCGCTACCAGCACCGCGGCGTCCAGCTCGCCCCGCTGGAAGGCTTCGTCGTAGTCAAACGGCTCATGGGTGAGCAGCACTTCGATATCGGGGTTGCTTGTGTGCAACGCTTGCAGGTAGGTGGGTAGCCGATAGATGCACATGGAACTCGGCGCAAATATGCGCAACGGCCCGCCCGTGCGGTGCGCCAACTGCTGTGCTTGGTGTCGGATGTCGTCGTTTAACTGCAACAAATGTCGCAGTGAGTCCGTTAGCGCGTGCGTCGCTGCGCTGGGCACCAAGCCACGCCCTGCGGGTTCAAACAAGGTTACACCCAGCTCAGTCGCAAGTTCCCGCAACTGCGCCGACACACTGGACGGCGCTAAGTGCAGATGCCGTGCCGCTGCCTGTACACTGCCCAGTTCTACCACACTGAGCAGGCTACGCACTTGTCGAGGTGTCATTGAATAACTTCTCCGAACAGTTTATGCAAAATTATTCGCTTTTATTGTTCTTGTCACGGAAATAATCTGAACAGGAACTCACAACCGCATCGAAACCCTTATGGAACTGGTCATCGCTTATAAAAACTACTCCTCTTGGTCATTGCGCCCATGGCTGTTGATGCGCGTTGCTGGCATCGATTTCAATGAACACTTGCTGCCCTTTGCGCACAGCAACGACCTCAAAGACTTCGCTGCGCAGCATGACCTGCCTGCCCAAGTGCCGGTATTGCTCGACCAAGAGCGCGTAATCTGGGACAGCCTGGCCATCGCCGAGTATCTGGCCGAGCAGTTTCCTGAACGTGCGCTGTGGCCAGCCGACGTGACTCTGCGCGCCCTTGCCCGCAGCGCCAGTGCTGAAATGCACAGCGGTTTTATGGCCCTAAGGCAAACCTTTCCGATGAACTGTCGGGTACAAAAACAGGCGGCAACTCAGGTAATAACCGATGCTGTGCAACGCGACCTAAACCGCTTGGCGGCCTTATGGACACGTTTTGCTGCCGCGAAAGCAGCTAATAAAGCTGAAGGCGCATTTCTGTGCGGTGCATTCAGCATCGTCGACGCCATGTATGCGCCGGTTATGTGGCGGGTGAGAGGTTACGGCTTAACTGTATCGGACGATTTTTCCGCTTGGAGTGCGGCTATGCTGGCGTTACCCGCCATGCAAGAATGGCTGGCTGCAGCACAGGCCGAAACGTGGAGCATGCCGCAGTATGATCAAGCTGGTGAATGATTCAAATCGCTCAGACTGATATAACCAAATCGATGTTTTGGTAATTGTATAGCTTACCGACGAGCGTTCAGCATGGGCTGCCGGGGTGGGCCTCCGGCGCTCCACGGCAGGCCGGGAGTCGCGCCTTGAGACCCACCCCGACAGCCCATGCCACCGACCTTGTGATAATCAAGTTCTAAACTGATCGACCCACTGACGAATATCCGCCGACACTTGCGACACCCCTTTTCCGGCGTCGGATGTTAAACGGCTGTTATCGCTGCTCGTCTCCGTCAGTTCCGTCAACTGCATGATACTGCGATTGATCTCATCGGCCGCCTGGCTTTGCTGTCCCGCTGCGTCCGCAATCTGCACATTCATTGCACTGATGTCCGCCACGGCACTGCGAATTTCATCAAAGGCCTGCCCCGCCGACTCTAACTTCTCCATCGTCAACTGCGACCCCGCTTGGCTCTGATTCATCGCCCGCGCCGCATCCTTCGCGCCTGACTGCAACTGCTCCACCAAATCGTGAATATCATCCAAAGACTTCTGCGTCCGACCCGCCAGCATGCGTACCTCGTCCGCCACCACCGCGAAACCACGCCCCACCTCTCCGGCTCGTGCGGATTCAATGGCCGCATTCAGCGCCAGCAAATTGGTTTGTTCGGCGATGGCCCGAATCACATCCAGCACCTGTCCGATGTTGCTCGCGTCAGATTCAACCCGTTGTACCAGGCTGGCCGTGTCCGTCAGTTCACGTTCTAAATTGCGCATCGCCTGACGACCGTCGTTCATCAGCGCCTGCCCGGCGGTCGATGACTCATCCGCATTGCGTGCCGCTTCCGAGGCTTTATTCGCATTGTTCGCCACATCATGCACCACGGCCTGCATCTCTACCGTCGCGCTGGCTATTTGCCCGGACTGTGCCTGCTGAGTCGCCACCACTTGCTGCGCCGCATTGGCGGCTGTATCCAAGTGGCCAGAAGCGTCGGTTAAGCGATCCGCCGACTCCCGCATTCCTGTTACCATCTGATGGATACGGTCCAGCGTCTGATTCAGCGAAACCGCCATGGCACCCACTTCGTCGGCACTTCTTACTTTTGTGCGCAAGGTTAGGTCGGCGTTATCGCCAATGCTACGGATGGTCTGCGCCAGCGCTAAAATGGGACCTACCAGGCTGCGTGCAAACAATAAACCCAGAACAACGGCAATCGCCACCATGGCGAGAATCAGCAAGGCCGCATTGCGCTGCAAGGTCGCCATCAAGTGCGCGATGTCTGCAAATGCTTCTGATTCGTGGACTTCGCTGAGCACCACCCACGACAAGCCGGCAATGTTCAGCGGACTGTAGGCTGAGAGCACCGAAGCACCGCGTGCATCGGTGACCGTCACCACTCCGGATTGCCCACTCAAGGCATTATTCACACTCGCGGTTTGTATCGGCAACAGCCCCACGGTGGTACCGGTGGCGCGCATGTCATCAATGCGTGCTGCGGGGACGCCGCCAGCACTGGCATCGCCTAAAAAGCCTGCCAAGTTCTCACGTGCTGGTCGACTAATACTGCGGCTCACGCCATCGGCACCGACCAAATAGGTTTGCCCGGTTTGCCCATAGCCCGTTTCTACCCACTGGTTGTCGTTGGTCATGATCGCGTTGATCGGATCTTCCGACACGCTAAAGATAATAGAGCCAATTCGCCGTCCATCTTCGCTGTAGACGACCGTGCCCAAGAACGCCGCTGGATGATCGTAATGCGGTCGATACGGCGTGAAGTCCTCGACCAAAACCTGCCCTTGCTCGCTGTCCATCACTTGTTGATGCACACGAGCCAACCCCGTTTCTGCAAAAGGTCCGGTCGCCAGCGAGGTGGCGTAGTCAATACGCTTTTGTACGCTGTATAGTACTAGGCCTTCGGCGCTCACCAAGTAAACATCGGCGTAACCGAAACGTGCAACGAAGTCGTCCATATAGACATGCAGATTACGGTGCAACCAGTCGTAAGAATTGCTCAGCCGCGCACGTACAACCCCGTTCTTTTCATCAATGTCGAAGTCGTTGTCCACGATGTAGGTGTACTGCATCACCACCGCCGTGTCGTCCAGTTGCTCCAGCAATGCGTTGCCATCCAGCGTCCGGCCATTGTTGCGGCGGGCGTATCCCGCGGGCACTTGCGTGCGATAGAACTCACTGACACCGGCACGCATTTCGTCAATCATGCGCTGACTGGCACCGGTATGAGCACGCATGGTGCCGGCCATTTCCGACATGGACTGCTGAATATTGGGGTTGATGGACAAGCTCAGCAGTTGGTCTTGCGTACTGTTAAAATAGCTTTCCACCTGCTGTCGCTTCACTTCGCGCAGCGCCACCAACTGACTTTCAACTTGTTGCTGCAAAGCGCGCCCACTGTTGCTGCCCGCCGATGCACCAATCAACAACACACTGATCACCACGGGAATGACGGTCAGCAGAATGGCTGCGAGCGTTACTTTGGTTTTAATCTTCATCGACGACACTCTAAATCCGAAGCAGGACTGCGGACTATAGGCGTACCCATCTTATGTAAACAGGATGTCAATTATCTAACTGCTATAACCAATTGTTATAGCGCTTTACTCGACGAGCTCACCCAATGATTTAATGATGGACAAGAATAGTCGCTGCGTCGGCGTCGGGTGCCAGTCGTCACGCAGCGTAAGACCGATGGGGCGCCGAGCCAACGGTAGGTTGGTATCCAGCACAGCCAGGATGCCTTCTTGTTGTTCATGTTGAATCTGATGACTGGAAATAAAGGTCAGCCGATTACTGCCCGTCAACAGCTCACGAATCACGATTTGCGAACTGCACTCCACCAATCCGTGCATGACTTCAGGTGCTTCTTGGGTAATCAGTTGATCAAAGTAGGTGCGGGCAGGCGTACCCGTGCGCGGCACCACCCAGCGATAGGCCGCGAGGTCTGATCGGGTCAAACCGGTGCGCCCCACCAACGGATGATCACTGCGGCAAACCACCGACAACTCCGTATCGAACAAGGCTTGCTGCACTACATCATTGGTCGGCAGAGGGTCACGCAAGGCGCCAATCAACAGATCTACCTCGCCAAACAGCAGCCGTTGTAAAAGGTCGTCATAAGGCCCTTCAACCACGCTGATACGCGCCGCCGGACGCAATTCGCTGAGTCGGTTAATAGCAGAGGGCAGTATGTAGGTACGCGCCAGTGGCATGGAACCCACGACGATTGAGGCCGAATCAAGGCCGGAGAAATCACTGAGTTCATCGAAACCCTGGCTGATTTCCTTCAACGCCAGGCGCGCCAAACGGGCTAGGCGCAGTGCGCCTTTGGTCAGGGAGATACCGATACTGGTCTTTTCCACCAGTTTGACGTTCAGTTGGTCTTCGAGGTCGTGCAGCGCTCGATACACGGCAGGCTGTGACACGCCAATAGCGCGCGCCGCACTGGAAAACGTCGGCGCATGCTGCAATGCAAACAGCGCGCGCAGATGTGTATTGGTTACTGCTGCTGCAGGGTCAGCCGCAGGATGCAGCTTAGCGTCCTTGCGCACCCCCAAACGCATGGCTTCACGCACGCCCTGGCTCAACAATTCTAAACAGCGACCCACACGACGATGGAACAACTGCCCCTCTTCGGTTAGGTACAAACCGTTGTGGCGCCGATGAAACAGATCACAATGCAAGGCGTGCTCTAACTTGGCGATGGCCTGTGTTAATGCCGACTGCGAGAGAAAGACACATTCCGCCGCCGCACTGACGCTGTGCAGTCGAGCCACTTCGCGAAAGGCGCGCAAGTGGCGTAGATTGGGTGTTTGGTCCGGCATAACAGCTCCGAAAAAAACCTTTTATAACATAAATTAATACCTAATAAAGCAAATCTAAATGGTCTTATGGCACGAGCGAGACGATACTTCGGCGCGTAAAGCTGTACTAGTTCAATAAAAATAATGAGGTTTAACTATGATTAGCATGTTAAAAAAAGTGAGCGCTATCACCCTACTTGCCAGTCTGGTCAGCGTCTCCGCGCAAGCCCAGCAAGTCACCTTACGTATGGGCCACCTGTGGTCAGCCGTATCTGGCAACCACATTGACCTGATGCAAGCCTGGGCCGACAAGGTCATGGCCGATTCCAACGGTCGCATTCAAGTAGAAGTGTATCCCGGCGGCACTCTGGTTCCCCCTACAGACCAGTATGATGCAGTGCGCAACCGCATCATGGACATCACCGCAACAGTACAAGGCTATTCCGCCAACCGCTTCCCTCTAACCCAAGTGGTTGAGTTGCCCGGCGTCAGCGACAGCGGTAAACAAGGTGCCTGTATCCTGCAAAGCCTGTACGACGAAGGTCATCTTGACCGTGAATATTCGGACACCCGTCCGTTGTTCATGTTCACCCATGGCCCTGGCATGTTCCACGTTCGTGGCACTGAAATTCGTACCCCTGAAGACCTGCGCGGCCTGCGCATCCGTCGCCCTACAACGGTAGTGGGTAACATTCTTGAGCAATTGGGTGCACAGCCTGTGGGTATGCCCGCGCCTGAAAGCTACACAGCTATGCAGCGTGGCGTTATCGATGGCGTAGCACTGCCGTGGGAAGGCACCATAGCGTTCCGTCTGGCCGAGCTGGTTGATTCACACACCAGCGTCGGTGGCATGTACACCTTGGCTTTCATCGTGACTATGAACAGCCAGGTCTACAACAGCCTGTCAGCGGAAAACAAAGCGGTGATTGATGCTAACTCTGGCATGGAATGGGCGGTCACCGGCGGTACTGTATTTGATCGCCTCGACGAGGCCGGCATCCGCGATGCACAAGAAAAAGGTCGCAGCATCATCACCATTGATGGCGGGGTAAATAATCCTGCATGGCGCCCCGCGATCGAAGCAGCGCGCGAACAGTACCTGAATGACCTGCAAGGCCGAAACCTGCCTGCTCGCGCTGTTTATGAGCGTGCTTTGGAACTGCGCAACACCTGCGAAGCTTAATTCTTAAGCCGAGCAATTCACTCAGGCATCGCGGCGCGATGCCTGTTGCAGCATGACCGCAACAGGCTGAAGTTCAGCGCCTCGCTGCCTTTATTTGGAGAACGTCATTGTGGGCGTAATGAACCGAATTACTCAAGGAGTCCGCCGCTTAGCCTACCTGCTCAGCTTGGTCGGTGGTGCTGTGTTGATTTTTTCCATGGCGGCCGTGTTGGCTGATGTGGGCACCCGTACGGTGTTTGGCATGACCGGCGGCAATGTAGACCTGACCTTTCGCGGCAGCTATGAAATTGTGCGTTATGGCTTATTGATCAGCATCGCCTACGCCCTACCGTACGCCCTAAAAGACGGGCAGGTTATTGTGGACCTTTTTACCGACCGGATGTCAGACGCGAACAAAAATCGTCTCGCCGGGCTATATGTCTTCTTCTTTGGTGTCTTCGGCTTCATTTTATCGAAAGGCTTGTGGGACTCCATTCAACGCTTTCAGATGTCGGGCGAAACCTCGCAAGACTTCGGTATTTCACTCACTGTGTACTATTCCGCTGCTTTAGTCGGCACCCTGATGCTGGGTGTACGTGGCCTGACGGTCGCGTGGGAATACTTCACGGCAGACACGTATCAAGAATTGGGTGACCACTTATGAGTTCACAGTTGATCGGCTTTCTCTGTGTTGCTGGCATGCTGGGCATGATCGCCTTACGTATGCCCATTGCCATGGCCATGGCCGTCACCGGATTTATGGGTTTTGGCCTCATTGTCGCCTTTGACCCGGCTACTTCTATTTTACAGTCGAGCGCCATTGCGACGCTGACCAATTACAGCTACAGCCCTATCCCCATGTTCGTGCTGATGGGTGTGCTGGCGTCGAAAGCCCGCATGTCCTCTGAACTCTTCAATGGCGCCAAAACGCTCTTTGGTGCTTGGCGCGGCGGTATGGCCTTGGCGGCAGTGACGTCGTGCGGGGTCTTTTCTGCTATTTCCGGATCGTCATTGGCCACCGCCGCCAGCATGTCGAAAGTCGCCCTGCCTGAAATGAAGAAGCAGGGCTATGCCGACTCACTGGCCTCGGGCACCATCGCAGCGGGTGGCACTTTAGGCATTATGATTCCGCCCTCAATCGCACTACTGCTCTATGCCTTGCTGACCGAACAGTCGGTGGGTGACATGTTCATTGCCGGTATCATTCCGGGCCTGATCGGTCTGGTGCTCTATTTGGTGGCGATTGCTGTGGTCGTAGCGTTGCGTCCAGATCTGGCAACACCCGGCGAGCCCACTACCGCGTGGGAAAAGTTCGTCGGTCTGAAAGGCTTGGTACCGTTCGGGTTTATCTTCGCGCTGATCATCGGCGGCATCTACGGCGGTATTTTCACGCCCACTGAAGCGGCTTCGGTCGGTGCATTCGGTGCGCTAATCATCGCGTTGTTTCGTGGTATGACTTGGCGCGATTTCGCCGACGCCGTACGCGAAACCCTGGTGGTGTCGGCCATGATCTTCTTTATGGTCATCGGTGCCGAGATCTTCGGGTATTTCTTATCGGTGTCGCGCGTGTCGTTCGCGCTGGTTGAGCTGGTTGCCTCGATGGACATGACACCCTTCATGATTCTGCTGTGCATTTTGGCTCTGTACGTCGTGTTGGGCATGGTGATGGACAGCATTGCCATGTTGTTGCTGACCGTGCCCGTGGTGTTCCCGCTGGCTATGCAAGCAGGGTTTGATCCTATTTGGTTTGGCATCGTCACGGTCATCACCGTGGAGCTCGGGCTGATCACGCCACCCATTGGCATGAACGTCTTTGTCATCAAATCGGTGGCACCGCACATCAAGATCACCGACATCTTTAAAGGCGTCATTCCCTTCGTGATCACCGACATTGTTCGTCTGGTGCTGTTGATCGCCTTTCCCGTATTGGCGCTGGGTCTATTGTAAGAAAGGAGAACTGATATGAACGTCGTCGTACAACACATTGAACGGGCCGAGCAACACATCATTGACGGACTCGCGGCCTGCGGCGTTGCCACCGTGCATGAATCCCAAGGCCGTAAAGGCTTGCTGGCCGATTACATGCGCCCTATCTATTCCGGCGCATCGGTCGCCGCCTCGGCGGTGACCATTTCGGCGGCGCCCTGCGACAACTGGATGGTGCACGTCGCCATCGAGCAGTTGCAGGCCGGTGATATTTTGGTTCTAGCGCCCACCTCACCGTCTAACGCCGGATATTTCGGTGATCTGCTTGCGACATCCGCACAGGCGCGCGGCTGTCGTGGTCTGATCATTGATGCCGGAGTACGCGACATTCGTGACCTGACGTCCATGAAGTTCCCCGTGTGGTCAAAAGCCATCTTCGCGCAAGGCACGGTAAAAGAAACACTGGGCTCGGTTAACGTACCCATTGTCTGTGCCGGTGAATTGGTTAATCCCGGTGACATCATCGTCGCTGACGACGATGGCGTGTGCGTGGTACGCCGCGAAGAAGCAGCCGACGTGTTGGAGAAATCACAACGCCGCATGGCACTAGAAGAAGAAAAACGCCAGCGCTTAGCGGCTGGTGAACTGGGCCTCGACATCTATCAGATGCGTGAGCGCCTGAAAGAACGAGGACTGAAATATGTCTGACGCCGTGCGTTGCATGTGGATGCGCGGCGGCACCTCGAAGGGCGCATTCTTCCTAGCGGAAGACCTGCCTTCGCTGCCCGCCGACCGCGATGCCTTTTTACTCAGCGTCATGGGTTCGCCCGATGAACGCCAGATCGACGGCATGGGCGGCGCAGATCCGCTGACCTCCAAAGTGGCGGTGGTTAAGCGTTCGCAACGTTCGGGGGTGGACGTTGAATACCTGTTTCTGCAGGTCTATGTTGATCAAGCGTTGGTCAGTGACGCGCAGAACTGCGGCAATATGCTGGCCGGTGTGGCACCCTTTGCTCTGGAACGCGGCCTGGTCGCGGCGCAGGACAAAGAAACGGACGTTACCATCTATATGGAGAACACCGAGCAAATCGCCATCGCCACCGTACAGACACCGAACGGTGAGGTGACCTACGACGGGGACGCCGACATCGACGGCGTGCCCGGTACCGCCGCGCCGGTGTTGATTCAGTTTCAAGACATCGCCGGGTCCAGTTGCGGAGCCTTGTTACCCACCGGTAATGCGCGTGACCTGATCGACGGCACTTGGGTGACCTGCATCGACAATGGCATGCCAACGGTGTTATTGCGTGCACAAGACTTAGGCGTCACCGGCCAGGAAGATCGCGCCACACTGGACGCACACGATGAATTAAAAGCCCGCTTGGAGCGCATTCGCCTGCAAGCCGGATACCTGATGAACCTCGACGACGTGACTAACAAGACCGTCCCTAAGATGACCTTAGTCAGCGCGCCCCAAGCTGGTGGCACGCTGTCGACACGCACCTTTATTCCGCACCGGTGCCACGCTTCCATCGGCGTATTAGGGGCTGTATCGGTCGCCACGGCCTGCGCCGTAGAAGGCAGTGTCGCTGCCGACTTGTCGACCGTGCCCGAAGGCCCGCGCATCTCGCTGGATATCGAACACCCGATTGGCAAAACCACCGTTGTTTTACTGCGCGATGCGCAAGGTACTACAACGGGTGCAGCGATATTGCGCACGGCGCGCAAGCTGTTCGACGGCACAGTCTTTGCTCGCACCCATGTGTTACCACCGGCGGTTTGAGGACATACTATGCAGCCTAACCACGCACACACCATCGCCTTTATTGGTTTTGGCGAAGCCGCGCAAGCCTTCATCAGCCAGATGGATCGCAGCCGCATGCACAGCGTACGCGCCTTCGACTTGAAACTGTTGGGCGACGACGCCGCAACGGTGCAAGCCGCCTGCGCACAATATGATGTAACCGCCTGTGCTACTCTGGCTGAAGCCTTGTACGGAGCGGACATTGTGTGGTCTTTGGTGACGGCTGATCAGGCGCACACGGCGGCGCGCTCGGCCGCCGCTGAACTGGTACCGGATGCATGGTTTTTCGACTGCAACTCCTGCGCGCCACACACCAAGCAAGACTCTGCAGCGCTGATTGAACAAGCCAGTGGGCGCTATGTAGACGTAGCTGTGATGTCGCCCGTATTACCGGCGCGCAACCGAACCCCGCTGTTGCTGAGCGGCCCGCATGCCGATGAAGCCAGTGTGTTGCTCAATGCCATGGCCATGAACGCCAGTGTGGAGTCTGGCCCGGTGGGCACGTCATCGGCCGTAAAAATGGTGCGCAGCATCATGGTGAAAGGCCTGGAAGCGTTATTTGCCGAATGCACATTGGCCGGACGTTTGGCGGGCGTAGACCAACAGGTTTTTGCTTCGCTGGAAGCCTCTAACCCCGGCTTTAATTGGACCGAGCGCGCCGCCTATAACTTGGAGCGCATGACCTTGCACGGCGAACGCCGTGCCGCCGAGATGGAAGAGGTCTGTGCATTTCTGCGCCATCTCGGCTTACCCGAGCGCATGTCGGAAACCACCGTGCGCTGGCAGCGCCGGTTAGCGCAGTCTGGCGTTAAGGCCAGTGCTGACGATTACACCGCTCCGACTGACGCGCTGCTCAAACATTTTAATTTACCAAACGATCAGGAGATAACCCGATGAAATTATGTGTCGCTGGCGCCGCCGGTGCGTTTGGCATGAAGCACTTGGATGCTTTAAGCAAGATAGAAGGTGTCGACATTCATTCTGTGGTCGGCCAAGATGCCGAAAAAATGGCCGCTTTTGCGCAAGAACGTGGCATTCCCCACGCATACGCCGACCTGGACGAAGCGTTAAAAGACCCAGAGTTAGATGCCGTTATTCTAGCCACGCCCACGCAACTGCACGCCAGTCAGGCCATTGCCTGCTTAAAAGCCGGTAAGCACGTCATGGTAGAAATCCCCATGGCGGACAACATCACCGACTCGCGCGAGCTGGTTCGGGTGCAACAGGAATCCGGCTTGGTCGCCATGGCCGGGCACACACGGCGGTTTAATCCGAGCCATCAGTGGATCCACAATAAGATTCAGTCCGGTGAACTGAAGATCCAGCAGATGGATGTACAGACGTATTTTTTCCGTCGTACCAACACCAACGCCAAGGGCGAGCCGCGTAGCTGGACCGACCATTTGTTGTGGCACCACGCCTGCCACACGGTCGATCTGTTCCAGTACCAGACCGGTGAGCAAGCCAACAAGCTGCAAGCGTTAGAAGGGCCAAAACACCCTGAGCTGGGCATCGCCATGGACATGAGCATTGGAATGAAAGTGCCTTCGGGGGCAATCTGTACCTTGTCGCTGTCGTTCAACAATGACGGCCCGTTCGGTACCTTCTTCCGCTACATCTGCGACAACGGTACTTATATTGCGCGCTACGATGATCTGGTCGACGGCAATGAAAACCCGATTGATCTCAGCGGTGTGGCCGTGTCGAACAACGGCATCGAGCTGCAAGACCGTGAGTTCATTGCCGCCATCAAAGAAGGTCGTGAGCCGAACGCCAGTGTCGCGCAAGCTCTGACCGCGATGGAGAGCTTGCACCAGTTAGAGCAATTGCTGGAAAGCTAAGCCGCCATAACATCTCGCAGCACCTGGGTAACAGCTTCTGGCTGTTCCAGCGTGCTCATGTGTCCGGCGTCTTCAATCACGATCACGTGGCTGCCCGGCACTCGGGCCGCCATGGCCTCGTGCTGTTCGACATTGCTCCACGTGTCCTGCCGACCGGTCATAAAGGTGGTCGGGCAATGCAAGTGACACAGCACGTCGGAAGCGTCCGGCCGTTCAATGAGCGCCTGAATCTGGCGTTCAAAAAGCTCCGGCGTTTTACTGGCGATCATATCGAGAATGGTATTGCAGAGTTCTGTATCGCGCCGACGCTCCGGATGCACCATGCCGTGCAACCAGTCCTGACCCATGGCCCGCATCCCCTGATCGCGCGCCAGATTCACCAACCGCATACGCCCGGCAACCTCCTGCGCGCCCGCTTCACCGTCCGCCAAGCCGCGGAAACCCGTGTCCATCAATACTGCGCGATCCACTCGTTCCGGCGCCCGGCGCAGCACTTCGAGGGCTACCCGTCCGCCCATAGAGTGCCCTGCCATGGCGAAGCGTGGCGGGGCATCGCGCAATACCCTTTCCGCCATTGCACCCAGTGACGCGGCCGACTCATAGTTCATGACACGACATTCGATATCGGGATGTAAGGCGTTGACTTGCGGCTGCCACACGGTGTGATCACAGAGCAAGCCGGGCAGGAGCAATAAGGGACAGGGCGCAGTGGGCATAGTGGCACCTCGATAATAGAAGTAACTGTCATCTTAGCCCATGCAGACCCCAACCAACGCCGTCGAACCCAGCGTTCCAGCAGTGGGCTGGGGAAAGCCGATGGAATGCCCTAGCGTTCGGCCAGCGCTTCGTCGGTCAGCGTCTTCAGGAAGTCGATAAACACACGCGTGCGCGCACTCAACATGCGGCGGCTGGTGTAGACGACCGAAGCCTTCGCCATCGGCTCGATTTGCCAGTCATGGCCAACTTGACGCAACTTACCTTGCGCTATTTCTTCGCGGCAATAAATGTACGGCAACACCGAAATACCCGAGCCCGCAATCACCGTATCGCGCACCATGATGGGGTCTGTAGTCTCTATCTCGCCGCCTATACTGAGCGGCAACAGCTTATCGTCGTGGCGCACCATCAGAGGTTTGTTGTGATAACGCTGTTCACAGATGTGCACATTGTCTAGCAGTTCATCAAGGGCGCGCGGAAAAGGAATGGTTTTCAGGAACGCCGGACTGGCGACCCAAATCAAGGGGCTTTCAAACAGGGTCACGGCGATCATTTCCGAGTCGGGCAAATCGCCGACTTGCACCGCCACATCAATGTGATCGCCGAGCAAATTCACCTGATTCGGCGTGATCTGAATATTAAGCTCGACGTCTGGATAGGCTTTGCTGAATCGATGCAATTTGCCGGCGACGATTTCGCGACTGAACGCCATGGGCAGAGACACAGTGAGCAATCCATTGGGCTGGCTGGTGATGCCGTTCATCTGCGCATCAGCGGCTTCAACCTGCTCTAAAATCAGTTTGCAGTGTTTGTAGAACACCTCGCCTTCGGCAGTGGTATGCACATGCCGTGAATTGCGATCCAACAGGCGTACTTGCAAGTCGTCTTCAAGGCGTTGCACAAAGCGGCTTACGCTGCTTTTCGGCATGCGCAGGGCGCGAGCGGCCGACGAAATACCTTGATGTTCAACCACAGCGGCAAAAATGGGGAGGTCAGCGATGTTCCACTTCATGAACGAATCATCCTACAGCAATGAATTGTTCCAGATTCTGCCTTTTATTATGCTGTTTGTCACTGTTCATGTGATAGGCAATCCGTCGAAATGATTGCTTTGTTGTTTTGCCGACTTAGTGTCTAAGATCGGCTTTTTTTATGCCGATTACTCGGAGCTGCCAAACTCTTCCGTATCAATCTCCGTTTGCGTCGCCGCGTTATAGCGCGGGCCACTGACATTGTGCTGATTCATTGCCGCGTCCAAACGCGCCAACATGTCGGCTGACAGGTGAATGTCTGCGGCTTTAACGTTGTCGGCGAGGTGTTGTAATGATGTGGTACCCGGTATCACCGCCAGTGTCGGATCCTGGTGCAGCAGCCACGCCAGCGCCAGTTGCGCCGTGGTGCAACCTCGTTCTTTGGCTAGGGCCTGCACCGCTTCTGCACGCTGACAGTTGGCGGCATAGTGTTCTGCTTGAAAGCGCGGCATGTGATGGCGTAGGTCGTTGGCAGGCAGATCTTCCATCACCGGCAGCGCGTCAGATAACACACCACGGGCCAAAGGACTGAACGCGACAAAGACAGTGCCGAGCTCACGACAGGCCTCCAGCACAGCAATTTCCGGGTTACGTGTCCACAGAGAGTATTCGGTTTGCACGGCCGCAATGGGGTGCTCACGGTGCGCTTTGCGCAGCGTACTGGCCGAAACTTCCGACAAACCAATCGCGCCAATTTTGCCCGCTTGCTTCAAATCGGCAAGCGCACCCACGCTTTCTTCAATGGGTACGTTTTTGTCCCACCGGTGCAGGTAATACAGGTCAATATGGTCGGTGCCCAAGCGCTGCAACGCCTCGTCGCAGGTCTGCCGAAGCACTTCCGGACGACCATTGATCGCCCGTTTACCGTCGGGACCTTTGAACATGCCGCACTTGCTGGCCAGATAGAATTCGTTGCGGCGCTGCATCACCGCCTTACCCAGCAGACTTTCGTTCGCACCAAAACCGTACAGCGCAGCGGTATCCAAATGGTTGTAACCCAGATCCAATGCGCGGTTCAGTAAGGCGATGCCTTCGGCTTCAGACGGCGGTACACCGTAAGCGTGCGACAAATTCATGCAGCCCAGACCGACTCGGTGGGTGGCTGCTAGATGTGGGGATACCGGCGTTACGGATGCTGAAGGCATGAAGTGAATTCCTCTTCGTTCAATCGGTAGGTGGGCGATGGCTATATCCTACCCTAAGCCATCGTTCCGCTGTTGGCACAGTGCGTTCATTTTAGGGCTGTCTTACTTGAGAGCATCCGGTAAACCAAACAAACCGCCGTAGCGCAAACCGATATAGGCGTGCTCACGCATCAACATTTCCACGCGGGCGCTTTCGCCCTGCACCAAAGCTTGAAACACCATCTGGTGCTGCAAATGCGCCAAATGCAATTTGCGGAATTCCTTCTCCAAGTGATCGGTGTCGATGATGATGGAATCCGATGAGGCAAACGGCAGGTGGCTATTGCGCGCTATGGCGTCGGCAATGGCTCGACTGCCAGCGCCCTGCACAATGATGGCGTGAAAGCGCGCATTGATTTCACTCCAACGCTGTACATCGTCGGCGGTGGGTTGTGGCAGCGCAAACAAGGCATCGCCGTCGTCCAAGCACTGCTGCATGGCCGCGCGAGCCTCAGCACTCAGCCCCGCTTCGGCCATACGGCGAGCCGCCAGCCCTTCTAACACGCCGCGAATTTCTAATCCGCAGATCACATCATCGCGTGAGAACTCACGCACCACGAAACCCTGTTTTCCGGATTTTTCTAACAGACCTTCTTGCTCAAGTGTGCGAAAAGCCAGGCGAATGGGCGTACGTGAAACGCCCAGCATGTCAGCGACCTGCACTTCGCCCAATTTCTCTCCGGGCTGCAAATGGCCATCGCTGATGAGCTTGCGCAGGCTGGACACGGCGACTCGACTGACGGTGCTCATGATGTTTAGGGCTTCCATGGCGAATAACAGCCGCAATTGTTGACTGCACAGCGCTGAGACGCAAGGGCTGGATGGAGTAATCCTCCTATTGTTTTTCCACTTTGGATCCATTTACGTAATTTAACTTGACCAAATACCAACTTAATCCTATTTTTGGATCCATAATAAACAAAGCGGACAAAACCGCCTTCGGAGGATCGTAATGACGACTGCCCATTCTTGGCCTAAAAACACCTGGTACGTTGCCTGTACACCCGATGAGATCAACGACAAACCCCTCGGCCGACAAATCTGTGGTGAACGTATTGTTTTTTACCGCACGCAAGGCAATAAGGCCGTCGGCATTGCCGACTTCTGTCCACACCGTGGCGCACCCCTGTCACTCGGCTTTGTGAACGACGAAGGCGACCTCGTGTGTGGATACCACGGCATGGTGATGAACTGCGACGGTAACTGTAAGTCCATGCCCGGCCAGCGCGTGAATGCCTTTCCCGGAGTACGCAGCTACCCGGTCGAAGAGCGTTATGGCTTTATATGGGTGTGGACGGGCGAAGCCGAACAGGCCGACCCTAGCCTCATCCCCGACTTCAGTTGGTTTGACGACCCGGAGTGGGCTTACGGCGGCGGCCTGTACCATATCAACTGCAACTACAAGTTGATGATCGACAACCTGATGGATTTGACGCACGAAACCTATGTGCACTCCACCAGCATCGGACAGCCAGAGATTGAAGACGAACCACCAGAGTCGTTCCGCGACGGCGACACCATAGTCACCAAACGCACCATGGAAAAGATTCCTGCACCGCCGTTTTGGCAGAACGCCTTGCGCTTTAACGACTTGGATCCAAACGTACCGGTAGACCGCTGGCAGATCAGCCGATTCACCCCGCCCAGCCACATCATGATTGAAGTGGGTGTGGCGCATGCAGGCCATGGTGGCTATGACGCACCGGCCGACAAGAAAGCGTCCAGCATCGTGGTCGACTTCATCACCCCGGAAACCGAAACCTCTATTTGGTATTTCTGGGGCATGGCGCGTAACTTTAAACCCAATGACACCGAATTAACCGACAAGATCCGTGAAGGCCAAGGCCAGATTTTCTCGGAAGACTTGGAGATGCTGGAAGCGCAGCAGCGCAACTTGCTGGAGAATGCCGACCGTCAGTTGCTCAAATTAAACATTGATGGTGGTGGCGTGCTGGCGCGCCGGATGCTCGATAAAATCATAGCCGCTGAAGGCTGACCGGAGTCCAAGCTTGCCGTGCTGGCGTACAAACCAGCAGGCAAGCCAGAGACACTGACCAACAACCTCAAAGGGTGTGGGAGTAGTACCATGAGTAAAACCAGCCTCAGCATGATTGTGCAGGTTAAACAGAAAACCCAAGCCGCAGCGGATATCGCTTGTTTCGAGCTGGTTGACCCGCACGGACGTGAATTGCCGGCGTTTACGGCGGGCTCGCACATCGACGTGCAAACCGACGACGAGCACCTGCGGCAGTATTCACTGAGCAATGCGTCCCACGAGCGCACGCGTTACCAGATCGCTGTGTTGCGTGAGCCAGAGTCGCGCGGTGGCTCCACTGCCATGCACGACAAAGTACAAGAAGGGGATTACCTGCGCATCAGCGCACCGCGCAATCATTTCGCCGTAGACCACGACGCCAAGCGCAGTGTGCTTTTTGCCGGCGGGATAGGCATCACCCCCATCTTAGCCATGGCGGAAGAACTGCACGCAAAAGGCGCCGACTTTGAACTGCACTATTCCGCCAGCACACCGGAAAACGCCGCCTTTGTGGACTACTTGAAAGCCGCGCCCTATGCCGACAAAGTGACCTTCCATTACACCAAGACAGAGAATGGTCAGCGCATTGATTTAGCCAGCATGGCCGCCAAACCGGAAGCCGCCGTGCACATTTACGTGTGTGGCCCTGAAGCCTTCAACGACGCAGTGATCAGCGCTTATGAAACGGCAGGCTGGCCAAAACGCCAACTGCACACCGAGTACTTTGTTGGCGCGACAGTCGACACCAGCAGCGACGGCAGTTTCGAAGTGCAACTGGCACGTAGCGGAGTGAGTTTTCAGATTCCAGCGGATAAGACCGTAGCGGATGTGTTGATTGATAACGACATCGACTTGCTGACGTCATGCGAGCAGGGCATCTGTGGCACCTGTATTACGAAAGTACTGGAAGGCACACCAGACCATCGTGATCGCTACATGACCGACGAAGAGCACGCGGCGAATGATCAATTTACGCCCTGTTGTTCGCGCTCTAAGTCGAAAGTGTTGGTGATTGATTTGTAACCCGCTGTTATGTAGGAGCGCAGCCCCCTGCGCGAAGGCTCGGTTTTCAGAACTTGTACTGAATACCAAGCCTTCTTAAAAAGCCACAGTTTGGAAGGCCTTTACTGCCTAGACTTGTTAGCAGAGACGTCTTTGAGCCCGCCGGATACATACTTGTGCAGAACGCTGGAAACCAGGGACTGGTAAGGAAGTCCCTCCTCCAGAGCCCGACGTTGTAGTGCCTCCAGATCGCGACTGGAGATACGTATATTAATCCGTTTGTCTTTCTTGAAGGCTTCTTCCGCTGCTTTCGTCAGGTACTCCCGACGGTCGGAATCCAAGTCTGACTCGAACTCTCCGGACTCGTATGCCTTCAGCAGCTCTTGCTCTTCGAGATCTAATTTTGTTTTGGCCATGTGCTACCCCTTAGAAAATTCTTGGTGGCCTTGCGACTGGGAATGGCCGTCTTGAGAAAGATTTCTTTATCATTCTCGACGTACGGCACCAGCCAAGCGTAATCGTCAATCCGAACCACAAGCACGCGCTGATTCGGATACTTGTCCTTGTTGGGGTGAGGTCCATCGTCAAGTAAATCACCAACTTGAAGAGCAAAAAGGATGTCTTCGAAGGAAACTCCACGCTCGCTCATCAACTGTTGGTTCTTTTCAGCATTCCAGTTAATTTGCTTCATGAAACAAGTCTAGCAGAGGGTGTGCCTATTGGCATCCTATTAGCGCCCTCAATAAGCGGCGATAGGAACGAGCGTCCGGCGACCACTGAAGCAGGGTTTAAAGCGTCAGTAGGCAGCGTTGGCGACTCTTACGACAACGCTCTGGCCGAAACGATCAACGGCCTGTACAAGGCGGAGGTAATCCACAAAAATGGCCCTTGGAAGGGACTGGATGATGTTGATGGAGCGACGTTAACGTGGGTCAACTGGTTCAATCATCGGCGGCTTCTGTCTTCCATTGGTGATATCCCGCCCGCGGAGTATGAGATGCTGTATCATCAACTAGCTGAGTCAGCGGCAGCATGACTCAAATAAAACGCCCTCCGACAAAGTCGGGGTGATTCAAAATGGTTAAAACATTAACTATTTCAGAAGACATGCTGATTCGAGATAGAGAGGTAAGTTAATACCTCCCTTTACACTCAGAGGGATTTTTACCCATGCATGCCCATGTTCGGCTAGGGGGCTGGCCTCCTACAGATTAATGCAGGAGGTTATCGGTTACAGTTACAGTCCGATATCCATCAATACGGAAGAGTCGGCGGTTAGCCGCTGCAGCAAGGTATCCACCTGTGGCCACAACCACGCGAAGTAGAATTGTGCAGTCGGTGCTTTCGAGGCATCGGCGCCTTCAGCGTTCACCATCCGCAGCCATAAATAGCCGTAGGTGATCAAACCCAACAGTTCAAGTACGTTGTAGGCTTGCGTACCCGCCAGATTCGGCTCACCCGCGTTAACCCATGTCTGTACCTGCGATTCTAGCTTGGTCATCACGTCAAACACTTGCGTGCGTTGCGTGTGCCAAGCCGCGTCGACGTCCGCCAACTCAGTACGAATGTCGGCAAAGAAATCGGCCAGCCATTCACCTTTGTTCATCAGCACTTTACGACCGATGAGGTCCATGGCTTGAATGCCGTTGGTGCCTTCGTAAATCTGCGCGATACGCACGTCGCGTACCGCTTGCTCCATACCCCATTCACGCACATAGCCGTGTCCACCGAACACTTGCTGGGCCAGTACGGTGCACTCTAAACCACGGTCGGTGAAAAAGGCTTTGCCCAGTGGCGTGAGCAAGGCGACTCGGCCATCGGCTTTGGCGCGTACGGCGTCGTCGGGGTGATAGCGCGCGGCATCTAACTGCGCGCCCAAATAGACGCCCAATGCGCGACCCGCTTCGATGTAGGCTTTCTGGATCATCAGCATACGGCGCACATCGGGGTGTACAATGATCGGGTCGGCACGGCCTTCGGTGCGCAAGCTCGCATCCGCAGCTTTCGACTGTACGCGGTCTTTGGCGTAAGCGAGTGCTTGCTGATACGACCACTCGGCCTGCCCGGTTCCCTGCAAGCCAATCGACAAGCGCTCGTAGTTCATCATGGTGAACATGTAGTTCAGACCTTTGTTGGCTTCGCCGACCAGGTAACCCGTCGCTCCGTCAAAGTTCATCACGCAGGTTGCGCTGCCTTTGATGCCCATTTTGTGCTCAATAGAGCCGCAGGTGACGCTGTTCCGGTCACCCAAGGAACCGTCAGCATTCACCAACAGTTTAGGTACTACAAACAGGCTGATGCCTTTCGGGCCATCCGGGGCGTCGGGCAATTTAGCCAACACGAGGTGAATGATGTTTTCCGTTAGGTCATGCTCACCGCCGGTGATAAAAATCTTGGTACCGGTAACGGAGTAGCTGCCATCCGCTTGCGGTTCGGCTTTGCTGCGAATCATGCCCAAGTCTGTACCGGCGTGTGGCTCGGTGAGGCACATGGAACCCGACCAGCGGCCTTCGTACATGGGTGGCAAATAGGTTTCTTTCAGTTCGTCAGAGCCGTGGCTTGCCAAACTCAAGCACGCGCCAGCGGTCAGTACGTTGTAGAGGGTGAGCGATGAGTTGGCAGAGTACTGCATTTCTTCAAACAAGACGGTGAGGCCTTTCGGCGCGCCTTGGCCGCCGTATTCGGTGACGCCGCCCAGCCCAACCCAGCCCGATTCCGCCAGCGTTTGATAGGCTTCTTTGAAGCCGCTGGGGGTGGTAACACCTTCGGCGCTCCAGGTGCAGCCTTCTTCATCGCCGCTGCGATTCAGGGGTGCAAGCACTTGCTCACAAAGCTTGGCACCTTCTTCCAAAATGGCATCGGCCAAGTCGCCGCTCATTTCATTCAGCGCAGGCATGGCAGCCCACTGTTCAGGCAAGTTAAATACGCTATGCAGCAAGAAGCGCATATCTTCTAACGGGGCGCGGTAGTCGGTCATGACGTTTTCCTCTCATCTCTTATCGGCCACAATGACATTCATCGTCATTACCGGTGCTGTAAAGCTGGGGCTAGATATTGGGGACGCCGTGAAAGCATCCATGCTGGCTCGGATGCCGCCGTCCGGGCGGCATACGC
>JAGDZJ010000009.1:32046-136069 GCA_049115955.1 Natronospirillum sp.
GCGTATGCCGCCCGGACGGCGGCATTTGAGCCCACATGGATGTGCTCGTGGCGTCCGGTCGGACACCGACCCCACCCACCGTCTCAAGTCCCGATATTACAGGTACTGGAACTCTTCTTCTGACATCGCCATCAGCGTATCCAAGCCGTTCAGCATGGCCAGCTTGTGGCCTTCGGCGCGAGGCAGAATGCGGTCAAAATAGAAGCGTGCGGTGTCCAGCTTGGCTTTGTAGAAGCCGTCTTTGTCGCCCGCAGCGATCTTGTTTTGCGCTTCCATTGCCATACGTGCCCAGTAGTAACCCAGCGTGATGTAGCCAGAGTACATCAGGTAATCGTATGCTGCGCCGCCGACTTCTTCTTTGTTCATCATCGCCTTCATGCCCAACTTCATGGTCACGTCGCCCCAGTCTTTGTTCACTGTGGCAAGGGTCTTAACCATCGGCTTGATGCCCTTGGCACCGTCGTTCTCTTTGCAGAACTTATGGATGATTTTCGTGAAGTTTTTCAGCATGCCGCCCTGGGTCATCAAGACCTTACGGCCCAACAAGTCCAGAGACTGAATGCCCGTGGTGCCTTCATAGATGGTCGAGATGCGCGCATCACGCACGATCTGCTCCATGCCCCACTCTTGGATGTAACCGTGACCACCGAATACTTGCACGCCCAAGTTAGCGGATTCCAGACCGGCTTCGGTCAAGAAGGCTTTCGCGATTGGCGTCAGGAACGACAGCAGGTCGTCGGCCATTTTCTTCTCTTCAGCGTCGACGTCAGAGTGCACGATATCAACCAACTGCGACAGGTGCATGATCATTGCACGGCCGCCTTCAGCGAATGACTTCTGCGTCAGCAGCATACGACGTACGTCGGGGTGCACGATGATCGGGTCAGCAGGGCCGTCAGGGTTTTTCACGCCGCTCAAAGAGCGCATGGCCAGACGGTCTTTGGCGTAGGCCAAGGCTCCTTGGAACGACAATTCAGCCGAGGCAACGCCTTGGATCGCGGTGCCGATGCGGGCGAAGTTCATAAAGGTGAACATGCAGTTCAGGCCTTTGTTCGGTGGCCCGATTAAGAAGCCTTTAGCGCCGTCAAAGTTCATTACGCAGGTCGCGTTGCCGTGAATACCCATTTTGTGTTCGATAGAACCGCACTTCACTTCATTGCGTGTACCGTCTGGCAGGAACTTAGGCACGATGAACAAGGAAATACCCTTGGTACCTTCGGGTGCGCCCGGCAAACGCGCCAGTACGATGTGGACGATGTTGTCGGCCATGTCGTGCTCGCCAGCCGAGATAAAGATTTTGGTGCCGGTGATGGCATAGCTGCCGTCGGCGTTTTCTTCCGCTTTGGTTTTCAGAATACCCAAGTCAGAACCACAATGCGGTTCAGTCAAACACATGGTGCCTGTCCATTCGCCGGAAACCAGCTTGGTCAGATACACTTCTTTTTGCTCTTCGGTCCCGTGCAAGTCGATGGTCGCACGCGCGCCATGGCTCAAGCCAGGGTACATAGACCAAGACCAGTTAGCAGTACCGGCCATTTCGGAAATGATGTGCCCCACAGACTCTGGCAGGCCTTGACCGCCATGCTCAACAGGGCTGGCCAACGCGCCCCAGCCATTGTCGACGTACTGCTGGTAGGCTTCTTTAAAGCCTGTTGGCGTGGTTACGCCGTCTTCGCTCCACGTACAACCTTCTTGGTCGCCGCTTTGGTTCAAAGGTGCGATGACTTGTTCGCAGAACTTAGCACCTTCGGCAATGATGGCGCTCAGCATGTCGCGGCTGGCGTCTTCGGCACCGATTTTCTGATAGTGGCTTTCGGCGTCATAGACGTCGTAAAGCAAAAATTCGATATCACGTACGGGGGCTTTATAAGTTGGCATGGTACAGACCTCTTGATCTTATCCAATGAGTGGGTCAGCAGCCCACAGAGGCATCTGACACCGTATTCAAACAGTTGTTTGAAACATACGTTCGAGGTCAACGATCGTCAAGGTGGTTATTGGCTTTGTGTGCGCAAAACAGGCAATGATGTGCATTGCGAAAAGATTGATGCCGCAAGGGAAAGGGTTGCGCGGCAGGCAGCCAAAAATAGCAGGACAGGTAGCCCATAGGGCTACCGATTGCTGCGTTATTCGGTGGTATGGATAGCCGTCAATCGGTCGGCTTCCAGATAGAACTGAATGGCTAGGCGATTAACCAACTCCTCCGTTACCCCACCGTAGTACAGCTCTGGTTTGTCGAAATAAAATAGCGGCTCTTCAAAATTGAGCAACCAATCCATCTCATTCAAGAGCCCTGTGTTACGGCTGCGCACATCTTGGTCGCTATTAACCAAACGGCCACGGGCCTCGGCAACTTCTTGGACGGTAAACGGACGGGTACGTAAGGTGCTCAACACTTCATCGACCAGGCTCTCTGCTTCATCACGGCGTGCTGGGTCGGTGCTGAAATGAATGAAGTTAATCCGCTGTTCGCGCTGTGGCAGCGTCCACAGTGTGCGTGCTTCGATGTGATACGCTAAACCGCTGTCTTCGCGCACAATTTCCATCAGTCGGGTACTGAGCAATTCATTCAACACGCGGTTGGCGGAATAATGCATCAGACTGAAGGGTACTTGTCGGGTGGAATAATAGCGCGTGATGTCGGCGCGGTCGTTCGGGTTATCGGTGCGCACCAACACGTCGTTGTCCCACGTCGCAGACCCTGTCGACCACTCAACAGACTCCGGCGATGCGAGCGGCACACCCGCCAAGTGGGCCATCAACGCTTGCTCTAAAGATTGGGTGTCCACATCTCCGACAATAAAAAGCACGTAGCCCGTTTGACCGTTAGTGATCAAGCGCTGTGCGGCCTCCAGTTGCGCTTCACTCACTGCCGCAAACTCCTCCGCCGTAGTGCTGCTGAAGGGCGTTTGGTCGTCGTAGAGTCTGGCTTCTAATGCCGCACTGAAACGACCGGAAGGGGTTTGCTCATGGTTGCGGTAGGATTGCACAAAGCGCTGTTGCTGATTCGCTAACACGGTGGGCTCTACTCCGTCACGCGTCAATAATTCCGTCAATAACAATACGGCAGAATCGAGCTGAGCGTTGGGCGCGCTGACACCCACGCTAAAACGAGAAATGCCTAGGTTCATATCAAGGCCGATTTCGTTGGCCCGCATAAAGGCGTCGAGGTCTACGCCGTCTCGCCCGAGTGCTCCCTGCTGTATGGATATCGTGCTTAGCATGTTCAATGCCGGTACCAGTGTTTGGTCGACCGCCATTTGCCCACCGAGACCAATAAACCGCATATGAACTTTGTCGCGCTCAAGATCAGTCGGATAGATAACCGCCGTTAAGCCATTACTGAGCTGCCAGTAATGCAGCCCGTTTTCGATATCGTGATTTTGCTCCACTATCCAGCCGGGCTGACTGGCGGGTAGCGCCGTGCTGACGCTGCCGGTTTGTGCCGCCAATGGTGATAAGTTGGTCCGCCGGGCGCGCTCGACGGTGGTCCGCACATCGCGCTCACGCCATGCTAGTTGTTGCGCTGCAGAGTCGGTCAAAAACACGGCGATGACTTGATTGGATGGCACCAATACGGCGGCCATGTAAGCATTGATATCGTCGAGCGTGAGGTCAGCAAACAGCGCTTGCTCTGCCTGACCTAAGTCTGCAAACGTGGTGAGCGGCAATTCGAGGTTCATTAAGCTAAGCAATACGTTGGCGTGCACATCCGCCGTAGCGCCCTCAAGGTAGCGCACTAAATTATTGTATTCGCCCATCATGGTGGCAAAGGCGGTGTCCAATTCCGCTTGGGTCATCCCATGCTGGCGCAGGCGCTCTGTTTCCTCGGCCAGCAGAGTTAAGGCATCTTGCTCAGCACTTTCCCGTGCGGTAATACGTACCCCCATCACCTGCTTACCATCGACTAAGCGGTCTTGTAACACCTGACTGCTCAGCAAGGGGCTTGCGCCGGTATTCGATAACCGTGTTAGCCGAGTGTTCAACACTTGCATCATTAAGCCGGACTGCAGACCAGACAATACGTCTTGCCGTTGTCTGTAATCGATCGCCGGTAGCACTTCTTTCAGTACAATGGCCGTCTGCGCGCTGTTGTTGTCGCGCAGTACCTGATAGCGCGTATCACGCTGCCATGGCGTTGCCGAGAGGACAGGATCAGGGGCTGGTGTACGCGCTACTACCTGACCAATGCCCGCTTCCAGTGCCGTCAAGGTCGGTTCAGCGTCTACCACACCGCTGACCACGACCGTCATCAGCTCCGGCCGATACCAGCGGTCATAATAGCCGCGCAGTTGTTCCGCAGTGGCAAACTCAAACACCTCGCGCACCCCAATGGGGTAGCGTTGCGCATACAGCGAGCCTTCATGCAGCAGTCGGTGATGTTGTAGCCAGACCGGGTCTTCTCCGGCATAGCCCGCCGACCGCCATTCTTCCACGATCACGCCGCGCTCACGCACGACAGCGTCTGGATCGAATGTAACGGAGCCAGCCCATTCTGCCAACAACTGCATGGCAGTATCGAGCAAATCGGGCTGGTCACGGGGAATAGACAATACATAGACCGTTTCATTGAAGCCGGTGTAAGCGTTGATGTCTTGTCCGAACGTCATCCCTGCCGCTTCAAAGAAGCGAATGATGTCATTGCGGGGAAATGACTCCGTGCCATTGAATGCCATGTGTTCAACAAAGTGCGCCAAGCCACGCTCGGTGTCCGTTTCTTGTGCTGAGCCAGCCGCCACACGCAAGCGGATGTCGATGCGTGGCCGCGCGCCGTTGTCGGGCAAGCTTTTCACCACAGCGCGCACGCCGTTGCTGAGCGTACGCTCACTGACCAAGGGATCCAGCGCATAGGTTACTGGGCCGGCATCAAACTCACTCGGCAATGGTAGGTTAGGTGCGCCGCCTAGGCTGGCACAGCCGCTGACCACAAGCCCGGCAACCAAGAGCAGCGCCCGGATGCTACGTTGGCCGTATTGGGTGATATGTTGATGCATGAACACTCCCTGATGTGGCAACACTTAAAAGAAGCCATTGTAGACCAGTGTCTGGATTGACATAACCTTCAGCGAGGTGTAAATCATGCGTCAAATAGGCGGGCAGCTGGACTTTTTCGCCAGTAGCAGCCATAACTGTTAGCAGGCGGATACCTTCCGCCCCCTTTGTTGTTCGGAGGTGCCTTATGGGTCAATTGGATACCACTCGCCGCTCACACGTTTATGAGTTGCTTGAAGAGAACGCGATTGGACCGGAAGAGTTGGCGTATTGTCTGGGCAAGGAGCCTAAAGTGATGAGTGCGATGCTGCGACAAGGCAGCCACTTACACATTTCGGATGATCTTGCGCGCCAGATAGAACAGGCTTTTTCCAAACCTGCCTTTTGGCTCGACGGCGATGAAATGGGTGATAACACCTTAACGCACTGAGGCCACCGGCGAGTGTTTTGCCAGAGGGCCAGTTCCTAACTAAAGCTATGTAACATTCGGCCGTAGGGCGGAAGAGCGCAGCGTCATCCGCCGTTGGCTGGTCTACTACGCCTCATCGAACGGTAAGTAATCACCCAAATCGACTGCGCCCGATTCTAACTCCTGCAAAAGCTTCTCTGCTCTTTGCAAGTCGTCTTCCAACACCTGTAAGTTCACTTCAACCATGGCATGGCTGATGTTCTGTAGCGCACCATTGGTCACACTGGCCGCAATGCCTTCGGCCTCTAAGCGTCCACGCGCCAGCTCAGCTTCCAAGGTATCGAAGTAGCGCCGTATTGTTATCATAGAGGCTCCATGCCCGCCTGCCGACGGTGTGCTTTTTTATTTATTCTACAATAGTTAGCGGCATTTCCAGGCGTAGCTTGAAGCCCCGCGCTACGGGCGACTGAGCAGGTGCTCAATGCGCGCTGCATCTGCGCTGCCCGGACGGGCGTATAACTGGCCCCGCTGCAAGGCGGTGCGGGCCTGGTCCGGGTCACCACGCAGGGTGTGCGCCCGCGACAGCAAGATGTATGTACCCACGTCATCCGGCTTGATCTGCGCCGCACGCTCCAGTAAGGAAATGGCGGGCAGGTAATCTCCCTGCTGCACCCGCGCCACCGCTTGGCGCTGTAACTCCTGCACCACCGAGTGACGCGGGTCTTCTGGTTCGATGACTTCGGGCTCCGGCGCTACCGTGGCACAGGCCACCAGCGTAGCCAGTGCCAACAACAGTAACGCGTTTAAAAAATTCGATCGAGCCATCCCCACCCTCTTCTTCGATTGTCTTCCGGCGTTTGTTCGCCTGTTAATTGGTCGCTGCTACCCTGACAGGTACGTTGAGCTTGCGCCACTGCAATAGCTTGCGGCACGGCAATGCGTAAGGCTTGGCAATCGCCTAGCCAGTAACGCCCGGGCTGATCGGGGTGCCAACTCACCCAGCGCAAGCTGGAGTGCAGTGGTTTAGCGTCGTAACTGCTGTGCGCAAGCTGCTCCATGGTGTGTGTCCATACGCGCAAGGCGCCTGTACTGCCGGTAATGGGCATGGGTGCATTGTTGTCTTCACCAACCCAGACCACGGCCATCAGCTCACCCGCCTCGCCGGCAAACCAACTGTCGCGCTGCTGGTCACTGGTGCCGGTTTTGCCTGCCGGACGTAGCCCGGGGCTGAGCACACTGCTGGCGTAGCGCCCTGTGCCCTCGCGCACAGTGAGTTGCAGCGCCGACTGCATGGCTTGCGCATCGGGCGGCGCTATCACCTGCTGCGTGCGGATATTAAATTGGTTCAACACCTCTTGATCCGCCGTTGTTACGGCGGTTATGGCTTTCAGCGGCGCACGGAAGCCATCCGAGAATACCGGCTGGTAGATTTGCGCCACTTCATAAGCACTCATATCCACGGCACCTAGAATCACCGCGGGCACAACAGGCAAATTACCGTTAAAGCCCAAACGTTCGATGCTGCGTAACACCTCGCCCAGCCCGGTCTCCATACCCACGCGCGCCGCCGCCTGATTGTAGGAGCGTGACATGGCCTCCCACATGGGCACCATGCCATTCGACGTACGATCAAAGTTCTGCGGTCGCCATTCCGTGCCATCGCGCGCCGCAACGACCACCGGCCCGTCTTCTACTTCCATCAGCCAATGTCGCCCGGTCTCCAGTGCAGCTAAGTACACCGCTGGCTTGAGCAGCGACCCGACCGGGCGACGGGCATCCATGGCGCGGTTAAAGCCGCCCTGCACACTGGTGCGCGCCCCGATGACGGCACGCACGTCGCCCGAATCCCGATGCACCAGCACCATTGCGCCTTGTAATTGGTTAGCGGGCAGACGGTGCAATCGCTCAATGGTTTGCAACGATTCCTGCATCTGCCGTTGGGCGACGTCCTGTGCGTATATATCAATCGACGTATGAATGTGCAGGCCTTCACGATTCAATACTTCGTCGGGATACCACAGACGCAATTGCCGACGCACCAAGTCCATGGCGGCGGCATAAGGCCCTTCACCGGTGCCCGAATTGAGGCCCAGAGGCTCGGCCTGCGATGCCCGCTTTTGGGTTTCTGAAATAATGCGTTGTTCCGCCATGACGTCCAAAATGACGTTACGGCGCGCCAAGGCACGCTCGGGGTTGCGCACCGGCGAATAGTAACTGGGGCCACGTAAGATACCGATCAACGTGGCTTGCTGACCGATGGTCAGTTCTTCTAACGGACGCCCATACAAATGCTGCGCTGCAAGGCCAAAGCCATGCACCGCGCGCTGACCGTCTTGCGCGATGAACACCTGATTCATGTAGGTTTCGAGTATGGTCTCTTTATCTACATGCAGCTCAAGCAATACCGCCATCAAGGCCTCAATGCCCTTACGCCACAGCGTTTGGTCAGCGGTGAGGAACATATTTTTGATCAACTGTTGCGTGATCGTACTGCCACCCTGTTCGACGCGACCAGAACGGACGTTAGCGACCAAAGCACGGCCAATGGCCACAGGCGACACGCCATGATGTTGAAAAAAGCGCCGATCTTCCACCGCGACTAAGCCCGCCACCAAGGTGGGTGGCATGGTGGCCAAGCGTTCCAATACGCGGTCTTCAGCATGCGCCGGTGAAATACTGCCCAATTGCGGCGGGGCTAGGCGAGCCGAAAGCACGGCACGGCCTTGTGGATCGGTGAGGGTAGCCAACACGCTGTTATTAAAATTCAGCGTCAATTGGCGTGCGGTTTCCGGTTCGTCCCAGAAGTCATAGGCGCGCGTGAACAAGTCTATGCGTTGTGGCGACACCCGGTACTCGCCAGGCCCACTGATGGTGTTCACAGAACGATAGCCCATGCGTTGCAACCACCAGACAACTTCCTGCTGGCTTTGGCCACTGCCTTGATACAAAGCCAATGGCGCACCATACACCTTGGCGGGTACCGACCACACATGTTGGGAAAAACGGTCTCTGACGTAGAAGTCTAAATACACCAAGAGCGCAGCAAACAAGATGCTACAAACAATGGTTAATTTAAGGACAACACCCCAAAAGGCCTGCCAACGTGTCTTTTTTTTAGCCATAACGCCTCATGAAATTTGGTTCCTGACCTATCCTTGGTTAGAATGCGCGACCCTTTTGGCTGCAGCTGCCTCTGGGGAGCATCTAAAAACGTCAGGAAATCCTATCTATGTCGGGCAATAGTACCCCTGAATTCGATGTCTTCGCCATTGGTCACGCCATTGTGGATGAGGAATATTGTGTTGAAGACCATTTTCTCTCCCGCCTGAACATACAGCGCGCCGAACGCACACTGATCAATTTCGAGCGTCGCCAACAATTGCTGGTCGCTTTGAATGCGGAAGGCGATCGAGTATATCAGGCAGGCGGCGGCAGCGCTGCGAACTCCATCGTAACGGCGCAACAATTGGGCGCGCGTTGCCATTTCGCCTGTAAGGTTGCCAACGATGAGGCTGGGCGCTTTTTCCATGCGGACTTGGCGCAATCGGGTATTGACCTGCCCAGCGCCCCTTTGGCTAAGGGCCATACAGGACGCTGCCTCGTGATGATCACGCCCGATGCTGAGCGCACCATGAACACCTACACCGGCATCACCGACGAGCTGGACATGCCCTATGTAGAGCTCGACAAGCTGCGCCGGTCGCGCTGGTTGTATTTAGAAAGCTACCTGATCACTACCCCGACGGCAAATCAGACCACGCTAGCAGCGCTGCAAGTTGCACACGACGCCAACATTCCTGTGGTGGTGAATTTCGCTGACCCCGGTATCGTGCGGTTCTTCAAGCCTCAGTTGAGCACGCTGTTCGAACGTCGCCCTGTAGACGTACTGATATGCAATCATGAAGAAGCCTTGGCCTGGGCGGATACAACAGACCTTGAAGCGGCCATTGCCGTATTGAGCGAGCTGGCACACCGCTTGATAATTACTGAAGGCGCAGACGGTGCGCATATTATCACCCCACAAGGTCGGGTAACGGTGCCTGCACCTAAGGTCATACCAGTGAACACCACGGGCGCGGGTGACACCTTCGCCGGCGGCATTCTTTATGGTTTAGCCCAAGACTGGACGCTGGAGCGCGCTGCCGAACTGGCCTGCCGTTGTGCAGCGCGTAAAGTCGAGATGAACGGCGCTCGATTGCCCGCGGAAGAAGTGGCGCTGCTGCATCCACGTTGAGAGCTGCATTGAGTACGGCGTCAGTCTGCCAAACGGCGGCGTGAATGCTCGGTTGGGTAGGGCGACGCCGATTTCACTTCTTCCATCACGATGTAACTGCGCGATTCTTGAATGCCCGGCAGTGTAGAAATGATTTCCCCTAAGGTGTACCGGTACTCCGACATATCGGTCAGACGAAGCTTGAGCAGATAGTCTGACGAGCCGGAAATCAGATGGCATTCGAGCAAATTGGGAATACCCTGTGCCGCTTTACGGAAATCATCGAACGCTTGGTTGGATTGGTAACGCAGACTGACCTCCAAAAATACCAAGAGATTCAGCCCCAGTGCCGCCGGGTTAATGTCGGCGTGATACCCGACAATCACGCCAGCGTCTTCGAGGCGCCGCACACGCTCAAGGCACGGTGTCGTCGACAACCCCACCTCAGCGGCCAAGTCGGTATAAGAAATCCGCCCATCGCGCTGCAAGACGTCAATGATGTTCAGATCTATGGTGTCCAGCTCACGGCTGGGCTTTTTTACAATGCGCATGATTAACTTCCTGCCGCCCAACTACCACTCATTTAAGACCTCCAAGGCGGCACGATAAGGCACACCTCGGGCGCTGGCCACTTCGGCATAGGTTACCACGCCCCGGCATACATTTAGTCCATTCTGTAAATGCTCGTTATCCAGCAAGGCTTTCTTTGCACCTTTATTCGCCAACTGCATGACGAACGGCAGTGTCGCATTGTTCAGCGCCTGTGTCGCCGTACGCGCTACGCCACCGGGCATATTGGCGACACAATAATGCACCACGCCATCGACCACATAGGTAGGCGCGCTGTGGGTCGTCGGTTTAGACGTCTCCATGCAACCGCCTTGATCAATCGCCACATCAACGACCACACTGCCTTCCGCCATGGTTTTGATCATTTCATGGGTGATCAATTTGGGCGCCGCAGCACCGGGAATCAACACGGCACCGATGACGAGATCGGCGTGCACCACACATTTCTCAAGCGCCTCTCGGGTGGAGAACAGGGTGGTAATACGATTTCCGTAGACCTGATCTAAACGTCGCAAAACATCCATATTGCGATCCAGCACCGTGACTTGGGCTCCCAAGCCAACAGCCATTGCCAGCGCATTCTGCCCGACGACACCGCCACCCAGTATGGTCACGTGTGCGGGTTCCACACCGGGCACACCGCCCAACAAGATACCGCTCCCACCCATGGACTTCTCAAGACAATGCGCACCCGCCTGTACGGCCATGCGACCCGCCACTTCTGACATAGGCGCCAACAGCGGCAACCGCCCTTGTTCATCGGTCACCGTTTCATAAGCGATGCAGGTCGCGCCGCTGGCAATGAGCCCTTGTAACTGCGGTTCATCCGGCGCCAAATGCAAATAAGTAAACAGGATGTGATGCGGCCGCAGCAGCGCACGCTCATCGGCCTGCGGTTCCTTCACCTTGATGATCATCTCGGCGCGCTCGAAGACATCGGATGCGTGTTGAACAATAAGTGCTCCGGCCACTTCATAGTCTTCGTTGCTGAACCCTATGGCCGCACCTGCTTGTGTTTCAACACACACTTGATGCCCGGCCACTGTGAGTTCACGCACACCGGCGGGTGTCAGACCCACGCGGTATTCATGATTCTTGATTTCTTTCGGTACACCGACGTACATAGCTGGATCTCCGCGTATTTATTATTGTTGTTGCTGCGCAACAGTATAGTCAGGGGTAGTCGGTCTCTGCTGTTCATCTGAGAAACAAAAAGCAAATTTTCCACCGCTTCCTGCCCAGAAAAGCTGACAGTCTCTACTGAGCGAGCCCCAATGCTGGAGCGAACCGACACTAGCCTCTATACTGAACCTTCCACCCTACATAAAACGCAGCATTTACATGCCATTGCTGAAGTTGAAAAAAGACGATTCACTGCAAGCCGTTCAGGCGGGTTTGATTGTCAGCCACCGGCGTTCCTTAATGCGCCTGATGTTGGTGCTTGCGGCCATCACTTTGGCAGGGTTTGCGTTCCTCAATTTGATGACCGGGCGCTACGTATTAGGCGCTGTTGAATTGATTGCGGCACTTGCCGTGGCCTATAGCTTTTTCCGTTTCTCACACGCCAAACGTTTGCAACTCTGGACGCTCTGCTTTTTAACGCCGCTCTTCTCAATCATCACACTGGCGGTTGTGGTGCCCGATGCCACCTCAACATCCTTCGTCTGGGTTATGATCATGCCCGTGTTGTCTTATTTGCTGCTCGGGCGACTGGCGGGCTTTCTGGTAGCCGCACCTTTCATGGTGCTGTGTGGTCTGTTCTTCATTTTCTTTCGCTTTGAAGCAGAAAACGGGCTGCACAGCACCATAGAACTGGTCAATCCGATATTGTGTGGGTTGTTGATTCTTATCTTTATGCATGTTTATGAACACAGCCGGGCGCGCGCCTACGACATGCTGATTCGCCTTGCGGCGACCGACCCCTTAACCGGGCTCGATAACCGAGGGCGTTTTCAACAACGCCTGAATCAGACCATTACCGAATCGACACGACGTAAAGACAGCTTCGCCCTGGTGCTGCTCGACATTGATCATTTTAAGCATGTGAACGACACCTATGGGCACGACGCCGGAGATGAGGCTCTGCGCTATCTGAGCGAGCGCCTATTGAAACGCTTGCGCTCGACGGACATTGTGGCGCGCCTAGGCGGTGAAGAGTTTGCGGTAATCCTGAAAGATGTCGACGCAAAGACGGCTTTCGAGCTGACGGAGCAATTGCGACTGGCCCTGGATGAAGGGCACCTGAACTACAAAGAGCAGGACATACACCTCACAGCCACTTTTGGCGTGGCCCTATGGCCACAAGATGCGCGCCTTGCCAACCAATTGTATCAGGTTGCCGATCGCCGCCTTTATGCGGGCAAGCATTTGGGTCGCAATCGCACCGTTGACCACGATGACGCCGCTTTACCATAAGAGCGCCATAGAGAGCACAGTAGCAACGTTGGATGAGCCCATTGCGGGCCCATCCAAGTCTTTATTTATTGCACCGTAACGCGGGCAATCTTCTTCTTACCGGCTTGGATCAAGTACTGCCCAGCCGCCAGCTTATGCTCGGCGTCGACCACAACCCAGTCCACCTTCACGCGGCCGTTTTTCAGCATGTCGCGCGTCTGCGCTGCATTTACCGCCAAGCCAGCTCGGTTCACCACCATAGAGATAGGCAGTTCGCTGGCACCCTCCATATCAACGGTCACATCGGGCGTGCCTTCTGGAATTTCGCCTTCGCGCACGATATTACCGGCACCTTTGTGCGCATTCTCTGCGGCTTCTTCGCCGTGAAAACGCGCCACTAGCTCACGCGCCAGCAGAATTTTAATGTCACGCGGGTTAGCCCCGTTTTCTACGTCACGTTGCAACTGCTCGATCTCAGACATGGGACGGAAGCTCAGCAACTCAAAATAGCGCCACATCATAGAGTCGGGCAATGACACCAACTTGCTGTACATAACGCCCGGCGCTTCAGTAATCCCGACGTAGTTGCCCAGCGACTTGGACATCTTGTTCACGCCATCCAAGCCTTCCAGCAGCGGTACGGTAATGACTACTTGCGGGTCTTGTTTCCAGTGGCGCTGCAAGTCACGGGCGACCAGCAGGTTGAATTTCTGGTCGGTGCCGCCAAGCTCAATATCTGCCTTAAGCGCTACAGAATCATAGCCTTGCACCAAGGGATACAGGAACTCATGAATCGCAATCGGTTGTTCGCTGCGAAACCGCTTGTTGAAGTCGTCGCGCTCCAACATACGCGCTACAGAATACTGCGCCGCCAGCTCGATCATCTGCACCGACGACATTTTGTTCATCCACTCGCTGTTGAACGCTACTGTGGTTTTCTCAGGATCGAGAATCTTGAACACCTGCTCTTGATACGTCCGAGCATTTTCGACCACCTGCTCCGGTGTTAACGGAGGTCGGGTGGTGCTCTTACCGGTGGGGTCACCAATCATGCCGGTAAAGTCCCCGATCAGAAAAATAACGTCGTGTCCCAGCTCCTGAAACTGACGCATCTTGTTGATCAGTACTGTATGGCCCAGGTGCAGATCCGGGGCAGTAGGATCAAAACCCGCTTTTACGCGCAGTTTCTTACCACTTCGTAACTTTTCCACCAATTCATCTTCCACCAATATCTCGGCGGTGCCGCGCTTAATCAGCGCTAATGACTCTTCTACACTGGGCATTAATGGGGTTTTCCTATTTGAAATTATGCATGGGCGCAGTATACCATCCTGCGCGCTGCATCTAAAAACGAGTATTTCTTCCTTTTGGTAGGCCTGAAGAGAAACTTCAGAGGCGAAAAGCTGGCTGGGAAAGGGAGTTTTGCAGAAGTGCAAAGACGAGGACAGCGTTATAACCAACGGTTATACTGCCTCAAGTTGAACTACGGGTTTTTTTGTTTTGATCACCATAATTAAACGTACTCCACTCTTTCATCGTATCGCTATCGGCGTCTGTACGGTGTTGGTGTTAGTCATGGCCGTCTGGCCTGCTGCTGAACCTCGGCGCGTGCAAATAGAACTTGCGGCGCTGACATCGCCTGACGCGTCTGCAGACCCTACATTGTCCACCGCCATTGATTTGAGCGACTTTGAAGTCGGCGAGGATTGGCGGGCGGACGTAATGTCTTTTGAAGTGGAACCCGGCGACACGCTGTCACATGTGTTTGACCGGGCCAAAATACTGCCTACGTCATTGTTTCGGATGCTGGCGTCCGATCGCACCTTAGAACGTCGCCTTGTCCGCCTGCAGCCTGGCAATGTGTTCGAATTCACTTTATTGGACGACACGGTACAGGGCTTTACGCTGCACACCAGCCGCCTGGGCGGTGTGCGCGTCACCTTAAATGACGACTTCAGTGTGGACAGCTGGGAAGAGTACGCGCTTGAGCCCACTCGGGTCGCACGCTGGGCTACTGGCACCATCAACGCATCATTATTCTTGGCTGGGCGCGATGCCGGTTTGAGTGACACCATGACCATGAACCTAGCCCAACTGTTTGGCTGGGACGTCGACTTTGCGTTGGATATTCGCCAAGGCGATGAATTCGCCGTGATCTACGAAGAGCTTTACGCAGACGGAGAGTCCATTGGGGAAGGGCGTATTCTGGCAGCGAACTTCGTGAACCAAGGTAATGAGTTTCACGCCATTCGCTACACCGATCATCGCGGTCATACGGAATATTACGACGCCGAGGGCCGCAGCGTGCGCAAAGCATTCTTGCGGACACCGTTAGAGTTCGCTCGTATTTCATCGCACTTTAACCCGAATCGCCGCCACCCTATTATGAACACCATCCGTGCGCACCGTGGCACTGATTACGCCGCGCCTACCGGTACGCCTATTTGGGCTGCAGGCGAAGGCCGAGTGGTAGAAGCGCGCAACAATGGCGGATACGGCAATGTCGTGGTGGTACAACACGGCCAGGGTATTCGCACCCTATACGCCCACATGAGCCGCTTTGCGAGCGGTATTCGACCCGGCGTTAACGTACGCCAGGGTCAAGTAATAGGGTATGTGGGCAGAACCGGTGCCGCGACAGGGCCGCACCTGCACTATGAGTTCTTAGTTAACGGTGTGCATGTGAATCCTGTGACTGTGCGTTTGCCAGATGCACAGCCCGTACACAGTGAATCGCGCGATGATTATCACGCTTACGCGCAAACGATGATGTCGCATCTGATGTCTGCTCGTAACAGTTTGGCGAGCGCCGAAGGTGCTTTGCAACTGGATTGACCTGATCGATCAATCTAACCCATCGGTGGTTGTCAGATATAAAAAAGCCGCTCTTATTCAGAGCGGCTTTTTTATGCGGACTACAGATTGGGCCAGAGGGCTGGCCTCCTACAAACAGCGAGAACCATCGCTTAGTCTGCGAGCAAACGCCTAAACGCCAAACGATGAACCGCAACCACAGGTTGTTGAGGCTACGGGATTGGTAACGATAAAGCGTGCGCCTTGCAGGCCCTCGGAGTAGTCAACCACTGACCCTTCGAGGTACTGGTAACTCAGTGCATCAACAAGAAAAGTAGCCCCTTCTTCTTCAATGACTGCGTCGTCTTCCGCCACTTCCTCATCAAAGGTAAAGCCGTACTGAAACCCAGCACAGCCCCCACCCGTTACGAATACCCGCAACTTTAAGTAGTCATTGTCTTCTTCCGCCACCAGCTGTCGAACCTTGTCCACAGCGGCAGGCGTCACGGATATATCTATATTAGACACAATTCGACCTCACATGAACCTGCCAGATTATTGAATATCCGAGCGTTTTGGTCAAGTATTAGTCGTGGTAGAAGCACCGCTCTCTTTGCCACCGAATGACGAAACAGGCGCTCCGGGCTTGGTTGACTGGCTACCAGCAACCGCAGATGAACCCAAGGGTGCCGGTTTAGTGCTGTCTGCCTTGGCGTCAGCTTTAGTATCTTCAACCTTTACATCCAACGCCACAGCGGGCTTTTTCTTACCTTTCGGCTCTTCACCGCTGTGCAGCAATTTACCATTAACGCGCGCGCCCATAACCATTTCCATCATGGCATAGTAGACATCGCCGAAAACGGCGGCTTTTTTGGCCAGCTCGACATGCTCGAAAGAGTGTACGTCACCGTGCACTTCTCCGTTGATGATCACGTGCGGCGCACGAATCTCGCCATTGACTACACCCTTGTCACTGATGCGCACGACCGCACCGCTTCCAGGTTCGGCAATGATGTTTCCTGTCACTACACCATCAATGTGCAAACCACCTGCGAGTTTGATATCACCAACCACTTCCGCTTTTGATGAAATCAGGGTGGTATCAAAATTTCCTACTTTCTTTTCGTTGCCGAACATCATTCTTCTCCAATTACTTGCCAGTCGATCTCCAGATCGCGCGTGGCCGACCTGTTGCCTATGGCTTGCGCCACTATCCTCACCTGCGTCGGCTTGAAACCTGCAGGGAATTGAATTTCACCTCGTACATCTTGGAAATAACGATAACGGAAACGTATATCCACTCTGTCGACGTCTGGTGAGACGTCTTGCAGGGCATACACTACCTTGTCGCCGTTTTCCGTTTCGCCAATGATGTTCACCCCTACGTACCCTTCCAAAAAGCTACCGTCGCTGCCTGCGTGCGTCAGCATCAACAAGAAGCGATAACGATCCGGACCGATACGTTGAGCCGAAAATTCTTCTACCAGTAAACCGGTTGAATTATCACTGGGCGCCATGATACCACGATACAAACGGACTTCCTGCTCTACCGCCGCAATTTCATCGCGTAAACGTCGGTTCGTTTGGCGTACGCTTTCTGCCGCCGCGCGGTCAACCTCGGCACCTTTTTCAAGGATAACGGTACGTTGGCGCAGGTTTAAGATTGTGCGTTCCAGTTCAAGCACTTCTGCCGTAAGGCTATTGACGCGGTCGGTGGTGAAACGGCCTTTTTCAAAGCCCTCGTTGCGACCAAATAAGAAAGCACCGACAACCAAGCTGACAATGACGACGACCGACGTTATACGTGTCAGAAAGAGTCGCCACGGGCGATGCACTACAACGACCAGCTTTTCCTGTGGGCTACCGTGTACACGGGCCATACCACTTCTCCTCAGGACCTAGATGCCATCTGCCATCCCAGCACCGGCTTCGCATAGGGTGTGCAAGCAATGACTTGCCTGCGCACCAATTATCCCCCTATCATACTGTGCTTTTTCGTCCCCTGCCAACTTCCTGACCGTGCGGTAACCTTGGCAGTGCGGCAACGGCCAGTACCATCACAGCTCGGAGACAGGAATGACCTACTTACTGTTGAAATCCTTCCACATTATTGCCGTTATCTCGTGGTTTGCTGGCATGTTCTATCTGCCACGCTTGTTTGTCTATCACGCTCAAGCGACCGACACCATCAGCCACGAGCGCTTTGTCGTTATGGAGCGCAAGCTGTACCGCGGCATCATGACACCGTCCATGCTCATTACCTTGGCGCTGGGCATTTGGATGCTGTTTGAGATGCCGTTTTGGTTGTCGCAAGGGTGGATGCACGCAAAACTAGCGCTGGTCGCGCTGCTGGTGATATACCATCACTGGTGCTTGTATCATTTGAAACGCTTTGCACAGGGCAAGAACACGCACAGCCATGTGTACTTCCGTTGGTTCAACGAAGCACCGCTGCTGCCGCTGATCGGCATTGTTTTACTGGTGGTGATTAAGCCCTTTTGAATCAGGCATGGCGGATGACGCTGCGCTTTTCCGCCCTATATGGAGTTTACGTCCGTGGCATAGGGCGGAAAAGCGCAGCGTCATCCGCCAATAAATACCGGGCAAAAAAAGCTAACCACCCAAAGGGTGATTAGCGAGAGACTACCTATCAACTAGACTGCCCTTGCCTGACAAGGACAATTCCATCATAGAGAGGGTGTTGGCGAGCGTTAAGGTGGGAAAAGGGTCGATTTTCGCACAATAGAGCGCCTCCACCCTCCCCTAATTTGCTAGCCGACCAAGCTCTCGCCTTTACTGATGGCCTCTCGGCGGTTACGTACGCCGAGCTTCTTGTACAGGTTATTGATGTGCGTTTTCACCGTCGAAATGGCGATGAACATCACGCTGGCAATCTCTTCGTTGCTGCGTCCGGCGAGTATGTGCTTGTACACCCGCCATTCTTTTTTCGACACGCCGGCCGCCAACAACGCATCGGGAATGTGTTCCCCACCCGGCTTGTCGGTGGTGTTGCGCTGCCGGTTCAAAGTTAAAAGTTGATCGGCGTATTTCGCCACTTCGGGCGCAAACACTTGCGTGCGCATCAGACGCTCAACGATCGGCATTAACCACTGGCGCAAGAACAACCAACTGGCCACCAACTGCAGCTCAGCGGCTTGCGGCAACAGCTTGCGTACCTGAGCTTCGGCGTGGTCATGGTCGCCAGCGATGTCGGTCACGGCCGCTTTTAACAGGCCCATACGCACGGCTTCTACGGTAAATTTCATGGCCTCGGCGTGCTGAATGGCGTTTTTCAGTTTACGCCTTGCCAGCGCGTAATCCTCGGTCGCCGCCAAGCCATAAGCCTCGGCGCGCAACAACATAAAGTCTTTCACGCTGCTGTAGTTCGTCACTTCCGGCTTGGCTTTTAGCCAGGTTTTAATCTTCTTCAAATCGCCGTTTTGCCACCACCACTGCAGTTGCACTTCCAAGCTGTACGGCATCAAAATATCGGCGGTGTATTCGCGACTCAGAATCTGTTCGTGCTCAACTGCTAATTCGCGCGCGACAGTCGGCTTACCCTTGAGCATTTCGCATTTCAGCAACCAGCCTTGCAGATGCAATTGCCAGTAATCGTCCCAGGTTTCACACAGATTCTGGATACGATGAATCAGCTGTTTGGCCTCACGCAGGTGATACTCTTCCAGCGCCAGCTCGGCTTGGTTGATGTAAGAAAACACCACGTTGAAGCCATAGCGTACGCCCTTTTCACCGGCGTAATTCATGACTTCACGCGACAGCTCGGCAGAGCGCACAAAGTCGCCTAAGTTCTTCCAGATAATCGCCTGCTGGTTCAACGCCCACAGCACGGCGTCGTAGTTGCCCTCTTGGCGGCTCAGCAGCTCGCTTTCTTCGTAGATTTCCAGCGCCGCATTGATGTCGCCTTGCTCGAACAACACATTGGCGAGAATCAACAAGGCGCTTTGACGACGAATGCTGTCTTTGGCGTATTTTTCCAAGGCCTCACGCGCGTAGTCGCTGGCTTTTTGATATTCCAAACGCGAAAACGCTGCCTGAGCGTTTACCGTCAGCATCTCACCGCGCAAATGGTCACGCGTGGCTTCGGGTTCTTCGTCAATCAAATGCCCGGCGCGCGCGATGAAATGCTCTACAAAGGGTGCGTCACCGAAGATCGCCTCGACCCAGCAACGCACCAGCACCAAATTCGCATCTTGCAGAATTTCTTCTTCGGTTAACTCGGCCAAACAGCGACGCACCAAATCATAGTGCGCTTTATGAATGAGTTCATTGCCGTGCTGGCGGACGATGTAAGTGATCTGATTTTTGTCGCCCGACTTAATGGCGTGGTCAACGGCACCCACCACATAGCCTAAGTCTAAGAACGCCGAACTGGCGGTGCGGTGCAGCGCCTGCACGTCTTCACCGTATGTCAGCAGCAGTTTATGGCTCAGGAATTCATGCAGCAAATGGTGATAGCGATACCAGTTCTTGGGTTCGTTGAACTGCACGATAAACAGGTGATGGCGCTTCAGGTAATCCAACGTTTCATGCACATTAACGTCAGGGCACAGAGCGGCTGCCACATCGACGTTAAATCGTTTTACGATGGACGTATTGAGCAAGAAGGTTTTTACATCTGCGGGCAGGCCATCGAATAATTCGGAGTCAAAATAGTCGATGATGTTGAGATTCTTCTGGCTCAGCCCTTCACCGATGTCCATCAACGCCGGGTTTTGCTTCAGTCCCATCACGATCAACTGCAAGCCGACCGCCCAACCCTCGATGCGTTCGAGGATCGTCTGCGTCTGCTCTTCCGACACGTCGGTTCCGCTGAACTCCTGTAAAAACGCGCGCGCTTCCGCCAAATCAAACGCCAAGGCTTCCTCGGTCAATTCAGCCACCAAGCCTTGCAAGCGTAAGCTGATGATGTTGGCCGGAGGCTCGGCGCGGGTGGTGATGACCAGTTTGATGTGCGCCGGCAGGTGTTTAATAAAATACGCTAAGGCGGTGTGAATCTCGTCGTTTTCGATCAAGTGATAGTCATCAATGACCAACATGATTTCGTCGTCAATCTGGTCCAGCTCAAACAACAGCTGTCCCATCAGCGCCCGTATATGGCCAGCACGATGCCCCACGCCATGGCTTACTAAAGGCTCGCTGAGGTCCACGCGCTTCTGTATCGCGGCGATGAGATACGCGGCAAAGGTGGAGGGATCATCGTCTTCCGGGTCAAGTGACAGCCAGCACAACGATGTCTCTGGATGCAAATCTGCGTAGGCGTAATAGCCGTAAAGTGCCGCCACTGTTTTGCCAAAGCCGGCCGGAGCCTTCAAAATGACCAGTGGAGTTTCGCAGGCAGCAACGAAAAGTGACTCGACCCGTGACCGGTCTACCGTATTCGTGGGCAGTTTGGGTACCGATATCTTCGACGGGACGATAAAGTGCTGAGCGATGACATCCCCCATTAGGCAACACCTTAACTGTTTTTATGTGTGGTTATTCGATGGTCAGTTTACCACTGATTGCCTGCGAGGTTGCAAGAGCGATACTTAAATCCATCTTAAAACGTTAACATTAGCCAATCATTTGCTTAAATCAGGAGTCATTCCATGAGTCAATCCACCGAACTGTTCCAACGCGCCCAGACCGTTATTCCCGGTGGCGTCAATTCACCGGTGCGTGCGTTCAAAAGCGTTGGCGGCCAACCGGTGTTTTTTGATCATGGTACCGGGGCTCACCTGCACGACGTGAACGGCAAAACCTACATTGATTACGTACTGTCGTTTGGCCCACTGATACTCGGCCACGGCGCCGCTCCTATTCTCGACGCCATTCGTACTCAGCTCGACAAAGCCATCACCTTTGGTGCGCCGACCGCACTGGAAGTGGAGATGGCGTTCAAGCTGACCGAGCTTGTACCCTCAATGGACATGGTACGCATGGTCAATTCCGGCACCGAAGCCACCATGTCGGCGATTCGTGTCGCACGAGGCTACACCGGCCGTGATTTGATCGTGAAGTTTGAAGGCTGTTACCACGGCCACGCCGACGGTCTGTTGGTTAAGGCGGGATCTGGCTTGCTGACGCTTGGCGAGCCTACGTCGCCCGGTGTGCCGGCTGATTTTGCCAAGCACACTGCGACCTTGCCCTACAACGACATCCCAGCGTTAGAAACCTTCTTTGCGGCCAAAGGCAGTGAAATAGCGACCGTGATTGTCGAGCCTGTGGCCGGTAACATGAACTGCATTCCGCCCGCACCCGGCTTCTTGGAAGCATTGCGCCGCTTGTGTACCGAGCATGGCACCGTGTTGATCTTTGATGAAGTGATGAGCGGCTTCCGTGCCGCCTTAGGTGGCGCACAAGCGCTTTATGGTGTGATTCCGGACATGACTTGCCTCGGCAAGGTCGTCGGCGGTGGCATGCCGGTAGGCGCCTTTGGTGGTAAACGGGAAATCATGGAATGCTTAGCCCCCGTTGGTCCGGTCTATCAGGCGGGCACGCTGTCCGGCAACCCCATTGCGATGGCCGCAGGTTTAGCCATGATGCAGGAAATCACCCAGCCAGGCTTCTACGACCGTTTAACCGCCAGCACCACACGCTTGTTGGATGGATTGAAACAAGCGGCACAAGACGCAGGCATCGGCCTGACGACGAATCAAGCGGGCAGTATGTTTGGGTTTTTCTTTACAGATGAACCGGAGATTACGCGCTTTGAGCAAGTCATGGCCTGTGACGTACCGCGTTTCAACAAGTTCTTTCATTTGATGCTGGAAGACGGCGTGTATTTAGCACCTTCGAGCTTTGAGGCGGGCTTTATGTCTTCAGCGCACACTGACGCTGATATCGAGCATACCATTGCGGCGGCAGCGCGGGCGTTTGCGCAGTTGAAATAAAGGTACAAAACGGACGCTGGAGAGCAGTGCCGGCTGGGAGTGAGGCGCTTTGAGGGTATACCTCAAAGCGCGACTTTCGGCCTGCCGTGGAGCGCTGGAGGCATACCCCCACGGAGCCCACTCTCTCTAACGCAGCAACAACATCGGCACGGTAGCACGACTGATCATCTTGGTCGTGTTACTGCCCACCAAGAACTCACGAATGCGTGAATGACCGTAAGCGCCCATCACCATTAAGTCGATCTGATGCGCTTCTTTGTAGCTGCGTAACGTCGCTTCTACTTCACCATCCAACAGTGTCGTTTGCACATCAAAGCCCGCGTTTTTCAGCACGTCATGTGCCCAAGCCAATTGCTCATGGCATTCGGGCTTATCGGCGCCCACTTTAACGACGTGGATTGGCAGGCCTTGCAAGAGGGGGCTTTTCGCCAGCATTTCCATGCCTTTGCGCATGGTCTCGCTGCCATCGAACGCCACCATAATCTGAGAAGGTTCACGGTACTCGTCCACAGTGACCAGGATCGGGCGATGCAGAGTGCGCACCACACTTTCAAGGTTGCTGCCCACATGATTGGCTGACGGGTGTTCGCCTTCGCGGCCCAGTACATACAAGCGTGTTTCGTCTTGTACATCTTGCAATGCTTCGACCAAATCGCCATGGCGTTGGCGCGTCAGAGTACCTTTCAGACCTGCTTGTTCAGCGCGTTCTTGCGCCCCGGCCAGCATCACCTTGCCTTGCTCCAGTGCTAAGCGGTTGCGTTGTTCATCCAACGCGGTCAATTCTTCTAAAAGCGCTTCACGCGCGCCCAATCCTATGCTGCCACTGAGGTTGGGTTCAATCGGGTATTCGGAGTGGTCGAGTACATGCAGAAATGTGAGAGGCGCTGAAAGCCGACGAGAAGCCCATGCGGCGTAGTCACACACCGACGGTGAGGAGTTGGAGCCATCAATACAAGCCATCACAAGATCAGTCATTTGTTCACTCCGTAACGGGCAATCTTGAATTCAGCTTACCCGTTTATAGCCACCCTGAACACCGTCTTTTGACATCACCCACTGCCACAATTGTATGTCTCGGGCACGAAATGCCGCGGCACTGGAAAGTAAATAAAAACGCCACATGCGATAGAATCTCGATCCCAACTGATCTGAAAACTTCGGCCAATGCTCGATAAAATTATCATGCCAAGCCATCAACGTACGGTCGTAGTCGGCACCGAAATTATGTACATCCTCCACCACCAGCAGATCGTCCGTCGCATCACCAATCTGTCCCAGCGACGGCAACTCGCCGTTCGGAAAAATGTATTTGTCGATCCACGGGTCAGGCCTGAACGCGCGCGCATTCTTACCAATGGTATGCAAAAGCGCCAGGCCCTCTTCGGTTAAACACCGGGCAACCACCTGCATAAACTCGTGATAGTTCTTATGCCCCACGTGCTCGAACATGCCGACACTGACCACACGGTCGAACACATCGTAACAATCCCGGTAGTCTTGCAGACGGAACTTGATGGGCAGGTCGTGAAACTTTTCATTGCCCCAAGCCGCTTGCTCGCGTGAAATGGTCAAGCCCACACACTCAACGCCATAATGCTCAGCCGCGTAGCTCATAAAGCTGCCCCACCCACAGCCAATATCCAACACCTTCATTCCAGGCTGTAAATTCAGCTTGCGACAAATGAGGTCTAGCTTGGCCACTTGCGCTTGCTCGAGATCCGTCGCGTCTGCCCAATACCCGCAGGTATAGGTCATCCGCGAGTCTAGCATCGCCGCATAGAATTCGTTACTGAGGTCATAATGCACCTCACCGACTTGCCACGCCCGGCTCTGGGTTTGAAGATTGAAGAAACGGGCACGTAACGCGTGCCAAAGAAGACGAGCGGGTTGAATCTCACGATCTAATTTTGCGCGAAAAACCCGCACCAAAAATTCATCAAGATGCTCTACCTCCCAAAGGCCATCCATATAGGACTCACCGAGTCCGATGCTGCCTCCGGCCAGAACGCGCTCTGCAACAGAGTTATCGTGAATTTGGATGTCCCAGGGCTGGGAGCCATTGATTTTCACATCGGCGCGCTCAAGCAAGTCGCCAATGTATGACAGGGAAGATTGTGCGGGTGACGAACCGAGCACTGGGGTGTTGCGTGCAGTCATGCTACCTCCCGTGTTTGTGCTTATGGCAAGAAGGGCGTGTCCTCATCACGCCCTTCTAATACAGCTCAGAATTTAAGCCATTTTAATGCCCGCTGAGCAACTTATCCAGTGCGCCCGGCTTATCGTGTTCACCAAAACGGTCGACAATGGTTTCGCTGGCTTCATTCAAGCCAATGACTTCTACTTCCGTGCCTTCACGACGGAGCTTCAAGACCACTTTGTCTAATGCACCCACGGCGGTGATGTCCCAGAAATGCGCGTGCGACAGATCAATAACGACCTTCTCAATCGCTTCTTTGAAGTCAAAGGACGAGATGAATTTGTCAGACGAGGAAAAGAACACCTGCCCCACCACCAAATAGCGGCGCTCAGTCCCAGTGCTGTCCAGCTCTTTCGACACGTGCATGTAGTGACCGACTTTATTGGCGAAGAACATTGCGGCCAACAAGATGCCGACGAACACACCAATGGCCAGGTTGTGGGTATAAACCACCACGACCACCGTCACCACCATGACAATGTTGGTGCTCAACGGGTGCTTCTTCAGGTCGGTCAACGACGACCAACTGAAGGTACCAATGGACACCATGATCATCACGGCTACCAAGGCGCCCATAGGAATTTGCGATACCCAGGGGCCAAGCGCAACGATCAAAAATAACAAGAATAGGCCAGCCAGCAACGTAGACAGTCGCGTACGGCCACCGGATTTGATGTTAATGATGGACTGACCAATCATCGCACAACCGGCCATACCGCCAAAAAAGCCGGTCACCACGTTGGCATAACCCTGGCCTTTGGATTCACGGTTTTTATCGCTGGGGGTATCGGTCAAATCATCGACGATGGTTGCCGTCATCATCGACTCCAACAAGCCCACTACAGCCATGGTGATGGAATACGGAAAAATGATCATCAGCGTTTCGAGGTTCAATGGGATATCAGGGATCAGGAACACCGGCAGTGTATCCGGCAGGTCACCCATGTCGCCTACGGTGCGCAGATCCACACCGAAGTAAATGGCGACGACGGTCAACGCCACCAGAGCCACCAGGGGTGAAGGCACTACTTTGGTGATGTACGGCAAGCCGTAAATAATGACCAAACCCGCGGCGATGAACAGGACAACCGTTAAACTGAAGTTGTCACCGGTGAATTCAGGCACCTGAGCCAGAAAAATCAAAATAGCCAGCGCGTTCACAAAGCCCGTGACCACGGAACGCGAGACAAAGCGCATCAGGTTTGCCAGCTTCAGATAGCCAGCAACGACCTGCAAAATACCGGTCAGCACGGTCGCCGCGAATAGATATTCTAAGCCATGGTCACGCACCAAGGTGACCATCAATAAGGCCATGGCACCGGTCGCCGCCGAAATCATGCCCGGACGGCCACCCATAAAGGCCGTTACGACCAAAATACAGAATGAGGCATACAGGCCGACCTTGGGGTCTACGCCTGCAATGATTGAGAAGGCTACAGCTTCAGGAATCAGGGCTAACGCCACAACAATTGCGGCGAGCACATCGCCACGTACATTAGAAAACCAGTTTGTTCGTACGGTTTGCCACATAGTCATTTTTTCCACGGGGTTTAATCGAATTTTTTTTGCCGAACCGGGTCGGCTGTATGGCGCCTGCATGCCGAAGCTCACGTTCAAAAAGTGAAAGTCGTGCTCAACAAGGACCAAAATAGCTGCGAGATCGCATCGTAACAAGGCACGATGACCGTTGCGGGACAGCGGTGTTTTTCTCCACCCTCTGGCAGAAAAAACCGAATAGAATTGAACGCTAGGGCGGCGTAGTAACCAAAAGAATCGTCTCTATGGGCTATGGGTATGAACCAAAAAATGCAGGAGCAATGTCACGACCATAAATAACGCGCCGAGCCCTGCAAAAGGAGCGCGGATACTACAGTTTAAACACGTTATTTACAAGTTTGGCGCACACTGCACTCCCAAACGCTTGGCTTTCGTCCCTACCTAAAATGCTGTGTTGCCTGCGCGGATCAAACAGATTGACGCAATCAAATGCTCCGCCCGCCAACAATTATTAAGTTGTCACCCGCACCGCTCATCGTGCAAGGTTTCGGTGCAAAACGGCTTTTCTCGCGCAAAAACAGACTTTTTTCGGTAAAAAATCGCTTATTCATTGAGCAATCATGGGAAATACGTACAATGCCCGTGCCCTTTTAATGACGGACCCGCTCCTGTGATCGACAATCTTCGTAATATCGCCATCATCGCCCACGTTGACCATGGTAAAACTACCCTCGTTGACAAACTGCTCCAACAATCCGGCACACTTGGCCGGAAAGACCAAGGCTCTGAGCGGGTCATGGACTCTAACGACCAGGAAAAAGAGCGCGGCATTACCATTTTGGCCAAAAACACGGCCATCCGCTGGAACGACTACCGCATCAATATCGTCGACACCCCCGGACACGCCGACTTCGGCGGTGAAGTGGAGCGCGTCATGTCGATGGTTGACTCAGTATTGCTGCTGGTCGACGCGATGGACGGCCCGATGCCACAGACACGCTTTGTAACGCAAAAGGCGTTCGAACGCGGCCTGAAACCAATCGTGGTAATCAACAAAATTGACCGTCCCGGCGCGCGCCCTGACTGGGTATTGGATCAAGTATTCGACCTGTTCGATAACCTTGGCGCGACCGAAGAACAACTCGACTTCCCCGTCATCTATGCTTCAGCGCTGAACGGCGTAGCGGGCATGGAAGCAGACAAGATGGCTGAAGACATGACGCCATTGCTGCAACTGGTGGTCGACAAAGTACCTTGCCCGCAGGTCGATCCTGAAGGCCCCTTCCAGATGCAAATCTCAGCACTGGACTACAATAGCTATGTGGGCATCATCGGCATCGGCCGTGTGACACGCGGTAAGATCAAACCAAACACGCCCGTTAAGGCCGTTAGCGCCAAAGGCAAAGTACGCAACGGTCGTATTCTGCAGGTTATGGGCCACCACGGTTTGGATCGCGTAGAAGTGGATCAAGCTGAAGCCGGTGACATCATCTGTATTACCGGTATGGACGAACTGTTCATCTCCGATACGCTGTGCAGCCCCGAAGCACCAGAAGGCTTGCCGCCATTGACGGTCGACGAGCCCACAGTTTCGATGACGTTCCAAGTCAATGACTCACCGTTCGCCGGTAAAGAAGGTAAGTTCGTCACTAGCCGTAACATCCGTGAGCGTTTGGATCGTGAACTGCTGAGTAACGTAGCGCTGCGCGTTGAAGAAGGCGACACGCCAGAAAAATTCAAAGTGTCAGGCCGCGGCGAATTGCATTTGTCGGTACTGATCGAAAACATGCGCCGTGAAGGCTTTGAGCTGGCCGTAGGCCGCCCGCAAGTCGTCATCAAAGAAGTGGATGGCGTTAAGCAAGAGCCTTACGAGCAGGTTGTAGTGGACGTTGAAGAGCAGCACCAGGGTTCTGTTATGCAAGAACTGGGTGAGCGCCGCGCTGAGCTGAAGAACATGATCCCAGACGGTAAAGGTCGGGTTCGTTTGGACTTCATCATGCCGGCACGTGGTCTGATCGGTTTCCGTTCATTGTTCATGACGCTGACCTCTGGCTCCGGCATCCTGACCAGCATTTTTGACCATTACGGACCAATCAACCCGATCAACTCGGGTGAGCGCCAGAACGGTGTGCTGGTTTCTATGGTTCAGGGCAAGTCATTGGCCTACGCTTTGTTCACCTTGCAGGATCGTGGTCGTCTCTACATCGGCGCGAACGAAGAAGTATACGAAGGCATGGTGATTGGTCTGCACAGTCGTGACAACGACTTGGTGGTTAACCCAACCAAAGCCAAGCAGCTGACCAACGTACGTGCTTCCGGTAAAGACGATGCCTTGTTGCTGACGCCGCCGGTCCGCATGACGCTGGAACAGGCTCTTGAATTTATTCAGGACGACGAACTGGTTGAAGTCACGCCGAAGAGCATCCGCTTGCGGAAGAAAGAGCTGCAAGAAAGCGCGCGTCGCCGTACTGCGCGCAGCTAAAGAATATCTCTTCGAGGTGTAAAAGCCTCGGAGGGCTTCACAATAAAAAAGGGTGCCGAGAGGCACCCTTTTTTATTGCTGCAATTCAGTGCAGCGACTATTCACATCAAACTAAGACCAGCGGTCGCGATTGAAGGTAACACCGGCTAAAGAAACCCCCGCGTCCTTCAGAGCCAGCTCTACAGTGCTCTTAATCACCATCGGGTCTTCCATCTGCAGCACTTCGTCGGCCAACTGACGCGCCCAACTCAGATCAATTTCACGCAACATCGACTTCACACGTAACAAACTCGCACTGTTCATCGACAGCGTGTCGTATCCCATCCCCACCAATAGCAACGCCCCCGCAGGGTCACCCGCCATCTCACCGCAGATGGACACCGGGGTACCGACTTCGCCCGCCACATCGATAATGTATTTGAGCGCCGTTAATACCGCCGGATGAAAGCTGCTGTACAAGCCCGCCACACGCGGGTTGTTGCGGTCCACCGCGAGCAAATACTGCGTCAGATCGTTTGAGCCGACAGAGAGGAAATCCACACGCGAAGCGTAGGCGCGGGTTTGATAAACCGTAGCGGGCACCTCAATCATCATACCCAATTCGGGCATGGTCACGGGTACATTTTCTTCTTGCAGCTCAAATACCGCGCGATAGATCAGGTGCAGGGCTTCATCAAGCTCGCTGACGCTGGTGATCATGGGTAACATGATGCGCAAATTGTCCAAGCCCTGACTGGCGCGGATCATGGCGCGAATTTGCACCAAAAATATTTCCGGGTGGTCCAGTGTGACGCGAATGCCGCGCCAACCCAAGAAGGGGTTTTCTTCGTGTATCGGGAAGTACGGCAACGCCTTGTCGCCGCCGATATCCAGCGTCCGCATGGTCACCGGGCGCGGCGCAAAGGCTTCTAACTGTTGGCGATAGATCACCGCCTGTTCAGCTTCCGACGGGAAACGCTCCTGCATCATGAACGCGACTTCGGTACGGTACAGGCCCACGCCTTCGGCGCCGCGATCTAATGAGCGGTAGACGTCCGTCAACAGACCGGTGTTCACCATCAGACAAATACTGTGGCCATCAGTCGTAGTGCTGGGTAAATCTTTCTGTGTCTCGAGCTCCGCTTCGAACGCTTTTTCTTCTTCAACGATTTCTTCGAAGTGGCGCAGGCGCTCATCAGACAGGTTCACATAGACGTGGCCGCGATAACCATCGACCACCAATTTCTGGCCTTCAATCTGGCGGTACGGCAGATCCAGTACACCCATGACCGTCGGTATGCCCATGGCGCGCGCCAGGATGGCAATGTGCGAATTCGATGACCCCTGAATGGAGATAATGCCCGCCAGACGGGACTCGTCCACTTCGCCAAGAATCGCCGGCGTCAGATCTTCACCGATGATGATGGCATCGTCTGGAATTTCACGCGGTCCGTTATCGTCAGCGCGCAAATAGCTGAGCACACGACGGCCTAGATCACGAATGTCGGTCGCCCGCTCGCGTAAATACGCATCTTCCATGTCCGAAAAATGCTGCGAATATCCGTTAATGACTTGCGCCAGCGCACCTTCAGCCCACTCGCCCGTATCAATGACTTGCTGTACTTCAGCGCCTAACGCTTGGTCGTCCAGCATATTGAGGTACACGTCGAACAGGGCTTGCTCTTCCGGCCGCAGTTCGGAGGCCAGCTTAGCACCGGCACGGCGAATGTCGTTCTTGACCTGCTCCAGCGCAGTCTGCAACCGCAGCTTTTCTGCGGGGATATCGTCTGTGCGGCGCGACGGAATTTCCTGTAGATCCGCTGGCGGCACGACCAATACCGCCGTACCGATCGCCACGCCGGTCGCACCAGCCACACCTTCAAAGCGAATATCGTTCTGTGTGATGCCTGACAGCACACCATTGATGTCTTGCCCGGAGGCTTCCGCGTGCGCGATAACACTCGCTAACTGGGCCGAAATAGTGACCAGGAAAGCTTCTTCACTTTCATCAAATCGACGCCGCTCTGGGCGTTGGGCCGTTATAACGCCCAGCAGGCGCTTTTGGTGAATGATGGGAGCGGCCAAAAAGGCATTGAAGGGCTCTTCACCCAGCGATGAAACGTAATGATACGACGGGTGATTGGGGGCATCTTCAAGATTGATCGGTTCTTCGCGCTTCCCGACAAGAGCGATGATGCCCTCATTGGTGCCTAAAGAGACCTTGCCGACTTCCTGCTTATTCAAGCCTTCGGTCGCCATCAACACATAGCGGCGGGTGGTATCGTCAAATAGAAAAATCGAGCACACCTGTACTTCCATCGCATCGCGAACGCGCTCTACGATGATGTTCAAGGCACTCTTCAGATCCCTCGCACTAGTAACTTCCTGTACGATCCGCTTCAGCGTGGTGAGCATGGTCAATAGTGTATCCCTTTAAATCTTTGGCCAACCGAGGCGCGAGCTCTGCCAACGCCTGTCGGTATACCTGCTTTTTGAATGACACCACCTGTGTCAGTGGGTACCAGTAGCTAACCCATTGCCAGCCATCAAACTCTGGTGTATCGCCACTCGACACATTAACCTTCTGATCGCGACAAGTCATGCGCAACAGAAACCATTTTTGTTTTTGCCCGATACACACCGGCAAACTGTTGTGGCGCATAAGGCGCTTAGGCAGTCGATACTTGAGCCAGCCGCGCGTACAAGCGATGACTTCAACATCATCCGGTGTCAGCCCTACTTCCTCGCGCAACTCTCGATACAACGCCTGCAAAGGCGTCTCGTCAGCCCGAATGCCACCTTGAGGAAACTGCCAAGCATCTTGCCCGATACGCCGTGCCCACAATACTTGCCCTTCGGGGTTCGCCAGTATGATTCCGACGTTGGGGCGATAACCATCGACGTCGATCATGAGATCGTTTCCAATACGGTTTAATTAAGAGGATTGTTTCACACTGCAGGCGTTTCAGGCAACTTGGTAACGTGGGTTCCTGCTCATACTGCCCCCACTCAGAACATTTACGCACTTTCTGCAGGTGCTCCTTAAGGCTTTCAATGGCATAATAGCGTCCTGACTCTGGCCGGAACTGAACACTGTGAAATTAGCCATCTTCGACTTAGATAACACGCTGCTGGCGGGCGACAGCGATCACGCTTGGGGCGAGTTCCTAGTCAATAAAGGCCTTGTGAGCGACGCAGATCATCAACGCGCGAACGACTATTTTTATCAGCAGTATCTGGCCGGTACACTCGATATTCACGAGTACGTCGCCTTTGTTGTTAAACCGTTGCAGCGGCTTTCAGAACGCGACCGTACGGCACTGCGCGCGGAATTTGTGCGTGACGTCGTTCAACCAATGATTGCGCCAGGTGCAGCCGCGTTGCTGCAAAAGCACCGGGAGCAAGGGCATGACCTGTTGATCATCACCGCAACGAATCGTTTTGTGACCGCCCCGATTGCTGAGTTACTGGATGTGCCGCAATTACTGGCCACTGAACTCGAAGAGAGCGACGGTGAGTTCACGGGACGCATTGCCGGGACACCCGCGTTTCAAGCGGGAAAAATTGTGCGCCTGCACGCTTGGCTGGAACAACAAAATACACACTGTACTGAACACTATTTTTACAGCGACAGTCACAATGACCTGCCGCTGTTAAAGGAAGTCACTCATCCGGTTGCGGTTGATCCAGATGATGCTCTTCAATCCATTGCTGAGGAACTTGGATGGCCCGTTATCTCTTTACGCTGAGCGCTCTAAGCAGCACTGCTCTCCTATTGGCTGGCTGTGCGCAAGAGCCAGCAGAGTTGCCTGAAAGCACCGAAGGCGTTGCCCAACAAGAGGTGGTCGCCCCAGTCGACCCCAGCGTCCTTGTGCCCGACGACGACAGCCTATACAACTGGCAATTCCAGAGCCTGCAATTATGCCAAAACGGTTATGCCATTTTCCAGGAGTCGGTTTTAGATCTCGTATTGAGCACGGATCAGCTGTTGGCGACCCCCAATGCGGAAACCTTACAGGAAGCACAGGCGCGCTGGCGCACCGCCGTTGAAGCGTGGGGGGCGGCTGACCTGTGTACCCAGAAGCCGCTGATTACCGACGGCCAAGGCAGCTTTGCCGACCGTTACCAACGCACAGCAGCAGCACCGGTTCTGCCCGGCTATATCGACTCGATTCCGGGCTACAGCGATACCGGCCTGGTGCACGACAACACGGTAGCACTGAGCATTGAAAGTCTGATTGCCCAGCACCAGCTCAGTTTTGAGGAAGAAGTAGCCCTCGGCCTTTACGCGCTGGAAGTGCTGCTGTTTGGCGTAATGCCCCGAGAGCCTTGGGACTTCAATAGCTCCGGCGGTGAAGCCGACAGCATGTCGCGGCGCGCAACCATTCTACGCCTAGTAACGGCAGATTTGTTAACACAAGCAGACGTTTGGCAAGCCAACTGGCCAGCGCGCATTGCGAACATGCGCCAGACTTACTCCCCAACCTATGAACTGACCTGGCTGATCGACAACTGGGGTTTGATGCTGCATAAATTTGAACGGGCCCAGCAACTTCTGCGTGACGGGGATCCCGCACTGAGCCTAAACCCCCAGCATGATGCGCTGCGCTTCAAGGGGAGTCTCGAACATCTGGCGCTTTGGTGGCATAACCCCAACACCATCATGGTGGTCGACAAGCTCGGGCTTGATACCGATGCTTGGCAGGCGGTTGCAGCGACCGAGATGACCGTAAGCAACGCCTCAGTGGCGGAGTGGGAGCGCCTCGGCCAAGCGGTGCCTACACTCATTGCACAGTTGAACGGACTGCGCCAGGAAGTGGAAGAACAGTGGCACACAAGAGTGCAAGTACGCTGAGGAAACACAGATGACGACCATATTGAATGACGAGCAAATTAAGCAAATATTGCAGGGCATCGTTATACCACCGCAGCCGCAAATTATGGTCGACTTGCAGATGGAGCAGATGCACCCTGAGCCAGAAATTGATCGTATTGCCGAATTGATTCGCCAAGACGTCGGTCTTGCGGGCACCATGCTGAAGATTGTAAATTCGCCCTTGTATGGCCTGAGCAATACCATTCAATCGGTGCATCAAGCCGTCATGCTGCTAGGTTTGAATACGGTCACCAACATCGTCAATGGTCTCAGCATCAAAGGCGAGCTTAATGATCGAGAAATCGTCGAGCTAAACCGTTTTTGGGATACCGCGATGGACATTGCCATCGTGAGCGCATCCATTGCCAAACAAGTCGGTTATGCCAACCCGGAAGAGGCCTACAACTTAGGCTTATTTCACAATGTGGGCATCCCGCTGATGCACAAACGTTTCGACAATTATTTCAGCGTACTCGAGCATGCTTACACGGGGCAGCATGCGCGCATCATCGACACAGAAAATGAAGCATTTAAAACTAATCACGCGGTGGTTGGCTATTACTGCGCGCGCTCTTGGAATCAACCGGCCCATCTGGCGTCAGTGATTGCAGATCACCACAACGTACAGCACCTGTTCGAACGAAGCGCCCAATCAACCACCCAAGGCAATTCATTGGTGTTGGTGGCCATACTGAAAATGGCGGAGCACATGTGCGGTAATTATGCGGTACTGGGTAAGCAGGAGCGTGACCACGAATGGGAAAGTATCAGTGATTTGGTGCTAGACACCTTAGGGCTGAACGCTTACGAGATGGATACCATGAAGGTCATTTTTGATGAGCGTGGGATCAATATGCGGTATTGCTACTAGGGGGGTTCCAGGGCGCACTTCCGTGTGCGCCCGTAAATCGCTTGCGAAGCAGTGCTTCGCATGGCCCTAACGGGCCACCGCGATTCACCCCTTCATCGAGTCGAAGAATTCGCCATTGGTTTTCGAGCCTTTCAGCTTGTCCAATAGGAAGTCGATCGATTGGGTATCTTCCATTTCTGCCAGCAATTTGCGCAATATCCACAAACGCTGCAATTCGCTAGGCTTCACCAACCGCTCTTCACGACGGGTACCGCTGCGACGAATATTAATGGCTGGGAAGGTGCGCTTCTCGGCGATCTTACGATCCAAATGCACTTCCATATTACCGGTGCCTTTGAATTCTTCGTAGATGACTTCGTCCATCTTTGAACCGGTATCCACCAACGCGGTGGCGATGATGGTCAATGAACCACCCTCTTCCAAATTTCGCGCAGCACCGAAGAAGCGCTTAGGACGCTCCAACGCATGAGCATCCACACCACCCGTCAATACCTTACCTGATGACGGCACTACGGTGTTGTAAGCACGTGCCAGGCGAGTAATAGAATCGAGTAGGATAACCACATCACGCTTATGCTCGGTCAGACGCTTGGCTTTTTCGATGACCATTTCGGCCACCTGAACGTGCCGTGATGGTGGCTCATCAAATGTAGAGGCAACCACTTCACCGCGCACCGAACGCTGCATTTCAGTAACTTCTTCCGGGCGCTCATCGATCAACAGCACGATCAGATCAACTTCCGGTGAGTTCTTCACAATCGCCTGCGCGATGTGCTGCAGCATCAGCGTTTTACCGGCCTTAGGCGGAGCCACGATCAAGCCGCGCTGACCCTTACCGATCGGTGATACCAAGTCGAGAATACGGCCTGTGAGATCTTCGGTAGAGCCGTTACCCGCTTCTAACGTAAGACGCTCGTCTGGAAACAGTGGTGTGAGGTTTTCAAACAGAATTTTGTTGCGTGAGGATTCGTTGTCTTCGCCATTGATGGTATCAATTTTTAACAGGGCGAAATAACGCTCACCTTCTTTTGGTGGCCGAATCTTCCCGGCGATGGTGTCGCCAGTGCGCAAGTTAAAACGTCGAATCTGACTGGGCGAGACGTATATATCGTCCGGGCCTGCCAGATAAGAACTGGTGGCAGAACGCAGGAAACCGAAGCCATCCTGCAGGATTTCCAACACTCCTTCGCCGTATATGTCTTCGCCGCTTTTGGCGTGACGTTTTAGGATGGTAAAGATCAGATCCTGCTTACGGGTACGGGTTACGTTTTCAAGGCCCATGCCTTGTGCGATTTCAAGTAACTCCGGAACCGGCTTGGTTTTCAGCTCACTCAGATTCATAGGAAAGACGTTTTAAGTTAATAAAAAGATAATTAGAAAAGGAAGTTTTTTCTCGGATGGGAGACGCAGGATCGGCGGGATCCTGACGCAACTATAGTGGCAAACCGATGGGCTGTCTATAGGGTACTTCTAAAAACCCGACAAAATGCGCTTTGGCTTGCCAGAACGATTCATAGCCTATTAAAACGGCGAACGATCATACATCACCGCTTGACGAAGTAACCCTACTAAAGGGGAATCGCCAAGCGGCAAAAAGCATTTTACAAGCTGCTGTCGATAAACTCGATCAGTTGCGACTTGGATAATGCGCCGACTTTAGTCGCTGCAACATTACCGTTTTTGAAAATCATCAAAGTAGGAATGCCGCGAATACCGTATTTAGGTGGTGTCGCTTGATTCTCGTCGATGTTCAATTTGGCAACGGTCAACTTGTCCGCATATTCAACAGCCACTTCTTCCAATACTGGAGCGATCATTTTGCAGGGACCACACCACTCAGCCCAATAATCTACCAATACTGGTTTGTCAGATTCCAAAACGTCACTGCCGAACGAGTCGTCAGATACATTAACGATGTGGTCACTCATAAAGTCTGATCCAAGTTAGAATGTGTTTCACATTAGAGGGCTGCAACGATAAGGGTTTTATGCGTGGATTTCAAAACATTCCTGCCCCTTTTCGTGCTGAATACGCCTATCAGCTTGATAGTTTTTGCGCTGCCCACTTCGCATAATAGGTCAAAATACCATCAGCACCGGCCCGCTTAAAGCACAGCAGTGACTCCATAATCGCGTCTTCAGACAGCCAGCCTTGCGCAATAGCGCCCTGCAACATTGCGTACTCGCCGCTGACTTGGTACACCATGGTAGGCATTTGAAACTGGTCTTTCACCCGCCGCACAATATCCAAATAAGGCATGCCGGGCTTAATCATCACCATATCCGCACCTTCGGCAATGTCGAGAGCGACTTCATGGAGCGCTTCGTTGCTGTTCGCCGGATCCATCTGGTAGGTGTGTTTGTTGCCGCCCGCCAAATTGCCTGCCGAACCTACGGCGTCACGGAACGGTCCGTAAAACGCCGAGGCGTACTTGGCGGAATAGGCCATGATGCGCGTGTTCACATGGTCGGTGTCTTCCAGCGCTTCACGCAGTGCACCAACACGGCCGTCCATCATGTCGGATGGCGCAACAATATCTGCCCCGGCGTCCGCATGCGACAGTGCTTGCTTGACCAAAACGTCCAGCGTCACATCATTATCAACGTAACCGGTGGCATCGAGAATGCCGTCTTGCCCGTGCGTGGTAAAGGGGTCCAGTGCTACATCCGTCATAACGCCCAGCTCTGGTACGGCCGCTTTGATCGCCCGCACGGCACGCTGCGCCAGCCCGTCGGGGTTGTACGCCTCTTCAGCCAACAAGGACTTGGCCGCCAAAGGCGTGACGGGAAACAGTGCCAGCACTGGGATTCCCAAGGCATGGATGACTTTGGCTTCCTCCACCAGCAAATCAATCGACAGCCGCTCCACGCCCGGCATGGACATCACCGGTTCGCGCTGCCCTTCGCCTTCGAGCACAAACATCGGATAAATGAGGTCCGCTGCCTGCAACGTATGCTCGCGCATCAAGGCGCGACTGAACCCATCTTTGCGCATGCGACGCGGACGGCTGGCGGGATACTGCTGAAACATAGGGTTGACCTGCGGTTGTTGAGTGGCGAACGATGATGCCGGATTATACTAGGGCACTGCGGTAAACTAAAAGGCCTGACCAACGAACCACGCGCTCGATACATTATCGGATGCACCCTGAAGATTTTACGGCTCCCGCCGATACTAAGGTTGAGCCTTAACCTGACTATTGATTCGATGACGCAGCTTCGTACCCTTGCCCCACGTGCAAGGCAACGCCTTACCGCTCTATTACTGACATTGGGAACGATGTGGGTGCTGAGTAGCTGTGTCAATCAGCCGCAGTATCGCGACCTTGAAGAGTATTGGTCATTCGCGGAGCTGTACGATTTTGCTTATCTCACCTGTATTGCTCAGACATATCGCCAAGAAGGGCGAACGGCCAACGCCGAAAGATTAGATGTGGAGATATGGCAGTACATTGAAAATGGCGCGTACCCCGCCAGCGCTTACGGGCAAGTAAAAACAGCCTCACGTCAGTACGCTGCTCATATTCCCAGCGGCGATTCCAACGCTGGTTGCGCGCGCTGGAAGGGCGATGACGCTCTAACGGCGGTGATTCGACACAGCATGCGCTAAGCTTCGTATGAGGCCGCCGAGTATCTTACTCGGCGGCCTCATACGCTTCTTCTGCCGCCATCCAGAGCGCCTCTGCCTCTTCAACCGCCTTGGTAAGCTCACCTTGTTGCTTCAGCAGATCCTGAAGTTCCGCTTGGCGTGTTCCGTCGTACAGGTCAGCGTCTGCCAAACGATGGGTCACATCGTCTAACGATGACTGCACCCGCTCCAACTGTTGAATCGCTTTATCCACCGCTTTTTTCAACGGCGCCCGACGTTGGCGTAATTCAGCCTCTTGTCTCTTTGCGGCTTTGCGATCGGTTGCTGGCGTGGCTACTTGCTGGTCCGCGACAGTGCGTTGCTCCGGCGCGCTCAGCTCCTGCAGGTAATTGTCCAGATCACCACTGTAAGGCACTACTGTGCCGTCGCGTACCAACCAAAATTCATCGACCGTGGCCTCCATCAGGAAACGATCGTGCGACACCACCACCACCACGCCCTGATAAGCCTGCAAGGCGTTCGCTAAGGCCGCCCGCATGTCCAGGTCGAGGTGGTTGGTTGGCTCGTCGAGCAGCAAAATGTTCGGCGCGAGCCAAGCAATCAACGCCAGCGCTAAACGCGCTTTTTCGCCCCCGGACATAGGACCAACGGGATCATCGGCCATGGTGCCCTGAAAGTTAAAGCCACCCAAAAAGTCACGCGCCTGTTGCTCACGCACCTCAGGCGACAAGCGTAAGATGTGCTGCAATGGTGTGGCACTGTGGTCCAAAGCGTCTACTTGGTGTTGAGCAAAATAGCCCGGATAATAGTGTGCACCCTTGGTGCTCTCCCCAGCCATCGCGGCCAGAGTGCCCGCCAAGTGCTTGATGAAGGTCGACTTACCAGCGCCATTCTTGCCCAACAGGCCAATGCGCATACCGGGATACAAATTCAAGTTCAGGCGTTGCAGTACCGCCTGTTCGCCATAACCCAAGGCAACGTCCGACATGGCCAACAGCGGGCTGGAGACTTTTTGCCCGGCAGTAAAGGTGAAGCGGAAAGGACTGTCGACTTGCGCGGGTGCCAGATCCGTCATGCGCTCTAGAGCTTTCAGGCGGCTCTGTGCTTGGCGGGCTTTGGTGGCCTGCGCGCGAAAGCGCGTAACGAAGCGCTCCATTTCGGCTCGCCGCTCTTGTTGTTTCTCGTAGGCCGCTTGCTGCTGCGCCTGACGCTCGGCTTTTTGACGCTCATACGCGGAATAATGCCCGCGATAAGTCACTAACTGCTGACTTTCAAAGCTGATGACCTGCCCGACGACGGCATCAATAAAATCGCGGTCGTGTGAGATCAGCAGCAAGGTGCCCTCGTATTGGCGCAACCAACCCTGCAACCAATGCACGGTTTCAAGATCCAAGTGGTTGGTCGGCTCGTCGAGCAGCAACAGATCACTGCGCTGAATCAGCGTTTGCGCGAGATTCAACCGCACGCGCCAGCCACCAGAAAACGAGGCGACGGAAGCGTCCAACTGCGCAACAGAGAAGCCCAGACCCAGCAGAATACGTTCGGCTTCATGTCGTACCTGATAACCTTGCAGGTCATCCATACGGCCATGCAGTACCGCTAATTGATCGGTATCGCCCGTCGCTTCTGCCGCTACAATTTCATCTTGCAGCGCGCGCCACTCGGTCAAGCCATCTAACACATGATCCACCGCCGAACGACTCAGTCCGGGGGTTTCCTGTTGCATGTGGGCGATGCGCCAACGGGATGGGATATCAAGGGAACCCTGATCCGCCGTGAGTTTGCCCAGCAACAATTGGAACAAGGAAGATTTTCCGGCACCATTGGGGCCGATGATCGCCACTTTTTCACCGGGTGGGATCCGTGCCGTGGCGTTGTTCAGTAGTATTTTACCGCTGCGCAATAATTGTATGTCTGAGAGTTGTATCATTTGGCTTCTGAATATTTGCTTAAAAATGCGGCGTTGCAACATCCGCTGTGGTCATTTTCCCTGGCACTGTATGCGCGCCCAGGTGTGGCCGCTCACTTATTGGCCCGGCAAGAAGAATATCACGTTTGGATCAATGACTGGCTACTGTCGACGTGGTTAGCCGAGCGGAGATGGACGTTACGCGAAGATGTTATCAGCCAAATGGGACCTTGGCAGGGCTGGCGAGATGCGAATGTGATGGTGTGGCGATCTATCAGGCAGCATTTGGACAAATCAGCCAATCCCATAGCCTATCGCAGCGCCAGTCAGACGGAGCTCAAGTTGGAGCAGATAGATCAAGCCTACCTTTATGCGCATCATTTCGATTTAGCTGAACCCTCATCGCTCGGCGCCAAGGAATGCCTATTGCTCAGCCTTCAGAAATTATCTGAATGTCCCGAGCGTGCGCTGGCATCAACGTCCACACTGCTCTTATCAGAAGCTCGGGCACTACCACTGTCGTGATGATCATGCTGGCGACGCTCAACAACCTTATCTATCGCGGCATCAACCCAATCAAGCAAGAAAGACCACTCTTGCGTATCGGTGTCGTGACGACTCTGCATGTCGGTTAAACCCAAACCATGCTCCGAGGCACGCACATAATACTGTGTGTCACGAAGACTGGTAACGAAGGGAATCTTGAGACTACGCAGAAAGAGTTCCAGCTTAGAATAAACCAAGGTATTGCGTCGTACCCGGTTGGCTACTGCACCAACAAGAATGGGGCGCGAGCGAAAGGCGGGTGACAACAACACTTCTTTGATGAAGCTTGTGGTGGCGCGAATATCGATGGGCGACGGTGTAACCGGGATGATCATGATGTCGGTGTCACGAATCATATCACTTAACGCATTGCCTTTAAGTCCAGCAGGCGTGTCAATAATCACGCGCTCGGTTTCTTCGGGCAATTTTCGCATGACAAAGGTACGTGTCGAATTGGCCAGTTGACTGTAAGCCGCCACACCGTGAATAGTACCCAAGCCGCGATGACGTGCTTGCAGCCATTGCATGGAGGATCCTTGCGGGTCGAAATCAATCAAGGCCGTAGCCTTGCCGCTTGCGGCAAAGTGAGCGGCCAAATTCGTCGCTAAGGTTGTTTTACCACAACCGCCTTTAGAATTAGCCAGAACCACACGGACTGGCGCTTCATAGCGGCTGATTCGGGTATCGCTTACTGAGTTCTGCATGACGTCCATACACTTTGTCAACGCTGTTTGAGTGATACAACTGTTTGTCTTAGTGATTTACATAAGCAATTAGTGGGCCAGCTTTACAAAATCATTGCAACAAAGCCAATTTCCCATCCGTACCCAAGGCCAGCACACGCCCTTGAATCCAGCGCACGTCCACGACTGACGCGCTCGTGCGGGTATACAGCCCCTCGCCTTCTAGGCGCCACCGTCGTTGCACCGAGCTGTCGGTCAACTGCCACAACAGCACCTTACGTAATCGATCACCCGTCAATAACATGGCGTCATTATTGACAAACCGGGCTACGGAGATCGAATCACGCTGCATCGGTAGGCGACGAACGACCTGCCCGGTATTGGTATTCCAAACACGACCTTCGCCACGCTGAGCGACCGAAAAGGCATAGACACCAGACTGGGATAACGCGATGGTGCGCACCTGGCTGTCATGTATGATGCGATGCGTGGCTCGACCTTCGGGTAAATGCCAGAACAAGGCACTGCCGTCGTCACTGCCCGTTACTGCCCGCCGTGCATCATTAGATAAGGTGACCGCATGCACCGGGCCGGCGTGACCGCGCAGACGCGCAACAATTTGTCCGGAAACCATATCAAACAACGCTGCGGTGCCATCTTCTAAACCCAGCAATAAGTTTAGACCTTGTTGATCCAGTGCGGCGCTGCGAATGTGGTCCGGTGCTTCATAGAAAAAAATTGCCTGCCCAGAGCGCGTCGACCACAACACCAGCAGTCGCCCCTGAACGGTTACCACACGTTGCCCGTCACCCGAAAAAGCAACACTGCTGAACAGCGAAAACGGCTCACCGTCTATGTTCGTATCAAGATTCCAATTGTAGAGTCGAGCAAAAGAAGGGATGTTCCAAAGGCTACCGCCGTGCAACACAGAGCCAATGGCTGCCATTTGGCCATCGGGGGAGATGGCGCCGGAATAGATTCCGCGATCTGCCAACTGCCAACTGCGTTCCGGGCTGTCGGCGCAACCCGTCAAAAAAAATACGGCCGCGAGCGCCGCACTGAGCACGCTTTGCCGCCACCGTACTTGCACTTGTTTTACTCCGTACTGGTGGTCAGCACCTTGTCTCGATGTACTTCATGCAGTGCTTGGATGAGCTGATCTTCTAATTCAAAGCGTTCTTCTAGCGCTTCGGCCACGCGCGACACGTCGGCTTCCAACGTTTCTAGGTTGGCGCGAGTCTCTTCTACGCCACAATAGGTATCGTTGAAGTCGAGAATCAGCTCAGTAGTGGCCTGAATGCGCGGAAACAACACCTCGGCCAGCTCGGTTCCACCGTCTTGGAATTCACGAGCTTCACGCATCAACTGCTCGTATATTTCAAAATGACCCGCCGAAATATAGTCGACCAAAACTTCACAGAAGGATTCGACACGTCGCTCTATCGGTTGTTGTGATTCTTTAGAGCCCGGCAGACTCTTAATCTCAAACATCCGCACGATAACCTCACGGCGCTCGTTCAGCCAACGGTCTATGAGGTCGTGAACACCGCCCCATAATTCTTTCGCATTTGTGCACTTCTCAAGCATCGCGATTCTTCCTTCGAATTCCTGTATGCCTAGAAAACCACCAGCGGATCAAAAATGCAACCAAAATGGCATTACGGTAATCTACCGCTTAGACCATTTTTGCTTCAGCACCTCAACCGTGTTGGGCTTCCAAGTCAGTACTCCGGTCACCACCATAAAGCCAATAAACCAAACCAGCGCCCAGCCCGGAATCGACAGACCCAAGAACGCCCAATGCAAATCCGCGCAATCGCCGCTGCCACGGAAAACTGTGTTGATGACGTCTTGCAGCGGGAAGTTTTGCATCATGTAAGACAAGTCTGGCCCGCATGATGGCATCATGTCGCTCGGACGCCCCTGTAAGAATGTATGGCGAGCGGCAATACCCGCTCCAACCGCAGCGCTGATGAAAGCCAGCCCGCCGTAGACTCTGATGCCGCGCGAACCCGGGTTATGTATTGCTGCCAACAAACAAAAGAAGGCGACACCCATAAAGGCAATGCGCTGGAAAATACACAATGGACAAGGTGCCATTCCGAGATGGTTCTGAAAATACAAAATGCCTGTTAATATCAACATCAGTGCGCACAAAGCGACCAAAAAATTCAGTAAGCGCGTAGACAACAAAAACATGGAATCGCTCCAGAAGACAAAGTAGGCTATTTTTAACAGGAGCCGCCGTTCAACGCAGCTCAATTTGGTGTAAATGTCAGGATTTCGTTATGAATTGTTTATCTTCACCGCTAAAGCGGCGCTGGCTGGCGCTGCTGGGGTTTGCGGTCAGTCTGATGTGGCTGCCTGCCAGCGCACAAGACTTTAATTTCACGCCCGCACAAGCGCAATACTTAGATTTGCAGCCGGAGTTTGTTTTAAACTATGGCCAGGATGGTCGCGTACGGTTTATGCGCTTAGAGGTCACCTTGGTAATGATCGACGAGGCGGGTGTAATCCAAGCAGGGTACCATTCCGCTGGCCTACGGCACATTGTGGTAATGAACGTCACCAAATCACAGCACGCTGATCTACACGACCTCACACGCCGTGATGCGCTGCGCGAGCGTATTTTGGATGACATGCGAGAGTATATGAATCGCGAAACAGGAATGCCGATGATACAGCAAGTGTTGTTCAGTAATTTAATACTGCAGTAATCACAGCGCGCACCTATACCGCTTGCTGGGCAGAACGCCCACGATTGGACAATTGCAGTGCTTCATAACCGTCGTGCCAGCCAGCCTCCCACGCTGACGCTAAGACGTCTGCGTCGGCATACGGACACTCGCTCAAGCCTTTGCTGGTTAACCCAACAAAGTACCCTTTCTGATAAGCTTGATTCAGCTTATCGATGTCCCACGTCTCTTTACCAATTATCTGACTCATCTCACCGCCACGTCCTGTTGTAATGGTCTGCTGCTCTGGTTTGCACTGGTCGTTTTACCAATGAACGCATCATAGCGAAGGTAGAGACTTAACGGCGTAAGAGATAGCCTACACCGACTGTAGGCTAAACTTGGGGATAGGGTGGCCTAGGGAAGCTCTGAAGTATTCCCTAGCGACTGACGTAACTCTGTACGAAAGCATCGAAACAGCCTACGTTCTGTTGCTCAAGCGCGCTTTGGGCTTTGACTGAGGCTTCTGCATCATCCATCAAACTCTGGAATCGTTCCGCACTCAGCGGCTGCTTCAGGAGTGCAGCGCGATGTTCCGCCGCTAAACGTGACACCAATGTCCGGTAGTCTTCGTTCTCCGTTGCGAGCTCGGCGGCCATTCGCCCTGATGGCGTGGTTTCCGGTGCATCCAACATAGCACGATAGCGCGTGATCGCCGCCTGTACCTGTGCTGCATTTTCAGGTTGCACTGCTTGCAACAAGGTCTCCATGCCGGACAGTATATCCTTGCCCCACGTCTGCAACGAGCGTACGGAACCCCGGTCGACCAACAGCAATTCTGGATCACGGCCGTAGAGCACGGTGAGCTTTTTATTGAATTCCACCCGCTCACACTCGATATCACTGATTTCCGGCGCTTCAGCCGTAAGGCACCAGAACAGAAACCAATTCATAAAGTGCAATTGGTCCGCGTCCACGCCTAAGGGCAGGTACGGGTTCAGATCCAGACAACGCACTTCGATGTATTCGACTCCACGCTCTTCCAAAGCCTGCAATGGCTTTTCACCGCTGGCCGTGGTGCGCTTGGGTCGAATGTCGGAATAATATTCGTTCTCGATCTGCAGAATGTTGGCGTTCAGCTGCTGATAATGACCGTCCTGTTTAATGCCCATGGCTTGATACGGTGGATAGGGCGTGTGCAACGCTTGGCGTAGTGTTTTTATGTAGGTCGGCAGACTGTTGAAACACACCTTCAGGCTCTGCTGCGCGGAGTTGGTGTAGCCCATGTCACTCATGCGCAGAGTCGTGGCTTTCGGTGACATCAGGGTGTAGGTGCCATGATCGCGCAAACGCGCGGTATTCTCACGCAGGAACGTACGATCGAGTGCCGGGGAAGCACCGAACAGATACAGCAACAACCATGAGTGACGGCGGAAATGACGAATTAAGCCAAAGTAACGACGTGAACGGAAATCCGTCAAAGCGCCCTTGTCACCCTTAAAGGCGTGCCATGCCGGCCAAAACTCATCCGGCACGGAATAATTGAAATGAACGCCCGCGATGGTCTGCATAATGCGTCCATAACGATGCCACAGCCCATGCCGATACACATGCTTCAGTTGGCCAATGTGCGAGTTGCCGTATTCGGCAATACGCACACTCAACTCACCATCCAGCACTGAGGGCATGCTGGCTGGCCAAATGTTTTCGTCCGGATTGACCTGCAAGGCATACTGATGCAATTCGCGCAGATACGTCAGGCTTTTCTCTGGGGAGTCGACCGCTGGGGTAATGAATTCAAGCAGCGCCTCAGAATAATCCGTGGTGATCATCGGGTGCGTGAGTGCAGAACCCAGCGCAGCCGGATGATCCTTTTGACTGATATGCCCCGACGCATCGACCCGCAGCCCCTCTTTCTCTATGCCATGCCGAAATTTGAATAAGGACTGGGGCTGGTTACTGAGCCAAGCCAAGAATGCGGCATCTGCCATAATGTGGATATCCTGATTGCTGCTTTACGCGGTGGTTTCTGTTGGTAATGTTTTTTGTAGCCTTTTGGCGCTACGCGCAAATATTGAGTGTAGCGCCTTACCCATTAGGTGCCGCTATTTTTTTGCATTCTTCAACGCTTGTTGCAACAACGCGCCCATGGTTCCGTTTGCGGCGGGTGCCGGTGCTTGTGCGCGCGGCGCACCCTTACTTGCACGTTGCCCTTCAGCACGATTGGGGCGCCCACCCGCCCGTTGTGGCTCCGCTTTGCCGGGTTCGTCATCAAGACGCATACTGAGGGCGATGCGTTGGCGCGGTACATCCACGTCCATCACTTTTACTTGCACCACGTCTCCGGCTTTTGCCACTTCGGCAGGGTCTTTAATGAACTGATGGCTCATGGCGGAGATGTGTACCAGTCCGTCTTGGTGCACGCCGACATCAACAAAGGCCCCGAAATTAGTGACGTTGGTCACCACGCCTTCAAGCACCATGCCGGGGCGCAAATCACCCACCTTTTCGACCCCTTCCTTAAAGGTCGCGGTTTTGAATTCGGGGCGCGGGTCGCGGCCGGGCTTTTCTAATTCAGACAGGATGTCTTTCACCGTGGGCAGACCAAAACGCTCGTCTGTGTACGCCACCGGATCAAGCTGACGCAGGAACGCACTGTCCCCGATTAAGCTGGTGACTGGACGCTGCGTGGATGCGACGATTTTTTCCACCACGCTGTAGGACTCCGGGTGCACGGCTGAGGCATCCAACGGGTTGCGGCCGTTCGCGACTTTCAAGAAACCTGCGCATTGCTCGAACGCTTTAGGCCCCAAGCGCGGTACATCTTTGAGCTGGCGACGATCCTCGAAACGCCCCTGACTGTCGCGAAAGGCGACGATGTTGCTGGCGATGGTAGTGTTCAGACCAGACACTCGGCTGAGCAAGGGCACTGAAGCGGTATTTAAGTCTACGCCCACTGCGTTCACACAGTCCTCAACAATGGTTTCGAGCGAACGCGCCAAGGCAACCTGCGACACATCGTGTTGGTACTGCCCAACACCAATGGCTTTCGGGTCGATTTTCACCAGTTCAGCCAGCGGGTCTTGCAGGCGACGCGCTATTGAGATGGCACCACGAATGGTGACATCAAGGTCGGGGAATTCACGGGCAGCAAAATCAGACGCAGAATAAACGGAAGCACCTGCCTCGGACACCATCAGCGTATTCAATTTTAATTCCGGGTATTCGCGCGCGATTTCCGTTGCCAGTTTATCCGTTTCACGCGAGGCCGTGCCGTTACCGATGGCGATCAATTCCACGCCATGTTTCTTGCACAAGGCCACCACCACACGCTTGGCTTCGTCCCAACGGTTCTGCGGCTGATGGGGGTATACGGCATCGTGATCCAAAACCTTACCGGTTTTATCAACCACAGCGAGCTTAACACCGGTGCGATAAGCAGGGTCCATACCCAAGGTCACCCGTGGTCCAGCCGGTGCAGCCAGCATCAAGTCTTTGAGGTTGCGCCCAAACACCTTGATGGCGTCTTCTTCTGCCCGCTCGCGCAAAGTGCCAAACAGATCGGTTTCCAAGTGGGGCAGTAACTTCACCCGCCACGTCCAGCGTACGACTTCTTTTAGCCAAGCACTGGCAGCACGACCGGTGACCGGTACGTTCAAGTGCAGCGCGATCATACCTTCTGCGTGATCTGCAGCGTACGCATCGGCGTCGAGTTGCAGATTCATTTGCAATACGCCTTCGTTACGACCACGGAACACCGCCAGTGCACGGTGCGATGGCATGTTTTTCCACGCTTCGTGGTGGTCAAAATAGTCCGCGAATTTGGCGCCTTCCTGTTCTTTACCCGGCACTAACGTCGCGTGCACCTGCCCTTTTTCCTGCAAGAACTGGCGAAGTTCGCCCACCAAGCTCGGTTGCTCGGCAAAGCGTTCCATCAAAATATATTTGGCGCCTTCCAGCGCGGCTTTCACATCGGCCACACCCAGATCAGCGTTGACGTAATCGGCAGCAACCTGCTCGGGGTCTTGGTCTGGGTTTTCCAATAGGGTATTGGCCAATGGCTCCAAACCGGCTTCAATGGCAATCTGACCCTTAGTGCGACGCTTAACCTTGTAAGGCAGATACAGGTCTTCTAATTCGGTTTTGGTCGCGGCACTGTTCAGCGCGGCCGACAACTCAGGGGTCAACTTGCCTTGCTCATCGACCGACTTCAATATGGCCCCGCGGCGATCTTCCAGTTCGGTGAGATAACGGAGACGCTCTTCCAAATTACGCAACTGTGTATCGTCCAGCGCGCCGGTTACTTCTTTACGGTAACGCGCAATAAAGGGCACGGTCGCGCCTTCCTGCAGCAATTGCATGGTGGCCACGACTTGACGTCGATCCACCGCCAGCTCATTGGCAATCTGCTGGCTGATGCGGGACAAAATTTGGGTGTCCATGATGGATACTTCCTTAATTCAAATGCTTGTTAGCGTCTACAAAGAGTTGTTCAACGTCGTCGTGTGTGAAGTGATACTTGGCGTGGCAAAACTGGCAGTCGACCTGAATAACACCGTCTTGTTCAATGACCTCGCGGGCGCTGTCTAAGCCCAGCGAATACACCGCATTGGCGCTGCGCTCGCGGGAACAGGTGCATTGAAACCACAGGTCAGTCGGTGGGTAGGTGCGCACCGTTTCTTCATGAAACAGGCGGTACAGCATGGATTCGTTGTCTAAATGTAACAGCTCGTCGTCGGTGATGGTGGCGGCTAATTGGGTCACACGATCCCAGCCATCGGCGTCGGCTTCAAGCGAGCTCTGGGAAGCACTGCCCGGCAAGGCTTGCAACAGCAGACCGCTGGCGCGCTGACCATCGGCACTGAGCCAGATGCGGGTACGGATTTGCTCCGATTGTAAGAAGTAGTCTTCCAACGCCGCCGCCAGGCCGTGGTCGCGCAGGCTCACAATGCCTTGGTAGCGCTTACCCACTTTAGGGTCGATGGTGATGGCCAACGTACCCTCGCCCAGCATTGAGCCGCTGTCGACAAAGTCATCATTGTATTGAGCGATGGCGCGCAACTGCTCTTGGTTCTGGATTTCCGCCATGACCAGTCGCGCCTGACCTGCGCCCCGGGCCTGCAAACTCAAAATACCTTCAAACTTTAAGGTATTACTTAATAGGGTCACAGCAGCCATAAACTCACCCAACAAGCGCTGCAAGGGCTTCGGATACGGGTGCTGCTTCAACACATCCTGATAAGTCTGGCTTAGGCCCACTAGTTCGCCACGAATGGCAAGGTCGTCAAACATAAGGCGTTGACGCTGATCGGGATTACTCATAGGACGCTCGATTAATGCTCTGAATTTTGATCTTTAAGCCGCAACAGGTCGCGGCGCTGCTTCTTGTTGGGGCGGTGGTCGGGGGCGGCGGTGACCGCACCGGCTTGGCGGCGTAAATCCGCGTTGGCAGTCCGCCGGGCGACGCTGTCGGCTGTTTCTTCGTACAGCGTCTGCGCCACAGGTGCAGGCCCACGCTGCTCGCTGAGCGCTCGCACCTCTATGGTTTTCTCTTCGAAACCGAGACGCAGACGCAAGGTCGCCCCTACCTCTACCGTTCGGCTGGGTTTAGCGCGTGTACCATCATAATGGACCTTGCCGTTTTCAATGGCACTTTTGGCGAGTGAGCGGGTTTTGAAGAAGCGCGCCGCCCACAACCATTTATCCAGGCGTACTGCCACATCACTCATAAAATACCCTCTCAAGCCCTCGCGCCGATGCGAAGATGAACTTGATCTATATTGTATGGGCACAGACTACAATTCCAAGGCCTGTGCCGATCTTATCGCGCTCAGCGATCACCCTCACCAGGGAATCGCACACCCCAGTCCTTGCGTAGTTGCTCCATCCACGTTTGCAAGCGCAGCGTATCGTCCCATCTCCACTGAGGACTTTCGATCAGTCCGGCTTGAATACAATCCGTCGCATGCTGCATTTCATGAACAAAACCACCGCCCGGCTCCGTGCGCTGGTAAATCACCTCCGCCGGGTCATGCCCGCCGCCCTGCGTGAGCTGACGCCCGTCGCACAGGGTGCTCATGCGTAACCAACCTTTTTCACCATGCAGAGTGGCTTCATGCGGCAGCTCGCGATCTAACGCAAAGTGCAGATAGGCGGTGCGGCCATCGGAATAGCGCAGGATCAACTGATCGTGCACATCAACACCGGTTACCGCCAGTTCCGATGTGGTTTCCCAGTGTTCCGGCTCACCGAGCCAGCGCCATGCATGGTAAAGACCGTAGATGCCAATATCCAATAACGCCCCACCGGCTAGCGCGGGGTTCAATAGACGACCAGCAGGGTCGTCGGGTGCGGCAAAGCCAAAGCTGACGTGCAGTGAGCGCACCCGGCCAATGGCATTGTCGGCTAGCAACTGGCGCATACGCTCAGTACCGGGCAAAAAATCCGTCCACAGAGCTTCCATCAAAAACGTATTGTGGGTACGCGCCAGCGCCGTGAGATGTTGCCACTGTGCAACGTTGATCGCTGCTGGCTTCTCCACCAACACGGCAATACCCGCTTGTAAAGCCTGCGCCGCAGCGTCGGCGTGCGTGCTGTGCGGCGTCGCAATGTACAGCGCATCTATTGTGCCGCTGCGCAGCATCTCGTCGAGATCGGTAAACTGCGTCGGCGTACCATAACGCTCGGCAAAGGCCTCTGCTCCTGCGGCAGTGCGCGAACACACGGCACTGACCGTCATGCGTTGGGTGTAGGGTAAATCACCCATGAAGGCACTTACGATACCGGACGAACCCAGTACACCCCAACGCAGATTTTGTTGTTCAGATACAGCCATTCTGTCACTCCTTGCGATTCATTCTTGTCGAGATCTTCTAAAAGATCCTTAAGTGGGACAATTGTCTCGATTTTCACAAACTATGTGAAACCAAAACGCTCTATTGAGCGTAAAGCCTGCATTCACTTCTATTTATTAAGTATCGGATTTTTTATGCGGCTCATCCGCCTTACGGTTGTCATGCACCTACTGTCCCATTNNCTGTGGGGGTCAGTGTTGCTATTGTTTCTGGAGCCTTGGGCAGGCCAAGCGTTGGTAGCGCGGTTCTTCCATATTTTTGCTACCGCAGTCGTTATTCAATTAGGCGCTTATCACTGGGCGATGGCCCAGTGGCAGGATGAGCTGTGTGATGACAGGCATTGGCCTGCATCCATTTACACCGCTATCGCCACGTTAGCCTTGGGCATTATCGCACTATTGTGGCCGGCGTGGTCCGTCATTCCTGTGCTGCTCGCCTTAGGGTTACTGGTCTGGCAGGAAAGCTGGGGGCAGATTTCACGCTACGTTCAGCCGTGGTATCTTCGCTTGCGCTGGTTGCAGATGGTAACGCTGATTCTTACTAAAATACTGGTGACCTCGTTAACCTGAATCCTTGCTAACCTGCGTCCTCGATATCAATCAGACGATACAGCACGCCGCCGACGTAGTCCGCGACCAGTAGAGCACCGTCCGGGCGCATGATGAATGCCGAAGGATGGATGTCCCAGTTACCCAGCTCATAACGCTGAAAATTTGTGTCCATCGCCCAAAAATAGCCCTGCACAAAATCAGCAAAGACATAGTGTCCACGTAACCAAGGTTGCACATCTCCGTCGTACCAAACGCCACCAACAACCGCTTGCCCGCCACGCAGCTCGTAGGTTAATACCGGTGACCTATGATTAATTTCATCACATTCTGTATCGCGCTCAAATGCACGTGCTCCAACAAAGCATCGCCAGCCCAAGTTATCGCCACGCGACACATTGTTGATCTCCTGCACATCGTCCTGCCCGCCATCCGCCACCCACAACCGGCCAGTACCATCAAAGGTTAAGTGAACCGGATTGCGCACGCCAATCGCCCAAATCTCCGGACGCGCATCGTCCTGTTCAACAAGTGGATTGTCCGGCGGTATCGAGTACCCGACACCGGGCCGACGCCGATCGACATCAATGCGCAATATTTTACCTAACAAACTCGCGGTGTTTTGTGCCCGACGCGCGGTATCATTATTTGAACCACCGTCGCCGAGCCCGATATAAAGCATGCCGTCCGGCCCAAACGCCATGCCACCTCCATTATGATTGGCGTACGGCTGTGCAATATCAAACAGCACTTCCGGCTGTTGCAGTACGGGCATACGGCCTGCAGCGTGCACCCAACGCAGTTGAATGATTTGGCTACGTAGCGTTGTGCCGGAGGGGTTTAGATGCACAAAGATGCGCGGATCCGCAGGGAATTGAGGGTGCAACGCCAGACTCAGTAAGCCCATTTCGCTTTGGGTATGAACCGCGAATCGATGCACCAGCTCCGACCGCCCACTGCCTTCATGGAGCCAGCGCACTTCACCCGTTTTTTGCGCCACCAACAACTGCTGGGGGGACTGCGGCAAATACAGACCACCCACTACTTGCGGTAAGTTCTCCCATACAGGCTCCAGCGCCACGGCGCGCACGGTACTGGCCATTAACAGCAGTAAGCCGCACAACAGAGGCAACAACAGGCTAATCCGAACAGCGGTCATGGTCGTAATCATCATGGCAGTCTATACAATCTGTAACGTCATTGCCTAAAAAATAAGCTATAATAGTGTCATTCTTAATATTCAGCAGCCAGTCAGGAGTGTGATTCCATGGCGATTGAAGCAGCTAACATGTCGACCAGCGTCAGCCCGGCTGTACTGTCGGGCGCATTACGACGCGACGACAACCCAGCACTAGCACGTGAACAGGAAGCACCGCGGCCGGATAACAACGCGGCAGCCGATGTTCAGGTAGCGGCGTTGAGCCCACAGCAAGCGGATCGCCAACAGCTTTTGGAGCGCGTGGCGTCTACACAGATAGCACGCGAGGCCCTGAACCAAGTTGAAAGCTCTTTGGTCGAACAGCGCAATCTGGCCGTGGTGGAACGTGAAACGGGGGTAAACACACAACCGGAACAGCGTGATATTCAGGAGCGTCGCGGTGAGTTGACCGAGCGTCAGGGCACCATTTTTAGCGTCCCCGAGCGCGATATTTTGGTAGACCAGAGTTTGCGCTCGCAGTTTATTGAAGCATTGGAAGTGACGTCTGACGCGGAGAACCTGGCGACTGTTGAGCAGTTGGACACCAGCATTGAAACCATTGGCGCTGTGCAACAAGACTTGGACCGCCAGGAAGCAGTGCAGTTGCGCGAATTCAATGCGCAACAAGACGCGCGCTTGAGCAGCGGCACCTTCCCGGTGCGCAACGTAGATGAAGCGACTGCCTTGATAGAACGCGTAGTCGAAGCCGATACCGAACAGTTAACGCGGACATCAAATGCCGTGGATGATCAGCAGCGGCAACAAGTGTTGAACCTGTTAACCGTCTGATAGAAGCATCCAAAGCTTCCACTGAGGCTTTAGGTGCTTCCTTGCAGTAGCTAAACCTTCAGTCATCTAACATCGCAAACAACGAATCTATGGTACGCCGACCCTGCGCTTGATTCTGCTCTTTGCTCGGCGCCTGCAACCCTTCCCACTCGATATCTTCTGCAGGCATTTCTTCCAGAAAGCGGCTCGGTACACAGTCGACGACCTCCCCAAACTGCCGACGACGGGCAGCGTAAGTCAGTACTAACTGTTCACGCGCTCGGGTAATGCCGACGTACATCAAGCGGCGCTCTTCTTCTACATCATCGCTCTCAATGCTGTTGCGATGCGGCAGCAGTTCTTCCTCCAGCCCCATCATAAACACATGCGGAAACTCCAAGCCTTTGGAGGCGTGCAAAGTCATCAGTTGCACGGCATTGGTCTGCTCTTCATCTTCTTGCCGTTCAAGCATATCGCGCAGCACCAAGCGTGCAATGGCATCTTCTACCGCCACATCAGAAGCTTCATCATCGTCGTCTTGACGCTCTAAAATAGACTGCAATCCGTCAATCAAATGCCAGACGTTAGCCATGCGTTTTTCCGCCACACCGCTCGAACTGCTGTCCTGACGCAACCAGCTTTCGTAATCCATATCGAAGATCAATTCTTTGATGATGGTAATGGGCGCTTCCGCCTCAGCCAGCTTGCGCCGTTTCAAGTCGAGCCACTCAACGAAGCTGTGCAGGCGCTGTAAGCTCTTGCCTTGCAAGACCTGCTGCAGTCCAGCTTCACCCGCGCCCTGATACAAACTCAGGTCGTGCTCGCCACAATACAGGCCAAGTTTTTCCAGCGTGGCAGCACCGATTTCTCGGCGCGGTGTATTAATGATGCGCAAAAAAGCCGCATCGTCTTCCGGGTTAATCAACAAGCGCAGATAGGCCATGATGTCTTTGACTTCAGCCCGCGCAAAAAACGAGGTGCCGCCACTGATTTGATACGGCACTCGACTTTGCTGTAGCTTGATTTCCAGCAGGCGCGCTTGGTGATTACCGCGATACAGAATGGCGAAGTCTTTGTATTCTTTACGCCCTTGCAACTTGGTACTGAGGATGTCGTTAACGATGCGCTCGACTTCGGCTTCTTCGTTGGCGGTGCGAATCACCCGAATGGGCTTACCTTCGCCCATATCGCTCCACAGCGTTTTGGTGAATACGTGCGGGTTGTTGTCGATCACTCGGTTGGCCGCTTTCAGAATGCGCTTGGTCGAGCGGTAGTTCTGTTCCAATTTCACTACTTTCAAGCTCGGAAAGTCGTCTTGCAGTTTGGCCAAATTCTCCGGCCGGGCGCCACGCCACGAATAGATCGATTGGTCATCATCACCCACTACCGTAAAACGTCCGCTGCCCGCAACCAACAATTTGACCATGATGTACTGACTGATGTTGGTATCCTGATACTCATCCACCAATAAATACCGTACTTTGCGCTGCCAGCGCTCCAATACGTCGGCGTGCGTTTGAAACAATTCGGTTGGGAGGCGAATCAAGTCATCGAAGTCCACTGCGTTATAAGCACTCAATAAACGAGCATACTGAGTGAACACCTGCGCACCAATGACTTCGTTGTCATCCTTGGCATGACTGAGTGCCCGCTCCGGGTTCAGCATGTCGTTTTTCCAATTGGATATCTGGTGCTGATAAAAACCCGCTTGGTCGATCTCATCCGGGAACTCACGGCTAAGAATGTCTTTGATCAGCGCAAAGGCGTCCGCCTGATCAAAAATGGTGAAGTTCTTTTTCAGCCCGGCCGCCAAATACTCGCGCCGCAGGATATTCAGCCCTAAATTGTGAAACGTCGAGACGGTTAAGCCACGACCTGCCTTCCCTTTCACCAACTGACCGACCCGCGCTTTCATTTCTTTGGCGGCTTTATTGGTGAACGTCACGGCAACAATGTGACGGGCTTGATACTGGCAATGTTCAATCAGATAGGCGATTTTCTGCGTGATTACGCTGGTCTTGCCACTGCCTGCACCGGCAAGGACCAACAACGGCCCATCGATGTAGCGCACGGATTCAGACTGTCGCTCATTCAACTGCGTCAACGCGGATATCCTCTCAACACCTGATTAACCATGACTTAAAAACCTCTTAATTCTACTTAACATCTACCTTAGTAGAGTAGATTTTTGTACCGAGTTGTGCGATGTTCACCACCATGCTTAGGGAAGGCATACCTAAACAACTTTGGATTTGCTGCTGTCACGTTGCCACTGCGTGCCGGTCGCCAGCTATCTGCCTTGCAGATTAAAGATGTATTTCATGCTCAACCCTAATGAGATTACTGTGTGTCTGTGCCTTGAGCACGGCGTTGTAACAGATCCTTTGGTCGACGCGCTGCGTGAAGCGGGCTTTGGCGTATCAGGCGATATTGATAACCCTGAACACCTCGCCGCCGCCCAAGTGGTGCTGTTCCACCCGTCGGCTCGTAGCGCCCAACATTCAATGCTGGTAGGCGCCCGCAAGACTTGGATCGCCTATGTCGACCAACACACGCCGCCTACAAACAGCCACCTAGACGCGTTTTCAGTGTCTGGAGCGCGCGAAGTGCTGTACGCCGATGAGCTTGCACCGCACCGTCTTATACGATGCGTTGAGCGCGCTATTAAGCAGCAACAAGCGCTGCAGCGCCAAAGCCATTATGACAGCCTGACGGGTTTACTCAGCAATCGCGGTTTTCTCGAAGCGACTGACGAAGCTTTATTTAAAGTCGGCGAACACGGGCGTATGGTAGCATTATTAGCCCTCGATTTGCGCGGCTTCAATGAGATCAACCACCATCACGGATTTAACTTCGCTGACCAGTTGCTGTCGTTTGTTGCCCTACGCCTGAAAGGCTTGTTGGGCCCACTGGCCAAGATAGCCCGCTTGGGCGGTGATGAGTTTTTCGTCTTGTTGGAGCAATTGCCAGGCCTTGATGCATCGCATCAGCTCGCCAAGCGCATCCATACCATTTTCGATGAGCCCTTTCAGATTTCCAGTGAGCGCCTGCGCATACAGGCCAATATGGGTATGGTGATCTACCCGGAAACGCTGGGTAGCGCTGAAGAATTAATGCAGTGCGCTCACACCGCCATGCAAACCGCTAAAGACCGCGACGTACGCCTGTGTCGCTACGAGCAAGGCGCACAAGATGACTGGGCCAGCAGCATGGAACAGGCGTTACGCTTGGGCCTGCGACGCCAAGAATTTGAGCTGCACTACCAGCCCAAAGTGTGCCTGCGCGAACGCTCCATCATCGGTATGGAAGCGCTGATTCGCTGGCGTCACCCAACGCGCGGTCTGCTGATGCCGAGCGAGTTCATCACGGCCGCCGAAAGCAGCGGCATGATCGTCCCCATGGGGTATTGGATCATTGAACAAGTTTGCCACGACTTGAATGAACTGGCAGCGCACGGGCTACAAGACGTGTGCATAGCCACTAACCTGTCGTTTCGGCAATTACAGGATGAGCAGTTTGCCAATGTGCTGCCACGTCTGATTCAGGAAGCTGGGATAGATACTCGACGTTTGGAATTCGAGCTGACCGAAACCACCGTCTTGACTGACCCCGAAGGCGCTCTATCGACCCTGCAAGCGGTCACCGCTCTGGGTGTGACCATTTCGCTCGACGACTTTGGCACCGGTTATTCATCGATGACGCACATTCGTCAGTTCCCTATCAGCACCATTAAGATAGACCGTAGCTTCACCCAGCGTGTGACTCTCGACCACGAGGCGGACTCCATTGTCCGCTCGATCATTAACCTCGCCCACGATTTGAGTATGCAGGTGGTTGCCGAAGGCGTGGAAGACGATACCCAGTTGGGCTTTTTACTCGCCAACGGGTGCGATCAGGTGCAGGGGTTTTTGTTCAGCGAACCACGACCATTATGGGAAGTGCTGCAACTGATTGACCAGATTCTGCGCCCCGTCAGTCAGCCCATAAAAGCACCGCTCTGACGCCAGAGAAAGCATCTATTGCATGACACCAAGCCGATCTAGCTGACGCATATTGAGCGCTTCTATTAAATGCGCCTTAGTCACTTCGTGCGCTCCGGCGAGATCGGCCAACGTCAGCGCCACCTTTTCTATGCGATGCTGAGCGCGTGCACTGAGACGGAAACGTTCGGCGAGGTCAACAATCAACTGGCGTTCTGTGTGCGGCAACATCCCGAGTTCGTGCAATTCGGTCGAGCTCAGGTCTCGATTCTGCTTACCTTGGCGTGCTTGTTGACGCTCCCACGCAGCCTGCACCCGTTCGCGTACGTCGGCTGAACATTCCCCCTGTGCTCGCCCTTGCAGCACATCCGGCGGTACCGTTGGCACTTCGACGTAGAGGTCGATACGATCTAGGAACGGCCCGCTCAAACGGCTTAAATAACGCTGTAATTGATCCGGCGTATAAGCGCGCGAGCGGCTGTCGCTGGCGTTGTAACCACCGGGCGTGGGGTTCATCGCCGCAACCAATTGAAAGCGCGCCGGGAATGTCGTCTTGCGCGCGGCACGCGAAATGACGATTTCACCCGACTCCAGCGGCTCACGCAGCACATCCAACGTAGACCGGTTGAACTCAGTCAGTTCATCGAGAAACAGCACGCCGTTATGGGCCAAGGTTATTTCCCCAGGCCGAGGAACCGAACCCCCTCCCACCAATGCCGCGCCGGAACACGTGTGGTGCGGCGCACGGAACGGCCTTTGGCCCCACAGAATCGGCTGGCCGATGATGGAACGAATGGCAGCGACATCCAGCGCCTCTTCCGCCGACAAGGCGGGCAATATGCCCGGCAACCGACTGGCCAGTAAAGTTTTTCCGGTACCCGGCGGACCAAAGAACAACAGGTTATGCCCACCAGCCGCCGCTACTTCCAGAGCTTTGCGGGCTTGTGGCTGCCCTTTGATGTCCGTCATGTCCGCCACGTTCAGCACGGTTTCAGGGCTGTGCGTTGCCACTGGCGCCAACGGTGCCTGGCCTTTTAGGTGCCCACAAAGCTCCAACAAATGGTCGGCCGCAAACGCACGACAGTCGGCCAGCAGGCCGATTTCCGGCGCATTCGCCGCTGGCAGCAATAATGTACGATTGGCTTTCTGCGCCGCCATTGCGGCAGGCAATACGCCTTGCACCGGGCGCAATTTGCCGGACAACGATAATTCGCCCATCACTTCGGTGTCACGCAGCGCGGCGGCAGGAATTTGTCCACTGGCGACGAGTATGCCCAAGGCTATGGCGAGGTCATAGCGTCCGCCACCTTTCGGCAGATCGGCAGGGGCTAAATTGATGGTGATACGGCTGGCAGGGAAGTCGAACTGGGCATTGAGCAAAGCCGAACGAACACGATCCTTGCTTTCTTTCACTGCGGTTTCCGCCATGCCCACAATCGCCATGTGCGGCAAGCCACCTGACAGGTGAACTTCAACGGTAATGAGTGGTGCTTCAACGCCAATTACGGCACGGGTGTAGAGTGTTGCCAGAGCCATACTGCTCGAGTCCTTTTTTGCTGATGCGCGGATCGACCGATCCTCGGCCGATATCGTGGGTATTCAGACTAAAGCGCGCAGCAACAAATGACAATACACCCCAGGTTCAGGGTTGCGTCCAATAAGGTGGTTTACCATCGAGCTCAACCGGCCGCGCCCATTCGAGTTGGCGCTGTAGGCGTAGTTCGGTGTGATACAGCGGTTGGCGCGTTTCACCCTCAGCCGTGAAGGTCAGCACACCCCTCGGCGACTGCCACTCCAAACCTGGCATGTAGGCAGACAGATGCTCAGCGTTTACGGTTTCTGTTTCCTCGACCGCCGTTAATAACGCCATGGCTGCGGTCATACCTGCCACCACGTAATGACTGGGCAAACGATCATGGCGTTCTAACATGGTCCGTACGAGCCACGTATTGGCTTCATTGTTTGGCAGGTCGTAGTAATAGTAGGTTAAACCTTGCAAGCCGCTGAACTCGCGCAGGGGCACCAACGACGCCAAGTCAGGCAGCCAGAAATACATGTTTTGCGTTGCTAGCCCTACGTCATCACTCAACATCGGTAACCAATCCAGCAACACGGGCCAAGAGCTACCGAGCGCCGGCGCTTCCATTAGACGCGCCAACTCATCCACTTCGGCAATCACTGAAGCGCCAGACGCACGTGGCGATACCTCAATGGTGGCGACACGCGCGAAATCCGGGTCCACGGCCGTGTCGACCGCACTTACCCAAATGAGGTCTTCACGCTCGCTAGCCCACGCATACAGACCTTGTTCGACGTCCTGCCAGCGGTAAAATGTACGAAAAGCATAGTCGTTTTCTGCAATCGGTAGGTCGTTCGCCGGGCTGGCGGGCACTAAGGTCAGGCGCTGATGGGCCTGACCGTATTGCATCGCACGATGAGCGTATCGGGCTTGTACCGGTGCTACCCAAATCATCTGTTCTGGCAGTTCTTCCGCATCGGGTAAAAAGTTATCATCACGAAACCATCCTGCAGCGGGCACAGCATGCGCCGATACCGGCCGCCCGTGCCATTCCATGGTGCCTTCGGTCAAGTACTCCAAGCCCAGTTGAAAGCCCAGGTGCTGCTCCGCCGTATAGTCACGAAAAATAGGTGTGTTGTCTTCCAGCAACGCGACCGTCAGCGGCGCGTTGCTGGCCCATGCATTACTGGCAACAGCGGCAATGACCAACGCTGCAAGCCACGAAATAGGGGTAAAAATTTGCGTACGAAGAGACCGATTGACGTTAGACTGTGCGCATTGACTCATCATAAAACATTGGCTCTGCCGATAAACTGAGCGCGCGATTATATCAGTTGGTTGGCTTGGCGAACATGGGCGACCAAGGACAGCACAGGGAGCATCTTCAACGTCATGAGCGTCTACACCCTCCTCGGGCTGTCTGGACTGGTCGTCCTCACCGGCGCACTGATCCACGTTGCCTTGCGCAGTCGTGCTTTAGGGCATCGTTTAGCTGAGGCACAACGAGCCCTGCAAACACTTGAAGGTGAACAGCAACACCACCTGCATCAACTTGACCGCAAGAATCGCGCGCTTAAAAAAACCATCGAGATTTTGCGTGAACAAGAGCGCAAACAACAACTGACCACCAAAGCCTCGCAAGCCGGTACCTTTGATCATGTCTTTGCCGACAATCGCACCTACTGGGACCGTCAGACCATGCGCCTGTTCGGGCTCGGCCCCGATGGCCGCTGGATGCCCGCTCGACAATGGGAAGCACTGCTCTTACCGGAAGACCTACCGACCGCCAAAGCCACCATACAGCACGGCATAGACACCAATACTCCGTTTGCTTTGGAATTCCGTATTCGACGGCCCGATGGCGTCGTACGCCACATTTTTGGCACCGGCTACGCGGTGCTGAAAAACGGTAAACCCGTGCGGTTGTCTGGCCTGCATTTTGACATCACCGAACGCAAGCAATACCAAGCTGCCCTACAAGAAGCCAAACGGGTCGCCCAATTGGCTGCCAGCACCAAAACCGAATTCCTCGCCAACATGAGTCATGAGATTCGCACGCCAATGAACGGCATCATTGGTATGGCAGAAATGCTGGAAGAGACTCGGCTGGATGACAATCAGCGCGACTACTTAAAAGTGCTGCGTGAAAGCGGTGACATGCTGACCGTGCTGCTCAACGACATCCTCGACTTCTCCAAGCTGGAAGCCGACCGCGTGGCGCTCGAACCTACTGAAGTCAACCTAGACCACTTGCTGAATCAATGTCTCAAATTGTTCAATCGAACAGCACAAGATAAGTCTTTTTTCCTGTCATCGTGGCGCGACCCGCGCCTACCACGCACCATTAATGCCGACGCCACGCGACTGCGTCAGGTGCTGATCAACCTGATAGGCAATGCCTGCAAATTCACCTCGCAAGGGCATGTCATGGTGTTTATTGAGCCGGTGTTGAACACGCCCGCCGAGCAGGGTTTAGTAATCCGCTTCCGCATCAAAGACACCGGCATCGGCATCGCGCCCGATAAACGCGCTGGATTGTTTGAAGCCTTTACACAGGCTGATGCGTCCATTACCCGGCGCTACGGCGGCACGGGTTTGGGCCTCGCTATCGTGCGGCGTTTGGTCGCCTTATGGCACGGTGAGGTGTACTTTCGCAGCACGCTGGGTGAGGGCTCGGAGTTCTGGTTTACTCTGCCCGGTTTGCCCGCGCACCATCATGCAGCGCCAACAACACAGCGTCTGCGTGTTCTGATAGCATCGCGATATGTCGGGTTCAGTCAGGTCACCAAGGTTTTGGAATCCAGTTACGGCTGGCAATTAACCCACACGCAAAACAGCTTCGATACGCGCGCTGCGCTACAACAGCACTACGATGTGCTGGTCATCGAAGAGCGCTTACCCGGCGAACCGGGCCACGAGCTAGCCCATTGGGCCATCAAACAACAACCGCATTTACGGGTCACCCTCAATGGCCAGGCGCGCCACCTACCTATTGATTTGCCCCCGCAATTGCAAGACCGATTGGTCTATCTGCACAAACCGTTTGGCTTAAACGAGCTGAGTAATCTGGTGTTGCACACTGAAGCCCCTAAAGCCAGTGCCCTGACGGCACAGGATCTTTCCGCCGAACACCTGCATCACCTTTCACACTTACAGGTATTGGTGGTGGAGGACAACCGCGTCAATCAGAAGGTGCTGCAAGGCATGTTGGCACGTTATCAAATTTTTCCACAATGCGTGGAAAATGGCCTAGAAGCGCTCAATGCGCTGGCCAAACAACCGTATGAGCTGGTATTTATGGACTGTGAAATGCCCATCATGGACGGCTATGAAGCCACCCAGAAGATTCGCCACCTCAACGACCGTAGACCTTGGATCATCGGCTTGAGCGCGCACGCGATGCGTGAACAAATCGACAAAGCACTGCACATCGGCATGGACCGCTATCTAACTAAACCGTTGCGCGCTCGCACGCTCACCGCGGCGCTGGCTGAGTATGTCGAACTGCACTCAGCGCCCGCGTATGCAGACCGGGACAACTAAGCTTTTTTGTCTTCGCGGGCCGCCTGCAACTCATCTAACTGAGCCTGCAGTTGCGCCAACTGCACCTGGGCCTTGCGCAACATCACTTGCTGAGTTTCAAACTCCTCGCGCGTCACCACATCCAGCTTGGCCAATTGCGCCTGCAGCAACGACTGCATGTTTTCTTCCATGCCGTCTTTCAGCACTCGTCCTTGGTTCAGGGCTTGGCTCAATCCGGCCATCAGTTGCGCCTTCACATCGTCTTTACTCGTCATCTTCTCTGTTCACTCCACTCATTGCTTTTTGACCCCGACCACCCCAACCGCGCACCGAATGCGTGCTAAGCGCAAACAAGGTGCGCACCAAATAATCTCACGGCGACAGCGCGAAACCACTCTTTAAAGACGCAAGCACCACATACGCACATTTTTTGAACAGCACGCACCAAATAGGTGCGTCACTGCGGTGCATGCCACCGTTAGTTCAATGTATTCAGGCCTACAACCCACTGTTTACGGCACTTTGACAAAGTTGGCACAGCGGGTGCTTTAACCCCTGTCAGAGATGCTCATTTGTGTGGATCGAGTGCTAACGCAGTTTAAGTGTAGCAGTTGCGCCAACCTCATCCTAACCATCAAGAGCATATTTAGAAGCCTCAATCATGAGAATTCGTAACCAAACTGTGTAACGGAGAAGGGTGCTATGAAACTTGTCACTGCGATAATCAAGCCGTTCAAGCTTGACGATGTACGTGAAGCCCTGTCTGACATCGGTGTGCAAGGCATTACCGTGACAGAAGTAAAGGGTTTCGGTCGTCAGAAAGGCCACACTGAACTGTACCGGGGTGCAGAATACGTGGTCGATTTCCTGCCTAAAGTGAAAGTGGAGATTGCTGTTGCCAGCGAGTCACTGGACCAAGTGCTGGAAGCCATCACCAAGGCCGCGAACACCGGCAAAATCGGTGACGGCAAAATCTTTGTTTCTGCTTTGGAACAAACCATTCGTATTCGTACCGGTGAAACCGGTAACGACGCCATTTAAGGGTCAGGAGTACTAAACCATGGAAATGATGAATTATATATTTGAACTCCAGTACGCCATGGACACCTTCTACTTCTTGGTGTGTGGCGCGCTGGTAATGTGGATGGCAGCAGGTTTTGCCATGCTTGAATCCGGTCTGGTTCGGTCAAAAAACACGACTGAAATTCTGACCAAAAACTTATCCTTGTTCGCCATCGCCAGTGTTATGTACATGGTTGTTGGTTATCAGATCATGTACGGCGGCGGCTTGTTCCTCAACGGTACAGTGGGTGCTGCTGACGCTGAAGCGGTATTGGCTGCCTCTGCAGAAGCCGGCTTTGCCGAAATGGCCGAATACTCTGGCGCTTCAGACTTCTTCTTCCAGGTCGTGTTCGTTGCTACGGCAATGTCCATCGTATCCGGTGCTGTTGCCGAGCGCATGAAGTTGTGGGCATTCCTGGCTTTTGCCGTGGTAATGACCGGCGTCATCTACCCGATGCAGGGTGGCTGGACTTGGAACGGTAACTCTGTATTCGGCATGTTCGAGCTGAACTATTCCGACTACGCGGGTTCGGGCATCGTACACATGGCCGGTGCTGCTGCTGCCTTGGCCGGTGTATTAGTACTGGGGCCACGTAAAGGTAAGTACGGTCCTAAAGGTGAGATCAATGCGATCCCTGGTGCAAATCTGCCTTTGGCGACGCTGGGTACCTTCATCCTGTGGATGGGTTGGTTCGGCTTCAACGGCGGCTCTACCCTGAAACTGGGTGGTATCGACGTAGCGAACGAAGTAGCTAACGTGTTCGTGAACACCAACATGGCCGCTTCCGGTGGCGCAATTGCATCACTGATCGTCTCCAAGCTGCTGTTCAAGAAAGCGGATCTGACCATGCTGTTGAACGGTGCTTTGGCTGGCTTGGTGGCTATCACGGCTGGTCCTGATTGGCCCACTGCTTTCGTCGCCACCCTGATCGGTGCTGTGGGCGGTACCTTGGTAGTCTTCTCTATCCTGGCTTTGGACAAGTTGAAAATCGACGATCCAGTCGGTGCGATCTCTGTCCACGGTGTGGTCGGTATCTGGGGTGTGATGGCAGTTTGCTTCGGCGGTGCTAGCTTCCTTGGCCAGTTGGGCGGCCTGTTGACCATCTTCGTTTGGGTCTTCGTAACTTCACTGATCGTTTGGTTCATCATCAAACTGGTCATGGGTATTCGGGTTACCGAAGAAGAAGAGTACGAAGGTGTGGACATCGCGGAATGCGGTCTGCATGCGTACCCTGAGTTCACGAGCAAGTAAGCTTACTACTTGTTCTAACAAAGGCACCTTCGGGTGCCTTTTTTATGCCCATGGATGGGCGGACCGAGAATTGCTCCTGCATTCTCGGCATATAGGCCGTCCTGGCCCTATATGCTGGCAACGCACGACGGCATGGATGCCGGAGGTAGAGCAATGCAGGAGCGATTGCCGAGGAGCAGTTGCCAGTATTACCCCTCCCCTTTTGCCACGCCAAACTGTTAAACTCCCACCAATGTCGCATTGCATATGTGAACCAGTGGAGGGTAAAACATGCTTGGCATTATGATCGTAGACGACGATGACCTCAGCGCTGATTTTCTATCCGAACATCTCGAGATGCTTGGTTACCGAACCCACCGCGCCGCGTCGGGAGAGAATGCACTGGCCTTGTTAGGCGCAGGTGATCGCCCGGACGCCATATTCATCAGTTTGAGCACAAATGCGTTAAGCGGGTTTGAGACCGCGCGCTTGGTGCGCGAGCGTTATCGCTATGATCCGACCATCGTCGGCTTGTCGGCTCAGGAAGACGATGTTGATATCGCGACGGGCATAGCCGCTGGCATCGACGCCTGGCTCTCACGCCCGATCAACACCACCCAACTCGCCAGTACTCTGGAGCGTTGGCTAAACGAACACTGAGTGCTATGTTATTAGCATAGTTAGTATTATTTGCCTTGGGGCAGGAGTAACGTATGAAATTGATCACCGCTATCATTAAACCCTTTAAATTGGACGACGTGCGCGAGTCGTTGTCTGACATGGGTGTCCAGGGCATTACAGTGACTGAAGTAAAAGGCTTCGGTCGCCAGAAGGGCCACACCGAACTGTACCGCGGTGCCGAATACGTGGTGGACTTTTTGCCCAAGGTAAAAGTTGAAATCGCGGTCAGTGATGACAAGCTGGAATCGGTTTTGGAAGCCATCACCAAGGCCGCAAATACCGGCAAAATCGGTGACGGTAAAATCTGGGTAAGCCCGCTGGAACAAGTGGTGCGCATCCGTACCGGTGAGACCAACGAAGACGCGTTGTAGTATGCACATCAGGGTGATGAGCATTGGAGCCTTCCAGTGCTCCCCCTGACGTTTTGAAAAAGCTACTTGCGGCAGTAATGGCTTCATTCTATTGACGCATTGAGCCCTTCAATGCCAACTGTTTCAGCCGTCTATACAAAAGAAATCTCTCGCCATACCTGCACACCAAGGAACCCCATGGCCATCAAGAAAAACGAACTTTATTCCTCACTTTGGGCCAGCTGCGATGAACTTCGCGGCGGTATGGATGCCAGTCAGTACAAAGATTACGTATTGACCATGCTGTTCATGAAATATGTATCCGACAAATACAAAGGCGACCCACATGGCATGATTTATGTGCCCAAAGGAGCCAGCTTTGATGACATGGCCGCCCTGAAAGGTGATAAAGAGATTGGCGACAAGATCAACAAGATCATCAGCGCCCTTGCCGAGGAAAATGACCTCAAAGGCGTAATCGACGTGGCCGACTTCAATGATGAAGACAAGCTGGGTAAAGGCAAGGAAATGGTCGATCGGCTAGGTAAGCTGGTCGGCATTTTTGAAGGTTTGAACCTGGCCGACAATCGCGCTGATGGCGACGACCTACTTGGTGATGCCTACGAATACTTAATGCGCCACTTTGCGACTGAATCGGGCAAATCCAAGGGGCAGTTTTATACACCCTCGGAAGTTTCACGCATACTCTCAAAAGTCATTGGTATCCATGAAAACACACCCCAAGATGCAACCGTTTACGACCCCACCTGTGGCTCTGGTTCTTTATTGTTAAAAGCCAGCGACGAAGCACCGCGCGGCTTATCGATTTTCGGGCAAGAGATGGACAACGCCACCAGTGCCTTGGCTCGCATGAACATGATTCTGCACAATAACGCCACGGCTAAAATCTGGAAAGGCAACACCATCAGCGACCCGCAATGGAAGGACGCCAACGGCCAACTGAAAACGTTCGACTTTGCCGTTGCCAACCCGCCGTTTTCCAACAAAAACTGGACCAGCGGTATCAATCCGCAGCAAGACGAATTCGGCCGCTTTACTTGGGGCATTCCACCGGAGAAAAACGGCGACTACACCTTCTTACTGCACATCATCAAGAGTCTGAAAAGCACCGGAAAAGGCGCGGTGATTTTGCCCCATGGTGTGTTATTCCGTGGCAATGCCGAAGCACGGATTCGTGAAAACCTACTTAAACAAGGCTACATCAAAGGCATCATAGGCCTACCTGCCAACCTGTTTTATGGCACCGGCATTCCCGCCTGCATTATTGTCATCGACAAAGAAAACAGTCATGCTCGCAGCGGGATCTTTATGGTCGATGCCAGCAAAGGCTACATGAAAGATGGCAACAAAAACCGCCTGCGCAGTCAGGATATTCACAAAATCGTAGACGTATTTACCAAACAACAGGAGCTACCACGCTACAGCCGCATGGTAAGCCTAAGTGAGATTGCAGGTAACGACTACAACCTGAATATCCCACGATACATCGACAGCAGCGAACCCGAGGATCTGCACGATCTCAGTGCTCACTTGCAAGGCGGCATTCCGTTACGCGATGTCGATGCGCTCAATGCATTCTGGCAAGTATTTCCTACCTTGCGCGACACCCTGTTTGCTAATGAACGCCCTGGCTATTGCCGTTCATTGGTGGCTGCCAGTGAAGTCAAAAGCACCATCTTGAATCATCCAGAATTTAAAACCTTTGCACGCTCCAGCCTGCGGCCATTTGAGCGCTGGCGCGAGCAGGCCGGACTTGATCAGATTCGAGTCGGTGATAAACCGAAACACCTGATTCATAAAGCCAGTGAAGGCCTACTGGGAAGTTACACTGAACAGCCCTTGCTCAGTAAATACGACATCTACCAGATCCTTATGGACTACTGGGCTGACGTAATGCAAGACGATGTGTACGTACTAGCACAAGATGGTTGGCTAGCAGGCAAAGTACTACGTGAATTGGTCGTCAAAAAGGGTGAGAAGTTAAAAGAATCACCCGATTTAGTGATCAACAAAACCAAATACAAAGCAGAGCTGATACCCCCGACCCTCATTGCCGAACGCTTTTTCAGCGGCCAGTTACGAGCCATTGAACAACTTCAAACGGATTGTGACAGCGCCAGCCAAGAACTGGAAACCTTCATTGAAGAACATAGCGGCGAAGATGGCCTGCTAAACGACGCCCTAAATGACAAAGACAAAGTGACTAAAGCCACCGTCACTACGCGTTTGAAATTGGCAACTGACCCCGATGAAAAATCCGCGCTCAAACAAGCCAAAAAACTGTTTGATCATGAAGCCGATGCCAAAAAGGCTCTGAAAGATGCGCAAGACAAGCTGGATATAGCCGTATTTAAACACTACACAGAACTAGATGAAGACGACATCAAAGCCCTAATCATTGATGACAAATGGCTCGCCATCATAGAAGCCAATATCATTGCCGAAATTGAACGCATCACCCAGCAACTGGCCAATCGAGTGAAAGAGTTGGAAGAGCGCTACAACGAACCCCTGCCAGCCATCAGTCAGTCGGTAGAGGCTTTAAGCAGTAAAGTGGCAGGCCACCTAAAATCTATGGGCTTGGAATGGACGGTATGACAGTTGCTCAGGTAGCAGATGTGAGCCCAAAATATCTAGTGGAAGCGGCCGGGAATGCCGTACCGTTAGGGTGTAAGCAAACTGAAGTAGGGGTGATTCCTGAGGATTGGGATACGCCTAAATTCGGTGAAATGTGTACCTTGATCAATGGGCGTGGTTTCAAGCCGCACGAATGGAGCATAGAGGGCTTACCAATTATTAGAATTCAAAACCTAAATGGCTCTGAGGAGTTTAACCATTATCAAGGTCACTATGATCCTAAGATTTTTGTGCAAAACGGTCAGCTTCTTTTTGCATGGTCTGGAAGTCGTGGCACTTCTTTCGGACCCCACATATGGCATGGTGGTAATGCATTATTAAACTACCATACATGGAAGCTAGTCATTAGAGATCAAAATATTGATGCAGACTACTTTTTTCATATTTTGAAACAGTTGACGAAGCAGATTGAAGAATCAGCTCATGGTGCATCTGCACTGGTTCATACTCAGAAAGGCGAGATGGAGAATTTCTTTGTTCCGCTACCTAAAAGAAGGCAAGAACAAACCGCTATCGCTAATGCCCTATCCGATGTCGATGCCCTAATCAGCAAGCTGGAAAAACTCATCGCCAAAAAACAAGCTATCAAAACCGCTACCATGCAACAACTCCTCACCGGCCGCACCCGCTTGCCACAATTCACTTTGCGTGAAAATGGAACGAAAAAAGGCACTAAGCCAAGTGAGCTGGGGGAAATACCGGAGGATTGGGATGCTATTAAGATGGGGAATCTGGCCAAAATTCAGAGGGGCGCTTCTCCAAGACCAATAGATAGCCCTATTTGGTTCGAGCGCAACTCAACAGTTGGTTGGCTACGCATATCTGATGCTTCAAAAACTCACAAATATTTAATGGAAACAACGCAGAGCCTCTCAGAATTAGGCATTGCTAATAGTAGATTTGTGCCTGAGAACAACTTGGTCATGAGTATTTGTGCGACGGTTGGAAAACCCATTATCACGAAGAAAGACCTGTGTATTCACGATGGGTTCGTCGTGTTCAACGGACTCTCTGTAAACCAAGATTATATGTATTACATCCTTAAAGAGCTTGAGGATGAATGGAGTAAGCAGGGGCAGACTGGATCGCAGATGAACCTGAACACCGATTTAATTAATGGGACTTATGTCGCAATACCGCAAATCGATGAAGAACAAATCACCATCGCCACTATCCTCTCCGAGATGGACGAAGAGATTCAAGCGCTGGAACAACGCCTTGGCAAAACCCGTCAAATCAAACAGGGCATGATGCAAGAACTACTGACAGGTAAGACGCGCTTGGTGCAACCACGAAATAAGGAGTGTCAGCATGGCTGAACAACAGCAAAGCTACAAAAAAGCCCGCTTTTTTAAATGTGCGTTGCAGGTCAATCCAGCGGGTTATATTCAATACCGTGGGCAACAGCAGATTCTTTCTGAATCTGACTATAACCAGCAGTTATTGAATGCCGCACTGGAGGCTGGCATTGAAGTCATCGGTTTGGCCGATCATGGCTCTGTAGATGGTGTTGACTCGATCAGAACCTTGTTTAATCAGAACGGTATCCTCGTATTCCCCGGATTTGAGATTGCTTCAAGCGAAAAAATACATTTCGTTTGTTTGTTTGATGAATCGGCGTCTACTGACCTCATAAAGATGCATCTAGGTGCTTTGGGTGTGGATATCAACAAGCCAGAAGCCCCGGTTCAGAAGCCCTCCGCTGATATTATTGATTATATAAACGATAAAGGTGGTTTCATTTTCGCGGCTCACTGCACCCATGATGACGGTGTATTAAAGCGTCGTATGAACCACATTTGGCAACATAAGGGCCTCCTGGCTGCGCAGATACCTGGTTCTCTTGAGGATTTACGAGGCGTAGAAAACGACTTTTATCGCAAAGTTTTCCTGAACAAAGATGCTAATTATCAACGCGAACGGGAAATGGCAGCGATCAATGCAGCCGACGTTGAGGCGCCTGAGAAAATAAAGGAATCGGGCGCTTCCTGTTTAATTAAGATGACAAAGCCTTGTTTTGCTTCGTTTAAACATGCTTTTTGGGACGCTGGGTCCAGTGTTCGCTTGAATTCCGACAAGCCGGAAAATTATGCCTCTGCCATTGAACGCATTCGCTTTGTCGGCGGTTATCTTGATAGTGTTGATATCGAATTGTCTGATCACCTCAACGCCGTCATTGGTGGCCGTGGCACGGGCAAATCAACCTTACTGGAGTGCATCCGCTACGCGTTCGCGTTGGAGCCAAAAACTCAAAATGCGTTAAAACAGCACAAAGGTGTTATAGATTCCAACCTTGGCAAAGAGCGGGGTATGGTTGAAATTACGCTGCGCTCAGCCGTTATGCATGGCCGCAGGTTTACGGTTAGCCGGAAATATGGCAATCAACCCGTGGTGGTTGATGATCAAGGCAATGTTTCACCTTACCATCCCACCGATCTGCTGCCGGGCATAGAGCTTTACGGCCAAAACGAAATCTATGAAATGACGCGAGATGAACTCAGTCGCAATCAACTCATAGAACGCTTCCTAGAAGGTGAACACGAGCAATTTGATGCAGATATTGCCAAGGTGATGGTCAAGCTTAAAGAAAATCGAGAATCCATCAAGCGTGCCCTGAATCAAAAAGACGATATTGAAGCAGAGGTAGAACGCTTGCCTAAGCTGTTGGATCAAGCCAAGCAGTATCAAGTGTTAGGGATTGAAGAAAAACTGAAGATTATTCCTAAGCTGGAAAAAGAGAAGCAGCTGAACACTCGCGTTGATGAAGAAATTACTCGCGTTAAAGACGCCATTGAATCGCTCAAAGACAGCTTGCCCGATACCGTTTTTTTAAGTGATAGCGCTTTGGATGGCTTACCTCATACTGACTTGCTAAAGCAGCAGCGAGGTATTTTGGATGCATTAAAAGCAGGTGTGCAACAAGCACTGGGGCAATTAGAGCAACTTGCCCGGAGCGCAGATACACAATTGGCGCCTCTTAAGCAATCGTTGTCGGAAAAACAGCAGAATGAAGAGCAAAACCTAGAGAAAGCCTTTAAAGATATTCCTGCTAGCCAAGGTAAAACGGGGCGTCAAATTGGTGCAGAGTATCAGACGTTATTGAGGCAAATTGAACAGATTCGACCCAAGCAAACTACACTGCACAATCGACAGGCGCAAATTGATGAGTTGAGCAACCAGCGTAAAAAGTTGTTACTGGAGTTAGACCAACACACGAGCGCCCGAGCGAACAGTATTCTGCAATCTGTAAAACGATTAACGCGAAAGCTTGAGCAAAAAGTTCGACTTACCTTACAGCCCGAAGGGAACCGACAAGAGTTCGTGAATTTCCTCAGTGGCTGTAATTTAGAAGGTGTTGGGCCTAAGCGCCTTGCTTGGGTGCTAGAAGGCGATTTTTCACCCTCCAGCCTCGCGGCGACTATTCGCCAAGGGGAAGCGGAATTAGCCCTCAACTTTGGCATATCCAGCACAGTTGTCACGGCCTTAACCCGTCTGTCAGAACCGAAACTAATGGAGCTGGAAGAGTTGCAACTGCCTGATACCATGGCGATTGAGCTCAATATTACCCATGGTGAACGGGAGGCTGTATTCCGACCCATAGATGACTTGTCGACGGGGCAGCAATGTACCGCTGTTCTACATTTGTTGCTTTTGGATAACCAAGACCCCTTGATTCTGGATCAACCGGAAGACAATTTGGATAACGCATTTATTGCTGAACGCATTGTTGCAGAGCTTCGCAGGGCTAAACTTAGCCGCCAGTTCCTCTTTGCGACTCATAATGCCAATATTCCGGTTTTTGGTGATGCCGAGTGGATTGGTGTGTTAAGTGTTGAAGATGGCAAGGGGATGATTTTGCCGGAGCAGCAAGGCGCGATTGATGTGCCAAAAGTTCAAGAACTTGCGGCCGACATTTTGGAGGGTGGTAAGAGTGCGTTCAATCAGCGCCGTGAGAAATACGGTTTTAATTGAACATTTATTCGCCCCGGGAGAGAACCATGTTAAAAACAGAATTATTAGAAATTATTGCTAACGGCGAAAACTCTGGCATTGAGTTTAAACGAGACGATATTCGCACTGAACAGTTAGCCAAAGAAGTGGTTGCAATGGCTAACTTTCATGGTGGGCGGATACTGCTGGGTGTCGAAGATGATGGGGCTATTAGTGGAGTGCAGCGGCCTGAGCTTGAAGAATGGGTGATGAATATTTTTCAGGACAAAATTCATCCAATGATTTTGCCCTTTTATGAAGAAGTGAAGCTGGATGATGACAAAGTTGTTGCTGTTGTCAGTTTTCCAATTGGTATTTCAAAACCTTATGTGCTTCGCAATGGCGGAAAAGAAGAGATCTACATTCGCGTAGGAACGACTTCCAGGCTAGCGACAAGAGAGCAGCAAATGCGGCTGTTTGAATTGGGTGGCATGCTGCATACAGAGGTTATGCCTGTACCGAGAACAGATATGAGTTGCTTGGATGATGCGCGGTTGATGAATTACATCAAAGACATCTTACATGATCCTGATGTGCCAAAATCACCTGAAGAATGGCAAGCCCGTTTGCTCGGGCTGGGTTTTTTGACGGAAGCGGCAGGTAGCATTTGCTGCACAATCGCTGGGTTGGTGTTATTTGGTAAAAGCCCGCGACGCTATCTAAAGCAAGCTGGCTTGCGAGTCATGGCATTTAATGGCGAAGACAAAGAATACCAAGCTGTGCTCGATGACATTATTGACGGCCCGATGGTTGGCCGCTGGGATCTGGATAACGGCGATAAACGTTTGGTTGATGGTGGAATTATCGAGCGTTTCATGGAAGCAATGACGCCATTTATATCTCAGGAAGCTGGCGAGGTAAACGAAGGGCTAAGGAGAGAAACACAATGGTTTTATCCCCTAGAGGCTGTTCGGGAAGCGGTGATCAATGCTTTAGCCCACCGCGATTGGACTCGCTTTGTTGAAATTGAAATTTCTGGCTACTCAAATCGCCTTGAATTGATCAGTCCTGGGGCCCTACCTAACTCGATGACCGTGGAAAAAATGAAAGCTGGTCAGCGTTCACCAAGAAACACCATTGTAATGGAGGTTTTACGTGATTACGGCTACGTCGATTATCGCGGCATGGGCGTCAGAACAAAAATAGTACCCCTTACTAGAGCCCTAAGTGGTAAAGACCCTGTGTTTGACCTAACCGATGATCACTTAACCACTGTGTTGTACCGTTAGCCGAGGGTTGGGAGTGCAGAGAATTAGCCAGCACAATTTAATCATGATGTTCGTTTCACCAACTGGATGGGATTCCTGATGATTCAATACCGCCAGGGTGACTTACTGGAGGCTGACGTGGAGGCATTGGTCAATACCGTGAATACCGTTGGTGTAATGGGCAAAGGCATTGCGTTAATGTTTAAAAAGCGCTTTCCTGTGAATATGAACGCATACTCACAAGCCTGTAAGCAAGGACAGGTGCATATTGGCCAGATGTTTGTGACAGAAACTGGCGAGCTAATGGGACCGCGCTGGATTGTGAACTTCCCAACCAAGCAGCATTGGCGGGATAGCTCACAAATGGAGTGGATTGAAACTGGCTTACAGGATTTGCGCCGTTTTATAGTGCAGGAACAAGTAAATTCCATAGCTATTCCAGCACTGGGGGCTGGCAATGGTGGATTGAACTGGGATGACGTAAAACATCGTATTGAAGACGTTTTAGGCAATTTAACGAATGTCCACGTGCTGGTGTACCAGCCCATTGTCTGAAGCTTTTTTGATCTTGTTGAGCAGCTATTAAAGGGGTGAAGTATGTCAAATGTAGGCCAGCGCGAGCGCATCACCCAGAACCGCATCGTTCAGTTCTTCCAAACGGAATTGGGCTATCGCTACTTGGGCAACTGGCAAGATCGTAGCGGCAGTAAGAATATCGAAGTGGCTGTGCTGACTGAGTGGCTGCAAAAGCGCGGAGTCAGCGAGGCACTCATCAACCGCGCCATTCGTCAGTTGGATGTGGCCGCCGCACTGGGTGAAGGTAAAAAACTGTACTACGCCAACAAAGAGGTTTACCGGCTACTTCGCTATGGCGTGAAAGACAAAGAAGGCGCGGGATATCTTAAAGAAACGGTTTGGTTAATCGATTGGAACAACCCTGAAGCCAATGATTTTGCCATCGCCGAAGAAGTCACTATCAAGGGTGAGCATAAGAAACGCCCTGATGTTGTGCTGTATGTTAACGGGATTGCATTAGGTGTTGTTGAGCTAAAGCGTTCGTCGGTAACCGTATCTGAGGGCATTCGCCAAAACCTCGACAACCAGAAAAAAGAGTTTATCCGCAATTTCTTCACCTCCATGCAGTTGATCATGGCCGGTAACGATACGCAGGGTCTGCGTTACGGCTCAATCGAAACAACGGAAAAGCACTATCTTGAATGGAAGGAAGATGTTGCTAACACGTTTGAACACAAATTAGATTTTCATCTCAGCCGTATCTGTAACAAGCAGCGCTTTTTGCAAATTATTCACGACTTCATGGTCTTCGATGCGGGCGTCAAGAAAACCTGTCGTCACAACCAGTTCTTTGGTGTTGAAGCAGCAAAGCGTCATATCGCTAAACGTGAAGGCGGTATTATTTGGCACACACAGGGTTCAGGCAAAAGTCTCACAATGGTGTGGCTGGCTAAGTGGATACGCGAAAATGTGCAAGACAGCCGCGTACTGATTGTGACCGACCGTACCGAGCTAGACGAGCAAATTGAGAAGGTGTTCACCGGGGTAGAAGAAGATATCTACCGAACCAAAAGCGGTGTTGATCTCGTTGCAACGTTGAATCAGCCTAACCCTTGGCTTGTGTGTTCGTTGGTGCATAAATTTGGCCGCCAGTCGGATTCCGAAAACGATGCCGCCACCGACGAGTTTATAGCGGAAGTAAAGAAATCCCTGCCATCTGATTTTAAGGCCAAGGGTGATTTATTTGTGTTTGTCGATGAGTGTCACCGCTCGCAATCTGGCAAGCTGCATGAGGCCATGAAATCCATTCTGCCAGAAGCCATGTTTGTTGGTTTTACAGGCACACCGCTGATGAAGAAAGACAAGAAAAAGTCTGTTGAAGTCTTTGGTCCTTACATTCATACCTATAAGTTTGATGAAGCAGTCGCCGATGGTGTAGTGCTGGATTTACGCTACGAAGCACGCGATATTGACCAGCATTTAACATCTGTGAAAAAAGTGGATGAGTGGTTTGAAGCAAACACTCAAGGCTTGTCGCGCATTGCAAAAACCCAACTGAAACAGAAATGGGGCACTTTGCAAAAGGTGCTTACCAGCAAGTCGCGCTTGGAAAAAATCATTGCTGACATATGGCTCGATTTTAAGCGCAGACCCCGCTTAATGGATGGGCGTGGCAATGCCATGCTGGTGTGTTCCAGTGTGTATCAAGCTTGCAAAGCCTATGAGATGTTTAGCCAAACAGATTTAGCGGGCAAAGTGGCGATTGTCACCAGTTTTCAACCAACAGCAGCCAGTATTAAAGGGGAAGAGACTGGTGAAGGGTTGACGGAAAAGCTGTTTAAATACGAAGTATATCGGAAAATGCTGGCGCACTATTTTGAACAGACGGAAGACCAAGCCGCGAATCGTGTTGAAGAATTTGAAACGGAGGTCAAGAAGCGCTTTGTTAATGAGCCGGGCCAAATGAGCCTATTGATTGTGGTCGATAAATTGTTGACCGGCTTCGATGCGCCTTCCGCAACGTATTTGTACATCGATAAGCAGATGGCTGACCACAACCTGTTCCAAGCGATATGTCGAGTAAACCGCTTGGATGGCGATGATAAAGAATACGGCTATATCATCGACTACAAGGACCTTTTCCGATCCTTGGATAAAGCGATCTATGACTACACAAAAGGCGCTTTCGAGGGCTACGACAAAGACGACGTAGCTGGATTGCTGAAAGACCGCTTAGAGCAAGCCAAGCTCGATTTAGACAATGCGCTGGAAATGGTACGAGCTTTATGTGAGCCGGTGAAAGCTCCGAGAGATCAGAACGATTACCGTCATTATTTTTGTTGTGAGCCTGGGGCTAATGCAGATGAACTGACGGAAAAGGAAGCCTTACGACTAACGCTTTATCAGGACGTAGCTAAATTATTGCGTGCCTATGCCAATGTTGCCAATGAAATGGAAGCGGCTGGATATTCAGCGCAAGAGATTGATGCCATACGAGCAGAGGTTGTTCACTTTGAAAGAGTACGTGATGAAGTGAAGCTGTCCAGTGGCGACTTGGTTGAAATGAAGCGTTTCGAACCAGCGATGCGGCACTTGCTTGATATGTACATTCGCGCAGATGACAGTGAAACTCTTATGGATTTTGAAGAGCTGGGCCTGATTGAATTGATCGTTGAAAAAGGCTCGGAGGCTTTTGCTGACCTGCCAGAAAGCATTCGCAACAACCAAGATGCGATGGCGGAAACCATCGAAAACAACGTACGTAAAACCATCGTGGATGAGAACCTAGTAAACCCGAAATATTACGAGCAGATGTCGGTGCTATTGGATGAATTGATCGAATTGCGCCGTCAGAAAGCCATAGAGTACCAAGAATATTTGGAGCGCATACGTGAACTCTCTCGCAAGGTAATTCGCCCAGAACAAACAGCATCCGACTATCCGTCCTCTGTGGACTCTGGCCCTAAGCGTGCTTTTTATGACAACTTTGGACACGACGAAGTTTTAGCCAACAACATCGATAGCGCCATTCGGTATACCAAAAAAGCAGATTGGGTCGGAGACCGATTTAAAGAACGCGAGATTGCTAATGCGGTGCGTGATACCACGAAAGGTTATGAAGTCAATGTTCAGGACGTGCTGGAACTCGCCAAAGCCCAGAAGGAATATCGCTGATGGGCATGTTAGAAATTGGTTCTCTGGCCATGCAACTCAACAGAAAACCGATCAAAAACTTGCATATCAGCGTGTTACCACCCGATGGTCGGGTACGCGTTTCGGCGCCAGCATCCATGACAGAGAATGCAATACGCATTGCGGTGATCAGCCGTATACCTTGGATAAAAAAACAGCAACGTGATTTCGCCAAGCAGCCCCGACAGTCCGAGCGAGAAATGGTCAGTGGTGAATGCCATTATTTATGGGGTAAACGCTATCGCTTAAATGTGCTTGAACGCTCAGGTCGGCATGAAGTGAAGCTAGGTGGCGGGAAAATCCATATCTTCGTTAACTCGAACACCACACTAGACAACAAAGTGCTCACTCTCTCAACATTCTACCGCAATGAACTGAAAGCGCGGATTCGCGGACTATTGCCCCATTGGCAAAATGTCATAGGGGTTGATGCAAAGCGCTGGGGCGTGAAGAAAATGAAAACCAAGTGGGGAAGCTGCAATACCCAAACGCAGCACATTTGGTTGAACTTAGAGCTCGCCAAGAAACCTCGCGAGTGCCTGGAATACATCCTTGTGCATGAATTGGTTCATTTATTAGAACGTCACCATAACGAGCGTTTCAGAGCCTATATGGATGCGTTTTTACCCGACTGGCGTGAACGGCGCGATTTACTGAACCAATTACCGCTCGCTCACAACGATTGGCACTATTAGCTTATTGCGCAAAAACAATTTAACGGTTGCACCCAAAACCTAGAATAACTATATTTTCAGCACATCCGCCCCTTGGTAGTACGCCCGCTCAATCATCCGGAGTGAGTGCCGAGCCCCTGGGGCTTTCTTTTTTCCGCACCGCTCTACCTCAGCACCCGATAGACCCGCACCACTTCGGCCAAACGGCGCACTCGGCGCATTACATTCGCCAAATGCACCCGGTTATTGACGCTGACACTGACCAGAATCTGGCTCACTGACGCGTCCTTCTCTTCCATGTTCACGGTATCGATGTTGGAATTCGCGTTGGCAATCGCCGATGCCACATTCGCCAACACACCGCGCTGACTGTGTACTATGATGCGCAGTTCGGCGTGGAAGTCGCCGCCCATCTCATCGTCCCACTCCAGATGCACGCACCGTTGCTGATCATCCCGGTACTCTGCAATGTTCTTACAGCTTTCCCGGTGTATCACTAGCCCTTTGCCCTTGCTGATCACGCCGACAATGGGGTCGCCCGGTATCGGTGCACAGCACTTGGCGTAGTTCAGAATCAGTTTTTCGGTGCCGCGTAAGGTCACAGCGGACGCCCGTCGGCTCGCGGCAATGCTTTCGTTGTTGCTGACCTGCTGCGCAAGGCGGCGGGCAACCACGAAACTCAAGCGTGTACCCAAGCCCACGTCGCTGAACAAATGTTCCATGGTAGGCACTTCCAAGTCGTCTAACAGGGCACGCCACTGCTCGTCCGTAATGTCAGCAAACTCCAGTTCGAACTGCCCCATAGCTTTGGTCAACAGCTTCTTGCCGATGTCTTCCGACTCCGCTTCGTGCATGGTCTTCAAGTAATGCCGTATCGCGCTCTTGGCCTTACCCGTCACCACAAAATTCAGCCACGCCGTATTCGGATGCGCGGTCTTCGCGGTAATGATCTTCACCGAGTCGCCGCTTTCCAGCGGTTGGCTCAGGGGCCAGTATTTACGGTTCACCAAACACCCGACACAGCTATTACCGACATCGGTGTGTACGGCGTACGCGAAGTCCACCGGCGTGGCGCCCTTGGGCAGTTCCATGATGCGGCCTTTGGGCGTGAACACGTAGATTTCGTCGGGGAACAAATCGATTTTAACGTGCTCGATGAACTCGATGCTGCTGTTGGCCTGCTGCTGAATTTCCAGTAGACCATTAATCCAGCGGCGCGCCCGCGCTTGCGTGGGCGTGGGGTTTTGTGAGTCGTTTTCTTTATACAGCCAGTGCGCGGCAATGCCGTGGTTCGCCATGGCGTCCATGTCGTGGGTGCGAATCTGCACTTCAATGTGAATACCGTTGAAACCGATCACGGTGGTGTGCAGGCTCTGATAACCGTTCACCTTGGGTACGGCAATGTAGTCTTTAAAGCGCTTAAAAACGGGGTTAAACAGGCTGTGTACAGCACCCAGTGCCTTGTAACAGTCTTCCACTGAATCAGTGACGATGCGGATGGCATAAACGTCCATGATTTCTTTGAACGGCTTATGCTGTTCCTTCATCTTCTGGTAGATGCTGTACAGGTGCTTTTCGCGTCCATAGACTTGCGAGTTCGTCAGTGAGAACTCTTCTAGGCGTTTGCACAGCATACCCTGAATTTGCTCGACCACTTCGCGGCGGTTACCACGGGCTTTGGTGATGGCCGCTGAAATACTGCGTGCGCGCATCGGGTAGATGGCCGCAAAAGACAGGTTTTCTAGTTCCACTCGAATGTCATTGATGCCGAGGCGCTGTGCGATGGGCGCGTAGATGTCGAGGGTCTCTTGGGCAATGCGGCGTTTTTTATCGGGGCGCAGCGGCGCCAGCGTGCGCATGTTGTGCAGGCGATCTGCCAGCTTGACCAAAATAACTCGCAAGTCTTTCGCCATGGCCATGGCCATTTTTTGAAAGTTCTCCGCCATTTCGTGGCGTTTATCTTCAAACTCCAGATGCGTCAGCTTGCTCACCCCATCCACCAAGTCGGCCACGCCGTCACCGAACTGGCGCGCCATGGCTTCACGCGTCATCGGGGTGTCTTCGAGTACGTCGTGCAGCATGGCCGCCATCAGGCTTTGGTGATCCATGTGCATCTTGGCTAATACATTGGCAACAGCGAGAGGGTGAATAATGTAGGGTTCATCGCTGGCCCGTTTTTGGCCATAGTGCGCCTGTTCGGCAAAATAGTATGCCCGACGTACCCGATTGATTTTTTCCGGGCTGAGATAACTTTGCAGGCGACTGGCCAGCGCATCAATGGTCGGCACTCAGGACACTTCCGATAAACAGAATGGGATTATATTGATTCTAGTGAATGGAGGGGGTACAGCACAACCGTATCGCGGCGATTAAGCGCGACTATTGGTCGTAGACGAAGGGGAAATTACGAGGAGGAGTGTGTGGGCCAACACAATTGGTCAGCCCCGCACACGATGTCGCTTATTCTTGCTCAGGCGTGCTCATGATTTCGTCAACCGAAATCTTGTTTTCTGCCAGTTCACGCAAGGCCAGCACAGTTGGCTTGTCCTTATCCAGAGACACCCGTACATCGGCGCCTTGGTTAGCGATCTGACGTGCGCGCTTGGAGGCGACCATGATCAACTCAAAACGGTTATCGACGTGCTGCAAACAATCTTCTACTGTGACACGAGCCATGCAATCTATCCTCTAGCGTTCACTGACATACTGGGCCGCCGGAGCGGACCGCGTAGTTTACCTGAATTCTTCATGCATACAAGGGTGGTGATTACGTCGCGCGCTCGTCCAACAGCCCATCCAACAAGGTTTGTTGCATCCGCATTTGCATTGGCGTGCGCATACGCTGGGCAACAAAAATCGCACAGAACTCATCCAACGCCTTGTAGAAGTCGTCGTTGATGATCAAGAAGTCGTACTCGTTGTAATGCGACATCTCGCTCTGTGCATCTCGCATGCGACGGGCAATGACTTCGGCTGAATCTTGCGCGCGCTTTTCCAAACGTTCCTGCAAGCTGTGCAGTGACGGCGGCAGAATGAATATGCCCTGCGCCTCTGGCATGAGCTGCCGCACTTGGCGAGCCCCCTGCCAATCGATTTCTAGAATAACATCATGGCCTTTTTCCAACTCGCGCTCGACGTAAGACTTAGACGTACCATAGAAGTTATCAAACACCTGCGCGTGCTCGAGAAAATCGCCTTGTTGCACCATGGCGGTAAAGTCATCGGTTGTCACAAAATGGTAGTGCTCGCCCTGCTCTTCGCCCGGCCGCATGGGCCGCGTGGTGTGCGAAATAGACAGAAACACATAGCTCAGGCGTTTGATGAGGGCATTCACCAAACTGCTTTTACCGGCACCCGAAGGCGCCGACACAATGTAAAGGGTACCCTTGGCCATATCGTGTTCTCTTAATAAAAACGCCAGCGTGATGCTGGCGTCGTATTTTAGCGCGAAGTATAGAAGGTTTTTCCTACTTCGTCTCGCAGCAAGCTTATCCTCACAGCTTGAAGAAGCTGACCTTTTTGGTCAGTTGATCCGCCAAATCAGCCAGGTCGCGACTTGAAGACGCCACCTGATCGGCACCTGCCGAACTGGCCATGGTGGAGTCGTGAATGCGGCTGATGTTTTGATTCACTTCTTCCGCCACCCGGCTTTGCTCTTCCGACGCGGTGGCAATCTGCGTGTTCATGTTGTTGATTGCGGCGACTTCACGGCGAATGCTGTCCAGTGCCGCCTCGGCATCACGGGTCTGCTCAACCGTATGCTGAGCGAGGTTACGGCTGGTTTCCATAATGGTGGCAGCCTGCCCCGAGCCTTCTTGCAGCTTCACGATCATGCCGCTGATTTCACGCGTCGATTCTTGCGTACGAGTTGCTAATGAACGCACCTCATCCGCCACAACCGCAAAACCACGACCGTGCTCACCGGCACGTGCCGCTTCGATGGCCGCGTTCAAGGCCAACAAGTTGGTCTGTTCGGCGATGGCATTGATCACCTCAGTAATTTTCTCGATGTTTCCGCTGTCAGCGGACACCTTCTCTACTGTTTGCGCCGCTTTTTCCAACGTTTCCGCCAAGTTCAAAATGGACTTGGCCGCCTCCTGAACTTTGGCGTTACCGTTTTCAACTTCGTGATCGGCTTTTTGCGTCGCCGACGCGGCGCTGGTGGCATGCAACGCCACTTCTGCAACCGACGCCGCCATCTCATTGATAGCCGTCGCCATTTGCTCAGCTTCGCTCGACTGCACCTGAATCTGCTGATTGTTGTCACGCGATGTAGCGCGCAGCTGTGCCGAAGACTCAGTCAATTCTTCTGCCGCCGAACGCACCTCAGTAATGATGACTTTCAGGCGCTCGACCATGGTGCGCATGTCCCCCATTACACTGTTGGGGTAGCGTGTGTTGATCTGTATGCCTAATTCGCCGTCCGCTAGGCGCTGAATGGCTCTGGCCACATCTTCCGGCTCACCGCCCAGAGTTGCCTTCATGTTACGAATGATGACCGCAGACACGAGGACACTGGCGATGACGGCCGCCGCTGCGACTAAGAGCATCAAGATTCGAAAGCCACTGGCGGTATCCTGAACGCGATCGATGTCAAGACGAATCAACGCTTCTTGGTGGTCGATGAACGCGTTGATGCGCGCCAACCATTCGGAATAAGCCGGGGACACATCGTTGAGGAGGAAGGCCGTCGCCGTGCTCATATCGCCGGCTTGGCGAGTACGGATCAGTTCTTCGGTTAAACGCAATGTGGTGCGCTCAATGTCCTTGATGCGATCTAAAAGACGGATCTCTTCTGGCGTAGCACCTAAGCTGCCGAACAGTTGATCCATGGGGCGAGCGGATGCCTGATAGAAGGCAGCCAGATCGCGGATGTCCTGCAAATGGCCGTTCAACTGCTGAGCGTCACTGACCAGTACGGCGTCGCGAATGGAAATAGCACGATCGTGCACACTGCCACGGAAATTAATGGCATAACGCTGTTTAAGCGAGGCGCCTTCGTTGACTTCCGTCAGGGTCCGGTCGATGACGCCGACGCGCTGCATACCCACCAGCGTGACCAGAATCATCAGGGAAAGAATAAGACCAAACCCCAAGCTCAAACGCTGGGTGATGGTGAGTGACTTCGACATAATACGGCTTTTCTCTTCAATGGCGTGAATGGGCAACAATCCTGTTTACGACGAGCCGGCCATTTTCGATCACTGTATGAAGAAAATCATCTCGGGTGATGGTGGAGAGCAGAGCAAGACGGGTGCAACCATGCACCCAGGCGCGCACAGTGTATGAAAAATAACCTCAACGCAAGCGACTTGATTGTGGCTCGCTAAATAAGATCGAACTAAATTACGGACACGAAAGCTGCTCCGGCACAACTCATGGTGCCGAGGTATAAAGCACTTATTCGATGTTCTGAATCTGCTCGCGCATTTGTTCGATCATCACTTTCAGGTCGATGGCAGCCTGTGTGTAGTCGGTGCTGCTGGCCTTTGAACCCAGCGTGTTGGCTTCGCGGTTAAACTCTTGCATCAAGAAATCCAATCGCCGACCCACCGGCTCTTTGCGCTTGAGCACTTGCCGCGTTTCGCTGATATGGATGTCCAACCGATCCAGTTCTTCGGCAATATCAGCTTTCTGCAGCAGCATGACAATTTCTTGCTCTAACCGCTGCGGTTCTACGTCTGCTTGCAAGCGCTCTATGCGCTCACGCAGACGCTCGCCCAAAGCCGCCTGCAAGGCAGGGTAGGCATCTCGCAATTGCGTCACGATGGCTTGAATGTGCTCCAGACGCTGTTCAATTTGCCCTACCAGCTCTTGGCCTTCCCGACCACGATGGGCGCGCAGTAAGTTCATGGCCTCGGCTAACGTATCGTCAATGGCCGTCGCCAGCACCTCTGGCGCCAGATCAGCTTCAGCCAATACACCCGGCCACTGTAATACAGCTAAGGCATCCGGCATGACGGCATCCGGCACCGCCTGCCGAACCTGTTGAAGCGCTTGCTGCAGTTGTTCCAGTGCCGCCTTCTGCACCACCAGCTCTTGCTGCTCACCTGCATCACGCTGCCAGCGCACGGTCACTTCTAATTTGCCCCGTGACAGTCTTTTGCGCACTTGATCGCGAATCAGCGCTTCGGCAAAACGCAGACTGTCTGGCAGCCGAACAAAGACCTCCAGATACCGATGATTCACCGACTTAACTTCGACACTGAGCTTGCCGCCAGGGAGGGCCTGCTCGGCGCGTGCGAAACCGGTCATGCTGAAGGTCATAAGTGTGCTCTCATGGCTAATTAACGGCCTTATAGCGTACCACAGACACGGCGAGGTCTTGGCAACCTGCCCCCGATATCGCCAGCTGAATCACGGGCTTTATGAAATTTAAATGAGAAGACTTGGGTTTTTATAATAAAAAGGTCTTAAAAACGACACTTTAGGGCTGAAATTAAGCTTCTTAAACGTTTAAGATAGAAAGGTGATTAAATAGCAGCCAGCATAAAAACTTAAAAATCTTGGTCGCTAACGCAAACGCTTCGTCGCTCAGATGGCGCTTTGCATCATTCACCACAACACTACAGGAACACAACAATGATAAAGTCCTATAAGAAGACGCTTGCAGTGGCTATTGCTGCCTCTGTTTTTTCCGCCGGTGCTGCAGCACAGGTACCTTACGCGAAAGGCGAAGGCCCTCTGTCTTGGCAGAACCTCGAACATTTTGAATCGATGGATCTATCTGGCCAAACGGTCACAGTCTTTGGTCCTTGGATGTCTCCAGAAGGCGGCTACTTCACTGACGTGGTATCGGTATTCGAGCAGGCTACTGGCGCTCGTGTGCAGTACACTGGGTCTGATGGCTTTGAGCAGCAGATTGTTATCGATGCGCAAGCGGGTAGCCCACCCAACATTGCCGTATTCCCTCAACCTGGACTCGCTGCTGGCCTAGCGCAACAAGGTCTATTAACACCACTCGGCGACAGTGCGGCTAATTATGTACGCAATAATTTCGCTGCTGGCGATAACTGGGTAGATCTTGGTACCTACGCTGACCGAAATGGAACTGAACGCTACTACGCCGTACCTTTCAACGTTAACGTAAAATCCTTGGTGTGGTATTCGCCCGACAACTTCACCGATTTTGGCTATGAAGTTCCAAATACTATGGAGGAACTGATTGCTTTGTCCGACCGCATGGTTGCTGATGGCAACACCCCCTGGTGTATCGGTTTGGGATCAGGTCCTGCTACCGGCTGGCCTGCGACTGACTGGGTAGAAGACTTCATGCTCCGCTTGCATTCACCCGATGTTTATTACGGCTGGGTAGACAATACCGTTAAGTTCAACGACCCTCGCGTTCTAGAGGCAATAGAATTGTTCGGCCAGTTTGCCAAAAACGACGATTATGTCGCCGGTGGTTCATCAGCGGTTGCCACTACAGACTTTCGTGTTAGTGCAGAGCAATTGATGGACTTTCCGCCTAGCTGCTTTATGCACCGTCAGGCCAGTTTTGCTCAAGTATTCTTTGATGAAGATGATTATGTAGCCGGTGAAGATTACGACTTCTTCTATCTGCCACCCTTCGCTGAGAAAGTGGAAGAACTCGGAAATCCTGTACTCGGTGGCGCTACATTCTTGGCCATCACGCGTGACTCTGAAGCAACTCGTGCATTATACAGCTTCTTGCAAACGCCATTGGCACAAGAATTGTGGATGGTACGCGGTGGATTCCTAACGCCTCATTTGGGTGCAAACTTAGACGCTTATGCTAGCGATACCGACCGTCGTCTGGGTGAAATCCTCATCAACGCAGATGTCTTTGGCTTTGATGCTTCCGACTTGATGCCCGCCGCTATTGGCGCTGGTACATTTTGGACTGGGATGGTGGACTTTGTCGGTGGCGCCTCTGCTCAACAAGTGGCCAATGCCGTACAACGCAGTTGGGATCAACTAAACTGATTTAAACCAATCAGGCTTCAGTAGTTAACTCTACTGTTTGTAAGAAAAGGAACAGGCAGGGGTATTAATCCTTGCCTGTTCTCAATTTTTAGTCGGAAACCACTCTCTCATGGAGGCTCACCGTGCTTGAGCAACTCATTCAGGCGGCAATCGCAATCGTTGTTGCCATAGTCGTGTCGACGATGTTCTATGTTGGCTCCAACCTCTTACTGGATCGTGGCCTAAGCAGTGACCACCTAGTTGACGACCGCGCGCGCCAGCGCCGCGATAGCATTCGTGAGGGTATTCGTCCGTGGATCTTTGTTGGACCAGCACTTTTGATTCTAGGGTTCTATTTAGTGTTCCCTGTGTTAAAGACACTACAGTTATCGTTTTATGATCGCTTCGGCGATAATTTTGTCGGATTCTCTAACTACATCTGGGCTTTTAACGACCCAAGTTTTCAAATTTCTATCAGAAATAACATTCTCTGGCTTATTGTCGTGCCCGCTCTCAGTACGGGCTTTGGCCTTCTGATTGCGTATTTGACCGACCGCATTTGGTGGGGCCATATCGCACGCTCGCTTATCTTTCTACCCATGGCAATCTCATTTGTTGGGGCCAGCGTTATCTGGCGCTTCGTCTACGAGATCGATTTTCGAGGAACCGGGGTACACATCGGCCTCCTCAATGCAATTGTTACAGGCTTAGGCTTTGAGGCAAAAAATTGGATATCCATGCCATTCTGGAACAATTTCTTTCTGATGGTCATTCTAATTTGGATTCAGACCGGCTTTGCAATGGTCTTACTGGGTGCTGCTATTCGCGGCGTACCGGAGGACACTTTAGAGGCGGCCAATATGGAAGGTGCCAATGAGTGGCAGCTCTTAATCAAAATAGTCATTCCGCAGATTCTCGGAACGGTGCTGGTTGTTTGGACGACCATTACTGTACTGGTTCTTAAGGTATATGACATCGTCGCAGCCATGACTAATGGCCAGTGGGAGACAGAAGTGCTAGCGAACATGATGTATCGCTGGATCATTAATGACGGAGGGCGCAGCAGTGCCGTCGCCGTTATCATCATGCTCTCAGTGGTTCCACTGATGTGGTGGAACGTACGCCAAGCGCGCAAAGAACATAGCTGAGGTAATGAACATGATTAATGCGCAAAAGTATTCTATTGGCAGTATTGTTAAGCACCTTTTGGTTTTGCTGCTCGTTTTAATTTGGACACTTCCCACTCTTGGTCTTTTAATTAGTTCCGTACGTGATAGAGATCAGTTGAATGTGTCAGGTTGGTGGACTGCACTAAAGGCCGCGGAGAGAACGGACTCTAGTCGCACTGGGCCGGCTAGGAATCAATTGGAAGAAAACGGGTTGTTTGTTATCGAGGGGCGGTTACTTTCAGAAGGCTCAACTCGTGTTATACAAGCTTGGGGGGAGCGAGCCAATGCTATAGACGCATACCCAGTGAATGAGCCTGTGAATCTTGCGGACGGCTCGGTGCTTACAGTGAACAGTAACGGTACTTATCGATGGGAGAGTAATGAGGCTTTTGCTCATACCTCAGGCAAACGTATTTTGTACAAAGCCAATGTTCCTCCTCGCTTTACTTTCGACAACTACCGAAATGTTTTGGCCGCAGAGGGGATTGGGCCAGCTTTTGTAAATACCATGACGGTTACACTTCCAGCGACCTTCATTCCCATTATGATTGCCGCCTTCGCGGCCTATGCTCTGGCGTGGATGCAGTTTCCAGGTCGTTTGCTGCTGTTAGCCGTGATGGTAGGTCTAATTGTCGTTCCTTTGCAGATGTCGTTAATACCAATATTGCGCACCTACAATACCTTAGGCGCTGCTTTCGGTTTTGATCCTCGCAACTATGTGGGTATCTGGCTCGCGCATACCGGGTTTGGCTTACCTTTAGCCATCTATTTATTGCGCAACTACATGGCAGGCTTGCCCAAGGAAATCATGGAGTCGGCGCGCATGGACGGGGCCTCGCATTATAAGATTTTTGTGACCATCGTGTTGCCGCTGTCGTTCCCTGCACTGGCTTCATTTGCCATCTTCCAATTCCTATGGGTGTGGAATGACCTGTTGGTGGCGTCGGTGTTCTTGGGCCAGGGTGAAGGTAGAACCGTTATGACCCAACAATTGAGAGAGTTGCTAGGGTCTCGTGGGCAAAACTGGGAGATTCTTACCGCTGGTGCGTTTGTCTCCATCATCGTCCCATTGATTGTGTTCCTGTCCTTGCAGCGCTATTTCGTGCGCGGCTTGTTGGCCGGTTCAGTCAAGGGAGGCTAACGCATTGTCTGTTCAATCGAATGCACCGCAGTCGTATCGCGCCGCCGATTGGTGGCGCGGTGCGGTGATTTATCAGATTTATCCGCGCAGCTTTTTTGACAGCAATGGCGATGGCATTGGGGATATTCCCGGTGTTACTCAAAAGCTGGCTTACATTGCGGAATTGGGTGTGGACGCTATTTGGCTCTCTCCGTTTTTTACCTCGCCCATGAAAGACTTTGGTTACGACGTTGCCGATTACTGCGACGTCGACCCAATGTTCGGTTCACTCGCCGACTTCAAAACCATGCTGGCCGAGGCACAGCGCTTAGGCTTGAAAGTCATTATTGATCAGGTGTACAGCCATACTTCAGACCAACATGCGTGGTTTATTGAAAGCCGGTCGTCTCGCGACAATGACCGATCGGACTGGTACGTCTGGGCCGACGCCAAACCGGATGGCACGCCACCGAACAACTGGCTGTCCATTTTTGGTGGTTCTGCCTGGCAATGGGACAGTCGGCGTCGGCAATACTACCTGCACAATTTTCTGACTTCGCAGCCCGACCTCAATTTTCACAATCCAGCGGTACAAGAAGCCATATTGGATGTGATGCGCTTTTGGCTCGAACTCGGTGTGGACGGCTTCCGCCTCGACGTGGTGAACATGTACTTTCACGATGCGAAGTTGCGTGACAACCCGGTGGTATCTCAGCCTTCCGAACGGCATGTAGGTTCCGGTGACGACAATCCGTGGTCACGCCAGTTCCATAAACACCAGATCACCCAGCCGGAGAATCTGGCCTTCTTGCAACGCCTACGCAGCCTGCTCGACCAGTATCCCGAGCGCACCACCATTGGGGAAATCGGCTCGTACGACAGTTTAAAGGTGATGTCGGATTACACCTCTGGCGGCGACAAGCTGCACATGGCCTACACCTTCGATTTGTTGAGTGCCGATTGCAGCGCCGATTATATTCGGCACACGATTTCCTCACTGGAAGACCAACTCGGCGATGGCTGGGCCAATTTTGCGTTGAGCAACCACGATGTGATTCGCAGCGTGACCCGCTGGGGTGGTCATGCACCACGACGCGACTTTGCCAAGGCCAGCCTTGCCCTGTTGTTTTCGTTACACGGTTCATCGTGCCTGTATCAGGGCGAGGAGCTGGGTTTACCTGAGGGGCAAGTAGCGTTTGAAGACTTGCAAGATCCCTACGGCATTGAGTTTTGGCCGGAATTTAAAGGCCGCGACGGTTGCCGTACACCCATGGTGTGGACCACCGAAGGCGGGTTTACGTCCAACACCCGCAGTTGGCTGCCCGTAGACTCTGCGCATTTGCCCTTAAATGCGGAGACCCAAGCACAAGACCCCGATTCGGTGCTGCGTTGGGTGCAGACGTTTTTGCAGTGGCGGCGCGCGCAGCCCGCACTCATCAGCGGTGATTTCCAATGGCTGTCGGGCTATAACGGTGCAGCGCTGGTTTTTTCCCGCCGCGCCGCCGAACAGACACTGTGGGTTGGCATCAATCTGACCGCCGAGCCCATCACCGTGGCCGTGCCCGATCGTATTGAGTGCCTCGATAACACCGGTTTTCTCGGTACTGTCGAGAATAGCCTGCTGTCTATCCCGGCTTATAACGCCGTCTTTGCGCGCGCCGTTTGAGGAACGCTAATGAAACTGACACTGAAAGACATTGCCGAAGCACTGGGGGTCTCCACCGCCACTGTTTCCAATGCTTTCAGTCGTCCCGATCAGTTATCAGCGGAGCTGCGCGAGCGTATCCTCAGTGAGTCGAAGCGGCTGGGTTACCGTGGCCCCAACGCCACAGCGCGCAGCCTGCGCAGCGGTCGTACTGGCACCATCGCCCTGGTGCTGACCGAACGGTTGCAATACAACTTTGAAGACCCGGTGGCTACACGCTTTTTGCACGGTGTATCCGAGGTGTTTGATCAGCAAAACATCAATATGCTGCTGTTGCCCAGCCGCGCCGAGTTCTATCAGAACAACACCGTAGACAGCCTAGCCGATGGGTTTGTTATTTATGGCCCACCAAAAGACGCCACGGTACTGGACCGCATTGTGGTAAAAGGCAAGCCGACCATCACGGTAGACTTCAACCTCCCTGATGTGCGCTCCTTGAACATCGACAACTACCATGGCGCGCGCGATGCGGCGCGACATGGTATGAGTGTCGCGTCTGGTCAAGTCGCTGTGTTGGCCCTGAGGCTGCTCACCTATTCAGAAGAAGTCCGTCGAGTAACGGACGATGATCTTCTAGCTTCGCAATATGAATCTGTCTCCCGCCGTCGTCTAGACGGTTACTTGTCGGCGTTGGACGAGCAACAACGGACTCTGGAGCGTGAGTGGATATGGAATGTGCCCGAAAGTCGTTACGAATACGGCTATCAGGCGGCGCGCGAAGCCTTACTGTGTAACCCTCGACCAGAGCTGTTGCTGTGCATGAGCGACCGGCTAGCACTGGGCGCTATTGCCGCAGCACAAGACATGGGCCTCAGAATCCCGCAAGACCTCAAAATCATCGGTTTTGATGACATCGCCACCGCAGCCTATCAACGGCCTGCATTAACCACCGTACACCAACCGCAGAATGAAAAAGGCCGCCAGGCCGCCAAAATGGTGCTGGGGTTGAGTGAATACAGTAAGGATGTCCTGCTGGAAGCTAAGTTGATTGTGCGCGATTCGTGTTAATAATATGGCAAGTGATCTAAGCACCGCCTATCAGAAGCATAGACAGCATGCGGCGCAGGTCTTAGACTGAGGCCACAATAAAAATGACAGGACGACACTGGCCCATGGCGCGAATTCTGGTTGCCGATGATCACCCACTGTTCCGTGATGCCTTACGGCATATGCTCACGAGTGGTGACGATCCGCATGACATCGCAGAAACCGACTCCTTACCGGGTACGCTGAGCTGGTTGTCGCAGCACGAAGAGCCCGATCTGCTGATACTGGATTTAGCCATGCCGGGCTCGGCAGGCCTGCTGGGGCTGCAGCAAATTCGGCGCGCTTGGCCTTCGTTACCCGTAGTGGTGGTGTCGGGCAGTGATCAAGCCTTAATCGTCGCGGGCAGCCAAGAGCTGGGCGCTCTGGGGTTCTGCTCTAAGTCCGCTTCTCCCGACGTTTTGCGTCAAACGCTCGAACAGGTACTGCAAGGTGATCTCTGTTTCCCCACAGTTTCTGATTCCGGCGAACACACGCCCCTGCTGAAAGCGATGGCGCAACTGCAAACTCTGACGCCGGCACAGTACGATGTAGCCATGCGAGTCTCCACCGGCGAACTCAACAAAACCATTGCTTGGGATTTGGGCATCAGTGAGGCCACCGTAAAGGCACACCTCACCACGATCTTTCGTAAACTGGGCCTGCATGGCCGGGCACAACTGGTCTCGTTGCTCAGCCAGTTACGCCTACGGCCGGAATAAACCGCCGCTCACTGCACCGCTGTGGCTAAATAGTGCTCACCGTTCAGCGTCATGTCCAATGCATCACCGACGCGCAACACGCCGACGCCTGCGGGTGTGCCGGTCAAGATGACATCGCCTTTTTCCAATACAAAATGCTGCGACATCTCGCTCAACAATTGCGGCAAGCTGAACAGCATCAAACCGGTATCGCCGTCCTGCACCGTATTGCCGTTCAGCGACAGTGTAAACCGAATGGGCAGGTCGCTCGGTAACGCCTGCCGTGGCCCAAGCGCGCAGGCACCATTGAACGACTTAGCCACTTCCCACGGCCAGCCTTTGTCTTTTAACTCTGATTGTTTGTCGCGCAGGGTTAAATCCAATGCCAGGCCAATGCCACCAACGGCCGCCCATGCTTCTTCTGGCGTTGCCTGATCGAGTGGCTCATCTAACCAGAGTGCCAATTCCGTTTCGTAATGCACGTCACCGCGATCGGTAGGAATGCGCATACCTTGCAAAGGTTGCACGCAACTACCTGGCTTAATAAACAACAAGGGTTCATCGGGAATTGGGTTGTTCAATTCAGCGGCATGGGCAGCGTAGTTGCGACCAATACAGATGACCTTACCGGGACGATCAGGAAGAGATGTCATAACACAGCGCCTCAGCAAAAATACCAGACGCCATTGTGCATGCATAACACATTCAGCGGCAAGGATAGGCCTTGCCACTGAATGCACTTTTTAATTTAACCCTTAACACCACCGGCCGTTAATCCACTGACCAGGAAGCGCTGGGCAAACAAGAACACAATGGTAATCGGCACACCGGACAAGACCGCCGCCGCTGCGTAGTTACCCCACAGCGTAGAGTTCGACTGGAAGTAGTAAGTAGAACCAACAGCCAGTGTCAATTGATCTTGGCTTCGCAACAATACACTGGCCAACACGAACTCATTAATGGTCGTTATAAACGCAAGTATAAAAACTACTGCCAATATAGGTACGCTGAGAGGTAATAGTATCCTGTAAAACGTTTGCCACGGAGTCGCGCCGTCTATGTAGGCCGCCTCTTCCAATGCCGAATCAATCGAGCTGAAGTAACCCATGATGATCCAAATGTTCATCGTCACTCCGGCCAGCATAGCCAATATATAAGCCGCGTGAGTATCTAAGCCAAACGCAGGAACATAGTATCCTAGTCGATCAAACATCTCATATAATGCTATAACGCCCAGCACTGCTGGAAACATCTGCAACAGAAGCATGGTCCGTAATAACGTCATCTTGCCTGTAAAGCGCATTCTTGCAAAAGCATAGGCAGACGTAACCGAGAGAGACATCAATAGAAAAGCCGTAATCAAGGCTATCTTGATCGAATTTCCTAGCCACGTAAGGACAGGGAAAGGAGGGTTAGCATAATAGGCTACACCATACTCCGCTCTTGGGCGCCCTGATCCAATAAATCCCTCTGGTAACGCCAACTGACCTTCAAGCTTATCGCCTAACCGAACAATCACAGTGTCTTCATGTGCTCTTTTTCCTTGCTCCTCAGAATTTATCAGTAAGAAGTCTATCCGTTCAGACGCAAATACGGTATTTGCTGCTGAATCAATAGTTACTAGCTGGATATAACTTTGCAATGGATAGTGCTGTTGAGGTATCTCACTATTCACATCTAGGCTCCATTGACCCTCAGATGAGATCGTCAATCGTCCGATACCCAAATTGGGGCGTCCTGTTCCACTATCTAACATCGATCCGTTGTTATTCATTCCGACGTAAACTTTACCAAAAGCCAACGTCCAATGCTCCAAGGTGAAGTTACGCGGAATTAAGTCGCCGCGCGCAAAGTTACCCTCGCGAAATGATATAGAAACAATCATTAATAGCGGAAATAATATTAGCGCAACAAAAGCAACCAAAAAAGCATGGGTTGCCCAGACTCGTAATTTTGTAGCAGGCGTAATGACCATCTTCTTCTCCTTAGCGCGCCGTTTCGACTTTGGCGTAGCGGATGTAGAACATCGATAAACCGGCTACGAGTAAAAATATCAATCCACCAATAGCTGCACCCAAAGCAAAATCATTGTTGTTATCACCGAATGCTAGCCGAAACGCATAACTGATCAACAAGTCTGTTTCACCAGCAAGTGGGTTGGAGCCGATAATATTAGGGCTACCATTTGTTAACAAACGAATTAACAAGAAGTTATTGAAATTAAAGGCGAATGCCGCAATCAACAACGGAATCATTGGCTTGGTTACTAGAGGCAAAGTAATACGAAAGAAATTAGTTATAACACCAGAACCTTCAAGGTAGGCGGCCTCATAGAGATCATCTGATATAGACTGCAACATACCCAGACCCAAAATCATCATATAAGGATACCCCAGCCAAAGGTTTGTTATAAGAATCATCACCTTAGCTAAAGTAGGATCTGTAAACCACGCTGGTCGTATACCAAAAAACATCTCCAAAATCATATTTATTTCGCCGAAGCCTTGATTAAAGAGACCCTTAAATATTTGAATCGAGATAAAAGCAGGAACTGCATAAGGCAAGATCATCAATACACGATAGATGACACTGCCCTTCATCAACTTCCAATTTAGTAGGCAGGCGAGCACCAACCCTAGCAAATACGTCGCCCCAACGGTAAAAGTGGCAAATATCACTGTCCAAGTGAATATTTTTAAAAAGGGCTGGAACATACCCTCTTCAAGAAATATTCTATGATAATTACTCAGACCGACATTTACTTTGAAGCCGGGAACCAACCGATGCTCGCGCAAACGGCGGTCAAGATCTGATTGAGCTGCACGAAAATCATTTTGTAAATCATCTCTTGTGATATTACGTAACACTTGCAATTCATTCACAGAGGCTAATCCATCTCGAACATCTGCCAGTATTGCGTGATCATGCAAAATGGCAGCTCTCTCAGGCGTGACTCGGTAGAAAAAGCCTCGAACAAAATCGGGTTCAACGGCAATGCCTGTACGCTGATTTATTAAAATATTGTCGTTTTCTTCATCAGCAACATACAAAGACCGCAGGGAGCCAAAAGCCCTTGGACCGCTATAGGATACAGGACTGCGGCCTTCTATTTCGCCCGTAATGCTCTGTAAGGCTGCACGATTTCGAATAACTTCAGCTAAAGCAGCTGCATTACTCGTAATTTCTGATTCATTTCTAGGTGTTAAAGAGACGGTCCGAGTATCAGCATCTGTGCTTGCCACTAAGGCAATTGGCTCACTGACGAAAGCCTGATTACTTTGTCTCAGTACAATCAAATACTGTCCGTCATCTACGGAGTGTAGTTCAAACTCATAACTACCGCCGTCATCTATATAAGTTTGTGCTTGTAGAAAAGCTTTAGCTCGGTCGAAATTTATATAATTACTAGAACTGTAATTGGTAAAACTTAACGCCACTGTATAAATCAATGGAAATATTGAAAATAATGCAATAAATGCCAACCCGGGAACTAAGTATCTAGATACATAAGTACGATCAGTTAAATAGACGTAACAGATAATCCCAGCCAACACTATCATGCTCAACGCAAACAGCACATCGCCCGCTTGATACATCAACAAAGACAAGAACAGCAGACTACCCGAAAGTAGTAATACAGAAGCCCAACGAAACGCCTTCTGTGCAGGTGTTACATCGTAGGACTCAGGTGCCATCGGAATGGCATTGTTAGAAGCCATGATCACTACTCCAGGATCGAACAAAAAACCGATTACAAAGGGGCTCCTGAGAGCCCCTTAAAATCATGCATTCTACTGCATCTAAAAATATCGAGGGATGGATTTAGCGCAGCATACGCTCAACTGCGTTAGATACCGCTTCTGCTGGTGCTTGTCGACCAGAAGAAAGAGCCTCTAGAGCAGAATTCATGTTAGACCAGAAGGCCGCCATTTCTGGAATATTCGGCATATTGATACCGGCTTCAGCAATAGCATAAGTCGCCCCAATCAGCTCACCGTCGTCCGATTCATTGATCTGTTGTGCAACGTATTCAAGGTGTGCCGAAACGCCAAGAGACTGTGACGGGTCTGCAGTATCCATTAGGCGCATGCCTTCAGCAGTAAGTAAGTAGTCAGTCATAAACAACTCTACTAAGTCCGCGTTAGGAGTAGAAGCGTTAACGTTCGCAGATAGTACACCTACAAACGAACGGCCTGGGTTAACGCCATCTACCGCAGGTACAGGAGCCAATCCGATATCTATCCCAGCTTGGCGGCTAGCACCCCACTCCCACGCACCATTGATAATCATGGCTACGTCACCACCGGTGAACGCTGACATCATTTCACCGTAACCCGATCCCGCTGGCATAACACCTTCAGTGATTAATCGACGGATCATCTCAGCGCCTTTCACACCGCCTTCATTCGCCAAGCCGACATCTCTTGGGTTAGCGTTACCGTCTGCATCCACACCAAACACATATCCACCAGCAGATGAGAGCACGGGGAAAGCAAAGAATGCATCGTTGTAAGCCCACAGCAGTGCTGAGCGATCATTCTGTTTCAACTGCCGATCCAGTGCGAATACTTCTTCAAACGTTTTAGGCGGTGTAGGCACTAATGCCTTATTGTATATCAGACCGATTGCTTCAACAGCTAACGGATAACCATAGAGTTCCCCTTGGTAGGTATTGGCTTCCCAAGTGAAATCATCAAAGCGGCTCTTAACGTCATCACTGGGCGAAATGGGCTGAACCAAACCACCTTCAACCAACTCACCCAACCAGTCGTGCGCCCAGATCATAACGTCTGGCCCACGGCCCAAGGCAGCTTCTTGACGGAAACGCGCTTGCACGTCATCAGGCGTTTCAACACGTACGCTCACACCCGTTTCAGCGGCGAAACGATCGCCCACTGCTTGCAAACCGGTATAGGCTTTGTCGCCACCGATCCAGATCAGAATTTCGCCTTCATTCATGGCTGAGGCATTCAGGGCAAATGCTGCGGTTGCTGACGCAACGGCAGTAACAATCAATTTTTTCATAGTGGTCTTCCTGTTGTTGTCATTATTTTTGTTGTCGTGTGGTATGCAGTATTCTGCTTCGGGCTCAATACATCGTCGGCAGACAAAACGTGTTAAGCAACACGATTAACAGAATCTAAAATACCCCTCGGCTAGGCGCGCGACAATTTAAACCTGTGCGTGCACCCAGCATTTCCACCTCGTCTTCTGCACCCCCCAGAGCACCCCCCACCCCCCGGTGGATTCAGGGTGTATTTATCGGGTGGATGGGATTATCCCACGCTTAAATTCACTAGCCCTTTGAGTCTATTTGTCACCGCAACCTGTGCGACTAGGCCCCTTGGTTAGATCTTGAAATGAGTAATTAACTCACGCAGTTGTGTTGTGACCTTCGCCAGCGACTGGTTGGCGTCCACCGATGAACGCACGCTCACGGTGACCTCATCAGCCGAGTGGCGAATAGACTCTAAGTTCTGGTCTATCGACTGTGCTACTTGGCTTTGTTCTGCCGTCGCCTGTGCAATTTGCGAATTGACCGTGCGAATGGACGCCATTTGCTGTTGGATGTTTTGCAAGGCGTCGTTGGTAATACGAATCTGGCTGACGGTCTGCACAGTGACTTGGCCACTGTCTTCAATTTCAGCAACGGCGGTTCGCGCATCTTGCTGCAACTGTTCAACCATACCCTGGATTTCACCAGCTGATTCGTTCGTCCGCTGCGCGAGGTTCCGTACTTCATCGGCCACCACCGCAAAGCCTCGTCCTTGCTCGCCTGCTCGGGCCGCTTCAATGGCGGCGTTCAGCGCCAGCAAGTTGGTCTGTTCGGAGACGCCGCGAATCACGTCCAGCACACCGCCGATGTCTTCACTGCGCTGCGCCAACTGTTGAATCACCGTTTGCGCACTTTGAATTTTATCGTTCAGCGTATCCACTAAAGCCATTCCGGACTGCATTTCAGCGCTGCCATGGCGAGCGGCTTCGTCCACCGCGTTTGCCGCATCGGCAGCTTGTTCTGAGTTCTCTTGAATGGTGTGCGCCGTCATCGCCATCTCATTGGATGCCGTGGCCACTTGGTCTAGTTGACTGGTCTGGGCTTCAACGTGGTTACGTGCACTGTCACTTGCCCGACCATTGTCGTGAGACACTGCGCTCAGATCATCTACCGACGTCATGATGTTGCGAATAATGTGATCGAACTTGGCGATCAAGCTATCGAACGCATCACTGATACTGCGCAATTCGTCCGTACGCGCATAATTGATGCGTGACGACAGATCGTTGCCGGTCTCCATCGCTGTGATTTGTTGGCTCAAACGCTGAATGGGCCGCAGCACCGAACGCAAAAAGATGACACCCGCGATTAACCCCAGCGCGATCAGCACCAACGCACTGCTGGCCGACACTAAGCGCGCGTCACTGACGCGGCGGTTGATTTCTTCGGTGGAGCGCAATAACTCATTGCCCGATGATACCAAGGCTGTGCTTGCGGTAGAGACACCTTGGCGCCCGAGTTCCACAGCACCCTGATAGTCACGAGTGATGGCATCGAGTAAACCGATGATGTTGTCTGCCTGTTCTTGCGACACCACCGCCATAGCACGGCCCATCGACGGGTTGTTGCGTTCATAGAAGTCGAACATGCGACGGGATGCCATGCGGTAGGTGGCGAATTCCGTGCGAATCTCTGCAACGCGCTCAGCTTGGGCAGGGTCACGCTGCTCGATGGCGTCAAACTCTTCCGCCAGTTGCACCTTGATCAATTCAGCATTTTCAACCTGTTCCATTTCATAGGTCAGGCTGGCCAAAAAGTCGATAAACTGCATCTCATAGATCAACGTTTTTAACTCGTTGATCAATTCAACTTGCTCGTTCAGTTCCGCTTGCTCGGCGACCAAAGCGGTTTGTCGCTCGACTTGCAAACGTTGTGACTCGACTTCGCTGATTTGAGCAGATGCGGCAGCCCCAATGCTGGTCAATGCTTGCAGGTTGAACGCCACTAAGGCGACGGTAAAGGCAAGCAATACACCGATCAACGCGATGATGCGCGTCTTCAAGGTGAAACCTGTATAGCCGGTCGCTCCCTGACGACTTGAACGTGAAACGATTGACTGAAGCATAGCGGGACTACCTTTTCATGAATTCAGTCGGGTGCGTTACGGCAACGAACCCGACTCATCGTTTTTAAAATTGTATTTGGTGGCACCAACTCAGCGAACTTGCGGACAGGCAACGGCTCACCGTGGCGGTTTACTGCACTCTGTTACATTATCGACAGGCAGCGCAGAATAAGTAGGCGTAAATGACTGAGGGATGGAGACGGGGACTAGTAGAAACGTAGGACACTTCTGCACTGGCGCTCGCACGGCAGCCAGCACAGAAGCATCTTTTTTAACAGGCGGGCAGAATTAACGACGGCGACGTTGCTGCAGCTTTTGAATGCGCTCAGTGCCCAGCCAGACTTCCCGGTTATCGAGAATGCTGACCAATTTCATGTCGACTTGGTAGTAGGTCACACGCTGGCCGTCCAACGTATCGACGTACGAGTTGATCTCGCCGGTCAGCGCGAAATCCGCACCGATCTCTTGACCCATCTGATTCACCGTGTCTTCACGCGCGTTCAACTCTTGATCCAAACGTTCTTCACGCACGTCATCACGCTCCTCACCACCAGCCACGAATTCCAACTGGCCGGTCATCAACATGGCGCGACGAATGTCGTTGATAAAGGTGTTCACCGGAATGTGCTCGTGCGAGCGGTTACGCATGCTCTGTACGATCACCACAGGACGCTTATTGTTCGCTTGCACGAAATTGTTGTACCAAGGGAAGGTCACCATATCGCCGATCATGGTTTCCGACACCAAGCGTGAATCGGTGGCGTTCCAACGATCGGTCAACGCGATCTCTTGGTTAGGGTCTTCACGACTGACCGTAACAGATGGACCGGCGCACGCGGCCAACACCATCAGGGCCAGCATCAGCAAGGCAAGATTCATGACACGCATTTCGATTTCCTCATCAACAAATTGGGCGTCTGCCCACTATAGTAGTGCGACCCAGCCTCAATGACCAAAGGTACGCGCGTAAAATATATTTACTTGTCTCGGTCGCAAGCTCACGTCGGACTGCCACAGTACACGCTCGTCCACCACCAGCGCTAACGCTGTCTCATCCGCTGGCACCCTGGCGCTGACCGCCCTTGCCCACGCTGGCAAGGTAGCCCAATGACGTGTTTCAGCACGGGCTGTTGCGGTGGTTGCCACACGCCCAGCCAAGGAAACCAGCAATCCCAATCCATCGTTATTGGTGCTCACCGCACGACTGACATTGGCACTGGCGGCGTTTTTGATGGTTTCTCTGAGCAAGGCAGCCATCATCTCTTCCTGCGCCAAGCGTAAACGCTCTTGGCGCGCCAGTTGCTCAATGTTAGCGACGGCGTGCAACGCACCCTGAGAGGACCCGCCAACCCGCAGCACAGTGGCTCGCGGCGGTTCGTAAGCCGGCGGATAATAAGGCACCGACACGCGCACCCCGAAATCTCCGATGCCCGCCAGCAACCCTACTTCGTCCGCAATATCCCACAAGGGACCCAACTGTACTTGCTTACTGCGTAACGGATTCTCCAGAACCGACCACACACCACCCGCCTGATAGCGCGCTAGTAAATCAAACAAGCCGGTGTCGGCGTAATGCAGCGTGAACCACGTTAACTGTTCCAGTTGCTGCGCCTGGCTGCCACTGACCACGGGTTCGATGGACAAGGAACGCGAGGCATTGCGCTTGGTCAGGTACAAATTCAATTCACCCACCGGTGGAATCAACCCAACGTGCTCCACCACCAACACCAACGCTTCATCGGCGGCCAACGGACGGGTTTCTTCTTCGCTTAAACCTTTTTCTTCCACCAAACGCGGCCATTCGTCATTCCAGCCGCCACCTGTACGCATCATTCGCACGGTGGCAGCCCATGCTAATCGCGTGGCTTCATCGGGTAACTGGTATTGCTCGGCGTAACCGGATTCGTAGGCCACAGCAGCGGCTTGATAGGCCACCCGCGCGCTGTCCCACTCGCGCAGATTTTCGTAGGTGATGCCGGCCAGAAAACGTGCCCATGCATCGTCGCGATAGATCAACGTGACAGGGTCCATGTACTGCCCATTGAGCTGGCGTAAAATGCTCAAAAAACCGGCAGCCTTGTCGTCTTCTGCGGTGGCGACGTCTAAATAGTCGCCTTCATTGGCGGCAAATTCGTTCAGAATGATTTCTAACCGTCGCGCTTCTACACGCGCCGATTCTAACCAGCGCTCTTCGCCAGTTTCCTGCGCTAAACCCAAATAGTTCAAGGCCTTAAAATAGTTTACGTACGCAAATTCATAGGGCGTGCCGTTATAGGTTCCCAGCGCCGGGCTGGTCATGAAATTACGAAACTGTGCGCCGTAGGCTTCTACCGACAGCGCATCACGCAAGTCATCAGCGCGTTGCAGGAAACTATTGCTACCCGCAAAATCGCCCGCCAAATGGCGCACCATGCCAATTTCCAAGTAGTACAACAGTTCTTCGCGCGCGCGGTCTTGCAGCGCCGAAGAAAACAGCTCCTCGGCGCTGGTGTAGTCGCCGCGCTCTACTGCCTTAAGCGCTTCTTGTTGTTGGTCGCCATAGGTGGCACAACCCGCTAAAAGCAACACCATGCATACTGCAACAACCATCCGCATGGATCAGGGCACTCCTATGATTTGTGGCGTCCGCCCTTCAACTTGCGGAATCAAACGACCAACCGTAGCGTGTAAATACGACGGATCAGCCCAATAAAACGTCGCATTACCAACCTGAGTGCTGCCTAGCCCAGCCTGCGGTGGCAAGCGCAATGCCGTGGCAACATGACCGGGAAAATACAACGCCATGACTTCAACCTGCAACAGATCCCGCACTAACAGCGCAAAGATCAACGCGCGGTCTTCGCAGTCATTGTAGCCATTGGTAAACGACTCAACGGGGTGCTGGTAGTTCTCTTGACCAAACTGCTCTTGATCGGTCATGTATCCGGTCGCGAACTGCGCAAAGCGCAACAAGTAATTTGCCTGCTCGACCAAGGTTAAACTCTGCAGCCTCGGCAGCAATTGCGTGCGCAGTGCGTCACGCATGGGCGTCGGCATGGGCTGAGCAAAATAGTCCTGCAAGGAGAGTTGCGGATAACGCTCGAAGTGGCGCGCTAACGCCGGGTTCACGGGCAATTGAAAATAGTCATCTACCCCATACATATCGATGGTGATCGGCTCCATCTCCCACGTACCGCCGACATTAAGCGCCGGGTGAGGCTGTAGCTCAACAAAGCTGCTGGCGCGACGATGCTGCTCTGAATAACTGGTCAATTGACCCGTGGGGTAGCGTCCTTCTGGGCTGAAGGCATAAAAACGCACGCCTTGATACGTTACGTAGGGTACGTTGTATTGACTCTGCCGTGTCGCTACCAGTAAATAAGCCGAACGCGCATCGTAACCCACCCTAACCTGCAATCCTTGGCGAACCGCTAAATACCAAGTCAGTAGCGTCTGCGCTTCTTCTCGCTCGACCAATTGCCCCGCAAAGCTGTGCATCACCAAGAGCTGATCGTAGGTATTGAGATTGTTGCGCCGTGCTAACTCGGCGACCAAACGGCCGACTTCCTCAGCACCGCCCCAAGACGACATAACCTGCCAGTAATCGGCAATCGCTTGGTCATTGACCCGCGTCGGCAACCGTCCTTCTAAGGCTTGATTGAATCGAAGCTCGGCGCGCAAACCTTCGTAGTGCAACATCAGTCGCTGACCCGTCGACGGCGCTACCGGTGAGGGCACGGCTGGCGCGGGTTCTGGTGCAGATTCCGGTAGAACAATTGGCGGCTCGAGCGTGATTGGCGCAGGCGTATCATCAACCGGGGGAACAGGGGTGGTGGATTCAGGCTCTTGCCAAACCGGCGCTGCATCGGGCTTGGGGGCCTCAACGGGCGGACGCTGCACAAAGGTATCAAAGGCTACCCATTGCTCATCAAGCCAACGGGCAAAATCAGCATCGTGCTGATCTCTGTAGGCGGCGAAACTGCTTTGCTGTTCCGCCAGCCATTGGCGAAACTCTTGATTGGCTTGCGCCTGCGCGTCGAGCGGCAGCCCGCCGAGCCCCAATATTAGAGCCAGTGCGGCCAACAGTCGCCCTGAATGTAATGCGATAGGATGATTCATCTGACTTAGCATAGCATTGTTCATTCCTTTGGCTATACCAACATGCAACAGCGTTTCAGCACTGGGCTGTTACACCCAGTGCCACGGCTTAATCAAGCGTGATTAAAACAGAATTCGCGCTTTGATCGTACCCTTAACTTGGCTCAGTTTTTCCAGCGCCAACGGGCCAAAGGCCTGGTCTACGTCAATCACGACATAACCCACGGTTTCATTGGTCTGCAAATACTGTGCGCTGATGTTTATGCCATTATCTGACAGAATGCTGTTGATCAGTGACAATACGCCCGGCACGTTCTGGTGAATGTGCAGAATGCGGTGTTTGCCTTCCAAGGTCGGTAAGGCTACTTCGGGGAAGTTAACCGCCGAAATCGACGTGCCGTTGTCGGAAAACATGGCCAGTTTTTCCGCCACTTCCGAACCGATGTTTTTCTGCGCTTCCATGGTGCTGCCACCCACGTGTGGGGTCAGAATCACGTTATCGTAAGCACGCAACGGGCTTTGGAATTCTTCATCATTGCCGCGTGGTTCAACCGGGAACACGTCAATAGCAGCGCCAAGCAGCTTCTTGCTTTCTAGCGCTGCCGCCAAGGCATCAATATCCACCACGGTACCGCGTGCTGCATTGATAAAGATCGCGCCTTGCTTGATGGCTTCAAACTCGGCCGCGCCCATCATCCACTTGGTCGATGCGGTTTCTGGCACGTGCAAAGACACTACATCGGACGTCGCCAACAACTGGCGCAAACTGCCGACTTGTGACGCGTTGCCGAGCGGGAGTTTATTAACGATATCGTGAAAGATAACGTTCATACCCAGGCCTTCGGCCAACACACCAAGCTGTGTACCGATGTTACCGTAGCCTACAATACCCAGCGTTTTACCGCGAATTTCAAAAGAATTGGTCGCTGTCTTCTGCCAACCGCCGCGATGGCACACGGCGTTCTTCTCTGGAATACCGCGCAGCAGCAAAATGGCTTCGGCCAACACCAGCTCCGCGACAGAACGCGTATTGGAGAACGGCGCGTTAAACACCACCACGCCTTTTTCGGTCGCGGCACGCAGGTCAACCTGATTGGTGCCGATGCAGAAACAACCAATGGCTACCAGCTTGTCAGCGTGCTCCAGTACGTCACGCGTTAATTGCGTACGCGAGCGGATACCGATGAAATGGACATCGCGGATTTTCTCTTTTAACTGCTCTTCCGGCAGTGACGATGGCAGGACCTCAATTTCCGAGTACCCAGCGCGTTCCAATGACTCAACGGCAGAAGGATGAATGCCTTCCAATAACAGAATGCGGATTTTTGCTTTATCGAGTGATGTTTTGGCCATGCTTGCTGTACTTCCCGCTTATTTCTCTTTTGATGGTTGTCGGTGCTGACGATTCAGGGGCGCGCAGTTTATCACAAGACGACACCGCTCCACATAGCATATATTTTCACCAACCTATGAGCGGCTTTCATCTTTTCCATGGGCATTACTGGCAACTGCTCCTCGGCAATTGCTCCTGCATTGCTCTACCTCCGGCATCCATGCCGTCGTGAGTTGCCAGCATATAAGGCTAGGACAGCCTGTATGCCGAGAATGCAGGAGCAATTCTCGGTCCGCCCGTCCGTGGATCGAGTAGGAGGAGGCCTCACAG
>JAGDZJ010000010.1:0-26048 GCA_049115955.1 Natronospirillum sp.
CAACCATCAGTGAAGTAGTGGTTGCGCAACAAGACACCAGCAACCCTGCCAATGGCGAAGCGGATCAAACGGTTGTCACGTTCAACGCTGATGACGCCAATGCAACCTACGTCGTGACTGGCTCGAACGGCGAAACACCAACTGTGACGGCGAATGGCGACGGCACTTACACAGCGACCTTCAGCCCAGCACTGGCTGCGGGCTCAGAAGTGAGCATTGTTGGTACTGACACCGCTGGCAACACCAGCGACGCGGTAACCAGCAGTGTACCTGCTGAAGTGACTTACGCCGGCGAAGATGCGACTGCACCTACCATCAGTGAAGTAGTGGTTGCCCAACAAGACACCAGCAATCCTGCCAATGGCGAAGCGGATCAGACCGTTGTCACGTTCAGTGGCGACGATGCAAACGCCACGTACGTAGTCACTGGTTCGAACGGTGAAACGCCGACGGTCGTTGATAACGAAGATGGCACTTACACCGCGACTTTCAGCCCAGCACTGGCTGCGGGCACAGAAGTGAGCATCGTTGGTACTGACACAGCTGGCAACACCAGCGATGCCATGGCCGTTACAGTACCGTCAGAAGTCACCTATGCAGGTGAAGACACCACGGCACCAACCATCAGTGAAGTAGTGGTTGCCCAACAAGACACCAGCAATCCTGCCAACGGCGAAGCGGATCAAACCGTCGTCACGTTCAGCGGTGACGACGCCAATGCAACCTATGTAGTCACCGGCTCGAACGGCGAAACACCAACCGTGACAGCGAATGGCGACGGCAGCTACACCGCCACCTTTAGCCCAGCACTGACAGCCGGTACAGAAGTGACCGTGACGGCCACCGATCCAGCAGGTAACGTCAGCACTGACACCAGCGGCATCGTGCCGTCAGAAGTACCACCTGTCACAAACGTTAGTGTGACTTGGTCGAATGAACAGACTTCTAATCCGAGCTTCGATGACGAGAACAGCCATACTGCTGGTCATCCGGACGCATGGGGCGAAACAGACACTTGGACGCAGGCAGAAACCGGCCAGCCAGGTACGGTTACCACTCAGTTCGATGACCCGAACAGCGTGAATGTCGATCTGACCAGCAACTGGAACAGCATCAAGAATATCAGCGTATCCAGTGAAGAAAGCGCTAGCGTAACCATTGATAACTTTGTCTTCGCCAACGTTCAATTGGGCGGTGACGGTAATTCCGTGGTTGTTGTGAACGATGCAAAACGCGGTGATATAAGCACGGGCAGCGGTGACGACAGCATTACAGTTAACGCCTTGACCAACAACGCGGGCTGGAGCAACGACTTTACGATCAATGCAGGTGAAGGTAACAACGCCGTCAGTATCAGTGGCTCCAAGGGCCATACGACGGCAGCTATTACTACCGGCTCGGGCGACGACAGCGTCATCATGACCGGCGATTTCAACACCATCCAAGTAACCTCAGCGGGTGGTAGCAACACATTCGATTTGAGCGCCGCCAGCTTTAACGGCGCCACGATCCATGGCGGCAATGGTGGTAGCACCTACATCCTTGAGTCCACACTTGATGGTGTTGTGCTGGTCGGTGGCAGCGCCACTGATACACTGCAATTGAACTTGACTGAAGAACAGATGACGGCAGAAGTCATTGCTGAGCTCAAAGCCTTTAATGAATCTACGGACAGCAGCTTTACGTTTACCGAGTTAGGCGACATTCAAACAACCGACTTCAACGACCTGACGCTCTATGTTGATGGCGAACTGGTCGACGTGGCTACTTTAACGATTCCGTCGGACGAAGACGAAGAGGTGACTGATCCTGACGACGATTCTGGTGAAGGTACAGTACCTGATGAAGGCGACGGCGATGACGACACCACTCCGGGCGACGACGATGATGCTGATGAAGATGGAGACACTCCGGAAGTGCCACCCACGCCAGCCGTTCCAACGCCGACAATTAACGGTGTAACAGTTGGCGTTGAAGTCACAGGCGCGCCAGTTTACAACACCGACGGCGCAGACAACGCCAACAACCTGAATTTCAACGGTGGCCACGAAGCGCATACATTGATCTACAACAACCTCAACTCGTCGAGCTTCAATCTCGGCAATGGAGATGATGTGTTGGTAGTCGGTGGCAACGGTAATAACGCCAACGTTAACCTTGGTGGTGGCAACAACACGGTTGTGTTGCAAGGCAACAATTACAACGGCATGAGTATCAACGCCGGTAACGGCAATGACGTTCTGTATCTGCCGGGTGATCAGTCTGACTACCATTTAGGCGGATTGAATAACAACAATGGCGTAATGTCGGGCTTTATCGGTACCAATGGTGGCGGTAACCAAGGCATTACGTTGAACAATTTTGACCTGATTGTCTTCGGTGACGGCTCTACGCTGGGCAATGGAACAGCACCTGCTACGGTTGAAGAAACGACGGTTACCGTTGATGGCGAGGCAGTCGCAGGCCACACCGTAGAGGTGTACGCCAACGGAGAATTGCTGGGTACAACGACCGCTGATGAAAACGGCGACTGGTCGTTTGACTATAGCGTTGATGACGACGTAACCGATGTGGCTTATACCGCTGTCGCAATTGATGCTGATGGCAACCGCAGTGACCTGTCGGATGCTTACCTCTTTAATACAGGTGCTGACGCTGTTGAAACCTCCATCGCGGTGATGAACCTGAGCAGCGATGCTGGCTATCACAATACGTATGGCTTCTACACGAAGGACGAAGATGGTAACCCGGTTGCGGGTGAGATCATCTGGTCTGATGTGAAAGACAGCATCGGCGAAACAGTAACGTTAGAAGGTTATGCAGAAGACGACGTAGGCTTCTTCTTAATATCCAACGGCGGCAACCGCAACGACTATGAAGACGGCGACGCTGTTGTCTTCCAGCAGGTTGACGGTGTGTGGCAAGCCGGTACTGAAGAAAACGGTCAGTTCCAAGCCTTTGCCAGTGACAATGCTGGTGGCACCTACTTCTCTGATGCCAGTCTGAACCCAGGTGGTGTCGTGAAAGTGCAGACTACTGACGACGCTGGCAACCAGAACTGGGAAGACATGGGTGCCTCAGGTGACAGCGACTTCAACGACTTCAATGTTCAAGTCATTGCGCACACGGGTAATGCTGACAACTTGGTGGTGGGCACAGCCGGCAGCGACGAGCTGAACGCTACAGAAGGCAATACTACGCTGTTGGGCGGCTTGGGTGCTGACACCTTCGCTTGGACATTGGCCGACGTGGGCACGCCTGACGAGCCATACTTGGATGTGGTGGCCGACTTCACGCTGGGCCAGTTCACTGGCACTTCAGAGGCGGATCGACTGGATTTGCGCGACTTGCTGCAGGGCGAGAACCAAGAAAACTTGGCGAACTACCTGCACTTCGAGCAGACCGACGAAGGCACAGTGGTACAAATCAGCAGCTCTGGTGCATTCTCAGAAGGCAGCTACGACGCCGTGGATCAAACCATTGTGTTGCAGGGTGTCAGTGTCAGTGGCAATGACGCCGAGATCATTCAACAGTTGTTGAACAACGGACAGCTATTGATTGATAATTGATCTTCGCTGATTATTCGCGCAGAGGGCTGTGCTCCTACGGATAAACATTCATGTAGGAGGCAGCCCCCTGGCCGGATGTTCGCATGCGAACCATCAATTTTATACCTCCCACGAGTGGATCAACATGTACGTTAAGCGCAACACACAAGGAGAGGTCATCGCCATCAGTCGTGAGCCGACGGCGGAGATTGCCGAGCGCGTAGCCGATACTGATTCCGACGTGCGGGCCTTTTTAGGCGACGATGATGACGCCCCGACTCAGGAATTGGCGCAATCGGACCAAGATATGGCCCGCGTGCTGGAAGACGTAGTGAACTTGCTGATCGAGCGCAGCGTCATCCGTTTTACCGACCTACCATTTGCAGCCCAGCAAAAACTGATGAATCGCCGCGCTCTGCGCGATCAGATCAACGCCGTCGATTTACTCGACAACGAAGACGATCTCAGTATTTGAGCAGCCCCGACTAGCTGACGGCTTTGCCTGTCACACCATCCACACCCAGCTCGCGTAACAGCGCGTAGTCTTCGTCGGTATGAATGCCTTGCGCAATCATCTCAATACCCAACGAATGCCCGATACTGCACAGCCCGCGTACGAAATTCTGTTGCGCTGGCTGCCGCGCAATATCGTTGAACAGTGAGCCGTCAATCTTGATGTAATCCAACCCTATGTCTTGCAAGTTTTCTAATTTTGCGAAGTTCGGGCCCGCGTGTTCCAAACCGATGACACAGCCTAACTGTTTCAGCGCGCTCACCAGCGCGCGGAACTCTGTGGGGTAACGCAGTACTGAAGACTCGTGCGTTTCCAAGCACAAACGGTTGAGATGACTAGAGTCCGCATTCAAGGCTTGCGTCAATTGCAGGGTAAACCCGGTGTCTGCCAGCGCTTCGGCTGATAGATTGATGGCGAGACTGGCCGTTTCTTTCGGCAATTGTTGTAAGGCACGCTGTGCAACCAACAAATCCAGTTGAGCCAACTGCCCCAGTCGCGCCATCCAAGGTACAAAGTACCCTGCAGCGCGCTCTTGGCCGTCCATGTTCAGTCGCGCGGGTGTTTCATAATGAATTAACTCGCCATCCAACGAACGCACTGCGTATTGCCCTAAGGCAATGCCGTGTTGCGCCACGGCGGTTGAAATGGCCGTACGCCAGTCGTCCAGGCTTTGGTGTTGTGGTACGGACCCAGTAGCACTGCCTGCCACAACGCCCTTATTACCCAACTGCTCGGCTTGGGCCAATGCACCGTCTAACTGTGACATCAACGGGCCACGTTCGGTCATGTCACCAAAGGTGCAGGTGGCTACCGGCAATCCGAGGCTCACTTGCGCGTACTGGTCCACTAACTCATGCAATGAGTCCACTAACTCTTGTGTTAGCACCTGGGTATCGTGGCGGTCAGGAATCATCACAATAAAATCACTGCCGTTGGTGCGTCCAGCCATACAGTTGCTGTGCGTCGACGACAACGTATTGAACAGCGCGCCGATACGGCGCAGCAGGTTGTCGGTTTCAACACGACCCAGAGCACGGTTCACGCCCTGCAGGTTTAACAACCGGGTCATTACCACGGTACCTGTCGCGGCCTCATTGTCGTTGTTCAGCGTAGCGTCTAATACACTGAAGAAATAGTCGCGGTTGGGCAAGCCAGTGACTGCATCGTGCTGCATTTGGCGGCGATATTCGTCTAACTGGCGGGTTTCTTTTTCTAGCATGGCGCGCACGCGCTCCGACAGCCGGTTCATTGCTGTCACCAAACGTCGGAATTCCCGTGTGCGCGGCTCATTCGACAATACAAAGCGGCGGTCACCAATGGCCTCCGCTTGCTGTACCACGGTATCCAAAGGGCGCGATACGGTCTTCAAGAAGAGGGTTCCACCGACGCCACTGAGCAAGCCCATGGCCAAAAACCACTGCAGCAAACGTACAGTGCCTTGCCATAAGGAATCCACCGCGAACCCCGTATGACTGACTACGGTCAGCGTGCCGTATTGTTCCCAGCCGTCTTGCACCAGTGCCTCGCCGGGTTCTGCCGCAATGGGAATCCACCGGGCAAACCACGCGGGCGCGGCGGTGTCTACGCGGCCTCTATAAGCGCGTTCAACGAGTAGGCTGCCATCGGGGGCATTCAGGGTAATACGTTCATAGTGCCCGGCGTCAAACTGCGCTGCGACCAAGAGTTCTATGGTGATGGGGTCTTTGTCGAGTTGCGACATCGACAACGCCAGCGACGTCGCGTTATCAATGTTCTTTAGTTGCAATTGTTGCATCAGGTAATCACGCGCCGACAGTGTGCTGACCACAAAGCTGCCGCCGAACGCCAATATCATCAAGCAGGCGATTGCCAGCCAGAGTTGCTTCATCAGTGACATGACACTGTGCCTCCAAAAGCAGAAAAACAAAAAAGCCAATTGAGCACGGTACGTGTGCGCAAATTACGAATGTGTATGGTATTCAAAACCGAAATCCCTCTTGCTGCATGCGTTGCAATGCATCACCCCACCGAGACAGGCGTGCCGTTGGTTCTGCGGCGGGTGCCGCGCTGTTGCCCACCCAAAGGCCCCGGTCATTAAAACTGAACACCGGTCGTAAGTCTGTGCGCTGGTTCGCAAGCACGATGGTGGGATTGATATTATCGAGAATCTGCGGCACGGATGTAGGTGTTGGGTAATAACCCAGCACCATGTGCGCTTGTGATACGCCTTGATACTGCGCATTAACGTAGATCATGCGAAGCTTTTCATTGGGCACGCCCAGCAGGCGCAGGGTCATGTATTTGGCGATGCTGTAGTCTTCGCAGTCGCCTGCGGCCATGCCGAGGGTTTCCAGTGGTGTGGCCCAATAGTCTTCTTCATTCCACAGCACTTGGTCTTCAACCCATTCTACGTGTTCGTTGAAGAAGTCGTTCACTGCCGTCAGTTTGTCGGTTTCGCTGAGTGACGCCGCATTCTGCATGAATTCGAGCCAGCGGCCGAGCATAAACAAGCCGGCTTCGCCGAAGCGTGCCTGCATGCTTTGTTCCATACGTGCAGTGTCAACCGTTGCGCCACCGGTGGCGGAGGCAAACGAGGCCAGTACTGTCAGTAATACACCGAGCGCCCAGGCTCGCCAAGGCAGTCGGTTAACGGCTCCTGCCATGCGGTGCGCTCGTTAACAATTCGGATTTAGTTGTCCACTATACTATCTGACCGGCTGAGTGATGTAGAGCCTTGTTTGAACGCTGATAGGGCGGAAGAGCGCAGCGTCATCCGCCGTGGCTGCCAGTCGGCGATGACGGCATGGGCTTTCGGGGTATGCCTCCGGCGCTCCACGGCAGGCCGGGAGTCGCACCTTGAGGCATACGCCCTGCGCCCATTCCTCAGCCAAGGCTCAGCAGTTGGCTATGGGGCGGAAGAGCGGCTTAGTTATTGTTTGGCGATGACGGCCTGGACTTTCGGGGTATGCCTCCAGCGCTCAACGGCGAGCCGAGAATGCGCGCTTTGAGGCATACGCCCTGCGCCCATTCCTCAGCCAAGGCTCAGCAGTCGGCTATAGGGCGGAAGAGCGCAGCGTTATATCCAGGGATGGATGGTATGCGGGCAACGCAGGACGCAGTTGTCCGTCATCCGCCGTGGTTGTCAGTTGGCGATGACGGCCTGGCCTTTCGGGGTATGCCTCCAGCGCTCAACGGCAGGCCGAGAATGCGCGCTTTGAGGCATACGCCCGACGCCCACGCCTTCCTCATCACTGCACAGATGATATTTTGGCGTGCGTCGACTTTAAGGCCGTGGTTATAATAAGTGCACTGAATCTAGCGGGAAGGAAGGAACATGATGTACAGACTTGGGATGGCAATGCTGGTTTTTATGCTGGCAACTACGGCGGCGGGTTTTTCGTTTGAGCCGAAGATAGTCGGGGGTAGTGAAGTCAATTATGGCGATGCGGATCCCAATAATCCAAGGTACATCGTGGGTGTATTTCCGGGTGGCGGAATTTGTGGCGGGAGTTACATTGGTAATCGTCGGGTGATCACTGCAGCGCATTGTACTGAAGGGGTAGGTTACGCAGACATCAGAGTGGGTTTTACGGACACTGGTGAAATGTTCAACTGGGTAGGTCAGGATCTATATTTTAGTCTCGATGTGGACTTGGTTGATGTTGTGGCAGTCATAGAATACGTAGACTACGAACTTGATACAACGTTTAACAATGATGTTGCAGTGATTATTTTGGCGGAAGATCCTCCAATTTATATTGAACCAATAGCCTTTGCTACAAAGGCTCAAACTAGCCAGATTATTTCCAATCGCAGTGTCTTAACAGCATATGGTTGGGGGGCTTTGATTGAAGGGGGAGAATACGGAAACGGTGTATCAGAAGACCTGATGAAAGTAGACTTAAGAGCCGATACGATGAGTTATTGTCGCTCAAAATATTCACAGAGCGCAATTACTAGCAACATGATCTGTGCTGGAGGCCAAGATGCCAGTGACGACGGTAAAGACTCTTGTCAAGGCGATAGCGGTGGTCCATTAGTGTATGACGGCGCTGGCGGTCCAGTTTTGGTTGGAATTACTTCTTTTGGTAGAGGTTGTGCGAGGGACAACGTACCGGGTGTTTATGCACGGGCTGCCGTTTACGCAGAGTGGGCCGATGCCATTACTGAGGAATACATAGCTTTTAACCGAGCTGTCATAGGCCCCCGCATCGGCAATGGTTCTTTCGGCTTTGGTCTGTTGATCATCCTGCTGGGCGGTTTGCTCGTTCGCCGCCGCTGATCCATCCTTTGTTCAGTACAACCCGCTGCCGCTACAACAGCGGCGGGAGTGATATGCCCGGTACGCCGGGCTGCAATTCTGGGCTGACGCCGTTCATTTCGCCTTCTTCCGGAAACATCCAACGCAATAGGTCGTAGTAACGACGAATGTTCTGCACGTAAATCACGGGTTCATCGCCGCGCGCAAAGCCAAAGCGTGTGAAGCGGTAGTAGTCGGGGTCGCGCAGGTACGGCAGTACGTCTTTCACTTCCATCCAGTGGTCGGGGTTGTGCCCTAAACGTTGCGCTATGCGCCGTGCGTCTTCTAGGTGTCCCATGCCTACGTTGTAAGAGGCCAGCGCGAACCACATGCGGTCTGGGTCGGTAATGCGTTCTGGCATGCGGGCGTGCATGGCGGCCAGATATTGTGCGCCCCCGTATATGCTTTGCGTGGGGTTTAAGCGGTTAGTAACGCCCAGGTCACCTGCGGTGCGCAGGGTGAGCATCATGACGCCCCGTACGCCGGTGGGTGATACGGCACGTGGTCGCCAATGCGATTCCTGATACCCGACGGCGGCGAGTAGGCGCCAGTCGAGCCCGTACTGGGCAGCAGCGCCTTGGAAGTCGTCCAGTAAGGCGGGCAGGCGGGAGGTGACGTGGCGTTCGAACAAGCGAATGCCCACATAGTCGAATTCTCGCAGGTGGCCAAAATAGCGGTCGAGCACCAGGTGTAGTTGGCCGGATTGCTCTTGGGTGTTGATGAAGTCGTTGGCGGCGTCACGCAGTGAGGTGTCACGGTCGGCGCGAAACATCCAGCCGATGGGTAGGGGCTCTGTGATGTCGAAGGCGTGCCGCAGGTTGGGGTAAAACGGTTGATAGAAGGCGTGGTCATTGGAGTCTATGATGGCGTAATCAATTTCCCCTTGGCCTAGTAGCTTAATCAGTTCGTCGGTATTTACGGCCAAGGGGGTGATGTCGAGATCCGGGTAGTCTTGTTTTAGGGTACGTGCGGCGCGGTATTGGGCGCTGTCGATACGTACTGCGCCCTTTAAACCGGACAGATCTTCTGGTGAACGTACGGGTGTGTGCTTGTACACCACTTGTTGCAGGGCTTCCATATAGGGGCGCGAATAGCCGTAGATGTCCGTCGGGGCGTTGGGAATATTGAGCCCGCCAATGGCCATGTCGGCAAAGCCTAAACGCAGTGCTTTTTGCATGTCGGCTAAGGTGTCGACGGTGTGCAATTGCAGTTCAACGCCGAGATTATTCGCAAAGGCGCGCGCGAAGGTCACTTCAAAAGTGGATGTTTGGGCATTGAAGTGACGAGGGTCGTTCAATACGACGGCTTTAAGTACACCGTCACGCTGAACTGTGTCAACGTACGACAGGCGTGTAAAGCCCAGCCAGAACAGGGTGCTGGCGATGGTTAGGGCGATGGCCCAACGCAGTCCGCGTTTTAAATAGCGTTGTTGCTTCAGAATATGCATGCTGGCGATGAAAGTTGCTCGAGTTTTGAGTATTATACGCGCCGTTCAATCAGTTAGTGCATTTTTCGATCACTGTCCGATAGCGCTGGTGTAAACCAGTGGCGACACGGGCGCCCATTGGCTGATTTCCTTCTTTCCTGAACAGAGGTTTTACGCCCTATGCTGGTTCTCCGTGGTGCTCCCGTACTTTCGCAATTCCGTCGCCAAAAATTGTTGCGTACTGTGCAGGAAACTGTGCCTGCCGTCACGGCGGTTTACGCAGAATATGCGCACTTTGCCCACGTGAGCGAGGCGCTGGATGACGCGGGTCGTCAGGTGTTAGATAAATTGCTGAAATACGGGCCAAGTGTGCCGGTAGAAGAGGCCACTGGAGAGCTGTTGTTGGTGGTGCCACGGGCTGGTACGATTTCACCGTGGTCATCGAAGGCGACCGACATTGTTCACAATTGTGGCCTGCACGCCATTCGCCGCATTGAGCGCGGTGTGGCGTACTATGTGCAATCGGAAAATGGGTTGACCGACGCGGAAAGAAAGAAGGTAGCCGCGTTATTGCACGATCGCATGATGGAAGTGGTGTTGCCAGAATTCGACGCGGCCAGCGCGTTGTTTACTACGGCTGAACCGGCGCCGCTGGGCCATGTGGATATCCTCGACGGCGGGAGAGCAGCGTTAGACGCGGCTAATATGGAACTGGGTTTGGCGTTGGCGGACGACGAAGTCGACTACCTGTTACAGAACTACCAGCGCATGCAGCGTAACCCGACCGACGTGGAGTTGATGATGTTTGCTCAGGCAAACTCGGAACACTGTCGGCACAAGATATTCAATGCCGAATGGGCCGTAGATGGCGAAGCCCAGAGCCATTCGTTGTTTAAGATGATCAAGCACACGTACGAGTGCTACCACGAAGACGTGTATTCCGCGTACCAAGACAACGCGGCCGTTATTGGCGGATTCAGCGCGGGTCGCTTCTATCCCGACCCGATCAGCCGCGAATACGGCTACCACGAAGAAATGACGCACATTCTGATCAAGGTGGAAACACACAACCACCCCACGGCGATATCGCCGTTTCCGGGTGCGGCGACCGGTGCCGGTGGTGAAATTCGAGACGAAGGCGCCACGGGTCTGGGCGGTAAGCCCAAGGCCGCGTTGACGGGCTTTACCGTCAGCGACCTAAAAATTCCCGGCTTCGAGCAGCCATGGGAAAGCCGCTACGGCAAGCCGGGCCGTATTGTGACGGCCTTAGACATCATGCTGGAAGGCCCGTTGGGCGGCGCGGCGTTCAATAACGAATTCGGGCGCCCGAATCTGGTCGGTTATTTCCGTACCTTTGAGATGGAAGCGCCGAGCGTGACGGGCGAGCAAGTGTGGGGCTACCACAAGCCGATCATGATCGCCGGTGGCTATGGCAACATCAAACCGGAACACGTGGATAAGGCGTGGGACAACATTCCCGTCGGCGCACAATTAATCGTGCTCGGTGGCCCGGCCATGCAAATTGGTTTGGGTGGCGGAGCCGCGTCTTCTATGGCGTCTGGCTCCGGCAGCGAGAATTTGGACTTCGCCTCGGTACAGCGCGGCAACCCGGAAATGGAGCGCCGCTGCCAAGAAGTGATCGACCGTTGCTGGCAGTTGGGCGATAAGAACCCCTTGGTGTTTATCCACGACGTGGGCGCTGGTGGCTTGTCAAACGCCTTGCCAGAGCTGGTGAATGATGGCGGTCGCGGTGGTTTGTTCGATCTGCGCAAAGTACCGAACGACGAGCCGGGCATGTCGCCGTTGGCGATTTGGAGCAACGAGTCGCAAGAACGCTATGTGCTCGCGGTCATGCCTGCGCAATTGGATCAGTTCGCTGCTATTTGTGAGCGTGAGCGTTGTCCGTTTGCGGTCGTGGGTGAAGCAACCGAAGAACAGCAACTGCGCGTAACCGACCCGTATTTCAGCAACACGCCGGTCGATATGCCGTTGAGCGTTTTGCTGGGCAAGCCGCCGCGTATGCAACGCTCTTACGAAACTCAGGTACGTCCGTCTGAGTCGTTTAAGCAGAAGATTGATATAGCCGAAGCTGCCGAGCGCGTACTGAAGCTACCTGCGGTGGCCGGTAAGAGCTTTTTGATCACCATTGGTGACCGTTCCATCACCGGCACCGTGGCGCGCGACCAAATGGTCGGCCCATGGCAGATTCCCGTGGCCAACGCTGCTGTCACCACCACCGGTTACACCAGCTACACGGGCGAAGCCATGGCCATGGGTGAGCGTACGCCGGTGGCTATTTTGAACCCGGCCGCTTCAGGCCGTTTGGCCGTGGGCGAAGTGATCACCAACTTGGCCTCTACGCGCATTCTCAAACTGGGCGACATCAAAATGAGCGCCAACTGGATGGCGGCCGCTGGCCACCCCGGTGAAGACCAAGCCTTATATGAAACGGTTAAAGCCGTGGGTATGGAGTTGTGCCCGGCGCTGGGCATCACCATTCCGGTGGGCAAAGACTCTATGTCGATGAAGACCCAATGGGAAGACAAGGGCAACGCCAAGTCTGTGGTGTCGCCGGTGTCGTTGATCATGACCGGTGTAGCGCCCGTATTGGACGTGCGTAAAACCGTTACGCCGCAATTGGTGGTCGAGCAAGAAGACACCCAATTGCTGTTGGTGGACTTGGGCCGTGGCCGCAACCGTTTAGGTGCCAGTGCGTTAACCCAAGTGTTCCGTCGCGTCGGTAATACGCCCGCTGATCTGGACCAGCCGAGCGATTTGAAAGCCTTTTTCGATGTGATGCAAAATCTGTTGGAAGAAGACCAAGTACTGGCTTATCACGACCGCGCCGACGGTGGTTTGTTTGCCACCGTGGTGGAAATGGCCTTTGCGGGCCGTACCGGCATCGACATCAGCCTCGATTCAGCGCTGACGGCGGCGAAAGCAGCGAATTCAGAAACCGGATTAGTCGGCCAGTTGTTCAGTGAAGAACTGGGTGCTGTGCTGCAAGTGCGCAAAGCTGAAGCAGAGATAGTAATGGCGGCTTTTGCTGGCGCGGGCTTGGCCGAGTGCGTGCACGCCTTGGGTGAACCGAACGAAGACGATCAGGTGCGGTTCTTCGCCCATGGTGAAGAAGTGTTGGTGAACACCCGTACGCAGTATCTGCGCTGGTGGTGGGAAACCAGTTACCGCATGCAAGCGTTGCGCGACAACGCCGACTGCGCGAAGAGCGAATTTGATGCCTTGCTGGACGCCGCAAACCCCGGTTTGCACGCCCGCCTAACGTACGACCCGAGTGAAGACATCACTGCCGACATCAAAGGCGACCGCCCACGGGTAGCGATTTTGCGCGAACAAGGGGTGAACGGCCAAATTGAAATGGCGGCGGCCTTTGATCGTGCGGGCTTCCTGACCGAAGACGTCCATATGAGTGACATCTTGGCTGGCCGCGTAAACCTGGCATCGTTCCAAGGCTTAGTCGCTTGCGGTGGGTTCTCGTACGGTGACGTGTTGGGGGCCGGTGAGGGTTGGGCGAAGTCCATTCTCTTTAACGCCAGTGCACGCCAAGCCTTTACGGAGTTTTTTGCCCGCCCTGAAACCTTTGCATTGGGCGTATGTAACGGCTGTCAGATGCTGTCGAATTTGCATGAAATCATTCCCGGCACTGAGCACTGGCCGCATTTTGTGCGCAACGAAAGCGAACAGTTTGAAGCCCGTACCGTCATGGTGAAGGTGGAAGAGAGCCCGTCTATCTTCCTGCAAGGCATGGCCGGTTCACGCATGCCCATTGCCGTGGCGCACGGTGAAGGCCGCGCGGAATTTGCCGACGCTGGTGCGGTGCAAGCCGCATTGAACAGCGGCACGGTGGCGCTGCGTTGGGTCGATAACTACGGCAAGCATACCGAGCAGTATCCGTTCAACCCGAACGGTTCGCCCAAAGGCATTACCGGCCTGTGTTCTACCGATGGTCGCGTCACCATTATGATGCCGCACCCGGAGCGTGTATTCCGTGCGGTGACCAGCTCATGGGCACCGGATGAGTGGGCAGAAGACGGCGCGTGGATGCGTATGTTCCGCAATGCACGTGTTTGGGCGGCACAGCACTGATGGAAGCGCTGGCGACGCTCGCGGGCTTAGGGTGTCTGGTCGGCATGGTGTGGGTGTTGTTCTTCATGAAGAAGGGCAAATCACCCTTTTATCAGGTCGACCGGGACCAAATTTTGAGCTTGCTAAAAAAAGTGGTCGAGGGCGATGCGCACGATACGGAATGGCGTACCTTTTTGTCGGTGCAGATCCGCTACGACGAGTTTCTAGAAAGCGTACGCTTCCGTTGTGAAAAGCTGGATGAGCAATACAGCGGCAACAGTCGCGGTAATATTCTGAACAAAGCGGGGCGCGCTCAGTTAGCAGACATCATTGCCGAGCTCGAAGAGTACGAGCACAAAGAGTTCTGACCCAAAAACTCCTTTTCACCTCTGAGGTTTTGGATGCTTCCTGCTTCTTCTACGCGCGCTGACAGACTCTATCTGGCCCCGATGGAGGGGGTGATGGACGCGACCATGCGCGACCTCATCACCCGCCATGGCGGGTTCGATCTCTGCGTCACCGAATTCCTCCGTATCGTCGATGAATTGCTGCCCAGCAAGGTGTTTTACCGCTTGTGTCCTGAACTGGCACACGGCGCTCGCACGCCTTCTAGCACGCCGGTGCGGCTGCAACTGTTGGGTAACAACCCTGAGGCGATGGCGGCCAACGCCGCACGGGCGGTCGAATTGGGCTCGCCAGGTGTGGACTTGAATTTTGGCTGCCCGGCCAAAACGGTGAACCGCAGTCGCGGTGGGGCTATTCTGCTGACCGAGCCCGAGACGCTGTATGAAATAGTGTCTGCTGTGCGCACTGCCGTACCCGCAGAATTCCCGGTCACCGCTAAAATGCGTCTGGGTTTTGATGACACAGATTTGGCGCTCGACAATGCCTTGGCGTTGCAGTCGGGTGGCGCGGCAGAAATTGTTATTCATGCGCGCACACGCAAAGATGGTTACAAACCGCCGGCATACTGGCCACTCATTGCGCCAATAGTTGACCAATTGGATATCCCTATTGTCGCCAACGGCGAAGTCTGGAATGCTAGTGACTACGCACGTTGCCAACAAGAAAGCGGGGTGCGAGCGGTGATGATTGGGCGTGGCGCCTTAGCGGTGCCGAACCTTGCTCAAGTGCTGCGTGACGGTGTGCCTCCCTTGCCTTGGGCCTCAGTGGTCGCCGAAGTGATCGCCCTAGGCGAGCAGGACTGCACTGCAGGTCGCGAACGCTACATGCCCAGTCGCATCAAGCAGTGGTTGAATTACCTGCAATTAGGCTATCCTGAAGCAGAGGCATTGTTTACCCGCGTGCGCCGCATTGGTAAAGCTCCGGAAATGGCGGCGGCGCTGCGAGAATCGCTGGCGTGTGCCAACACCCAGAACAGCACCAAAAACAGCAACGATTGAATGTTTCATTAATTAACGAGGAAACCATGGCTAAGCCACTCCCAAAACTACTGACCCAGCGTCAGGAAGCGCACAAACTCATCAGCTGGTTGCAAAACCTGCAGATTCGCTTTGAAGGCTGGAAAGACAAGCGCGCAGCGAATAAGGCGGTGAAGAGTGCGCGCGGTAAGCCACCGGTACAGTACTAGACCATGACACCATTACTGATTATTGACCCGTTTCATTGGTTCGATATTGGTGCTGCCTTGCTCTGCGGGCTAGTCATCGGGCTTGAGCGGCAACTGCGCGGTAAACCCGTGGGGATTCGTACATCGTCCTTGATTGTGTTGGGTACCTATTTCTTTGTGGTGGCGGCGTCGTCCGTCAGTACGGAATCCTCTGATCCTTCGCGAATCATCGGCCAGGTCGTAACTGGCGTTGGTTTTCTCGGCGCTGGCGTGATGATGACCAAAGACGGCACGGTATTGGGCGTCACCTCGGCAGCGGTGATCTGGGGTTTGGCCGCCCTGGGTGTGGTGGTTGCCATTGGCGAAGCGGTGACGGCAATTAAACTGTCGATTTTGCTGGTGGCGGTGTTGTACGGTGTCGACATGCTGGAAAATTATTCAGCGGTGTTCACGCGGGGTGTGCATTCGCGCTACCGTGACTGGCGGCGGCGCAGTACTGACCCGAAATAGCGCGGACCCGAAATAGCGCGGACCCGAAATAGCATCGACCTAGAAGCAGTGCGCGGAAAGAATAAAGATATTGGCGGAGGAATCATGAAAGCAGAACTCATTGCCCTGGCTGAAAGAGTACCCAAGGTAGAATTGCATCTGCACATTGAAGGTAGTTTGGAACCCGAGCTCATGTTCGCGCTGGCGCAACGCAACGGTGTGTCACTGCCCTATGACAGCGTCGAAGCGGTGCGTGCCGCCTATCAGTTCAGCAACCTGCAGGAATTCCTCGACCTCTATTACCAAGGCATGTCGGTACTGCAAACAGAGCAAGACTTCTACGACCTCACCATGGCGTACTTGCAGCGCATTCATGCTGATAATGTGGTGCATACGGAAATCATGTTCGACCCGCAAGGGCATCTTGAGCGCGGTATCGCCTTCGAAACAGTGTTTAACGGCATCGAACGTGCGTTGCGCGATGGCGAGCGGCAAATGGAGATCAGCTATCGGTTGATCATGTCTTTTCTGCGCCATCTGTCCGAAGAAAGCGCCTTTGACACGCTGCGCGAAGCCGAGCCGTTTCTTGGTCGCATCGACGCGGTGGGTTTGGATTCTTCAGAAAAAGGTCATCCGCCAGAAAAGTTCGCCCGCGTATTTGCGCGTTGCCGTGATCTAGGCTTAAAGCTGACGGCGCATGCCGGAGAAGAAGGGCCGCCGGAATACGTCTGGCAGGCTATTGATGGTATTGGCGTGGACCGTATAGACCATGGTAACCGCTCGCTGGAAGACGAAGCGCTGGTTGCGGCCTTGGTTGAGCGCAAGTACACACTCACAGTCTGCCCGTTGTCGAACCTCAAACTTTGCGTGGTGGACGACATGACGCAACACCCGATGTTGGACATGCTTAAGCGTGGTCTCAAAGCCACGGTGAACTCCGACGACCCGGCGTATTTCGGTGGCTATGTGAACGACAACTACCGTGCGTTGATTGAGCATTTGCCACTGACGCACAGTCATTTGTATGACTTAGTGCGTAATGGCTTTGATGGTGCCTGGATGACGGACACCGAACGGCAAAAACACGTACGCACATTGGATCAAGCATTCAGCGTGCGGTGTTAAGCGATACTAGCGCTGAAACCGGACCACGAGCTCGTTGAGCTCTTCTGCAACTTCCTGAATTGCAACGACAGCACCTGACGCTGCGTTCGCTTTGCCCATGCTGTCGCTGGCCATGCCTGCGATGTTGACCACTTGGCGGTTGATGTCGTCGGCGACTTGGGACTGTTCTTCTACTGCAGCGGCCATTTGCGTGGCCATGTCGGTAATGCTCTGCACGGCATCGGAAATGCTGCTCAACATGGTTTCTGATTCTTTCACTTGGGCTAAGCCACGTTCGGCGTCGGACTGACCGCTTTCTGCTGTGCTCACGGCCACCGTGGCCTTGGCGGTGAGGTCTTTGATGATGGCTTGGATTTCCTGCGTGGAGCCTTGAGTGCGCTGCGCCAACTGGCGTACTTCATCGGCGACTACGGCAAAGCCACGCCCTTGTTCTCCGGCTCTGGCGGCTTCTATTGCGGCGTTCAATGCCAACAGGTTGGTTTGGTCGGCTATTTGTTCGATCATTTGTGCGGCTTTGATGATGAGTAACGTCTGATCAGACAATTCCGTTACGGACGAACTGATGTTGGCCACGGTATCGCGCAGGTGTTCAATGGCTTGCCGTGTGCTGACAGAGACTTTGCGGCCGTCTTTGGCCAGCTTGTTGGAGTCTTCCGCATGCTGGGCGGTCAGTTGTACGTGGTCAGCGACTTCGTTAATGGTCGCCGTCATCTCGTTCATGGCCGCTGCGACTTGCTCAGTTTCTTGTTGCTGACGTTCGATTTCTACGGTGGACTCACGCGACAGTTGAAGGCCGTGGTCGGAATTCGTTTTTACACGGTTTGCAGAGTCTTCAATACGGGTTAATACCGTCCTTAAGTGCGCTTGTTCGCTGAGCACGCTGACTTGCAGTTTGCCGCCGATACCGGAATCTTTTGTGTAGGTGCTCACCGCCAACGGGTGGTTGAAGGCATGGCCGGTCAGCGAGCTGAGGGTGTCCGCCAGACTTTTTTGCCGCCATTGTGACCATGCGCCGAAGGCGACTGCACCTAACAAGCCAACACTGAGGGCGAGCGTGGGGGTAGTGAGTGCCATCAAGGCAATGAAGACAACGAACCCTACAACCGGAAGCAGCGTTTCCGGCTTGCGCCATGCGGGCGGTAAGCGCACGCCATGTTTATTGATGCTGCGATAAAGTTTTTCGGCGCGCGCGACATCTTCGCGGCGCGGGCAAGCGCGCACGGACTCATAACCGACCACTTTGCCTTGCTCGGTGATCGGTGTGACGTAGGCGTCGACCCAATAAAAATCACCGTTTTTACTGCGGTTTTTTACCAGTCCCATCCATGGCTTGCCTGCTTTGAGGTAAGTCCACATCACCTCGTACGCTTGCGGTGGCATATCGGGGTGACGAACCAGGTTGTGTGGGCTGCCAATTAGCTCTTCGCGCGTGAACCCGCTGATGTTGACGAACGCATCGTTGCAATGCGTGATCTTGCCTTTAAGGTCGGTGGTGGATACCAGACGCTCTGAAGGTTTAAACGTGCGTTCGTGGTCGGTAATCGGCAGGTTCTTGCGCATTACGAAGTGATCCTTAATTTTTAGCGAGCGGAGGCGAGAAACAGTGAGTTTTAGGTGTACCTAATAATAAGTATGGCAAACCTAACCTTGTAGTCAATGTTTCACAGATAGATAGATGGTGAATTCCGTGAAACGTTGCGTTGACGATGTAAACAAATACAGGTGGATCTCAGCGTACTGAGCTAGACTAAAGGCTACGAAGATTGGTTTTGGCGAATGCCATCGCAACCGATGGAAATAATCTGAATTGAGGTGAGGAGGTAAGGGATGGCAATTCGGGTAACCGTTGTCGATGACTCCGCCATGTCTCGCAAGGCGGTACGGAAGGCATTGCCGCCCGAGTGGGACGTTGATGTCCACGAGGCAACGGATGGTAAAGAAGCGTTAGCTGCCTATGAAGCCGGGTATGCTGAGGTGATGTTTCTGGACTTAACGATGCCGGAGCTGGATGGTTTCGGGGTGTTGGAGTATTTGCGCAGTGTGCAGGCTAAGAGCATTGTGATTGTTATCAGTGCGGATATTCAGCCATTAGCGCAAGAACGGGTCATGCAGTTGGGTGCGTTTCGGTTTTTGAAAAAGCCTTTGGTGGTGGAAGAACTTCGCCAGACGTTGCAAGAGGTGGGGCTGCTATGAGCGTTCAGTTGTCGGCAGATCATCAAGATGCGTTGCAAGAATTGATGAATATATCAATGGGCCGCGCAGCCAGTAAGTTGGCTACGTTATTGGAGTTTCACGTTACGTTGTCCATCCCCAGTATTCGGCGGGCATCAGACGCGGAACTGTTGAGTCTGGGGCAAGCTGAAGATCGTTGCCATTTCACCCGGCAGTCTTTCTATGGAGATATCGATGGTGAGGTGATCACGCTGTTGAGTAAAAAAGGCTGTGATTACATCGTCGGTGCGTTGCATGGCAAGAGCAACGACAGCTCTGTGAACTTGATGGAAGAGTCGTTGTTGGACGTCTCCAATATTTTGTCCGGCGCTAGCCTGCAAGGTTTTACGAAACAGTTGGATTTAGTGACGCAGATCAGTCCGCCAACGCTGTTTAAGCCTTCGTTGCAGGCGGTACCGGTAGACCAGTGGCATTTGGCCTTATGGATAGAGATTGTTTTTTTGGTGGACCAAGCCGAATTTGAGGCCAGAACGGTGGTGTGCTTAGCGAATAATGGATTGGAGCAGATGCTGTCGCATCTTGATCAATTGTTGGAAGGATAAAATGTGATAAATGATGGAGCTTCTCGTCTTTTCTTAGACCAGTTGTCGTTTGCTGTCTGCATTGTGGATGCGGAGTACCGAGTGCTGTTTGCTAATCGGTCGTACTGCACGCGGGCAGGATTAAAACTGGACAAGATTGTTAGCACGAGTGTGCTTGAGCTCTATCCGGAAATTTCGGACTACCTTAAGCGTAAGATCGATACGGTGTTTGTGATTGAGTCCCCGAGTTTTTCTTACTGGGAACAGCGCCCCCACGTGTTTCCCTTTAAGAGCTCTCGGCCCGTATCCGGCGACGAAGAACTGATGTATCAGAACTTGGAAATCATTCCAATTTCGGATGGTAGCGCAGGTGGTTTACTGGCGTGTCTGTGCGTTTACGATGTCACCTTGCAAGCCAGCCAGCATTTGGAATTGCAACGACTAAAAGATGAGTTGGAAACAGAGCACGCGGCGCAAAAAATATTGATTGCGAAGTTAGAGGACACGCGTGGCCAATTGATGCAGTCGGAGAAGATGGCCTCTATTGGTCAGTTGGCGGCGGGGATCGCGCACGAGATCAATAACCCCTTGGGTTTTATTACTTCGAATGTGCAGAGCCTGCAGCACTACCTGCATAAGTATCACGAGGTCATCGATGGGCTGGATAAGCTGCTGGCAGACGTTGCCAGCCCTGAATTGCTGGAGGCCAGGGATGCCTTGTACAAGGCGACGCAACTGCCTTTATGCGGACAGACTCGATTGATTTGATTCAGGAGTCGCAAGAAGGCTCCGAGCGGGTTATGTCCATTGTGATGAGCTTAAAGGACTTTTCGCACATTGATAATTCCGACTGGGCCATGGCTAATCTGGTGTCGGGCATTGAGTCTACATTGAAGATTGTGAACAACCAGATCAAGTACTCGATCGACGTGATACGTGATTTCAATCCCGACGTGCCCGACATTTATTGCCAGCCGATGCAATTGAATCAGGTGGTGTTGAACCTGTTGATCAATGCCAGTCAGGCTATTGAGGGTAAAGGCGAGATTCACATCAGTTTGCAACGCTGTGACGATGATTACGTACAGTTGAAAGTGCGGGATACCGGGTCAGGGATTGACCCCGAACACATGAATCGGCTGTTTGAACCATTCTTCACCACGAAAGATGTTGGCTCGGGTACAGGGCTGGGATTGTCGGTGTCCTACAGCATCATCAAGGCGCACAAAGGCACCATTGATGTGACCAGTGAGTTGGGGCAAGGCACAGAGTTTACGCTGACGCTACCGGTCGATTATCGGACAGTAGCACAAAACGCAGATGGGTGAGCGTCAGGTACTTCTCTTGCAGTTAGGTTGATTGCTGTAACAGTTTTTCCAGCGGCACGTTGTTTACCGTTTTTTTCAGCAGGTCGTCCGGAGGATTCTTACTCTTCGCTATGTACCGAGCCGTCGCAATGATTACTGCACTGTCGGAATGCAAATCAGAGGCGTCATCGGCACTTTGTTCCAATATCAATTGGCACAGCGTTGCGTCGAACCCCCACAGAGTAAGCAGGTACGCCGTAACGATGGCGTCCGTAGCGAAGGATTCGGGCGTGATATCCGCCATCAGGTCTCTGTTGGTCTCCGTTGACATGACCAAGTGCCCCAAGGAACTCAGTAGACTGGCCATGTAGACTTCATCGCGCTCCTTTTGGCCAAGATTGGCTTGAGCGGCCATCTTCTTGCTCAGCAGTGCTTGCGCAAACGCTGTGTCGGCAATGGACTTGTGAACTGCTGGCGAGATCAACGACTGCATTTGCTGATGCGAATTCAACGCCAGCACCATGGAGCAAATCAAGCGAGCCCCCAGTCTATTGGCTGCTTCAAGCACCGACAGTGTGGCGCGTGAAAAGCCCAAAAACGGTGAGTTGGCGATTTGTAACAGCTTTCCGCTGAGGGATGCGTCTTGCTCTATCAATTTCGCCATGTCCTCTAAACCTGCTTCAGGTGATGCCATCAGCATGCACAGCTTGTTGTAGATCGCGGGCAGGATGGGTAAGTCGCGCAGTCGGCCTAGGTTGGTTCGTGTTTCACAGGACAGTGGCAGTTCAGCCAAAGACTCTGCGCTACCCAGCAAATGCAGGATGTTGTCGTCGGTGAAGGGTTTGGCTAACAAAAAATGAAAGACGCCATTGTTCTGCGTGAAGACACTGTCGTCGTTGTAGCCGGTCAGTAAAGCGCGGATAGTAAGTGGTGAATGTTCATGGGCCTGTGCGAGCAGTTCGGCATGAGCGGAGCGGAGTTTTTGGCCGCCGCCGCCAAAGCCCAGCCGGATGCTTACCGGGTGCTTTTGACGGGTTATTCAGACATTTCATCAACCATAGCGGCAGTGAATGAGGGGCGAATCCATCGTTATGTCGCTAAGCCTTGGGTCAATGACCAACTGATCGCGGTGGTTGACGAAGGCGTAGCCATGTCGCGCCTGGCGGATGAAAACAAACGTCTGACGGCAAAAGTGGCTCGACAAAACAAGCAGTTGCGGGCGTTCAATGAGTCGTTAGAAGAGCGGGTGGCGGTGCGAACCCAGCAGTTGGGTAAGGCGATTAAGAAGCTCAAGCGGGTAAATGATAGCGTACAAACGAGCTACAGTGCGACATTGAGTGTGTTGTACAACATCATCAATATCAATCCTGCGGTCGATGGTCGGCAAGCGCATTTGGTGAGTGGTCTTTGTAAAATTATCGGTGAAGAGCTTGGTCTGGAAGGCGAGCGGTTGGAAAATCTGGCCCTGTCTGGGTTGCTGTCGCAAATAGGCGTGTTGGGCTTGGAGCATGAAGTGGCGATTAAGCCCATTCTGCAAATGAGTACGGCGGAGCGGGCGCGTTTTTATACTCACCCACAAATTGCACGTACGATTCTGTCACCGGCACAACATCTTGATCCGATTTGCACGATTTTAGAGGCGCAGTACGAGCGCTTCAGTGGCGCGGGGTTGCCTAAGGGCTTGCAAGGCAGTTCCATACCGCTGGAGGCGCGGATTGTGTCCGTTGCCAGAGATTTCTGTGCGGCCCTAAAAGAAGGTGGTGGCCTTACGGATACCTCGACCAAAGAGGCGAAGAAAATAATCCGTTTGGGGCGTGGTACCGTATACGATCCTGACTTGGTAGATCGTGTATTGAAAATAGATATTAAAGAGCTGCTCAATGTGGACAAAGACGAGAACACGAGGACGTTGGATGAGTTAGAACCTGGCATGGTGTTGGATGAAGACATTTTCAACTTGGCTGATATGCTGTTGTTAAAGTCAGGCACTGTGCTGACGCCTAAGAGCATTGATAAACTGCGCGATTTCGAGCAGTCGCATGACCAAGTATTGCATGTACGAGTGTTACCCCAAGTCGTTATCACTGAGGATGACGCAGGCGATTAAACTTGAACGGTGGATGTATGGTAGTGCCGGCGAGCGTAAGATTATCCGTGAATGAAGTGCGGTATAACGTGATGAATTGCCCGATGTCCGCCGTGAGCACATGCTGTGCCCTTTTTGTGGCGCTTGTTTCGTTGCCGGGGGCTTAATTGTGGACACTGTGAAGAGTTTGCGTGCGCGATTGGCTGAGCAAGAACAAGTGATCGCCCGCTTGCGCAAAGAACGACCCTTACCGCAGTTGTTCTTAGATGGACAGGCCGCAATCTTGTCCACCAATGTCACCGTTGTCGTTGCGGAATTCCAGTCGCTTATCAATCAGATAATTCCTAACGATTATTGCCTGTTGTTCTCTCTGACGGAGAGCGATTACCTGCTCATAGCGGATTCGTCGGACAATATTGATGGCCTGGTGCCCAATGAGAAACGTGTACGTTACCCAGACCTGTCGTTAAAAGAGCTTTTGTATGTTCCTGATGTGCAGGTGTTTTCGTCTTGGACGGCGGAGTATTTGGCGGCTTGGCCTATGCTCCAGTCGGCGCTCATTCAACCCATCGCCACGGAAAACAATCGATATGTATTGCTCTTAGGTTCATCGCGTGCAGATGCATTTGAGCGCCAGCACCTGGAATTGTTCGGTTCCTTCGCCGCCTTTGCGATTAAAACCATTGAGCATATTGAGGAGCGTACGCGACATGAACTCTACGAGCGTAGCCTTCAGCAGTCGGAGAAAATGATTTCTCTCGGCCAACTGGCTGCCGGCGTAGCCCACGAAATCAACAATCCTCTCAGCTTTGTCTACAGCAACTTCAGGTCGCTTAACGATTACGTTAAAAGCATGCGAACGTATATTGATGGCCTTGAAAAAACGATGTCGGTGCCCGATCCGTTGCTGCGTCAGCAAGCAATGCTGCAGCTTAAACAGGCGTCTAATCTGGATTTCGTGCTGCTCGACCTCAGTGATTTGATGACCGAGACCGAGGTGGGCATTGAACGGGTGAAAGAGATTGTAGCCAGCCTAAAGACCTACGCTCATCCAGGCACTAGCGAAATCACCAAGCTCGACTTGCGAGAGGTTATTACCGAGGCACAAAAGCTGGTGTTGGGTGATCTTAAGTATCGGGCAACCATAGAGTACGATCTTGCTATGCATCCAATATGGGTGATGGGTAATTCGTCGCGGTTAAATCAGGTGTTCGTGAATTTAATCATTAATGCCATTCAGTCGATTAATCACGGTGACGGCAAAGTGACGGTTAAGATCGAACAACGGCAGGGCATGGCAGTGGCCACCATATCTGACAACGGGTTGGGCATCGCGGCAGAGAATATCGAACGTATATTCGAGCCTTTTTTCACCACGCGTGAAATTGGTGAGGGCAGTGGTTTGGGGCTGTCGGTCAGCAAGGCCATAGTGGAAGAGCATAATGGTCGGATGACCGTGCGTAGTCAGATAGATAAGGGCGCCAGTTTTCGTGTACTGCTTCCCATTGCTACGACGCAGAACGAGCCTTCGACCTAGATGGCTGGTCTAGAGACGCATTGCCATGACTGGCATTTGTGGGCTGAATGCGACAGTATAGCCGCCATTGATAATGGTACAGTTAGGAAGGCGTGATTGATGGCAAAATCTCTCGCAGACCAGCTCTTAGGTGCTGGCTTGGTCGACAAGAAGAAGGTCAAGCAGGCCAAAGACGAAAAGCGTAAACAAACCAAGCAAGTACTAAAAGGCCACGTTGCAGCGGACACGTCGTCGCAAGAGCGTTTGGCACAGCAGCGTGCCGAGAAAGCAGAGCGTGACCGCCTGCTCAATGAGCAGCGGGTAGCGGAAGAGCGCGCGAAAGGGATTCGTGCGCAAGTGAAGCAGATGCTGCAACAGAGCAAACAAGTGGTTGCCGGTGACGTGCGTTTCAGTTTTACCGACGCGCGTAACCGCAAGATTAAACAGATGTACGTAACGGCGGCTATTCAAGAGCAGTTGGCGCGCGGGCAATTGGTGATCTGTGCTGACAACGACAGCTACGTGGTCGTGCCACGTAACGTTGCCGACAAAGTGGCTGAGCGTGCGCCAGATGTGGTGATCTTCGTTGCTGAACCTTCGGTGCAGCCATTAGACGAAGACGATCCGTACAAAGACTTCCCGATCCCTGATGACTTGATGTGGTAAAACAGACTGGCTTTCGACATTCTGAAGCAGCCTTTGATAAGCCAGATGAAGTATATTTGTTGAAAGGAGCGGCTATGTACTCGCCACCGTTGTTGCTGAATCGCTCGTACCGCTTCTGGGCCTTAATTGCCGCACTCGATATGATTCTGTTTACCGTGGTTATTATGCCGTGGGGTGCTGCACGTTTGATCGAGCTTTCAGGTGGGATAGCTTCAGGTGGGGTTGGCCCCTATGATGTGTTGTTGAGTTATTCGCCCGAGTTGTTTTACCAGATGGCGAGTGCTTACGGTGACGCGGGGCGGAGCTTCTACATTGTGTTTCAGTTGCTGGCCGATACCGCTTATCCGCTGACCTACGGTTTGTTTGGTTACTTTTTGATGACGTGGTTGTGTTACGAAGCATGGCCGCACCGACGCTGGTATCGTTTCGTTTTTGTGTTTCCGCTGGCGACGGTGATATTGGATTTCCTAGAGAACGGCCTAATTGTCGCCTTGCTGTGGCAGTACCCAACGCAGCAGCCTGCTTGGGTGCATGTCGCCAGTGCCACGACCACCCTGAAGTGGGTGTCGGTTATGATCGGTAGTTTGGTGCTGGTCGTGCTGGCGGGTGCAGCGTTGCGGCGGTTTTTAGTAGAGCGCGGGTTTCGAGTGGACAGCGGCGGATGACGCTGCGCTTTTCCGCCCTAT
>JAGDZJ010000011.1:0-107861 GCA_049115955.1 Natronospirillum sp.
GACGCTGCGCTCTTCCGCCCTACGGATTAACGTCGGGCTGGGATTAAATGACGATCAACTCAGCATTCAACGCACCCGCCTGCTTCATGGCCTCCAAAATAGCCATCAGATCGCTAGGAGAAGCACCCACCTCGTTCACCGCTGCCACCACATCTTCCAGCGTCACGGTGGGGCCAAACAAGAACATCCGGTTTTCTTCTTCGTCAATAGCGATTTCAGTATCGGGCACTATCGCGGTTTCACCATCGGTAAAGGGCTCCGGCTGCGCTACCTGCAAAGTATTATCAATGGTAACAGTCAGGTTGCCGTGCGTGATCGCCACTGGCGTAATCCGCACATGCTGCCCGATGACAATGGTACCGGTACGCGAGTTAACGATGACCTTGGCTCTCCCTTCGCCCTGTTGAACTTCGATGTTTTCCAGCACCGACAAGAACGTTACACGCTGGTTAGAATCCCGAGGCGCAGTAACCCGCACACTGCCGGCATCCAGCGCATAAGCACTACCAGGCCCTAACATGTCGTTCACGGCCTCTGCCATGCGCATAGCGGTGGTAAAATCTGCGCGATGCAGATTAAAGGTTAAAAAGTCACCCTCATTGAAACCGCTGCGTACTTCGCGCTCAACAATAGCGCCGCTTGGAATACGACCAGCACTTGGCACATTGACTGTAATACTTGATCCGTCAGCTCCCTCGGCACCAAAGCCACCGACCAACAAATTACCTTGCGCCACCGCATAGACGTTGCCGTCAGCACCTTTCAACGGTGCAAGCAGGAGACTCCCGCCACGCAGTGAGCCTGCGTTACCGAGGGAAGATACCGTAACATCAATAGCCTGACCGGGCCGCGCAAACGCTGGCAGCGTAGCATGAATTGATACCGCCGCTACGTTACGCAAACGAGGATCAACGCCTTCAGGAATGGTGATGCCAAACTGGGCCATCATATTGCTGAAGGTTTGGTTGGTAAACGGCGCTCGGTCACCCGTACCGTCTAAGCCGACCACGAGACCGTAGCCAACCAGTTGGTTGTCACGCACGCCCGCCACAGAGGCAATGTCTTTAATGCGGTCAGCCATTGCCGGTGCGGCAGCGACGACAGCCAGAAGAGTAGTCAGTATCAGTGCGGGAACACGCATATCGTCACCTGTTTTTTGACGCAAAAAGAAGTAGTACAGAAAGGGAAGCAATTCTCGTGCCGCAGGCAGGAAAGTGAGGAGCTGTAGGTGGCTCTCAACGAAAAAGCACCCTCCCTACTACTCAGGGCTGAACCGCAACCACGTAGCCCAAGCATCTTCTTCTGTGGAGATCGCGCCTATGGCGCGACCACAGATAGCGCGTGTCTCACGTGGATTTTCCGTCGCAATAAAACGCAGACAATTCTCCGACACCGTCCCATGGTCTTCATAAACCAGCAATCCACCGCTTCGCCAACCCATTGGCGTCGCTACCGACTCAGAGTTATGCGATGTACCTCGGCCATACGTCTGGCTCCAAAGCGGTTGCACAGACAGTTCCTCATCAAGCAGCAATTCGGTACGCAACACGGCAATGCTTTGTGGTCCGCCAAAATCAAAAGACTCCACCATAAGGAACTGACCATCATCGCTGAGATTCCAGCGGCCAAGGCGATAGAAATCAGACATCCAAACTACGTTGCGCTCCCCACCGGAATCCACCCACCAAAGCTGTCCGTTCAGCGCTTCAATGGCACACAGGCGCTGACCCAACCCCACAGATACACAGCGTGCGGGCGTATCTATAACCTCTCCACTGCCTGCCCCTATTGACGAACTCGCGACAACCAGCAACGCAGACAGCACAAAAGCCCTCAGCGAGGCTAATAAAGTCATTGTCTTCATTACATCCTCTTGTTGCTGCCTAGATAGGCGATGGTGGCAGGTGAAACTGCATTCCGCTTCCGCCTTGTGGCTGACCGTTTAATCAAGGCTGTGGGTAGGAGTGGGCGCCGGGTTTATGCCGCAAAGGTGCGACTCCCGGCCTGCCGTGGAGTGGAGCACCGGAGGCATACCCCGAACGCCCAATCCCTAGAACGGAAACCAGCCGCTGTTCAAAGCGCGCGTCAACCAGCCTTGCCGCGTTGAGTCAGCTAGTTCACCAGTACCGCTGTAAGCGATCCGTGCATCAGCTAACTTACTGGACGCAACTGTATTGTCCAAATTAATGTCTTCCGGACGTATCATACCGGTAACGCGCAGATATTCCTGCCCACGGGTTAAAGTAATCCACTTCTCGCCCTGAATTCGCAGTACCCCATTAGGGTACACTTCGGCTACGGTGACACTGATAGCACCTTCCAAACGGTTGCTTTGGTTAGACTGACCGCTACCCGAAAAACTACGACTGCCATTTACGTTGGCAGACAGTGCATTATTCAACACCCGCAGCTCACTACCACCAATCACTGGCGCACGTAAATCCGCGTCGGACGACTTACTGGAGTTCGCCGCATTGGATTTTTGTGACACCGTGCGCTCGTCGAGAATGACGGTAATAACATCACCCACTCGGTGCGCGTTCTTGTCACCATAAAGTTGCACACCGTAAGCCTGCGCGAATATAGAACCGTTCGCCGGGGGCGGCGTCATCATGTTCTGCACGGGAACGGGCGCCCACGCGGGCTCGTCTGGCCGTTCATCAAACTTAATTTCACCGGTTGAGGTGCAACCCACCAACCCCAGCATCATTAAAGGCAGTATTAATACGCTTTTAGTTTTCATGCGTTTACCCTCCGTTCACAGACCTTACAAGTTCTGCGTTATCGTGCCGAGCATCTGGTCGGCCGTTGAGACCACCTTTGAGTTCATCTCATAGGCACGCTGTGTGGAAATCATGTTCACCATCTCTTCCACGATCTTCACGTTGGATGTTTCCAATGCTCCTTGAATGATGGCCCCAAAGCCATCAAACGCTGGCACACCCTGCTGTGGTGCGCCCGAAGCAGCGGTTTCCAAGAACAGGTTACTGCCAATGGCTTGCAAGCCTGCCGGGTTGATGAAGTCGACCACTTCGATCTGACCAATTTCTACCGGTAGGTTGTCCCCCGCGAAGACCGCCGTCACGATACCGTCACTACCAATGGTGATGGTCTTGGTCTGCTCCGGCACTACAAGTCCCGGCTCTAGCAGAGCACCCGATGCCGTGACAATTTCACCATCCGCGTTGATGTGGAATGTCCCATCGCGCGTGTAGCTGACGTTGCCATCGGGCATCAAAATCTGGAAGAACCCACGCCCATTAATGGCCAAATCCAGAGGGTTCTCAGTGACTTCTAAGTCACCTTGACTGAACTCTTTTTGGGTGCCGACGATGCGTACACCGCTACCCAACTGGAGCCCTGAAGGCAACTGATCGTTTTGGTTTTCTTGCGCGCCCGGCTGGCGCTGGATCTGATAAATCAAATCCTGAAAAACGGCACGATCTTTTTTAAAACCCGTGGTACTGACGTTCGACAGGTTGTTGGAAATAGTGGACAGGTTAATGTCCTGCGCTTCCAACCCGGTCTTACTGACCCAAAGTGCTTTCATCATGATACAGGCCCTCTATCAGCTCATTTGGAGCAGACGTTGCGATGCTTCGGAGGCCTCTTCTGCGCTCTTCATCATCTTGATTTGCATTTCATACTGGCGGCTCAGCGACAGTATGTTTACTAATTCGTTGACCGCTTTCACGTTCGACCCTTCAAGAAAGCCGGAGCGCACTTCCACCAATGGATCTGCCCCCAATACCGCGTCGCCCTCACGCGGCCTGAAGAGACCATCGGTTCCCTTGGTCATGTTCTGCAGGTCTGGGTTGACCAGTTTCAAGGCGTCTACCTGTGCCAGCTCTTGCGGGCCGTCACCGGGTGCTCTAATGGTAATGACACCGTCGTTCCCGATGTTGATTTGCTGGAACGGTGGCAGTACTAAGGGGCCACCTTCACCGACCACCTGTAAACCATCGCCGTTAAAGACCTGGCCTGCAGCGTCTACGATCAAGTCGCCACGTCGGGTGTAGGCTTCTTCGCCGTTTTGATCGATCACCGCAAGAAAGCCGTCGCCTGCGATAGCCACATCCATATCGCGACTGGTGCTCATCAGGGGGCCGTCGTTAAAGTCGGTAGCTGGGCGTTCAGACATGCTGTACGCACGTGACGGGTAATGCTCACCGAATACCGGCATAGCACGTGCTTGCTCCCAATCCGCCCGAAAGCCTGTAGTACTGGCGTTAGCCAAATTATTGGAATGCGCCGCCTGCGCCAGCATGTTGTGCTTGGCACCGGTCATAGCAATGTATATGGCACGATCCATGGGTTTAACCCCTCAAAATGATTAGTGTCTCACTGAGGTAATGCGATTAACGTGCCAACTAAAAGAAAACCGCCGCAGGGTGCGGCCCTGGGCGGTTTTAGGGGAGTGCCACTGTCCCTTTGAGGAAGAACAGCGGCAAGAGCGGCAACTCACGATGGATACGAGCGGCAGCGCTTTACCCTTTCGTGAACTGCCCAGCGGAGCGGTTATTTGGCGGGTGCGCTCTTTCCATATCAAGCACCCGCCCTACAGCTCATTAACGCAAGTTAATGATGGTCTGTGTTATCGCACTTGCCGTTTCAATGGTCTTCGCACTGGCCTGGAAGTTCCGCTGTGCGATGATCAAGTGAACCAACTGCTCAGATAGATCAACGTTCGAGTCTTCCAAAGCGCTGGAACGAATCTTACCCAAGGTACCCGTGCCCGGCACACCGATCGTCGCATCACCTGAATCGAATGACTCAACCCACTCGGTGAAACCGATAGGATTCAAGCCTTCAGGGTTGCGGAAGGACGCAATAGCGACCTGACCGATCACCTGAGACTGCCCGTTGGTGTACCGCGCAGCGATCTCACCTTGGTCATTGATCTCCAGATCTTTCAACTGACCTGATGCATAACCATCCTGTGAAAAGTTTTCTCGCGAGAACGGCCCTCCAAACTGAGTGACATTCTCAAAGTTGATTTCAAAATTCGAACTTACATTCGGCACCGGAATCGGTAATTGGCCGCCTTGTGCTTGCGGGCGTGGACCGTAACCACCGGTTGCGCCACCTTCGTCATTGCGTGGCAACCAGTTTGAGATCAGCCAGTTCCCGCTCGCTTCTTTATTCAAGGTGCCGTCGGCGTTAAAGAACATTTTGAACTGTGCATGCGTTGGCACTTGGTTCTCTGGGAACGGTAAGCTCAAATCAGGATCCCCGATGTCCCGACCATCTATCTGGGCGTACACCGTCCAACTGTTCAAGTCGAACGGGCGATTCGGGTCATCCTGATCTTTCACGAAGAACATCTGCAATACGTGCTGGTTGCCCAGTGAATCGTAGATGGTCAACGATGCGGGCTCGTTGTAGGTTTCAGGGTTCCCTGGGTCGAAGGCATTGATGACAAAGTCTTCAAAGTCATCGGCCACTAAGCCGTTGAACAAACCGGTAACCCGAGGGTCCGGCTGATGCATAGTGAAGCCCTTGTTCAGGATAATCTCTACTGAACCGCCGACTAGGGCTGTCGTTTCACCGTCTGGCACTGCACCCAGCGTAATTGGTGCTGTTCCGGTTTCACCGAGCAGTGTCAGTCTATCGGCTACACGTGGCGACTCAATCTGAACCGTAATGTCTTGCCCAGTGCCCGACTCCAGAATCAGATCGCCACTGTCACCATCTATGCTGGCGGTAATGCCTGACAGCGAAGTTTGCTGGTACTGATTGATCTCTTCTACCATGGCCAAGAAGTTGTTAGCGGTAATGACCTGTCCGTTGATAAAGACATTCATGTCACCGGCGTTCGAGTAATCTGAACTCAGAAAGCGCAATTGTGTACTTGCTGTCGCATTAACGCCAGGCAAGGCAGACAACTGAGTCGCAATCTGTGACGCTGTTTGCTTCTCATCAATGGTAACTATGCGCTCCTCACCTTCGTCATCCGTCAGAATAAACGACTGCTCGGGATACCCGTTATTAACTTTCGGCTCGCCCAGCTCAAGGTAGTCGCTGTTCAAACGATCGATTTGCAACATGGCGTTAATTTCTTCAACGGTGATGTCGTCACCAATAGCCTGCACGTTAGAGATCGTAATTTGCGAAGGCTCTCCGGCAAGGGTTGCAACCAGTTCGAGCTGCTTAGTCCCGTCCAGATTCAATTTCACCTGTGCTTTCACACCGATGTAGTCAGCTTCCGGCACGTCGGCCAACTCGCGGTTAATGGCCTGCGCTAACTGTTCGATACTACGAATGTTCTCGTCCAACGAAATCTCAACAGATCCCGAGCGGTTCTCTGGATCTGGCAGAGGTACAGCCAGATTGATCCGGAACGAGTTGCGACGATCTACCGGGTCAATCGCCGAAGTCGTTGTTTGCGATGCATGCCCTATGGTGGCCAAAGATCCCGTATTACCAGGTACATTGGTGACGTTCAGAGAGTTTGGAAAGCCACCCAATGAGGTTAGAGAGAAGACAATTCGATTATTCACTTGAGAGGCTTCGACTTTACCCGCCAACTGCCCTACGGCATTGATCTGCGAATTGATCGCTGCCACGATCTCGTCAGAATTGGTGTAGTCACCAGCCGGAATCACAATGGTTCCAACACCTGGATTCTCACCGCCCACACTGATGCGCAACTGGTTATTAGCCGGGGTGTCGCTGGTGCCTGGAGTCGATGTTGGCAACGGAACGCTGCTGGCGGTTAAGCCTAAGGTATCCGCATTAAAGCCAACTGCGGTACTGCCGTTATCCACGACAGTTACGGGGTTCGAATTGTTTGCTGTGTTCGCAAACTGCAGGTTCGTACCATCCAGCCCGGCTGTTACATTGCCACTCAATGTAGGGTTAGCAAACAAGGCATTATTGATGGCGTTAGCCAGGTCCGCTCTGGAGGCGAAACCGGCACCGGGAACGGGAACGGATATCGTACTGTCGATGCTGCCTGTCAGTACGCGGATATCCAACGTACGGCCCAACACACCAGCCTGATCACCAATGGCCGTTGAAGGCAGCGATAATGAGCCACGCAACCTACTCACCGTGCCCGCTTCGAAGTTGTTGAACGACAGTTGCGTCGCATTATTACCCTGAACCTGCACCGGTGTACCAGGAATCGTCGTCAAATCGATGCTACCGCCACCGGCAAATAAATCTGTGCCCGCGATGGGTGCTGTCACCAAGGGCGCATTCGGACCGACGTCTTCGGTATCAATACCCAACAGCCCCGTCAGCGTGCCTACGTTGTCAGTGATACGCACAATGGAAGTGCCATCCGACGAGAACGGGCCATCAGTAATGACCTGTAGGAAGCCAGGACGATCGGGATCTTCTTGCACCCGCACACGGCCTGCCAACGTAGAATCATTATTCACAGCCGCTTGGAACGACTCAATCAAATCGTTCATGCTGCGAATCTGACCACCGATTGGGAACGGCTCCAAAGTAATGGTCGTCGATACTCCATCATTGATGTTTGGCCCTTGCAGCGTGATGTCCAACGTTTGTGGCGATGCAGGAGGTAATTGACTGAATACCGATGGTGCCGCTGCGGCCCCATCAACAGTCTGCAGAAACAGGTCTCCCGCTATATCATGGGCACCAACGTTGTTGACTGACAGTACACGAGTACCGGTAGTCGATACAAACTGTACAACATTGTCTGGTAACTGATCGGGGTCACCTTGCACAATGATCCTGCCACCGAGAATGGAGTTGTTGTCGATGGATGTTTGGAAAGCATCTAGCATGGCGCCAAAGGTAGAGAAGTTAGCGCTACCTGGGAATGGAGCCAAGGTAACGGCCAAGGGTGCGCCACCGTTCAGCAGAGGATCTTGAATCTGAATCTGCACAGTATCTGTCGGTTGCGGTACGTTCTGGAACACACGTTCAGATACAGCACCACCCGTTAAACCCAACTCAGTACCAACAGTAGCAGGGGCTACGTCAGTCACACTGGTCAAACGGAAGTCAGGGTCTGTTGATACCAACTCAACACCATTACCATTGGGTGTGGACTGCCATACGAAGGCTGTTACCAGAGGCAGTGGTATCTCACCATTCAGGAAGGTAATCAGATCTGCCTGGTTCGCGAAGTTGGTCGGCGGGAAAATGATAGGGAAATCGGCGGGAACACCCGCATCTTCATAAGCCACCGTAATGGTCTCACCACCGGCAGGATCCTCAAACAACAGACGCGGGCCAGTCACCGCACCCCCCAGGTTAAAGCCCAGTTCATCCTGCAAGTCGCCGGTGCCGCCCGTCACGCCATTAAAGGTTGTGCCATCGGTACTGAAAAATTCCAATTGCCCACCACTCAGACTGACAAATACACGACCCGCTGTAATGGGATTGGTATTCAGAGCCGTTTCCAGCAGAGTACGAGCCTGCTCCGGAGTGGTTGGCATTGCCACCAATGGCCCTATGGTCACAGTGGTGGGTACTGCACCACCCGGCAATATCATTTCAAGCTCAATGGTATCGGTTGCCCCGACGGCACCCAAGGGCGCTGCTATACCCGCACCCTGCAAACCATTGAACATTGGCGTGGTAATACCGGAAGAATAGACACCAACCGGCTCCACATTATCACCAGCGGTATAAATATCCGCCAGGTTCAGGCTGCCGGTAACCGAAGACGCCGTGCCCGCTGTAGTCGGTACACCTACCGTATTCAGTACTGTTTGCGTTGCCTCCGGCGAACCCACCTGCACCTGACCAATAGCCAGGCCATTGGTGCGGGTTATACTGCCCAGCTGTGCCAGAATGGGCGCGCCTGCCGGTACGTTGACCCCGGCATTGACCTTGTTGGTGCCGCGCGGCGGCTGGCTGGCCGTATCGATGCGCAAGTCTTGCAGAATACCGTCTACAATTCCGCTCGCACTGGCACCAAAGCCTTGTAAGCGTGCGTTTTGATTCGAGGTGATATAACCGTTTTTATCTACACCGAATATACCAGAGCGAGTGTAAGTCACCTCACCGTTTGGATATTGGGTAACAAAGAAACCACTGCCATCGATGGCCATATCCAGCACACTGCCGGTCTGGGTAATGTTACCCTGCGTCATCTTTTGACCAATATTAGCGATATTGACCCCGCCACCGACCGGGTTGCGGCCTGTGCCCAACATACTGGACGTATAGGCATCACCAAACTCCGTACGACTGGCCTTAAAACCGGTCGTGGAAGCATTGGCAACGTTATTACCAGTGACTTGGAGGTCTTTGTTCGCTGCGGCCAAGCCGCTCAAGCCTGTGCTGAAACTCATCGTTATATCCTCTTATGCAACCCGGTTAGGGATTCTTTTCATCAGGCTGAAGACAAAGCTCCGCCGTTAGCGGAAAAATAGGTTTTATCCGCTTGATCAATTAATATTTATGTTCTTTATGATTCGGTATTAAATCTCTTATCGATTTAATACCGAACATTATTTATCTATATCAAAATACGTGATTAATACGCGTTACTTTATCAAGCGTCGTATCTTTACCGTTTTCAAGATTCAACTTAACGGTGTTGTCCGCCAAGATGGAAACGCTGTCGACCCGAGAGCTCATGGACACATCTTGCGCCATGTTTTGCCCAGCTACGTTACCCATAATGCGGAAGCTGTAATTGCCTTCCGGGTGTGGGTAAGGATTGCCTTCCTCATCGGTTTCGAATTTGTCGTAATCGATGTCAGCCCACTTACCGTTCACTTCCAGATCCAGCCCGTTCCATTTGAACGCCAACTCACCGGATGGTTGTGGCCCCAAAGGCACTGATTCGATCACTTTTCCAAATTCATCTTCAATCTGCAATGTCAGGTTATCAGCACCCGGAGTAATATCAGCGCTACCGAACACCAGGTCACCATAACGTAGCGTGCTTTCCTGCTGCCCATCAACCGTCACCGCACCGCCAACCAAACTGGACGCTTGAAGTGCCTGACTCGACTTCATCGCCGTTGCCAGCTTGTCAAAGCCACCACTCATGTTAGTGATGCCTTCAACCGTAGAGAACTGCGCCAACTGAGCAATAAACTCGCCGTTTTCTTTCGGCTCCAACGGATTCTGGTTGGTCAACTGCGCGATCATTAATTCAAGAAACTGATCCTTACCCAGCTCGCCGTTATCCGCCTTAGCGGGCGCCTTCTTGTCGATGCTGTATTGGTCAAGAGCATTACTGCCACCAACCTGATTAATATTAGACATGATGCGTTACCTGTTTTAACGACCCATCGTCAGGGTTTTCTGGACCAGTGTTTTAGCGGTGTTGAATACTTCAACATTCACTTGGAATGTGCGCGACGCCGATATCATGTCGGCCATCTCTTCGACCACATTCACATTAGGGTAGTACACATAACCCTCTTCATCCGCCATCGGGTGAGTAGGATCATATCGAATTTCGAGTGGGCCATCTTTTTCTACAATGGCCGCTACGTTCACGCCGTTACCAATGTCACGATTGGCTGTGAGGTAGCGAAAGTCGGGGTGATTCATCTGCTTGGGAATCACTTCAAACACCGGCTTACGGGCACGATAGGTTTCTTCGATGCTCGAACTCACACTTTGTGCGTTGGCCAGGTTACTGGCCGTGGTGTTCAGACGCACCGACTGAGCGGTCATACCTGATCCAGCGATATTGATCGTATTGGTAAATGACATGGTGGCTCTCCTATCGTCCAGCGTTCATTATTCGCCTCTCAGGGCGCTACGCAACCCTGTGAAACGGCTATTCAAGAATTCGAAGCTGGCGTTGTACGACATTGCGTTCTTAGTGAACTCAGCGTGCTCAACGTTGTCATCGACTGTGTTGCCATCAATGGCTGGTTGATACGGGCTACGGTACAACAACTCGTAATCAACCGAGCCACGACCAGCAATGTGGCGGCCATTGGTCCGCTTAACCGCCAGACTGGCATTTTTATCCACTTCGCCACGCAGCACAGCTTCAAAATCGATGTCACGGGCCTTAAACCCGGGTGTATCGGCGTTCGCCAAGTTATTCGCCAGCACTTCGGTACGCTCAGCGCGGACCAGCAATGCTTTTTGGTGAATACCCAACGAATTTTGAAAACCTAACGCTGACATGGTCGTGCTCCTCTTGTATCTAGGGTTTTCAATACAACATGCGTGCCAGAAATGAAAAACCCGCCTATTCAGCGGGTTTTAGCATCTGTTAGCTCAGACGGCCAGTAGAAAAAGCGACAACAATTGCCGCTTTTTCCGCTACTTTTTCCGGTAGATGATGCCGGGGCGGCAATGCACCATTTCGTAGAGATCGTTCAGGCCGTTTACCGCCTCCGAGGCACCCACAATCAGGTACCCGCCAGGCCGGAGAGACTGATGCATTTTCTTCAAAATTTGTGTTTTCAATTCGCCGGTGAAGTAGATCAACACATTACGACAGAAGATGATGTGAAATTGCCCAAGCAACGAATAACTTTCCAGTAAATTCAGTATTTTGAATTCAACCCGGGATGCAATCGCCGGCTTGATACGCCAACGGCCATCGGTCGTTTGATCAAAGTACTGCTTCAACTGCGCCGTGTCCAAGCCTCTGCCTAGCGCCAACATCGCATATTCACCAGCTTTAGCATCGGCCAACGCCCGTGTACTGATGTCGGTAGCAATGATCTTTTCACCTTGGAACGCACCGGGGCGGGTCCGCTTGAATTCCTCCATGATCATCGAAATAGAATAAGGCTCCTGCCCGGTTGAACAGGCTGCAGACCAAATACGCAGGGGCTGTTTGACCTTCTCTTGCGTGTACTCTGGGAGCAATTTATTGCGCAAGATATCAAACGGATGCATATCCCTGAACCACAGAGTTTCGTTCGTGGTCATGGCATCAACCACCTGAGCACGCAAGCTCCCTCGCATGTCACGCTCTACCAGTTTCAGCAAATCGGCGAGGGTTTCTGAATTGGTGTCTTTAAGGATGTTGCGCAACCGGCTAGACACCAAATACTGCTTGTTAGGCCCCAGTGCGATCCCTGAATGCTTTTCTAGGAATTGACTGAATTCCTCATAACCTTTGCTAACAGCCGACATATGGCTGGATACTCCCTAGTTAATCTTCGAGTGCCGGTACGCTACCACCACGAGCCATAATCTGATCAATCACCTTCTGAGCCAGCTCATCCGGATGAAACTTCGCTTGGAAATCATCGGCACCCACTTTCTGCACCATGGCTTTATTAAACACACCACTCAGCGAAGTATGCAGGATAATGTGTATCCCCTTCAATTCCGGTTGATTTCTGATGTTCGCGGTCAGTGTGTAGCCATCCATCTCTGGCATTTCGATGTCCGAGATAATCATAGCAAACTCGTTGACTGGGCTTTTACCCTCAGCAAGCATGTTAAGCAAATAGTCCCATGCTTCTTTACCGTCCTCGAGAATAACCGTCTCAATGCCGATCTGCTCAACACAACGACTGATTTGCTTACGAGCAATGCGTGAATCATCGACGATCAGCACCTTGTTGTTCACCGCCGCTTTACGAGCATCGTCAGTGATCAAGCCTTCGCGAATGGTTTCATCAACAGGTGATACTTCTGCCAGTATTTTTTCGACGTCAATGATTTCTACCATCTGATCGTCTAGCTTGGTGACTGCCGTCAGGTAGTGATCATGCCCCGTACCCTTGGGCGGCGGCAAAATGTCTTCCCAATTCATATTGACGATGCGATCAACCGAGTCAACCAGGAAGCCCTGCACGCGATTATTATATTCCGTGATGATCACAAAAGCATCGTCGATGTTTTCGAGTGGCCGCTTGCCCGTCGCCAAGCCTAAATCCAGAATCGGTGTCGTGCCACCTCGTATGTGTGCCACTCCGCGCACAACGGACTTACTCTTTGGCATGTTTGTCAAACGGGGGCATTGCAATACTTCTTTAACCTTAAAGACATTGATGCCGTAGAGCTGCTTACCGCTTAGACGAAACAATAAAAGCTCTAGTCTGTTCTGACCCACAAGCTGTGTTCTTTGATTGACACTGTCTAATACTCCGGCCATTTCCGCACTCCAGGATCACTGTAACTGGCATAATTATTGAATGACGTATTGGACACGACACTCACTGACGGTTATCTGTCATTGTAGACCAAAAGGCACCCTAATGGCGCGGTACTCCAAGGCCCTGACACGATGTCGCTCGGCATTGAAGAATGCTTCAAGCGCTCCGCTGTACTTAACGTACTGCCTGTGGTTCTTGCCACTGCCTTTGGCAGCGCTGGACAAAGACCAATTAGCAGAAGAGCTCAACGAGCACATCTACAACGCTATTCTAGACCATTATAGCGGCGCTACCGCAGAAAAAATTAATATCGATCTAACCTTGCCGAACGCCGTCAGTTTATTGGAAGAATGCTCTTCCCCTGTTCATGTTACGGCCAGCAGGAACCAATGGATTGGTAATGTTCGCCTACGGGTCAGTTGCGAGGCGGAACAAAACTGGACCACGCACGTGGTAGCCAATGTCGGGATGCGCTTGCCCGTCGCCGTCCTGACTCGTTCTTTACCGCGAAATACTGTGCTGGCAGAGACCGACATCACTATGCAAGAGCTAAACGTGGCAGAACAACATCAAGGTTTCTACTTAGATGCCGATGCAGTAGTCGGCTCGGCTCTGGCTCGCGACCTAGGGCTGGGTTATGTATTACACAGCCGGGTGTTGAACGCGCCTAAGTTGGTATCGCGCGGAGATGCAGTAACTATTAGAGCGACCGGTGGAGGCATATCCGTGTCAATGACGGGAACTGCACTCACCGACGGGGTTGAAGGGCGTCAAATTTCTGTCAGAAACAACAATTCTGGGAAAGTCGTTCGCGCCTGGGTCATAGACCGTGGGCTGGTTGAGGTACCTTTTACCGCCCGAGGCGAGTAAAATGTATTTAATGTCAGAAAAAGTTCATTATTTAAGAAATTGCGCTAAAGTTTGCTTAAGCGTTGCCGCTATTATACCTAGCGGAACTGTAACTTTGAGGGTTTGAACATGGCAATTAATTTCAATAACGGCATTGGCCCCGGCCAGAACGGTACCAATGGCGCAAAGAGCAAGGATAATGTCACCCCCTTGACTCGAGACATCGCTGACAGCAAACAGAGCTCTTCCAGCAAGGAAGATTCAGTGAAACTGAGCAGTCAGGTACAATCCTTGCAGAGCTTAGAAGCTCAGATCAAAAAAATGCCGGATGTGGACCAAGAGCGCGTTGACAGCATTAAGTCAGCAATCGCAAATGGCGAATACACCATAAATTACGAGCGCCTGGCAGCGGCCATTCAGAATTTCGAGGGAAGCCTCTAAATACAGATGGTTCGGCCGTTGCAGCTAGGCTCTTAGCGGGAGAGTTCAATCATGCAATGGTCAGATAAAGACAAAACAGCCATAGAACAACACCTCAATGAGTTGCTTTTGCTGGGGCGGCAAATGCTTGCCGCCCTGATGGAAGAATACGACGCCCTCTACGAACGCGAACCCCCATCACCGGATGTCATAGAGCGAAAAGCTACTTTGGCGCAACAGATGGCAACCGCCCAACAGGCTTACTTCGAATTCATCAGCACCCTGAACGGTCAAGATGTGCGTGCCACACTAGAGGCTAGCGCTCCCGACCTACTGCCGTTGCTTGATGAAACCAAAAGCATGTTGCAGCAATGCGATCGCCACAATCAAATCAACGGCCGCCTCCTGGCTCGTACGCATTTGAAAAACCAGCTATTTGGTCGTCTATTGAAGAGCCACCTCCCTGAACCCACCTATTCTCGCGGTGGGCAAATGACAGAGAACTCCGGGGCGACCTTGGGTAAAGCGTAATAGCATCGAGTCAGAATCATGCTGACCAAGACTAACAATCCTCAAGCAGGCGACTAATGGCATGTATGTAGAACCTCTCGCTCTCTTTATTATTGCAGAAGTGTTGATCGCTGTGATCGTCGTATCCGGCTTTCTGTTCTATAAAAGCCGCTTGCTACGCGTCATGGTCGCTATACTTACCCACCTTAGGAAAGAGAAAGCACGCCGGGAAATGGAGCGCCGCGCTGAATTGGCTCGCCTGCGTCAAGAAAACAAATCATTGGCAGCTGACGTGGTGCGTATCCGCGAAGACAGCGGGAAGTCATACAGTGACCTGGTGCAAGATCGACTGACCGAACTGGATGTCGGTGACGATGAGATCGACGCAGAAGACGAGTCTGAAGAAGCAGGCGCCGACCAAGACGTGTCACAAAAAGACAACATCAGTGAACTTCGTCGTGCCTTTCTAGAGTACGAAGCAGCACTCGCATCCCCCTATCCCAACCCCAAGGATACAGAAGAAGAGTTTATCAAGCGCATTGAAAAGCTTATTGGTAAAAGACAAAACTTGATTCCAGTCGACTCGGAATTAGGGCAACTCCAAGAGCAAATTGAGTTGCACAAAGAGCGTATTCAAGCGCTTGAGCGTTATGAAGCAATGCACGATCAAACCATGGCGCAGCTTGAAGCCGCCAAAGCCCAAGTTGAGGAGATGCGCAACCTAACAATAGATCCAAGTTCACCAGGGTACCTGCCTGCCACTTCTGGCGAGCACGCCGAAGAAATTTACCGACTGAAGTGTGAACGTTTCGACTTGCTCGAAAACATCAACGACATGCGACTGAAGCTCCAGAAAGCCGTCGCGGATGATAATTCGTTGGAAGTCGTAGAAATCATGGAGCAGCAACTGCAGCATCAAGCTCAGTATATGAAGGAGTCCGATACAGCCATTACGCTGCTGGAGAAAGAGCTGGAAGCATCAAACAAGTCCATTGCTGAGCTGAAAGAAAAGCTGGCCAAGAGCAAGAGCACGGCGGGCGTTGACCCGAGCGCAGCCAAAGAGATCCAGAAGCTCAACACAGAAGGCTTAGACAAGCTCAACGACTACGCCAACGATCAAAAGAACAACATCAGTGCGATGCGCGAAAATTTATTGCAGTTCAAAGCAGCCAAACAAGAAGAAGAGCGCGAACAGCTGATGCATCGTCAAGAAAAGCAGATTCAATCAATGGAGTCGACACTAAAAGAATCAGAGACCTGCGTCATGATCCTTGAGAGCGAGCTGAACGATGCCAACGAAAAAATCGAACAACTGCAAGAGGCTGTACAGCAAGCCAGTGAGAACAAAGAAGTCACCCGCCACGCCAACGAGATGGAAAACCTGTTACGCAAATTCGTTACAGACAGCGAAGACATGGTGGCCTGTATTGGAGGCTTGGAGCAGGAAAACGTGGAACTGCGCACGCGTCTAATCGATATGGGTATTGAGGAAGAGACCTTACCGAAACACACGCTGCCACCAGAAGCCTTAAAGGTCAACAAGCCTCTCACAGTGACCGACGACGCCACCGGATAATGAGTAGCGCAGCGGTCAACTGCGCTTTATCTATTTCTTCTCGCGCTGCTGCATGGTCCACAACAGCGCGTAGCGCCCTCCCTTCTGCAACAACACGTCATGGCGCCCTTGCTCTACAACAGCACCGCCGTCCAGCACCACGATGTTGTCAGCGTCGACTACGGTTGAGAGACGGTGAGCAATCACCACGGACGTGTGCCCCGAGGCAATTTCACGCATGGCATCCAAAATGGCACCTTCCGAGTTGGAATCTAAAGCCGACGTAGCTTCATCAAACACCAATATTGGCGACTTTTTCAACAATACGCGAGCAATGGCAATGCGTTGTTTTTCTCCACCGGACACTTTCAATCCGCGCTCGCCGACCATCGTTTGATCACCATCAGGCAACGCCTTAATGAAACCGTCTAGGTGCGCCATGCTGATAGCGCGGTCGATGTCGTCCTCTGTCGCTTCCGGATTACCGTAAGCGACGTTGTCACGAATGGTCGCATTAAACAGCACCGTATCTTGCGGCACTATCGCAATCTGCCTACGCAGACTGCTCAGCGTAACGTTCGCGATGTCTTGACCATCAATCAAGATAGCACCACCGCTAAGGTCGTAGAAACGATACAGCAAGCGAGCAATGGTACTTTTCCCAGCCCCGGAAGCACCCACAATGGCGACTTTACTGCCCGCGGTCACCTGCAGCGTGAAGTCTTTCAATACTAAACGCTCAGGGTGGTACCCAAAGCTGGCATGACGAAACTCTATTTCGCCACGCTGCAGTTGCAAGGCTTTGGCATCGGACGAATCGGCAACCTGCGGTTCTCTGGCCAGCAATCCAAGCATGTTTTCCAAATCCGTCAACGCCCTCCGAATCTCTCGATAAACAAAGCCCAGAAAATTCAGCGGAATGAACAACTGAATCATATAGGCATTGATCATCGCAAGGTCGCCTAAGGTCATCTCGCCCGCGATCACTCCCTGCGCAGCCATGATCATCATGGCAGTAATAGCCAGCGCTATGATCAGCGCTTGGCCGGAGTTCAAGGCCAACAGCGACATCCGATTTTTCAGTTTGGCCGTTTCCCAATGGGCGAGAAACTCATCGTAGGTGCGCGCTTCGTATTCTTCGTTGTTGAAGTACTTCACCGTCTCATAATTCAACAAGCTGTCTACAGCACGGGTGTTGGTCGATGAATCGGCCTGATTCGCGGCGCGGACAAAACGATTGCGCCACTCCGTCGTTAGCACGGTGAACAACACATAAAGTGTCACCGCAACAACGGTAATCAGAGCGTACCAAGCAGAGAAGGCGACGGTGAAGATAATCGCCACCATAAGGATTTCGAACAACGTTGGCACGATGTTGAACATCAAAAAGCGCATTAAGAAGCTTATGCCACTGGTGCCACGCTCGATATCTCGGCTGATGCCACCGGTTTGGCGCTCAAGATGGAACGCCAGTTCAAGGGCATGCAGATGTTTGAATACGCGCAGGCCAATTTGCCGCATCGCGTGCTCGGTGACGCGGCTGAAGATGGCGTCGCGCAATTCGCCAAAAAACACGCCGCCAAAGCGCAGCAACCCGTAAAACAGCAAAAATGCCAACGGCAACACTAATTCAGGCTGTAAACTCCGATCAACACCGTCAATGATGTTTTTCAGTGCCCAAGGCATCAGGAGCGTTGCACCTTTGGCCGCCAACAAGGCTAACAAAGCGAGCAGCACTCGGCCCTTAAAGGCCCACAAATAGGGCAGCAGGTAACGCACACTCTGACGCAGGTTTAACGCCTCTTGTGCTCGACTTGGCCCACTCGCCGCGCTGCGTTCACTACCGCCGCCCATGCCTCTCACGAATTAGGCGTACGTGCAAAGGTAAGCAGTATCTTGCGCTACCTGAAGCTGAAAGGAACTGTTGGCGGGCACTTCGAATACCTGACCAGAGCTGAAGGTCTGCCAATCAGAGGCTCCCGGCAGTTTAACGGTCAGCGCACCACTGATCACTGTCATTGTCTCGTGTTGGCTGGTACCGAATTCGTACTCTCCTGGTGCCATAACACCGACCGTTGCTGGAAGCTGCTCACCTGCGAAAGCGATAGAAGCGACTTTGCCGTCAAAATACTGGTTGACGTTGAACATGGTTTTGCTCTCTTTAATAAAGTTAATAATCGGTTAGGACTGTCGGAACTTATTCGTCCGGCGACTCATCTTCGTAGTAACCGCCGTCATCGCCTTCCACCAGCTCCGTGACCACCGCGTTACCGCACTGCACGCATTTGCCCGCCACGAATACCCGTTCATCCACTTCGTATTCTTCCGGCTCGGTCATGCCGAGATCCGCAGCCATACAGTGCTGACACCATGTTTGACTGAGAAATGCGGCCTGTTCTTCGGCATCGCGGGCATAGAAGTCCCGCTCAATTCTGTTATCGCTCATACCCTTTCCCTTACCAATTCGACGCCGCGCATTATACAATGCAAGGCACCTGAAGATAGGAAATTATAGGCCTTATGTCTTTCCCCGCTTTGATCGCCCTTGAATACAGCGAATACGACGAACGTGGATTCCCAACCGCCATCGCTTGGACGCTGGATGACGCCCTCTACAAAGCTGTACTGATTCAGCCAGCAGAAGAATGGCTAAACAGCATGAACGATGACGTTACGGCCATGGATCGACCATTGACCGAGCTGCTTGAACTGGGTGAAAACCTGATTGATATTGCACGAGAAATTGCAGAGGATCGACCAGACGGTACCTTGTACGCCGAAGACCCGGACATCGTGAGCAGCATGCTGGAACGTTTTTACAGTGCACTGGAGCAAGACTGCCCTTATGAAGTGGCGCCAATATTGGAAGCCTTTTCCGCTTGGGATGCAGACGAAGTCGAAAACATCCGCCGCCTCTATATTGATCGTTTGGATTTGTCACCGCACATTGCGGAGCAGAATATCATTGGTTGGCGCGCCACTTACGCTCATCTGCAAGAAGGCCGCGAGAACATTGCCGACTAGCTGGTACCTTACCAGCCCATGACCGACTTGATAAACGGCTGAGTCAGACGTCGCTGTGCGGCAAGAGAGGCCGTATCCAGTGCCTGCATGGTAGTCGTCAATCCGGCCCACTCGCGTGGTCCACGGTAAGCTAAGTACTGGGCAGCGTCGTCAGACAATGACATACCGTGCTGCTCGGCTAGCCAAACAATGGCGGCGACCCAAGCGTCGTCATCAGGTACTTTAAGCTGCGCCCGCATGCCCCAGCTCAGTCGCGAATGCAGATCCGGCAATACATTGCCCTGCAGTTCTGGCAACGACCGATGACTGGCCAGCACCAAGCGCTGGCCTTGGTCCCGCATGCTGTTAAACACATTGAACAACGCACGATCCCAATCTTCGTCGCCCAAGACCGCATCCAGATCATCCAAACACAACACCGCCACACCACTCAATTCATGCAGTAAGTCTGCCGGTTCGTGCTTAACTTCATTAAGACTCAAATAAAACGCCGACAGACCTTGAGATTCCGCCCAATGGCAGATCGCTTGCTGTACATGCGTTAACCCGGAACCTGCAGCACCGTGTAGAAAAAGGCTGGTTTCAGTGCCCTGCAACCATTCATTGCGCAGCCAATCGATCAGCCACGCATTCGGCCCAGCAAACAATGCATCCAAGCGTGCGTCGGCGCGCAAACTGACTTGCAGTGGCAACTGTGCCGGCGTGGTCATCGGTCGTACCAGACGAAGTTCATAACGTTAGATGCTTCGCCAAAGCCGATATCGGCTATAGGCTGCAACTTCGCTTCTAGAGCCAAAATATCGAGTAGCTGTTGTTCCGATGCACGCGCTGACAATCTATACCGCGCCACGTCACCATCAATCCCCAACATCTGCACTTCAGCTATGCCGTTCACGTCACGCAAATACTGGCGCACCGCACCGTGGGTCTGCACATTCGTGACATTGAGCACGCTGATTTCCAAAGGCCGCGTTGATTGACGATGATCCACGGCGTATTTTCCCGCCAAAGTATCGGTGGCAAGCCCGATACCCTGTTCGATTACTGCTTGCTGAGTATCACCAAAGAAAGTCGCGGTACGCTTCTCACCCGCAAAAATAAAGTGCCAGCGGCCGACCCATTGGCCGGAATCAGGCTGCATGCCTACATAACCACCAAGCAACGAATCAGCATTGTAACGCTCTGCCACCAACGCCATCGGCTGCTCATATCCGGCCCAAACATCATCAGCCGTTAATAATGAAAGATCTTGCAGATCTAACAAAGGCCATTGCAAAGGTATGCCCCGTCGCCGCGCCTGCTCACGCGCTGCAGCCACTCCATCCACTTGGCCCGATTCATTCAGCAGGTCTATGTTGCCTGCGCTATTGGGGGCAGCCAGATATATCATGACACTCGGTCTTGTGGGTGCCCAAACTTGCAAACCGGAATCCACCAACGCACTGCGCACACGCTGCTCATCAAACACCATATCCAAGTTATAGGTTGGTTGAAGGTTACCGATCGCATCTGGCAGCATAATGTCGCTGGCCCCAAAGCCAAAACGCACCAGCAAGTCGCTGGGGTTTTCCAGCGCAGCCTGCACCGCGCCTTCAGCATTAGCCGCAGACGCGTCACCTGATACACGCACCAAGACTTCACTCAAAGCGTCACGCAGCACAGCTGTCTGCGCTCGCTCGCCAGCACTCTGTAGGATAATTCGCTGGGCTTCCATCAAACGCACAGACTCGGCCGCTAAGCTCATAGACGACACAAGACACAAGGCGACCACAGACAAAAGTGTTATCAATCTCGACATGAGCACTCATTTCCTAAACACAGAGGTGTATTCTGACAAAGTTTAAGTAATTTAACACGTCTGACGCGGAAACGATGACCATAACTTTACGGGCTGGTAGAATGCGCAGCAATCTTACATCTGTGCAGGAGTTTTACCCACCATGGCGAAGCCGTCTTTAAGCTACAAAGATGCGGGCGTTGATATCGATGCGGGCAATCAATTGGTCGAGCGCATCAAGTCTGTTTCTCGACGTACCCATCGCCCCGGTGTTTTGGGCGGCTTAGGCGGCTTTGGCGCCCTGTTTGAATTACCAAAGGGCTACGACGAGCCTGTACTGGTTTCCGGCACGGACGGCGTTGGTACCAAACTGCGCTTGGCCATGGATCTAAAACGTCACGACACCATTGGTATCGACTTGGTCGCCATGTGCGTGAACGATCTCATCGTCGCCGGTGCTGAGCCCCTGTTTTTCTTGGACTACTACGCGACGGGTAAACTGAACGTCGACATTGCGGCTGATGTTGTCAGCGGTATCGGTGCCGGTTGCGAGCTGTCCGGCTGTGCTTTGGTCGGTGGTGAAACAGCCGAGATGCCCGGCATGTACGAAGGTGAAGATTACGATCTGGCGGGATTTTGCGTGGGTATCGCCGAAAAATCCAAACTGATCGATGGCAGCAAGGTGCAGGCCGGTGATGTGCTGCTCGGCTTGCCTTCCAGCGGCCCGCACTCCAATGGCTATTCTCTGATTCGCAAAGTATTGGAAGTCAGTGGTCAGTCAGCCGACACGCCCTTAGGTGACAGCACATTGGGTGAAGCCTTGCTGGCCCCGACACGCATTTATGTGAAACCTCTGCTTGAACTGCTGCGCCAGCAACCGGTACATGCCATGAGCCACATCACGGGTGGCGGCTTCTTGGAAAACATTCCACGCGTCATGCCTGAAAACACCAAGGCCGTGATCGACACCACGGCGTGGCAATTGCCTGCGGTATTTCAGTGGCTGCAGCAGGAAGGCAACATCACCGACACGGAAATGTACCGGACGTTCAATTGCGGCATAGGCATGGTACTGGTCATTCCGGCAGCCGCCCGTGACGCCGTCATCGACTGTCTAGAGCAACTGGGAGAAGCCCCTATCGTACTGGGACATATCGCCCCAGCGGAAGGCGCGCCGTTCGTAGAAATGACGGGACCAGCGGCATGAGTTGTCGCGTTGTCGTTTTGATCAGCGGTGGCGGCACCAATTTACAGGCTCTGATCGATGCCGCACAACGCGACGAACTCGCCGACGCACAGATCGTTGGGGTATTGAGCAATCGCCCAAACGCTGGTGGCCTGGCCAGAGCAAAACAGGCCGGCATCCCAACCGTCACACTGAACCATCAAGGTTACGCCAGCCGTGAAGCTTTCGATGTCGCGATGCAGAGAGAGATTGACGCGTGGCAACCTGATCTCGTTGTGCTGGCAGGCTTTATGCGCATTTTAACAGCGGACTTTGTAATGCATTATCAAGGTCGGATGATCAACATCCACCCTTCGTTGCTGCCGAAATACCCCGGTCTGCATACCCATGCGCGCGCCATCGAGTCTGGCGATACAGAGCACGGCGCCACCGTGCATTTCGTAACGGCGGAATTAGATGGTGGTCCGGCTATCGTCCAAGCCCGCGTGCCTGTTCTGCCTAAAGACACTGAAACGGCCTTGGCGCAACGCGTACAAACAATAGAGCACCAGATTTATCCCGCTGCTGTAGTCTGGTTTGCGCAAGGCCTATTGACAATGCGAGACGGGCAGGCCTATATGAAGCAACAACTCATTGGATCAACAGGACTGAACTGGAATGAGAGCACTCCTCAGTAAGGTATTCTTCACGCTCGTTATGTGCATTGCGCTGTCCGGTGCAGCCGTAGCTTACGACCTGCAACCGTTTGAGCTGGAGCTGGAAGGCTATCAATACGCTGGCGTCGGCATAAAGGTAACAGGAAAGCAGTCCTTACAGCGGCGCAATAATGACATCTGGCGAATCAACTTTGAGATGCGCGGGCCCTTTGTGCGCATCGAAGAATGGGTGGATTTTCGCTGGGTGAACGGTTTGCCTGTCCCTATCGAATATCGCTACGACCAACGCATCCCGTTCAATAATGAATCACGCCGTATTCGGTTTGAACCCGCGCAAGATAGAATCCGTGTAAACTTGAACGACAACAGTTACACCTACGACTACGAAGCAAATATATACGACCCGCTAAGCTACACCTTGGTGCTGCTCAATCAATTATCCTTAGGTGAAAAGCGTTTCGAGTTCTCCGTCATCGATCGACGCAATCCGCGGCGCTATGTGTTTGAGCTGATCGAAGAAACAGAACTGTCGGGTAATTCAGCCGCTATTGTCGCGCAGCGTATACCGCGTCGCGGTGTGACCTACGTCGTATTCGATACAGAGTGGACCATCCCCACACACTTTTTGCGCTGGCGTGACGGCAAACTCGACCAGCAAATTCGCGCCATGTCCGCCAACATCAATGGCACTCGGGTACGCGATCTCCCACATTGGCCAAACCCGCGTAGCGACATCCCTAGTTGATGCACATCATAGCGCGCATGCCTTAGGCGCGCTAAGCTGACGCAAGATTAATCGACAGAAAGGATACTTACTCGTGAGAATTGCTGTTTTCAGTGCCAAACCATACGACGAACAACACCTAACCCGTTTTAACGACGCCGGGCATTCTTTTACATTCTTTGAGCCGCATTTGAATCATCAAACAGCCGCCCTTGCAGCCGAGCACGATGTGGTTTGCTGCTTCGTCAATGACACACTCGACGCACCTACGATCGACGTACTGGCAAACCTCAAAGTACGCATGATCGCCATGCGCTGTGCCGGCTTTAACAACGTTGACCTAGCCGCTACCGAACAACACGGCATTCCCGTCGTTCGAGTGCCCGAATACTCGCCACATGCCGTTGCCGAGCATGCCGTTGCCCTGATCTTAGATCTGAACAGGAACATCCACCGGGCCTTCAACCGAGTGCGTGAGAATGATTATTCGCTAAACGGACTTCTAGGCTTTGACCTCTATAAAAAAACAGTCGGCGTAGTCGGCACGGGAAAAATCGGCGCGACCTTCGCGGGCATCATGCAAGGGTTTGGCTGCGAAGTGATTGCGTATGACCCATTCCCAAATCCGCAAGTACAGGCGATGAACATCGATTATGTTGATCTAGACGAGCTTTGGAATCGGTCGGATGTCGTCTCACTGCATTGCCCGCTGATGCCGGAAACACACCACTTGGTGAATGCCGAATCTATCGCTTTGATGAAGCGCGGTACCATGCTGGTCAACACCAGCCGTGGCGCGTTAATCGATACACGCGCCGTTATTGATGGCTTAAAGAGTGGCCAGATAGGGTATCTCGGATTAGACGTTTATGAAGAGGAAGCTGATCTGTTCTTCGAAGACTTTTCCAATCAGTTACTGCAGGACGATGTTTTCGCCCGCCTTCTGACGTTTCCCAACGTCATTATCACTGGACACCAAGCCTTCTTTACCCGTGAAGCCTTAGACGCCATTGCGCGCACAACACTACACAACATCAACGCCCTTGCCGCTGGCGACTTAACCAAGGCACACGTGGTAACGCGCTAACAAGTAGCGATCTGCTTGCTATTTCGTCAACAATAACCTCTCTTCACGAGAGGTTAATTCCCACGCTAACAGTAGTGGTACGGCAGCAGTGTCGCCCACCAGCAATTTTTAATACTCTCTGGCACACGTGGATTCACCCTTTTTGGGCCACCTTCATAATAAGATTTGGAAAAAACGCCATGAGTATTGCCCTTGTCGCTGATGCATCCTGCGACATCCCAGAAAGTGTTATCCGCGAACACGCCATCACCGTATTGCCTGTTACAGTAACCACTGACGGTCAAGAAATGTACGACGTTCGCGAAGCGGCCGCTACTCTGAAGTATTATCATGAGCACTTGGTCGATAAGGACAAAACCGTGACCACCCGCCCCGTCAGCCCGGCGGAAGGCATGGAAATCATAGAGCGGCAATGTTTGAGCAAGGCCGACTATGTGATTGTGCAAACCATGAGCCGCACAAGGTCCAAGACCTATGAGAACTTGGCCGAAGCCGCCACTCTACTGAACAAAAAGCTAAAAGCGGAAGGCTCTCACAAGGTCGTTCGAGTGATGGATACTCGCGCGTTGTTTGCGGGTGTTGGTGTTGTTGTGGCACATACTCAAGCACTGATCAATAAAGGCATGGAAGGCAGCGAAGTGCGTCGCCTTGCAACATTAGTCGCTGATCATGTGCACACCTTTGTTGTGCCGCCCGACCTTTACTACATCAGAGAGCGTGCGCGTCAGCGCGGTGAAGACAGTATCAACTTCGTCAGTGCCGTGCTTGGCAAGGCACTGGGCATCACACCTGTGGTCTGCGGGCATCGAGAAAAGAACTTTCCTTGTGCCAAATTCAAAGGCTTTCAAGCGGCAGTTGAAGGCACACTTGCGCACGCTATAAAACAGATTAACCGCGGGCACATGAAGTCGCCGTTTGTTGTGATCAGCTACTCAGGTGACTTGAAAGACCTGAACCAGCTTGAGGGCGTTGCCCAACTGCGTGAATTGCATGAAGACAAAACGATTCGCCTGCTGATCAGCACCATGGGGCTTTCAGGTGCAACCTATTTAGGGCCGGGGTCTTTCTCGATGGGCTATGCCTGTGAAGATAACGAGTGGTCAAAGCCCGTATAAAGCGTAGAAGTGGTCATAGGGCGGAAAAGCGCAGCACCATCCGCCGCTTGTATTCGGCATGCCGGCAAAGGCTTTCGGGGTATGCCGCCAGCGCTCAACGGCAGGCCGAAAATGCGCGCTTCGCGGCATACGCCCTACGCCTCTGCCTCAGCCAATGCTCTTCATCGCGTATAGGGCGGATAAGCGACCGCCCGAAACAGCATCATGCCTTAGGGAGCGTTACACCACGCTGCCCCATATACTTCCCACTGCGATCCTTATAAGACACTTCACAGGGCTCGTCAGACTGGAAAAACAGCATCTGTGCCACACCTTCGTTCGCGTAGATCTTTGCTGGCAGGGTCGTCGTATTGGAAAATTCCAAGGTTACGTGGCCTTCCCATTCCGGCTCCAATGGCGTCACGTTCACAATGATGCCACAACGCGCATAGGTTGATTTGCCCAAGCAAATCGTTAGTACGTCGCGGGGAATGCGAAAATATTCTACCGTGCGCGCCAGGGCGAACGAGTTCGGCGGAATGATGCAGACGTCTTTCTGCACATCGACGAAGCTGTTCTCATCGAAATGCTTCGGGTCTACTGTGGCCGAATGGATGTTGGTAAACACCTTAAACTCGTTCGAGCAACGCACATCGTAGCCGTAGCTGGACGTGCCATAAGAGATTAACTTACTGCCGTCGGCGGAGGCTTTTACCTGGCCAGGCTCGTAGGGTTCTATCATGCCGTGTTGTTCGGCCATCTGGCGAATCCAACGATCCGATTTGATGCTCATGCGGTATCTCTCCTGACCACAAAAAAACTGGCGCTATGGTAACGGGGTCTGGCGCCGAGGGCAACGGGGGCAGATTCATCCAAGTGGGCCTCTCGGGGTATGACTCCGGCGCTCCACGGCAGGCCGGGAGTAACCGAGAAGAATGCTCAAGCATTCTTCTCGCCCTGTGGGCGCCTAGCGGCGGTGTCAATTGCTGCCGCATTTGATCGCGCCTTGAGGCATACACCCTGCGGCCCTAGCCCATACTACCTTGTTAACCATCACTATAGGGCGGAAGAGCGCAGCGTCATCCGCCGTCAATCGTCACTGACGGTAATGGTCGGAATCGCACTGTTGCCGGCATTCAAGACTGAGATATTCGCCATCACCTGACGCGCCATCATCAGGTATTGCAAAGCGACTTCTGATTCTGGATCAGCGACCACGGTCGGCGCACCGCCATCCGCTTGTTCACGAATATGGATATCCAGCGGCATACTGGCCAGAATACTTACACCGTATTCGTCCGCCAGGCGCACGCCGCCGCCTTCGCCAAAAATATGCTCCGCATGGCCGCAATTAGAACAAATGTGCAGGGCCATGTTTTCCACCACGCCCAATACAGGAATGTTCACTTTGCGAAACATCTCAATACCCTTTTTTGCATCCAGCAAGGCGATGTCTTGCGGCGTAGTAACAATGACTGCGCCAGTAGCGGGTACTTTCTGGGCAAAGGTTAACTGAATATCGCCCGTACCAGGTGGCATATCAACCACCAAGTAATCCAAATCATCCCATTGTGTTTGCGTCAGCAATTGCTGCAACGCACCGCTCACCATAGGGCCTCGCCAAACCATCGGGGTTTTATCGTTCACCAAGAAGGCCATCGACATCGCTTGTATGCCGTGCGCTTGCAACGGAACAAACCATTTGCCGTCAATGGTCTCCGGCTTTGTGCCAGCCGGAATGCCCAGCATCATGCCTTGACTGGGCCCGTAGATATCAGCATCTAAAATCCCCACCCGCGCGCCTTCTTGGGCCATGGCTAAGGCCAAATTCACCGCGGTGGTCGACTTCCCTACCCCGCCCTTACCGCTGGCCACAGCGATGATGTTTTTCACATTCGCCATCGAAGCCGACTGATTCGCCACTGGCTGTCGTGTGACCTGCCAAGTGATGTCGACGCGAATCTTGCCGGAAAAAATGGCTTCTAACTGAGCTTCTGCCAGCGTTGCTAAACCGTAGCCAAATTTCTTCGCCGGATACGCCAGTTCCAGTACCACTTGTAATTGACCACTCTGTTCGTCAAACGACTTGAGGTGCGCGCTGCCAAGTGGCTGCGCCGTATGCGGATCTTGAATGCGGCTTAAACATTGTACAATTTGGTCACGGCTCAAGGTTGACTGAGTCAAAGAAGCATCTCCAGAATAACTGAGTGATTTAGTAGGGATTATAAGGCAGCGGCGAAGGCGCGCCAAGCGTCACCGGTTTGTATGTAACAAAATGAATGTCCGCTTAAAGGTTCTGCAAACCTTGTGGCAATGCGCTTCGTAACTCTTCAGTCTTTAATGCCCGAGTATCAAACAATAAAAGAGCTGCATCATGACCTATTACGCAAGGCGTTTCATTCGCGTGATGATACCCTTCCTGGCCACGTTAGTCGTGGGCTGTAGCTCGGTACCGGTTGATCGTGTGAACCCCGAGCGCCTTACCGTGAACGTGGAATATCAGCGTTTACCCGACCAGTTGGAAGTGGACGTGTTGATGCGCACAGGGTTTTGGCAGCGCCGTGTTGTGCCTGCCGACAGCCTTACAGCGTAGATATCTTATTAAGCACACCCTCTCTTGGCATTTCCGTGTCCGGTAGCGTGAGCTTGCAAGTGAGCCCTAATGCGTTTGTGGGTATTGGTGCAGCGACACCCAAAACGGAGCGCTGCTCTTAGTCGCCCGCTTTTTATGGCGTATGAAGCCGAATCCGCCGCACATACCAAGCCGCCAGCCCTGCCACCAGCCCCCAGAACGCAGCGCCAATGGAAAACAATGTAACCCCTGATGCGGTAACTAAAAATGTGATCAGCGCAGCCTCTCGGGCAGGCTCTTCACGCAAGGCCGCCTCCAAGCTGTTGCCAATGGTCGCCAACAACGCCAAACCGGCAATCGCCAATACCAGCGCCTCGGGAAAGGCGTAGAACAGAGCCGCCATGGTGCTCGCCAACAGCCCCGTCAGCAAGTAGAAGAATCCCGCCGATAACGTAGCAACGTACCGACGCGATTTGTCCGGGTGCGCTTCTTCGCTCATACAAATAGCCGCCGTGATAGCTGCCAAATTCAGCGCAAAAGCACCAAAAGGCGCCAATATCAGCGTGGCAATTCCGGTCCATGTAATGGTCGGTGATATGGGTGTTTGATACCCTGATGCACGAATAGTCGCTACGCCCGGCATATTTTGCGAAGCCATGGTGACCATGAACAGGGGCACTCCGATACTCACAATGGCACCTAAAGACCATTCAGGCACCGTGAATACGGGCTGCGCCAATTGCCATTGCACAGACTCAAAGCTCAACAGGCCCATACTGCGCGCCATGACCATGCCAACCACCAGCACCAAGGGAATCGCGTACCGAGGCAGCCAACGCTTGGCGAACAAGTACAACACAAACACCGCCACCACTAGCACCCACGCACTTTCCATTGCTTGAAACACGCCCAAACCGAAGGGCAACAACACGCCAGCCAGCATGGCCGACGCAATTGCCTGCGGAATACGGCTCATGATGCGCTCAAACCAACCTGTGATACCCACCAAGGTAATCAGGCAGGCGCTGAATAAAAACGCGCCAATCGCCTCGGCGTAACTAAAGTCTGCAATGCTGCTAACCAAGAGCGCCGCGCCCGGTGTCGACCATGCTGTTAACACAGGAGATCGAGCCCGCAAGGTAAGCCCGATGGTAGTAATACCCATTCCTACGCCTAGAGCCAAAAACCACGACGTTACGATTTCCGGCCCACCTCCAGAGTTATTTACCGCTTGGAAAATGATCACCGCCGAACTGGTATAGCCCACCAAAACGGCTACAAAACCGGCGACCAGCGAAGAAACCGACACGTCTTTCAGACGAAGTGGGCGTACGTGAGAATCCCGATTTGATGCTGTCATTCTATTGACTCACTCAGTGAATATGTTGAACACAACGACTGCGTGCGCTATAACGCACAACAGTGGGCGCACTGTAGCATCGTGCGCTATAACGCACAAGCATGAGAGCAGACATTGAAAAACGTTAACCAGAAATTGGGCAATCAACTGCGCCAACTGCGTTTAGAAAAAGATTGGAGTCTGGATCAGGCGGCATTGCAGACGGGTGTCAGCAAGGCCATGCTCGGGCAAATAGAGCGTGGAGAATCCAGCCCGACCATAGCCACCCTGTGGAAAATTGCCACGGGCTTACACATTTCGTTTTCGACCTTAACGCAAAGCCTGACGCCAATGGGTGAACAGCACGTGCGCAGCAGTGCCAACGCAGAACGCATCCCGGCAGCAGATACCGACATTCACGTAACCACTCTTTTCCCCTTTGACCCCAACCTAGGGTTCGAAGTTATGTCGCTATTATTGCAGCCAGGCAGCCAAAGCCTCTCGGAGCCGCACGATGCTCAAGTAATAGAACACTGCATTGTGGTTTCTGGCACCCTTGATATCTTATTGACTGACACGTGGGTGACCCTGCAAGCCGGCGAAGCTTTGCGCTTTGCCGCCGACCAGCCGCATGGCTATCGCAACTCGGGTACCGCGCCAACTTTTTTCCATGACATTATTCATTACCCCTAATGTTTCTTATGTTTCTGCTTACGGTGGTATTCAGAGGTTTCAAGCTTTAACATACGCGGTCTCTTAACGTATTCATGGTAGCCGTTGTAGATTATGACCGACCAGACGCCGCGCAACATTCTTGTCACCAATGCCCTTCCCTATGCTAACGGCCCCATTCATTTGGGTCACATGCTGGAGCACATTCAGACCGACATCTGGGTACGTTTTCAACGTGCCCGTGGCAACCGCTGCATCGCGGTGTGCGCTGACGACACCCACGGTACGGCGGTCATGTTGCGCGCAGAGAAAGAAGGCATTACGCCAGAAGCCTTGATTGACCGCATCCGCACCGAGCATTGGCAGGACTTCCAAGACTTCCACATCAGCTACGATAATTATTACAGCACGCACTCGCCGGAAAACCGCGAACTGAGCGAGCTGATTTACACACGCTGCCGCGATAACGGCCACATCGCCGTGCGCACTATTCGGCAGATGTTTGACCCCGAAAAACAGATGTTTTTAGCCGACCGCTTCATCAAAGGCACCTGTCCGAAATGCGGTGCCGAAGACCAATACGGTGACAACTGCGAAGTGTGCAGCGCCACCTATACGCCCAGCGAGCTGGTCAACCCGCGCTCCGCACTGTCCGGTGCCACGCCAGTTGAAAAAGAATCCGAACACTATTTCTTCAAGCTGCCCGAATTCAATGACATGCTGAAAACCTGGACGCGCAGCGGTACTTTGCAGCCCGCCGTCGCCAACAAGCTGTCAGAGTGGCTCGACAGTGGTTTGCAAGAATGGGACATTAGCCGTGACGCCCCCTATTTCGGCTTTGAAATTCCTGACGCCCCTGGCAAGTACTTCTACGTGTGGCTGGATGCGCCTATCGGCTATATGTCCAGCTTTAAGAACCTGTGTGATCGGCGCGACGACCTTGAGTTTGATGAGTTCTGGCATAAAGACAGCAAAGCCGAGCTGTACCACTTCATCGGCAAAGACATCATCAACTTTCACGCCTTGTTTTGGCCTGCCATGCTTGACACGGCGGGCTTCCGTAAGCCAACAGGCGTTTACGCGCACGGTTATGTGACTGTCAACGGCGACAAGATGTCCAAGTCGCGTGGCACCTTCATCATGGCGCGCACGTATTTAGACCACCTCAATCCTGAGTACTTGCGCTACTACTACAGCGCCAAGCTGGGCAGCACGGTCGAAGACATTGACCTGAACTTGGAAGACTTCGTAGCACGGGTCAATTCCGACTTGGTTGGCAAGGTCGTTAACATTGCCAGTCGTTGTGCCGGTTTTGTACACAAATTTTCTGCTGGTCAGTTGGCCAGCACGCTGCATGACCTCGCGCAATACGAAGCTTTCGTTGCCGCCGGTGCAGAAATTGCCGAGAACTTCGAACAGCGCGAATACAGCAAAGCCATTCGCCAAATCATGGCTTTGGCCGATCGCGCCAACGAATACATCCAAGAGAATGCCCCATGGGTATTGGCGAAACAGGAAGGTAAGCAAGAGGAGGTGATTGCGGTGTGTACGCAGGCCATCAACCTGTTCCGGGTTTTGATGACCTACCTCAACCCTGTACTGCCCGAGATGGCTGGCAAGGCAGCAACGTTCTTAAACGTCGAGGACTTCGCGTGGCACAAAGCCAGCACGCCTTTGCTGAGCCACACATTAAACGCCTTTACACCCTTGATGACGCGAGTAGAGAAATCTGACGTGGATACCATGATTGAAGTCAGTAAAGAAGGCGATACCACCGTGCAGTCGGCACAAGCCGCTGCCACCGAACCGGCTAAAAGCAGCGCAAAAGCCCCGGCAAAAAAAGCAGAGCAAACGCCAGCAGCCAGCGCTGACTCAGCCACCATTCAATTCGACGATTTCGCCAAAATAGATTTGCGCGTCGCCAAAGTGGTTACGGCCGACCATGTGGAAGGCGCAGACAAACTACTTAAACTGATATTGGACGTTGGTGAAGCCGAAACACGCCAAGTGTTTTCTGGTATTAAATCGCACTACCAGCCGGATGACCTGGTCGGTAAAAACGTCGTTCTGGTGTATAACCTGGCGCCGCGCAAAATGCGCTTTGGCATGAGCGAGGGTATGGTACTGGCGGCTGGCGAAGGCAATGACCTCTGGGTACTTGAGCCGAGCGCGGCAATTCCGCCGGGTACTCGTATCAGTTAATGTTGTCGGCGGGGGAAACCTAGTCGTTCCCCCCCACAATGACCGATTACTCTTATAGATATTTGTAATAAAGAACTAACTTTCACCAACTTGCCCGGAATATGAAGTTTCCGCATAATAGCGCCCCGGCTTATGAACCCAGATAACACATGACCGATTACCTATTGCTGCTACTGAGCACCGTGCTCGTTAACAACTTCGTACTGGTACAGTTTCTTGGCTTGTGCCCCTTCATGGGCGTGTCCAACAAACTTGAAACCGCCATGGGGATGTCGTTCGCCACAACCTTTGTCTTAACCTTGGCGTCGCTGTTCAGCTATCTGGTATACAATTTCATTCTTGTTCCGTTAGACGTAACCTTTCTGCGTACCATCAGCTTCATTTTGGTCATCGCCGCCGTTGTACAGTTCACTGAAATGGTTGTGCGTAAAACCAGCCCACTGCTGTATCGTGTGCTGGGTATTTTCTTGCCGCTCATTACCACCAACTGTGCCGTTCTGGGCGTTGCCCTGTTGAATATCCAGCAAGAAAACAATTTTATCGAATCGCTGCTGTACGGTTTTGGCGCGGCCGCTGGCTTTTCTTTGGTACTCATTCTGTTCGCCGCCATGCGCGAGCGTTTGAATGTAGCCGACGTGCCTAAACCCTTCAAAGGCGCGGCCATTGGCATGATCACGGCCGGTTTTATGTCTCTGGCGTTCATGGGCTTCACCGGCCTTGTGACGTTATGATTGGGAGCTGCGCGTGATTATTCTGTGGTCAATCATTGCTTTGCTTGTACTGGCCGCAACCTTTGGCGCGCTGCTGGGGTACGCCGCTGTGCGCTTCAAACCGGAAGGCAACCCGATTGTCGACCAAATAGACGCCGAACTGCCGCAAACCCAATGCGGTCAATGCGGTTACCCTGGCTGTCGTCCGTATGCCGAAGCCATTGCCAATGGCGATAAGATCAACAAGTGCCCCCCGGGCGGTGAAAGCACGATATTAGCCCTCGCCGACTTATTGGACGTCGAAGCACCACCACTGGATGCGGAGCACGGCGAAGAAAAGCCGCGCCAAGTGGCTGTTATCCGAGAGGAAGAATGCATTGGCTGCACGAAGTGTATCCAAGCCTGTCCGGTCGACGCCATACTGGGCGCCGCCAAACAAATGCATACCGTGATTGCTGTCGAGTGTACCGGTTGTGACCTGTGCTTAGACCCCTGCCCGGTGGACTGCATTGACATGGTACCGATAGCCACGACGTTGCAAAACTGGCACTGGCAGCCCCCTAAGCCCGCTTATCAAGTGATCGCGACCGACCAGCGCGCGCACCGCAGCGAGGCCGCCTAATGTGGGGGTTCAGTAAGGCAGGCAAGCCGCGCAAAAACACGGCAGGGCAACTGTATTGGGAATTGCCGGGCAGCGTACACCCGCCAGAGAATAAATCCCGTAGTCTGACCGGGCCAATTCAGCCCATGCCGTTGGTGCGTGAATACGTAGTACCGCTCAACCAACACATTGGTGCCTTTGCTCTGCCCTGTGTAGAAATCGGTCAAAAAGTACTAAAAGGTGAATTGATCGCCGAAGCGGCCGGTTTCATTAGCGCCCCTGCGCATGCGCCGACCAGTGGCGAAATAGTGAGCATCGAAGAACGCCAAGTACCTCATGCCTCTGGCCTTAGCACGACCTGCATCGTGATTCGCTCTGATGGCAAGGACACGTGGCGAGCGCGCCAACCGTGGGATGACCTGACCGCCCACCGAACAGCTGACATATTGGCCCGAGTACAACGCTCCGGGCTCACCGGGCTGGGTGGTGCGAGCTTTCCTACGGCCGTCAAATTAGCCAGTGACCGAGACCATATCGACACCTTGATCGTTAACGGCACCGAATGCGAGCCCTACATCACCGCTGACCACAGTCTGATGCTGGAGCGCGCTGCAGCGATTTATGCCGGGATCGCGGTGGTTGACCACCTCTACCACTTCAATCGTATTCTCGTTGCCATTGAAGACAATAAGCCCGACGCCATTGCTGTTATGCGACAAGCGATTCCCGCTGAGCTGCAAGACCGCATTGAAGTGCGTACTTTTCCCACGCGCTACCCTTCCGGCGGCGAGAAACAACTCATTTATATCCTGACGGGCCGCGAAGTACCGTCTGGTGGCTTGCCGTTTGACCTTGGCATGCTGTGCCACAACGTAGGCACTCTGGCTGCGTTGAGCGACGCCGTCTACCACGACGAGCCTCTGCTGCACCGCGTCACCACTGTCACTGGCGACGCCGTAACGCGACCGGGCAACTACGACACATTGATTGGCACACCGATGCGCGAGCTCTGTCGTGTCGCTGGCGTCAACACTGAAACAGCCGACCGGGCCATCATGGGTGGCCCGATGATGGGCTTCACCTTGCCGCATTTAGACTTACCGGTGGTGAAAGCGACCAACTGCTTGCTGATTCCGACCGCGACCGAATTACCCCTGCCCGGCATCGCACAGCCCTGTATTCGCTGCGGTTTATGCGAGCAAGCCTGCCCAGCCAGTTTACTACCGCAACAATTGATGTGGTTTGCGCAGGCGAAGGAATTGGACAAAGCAGAAGAGCACCGACTCTTTGACTGCATTGAGTGCGGTGCTTGCGCCTATGTGTGCCCGAGCAATATTCCATTGGTGCAACATTACCGTGCCGCCAAAGGTCAAATCCGGCAAGAACAAGCGGAACAAAAACAAGCGGAACGCGCCCGCGTGCGCTTCGAGGCCCGCCAAGCACGACTGGATCGCGAAGCAGCAGAAAAAGAAGCCAAGCGCCAAGAACGGGCTGCAGCCGCGGCGCGGGTTAACGCCGCTAAACTGGTGGCGGAATCCACGGACAGTACCGATGTGGCAGACGCTGTTGCACGAACGAACAGCAAGCATCCCGATAAACCCGCCGCTGCCCTACCGCCCGTGTTAACCGAGGAACAGTTGAACGCCAAGCTGAGCAATCTGACCGGACGAATAGCCAAGGCAGAAGCAAAACTGACTGAAGCTCGAGCTAATGCGCCCGAACAAGTGAAAGCACTGGAAACCACCGTCAAAAAATTGCAAGAACAGGTCAAAAAAGTAGAAACTGATCTCGCCCAAACCCGTGCTCAGGAGCAAAACTGAATGGCCTTGCTGACGCTTTCATCACCGCATGCCGTAGGCAACGCCTCGGTGCAGAAAATAATGTTAACGGTGTGGGCTGCGACCTTGCCAGGCTTTGCCGCGTTGGTGGTCTTTTTTGGCTGGGGTTACTTGATCAATGCCGTGCTTGCTGTCACAACGGCCCTGCTGGCTGAAGCTGCTATGGTGGCGTTACGCCGTCGCCCTGTGTGGATCTGCCTCAGTGACGGCAGCGCCATGTTAACCGCTTGGCTATTGGCCTTGGCGCTGCCGCCTTTCGCACCTTGGTGGGTAATGGTCATCGCCGTATTGGCGGCCATTGTGTTCGCTAAGCACCTCTACGGCGGCTTGGGTAATAATCCTTTTAACCCCGCCATGGTTGGTTACGCATTGGTGCTCATCTCCTTCCCATTAGAGATGACCACCCGATGGGCTACGCCAGACGCCCTCCTGCTTGACGGCCATTCGTTTTACATTGCTTGGACCGCCGTCTTCGGCGATCTGAATCCGCTGCAAATCGATGCCTTTACCATGGCGACACCACTGGACACCTACAAATCCGACATCGCTGCGCTGACGCAAGCCGAGGTATTGCAACAAGGGATTTTCGCCAAAGGCTACCGTGCCTACGGTTGGGAATGGGTCAGCTTACTGTACCTATTGGGTGGTGTCGTGCTCATCGCCCGCAAGGTCATTACCTGGCACACGCCTGCTGCCCTATTGCTGACATTGAGCGTTATGGCGCTGTTGTTCAGTTGGGATGGCGACACCAGCGTACCCTTGGCCCTGCATTTGCTGGGCGGAGCCACTATGTTAGGTGCCTTCTTTATTGCTACAGACCCCGTCTCTTCGGCCACCAGTAATCGCGGAAAACTGGTCTATGGTGCCGGTATCGGCCTGTTAATCTACGTTATTCGAACGTGGGGTAACTACCCCGACGCCGTGGCCTTTGCTGTTTTACTGATGAACTTTGCCGCCCCTTTGATTGACCACTATACCCGTCCACGCGCTTACGGCGAGCGCAGTAAGCATCGAGAGGGTGTATAGGCATGCTGGCTCAGTCCATCACTCGTAATAGCATCGGCCTTGGCATTTTTGCCATCTTTACGGCAGGCCTGATTGCCCTCAGCTTCGCGGCGACGCAAGAACGTATCACCGCCAATGCTGACGCCTACGCTGCACGTATCCTTTATGAGTTAGTACCGCCTGACTTTTTTGACCAACCCATCGAACAGCAAAAAGTGACCTTATACAATGATACACGCTGGGAAAGCCTGGAGCGCTTGAGCCTGCGGGCACCTCGCCCGGCCTTTCAAGCCGTTTTGGATGGCGAGGTGACTGCGGTTGTGCTGCCGTTAACCGCACCCGGTGGCTACACCGGTGATATTCACTTATTAGTGGCGTTAGATAACGAAGGCCGCTTGCTGGGCGTTCGCGTGACAGAGCACCGTGAAACACCGGGTTTGGGTGACGCCATTGAAGTGAGCAAAAGCCGTTGGATTCGTCAATTCGACGGTCGCTCTTTGTTTAATCCCTTACCGGGTCTATGGGCTGTACAGAAGGACGGTGGTGAGTTCGACCAACTGACCGGTGCTACCATTACGCCACGCGCCGTTGTGCGCGCCGTGCGGGGCAGCTTAGAGTTCTTTGGCGAGAACCGCACTTTGCTGCTCGACCCGACACAGTCTCACACTTCGGGCCAGCCCAATACGACAGGAGCCGACTGATATGTCCGACTCGTTAGGCACCATTGCCCACAACGGTCTGTGGAAAAATAATCCGGCACTGGTGCAGTTGCTGGGTTTGTGTCCGCTGCTGGCCGTAACCGGCACGGTGGTCAATGCGTTGGGCTTAGGCATCGCGACCATTGTGGTGCTGGCAGGCTCTAACTTAGCAGTATCCTTGATTCGAAATTTTGTCTCGGACGCCGTGCGTTTGCCCGCGTTCGTAATGATTATTGCCGCTCTGGTGACCTGCGCAGAAATGCTGATGCAGGCTTTCACCTATGAGCTGTACCAGATTCTCGGCATCTTTATTCCGTTGATCGTCACCAACTGTGTCATTCTCGGTCGAGCTGATGGCTTTGCGCGTAAAAACACATGGCCCGTCGCTCTGTGGGACGGCCTCCTGATGGGTGTGGGCTTTACGCTGGTGCTCGTGTTGTTAGGCGCCATTCGCGAACTGATCGGCCTCGGCACACTGTTCGCTAACATGCACCTTTTGTTTGGTGACACCGCACGCGATTGGTTATGGGAACCTAATCCGGATTACCCTAAGTTCTTGTTTGCCGTGTTGCCTCCTGGTGCATTTGTGGTTACTGGGCTGTTGATCGCGGGCAAAAACGCCATAGACAGCCACTTGGAAACCCGCCGTGAGCGTGGCCCCATCATTAAGGGGAGCAAGCGCGTACGAGTGACTGGAAAGATCACATGAACAAAGCCAAACGTCAGGAAATATTTGGGCGCTGGCAAGCAGACAATCCAGAGCCTAAAACGGAATTGGAATACAACTCGACCTTTGAGTTATTAATTGCCGTATTACTGTCTGCACAAGCGACGGACGTCAGTGTTAACAAGGCGACACGTAAGCTCTATCCGGTGGCCAATACGCCTGCGGCGATGTTGGAGCTCGGCGTAGATGGCGTGAAAGAGTACATAAAAACCATCGGCTTATTCAACAGCAAGGCTGAAAACGTCATCAAGACCTGCCGCATTCTGGTGGAGCAATACGATGGCGAAGTACCCGCCGACCGAGAAGCACTGGAGGCTTTGCCCGGCGTAGGACGTAAAACCGCTAATGTGGTACTGAATACCGCGTTTCGCCAACCCGTTATGGCCGTTGATACGCACATCTTCCGCGTTGCCAATCGCACGCGCATCGCGCCCGGCAAAAACGTGCGTGAAGTCGAAGACAGATTGATCCGCCTCATACCGCAGGAATTTCTACTCGACGCACACCATTGGCTCATTCTCCATGGGCGCTATACTTGTCTGGCACGAAAACCACGCTGCGGGAGTTGCCTGATTGAAGACCTCTGTGAATACAAACAAAAGACTGCCTGACTGGCGCTGCGCGGTATTTATCGCGCCGCCACCGCGTCTTGCCTTTATAGACCAACTACCTCCCGGTTGGCCGGAGCATTGCCGTTGGTTGGCGAACAGCCCAGACAACGCTGAACAATGGCTCAACGCGCTGGAAGAAAGCGCGGTGCACTATGATGCCGCTATCTGTATTTTCGTTAAGCAAAGCTTACCGCTCTGGTCACGCGAACTGCATCAGCATACCCTCGCGTGGCAAAAAAACTGGCGCAATCAACCTTGGCCCGCACGCTGTTTGCGCGTTGACTCGCTAGCCCAAGCGGGATGGCTGGCCCATCATCTGGCGCGCCAAGACTTGCTTCAGACCATGTCGCTTGACTCGCGCATCTCTGCCTTAGCTCGACGCGTGGTTACACGGGGAAGGATTAACGTAGGTATTCTGGGATGTCGCGTTGAAGATGAGCAATTAGGGCACTTTTGGCGACCTAACTATCAATGGGCAATTAAAACGTTGCAAGGCTTATCTGAACAAGAAGATGCACGTACGCTGATCACGACCAGCTCACGTGGCATTATGGCCGTTAGCCAATACGATCAAGCGGCCTTACCGCCCAAAAGCAAGATCACGCATTATTGTCTCGGTCATCGAATGTTGGCGTAAAGCGAATGTCCGCAGTCAGGTGCGGGCTGTAGAGCAGGTGTTCACACCTGTCGCCGGATAAGGTTCAGCCAGAGGGCTGGCCTCCTACGACGCAGGACTCAAAGCCAGCCAATGATGCTCTCCTAGCGGGCTGAGTGACCAAACCCCCTGCTGCAACTGAATCCAGTCCAGGGCTCGCAAATGTCGTTTGATCTGATCAAACGCAACGCCGTCCAAGCGTAAGTCAACGAAGCTATGGGCCTTTGGGTGCTCTACTTTCAAAGCGGCTATTTCACGCCCCAGCAAACGTTCTTCCAGTAGGCTTTTCCAATCTGCTTCGCGCTGTGGGCTCGTTAGCAACGGCGCACAGAGCAAAAACAATTCGTTCCAACGGATCGTCACTGATCGACTGACCTGCGTAACATTCCCATCACGAAATACTTTAACGCGGCAGTTCAATGTCGGTGCGCTTTCTTGCTGGGCGGACCTGCTACGGTCCGACTTTCTTTGCTCACTCAGCAATAGGCGCATCTTATCGACTTGCGCCAACAGCTCCTGTACGCGCTGCGAGTCATCGCCGGGTAGATCTTCCGAGCGAAACCACCCTGCCATTGCGTCCTGCGTCAGTAAGTCGTCGACAAAGGTTTCAACGGCAGAGCGCACCGCATCGCCGGGCCCGACAGTACGTATCAGACCACTGATGCCCATTTCGTGCAGCAACCCATCGCGGCGTCGCTTTTCCATTGCATCAGTGTCTGCACCAGCCTCAGACGCCACCAGTACCAAGCAAGGCTTCCGAACAGCCTGCGCATGAGCATAGGCGCGGTGCAGAAACCCCACACCCGTCGGCGATATTGAGCCGTAGTTTGGCCCCACCACAAAGATACAGAGATCGGCCCCCTCTATGGCCATCTGCTGCAATTTCCAGAGATACCCCTCGGTCAATGGAGGAAAACTGAAGCCCGTTGCGATGGTGTGCATACCAGCCAGCGTTTCTGCGATATCTCGCCGAATCTTATCTTCACCGGGAAATTGGTTGGAGAGTACGCACGCCAGGTAATGACTTAGGTTCACTGCAAGTCCTACGTTGAATTAAGCGGGATCGTCCATTGGGTTTTTGCCCCATTCTTCATGGAACGACGGCCACGTTTGCTGCCAAACAACATTGATGAAATTAACTAAGATCATCCCTGTCATGCCCCAAATTTTCCAATCATTGTAATAGAAAAAGGGGACCTGCCACTGCCGTCCGTTACGTTCAAATAATTGGTACTCGGGAGGAATTTGCACCAGATCAAGCATGGGTACCCAGAATATTTCCGCCACCTCATCCTCACAAGCCGTTAGCTGTGGTTTATGATCCAGCCAAGCAACGTGCGGCTCAACGAGTATCCCCGAACGCGCATACAGCGCATCCAGTCGGGCCAAACGCAAAGGCACTTCGGTTAATCCCACTTCTTCCTGCGTTTCACGCAAAGCTGTGGCATACAGATCGATGTCTTCTGGTTCTACGTTACCACCCGGAAACGACACTTCACCGGGGTGACTGTTTAAATCCAACGCACGTTGTGTAAATAGCAATTCCGGGCCGTTCTCACCAGGCGCCAGCAACAGCATAACGCCCGCTACGCGGTCCACCGTGGGCAACGTTTTTCCCGTATAATTGCTAACCAACTTATGCCACTCCTGTGGCATCTGTGGGGGGGACTGCCTATTCATGTGCCTGTTTCATTGAGTAATATGGTCTCTGCGCCCGATTATACACAGGTATTCCGATGTGACTTCGCCACACCCTCGTATTGACTGTAGCTATACAGAAGGTAAAGTGACAACTATTTCACGAGTTCCGCTATGAAGTTTTGCAGCAATTGTGCCACACCCTTGGTGCACAGCATCCCGCCCGGCGACCAACAGGTTCGTCACCACTGTACGGCATGTGGCACGGTGCACTATCAAAATCCACGCATCATTACCTGCACCATTCCGGTTTGGCAGGGCCGCATATTGCTCTGCAAACGCGCAATAGAGCCTCGTTTGGGCTACTGGACGGTACCGGGCGGCTTCATGGAAAACGGAGAAACCATGGCCGAAGGCGCGCTGCGTGAAACCTGGGAAGAAGCCTGCGTACGACCCAACTTGCGCCAGTTGCTGGCGATTGTCGACTTACCGCAATACGATCAGGTACACATGTTCTACTTGGCGGACATGACGGATGGCAGCTTTGCTACCACGCCTGAGAGCTCCGCCATTGAACTCTTTGCACCGGAGGACATACCATGGCAGGCTTTGTCTTTCCGTACGGTAGAAGCCGCTCTGCGTCATTATGTGCAGCATCACAGTAGCACCAACCCGATCCCTTTACTTGAGAGCACTATTCCCCTGCAGTAAAAAGATCGGGATTCACTAGGGCGACGATCTCGTAGGCAGGCTCCTCGTAGGGGTGAGATTCACCCAGTGCCTGCAACGCGGGCGCCATGCTGTGACTGGCGACTAACACCTCTACTCGGTATTCAGCCACATGCTCCAGCGCACCCACACCACCTAGGTGAGGATCAGCGCCTGGCAGTGGGCGAAACTGGCCGCGGCCTTCAACCTGCCACGCACACTGGTCGTAGTTTCCCAGCTTACCCGCCCCCACTGAGAACAACGCTGTCTTGGTTTCGTTGAGATGACTCTCCGGAACGAAATAGATCAACTTGTAGAAATCCGTCATATCTTAAGTTCTCACTAAAAAACCAACATTATCAACAATTTATCGTTGACATTCATGCGTAGAAAAGTAGACTGTCGCACACGTTCGGAGGGATGGCTGAGCGGTTGAAAGCACCGGTCTTGAAAACCGGCGTAGGTTAATAGCCTACCTAGGGTTCGAATCCCTATCCCTCCGCCACTTACAAAATGAAAAAGGGCTTGCAGCGATGCAGGCCCTTTTTTGTCTGGTGCGCTAGGCACGGAATTTTCTCCGTGCAGAGGCTACACTGCTACCCCAAGCGGTGATGAGCATGCGTCGGCAATTGGGCACGAATGTGCTCCAAACGACGCTTAAAAACATCACGTACCAACAGTGCGGGTACCGACGCGAGAGACTCTACACACTCCCCCCACGGGTCTACAAGATGACTATGCCCCCACGTTTGCCGTTTCGCGTCGTGCCATCCGCACTGGTTAACACCCAGCATGTATACCCCCTGCTCAACGGCGCGTGCACGCAACAATAATTGCCAATGAGCTTGACCGGTGCGATGCGTAAACGCCGACGGCACCACAATGACGTCCGCCCCGGCTTGACGCAATTGATGAAACAGCTCCGGGAAGCGCAAGTCGTAACAGACGCTCATGCCGATGGTGAAGTCACCAAGCGTCCAAGTCACCACATCGGTACCGGGTTGGTAGTGATCTGATTCGGCATACCGGCCCTGCGAATCGCCTACCGAAGCATCAAACAGGTGAATCTTGTCGTATTGTGTAATGACGTGCCCACCGGGAGAAAAAACTTTACTGCGCGCAAAGAATTTGCCCGTCGCCGGATTCAACGTCGGGATCGTACCGGCCACCAGCCAGACCTGATGTTTACTCGCTTGCTCAGCTGCCCAGTTCGATATCGGGCCATCGCCACGCTGTTCTTGGGCCGCAATATCTGCGGTCTTGCCGGTACCTAGAGTGGCAAAGTTTTCTGGCAACACCACCAAGGAAGCGCCCGCTTTGGACGCCTGCGCAATACCCGCTGCAGCGGCATCCAAATTACCCGCCAGATCCAGCTGACTGGTCATTTGTACGCCGGCGACCCGCAACTGGCTATTGCTGGTTGGATCTGAGTTCTGGTCCAAAGAGTTCACGCACTCGCTCCTCTATCGTGGCGTCATTGCCGCGAATGTTACTGTCAAATAGCCGGGTAGCAACCACTCGTGGATCGCGAATACTACCCGTTATCTCGGTTCGCACACTGAACAAGCGTTCCAGCTCGCGTTCAAAAGCTCGCTCGCCGAAGATGACCAGCAAAGCAACTGGCGGTGCGACACCGGCACCCAACGCCACCAACCCAGCTGCATTAGTCACCCGCGCAATGATCACGCCTTCTGCATCCAACACATCGTCTGGCACAGAATAGCTGCCGTTAAAAAACATCTTGGCACCGCTGCCATCCAGCACCAGTCGATTCCCAACGGAGACCAAGCCCTGATTCAGCACCAGATCACCCGCCGCCTGATCATAGGAGAAACCGGCATTCAATACATCCCGAAAATCTAACGACAAACGCCGAAAGATACGTGTTACGTTCATCAAGCCAATCAACTTTATGGAATCAAACTCTTCCATTTCATAGATTGCCCCGTTACGCATATCAAAGTTCACACTGCCAACGAGCGCTTGGCCAGCAAAATACAACGGACTGCCTGGCCAACTTACATCTGCCCCGCCACGAAAGCTCTGGCTATCAATAATCGGCGTATAATCCGATGCCTGAAGAAAACGTGCAATGTTGCCTGCCCGCACGCTCAGGGTTAAATGCGTTGACTGCCGATCATTCTCTGCAAACTGCCAATCCATCGCACCGTCTACTTCTATATGACGCACGATACCAGACAGATTACGAATGGCCACTCTACTTGCATCATTTTCCAGGTCAAAACTCCAATACCCAAAGTCGACATCGTTGACGAGCAGTCGACGCAACTCCACTTGCATCGGTGGCAGATCACCAGGCTCGTAGCCCGAGAATGGGTCATTCTCGGGCTCATAGGCATAGGGCGGTGGCGGCTCGTCTTCCGAGCGCTGCTCAGTGCGCAGATTAAGATAATCCAAAATCAGTACCATTGGGTCTCCAGCCTCGCCAGAAACACCAATAATGCCGCGCACCTCATCAGCGCGAATCTGGGCCGTCAACCCGGCCTCACTCTGGTTGAGCGCTATATCCATCTGATTAAATTCTTGTCCGAGTAACTGGGTTCGCTTGACTCTCACAGTCGCCTCGGCGTTAACGGCCATACCCTCGATTCCAAGCGGCGACCCGGCACGGCGAAAAACACCGCGCACTCGCTGAATTTCCTGCCACCACACATCAGCATCTAACTCATCAACGACCACATCTGCTAATAGGCGCTGTGGCTCAATAGGTCTGGGCTGACGTCCAATGCCCATTGAACCCTGCGTCAAGTTCCACCGGTCATCGGCGTGAATTTCGCCAGTGACATTTTGGCCATATGAGAAGTTGACCCGCTGCGTGTCTCCCATCGTCACCACAAGGTGCAACGGTCGCACTTGGTCAGCTGACTTGCCCATCGGCGGAGGGCTTGGGATCTCTAACCCCACCATATCCGAGTGAACTTCAAACGTTGGCCAGCCATTCTCTACCTTCACACTGCCGGTATAATTGACCACTCCATCAAGATCCGCCAACAAAGGGTTACCTAACCATTCACCGAGGGCGTAGACAGGAATATGACCATCCGCAGCAACATTAAAAGCCCAATTACCTGAGGCGTCGACATCCGTTTGTACGTCCACAGATAACGGCTGACCAAAAAACTGGCCGGTAATTTCTGGACTGTGCAAGCCATGCAAAGAACTGATATTCAGGGGCCCATTCAATTCAGAAAATGCCAATTCTTGGCCGGGCAATACCAGTGTCCCGTCAACTACGTTCAGTTGCAGATCGGCGTAAATCGATTCATCTGAAAATGGAATGGCGAGCGCCATATGACCGGCAACATCCCCGTCCATATACCACTCTAGCAGTGCAGGCGTCAGCAGCGCGCGCAAAGGCGTGTCTGTAACCACACGCCAACCGTCCTTTGCCGCACCCGACAGCGGTGTCTGGACATAAAGTACAGCCCCTGTATCGGTAAAAGGTAGCCTGACCCGCCCGTCCGCAAGATCTATATTTGCGAACGTTGCCGCATCCACATGCACATCAAAACCTTGCGAATCCATCCAAAACTGCCCCGATGCTGAGGCAACATCCGGCCACTCAGGATGAAAGCGTATATTCGCGCGTTCAATGTCTGCGGTAATCAACCCGGTAACGGTGCGCAAATCAGCCGATAAGACGTTTGGCAAGGCCACAGCCCAGTGGCGACTGTCGAGAAAATGAATGTTGTCTCTGATCCAACGCTGCACACCTGGCTGCAATGCCCTCGGTAATAATGCACTCAGGCTCGTTGCGTCTAGACGCTCACCAGCCAATGACAGTGCCAGTACAGGCTCCGTCAGTTGACTGTCACCGGTTAATGCTAGCGACGTTGCAACTCGACCGCGCACGGGGCCCACACCCTGCCACACCAGCGTCATATCGTCACTGGCAAGACTTAAATCACCGTGATCACTGACCCGCCAAGCCACTGTAGCCTCTTGCGCTTGAAGGAAGAAATCTTCCGGCATCACCTTAGGCAACTGCAACTGCAGCGGGCCAGACGACAAGATAAACTCACCTTGTTTTAAACCCGTTTCAAAACGTCCTTCAACATTTTGCAACCCAGGGTAATTACCATCTGCGTCAAAGCGCCCAACAGCCAGCTCACCCGTCGCGCGCAACTCACTTAAAGCTATCCCATTCGTACTGCGCGGAATCTGTACGTCAACATCCGTCAACTCGCCATCAATATTATGCCGATTGAACAACGCAAAAGGCATCCAAGGTTGGACAATGGCCCCTATCGTATTGAGGTTCATGCGACTGGCGGTCAGTGAAAGTAGCTCTTCAGAAATGACAAGCTGATGGCTGGACGGCGCCCAAAGCGCACTGTTGTAGACAAAACTTAGGTTTTCTACCTCCCATGTTTGCGCCCGCTCCTCAGCGCTTGGCCGCCACAGCACCATTGCCTGCAGTTCCTCTACTTCCTGCTCGGCAGCAAGTGCGTCGGGCCAGAAGCGAGCCGAGCCGTCATTTAGCGAAGCATGCACACTTTGCACACTTTGCTCACGCCAATCGAGCCACCACGCACCGGCAGCAGCGACCTGTGACACACCGAACTGCGTGGCTAATTCAGACAACCCCAGCAGCGCCAATTTGTCTGATAGATCCAGTCGCTCATGTTCAAGGTAGAGTCTAAGGTCGGGTGTAGTGCGGGTATTTCGGGCTTCGAGTTGAATGCCGGCCTGCACGGCCTGCCCCTCCGGATCCAGAATCAGGTCACCGCGCACAGCGTGCTGATCGGAGAATGAGATGATGAAGACATCGGCCAAAAGTACGTCTAGAGACTGCTCGCCGTCAGCAATTTTTAAAGCGATATTGCGCAATTGCAGGCTGTCTTGCGCCAGCAACTGATCATAGATTTGCAGCAAACTACGCCGTACACGTGAGTCACTCTCAAATGCTAGAAATGCCGGTACCTGCCAACGATCCTCAATACGCTCAATATCAAGACTCGCGCCCGTCGCCACCAAACGAAAGAAAATAAAGTCTTGTTTAACCAGGGAAGCAATTAATGCAGGCTCTAAAACGAGATTGTCTAGATCAAAATGATCGCCAATGGACACGTCTCGCACAGTGAAAACGGGACCAAAACCTCGCCACTCACCCTGAATACTGCCAATCGACACAGGCTGTTGCAGCCAGTCAGACAAGTAGGATTCAACAGCAGGCACAGTGCGGCTGACCATGGGTGCCAATTGGCGCCCCAGGATGACGTACACCACCAGCAACAAGGCGACCATCGCTAATGAACGCCAAACCGCTCGGCCAAAATAGAAAAAGCGCGTTGGCTCAACCACCGCTACACACCACCAACACTACATGAGTACCACATCAAACTGGTCCGGATGGTACATCGGCTCAACCTGGAACTTGATTGGTTTGCCAATGAAAATTTCGAGGTCGGCTACCGAGGCAGACTCCTCATCCAACAGCCGGTCAACCACCGACTGTGCTGCAAGCACTAAGTAACTTCGGTTATCGTAGGCTCGCTCTTCGCGCAGAATTTCGCGAAAGATCTCATAGCAGGTGGTCTGAGGCGTCTTCATGCGCCCTCTACCACCGCAGGCAGGACAGGCTTCTGTCATCACCTGTTCCAAGCTTTCACGCGTTCGTTTACGCGTCATTTCAACCAGACCCAGTTCCGACACACCAGTAACCTTGGTTTTGGCATGGTCGCGCTCTAGCATCTTCTCCAGCATACGTAAGACTTGGCGTCGATGTTCGAGGTCTTCCATGTCGATAAAGTCGATAATGATAATCCCACCAAGATTGCGCAGCCGCAGTTGCCTAACAATCGCACTGACCGACTCAAGGTTCGTCTTAAATATAGTCTCTTCCAGGTTGCGATGCCCGACAAAGCCGCCCGTATTCACATCTATTGTCGCCATCGCTTCCGTTTGATCGATGATCAAATAGCCACCGCTCTTCAGCTCTACCTTGCGCGACAGAGCACGTTCTAGTTCATCTTCTACGCCAAACAGGTCAAAGATCGGACGCTCCCCGGGGTAGTATTCAAATACATGCTCAACCTCGGGGTTGTACTTGCGCACGAAATCAATGGTTCGTTGGTAGCTCTCACGCGAGTCAATACGTATTTTTTCGACGTCGGGGCGCACCATGTCACGTGCGACACGGAGAAACAATGGCAAGTCCTCGTATACAATGCTCGGCGCTTGCTGCTTCTTAATTTTTTCCTGCAATGCACCCCAAAGACGCTTTAAATAGGCCATATCAGCAGCCAACTCTGCTTCGCCGATACCGTCTGCGGCGGTACGAAGTATAAAACCACCCCCCACGATTTCGTGCTCGTCGCGCAAACGCTGCACCAATGTGCGCAGTCGTTCGCGCTCTTCTTCACTGTCTATTTTCTGGCTAATGCCCAGGTGCTCGGTTTCGGGCATATAGACCAAATACCGTGCAGGAACTGACAACTGTGCAGTCAGGCGAGCACCTTTGGTGCCAATAGGGTCCTTAATGACCTGCACCAGAATACTTTGTCCTTCTTGTACCAGTTGCGTAATATTTCTTGCGGTTTCGTTCTCTTGGTCGATGTCCGACGCATGAATAAAGGCCGCTCTATCCAGGCCGATATCGATGAACGCGGCCTGCATGCCCGGTAACACGCGTACCGCCTTGCCTAGGTAGATATTTCCCACAATGCCGCGAGACTGCGTGCGTTCCAGAAAAAGCTCCTGCGCTGCACCGTTTTCCACCAGAGCCACTCGGGTCTCCATGGGTGTTACGTTGACCAGTATCTCTGCATTCATGCGTTTATTCTTCCTGCCATAATCTAAAGCCTGCGGACACGAGCATATCAGCCGTCACGTCTACCGGCAGCCCCATGACCGCATGAAAACTACCGTTAATACTCCGCACAAAACGTGCGCCCTTGCCCTGAATACCGTAGGCTCCCGCTTTGTCACGCGGCTCGCCACTTAGCCAATACTGCTTAATGTCGGATTCCGATAGAACAACGAATTCCACCTCGGTCACGCTGTTCACAACGCCTGAGCCGTTCGGCCCATGCAGACACACAGAGGTGATGACCTGATGGGTACGGCCACTGAGTAGACGTAACATATCCTGTGCATCTTGCTCGTCTTGCGGCTTCCCGAGAATTTTCTCATCTATAATGACAGACGTATCAGACCCTAGGACCCACGTATGCTCTGCAGCGCCAGAGCTCAACGTGCGCCAAATCGTGTCCGCTTTCTCAACAGCCATACGCTGCACATAGTCTGCCGCCCTTTCGCCGGGAGCCGGAGTTTCGTCGATATCTGCAGGACTGGCCACAAAAGGAACGCCCAGCAACGCTAGCAACTCCTGCCGTCGAGGTGACGATGACGCTAATATTAATTTCATCTATTTTACTCGGTAGCGAATTCGCAGACCACGCAGCATCAAGTAAATCCAAGGCCAAAGCGCGGCGCTCGTTAAAGCGGGAATTAAGTACAACGGGGCTTCACCTGGCATACCAAAGAGGTTACGCAAGGTGAACTTGCAGAATAGAAACAACAACATCATGACCAGAACCGTACTCGCCTGCTGAACCGGCGGGTAAACGCGAATGCGCTGGTACAAAGCCATAACCATAAAGGCCAGGAGAGAGAAACAAAGGGCGTGCATACCCAAGGGAGTACCCTCGTGCGCATCGGCAAACAAACCAACCGTAAACGCAAAAAACACACCGAGCCGATATGGCAACGCCAACACCCAATAGATCACCACCAAGGCTACCCATTCAGGCGCCGCGTACGCCAACGGCCCAGGCAAGGGCACCGTACGCAATAGGAATGCAATAACCAATGTAGCGATGATTACCGACTGCCCGTGTGCTTTAGGGGTTTCCACTCACCGACTCCTCATCGGCACGCTGCGTATTGACCAGCAATACGTGGCGCGTACGATCCAACTGAGCCAACGGGCGAGCCGCAATACTAGCAAACGCGGTACCTGGATCGCGACGCACTTCCGTTACCACGGCAACCGGATAACCCACTGGAAAACGCTGCCCTAGACCACTGGTGATCAACAAATCACCTTCAACGATATCCGCCGTTTCTGGCACGAACATCAACTCCATGCGTCCAAGGTCGCCCGTACCCACCACAGTGGTGCGCACCCCATTGCGATTAACCTGCACCGGCACCGCATGGTTTACATCACCAATTAACAAAACACGTGATGTTAATTGGTCCGCTTGAATAATCTGGCCAACCAGACCATTGGCATCAATGACTGGCTGGCCTATATACGCCCCCGAGCTGATGCCTCGGTTCAGAATCACCTGATGACTAAAAGGATCGGGATCAACACCAATTAATTCCGCAGAAATGAAACGGTCTTCGAGCTGTTCCGATGCGTTCAACAGCAAACGTAATCGGTCGTTCTCTGTTTCCAACAAGATCATCCGCTGTGCCCGCCGCTCAAGGACAAATAGCTGAGCACGCAAACGCGCATTTTCTTCCAGCAGAGTAGAGCGAGCAATGAGATTACGTGATGACCACTCCCCGACTGAAGACGGCAAGTTAACCACCCAGCGAACGGGGGTGAAACCCACAGAAAAGATCTGCCTGACATAATTCATCTGCGTGAATTGCCAGTCAGCGAGTAGCAGTATTAAAGCCAGAATAGCAGCAAAAATAAGGCGCGTACCGTAGTAGCGCCTAGTATGAAACAGTGAACTGCTCATGTTGTCAGACAATCTCCCATGCCTTGGTATGGGCTCACTGGCGCCTGGTCAGTCCTCGACCAGGCGATAGACGACATCATTAGAAGTCGTGTGCCAGCTCAAATATTTTGTCGTCCATCATTTCCAAAGCGCGGCCGCCTCCACGAGCCACACAGGTCAGTGGATCTTCCGCCACCAACACCGGCAAACCGGTCTCTTCACTCAACAGTTTGTCGAGATCACGCAACAGCGCGCCACCACCGGTCAAAACCATACCGCGCTCAGCGATATCGGCAGCCAATTCTGGCGGCGTCTGCTCCAATGCGCTTTTGACCGCTTGCACAATCGCCGACAGCGATTCTTGCAAGGCTTCGATGACTTCGTTGCTGTTCAGAGTGAAGGTACGCGGAATACCTTCCGCCAAATTCCGACCACGCACTTCAAACTCGCGCACTTCAGAACTTGGGTAAGCACAACCGATCTCAACCTTGATGCGCTCAGCCGTAGCCTCACCAATCAAACTGCCGTAGTTGCGACGAATGTAAGACACAATGGCCTCATCAAAGCGGTCGCCGCCGACGCGTACAGACTCTGAATACACAACACCATTCAGAGAAATAATAGCGATCTCGGTCGTACCGCCACCGATATCCACAACCATTGAACCGCGTGCTTCTTCTACTGGCAAGCCAGCGCCAATCGCAGCCGCCATCGGCTCTTCGATCAGAATCACTTCCCGCGCACCGGCACCGTAAGCTGATTCACGAATGGCTTTGCGCTCCACCTGAGTGGATTTACAAGGCACGCAAATCAATACCCGAGGGCTGGGCGTAATCCACGACCCTTCATGCACTTTAGCGATGAAGTGTTGCAGCATTTTTTCCGTCACCTGAAAATCGGCGATAACACCATCTTTCAGCGGACGAATCGCCGTGATAGAACCGGGCGTACGGCCCAGCATCCGTTTGGCTTCAGTACCAACAGCTGCCACTTCCTTAGAGTTACCACGCGTACGAACAGCAACCACAGAGGGTTCGTTCAAAACGATATCGCGGTCTCGCACGTAGATAAGGGTGTTGGCTGTACCTAAATCGATAGAAAGGTCACTGGAGAATAGACCTCTGAGTTTCTTAAACATGTAATCCGTCCATTAAGCAATCTGGCAGAGAGCACAATCATCGCATTGCAGGCGCCAGGTGATACCCCTGCTGCTGTGGCTCAATCAGCCTGCAATGTATCAGCGGTGGGGATTTTGAGCAAGGCGCAAATGTGGTAACGTAGCGCGCTTTGCGAATTATTAAGAAAGCTTTGAGTATTTCGCGCGGCGCTCAGGCGCGTCGGGAATACTCAAAGCTTCCGAAATTGCCGACTATTAACTCTGGAGAGAAGAGCATGAGCCTCGACCGCGCAGAAGTGGAAACCATTGCGCAACTGGCGCGCCTCAAGATCGCTGAGCAGGATGTGCCAGCTTACGTAGATGCGCTGTCCAGCATCCTGAACCTTGTGGATCAGATGCAAGCCGTAGACACAACGGGTATTGAACCCTTGGCTAATCCGCTGGACGCAACCCAGCGCTTACGCGCCGACGACGTAACGGAAGAGAATCAGCGGGAACACTTCCAGACCATCGCACCGAAAACGGAAGCGGGTCTGTATCTGGTACCCCAAGTCATTGAGTGATTCGGGAACTGCCCTAACTCGCATATTCTCTTGAGCGCACGCTATTGTTAAGGACATAGCCATGATCGACAAAACTTTGAAACAACTTTCGGCAGGCCTCGCATCCGGCGAGTTCTCCAGTACAGAACTGACTAAAGCCTATTTGCAGCGCATTGAAACGCTGGACGGCCAATTGAATGCATTTATTTCTGTCACCGCCGAAACCGCTTTGGCAACCGCGGCTGAAGCCGACGCCGCCATCAAAAACGGCTCAGCAGGACCCTTAACCGGCATCCCACTGGCGCACAAAGATATCTTCTGTACGCAAGGCGTGAAGACCACCTGCGGTTCGCGCATGCTCGACAACTTCATTGCGCCGTATGAGTCTACCGTGACCAGCAAGCTGAAAGCCGCTGGCACCGTCATGGTAGGTAAAACCAACCTTGACGAATTCGCCATGGGCTCCTCGACCGAAAGCTCTTACTACGGCCCGACGCGCAACCCGTGGAACACCGACACGATTCCCGGCGGTTCGTCCGGCGGTTCAGCGGCAGCGGTAGCCGGCGGTTTGGTTCCTGCGGCGACCGGCACCGACACCGGCGGCTCTATCCGTCAACCGGCAGCCTTATGCGGCATTACCGGTCTGAAACCCACTTACGGGCGGGTATCGCGCTGGGGCATGATTGCCTATGGTTCTTCACTCGACAGCGGTGGCCCGCTGACAAAAACAGCCGAAGACGCTGCCTTGATGCTGAACGCCATGGCCGGTTTTGACGCCAAAGACTCCACCTGCGTTGACCGTGCAGTACCAGACTACACCGCCACTTTGGGCGACAGCATTAAAGGGCTGCGCATCGGTCTGCCGGAAGAATATTTCGGCGAAGGCTTGGACAGCGGCATTGCGGATCGCGTAAACGCAGCCGTTAAAGAGCTGGAAAAATTGGGTGCTGTGGTCAAAAAGATCAGCCTGCCACGCACGCAATTGTCCATCCCGGCCTACTACATCATTGCGCCAGCAGAAGCCTCCACCAACCTGTCACGTTATGACGGTGTGCGCTTTGGCTATCGCTGTGACGACCCGAAAGACCTGCTCGACATGTACACGCGTACACGTGCGGAAGGCTTTGGTGAGGAAGTGAAACGCCGCATCATGATCGGCACCTATGCACTGAGCACCGGTTACTACGACGCCTATTACAACAAGGCGCAGCAGTTACGTCGCCTGATCAAAGACGACTTCCAAACCGCCTTTGCTGACGTTGACGTGATCGCTGGCCCTACTACGCCGCACCCGGCGTGGAAACTCGGTGCCAAAGGTAATGACCCGGTTGCCATGTATCTGGAAGACATTTACACCCTGTCGGTGAACTTAGCGGGCTTGCCCGGCATGTCCGTGCCTTGTGGCCAAGTTGATGGACTGCCGGTTGGTCTGCAATTGATCGGCAATTACTTTGACGAAGCCCGCCTGTTGAATCTGGCCCACCAGTTCCAGCTCAACACAGATTGGCACACACAGACTCCGGCATTCGGTAAAGAGGGTTAAGAAATGGAATGGGAAATCGTCATCGGTCTGGAAGTGCACGCTCAGCTTTCGACCAACACCAAGATATTTTCCGGTGCCAGCACCAAATTTGGCGCTGCGCCGAACACACAGGCCTGTGCGGTAGACCTCGGCCTGCCGGGCGTACTGCCAGTATTCAACGAAAACGCCCTGCGTAAAGCGGTGTCATTTGGCCTCGCCATTGGCGCGGAAATCGGCAAGCGTTCTGCGTTTGACCGTAAGAACTACTTCTACCCTGACCTGCCAAAAGGCTATCAGATCACCCAGATGGATCACCCCATCGTGGGTACCGGTGAAGTCGAAATTATGCTGGAAGACGGCAGCCTGAAAAAAGTGGGCGTTACGCGCGCGCACTTAGAAGAAGATGCCGGTAAATCGTTGCACGAAGACTTCCAAGGCATGACCGGTATCGACTTGAACCGGGCGGGCACACCGCTGCTTGAAATCGTTTCTGAACCCGATATCCGCAGTGCCAAAGAAGCCGTGGCTTATCTGAAAAAGATCCACAGCATCATCACTTATGTTGGTGTTTCCGACGGCAACATGGCCGAAGGCTCCATGCGTTGCGACGCCAACGTATCCGTGCGGCCTAAAGGCCAGCAAGAATACGGCACGCGTTGCGAAATCAAGAACGTGAACTCATTCCGCTTCGTTGAGCGCGCTATCAACTATGAAGTAGAACGCCAGATCGCCATCATCGAAGACGGCGGTACTATTGTGCAGGAAACACGCCTGTACGATTCGGTGTTGGACGAAACGCGCAGCATGCGCTCTAAAGAAGTGGCGAACGACTATCGCTATTTCCCCGAGCCTGACCTGTTGCCGGTAGAAATCGACGATGCCTACATCGAAGCCGTACGTGCGCAACTGCCCGAACTGCCCGATGCGAAGAAAGAGCGCTTTATGTCGCAGTACGGTCTGAGCGAGTACGACGCTTTGATTTTGTCGAATACGCGTGACATTGCGGATTTCTTCGAGACGGTCGCAGCGGTGAGTAAAGAGCCAAAACTGTCTGCCAACTGGGTCATGGGCGACCTGACAGCGGTATTGAACAAAACCAATACTCCTATTGGTAAAAGCCCTGTATCGGCGGAAGATCTAGGTGTACTGATCGAGCGTATTACCGATAACACTATATCGTCGAAGATCGCTAAAACGGTCTTTGAGAGCATGGTGGCCGAGGGTGGCACGGCGGACGCAGTAATAGAACGTCAGGGCCTGAAGCAAGTCAGCGATACAGGTGCCATTGAAGCAATGATTGACGAAGTCATTGCTGCGAGCCCGCAGCAATTGGCAGACTATCGTGGTGGTAAGGACAAATTGTTTGGTTACTTCGTTGGACAGGTTATGAAGGCCTCAAAAGGCCAAGCGAACCCGGCGTTGGTGAATGACATCCTGAAACAGAAGCTGGACGGCTAGTTGCAGCGACGCGGATATCGTAGGACGGGGGCTTTCCGTAGGAGGCCAGCCCCCTGGCCGAACCTTTCGCGCACGCTTGTGTGAACTGGGCTGCACTCCTACACAACAACACGGAGTCATTGTCATGCGCTTGCAACGTCTGGGCTATACTGTCAGAAGAACCTGATAACCAATTAAGGGGTTTGTATTATGGTTCGTGCATTTTTCTTCGTTTTACTGGTTTTGCCTGTTATCGCAACAGCCACCACCACTCTGAAGATTTCGACCGCCTACCCTGCGGGTACCTTCGCCGTTGAGCAACTGAGGCTTGCTGGTGAGGAAATTCTTCGTTCGACCGATGGCCGTGTGCGCCTTCAGATCTATCCAGGCGGCGTGATGGGCGACGACCAAGCTATACAGCGGCGCATTCGTATCGGCCAGCTCGATGGCATGGTGGCCCAAAGTGGCGCCATCAGCAACCTGCATGGCGACCTGCAACTTTACAGCCTCCCCTTTCTTTTTAACTCTCCCGCCGACGTAGACCGGTTACGTGCGCAGTGGGACACAAAACTGCTCGAACGCTTACACACACTCGGCTGGCAGGGTTACGGGCCGATTGACGGCGGCTTTGCCTACATCATGTCACAGGATCCAATTCAGAACAGACAAGACCTGAACGATGCTCGCCTATGGGTGCCCGCAAACTCTACCGCGCCTTTGTTTGCTCAAGCCCTTGGCATACGTCCAATAGCACTGCCTATTGGCGAAGTACTGACCAGCTTAACCACCGGCGGCATAGACAGCATCGTGTCCCCCGTGCCTGCGGCGCTGACTTTACAATGGTTTTCACGCGTTGATTACTTAGTTAATCAGCCGGTGATCTATACCTATGCGTTGGTGCTGTTGTCTGAGCGGTCTTTTAGAGGCATCTCAGAGCCTGACCAAGCGATTGTCAATGCCGCTCTTAGCCGGTACGCCGCAGATATGGATGCTCGGAGTCGGCGGGATAATGCAGCGGCACTAGCGGCCATCGAGCAACAGAACGTGCGCATACTGCCATCCAATGATGGCATACGTGACAGCTTTATAGCATCACGTGAGGACATCTATCGCTTGCTACGCGACCAAGGGGCTTTGTCTGACGATGGCCTAAATGCGGCAATCGACTTCATTTCAGCCATGTAAATCGTGCTTACTGACGGGGGTGGAAACGCTCCCTAAGCTGGCTGCCCTCTGGCAGCTTTTTTCTGTGCAGGATAAACTGCCAACTCCACTTTGACAGGGCGTCAATTAATGCTTCGTACATTTGCTTTCATCGCAGCCTGCCTCATATTGACGGGCTGCGCGACTACACGGTTACCCGGCAACGTCGCCGACGGGATATTGAGCAATACCGACTTAGAAGTGGTTGGTGACGGCCTACCGACTTACCTCATCACCCTAGACGGACTCGTGAACACCTACCCTCGCCGCGTTGGCATTCTGGCTACAGCTGCTGAACTGAACAGCGCTTATGCCGGTGTGTTTGTTGAATCTCCTGAACGGCAGCGTCACTTCACAGCCAAAGCACTGGATCTGTCGATGCGCGCCGCGTGTCGAGATATTCGTTCATTGTGTGAACCGCGCCAGCAAACCGTTATTGAATTGGAAGAAAACCTGGCCAACATCAGCCGGGCTCGGCACGCCGATTCGCTCTACCTGCTCGGCTCTACTTGGGCGAGCTACATTCAATCGCACAGCGATGACTGGAACGCCGTAGCGGAACTGGCCAAAGTACAACGCATTTTAGAGCGCCAAGTCGAATTGGACCCGAGCTACAGTAATGGTATGGGCCAATTGTATCTAGGTGTGTTAGCCAGCTTGCTGCCTCCAGCACTGGGCGGTCAGCCCGAAGTAGCACGCGCTTACTTTGAAGCGGCGATAGAACAGTCAGAAGGGCGTAATCTCATTGTAAAGGTGTATTATGCCCAGCAATATGCGCGTCTACTGTTTGATCAAGAGTTACACGATCGCTTATTGAATGAGGTGTTAGCCGCCGACCCACGAGCTGGCACGCTGACCCTACAAAACACCTATGCGCAGCAATTAGCAGCCGAACTGCTTGAATCCGGCCAGTACTATTTTTAACGCGTGACTGGCATACTGAATTAAATTGTGCACGGAGCATCTGAATGATTTGTAGACTGAGTGTGGGTTTATCGGCCATGTTATTGGCGGTATCAGTTTCTGCTATGGAACTTAAGATATCGACCCTTTACCCAGACGGCACCTCAGAGGTCAATGCGTTAAAGCGCGCCAGCACGCTGATTCAGCAGGAGACGGACGGCCGCGTTAGCATTCGAGTCTATCCCGGTGGTGTGATGGGTGACGATCAGGCCGTTGAACGTCGCATCCGCATCGGCCAGCTACACGGCGCCATGGTTCAAACCGGAGCCTTGTCGAATGTATTTCCCGACATTCAAGTGCTTAATGCCCCGTTCGCTTTTAGCAACTACGACGAAGTTGACTATGTGCGGGCGCAATTTGACGAAGACATTGCTCAAGCCTTGCGCGAACGTCAATACCACACCTTCGGCTTCGTCGATGGTGGTTTTGCCTATGTGATGAGCAAATCGCCGGTCTCTTCCGTCGACGAATTAAAGCAGCAGAAGCTTTGGCTGCCTGCCAACGACCGCTTCTCCGAGCAAGTGGCTCGTTCGTTCGGTATATCACCTATTATTTTAGGCATCTCAGAAGTACTGACATCACTGCAAACCGGCACCATTGACGCCATTATTGGGCCACCAGCCGCGGCACTAACACTGCAATGGTTCTCGCGCGTCAGTTACTTAACCGACATGCCGCTTATCTATACCTACGGTACCTTGTATATCCATGACCGCCATTTCTCCCGCTTGTCCGCAGAGGACCGCGAAGTAGTAACGCGCATTCTCAATGAGGCCTTTGATGAACTGGATCGTAACAGCCGTCGGAACAACCAGCGGGCCTACGATGCGTTGTTGAATCAGAATATTCGTGAAGTGAATCTGTCGCCAGAGCAAGTGAACAGCATACGTGCTAACGCCGATCGAGCCTACCAGACTCTGGTAGACTCAGGAGAGTTCTCACAAGAGTGGCTGGATCGCTTCCTCGCTACGTTAGAAACCTACCGTCAGGAACAACAGTGATTCGACGCGCCCGCACCCTCTTTCATTGGTTCGAAGATGGCTTACTGGTCAGCGTGTTTGTCACTATGCTTGTGCTCGCAGTGACACAAATCGTGGTGCGCAATACGCTCGATTTTTCGTGGTCTTGGATTGATCCACTGAACCGTATTGGCGTGCTGTGGATTGCCTTACTGGGTGCCATGATTGGCGCACGACGTAACAACCACATCAAGATTGATCTGGCCACGCAGCTTCTTCCCCCCGCGATGTCGTCACCCATCAACCGGCTCGTTGCGGCACTCAGCAGTGTTGTCCTAGCCAACTTGGCTTGGCACACATGGCGACTCGTGCTCGACGAAAAAGCCTTCGGCTCTCCGGCCTTTAACGGGTTGCCTGCCTGGCCATTCCAAACCATCATGCCCATCGCTTTTGGCATCATGGCCATCCGCTATTTTTGTATGATTTTCTGGCCCGTAGCGCCAGACACCGACGATGAGACCGCTGCGACATGAACCAAGCCATCTACGTCGGTATTCTGCTGATTGCCCTGCTGGGCATGCCCCTGTTTCTCGTTTTGCTTACGGTGGCTGGTGTCGGCTTCAGCTTTGCCGACATAGACCTGATTGTCATCGGCATTGAGCTGTATCGCATTACCGACTCGACCGTGCTCATGGCCTTGCCGCTGTTCGCCTTTGCCGGTTTCCTGCTCAGTGAATCCAATACCGCACAACGTCTGGTGCGTTTATCACGCGCCGCCTTGGGCTGGATGCCCGGCGGCATGATGTTGATTGCCTTACTGACCTGCGCCTTCTTCACCATGCTGACCGGCGGTTCTGGCGTCACCATTGTGGCGCTGGGCGCCCTGCTCTACCCCGCTCTGACACAAAGTAACTACGAACCGCGCTTCAGCCTGGGCCTGCTGACCACTTCAGGCAGCCTTGGGCTACTCTTGCCACCGGCCATACCGCTGATTCTGTATGGCATTATTGCGCAACAAATGGACATTCCCGGCGTCGACATTGTTGACCTGTTTATTGCCGGTTTGATTCCTGCCTTATTGATGATTCTTGCCCTATACGGCTATGGACTCTGGGCCAACCGCCGCCAGCCGATTGAACTGGTGCCCTTTAATTGGCAAGAGTGCAAAGTGGCTCTGCGCGAAACGGTCTGGGAATTGCTCATACCAGTGATTGTGCTGGGCGGCGTGTTCAGTGGCTTCTTCGTTCTGTCTGAAGCCGCTGCCGTGACCGCGTTCTATGTACTGATCATCGAAACTTTGGTTTATCGAGAAATTTCGGCGCGTGCCCTGCTCAAAGCCATGCGCGAAAGCTTGATCATGATCGGTGGTATTTTGTTGATTCTAGGGTCAGCCATGGCGTTCACCAACTTGCTGGTGTTCAACAATGTGCCCTTTATGCTGTTTGATCTGATCGGTGACCGGGTGACGAACCCTTGGGTCTTTTTGATCTTACTCAACATCTTGCTTCTCGTACTGGGGGCTTTTTTAGACATCTTCGCTGCACTGGTAATCATGGTGCCGCTGATCCTGCCACTGGCGATGAAGTACGGCATAGACCCCATTCACTTGGGCGTCATCTTTGTCGCCAACATGCAAATCGGCTACTTCACGCCTCCGGTCGGCATGAACCTGTTTATCGCCAGCTATCGCTTCAAAAAGCCGATTTCCGAGCTGTATCGCGCCACGTTGCCGTTTCTTGGGGTTTTACTGTTGGTCGTGCTGCTGATCACGTATGTACCCTGGCTTAGCCTGGTATTTGTTCGTTGACCGTCACCTATCACTACCAACGGGTAGCAATTGATGGCGATTACAATTACTGTAACCAACTAGTGGCCTTCAAGTTTAGTATTTGAGAATGAAGCAAAGCGCATTTTTAGCTTGGATTTTTAGAATGCCCCTCATTAAGCGGTGGGGTTTAATGCATTGTACGAAACCCGAAAACGTTGCGGAGCACAGTCACCAAGTCGCTGTGATCGCTCACATCCTGTGCGTCATCAAGAAAGAGCGGTACGGTGGGACGTTAGACCCAGAGAAAGCCGCAACGCTCGCAATTTTCCACGAGGTTTCGGAAACCAAACTGCAAGATCAAAATCACGTCGTTAAGTATCACAACCCGGAATTCACCAAACAATACAAAAAGCTAGAACTGTTAGCGGAACAGGAATGCTTGGACACACTCCCTGATGACCTCAAAGACCACTACGCCGACCTGGTCATCCAGAACAACGTCGATCCAGACTATCGGCAAATCTTGAAAGCGTCCGACACCCTGTCCGCCTACCTTAAAGCGTTAGATGAACAAAAGTTCGGGAACGTGGAATTTGATTACGTAAGAAAAAATATTGAGCAAAAACTAATATTACTAAAACAAGACCTTCCAGAAGTTAACGATTTTCTTAACGTCTTCGCTGAGAGCTGTCTTGCCTCTATTGATGAGCTTTCGTCCGGAACCGAACCTGCATAGACTTTCCTGCTAGATTCATGAAGAAAACGGCCTATTTCACACCTGCGTTTCTGAAGATACATGGAAAAAAACATCACCTAATCTACTGAAAAATCTTACATATTCTGATTTACACGGCACTAAGTACCTGATTCTGCTCCATTCCTACGCCAAGACATTCGTTGCCAACAAGGATATATTGATCACACAAAAATAATATGGACGATACGAGTGCAATCATGACTGAAGCCTTGAATATGGATCCGTTGAAACCGGGCTACCCTTTTAATGCCCATCTTGTTGCCGGGTTAACCCCTATCGTACAAAGCGGCAAGCTCGATTTTTGGATTGATCGACCCAATGGTTTAAAAGGTTACATCCTCAACATCACCGTTTCCGGTGCCGGTCTAGTATTCCCCGGAACCCTGCATGAAACCGTGGTGAAGACGGGGGATATGATGTTGATACCCGCCGGGGCCTGCCATGACTACGGACGCCATCCAGATTACCACGAATGGTACCACCGCTGGGTTTACTTTCGCCCTCGTGCAACCTGGAGTGAATGGCTCAATTGGTCGCGAATCACCCGTAAAATCGGTTTTATGACCATCGAATCGCAGGAGCGATTTAACCTGATTGATCAGCTTTTCCTTAGCATTGATCAGACGGCAAAGAACGACTGCATGTTGTCAGAAGAACTGAGCCTCAATCTACTCGAACAAATCCTCATTCGTTGCAGAAAATTCGACCAAAACCGACCACAAGCTCCGCTTGATGCGCGCATCCACAAAGTTTGCCAGTTTATAAACGATAATTTGAGCAAAGAGCTGACCATCTTCGATCTCGCCAAGGTGGCCTGCATGTCCGCCTCGCGATTTTCACACTTGTTTCGTAATCAGATGGGCGTTCCTGTACGACAATGGATAGAAGATCAGCGCATAAGCCTCGCTCGACAACTGCTGGTCACAACGGACCTCGCGGTCAACCAAGTGGCTCAGTATCTGGGATACCAAGATGCGTTGTATTTTTCTCGGGTTTTCCGGAAGAACCTCGGCCTTAGCCCCAGCGATTTCAGAAACAATCAGCAAAAGCCGAAGTTTCGGAATTGACCCGATAGAAAGAAAGGTGCCGAAGCAAAGCACCTTGGCCGTAAAGTCCGGGTATGTTTCAGTTGGACTTCAATGTCGGCTCCTCAGCGGCATCAACTTCGTAGGAACTCTTGCTGCGTTGCGAGAATCTTCTGGTAAGCACTATGATGCCTTTCTGCATCAGTATGAACATGAGCAGCAAGATACCGATAGCAACCTTGGTCCACCAACTGTTCAAGGTTCCATCGAATGAAATCAAGGTCTGAATGACACCTTGGATCAGCGCACCGAGAAATGACCCTATAACAAGCCCCACACCGCCCGTCAGCAGTGTTCCACCGATTACCACCGCCGCAATGGCATCCAGTTCCAAACCTATGGCAGCCAACGGGTAGCCAGATCCCGTATAGATCGCAAACACTACGCCGGCGGCACCACTGTAGAAACCACTCAAGGCGTATATTTTCACGAGAGTACGATTGACCGGTACACCGAGGAGCTTGGCTGATTGTTTGTCACCGCCTATTGCGTAAACATTCAAACCAAACCGGGTTCTTCTCGATACCACTACACCAATAAACAGTAAAACCAGCATCACCATCGCAATGAAGGTCAGCCCGCCTCGTCCCGGCAATGGCACGTAGATGTCGGACAACGTCACAATCAGTGGATGGTGGATCGGTACCGAGCCTAAATTAATCAGGTAAGCCAAACCTCGGAACAGAAACAGTCCAGCCAAGGTCACAATGAAGGGCTGTATATCAAAGTAGGCAATGATTACCCCCATTAACGTGCCAAAAAAGGTCGAAATACTCAGCGCTATGAGGATTGCGATAACGGGATGAACACCCAGCCCGGTAATCAAGTGAGCCAGCAACACACCAACAAATGCAATCATTGACCCCACAGACAAATCAATGCCACCCGAAATAATGACAAAACTCATCCCCACAGCGGTCACAATCAGAAAGGCGTTATCCGTGAGCAAATTAGTAAATACAAGCGTATCCCGAAACCCCTTGTATTCCACCACACCGTATCCGTAGAGCAGGATAAAAACGGTGATCGTTGCCATCAGCGGCAGAGTTCGTTCATTGAACACGTGAAGCCCTCCTTACCTTAAACAGGCGCGATTTAATAAAACTCTGAGTTTTAGATGACTGAATCAGTAAAACGAAAATGATAATGGTGGCTTTAATCACCAAATTGTACTGCGGCGTTAGACCGCTACTCAGAATGGCGGTCGTCAGGGTCTGAATAATGATGACTCCCACAACGGTGAGCAGTAAATATATTCGACCACCACTGAGCGACGCACCTGCGATCACTACCGCCAGAATGGCGTCCAACTCCAACCAAAGCCCGGCATTATTCGCATCTGCGCCGCGTATGTCTGCAGCGATAATGATGCCGGCCATCGCCGAGCAAAATCCGGAAAAGATATAGGCCGATAGAATGAGTAACCGAGAATCTATGCCCATCAAACGACTGGATTCCGAGTTGGCGCCGACTGCCTCGAAGAAGAGCCCTAAGGCCGTTTTACGCAACACCAGGACGGTGGTGGCAACAATACCTGCAGCAATAACGACCCTCAGTGGCAACCCGGCGAAATAGCCATTCCCAACGGCATTGAAGAAGTCGGAATGGAAGGTAACAATCTGTCCTCCAGTAATCATCTGCGCAATGCCGCGCCCCGCAACCATGAGTACCAGGGTGGCAATAATTGGCTGAATGCCGAATACCGTAACCAAAACACCGTTCCACAAGCCACACAACATACCCGCGAGTAATGCGCACCCCATGACGGCCCAAGGAGACAGGTCTGTATTTACCGTCAGCACGGCTGTTACGGCGCCACAAATGGCGATGATAGCACCCACCGACAAGTCGATACCTTTCGTGCTAATGACCAGCGCCATGCCAAGCGCGACCAAAAGCATTGGCGTAGCCCTGTGGAGAATATTGATCGGACTACCTTGAATATTCCCGTCGACAATCGAAAGCGTCAGGAACCCAGGTATTACTGCAGCTGCACCAACGATCAGAGCAACCAAGGATACTACAGGCGCTAAATTCTTCGCCTCCAGTTTGAATTTTTTGACGATATACATACGGACTACCTTATCGTTATTGCGCAATGGCCTGAATAATGGATGCCTGACTGATCTGGTCGCCTTCGATTTCTGACACCTTTATCCGGTCTCGCATAACAACAACGCGATGCGCAAAGGTAACAATTTCTTCAATTTCTGACGAAGCCACCAGGAGTGACATGCCATCCTGACAAAGCTCATTGATAAACTGAATGATCTCCCGGTGCGCCCCAACGTCAATGCCGCGCGTCGGCTCATCCAGAATCAGCAACCTTGGCTGCGTTATGAGCCATCGGGCAAGAATCACTTTCTGTTGATTTCCGCCACTGAGTTCGCCGATTGGTTTATCCATGTTTGAGGTCTTGATATTCATGCGTTTGATGAACTCGTCCACCACTTCTTTCTGTTCCGACATGGGTATCGGCGACCACCATCCGCGAGCCGATTGCAAAGCAAGAATCATGTTTTCACGGACACTCAGTTCCGCAATAATCCCATGACGCTTTCGATCTTCCGGGCAATAAGCAATACCGAGTGCAATGGCCTGTTTGGGTGAATGAATCGGTGTCTCACGCCCAAGCCATCTCGTAAAACCCTGATCTGACCGTTTCGCCCCATATACCAGTTCACATACTTCCGTTCGCCCGGAACCTAACAGGCCTGCGAGCCCTACAACCTCGCCTTGCACAAGCGAGAGCTCGAATGGATGCAAGACATTTCGCTTGCCCAGTTTATCCACCGATATCAATTCTTTACTGTCCGCTGATCTATGAGACGTTTCTCGTTTGTCATGCGTCAAGGCCTCCAGGTCTTTGCCCAGCATATGACTGACCAGATCGCGTCGGGATAATTCAGGCGTAATATATGTGCCAACGTGGCCACCATTTCTGAGCACACTGATTTTGTCGGAAATGGCATACACTTGGTCTAGAAAATGCGTGACAAATAGAATGCCAATACCCTCGGCTTTCAGTTGTCGCATCAAGTCAAATAATCTGCGGATTTCCTCACCATCTAAGCTGGCGGTAGGCTCATCCAGGATCAACAATCGAGCTTTAGTTCCCAAGGCACGGGCAATGGCTACCATTTGCTGGACTGCAACAGAATGTGAGTCCAATTGGCTGTGCGGGTCGATGTCCAAACCCACTTTACGCAGCATCTCTTTCGCCTGAACCTCAGCCCTCCGCCACTGAATTAACCCATAGCGAGTCGGCTGATCCAACAAGGTTAGGTTCTCGGCTACGGTCATTGTTGGAATTAAATTGATTTCCTGATAGACCGTGCGAATCCCTAGTCTTTGCGCGTCAGTCGCTTCGTCGATGTGCACCGGGCGGCCATCCAATGCCAGTTCACCACTGTCTTTTTTATATATCCCGGTCAACACCTTGATCAGTGTCGATTTCCCGGCGCCGTTTTCGCCCAACAGCGCGTGTATTTCGCCCGCGTGGAGTGTTATAGAAACGTTATCCAAGGCACGAACCCCCGGAAAGCGCTTGTTAACACCTTGAATCGTTAGCAACGGGGGATGATTGGTTTGCGTCATAAGAACCATTCCAAAGAAAAAGGACCAGCGCCTTCGGCAGACGCTAGTCAACTACCGACAACTCTTATTTCCGTGCTTCGTACTCTGCCGCAGCGGTATCAGGAAGATATAAAGGACCATTGGCTTTGATCCATTTTTCTACCTGCTCGCCATTGCGATACGCGGCAATCGCGTCAAAGGCCGGGCCACCCAGATGAGGGTTGAGTTCGATCGTCGCGTTGGCTTCGCCATCCGCCATGGCCTTGAAGATATCGGGCACAGCATCAATGGATACGACGATAATATCTTCCGCCGGTTTCAGATTTGCTTCCTTGATAGCCTGAATGGCACCGAGCGCCATATCATCATTATGAGCAAAGACAGCGCAGATGTTTTCACCACCGCGCTCTGCTCTCAGGAAGCTTTCCATTACCTCTTTGCCGCCAGAACGCGTAAAGTCGCCCGATTGCGAACGAATAATGGTCATATTCGGAAAGTTGGAGATCAGGGAGTCAAAACCTCTCTTTCGATCAAGCGCCGCTGATGAGCCCACTGTCCCTTGCAGTTCAACAATATCACAATTCCCGTTGGTCTCTGCCGCCAACCAAGAGCCCGCCAATGCACCTTCTTCCTCGAAATCTGAGGCCACCTTGGTTAGGTACAAGCTTGGGTCGGCGTCCACTCCGCGGTCTATCAGCACGACTGGAATGTCCGCTCTCATAGCCTCACGAAGCACTTGGTCCCAACCCGTTTCAACGACGGGTGCCAGCAGAATACCATCCACGCCTTGGGCGATGAATGAGCGAAGAGCCCTGATCTGATTCTCTTGTCGCTGTTGCGCGTCGGAAAACCGCAGATCAATACCCCGACGTTCGGCTTCAGCCATAATGGAATTGGTTTCAGACGTTCGCCAACCGCTTTCCGATCCAATCTGGGAGAATCCATAAGTAGGATCGGCAAATGCTTGACCACTTACCAGTGTCACTGCTGCTGAAGCGATTACTGCCATCAACGACTTAATTGCAGGTTTCGATTTCATATATAACTCCTGATTTTTTTGTATTTATTGGATGTCAGACTTACGCCTTATGAGCGTCACAAGCATTTAATAGAATCGCTGGATGAAAGTTAACCTGATGCAGGCCAGTCCAGCCTTTTTATCCATATTATCAGCCGCTGCCGTTCGCTAACTTAAATTGGGCATGGCCACGGAGAGCATCTCCGAACCTCCCCTGCGCCATCCGATGGCCGGATCATCGACGTCGTATACTTTTTCGTTCAGTATTGACTAAACGAACTGAACATATCAAACTATGCCGACTGACCGGAGACTGATATGAACGATCCAATCGAAAACTTCATCGAACTGATGGGCATGATCTACCAAGCCGATGGCGCACCACGCATTGCTGGCCGCGTCTTTGGGTTGCTATTGGTCGAAGACGAACCCCACTCTTTGCACCACATAGCCGAGCGATTGCAGGTCAGTAAAGCCAGCGCCAGTACCAACGCTCGCCTCCTTGCGGAAAAAGGGGTTATCCGACTCACTACCAAGCCCGGAGTTCGTCAGGATTTCTACGAACTGGTGCCTAATGTATACCATCAGATGGCGATCAAAGTCAGCGCTCGTATGATGCAGGTCTCTAAGCAAATCACCGGGGCTCACGACGCTATACCCAATGAACAAAGTGTCGCTCGCGAGCGCATTGCCAATCTGGCCAAGTGTTATCTGCTGGCCTCGGAAACCGCGCTCGCTTGGGCCGACAAGTTGCCACCGTCAAAATAATCGACCGCTGGCTTCACCTACCATTCTTTCACTGATCCACTGGACCTACACATGACTTCCGACACCTCTTCAAACGCCAAGCCCGACTGGGCCATGAGCAAACGTGAACTGATGAACGCCGAACGCACGCGCCAAGGGCTATCGCCCCACAAACGCCGCCGCTGGCCTTGGGGCCTGGCGTTGATCGCTATCGCCGTCATTCTGCTCGTGTTTGCTATGCAAACACGCTCGGATACGACCGACCCTGTCTCGGCAGAGTCGGCGGTTACTACTCCGGTTCTGCAGATCAGCGCCGCAGAGACGACGACGCTTGAACGCCAGCGTCTGGAGCAGCGCTTGCGCGTAACCGGCACCTTGAGCCCGGTTGAAAAATCACAACTGTCTTCTCAAGTGAATGCGCCGGTAACACGAATTGCGGTACGGCCTGGTGACACCGTTGAACAGGGCGACGTACTGGTTGAAATGGACGCTACCGATCTAACCAACCAGTTGAATCAGTTGACCAATACGGCCCGGGCAACTCGGGCGCAATTGGCCTTGGCACAGAATAGCCTTGACCGCGGGGTTCGACTAGCGGATCAGGGTCTGAGTCCGGCATCATCCATTGAAGAATTGCGGGCAAATGTGGAAGCTCAAAGCGCCAGCCTGGCAACTCAGGAATGGCAGATTCGTTCCGCTGAACGGGCCGTTGCGAACGCTGTCGTACGAGCGCCATTCTCTGGCCAAGTGGCGTCGCGCTCCGTTGAGCCCGGCCAATATGTTTCGGTCGGTACACCACTGGTAACACTGGTGGATTTAACCGAGTTGGAGATGCAGGCCAACCTACCGGTCAATGTAGCCACACTGGTCGAGCCCGGCCAGTGGGTCAGCATTGAAGTAGACAGTGCCCAGCCCTTCAGCATAGAAGGCACCGTCGACCGCATCAACCCGGTCGCACTGGACGGAACCCGGACCTTGCCGGTCTATATTCGGATAACAGAACCGGATGCCCGCCTTCGTGGCGGTATGTTTGCGACCGGGAATATCATCATCAATACCCGTGACAATGCTCTGGCGGTTCCCACCGACGCCGTGCGGTCTGATGCTGAAGGCCAGTTTGTACTGCGCCTGGAAGCAGACCAATTGGTGCGTCAGCCTATCACTGTAGCAGGTACATGGTATTCCGGCACCCGCCTCGAAATCACCTCAGGTCTATCGGCAGGCGATACGTTGGTTTCGGCTCCGCTACCGGAATTAAAAGCCGGCGACCGTATTAGCGTCGTAGGGAGTAACTGATGTTTCTGACTCGTATCAGCGTCAACCAGCCAGTATTCGCGACCATGATCATGGTCGCCATTATGGTGTTTGGCTTTTATTCTTATCAGCGCTTACCTATCGAGCAGCTTCCAGACATCGACTTTCCCGTTGTAGCCGTGGTCGTCAGTTACCCCGGTGCCTCGCCAGAGGCCGTAGAAAAAGATGTGATCGAGCCCATTGAAGAGTCCGTCAATACCATCAGTGGCATCGATTCAATTCAGTCGACGGCCCGCGCTGGTCAAGCTCTGATCATTATTATGTTTGATATGGACATCGCTTCGAGTACCGCTGCCCAAGAAGTACGTGACCGCCTGGCCACCTTGGAAGGGTCTTTGCCAAGCAACGCCAACGATCCGATGATCTTGCGTTTTGATCCCGGCCAAATGCCCATCATGTCTCTGGCCGTCAGCTCAGATACCTTGTCTGCAGGCGAACTGACGGCATTGACCGAAGACATCATCGTGCAGCAACTCTCTGTCATTCAGGGCGTCGGTCAAGCAACGGCTATAGGTGGCATCCGTCGGCAAGTCAGTATTTTGGTCGACCCTAATAAGCTGACGGCGTTTAACATCGGAATTGGTGAAGTCACTGCTGCGTTGGCACAAGATAACCAGAACCTGCCAGCCGGTTCGCTGGAGTCCGATCAAGTCGTACAGGCTATTCAGGTGGAAGGTCGCATTGAGCGCATGGATGATTTTCTCAATATTATTGTTGCTCGCCGTGGCGGTCAGTCAATTCGTCTGGGCGACGTTGCCCGAGTAGAACGAAGCCAGGCCGACCTTGAAAGCATGGCGTTATTAAACGGCGACCAAGCCCTGGCAGTCGATATTGTGAAAACTCAAGGAGCCAATACAGTAGGCGTTGCCGAGGCGGTTCGAAGCACCATCCATCGCCTGGAAGCGGAACTTGGCAATGAAGATATTCGCATTGAAGTCGTGCGCGATAACGCCAAGCCGGTCGAACAGTCCTTCCATGCCGTGCAAAACATGTTGGTTGAAGGCGCGGCGTTAGCGGTACTGATTGTTTTCCTGTTTTTGAACTCCTGGCGTTCCACCATTATTACAGGTCTAACGCTACCGATCTCCATTGTCGGCACCATGATCGTCCTGCACTTTCTTGGCTTTACGCTCAATATGATGACGCTGATGGCCCTTTCGTTGGCGGTCGGTTTACTGATCGACGATGCCATTGTGGTACGTGAAAACATCATGCGCCACCTTCATATGAACAAGAGCCACCGGCAAGCAGCACTCGACGGCACCAACGAAATTGGCCTGGCGGTTCTGGCCACGACCTTGTCGATCATTGCTGTGTTTCTGCCTGTTGCGTTTATGGACGGCATTCTCGGGCGTTTCTTCTTGCAGTTTGGCGTCACGGTCTCAGTGGCCGTGCTGATTTCCATGTTTGTGGCCTTTACGCTTGATCCGATGCTCTCCAGCGTCTGGTACGACCCATCCACAGAGCCTAATGCCAAGCGCGGCCCTATCGGTAAAGCCGTCGCCGCTTTTGATCGTTTCTTCATGACCCTTCAGGACGGTTACCGCGTGGTGTTGCGCTGGAGTCTACGACACAGGAAATCGACCCTAGCCCTCGCTTTTTCTGCCTTCATCGGCAGCTTTGCGATCTTCCCGCTGGTGGGCGTTGAGTTTGTACCCGCCGTTGACAACAGCGAACTGCAAGTCGATCTGGAAACTCCGGATGGATCAAGCCTCGAGTACACCGCGACCAAGGCACGTCAGGTCAGTACACTGCTGCAAGGCATTCCCGAAGTAGCGGGCACCTACACAACCGTGAATGCGGGTACCAATGCCCAAGGCAACAATGTGGCCACCGTATTGGTATCACTGGTGCCTCCATCGGACCGAACTCGCACCCCACAGGAACTGACTAACCCGCTACGCGACGCGCTGGCGAGCATTCCCGGCATTCAGGTGAATGTCGGCGCCGCCAACGGCTTTGGTGGCGTAGCAGCGCCGGTTCAGGTGAATCTGTATGGCGACGACTTCGACACCCTGCGCCGGTTATCAAACCAACTCAGCGGAGCAATGGCAGAGATTGACGGCTTGATTGATATAGAATCGAGCCTCACAGCGTCACAACCGGTGCTGGGCGTCCGTATCAATCGCGAGGCCGCCAGCGATCTTGGCGTCAGCCTGCAACAAATTGGCGCAACATTGCGGCCCATGCTCGGTGGTGAGGAAGTCGGTGACTGGACCGACCCGCTAGGCAATAGCTTTGGCTTAGTGGTACGCCTGCCCGAGACTGACCGTAATGATCGCGAGGCTTTGGCTAGTCTGCCGATTTCACAAAGCGGCGCGACCGGCAGCCAATCAATCGTGCGACTGGATCAAGTAGCAGATATCGTCGAATCAACCGGCCCTTCGGAAATCAATCGATTGGATCTGTCTCGGCAAGTCACCTTGTCGGCCAACATGTCCGGCGTCGCGCTGGGTGATGTTACACCTCAGTTGCGCCAAGCCATCGACCGCCTGTCACTGCCAAGCGGATATCGGGTTAGCATGGGAGGCGACGCCGAGCAACTGGCCGAAACAGCCGCCGCTGCCGGTTCGGCGCTCCTATTGGCAATCGTCTTTATCTATTTGGTACTGGCATCCCAATTCGGTAGTTTCCTACAACCAATAGCCATTATGGCCGCGCTACCACTGGCATTGGTCGGGGTTCTGCTCGGCCTGCTGGTGGGTGGAAGTACCCTGAACATGTATTCAATGATCGGCTTTATCATGCTGATGGGGCTGGTAGTCAAAAACGCCATCCTGCTGGTCGATAACGCGAATCAGGGTCGCCGGGAAGGCCTCAACCTGTACGATGCGCTGGTTCAAGCGGGCACCACCAGGTTTCGACCGATTATCATGACCACCCTGGCGATGATCTTCGGTATGTTGCCAATGGCTCTGAGCCTACACGACGGCAGCGGCCAGAACGCCCCGATGGCACACGCTGTTATCGGCGGCTTGCTCAGCTCAACCTTGCTGACGTTGGTCGTAGTACCCGTGGTAGTGACCTACATGGATCGTATGGGCAACCTGGCTCAACGTATCCTGCCAAAAGCGCCACTCGATCACGAGCCGGCCTAAACCGCGACACGTAGCGCTCGTGTGGATGTATGGGAGTTTTTCCACATTCGCACGCGCGCTTACCCGACCCCGCTCAACATTCGATCAAACTAATATAGGCCATCGCGCCATTACATCGTGGGCGTTTACTACCAACTTCGATATAATCCAGCACGAGCTGGCACAATTCCTATGCGCAATCTACTCAGGCACCATGCAAATAATCTCTAAACCAAGCGTGTGTTATGGAAAACTGATCTACACTTGAACCAGCGGCAACGCCCCAGAGCAGAACAAAAGGGAAGAACGGAACTTCACATGGCTTTCGACAAATCTATACAGTCGCTGCATTACCTAGTGGTGGACGACTTTGAGAACGTGCGGAAATCGATCCGCAGCATGCTCGGACAACTGGGTGCCCAGAATGTCCATGAAGCCGCTAATGCGCTTCAGGCCAAAACCTTGCTCAAGGATTTTCCCTGCGACGTCGTCATTTGTGACTACAACCTGGGTGAAGGCCAAGACGGGCAGCAGCTCTTGAAAGAAATGAGGTCCAATGGCACGGTAAAGTACACCACGCAGTGGGTCATGGTGACCGCAGAGACATCGAAAGAAATGGTCATGGGCGCCGTAGAAACACACCCCGATGACTATCTCGCCAAGCCCTTCGCGTTCGATACTTTTAAACATCGACTTGAAAAATGGGTCAAACGGCTTGAAGACCTTTATCCACTTCTCACGGCAATGGATCATAAAAAAGACGACGAAATACTCGCCGCCTGTGAGAGTGTTGCTTCGGCTCACCCGCGCCATCGCGCGTGGGCTCGCAAGGTTCAGATCAGTACACTGATGGGTCAAAACAAACTCGAAGAAGCAGAGAGCGTTTTAAACGAACTACTGGCGAAGCGACCGCAAGATTGGGCCTTATTTGAGAAGGCTCGCATCCAAATGCTGCGCAAAGAATTCAAAAAAGCAAAGCCTTTGCTGGAAGAAGTCTTAACCGCCAACCCCAACCACGTCGAGGCCTACGACAGCCTAGCCACATGCTATCTGAGTGAAGGCCAAAACGAAGCTGCCCAACGTGCCTTGATGAACGCAACGCGCGTATCACCACGCAACCTCCAGCGCCAAATCAGACTCGGCGAGCTGGCCCGCAAGCACCACGAATACAACATCGCCGCTAAAGCCTATAAAGAAGTTTTAACCTTGGCGACCAACACCCGACACGAAAGCCCGGGGCATTTCATTCGTCTGGCAGACACGCTGAACACCATGGCCAGCAAAGGCAGCGAGGGCGATCAACGCCGCGCGTCAAAGAGTGCCTTAGACGTCGCCCGCCGCATGATGGATCGTTACCCCGAAGTGTTGCCTGTTCAGCTCAAAGGTCGCCTAGTGATGTGTGAGTCACTCGACATTCAAGGTATGGCATCCGCGCGTGATGGCGAATTAAAGAAAGTCTTTGATATGTCCATGCGACACGTCGACGATTTAAAACCGGAAATGGCCATGGACGTTGCCAAGTCGTTTTATCAGTACGACAAACAACGCCTAGGCGACGACTACGTTGACGCGCTCCGCCGCCAACACAAAGACGACGTAGATATACAGCAAAAGCTGTTTATGCTGCAAAGTGAACCGTTGTCGGAGTCATCCAAACAACGCGCCGGTGAACTGAACCATCAGGGCAACACGCAGTACCGCGAAGGGGACTTTGAGAGCGCGCAAAAATCGTTCAGCAAGGCTTTAGAGCACTCGCCAAGACACCCAGGCTTAATACTCAACATGGTGCAAGTGCATATGAAGCTGTTTCAAGCGGATCAACAAAAAAAGCACCTCCAAAGCATGGAGCGTTATCTTGACCGCTTACAGTATTTACCCCCTGACCACTCACAAACCGAGCGTTATAAAGCCCTGATGGTGCGCTTTAACGCTTTGAAGCAGGAGCAGTAACATGGCGACCGACAAGTTGGACATGGCCACCGTTTTGGCCTCCACCGTGCACGATGTGAAGAACTCATTGGGCTTAATCAGCAACCAGATTGAAGAAGTGATCAACGAGCTTGAACAGGTGGCGCCCGACGCCAGCAATAAGTTGCGTCGACTGCACATGGAAAGTAACCGTATCAACAGCGGGCTCAGCCACATGCTGGGTGTTTACCGCATCGACAACAAGCTGCTGCATCCCAGCTTAGAAGAAGTCTTAGTGCTGGATGTCTTGGAAGACGCGGCAGCACGTTATGCCAGCACCATGCAGAGCCAGAACATTAAAGTCACCGTCGAGCTGGAAGACGAAGACCTCACTTGGTACATGGACCCCTCATTGGTCGATCACGTGCTCACGAACATTCTGACTAACGCCATTCGCTACACCAAAGACTGGATCGGGTTATCGGCATGGTTGGAAGATGGCATGCTCTGCATTGCCATCGACGACAACGGTAACGGTTACCCCGACGCATTGCTCAATTGCCTGGCACCCGACGCCAGTTTACAAGTGAAAACCAGCAGCACGGGCCTGGGGATCTACTTTGCCAGCCGTATCGCTGGCCTGCACCGCGACGAACAACAGCAAAAACAAGGCAGCATCGCACTGATCAACAAACCCGACGGAGGAGCCCGCTTTGCTCTTTGGCTACCGTGAGCCACTGATCAGAAAATGCGGGAGGCCGCCCATTAAAGGTCTTCCGCCATACCACCCAAATCGTCATCCAAACTGCCCCACGCATTATCTGGCGCAGCGCTGCTGTCCACGTCAGTAGGATCTCCTTGCTCGGCAAATGGCGACTCTCCAACATGAACGGCTTTTGCTTCCTGAAATTGTGTACCCTGCTTAACGCGATCCAACAACAGCATGATGATGTTATCTTTGATTTTCTCGCGGATATGAATCGGAAACTCGGTCAACGCTTTTCTTTGTAATCTAAATAGGACAGCGTTTGTAAGACATTTGATCGAACTGCTGCGCGCATTCTTCGTCAAAAACGACACCTCACCAAAGCAATGGCCTGGCGAAATAGCGCCTACTCGGACTTCGTCTTTCCACACCTCCAAATCGCCCGTCAGTAACACATAAAGAGCCCGGTCTTTTTCGTCGCCCTCCATCAGCACCCATTCACCCTCGCGGCAAGCGATCAGTTGCGTACCGTTCTCCAACATCAACAGGCAGTCTGCCGTGCTAAAGCGCTTGAAGAATCTGACGCGCGACAAAATGGTTAAGATCTGTTTTTGCGTTAAATGCTCGACTAATTGCATAACGGAAGTCACCTCTACTGGCGGCGGATACCTGTTGAATAAATAAGCAATGCGCTCTATCTTACAGCTTATAACTCTTCAGGATAGGTGCAAAGGATACAAATGACAGCACTCCGTATTCGCTTGTCTGCGCAGCTCGCCGTATTTCTATTACTTTCGGCAGTAATAGCCACGGTCGCGTACGCTGACGAGCACCAACATGCAGCTCTGGTGGTACGTGCCACTGGCGAGGTCAGTGTGACCAATCCAACGGACAACACCACACGCCCGCTGGCACGACGTGACACCGTTCAGGTTGGTCAAACCATAGTCACCGGCGCCAATGGCCTAGCCACTCTGCGCTTCACCGACAACAGCTTAATTGACGTGCGCTCGAATACTCAACTGGTTATTCGCCAACACGAATTCAATGCAGCGCGACCCAATCGTGGCACCACCTTGCTGGAGATCACCGAAGGCGGTATACGTGCGGTGAGCGGCTTGATCGGACAAGGCAACCCGGAAGGCTACTCGATACAAACCACCGCCGCGACCATCGGTATTCGGGGTACCGAGTTTGAAGTACTGCACAGCCTGACCACCGGCACTGATGCGGCCATTTTTGATGGCATCGTAGAAATTGCCCCGCAACCACCACAAAGCTTTGATATCACGCGTCTGGATGCCGTTAACGGCCCGCGGTTCGTGAATATATCTAACGAAGGTGTGTTGTCGATAGGCGACCAAGTGCCGGCACAATCCAGCGGCGGCGTGCCACTGAATGTCCCCATTCCAGACGCTGTAATGCAAGATGAGCTGATGGTCTTGGGCATCAGCGCAGCCTTCATTGCTGCAGCGCCAGCGGCAGCACCTTCTGAGCCAGTGGACGACATGACACGGCTACGTACGATGGTACAACAACAGCAGTGGAGCCAAGCTCGCAGCTTGTCGACGCGCATGCTGGCCAGTTATGAAGGCGAACCGGACTTCGACTTCCTGTACGGTTTGGCCGCCTTAGGCAGCAACAATCTGGACGATGCCGTATTCGCCTTGCAGCGCGTAATCGCGGTGCAGCGCAACAACGACCGGGCGCGGCTGGAACTGGGTCGCGCTTATTTTGCTCAGCAACGTTGGGCCGAAGCCCGCCAGCAATTTGAACGCGTGCGGAGCAACAACCCGCCCGCTAATGTGCGCGCCAATGTTAACCGCTACTTAGAAGAGATTGAACGTCGTGAACGTGAAGCCTTGGTTGCCTGGAAAGGCACCCTGAGCGTCACCGGGCTTTATGACAGCAACGCGGCGAACATATCGCCCAATGCGAGCTTCCCCGACCACTCTTACTTGCCGAGCTTCATTACCGATGGCTATCAAGCACCTGAGCGGGTAGACCAATATAAGCTGTTCTCGCAACTCGACATTCGTCGCGAAGCACGCCAATCCAATATTTCAGTATGGGGTGTCGGTTTACGGACCCAGGGCGCCTTCGTGATTGAAGGAGACGAGGCAGAGTTTTCGGATCTCGACGTTGGTATCCGGACCTACTACACCACCACCCGCGAGCGCACCGCACATAGCCGCAGCGTGGAAGTGCGTGCGTTGTCTCAACGCGCTTTAGGGCGTTACCAATACAGCTATACGCCAAGCCGAGCCCTGCAGTTGTTCGCCGCCTACGAACCCAGTGGTGCACTGGAAGGCGGCCCTGTAGGCCCGGTGCTTACCCAGCGTCTCAGCGGCGGAGCCAATTTCTCTCTCGGACCGGTAATGAACCGAGCCAGCGTCAATATGGCCCACAATTACAACGTTCGCCCAGGCGATACATTGGACAATCTGCAAGCGGAACGCAGTGACAATTGGTCACTGGGGTTGGACCATAGGGCTCAATACAGCATCAACCGTCAGATCGCTGTCTCATTATCACAAAACCTGAATTACACGCGCTGGTTTGCTGACGACGCCCTGTTTCACGATCCGAGCGGTGATTTCGACACCCCCATGCAGCGTGCCGATATCCGCTATTCGATTAAACCCGGTGTGAGCTGGCAGCCTGCCCGCTGGTTGTTTACCCAAGCCGGTGTCGCTTGGTCGGTACGCGACAGCAACATCGACCTGTACGACTATAATGAAATCACTGCCGATCTAGGCGTTGCGCTGGTTTGGTAAAGAACGTTCCCGTGGAGGACGACACAATGAAAGCCTCAATCAATTACACTCTTTCACTGGGCGCTTGGCTGCTCAGTGCTTGCTTGCTACTGGCGCCATTGGCCGTCGCGCAGAATATTGGCACCGTCGTCATGGTGCGTGGTGATGTCACGGCAGAAAACGCCGCGGGTGAGACACGCGCGCTGAGCCGACGCAGCGAAGTCCTTGTCGGCGACCTACTGGCAACAGGGCCAGACGCCCGCCTGCAAATTCGCATGATCGACAACGCGCTGATTGATCTGCGTCCCGAGACAGCGCTGCGCATGGAAGTGTACCAAGGCGAATCACCCAACGCCGAAGACCGCGTGCTGATGGACTTGGTGAACGGCACATTAAGCACCCTAACAGGTACCTTTGGCCGCAGCACTGACGACGCCTATGAAGTGCGTGCCGCCAGCGCCACCATCGGTATTCGGGGTACGGCTTATGGTTTGTTCAACGACCCGAACAGTAATAGCGTATTCACCACGGTCACCAACGGCGTGATCAACCTGTCATCCCCCAATGGCAACATCCTGTTAGGGCCAACACAACCCTTCCGCAACGGCCGGATTATTGGTAACCAACCACCTCAAGGCTTGTTATTACCACCACAAGAACTGCTCGACGCGTTGCTGTCGGGGAATGACGACGGTAACGGAGAGGAAGAAGAAGGTGACGGCGAAGGCGGCCAGGACGTCGCGGGCTCCCCTCCTATTGAGGGCGATGTCGACGACCCACAACGCGACAACGAAAGTGTGACTGGCGAGACCCTTCTGTCTAATAACCTGCAGCAGACCCGACCTGACGTGGAAAACAATCAGCTGACCATCTTTGATCGGCGCGTTACTTCACGCGATCAACGAGACATCAGCACCAGCGATCAAGTGTTCTTCGGCAGCAGCGCCAGTGAAGGCAACTTCAACGGGATTATGGTGTCGCGTTTTATGCTCGGTGACGCCGATGCACTGACGAACAGCCTAGTCGCTATGTATGATGAAACGCCCAATTTCAGTAACGGTTATGTGATAGCGAATGAAATTCTGCGTATTAATGATCACGAGGATGCGGACAGTGAAAACTGGGGCTGGTTTGTAGACAACGAGCAAGCTAATCATGCACCAGAAAGCTCGCACATAGTCAATGAAGAAGATTACGATGCAGAATTGCATGGCACCCCCGATGTAGTGTGGGGTTATTGGGACTCCTTAGACGACACCCCAAACGCTCACAAGTACGGTAATGAAAATTCAGCCAACCCGACCAGCAGCATCGACGATAGATTGTGGTATGTATTTGGTACGCCGGATGCTTCGCTCGAATTAGCCAACCTTAGTTTCAACTCTGTGTTTGTAATGGGTAGCGACAGCGGTGGCATTGTCTATGACGGTAGTTTCTCCATGGATATAGACACATTAGGCGTTGTAGGTAGTACAAGTTTGTATCTTCTTGGTAGTACAGAGAGCCATGAGTGGGATCTAAACACGGAGGGAGGACAGTCAATAATCAATGGTACTCTACACATTGATAACCTCGCTGGCGGCTACAACGAGGCTGCCGCTACCGGTAACCTGGACGGTTTCTTTAATAAAGACAATGTCGGTGAGGGTGAAGTGTGGTTCTTCGGCACCTTTGACGCCCAGAGTGGCGATACGAATGTCAATGGTGTTATCGCGGCACAGGATCAAGAACCGCACTAAGAGCACCACAAAAACAAAAGCAGCTTCGGCTGCTTTTGTTTTTCCGCCAGCGCAGTATTCTCTGAGCCTAATATTTTCCTCTCTCCGTTGGAGCCCCTTCGTGCTGACCGGTTTCCTGATTCTTCTGACCTGCCAATTGCTTGGCGAGTTCCTTGTAGTCGGTCTAGGCTTGCCAGTGCCCGGCCCGGTTGCTGGCATGTTAATTTTGCTGGCCGGATTAATGGTCTACGGTGAAGTGCCCATGGCATTGCGCCTACCGGCCGAAGGACTGATTCGTTATTTGGCTCTGCTGTTCATTCCCGCCGGTGTGGGTTTGATGCTGCATTTGCAGATTTTGAGGCACGAGTGGTTGGTCGTTGCGGCGTCACTGATCGGCAGCACGGCCGTCACCTTGGTGGTCACCGCCTTGGTGCTGAAACTGATGACCCGTCCTGCCGACACGCACACTGAATGAGCTTCTATGGCCAGCCTGCGGTGACCAATTTTCGATGAATAACCAGCCATGAATGACCTACCACTGACGCAATTCTGGGTGTATTTTGCCGCGCAGCCCTTGCTATGGCTGATTGTCACGGTCGCCAGTTTTCTATTGGCCAGCGCGCTTAACCGCAAGCTCGGCGGTTCACCGCTGCTGAACCCGGTCTTACTGTCGATGATATTGATCATCTCTTTGTTGCTGCTAACCGGCACCGACTACGACACCTATTTTACCGGCGCGCAGTTCATCCACTTTCTGCTTGGGCCCGCCACCGTCGCCTTGGCCGTACCCTTATACGACCATCTGCCGCGCATTCGAGCCTTGTTATTACCCATTATGGTCGCCTGTATCGTCGGCGCAGTCACTGCGGTAGTCAGTGCTTTAGGCATTGGTTTGTTGCTGGGCGGCTCGACTGAATTGCTGTTAGCGCTAGCGCCCAAGTCTGTCACCTCGCCCATCGCCATTGGCATTGCGGAAAAAATAGGCGGCTATCCATCGCTCGCAGCAGGACTGGTGTTGATTACCGGCGTAATCGGCTGCATTGTGGCGCCGCCTCTGTTTCGCCTGCTGTGCATTCAAGATGACGCGGTACAGGGCTTTGCACTGGGTTTGGCGGCGCACGGCTTTGGTACGGCACAAGCCATTCAGATCAGCATGTTAGCCGGGGCCTTTGCCGGGTTGGCCATGAGCCTGACGGGCGTGGTCAGTTCGTTGCTGATTCCGACCATAGTCGGCTGGCTTGTAAGCCCCTAAGTCGCTATCCTTGAGAAGCATCCTTGAGCGCTCTCCATATCACTTATTCGCTGTAGGTATGGAATCAGACCCCTACTATGCGGTATGGTCTGCAAAATTTTGAAACTAGTCACAAAGGCTTATGTGTATGACTGACAGACCGAGTTCACTTGATAAAGACATGCTGTTGCAATGCGGTTACGGCGAAATGTTCGGCCCCGGCAACGCACAGCTGCCGGTCAAGGAAATGTTGATGATGGATCGCATCAATCACATCAGTCTGGAAGGTGGTGCACACGGCAAAGGCGAAATCATCGCTGAACTGGATATTAACCCTGACCTGTGGTTCTTCAGTTGCCACTTTCCCGGCGACCCGGTTATGCCCGGTTGCTTAGGCCTCGACGCCATGTGGCAGTTGATCGGCTTTTTCCTAGCGTGGAAAGGCAACCCTGGCCGCGGCCGCGCTCTGGGCGCTGGCGAAGTGAAATTCACGGGCCAGGTGATGCCGACCGCGAAGCTGGTGCGTTACAAAATCGACATCAAACGCGTCATCGAACGTAAACTGGTGATGGGCATTGCCGACGCCAGCTTGGAATGCGATGGCAAGATTATTTATACCGCTAATGATTTGCGGGTAGGCCTGTTCACCTCTGACCAAATGGAGAGTTGATATGCGTCGTGTAGTAGTGACTGGCATGGGCATCGCGTCCTGCCTCGGAAACGACCTGGAAACGGTCACCGACAGCCTGAGACACATGAAGTCAGGCATCAAAGCCAAACCAGAATACGCCGAACTGGGTATGCGCAGCCATGTTGCCGCGCGTCCAGATTTGGACCTGAGCGAGTACGTTGACCGTAAAACCATGCGTTTTATGGGTGACGCCGCTGCGTATGCGTACTACAGCATGGCGGAAGCCATCAAAGACGCAGGCCTGACCGAAGAACAGTATTCCAACGACCGCGTTGGGCTGATCGCGGGTTCCGGCGGCGCATCGTCTGCCAGCCAAACCGAAGCCGCCGATATTCTGCGCGAAAAAGGGTTGAAGCGCGTTGGCCCTTATCGTGTCACCCAAACCATGGGCAGTACGGTATCCGCTTGTTTGGCTACGCCGTTTAAAATCCGTGGTGTGAACTACTCCATTACCTCTGCCTGTGCCACCAGCGCGCATTGCATCGGTAACGCCATGGAACAGATTCAAATGGGTAAGCAAGACATGGTCTTTGCTGGCGGTGGTGAAGAAGAGCATTGGACACTGTCTTGCTTGTTCGACGCCATGGGTGCGCTGTCTACACAGTACAACGATACCCCGGAAAAAGCCTCGCGTGCTTACGACGCCAACCGTGATGGCTTTGTCATCGCTGGTGGCGGCGGCATGATGATTCTGGAAGAGTTGGAACACGCTAAAGTCCGTGGCGCAAAGATCTATGCAGAACTGGTCGGCTACGGCGCTACCTCTGACGGTTACAACATGGTTGCTCCGTCTGGCGAAGGCGCAGTGCGCTGCATGCAGCAAGCCATGAGCACAGTGGAAGGCGACATTGACTACATCAATGCGCACGGTACCAGCACACCCGCTGGCGATACGGCGGAGCTGGGCGCGATCAAAGAAGCGTTCAAAGGCAAAAAAGCGCCTATGGTCAGTTCGACTAAGTCACTGACAGGCCACTCGTTGGGTGCAACCGGTGTGCAGGAAGCGATTTACTCGCTGCTGATGCTGAACAACGACTTCGTCGGTGGTTCTGCTAACGTAGAAACGCTGGACCCTGATGCCGAGGGTGCGAACATCGTCACGGCCACCAAAGAAGGCGTTAAACTCCAGCGCGTTATGTCGAACAGCTTTGGTTTTGGGGGGACGAATTCGACGTTGGTCTTCCAGCGCTACGAAGGCTAAAAGACGCCTCTAAACTATTGCGCTCGCACTGGCGGCGTTAAAATTGGGTTCTACCTGCTCACCTACCAATAGTAGGCTGCGCTGTAGAACCCAATTTGGTCTTGACCCTGAGTCGCTGACTGCTTTTGATACGCGCTTTTGGTGGGCAGTTAGGCTTATCGGGATGTTGGCAGCCCGGACGGCTGCCACCAAGCCCCCATGGACAAAAACGCTAGGAGCGTTTTTGCACGAACGTAGTGAGCCCGTAGGGTCAGGCGCAAGGATGCCCCTGATAATCGGTTCACGGCGATCCCGATAAGCCTAACTGCCCCCCAAAAGCGGGTATCTTCCCTTCGCCACTGTTTTCCATTTATGCAACTATGACGCCTGCTGAACAACAAAAGCTCGAAGCCATAGAAACCCTCGCTTCCAGTTTATTGGCGCGACACCTCCCTCTATGGTCATTCTCTTTCAATCGCCAACGCCGCACGCTCGGCTTGTGCCGCTATCGAGAAAAACGCATAGAGTTGTCTCAACACCACGCATTAGCGGGCAATCTGTTGCAGGCCAAAGAAACGATATTGCATGAAATAGCCCACGGGCTCGCCGGGCCACGCACGGGGCACGGCGCCAAATGGCAAAAGATCATGCGTGAACTGGGGCAAGAACCCAAGGTGACAGCGAAGACGGAATACGATCTGGACGACTACCGCTGGGCGCTGGTGCGCAAAGACGGTAACGACCTGCATTGGATAACTGGCCGCTACCGTAAGCCCAAACGCACTGACCACTGGCTGTTACGTGGTCAGCCCAAGACCCTAGGTACGGTTTACTACTGCGCCTTTGATGAATATCAAGAGTACGCTGACGGTAAGCGGTCACTTACTGATGTGTTGCTCTTCCAGTAGCTCTTCCCGCTGATGCGTGGTCATCGGCTTGATTTGGCATCGCTCTGGGCGCGCCACGACTTTCAGCATCAAGAGCGCGCTGACCGATGTGAGCATCATGACAATCCCCAGCGGTCGGGCGTCCATATTCGACAGCGATCCCACCACAATCACAATGAACGTCGCTAACGAAAACTGCAGCATACCCAGCAAAGCCGACGCTGTGCCCACGCGCAAGCCTGGCTGCGTCAAAGCCGCTGCTGATGAGTTGGGCGAAATCAGCCCGATGGATGAAATCAGTATCCAGATCACCGGTGCCAACAACCACAGCGGTGGTAAGGGGTTTACCAACGTCATAACACCTAAAATTATACCGGCGACGGGCTGAATCCAGATAACGGCACGCAACACCGCCAACATACTGCGGCGGCGCAGCAACACGGCGTTGACCTGACTCATCAAAATAAAGCCCGCGGCGTTGGTACCAAACAACAAGGCGTACTGCTCGGGTGTTAAGCCATAGCCACGCACCATCAATGCGGGTGTAGTCGCCAAATAAGTATAGAACCCGCCCATAGCCAGCGCCGCTGTGAGGCTAAAGCCCATAAACGACCGATGACGTAACAGTTCCAGATAGTCCGCACCGACACGACGAAAGCTCAGGCGGCGGTCGTCACCGGGATGCGTTTCTTGCAGCCCAAGCCATGCCCACAAGAAACAGGCGGTGCCAGCAAATACCTGAAACCAGAAAATTGCCCGCCAACCCGCTACCGACAATACCCAAGAGCCCGCAATCGGCGCCAAAATAGGTGCAACACCGATAATCAGGATCAGCATAGAAAAGGCCTTGGCGGCGTCTTGCGGGTCTGTTTTATCGCGCACAATGGCGCGCGCAATCACCATACCAGCACAGCCACCCAGCGCCTGCACAAAACGAATCGCCACCAGCGCTTCACCCGACGGCACTAAAGCGCAAACCGCAGCGGCCAGCGTATAAAGCGCCAACCCAAACAGCAGCGGTGGCTTACGCCCGAACCGGTCGCTCAATGGACCATAAACGCCCTGCCCGATCGCCAGACCCACAAAGAAACTGGCCAAACTCAGCTCTATGGTGTCGGTAGATGCCTGCAAGTCATCAGCGATGGCCACAAAGGCGGGCAAATACATGTCGATGGCTAATGGCCCAAGGGCAGTAATCAGCCCCATCAGAATTAACCACGGTGGAAAGTGTCGATACGTCATGCTGTCTGTTTGTCCTTTGCTACAACTAAGCCTCGTGTCCTGACACTATTGCATAGCGCCGCAACTATTCCCAAACCAAACAGTGTACCCAACACACCGCCCTGTAACACAAAATGTACAGATAAATCCGTTATGGACACCCAATAAACCAAAGCGTCGAACAGGGAAGCCACGCCGCACGCCACAGAAAATAACCGCGTTCGCAAACAGTGCTTTTTGTACACCATAGATTACAAAACACGACCCTCGCCTCTTATGGTCTGTCTTCGCGCGGCGCTTCCAATTTAGGGTCACAAGATCAAGTATTAAGGCACTGGCGAGCTGCGCGGTCGTCTTTGCAACAATCCATCGGACCGCCCTCACCCATAATCGACCACTGAATATAAGAAACGGGAGAAGTAAGATGACAGACCATATCAACCCTCTGGGCACCGACGGATTCGAATTCGTTGAGTACACGGCAGCGTCTGCCGAAGGCATCCAGAACCTGAAAGACCTGTTTCAATCGTTAGGCTTCACCGAAATTGCCAAGCATCGCTCGAAAGACGCCTGGCTGTTCAAGCAAGGCGACATTAACTTCATCGTTAACGGTCAGCCGAACTCTCAAGCTGAAGCCTTCGCTCGCGAGCACGGCCCAAGCGTTTGCGCCATGGCGTTCCGGGTTAAAGACGCCGCGGCGGCTTTTAAACACGCATTAGACAACGGTGCGACCGCGTATCAGTCGCAGGTCGGCCCTATGGAACTGAACATTCCTGCGGTGTATGGCATAGGCAGCAGCTTGCTGTATTTCGTTGACCGCTACGGCGCGAACAGCATTTACGAAGTGGACTTCAAGCTCTATGACAACTGGGAAGCCAAGATGCAAGAGCACTCGGTTGGCCTGGAAGTGCTGGACCACCTGACCCACAACGTGAAGCGCGGCAACATGGCCACATGGGCGGGGTTCTACGAGCGCATTGGTAACTTCCGCGAAATCCGCTACTTTGATATTGAAGGCAAGCTAACGGGCTTGGTGTCGAAAGCCATGACCGCACCGTGCGGGAAGATTCGCATTCCGATCAACGAGTCGTCAGACGACAAGTCACAGATCGAAGAGTTCATTCGCGAGTACAATGGTGAGGGTATTCAACACATCGCCTTGTCGACAGAAGACATCTACGAGACTGTCCGCACACTGCGTGCACGTGGTGTAGACTTTATGCCAACGCCTGAAACCTACTACGAGAAAGTAAACGAGCGCGTAGAAGGGCATACGGAAAGCCTCGACGACTTGCGTGACCTGCGTATCTTGATCGACGGAGCGCCGATGAAAGACGGTATCTTGCTGCAGATTTTCACCCAAACGGTCATTGGGCCGGTATTTTTCGAGATCATTCAGCGCAAAGGCAACGAAGGTTTTGGCGAAGGCAACTTCAAAGCGCTGTTTGAATCCATTGAAGAAGATCAGATTCGTCGTGGAGTGATCGACAATGCGTAAATGGGCTTCATTCCCTTTGCGGGAAGGGGAGATTTCTCGCCAGGCGCACGCGGACTTTCCGGAGCGCGCCATATACGAGCGTGAAGTGGGTCGGAGCGGCTTTTTTGGCCCGGCCACCCACTTGCACCACACGCACGCGCCCACGGGCTGGAGCGACTGGGAAGGCCCCCTGAAGCCACGCGCGTTTGACCTGACGCAAACCGACAACAACCTCAACGGTTCGCCATGGGATGTGCCGGACATACTGTTCAACGCCAGTTGTCGCATGCGCGTCTGGCGACTGACCGAAAAGATGCCTTTCTTGGCCCGTAATGCCGATGGTGATGACCTGCTGTTTATCCACCAAGGCAGTGGCGAGTTGTTCTGCGACTATGGCCACCTGAGCCTGACGGAAGGTGATTACGTGGTATTGCCGCGCAGCACCATGTGGCGTATTGAGCCAACCGAGCCGATGTTCATTCTGCTGATCGAAGCCACCAACGATTCGTATCAACTGCCGGAGAAGGGCTTGGTCGGCAACCACGCGATCTTCGACCCGGCAGTCATCGACACACCGAAAATCGACGCGGCGTTTCATGCCCAGTATTCCGAAGATACCTGGCAGGTGCAGATCAAACGTCACAATGCGGTGTCGGTTGTTACCTATCCGTTTAACCCGCTGGACGCCATTGGCTGGCACGGGGACTTAACGGTGATGCGCTTGAACTGGCGTGACATTCGCCCGTTAATGAGCCACCGCTACCACTTGCCACCCTCTGCGCACACGACCTTTGTGGCGCAGCGTTTTGTGGTGTGTACCTTTGTGCCGCGCCCTGTGGAAAGCGACCCCGGCGCCTTAAAAGTCCCGTTTTATCACAACAACGACGACTACGATGAGGTACTGTTCTACCACGCGGGCGACTTCTTCAGCCGCGACAATATTGAAGCGGGCATGGTGACCTTTCACCCGGCGGGTTTCACGCACGGGCCACACCCTAAGGCGTTTAAAGCCGCGCAAGAAAAGCCTAAAACCTTTTTGGACGAAGTAGCGGTGATGCTCGATACACGTGACTCCCTAGAAGTAGGCAGCGCGGTATTGCCAACGGAAAACACCGACTACGTTAAGAGCTGGATGACCAAGCCATGAAATTAGCTACGCTGAAGAACCACACACGCGACGGCCAATTGGTCGTGGTCAGCCGCGACCTCACTCAATGCATTGCTGTGCCCGAGATTGCTGCAACACTGCAACAGGCACTGGATAATTGGGGAGCCACCGAAGCACCCTTGCGGGAAGTCTACCAAGCCTTGAATACTGGCTCGGCAACCGGTGCTCAACCGTTTGAGCAAAGGGCCTGTGCCTCTCCTCTGCCTCGCGCCTACCAATGGGCCGACGGCAGTGCCTATGTAAACCACGTAGAGTTGGTGCGCAAAGCGCGTAATGCGGAAATGCCCCCCAGCTTTTGGACTGATCCACTGATGTACCAAGGCGGTTCTGACGACTTTATTGGCCCGTACGAAGACGTACGTCTGCCTGCCGAAGAGATGGGTATCGACTTCGAAGGTGAAATAGCCGTGATCACCGGTGACGTACCCATGGGCGTTTCTGCCACGGCGGCGCGTGAAAGTGTTCGTTTAGTGATGGTGGTGAACGACGTTTCGCTGCGCGGTCTGATCCCCAACGAGTTGGCTAAAGGCTTTGGCTTCTTTCAATCAAAACCGGCCTCGGCTTTCAGTCCTGTGGCTGTCACGCCCGACGAGTTGGGTGACGATTGGCGCGAAGGCAAGCTGCACCTGCCGTTGTTGTCGTACTACAACGGCGAGCTGTTCGGTAAACCCAATGCGGGCGTGGACATGACTTTTGACTTCGGTCAGTTGATCGCGCACGCTGCCAGAACACGTAACCTTGGTGCCGGCGCGGTTATCGGTTCAGGCACGGTGTCCAACAAGCAAGGCACGGATTTCGGTACGTCGATCAACGAAGGCGGTGTAGGCTATAGTTGCATCGCAGAAGTTCGGATGATCGAGACGATTCGTGATGGCAAGCCGAGCACGCCGTTTATGAAGTTCGGTGATCGCATCCGCATGGAAGTGCTGGACAGCTCAGGCAGCAGTATTTTCGGTGCCATTGATCAGCGGGTAGTGGAGGTTTAGGACAACAGTTACTTTTCACCCTCGCCCCTTGGCTGTGGGGAAAGCCAGTTAAGGACACGCCGTGAACCCGTCCCTAGGGGCTCGTCAAGCGCGTCCTGCGCTTGAACGGTCCTGAACTGGCTTTCCCCACAGCCAAGGGACACCGTAACCCCACTATTGCCTCAAGTAGATCATCTAAAAGAGAAGCAAACGCTATGAAACTTTATGGATATTGGCGCTCGTCCGCTGCTTATCGCGTAAGGATTGCCTTGAATCTGAAGGGCATTGCTTATGAGCAAGAAAGCGTACATTTGGTGAAAGACGGCGGGCAGCAGCATGCCGCTGCGTATCGAGAGATGAACCCAACGGAGTTGGTACCCACGCTGGTCGATGGCGATCTGGTGCTGAGTCAGTCTGTGGCTATTCTTGAGTATCTGGAAGACCGCATTCCCAATCCCCCGTTGTACCCTGCTGATGTGGGCTTACGCGCCCAAGTAAAAGCCTTGGTGCTGGATATCGCCTGCGACATTCACCCGCTGAATAACTTGCGCGTGCTGCAACACTTGTCGGGCCATTTGGGCCACAGCGAGCAGGAGCGCGATGATTGGTATCGCCATTGGTTGAAGGTGGGATTCACGGGTTTGGAAGCCAAGCTACGACGCACGGCGGGCATTTATTGTTTTGGTGATACCCTTACAATGGCTGATGTTATGTTGGTGCCGCAGGTCTACAATGCGTATCGCTACCAGTTGACGATGGATGAGTTCCCGACCATTGATGCCATTGCTAAGCGCTGTAATGCGCTACCGGCTTTTCAGGAAGCAGCACCGGAACAGCAACCGGACGCAGTGTGAGGGTAGCGTTTCTGTTGTAGGTTTACGGGCGGGCAACTAAAGCGGTAGCCCGTACGCAATGGGCTTTCGGGATATGCCTCCGGCGCTCCACGGCAGACCGAGGAGTCGCGCCTTGAGGCATACGCCCTACGCCCGCGCATCAAACCTTGTCATTCAGCGTGAGAGAAAATTGCGCTGCTCACGATGACGATTACATAATCCGTTAATCACTCAGACGTGTTGTTACCCGCTAACTGCCCAAGGGTTTACGACGGAGACCCCTGCGGCCTCAAACGGGCCAGTGTCGCGGGTCGCTACGGGAAGTTTGTTGGCGAGTGCAATAGCCGCTATATAGCCATCTGCTGTAGCAATAGCCAGCCCGGCATGTCGTGCTCTGGCGATGAGATCGGCATAAATCTGAGTACAGGGTAAGTCAAAAGACAGTACACGCCCAATGAACAACGGCAAAATGCGGGTCTCTAGGTTCTCTCTCAATAGCGTTCTGCGCTTGCCAGCAGGAAGCAGGGCGATACCCGTGCGCAACTCGGCCACAGTGATCGTGGAGAGATACAGCGTTTCTAACGGCTGAGCATCAATCCACTCAACGACCTGAGGCATCGGTGTTCGGCGCAATGGTTCAGAGATCACATTGGTATCTAACAGTATCATTCTAGATCCAATGGCCGAGCCGGACTTTTACTCCGTACATTCTCTAAAGCATCCATTTCTTCATCAGTCAGATTTAACTGTCGGCCCATGTCAGCCAGTAAGGACCCCAGTTTTAACCTGCCCTCCGAAGCAACGGCATTCGCTAAAATACTGCGAACTTCAGCTTCCACACTGTTGCCATGCAAGGCAGCGCGTGCTCGCAAGGCTCGGTGGACTTCTTCCGGTAGTTTGCGCACAGTAATCATAGACATTGAAAGCCCTCAAACAGCCACTTATGCATTCATTTTATGCCATTGAATGCAGCCAAACAAGGGCCATGGAGTCTCGCCCGGCCATGCTTTGCATAAAAGCAGTGTCTTGATATTCTCCCACGGCACTAATGGATTTCACTCTTCATGAAAGGAACTACTCATGAGCACAAAACCAGAAATTCTGATTTTCTCATCAGACGCAGCAAAGAGACGTAATCAACTGATCCGTTTTGGGGTTGGCCTAGCCATTGTGATTGGCATAGTCCTACTCAGAAGCGTATTTCAGGCCAACGCCTACGTATTACTTGTCTTAGCCGTCTCGATATTCTCGGGCTACATGAACTTCATAGGCATCTACAACCCCTTTTGGAAACATGATGAAGTCATCATCACGCCTGTGGCTTTGAAAGGTGCAAGCCTCCAACGCGCAGGACGTGCTTATTTCATGCTAGATGATTTTCTGATTGAACCCATACTGGTGAAGCGCAGTCCGCCCAAATGGCTGCAATGGCTCTACCCTAACCGAGTGTGGCTTGTCATTAACCAACACAACCACCCTTACGGGCTTAAAATGGATCTTTCTCTTCTTAGCGACCAAGATCAGCAAACAGTGCTCTCTACCCTGCAACAGCGCTACTCAGCATCAATGCCACCCATACAATAATCTCCGCGCACTTTTTCATACGCTCTGTTATCGTTTGGGTTCTGTTTATCTTTCTTACCTGTAAGGACTCAATTGCCATGCGCCACCCTGTGCCCGAAATAGTGCCGTTGGATGTCATTCTTCCCGATGAACCCTTGTTGATGATGGGAGCCGGCCCGGTGCCGATTCCTGCAAAGGTAGCGGCGGCAAATGGCATTGTGATCAATCACCTGGGTGACACCATGGCGCGCATCATCGAGCAGGTTAAGGCGATGTCACGCTATGTGTTCCAAACCCAGTCACAGCACATTCTGGGGGTTGCTGGGCCGGGCTCTGCAGCTATGGAGATGGCGATTGTGAATTTGGTGGTGCCAGGCAGCAAGGTACTGTCGGTGCGCAATGGGTTTTTCAGTAACCGACTGGCAGAGATGGCGGAACGTGTTGAGGCGGATGTCATCGTTGCTGATGTTGATTCAGCGCAGGCTGCGGATGCCGAGCAAATCATTGCGGCTTTGCATCAGCATCGGCCGAACGTGTTAACCATTGTGCAGGGCGAAACATCCAATACAGTCTACAACCATGCGTTGCCTGCTATCTGTCGTGTCGCACGCGAGTTGAACTGCTTGGTCATTACTGACGCGGTCTGTACGTTGAGTACGATGCCATTGGATATGGACGACTGGGGCGTGGACGCGGTGATTACCGGCGGACAAAAGGGTTTGAGTTCGATCCCCGGTGTGTCTTTGGTCGCCTTTTCGGAACGCGCTTGGGATTTGATCACCACGCGCAAGGACACACTGCGCCACTGGTGTCTTGATGCCAAGTTAGCGGATCAGTTTTGGTATCAGAAGTCGTACCATTATACAGCTCCGGTGTCTGGGATTCTGGCGATCCATGAAGCTTTGCGACTCATTTGCCAAGAGACGTTGCCGCGTCGCTTTGACCGGCATTTGAAGTGCTCACTGGCACTGCAAGCAGGTATTGAGGGGCTTGGTTTGTCACTCTACGTTGATGGGCCGTCGCGTTTAAACTCTGTGGTGGGTATCAATTTGCCGGACGGCATTGAAGGCAAAGCATTGCTGCAACACATGTCGAAGCAGCATGGAGTAGAGATATCGGGGTCGTTTGGTCCACGTATTGTGCGCATTGGTCAGATGGGCGAACAATGCCGAGCGCATCATCTGTTTCGCACAGTTCATGCGCTAGGATCAAGTGTTAAAACGTTCGGATTTGATGTCGATCTGCCATCGGGTGTGGCCGCATTGGAGCGCGCTCTGGAAACCTTCACACCACGATTTAGTGCTTGATACGGTCGTTGATGAGACGTTGTGGTAATCAATGCCACATCGTCTCATCAACGGTTAGTCCTGCATTTAGTCTTCCATATACCCTTGTTCTTCAATAAACGCCAAAATTAAGTCCCAGTTTCGTTCGACAACATTGATGTCGTCACTTGGGACATCGCTGACGGCTGGATCTAAGAAATCGGCCAACATAGCGGCCTGCTCCGGTGGCATTTCAGCCATCATTTCGCGCGCGAAATAAGCCTGCATGGCCAAGCCGATTCGTTCACCGGTGCGGAAGAAGTGCCCAGTGGATTCCCAATTGTGACGACGCACTACTTGGTCTACACCGTCGTAGACACCGGCTGCGCGCAACTCAGACTCGATAAAACGATGATACTCCGACTCAGAGAGCGTGGTGTACCGCGCCCAATCTTCTTCATCTTCACTCAAAATGCTATCGAGCGCTTCACCGAAAGGCTCCAGTTCAGCACTGGTCTCAAGCCAGCGTTTGATGGTGCTGTCTTCTAGAGCTTGAGCATTGGCTACCACCGAACCAAGCACCAAGAAACAAAAACCGACAACGAGCACACCGAATGTGCGCTTCACGGAAGTGAGCGGTAGCATGACAAGACTCCTTTTGCAGAGAGTAGTTACCGCTCTTGTTGGCGCGCTGCCAACTCAGAGCGGAAGAAAGTGGTCAGACTACCGCGATTTGGACGCAAAGTGTATTGACGGGATCACATTTCTTAATTGTTCAAGTAGGCACTGTACATCCAAACTTGCTTCTCTTGTCCCCGGATATAGTCACTCATCAAAGCTGACGTACCTTCGTCGTTCGACTCGCTCGCCTGCGCTAACAGTTTGCGCTGTTTAGCAATCAGGGTCTTATACGACTCCAGTATCTGTGCCACGGCTTCGCTGCCGTTCGTGACCTTGGACTTCTCTTGAATCGCCGATGCACCCAGATAACTGGAATAGCTGTGCGCGGGTTCATAACCCAACGTCAGCACACGCTCGGCGATTTCATCCACTTTTAACAACAACTCGTTGTACAGCTCTTCAAACTTGAGATGCAGCTCGAAAAAGTCTTTACCCCGGATATTCCAGTGATAACCACGAGCGTTCATGTAGAACACTTGGTAGTTCGCGAGCAAATCATTCAACCCGGAAGCCAAAGACTGTGCTTGTTCAGTTTGAATGCCAATTGCGTTGGTAGACATGGTATATCCTCCTGTTGCACCACTTATTTAGAACTCAGTGTAATACCCAGATGCTGTTCTGGCTAATGAGTCCCCTAAAACCAAGCTATAGTGAATAACTATCAGGGGCAACTAAGACAACAAAAACTTTACTTGCTGCTTTATAGGTAATCATCGCCCATCAAGCCACTCAAACGGTTGCGCACGGCCGGCCATTCGTTGTCGATGATCGAATACACCACGGTATCTCGATAGCTACCGTCTGGGAGGCGTTGATGATTGCGCAAAATACCATCTTGCTTGGCACCCAAGCGTTCGATCGCTGCCCGCGAGCGCCGGTTCATAAAATGGGTACGAAAATAGACCGCGATGCAGTCCAGTGACTCGAAGGCGTGCTCAAGAAGCAGGTATTTGCATTCGGTGTTGACCCCCGTGCGCTGCACTTTTGGGGAGTACCATGTGTAGCCAATTTCTAAATTTGGCGCTGCCGGGTCGGCATTACAGAAGCGAGTACAACCCACCGCCGCACCACTGCTGCGCAACCTGATGATATAGGGCATGGCAGTGCCGTTATCACGGTCGGCCAACGCACGCTCGATGTAGCCCGGCACCTCTTCAGGCTTCGGTACCGAGGTGTACCAAAGGTCGGGCAGTTGTGTGTTGAGGATAACACGCTGCAAGTCAGTCGTATGATCCATGCTTAAGGGACGTAATTCTACCAGTTGACCGACGAGAACCTTCGGTTGAAGCCATGTTTCTGACATGCGCGGCAGCCCTTTCAATGTCGAGTGGGTGTTGTTACCAAGAGATCAACGTAGGAAGGCGTCCGAGCGTGACCCGGTCGTTACCACCTAGGTCCCGCTCCGATGCGATTTCTTCAAATCCCGCGTCGATAAGCAACAATACCACATCGTCGCGTTGATCATAGCCATGCTCGAAGAAGATCCAACCACCGGCCCGCAGCACGCGCTTCGACTGTTTTATAATCAAACGAATATCATCTAATCCGTCGGCACCCGCAGTCAACGCAGTGCGTGGTTCGAAGCGCACGTCGCCTTCATTAAGATGAGGATCGTTGTTACGAATATAGGGTGGGTTGCTGACCAGCGCATCAACGCTGTGATCGGCCAGCGAAGCACACCAGGAACCTTGGTGAAACGTCGCATTGGTGACGCCGTTGCGACGTGCGTTACGTTGCGCTAAAGCGACGGCGTCAGCCGACAGATCAATACCTTGCACGTTCCATTCAGAACGTTCAGTGGCGAGGGCGAGCGCTATGGCTCCGGTGCCGGTACCCAAGTCCACAACATCCAACGCCGTTGGTGGTAAGCGCTCTAACACCGCACTGACCAAGGTTTCGGTGTCGGCACGCGGTATCAAGGTACTGGGGTCGGTTTCGAGATCAAGCGTCCAAAAGGCGCGGTGGCCGGTCAGATAGGCAATCGGCTCGCCTTGTTGTCGCCGGGCAATCAATTGTTGGTACGTCGTCAACTGAGTGTCGTCTAACAGCTTGTCCGGCCAGGTAAACAAAAAAGTGCGCGACTGGGCAAGAATATGACACAGCAAGTGCTCCGCATCGGTTCGAGCATCCGAGCCTTGCAACTGCACAGCAGCCCATTGCAGGGCCGCGCCGATGTTCATTGCCCGGCACTCATCATCATAGGCACCATATCATGGACATCAGCTTTGGCTCATTTCCGCCAGCAGTTCTGCTTGGTGCTCATTGCGCAGTGGGCCAATGACGTCTTCCAAGCGGCCTTCCATGATCTCGTCCAGCTTATAGAGCGTTAAGTTAATGCGGTGATCGGTAACCCGACCCTGTGGGTAGTTGTAGGTTCGAATACGCTCTGAGCGGTCTCCGCTACCCACCAGAGACTTACGCTGTGACGCTTGCTCGGCGTGCGCGGCGTCTTTGGTGGCCTGTTCCAACTTGGTCGCCAGCAACGACATGGCTTTCGCTTTGTTCTTGTGCTGCGAACGTTCGTCCTGACACTCCACCACGATGCCCGTGGGTAAATGCACAATACGAATGGCCGAATCGGTGGTGTTAACGTGCTGTCCACCGGCACCTGATGAGCGAAAGGTGTCGATGCGCAGGTCGTTTTTGTTGATTTCGATCTCGCCGCTTTCATCGGCTTCCGCCATAACGGCAACGGTGCAGGCCGAGGTATGAATACGCCCCTGCGATTCGGTTTCCGGCACGCGCTGTACGCGGTGCGCGCCTGACTCAAACTTCATTTGGGCGTAGACGCCAGTCCCAACCACACGCGTAATGATTTCTTTATAGCCGCCGTGCTCACCGTCGCTGGCGCTGATTACTTCCACTTTCCAGCGCTGGGCCTCGGCGTATTTGGAATACATGCGAAACAGATCACCGGCGAAAATAGCGGCTTCGTCACCGCCGGTTCCGGCGCGAATTTCCAAATAGATGTTTTTGTCGTCGTCGGGATCCTTCGGCATGAGCAATTTTTGCAGCTCAAGCTCCAACGTTTCCAGACGCTCTGCGGCTGACTTCAGTTCTTCCTGACCCATTTCGCGCATGTCAGGATCACTGTCTTCAATCAGCAACCGCGCTTCGGTCTGATCTGCCAGCGCGTTCTGATATTCAGAAAAAGTCTGTACCAGCGGTTCTAAATCCGAGTACTCGCGTGAGTATTGCCGAAACTCGTCCTGCCGGCTGATGACGCCTGCGTCAGAAAGCAGGGCCGACAATTCTTCGAAGCGTTCAATGAGGTGTTCCAGTTTTGCTTTTAACGATGCTTTCATGTGTTAGGTATATCGCTGTCGGCCACGTCGTTGCCGTCTAACGAATACATCTCCTGTACTAGCTGTATATGATCCGTTCGTCCAAGACGCCCGGCTTCCTTTAAAAACAATGATGGCTGATGCAGCAGCTTGTTGGTCAGGCTGTGCGTCAGTTGTTTCATGACTTCTGCCGCGTTGTCACCGCGTGACAAGCGCGCCAGTGCTTTATCCAATTCATTGTCGGCCTGTGCATTTACGCTTTGGCGCAGCGTACGAATGGTAGAGCTGGCTTGGCGTTCACGTACCGTGTCGGCGTATTGCTGCACGGCGCGGGTAATAATCTCATCGGCCTCAGCCGCAGCTTCTTGGCGTGAGCGTACGTTATCTTCAATGACTTGCTGCAGATCGTCGACGGTATAAAGATACACGTCATCCAGCTCGTTCACTTCCGGCTCAATGTCACGTGGCACGGCAATGTCTACCATGAACATGGGCTTGTGGCGACGCTGTTTCAAAGCCCGTTCTACCGCGCCCTTGCCGAGAATAGGCAATTGGCTTGCGGTTGAAGAAATGACGATGTCGGCTCGGGCCAAATGGTCGGGAATATCGCCCAACAGAATGGCGTGCGCACCCAGTTCAGCGGTAAGCTGCTGTGCGCGCTGCAGCGTGCGATTGGCCACCGTCATCCCCCCAATGCCGCGTTCGCGTAGGTGCCGAGCGACCAGTTCGATGGTTTCTCCTGCACCGATCAATAACGCATGGCAATCGGCCAGATTACTGAACACATGGGTGCTCATATCGACCGCTGCGTAGGCCACCGACACGGGGTTACGCCCAATAGCGGTATCGGTACGCACCGTTTTAGCAACACCAAAACAATGCTGAAACAAACGATTCAGTTGACCTGCCACTGCATTTGACTCTCGGGCGACCGCGTAGGCCGACTTCAATTGCCCAAGAATCTGCGGCTCACCCAGCACCAGCGAGTCGAGACCCGACGCGACGCGAGACAGGTGACTGACCACATCCATATCACGGAATTCGTAGCTGCACGCGGCCAAGGCCTCTTCTGACAACTGGTGATAGTCAGCCAACCACTGGCGAAGTTGCCGCGCTACGTCTTCATTCTCGACTTCGCAATACAGCTCGCTGCGGTTACAGGTCGACACGATCACCGCTTCTGACACACCACCCGACGCCAACAACGATTGATGCGCTGCCGTCAGCGTTTCAGGCGCGAACGCGACCTTCTCCCTGATATCGATGGGTGCGGTCTTGTGATTAATTCCGAGGGCAACTAAAGGCATAACTTTTGCGAGTCTATACTGCAACCAAAAAAAGCATGGGTTACACTCCATACTGTGCGGGCCTTACTGGGTTTCAAACCCGCTACCCTGCCTTGCATTTGCTAGAGCGGATGCGGTGAAACGGTGAAGGCTCTCTATTCTACATTAAAAATCAGCACTTTGGATGAATCGGCTTGTCGTATCTTAAAGGTTATTTAATCATTCTGGTCGGTGTTGTACTGCTGACGGGCTGTGCATCGTCACCTGAGCGGGCGCAAGAGCCCCTGCCGTTAGCACCGACGGAGCTGAGCACACCAACCGAGGCTTATGACACCGACGAACTGAGCGGTGAAGGCTTCTTTCGTATCGTGCTGGCAGAGCTCGCGTTACGGAACAACGAGCCCGAGCTTGCGCTCGAGCTATACGACGCTGCGCTCACCATGTATCCGAACAATATTGATATCCTGGCCCGCGTTGCGCCCTTGTCGATTCAGCTCGGCCAGATCGAAGCTGCCGCCTACTATTATGAACGCTGGACCGTGCTGACTCCGAACAATCTAGAAGCATGGCACGGCCTCTGGCAACTCAGTTTGGGCTTGGATCAATTACCTCCTGCGGTGAATGCGCTGGAGCAATTGCTGCTGCGCCAGCCAGATTTCGCACTCTATATTCCTTATGATCTGTTACGTACTTGGCCCGTCGAGCAACAAGAACAGTTGCGCGCTGATTTAGCGGCCGCAACACTGCCGACGGATCGCTCCCCTGACCTGATGCTGCTGAACGGTTTTTTAGCCTCTGAATTAGGTGATGACCGGACGGCGAATATTCTGTGGCGTGCGCTCGACAGTCAACTGCGCACCCCACAAGATTATCAAGCCTACGGACAAACATTGATCGAACTCGGTTTGTGGCGTGGTGCCGACATTCTATTAAGCTCGGCCTCAGAGCGTTACCCGGAGATCGATCGATTCTATTTATCGCGCGCACAAGCTCAGCTCTCGCAAAACGATCAAAGCGGCGCCTTAGCGATCTTGAAAGAAGGGCTTGATGCACTGCCCGACAATCCCCGCTTGCTGCGTTTTGGCGGTGAGTTAGCGTATGTACAGGAAGACAGTGCGGCGCGCGGTTACTTTGAGCAGCTTATAGACACCGAGTTGGCATCCATTGGTTTCTACTATCTTGGGCGAATGGCAGAAGATATTGAGGATTACAACTCGGCGTTTGAATATTACCTGCAAGTAGGTGATCCGGACTGGGCTCCCAGCGCCATTCAGCGGCAACTCAGGTTGATTGCAGCGGAGTTGGTACCTAGCATCGACATCCAGGATCTGTTCGAACAACACCGCCTGCATTTTGCGAACATACAACACCAGATTGCAGAACTGCATGGCCGCTTTTGGTACGACGACGGTCAATACGAGCGAGCTTACGAGGCTTACTCAAAAGGCCTAAGACTAGAGCCGACCGACATCACCCTACTCTATCTCCGTGCCTTGGCGGCTGAGCCTCTGATCTGGCTTGATAGCTTGGAAACCGATTTACGGAAAATTTTAGAGCTGGATCCAGACAACTCAGCGGCACTGAACGCACTGGGTTATACTCTGGCAGACAGAACGGATCGTCTAGGCGAAGCGCGCCCACTAATAGAACGGGCGTACGAGTTGAACCCAACCAGCCCGGCCATTGTTGACAGTCTCGGTTGGCTCTATTTCCGCGAAGGCAACTATACGCGCGCCACTGAGGTGCTTCGCCAAGCGCTAGAGCTGCAAGGTACGGATCAAGACGATGACGAAATAGTCGCACATTACGTTGAAGCTCTTTGGCGTAACGGCGAAACAGATAAGGCGCTGACTGTGGCTGCGGAATGGCAGGCACAGCACAGCAATACAGACCGCTTACAACGAATAATAGACCTGATCAATGAAGCACTTTAATCATCTTACGTTACTGATACTGGTATTATTCTTTCTGGCTGCCTGTAGCGCTCGGCCTCCTGAACCTGTTGACCAAGCGGCCATGCTTACGCCCTGGCTTGAACATAGGGATAAAATGCGCGCACTAGAAAGCTGGACGGTGCAAGGCAGAGTGGGCGCCCGCACGGGCTCTGAAGGTGCTAACTTCAACGTCTATTGGCAGCAACAAGACACAGACTATAATATTCGCCTGAGCGGCCCGCTAGGACAAGGTGGCGCATCCATCAGCGGCGGCTTTGGCTGGGCCGAACTGCGCACGTCGGACGATGTATTCTACGCTCAGTCGCTGGATGAATTGCTGAGTGAGACAACCTCCCTAGAGCTGCCCTTGCACCATTTACAGTATTGGATGCGCGGCATTCCTGCACCTGGTACGCGCGCTGGCATCAAACTGAATAGCGATGCATTGCTTGAACAGCTGGAGCAATACGGCTGGTCCGTACAATATGAGTCGTACCATGCTGATACGCAACTACCGCATCGCTTCAATATTCGTTTTGAAGACAACAGTGCCCGCATCATAATCTCTAGTTGGGAGCTTACCGGTGCGTGACGCGGCGCAGGCTCCCATTGCAGTGACCTCACCCGCCAAACTCAATTTAATGCTTCACATTATCGGCCGCCGCCTTGACGGCTACCACGAGTTGCAAACGCTGTTTCAACTGTTGGACTACGGCGACCGCATGGTGTTTACGCCGACGACGGTGACGTCCGAAGTAATACTGGAAGATAATTCCGGGCTACCGAAAGAAGACAACCTCGTCTGGCGCGCTGCGGAGCTGCTTCGTCCTACCCGGACATTGGACTGCGGATTGTGCATTGAGTTAGAAAAAGTTCTGCCTATGGGGGGCGGCCTAGGCGGCGGTAGCTCAAATGCCGCGACGACCTTGCTAGTGGTTAATAAACTTTGGCGCTGCAACCTAGAAATAGACACCTTGGCGGATTTAGGTCGCCAATTAGGTGCTGACGTACCGGTGTTCGTGCGCGGAAACTCGGCATGGGCGGAAGGCGTCGGTGAGCAATTGACGCCCGTAACCCTTCCTAACGATTGGTTTGTCGTTGCTCACCCCGACATTCATGTTTCTACCGCCGACATATTTAGCAGTCCCCGTTTGACACGAAATAGTCAAAAAACGACAATACGCACCGCATTGGCAGGGGATGGTCGAAATGACTGCGAGGCAACAGTGCGTAATACGTATCCAGAGATCGCCGACATGCTGGATACCATGCATAAACTGGGGCCTGCACGACTGACCGGAACCGGAGCTTGTGGTTTTATTTCCTTCAAAACCGAGGCGGAAGCAAGAAACGCAGCGCAGCAATTGGCGCGTGACTATGCTGTATTTGTCGCCCAAGGAATCAATCGCTCGCCGGTTGCGTCTATTATTGACGCCTAAACCCCGTTAAATGTGAGCTTTTCTTATGTCTAATGACCACTCGCAACCACTCGAGGACAGCAGCGTGTCAAACATGATGGTTTTCACGGGGACAGCCAACCCTGAACTGGCCGAACAGGTAACAAAACGTCTTGATATCCCCCTCGGCGCCGCTCGGGTTGATAAGTTCAGCGATGGTGAAGTAGCCATTGAAATCGACGAAAATGTACGTGGTGCCGATGTATTCATCATCCAACCCACCTGCGCTCCCACCAACAAAAACCTCATGGAATTGGTACTGTTGATTGACGCCTTACGGCGCTCCTCAGCAGGTCGTATCACGGCGGTGATGCCCTATTTCGGCTATGCACGCCAAGACCGTCGTCCGCGCTCCAGCCGTGTACCCATTAGTGCCAAGGTCGTCGCCGACATGCTGACGGTGGTCGGCTCTGACCGCGTACTCACGGTTGATCTTCACGCCGATCAGATTCAGGGTTTCTTTTCTATCCCGGTAGACAACATCTACGGTTCGCCAATTTTGCTCGACGACATCGTTAAGCAAAACTATGAAAACAAGGTCGTAGTGTCTCCTGACATCGGCGGTGTAGTGCGTGCTCGTGCGATCGCCAAACAGTTGAACGCTGACCTGGCCATCATCGACAAGCGCCGCCCGAAAGCCAATCAGTCAGAAGTCATGAACATCATTGGTGATGTAACCGACCGCACCTGTATTTTGGTCGATGATATGGTCGATACCGCAGGTACACTGTGCATGGCCGCTTCTGCCCTGAAGAAATTCGGTGCGCGTGAAGTAGTGGCTTACGCCACCCACCCTGTATTGTCCGGTCCGGCCATCGAACGCGTCGCCAGCGCCGACTTGCAGTTGGTGGTAACAGACAGTATTCCCCTCTCGCCTGAGGCAAAACAATGTGGTAATATCCGCCAGCTTTCAATGGCGGGTATTCTGGCAGAAGCCATTCGCCGCATAAGCAACGAAGAATCCATTAGCGCCATGTTCCGATAAAGGCTTGCTGAAAGCCGCACCACGTGTGGCTTTCAGAGCATGACGCTGATAGGGGCATAAGCCCCAAGGTGGCAATTGCCACTGCGACGGCTGTGATCATTGGTCGCGATGTTCACGGCTTTTTTTATTAAACGGAGTAAATACAATGTCTCAAGTATACAACCTGGCTGCTGAAGAGCGCACAGATTCAGGCAAAGGTGCGAGCCGCCGCCTGCGTCGCGAAGGCAAGATTCCAGCAGTCATGTACGGTGGCACAAAGGCCCAGAAGCCTGTAAGCCTGTCTTTCAGTGCTTCAGCCATTGCCAAGGCTACTCAGAACGAAGGCTTTTTCTCGCACGTTCTGACCTTGGAAATCGGTGGTAAAGATCAGCAAGTAGTCCTGATGGACATGCAGCGTCACCCGGCACGTGGCGACGTTATGCACATGGATTTCGAGCGCGTAACGAAAACCACTAAGGTCCACAAGCGCGTTCCTCTGCACTTCATCAATGAAGATAAGTGCGTGGGCGTGAAAGCGGGCGGCCTGTTGCTGCACAGCGAGAACAATGTAGAAATCACCTGTAAAGCGGCTGACCTGCCAGAGTTCATCGAAATCGATGTAGCTAAACTGGAAGTTGGTGGGGTGGTTCACTTGTCTGATATCGTTGTTCCTAAAGGTGTTACCTTGGTCGAACTGGCTAAAGGCGCTGAACACGATGCACCAGTCGTAAGCGTGCTGGGTGCCAAAGGCGGCGCTGCTGCTGATGAAGACGAAGAAGAAACTGAAGCCTAATAGCGCTTCAAGCGGAAAAAGGGGCTTCTGAGCCCCTTTTTTTATGGCAGACTTAGAAAAAGAGACAGTTGCATGAGCCACAGTGATCGTATCAGTCTGGTCGTTGGCTTGGGAAATCCAGGCGCGCAATATGACCGCACTCGTCACAATGCCGGTTTCGATTTTGTCGACCGTCTGGCCAGCCTGTGGCGCGGCCAATGGAAGTCCGACAAAAAATACGCGGGCGATCTCTGCCAAGTAACATTGGGGGAGCACACTCTGTGGCTATTGAAACCCATGACGTTTATGAACCGCAGCGGACAAGCTGTGGCAGCGCTGGCGAATTTCTACAAATTGACGCCTGAACAAATTCTGGTCGCCCACGACGAGCTGGATCTCCCTCCCGGCGTGGCGCGCTTCAAGAAAGGCGGCGGTCATGGCGGGCACAATGGTTTGCGTGACATCATTGCTCAACTGGGCAATAACAAAGAATTTTACCGGCTACGCATAGGTATAGGGCATCCGGGAGACGCGCGCGATGTCGTCAACTATGTACTGACCAAAGCGGCGCCGAAGGAACAAAATAACATCGATGACGCCATTGCTGCGGCCACCAGTGAACTGCCACGGGTGTGCGACGGCGAATGGGCAAAGGCAATGAATTCCCTGCACAGCTTTAAAGCTGAGTAATTGAAAATTTAAGAGGTTAGTATGGGTTTTAAATGTGGCATCGTCGGCTTGCCCAACGTCGGCAAATCAACTCTGTTTAATGCACTGACCAAAGCGGGCATTGATGCAGAAAACTTCCCGTTTTGTACCATTGAGCCAAATACGGGTGTTGTACCCGTGCCCGACCCTCGGCAGGACAACTTGGCAGCCATCGTTAAACCCGAGCGTGTTGTACCCACCACCATGGAATTTGTGGATATCGCAGGCTTGGTCGCCGGTGCATCGAAAGGGGAAGGATTGGGCAACCAGTTCTTGGCCAATATTCGCGAAACAGATGCCATTGCGCATGTGGTTCGTTGCTTCGACAATGACAACGTCATTCACGTGGCCAACAAAGTTGACCCAGCGTCCGATATCGAAGTCATCAACACTGAACTGGCACTGGCCGATCTCGACAGCGTCGAAAAGCAGTTACTGAAGCTGCAAAAGAAAGCCAAAGGCCAGGACAAAGACGCTATTCGTCAGTTGGAAGTACTGCAACGCGTTTTACCGCACCTGAACGAAGCCAAGCCGTTGCGTTCGTTCCCGCTGGAAGCCGATGAACGTGAGATGCTGAACACGCAGTTTCATCTGCTGACCCTGAAACCCACCATGTACATCGCTAACGTCGATGAAGACGGGTTTGAGAATAACCCCCTCTTAGACCGTGTGATAGCCATTGCTGAAGAAGAAGGTGCGCAGGTCGTCGCGATCTGCAATAAGCTAGAAGCTGAAATAGCTGAACTGGAAGACGATGAGCGCGATGAGTTCTTAGCCGACATGGGCATGGACGAGCCAGGTCTGAACAAAGTGATTCGTGCGGGTTATGAGTTGCTGGGCTTGCACACCTACTTTACCGCAGGCGTAAAAGAAGTACGTGCCTGGACGGTACGCATTGGCGCTACCGCACCCCAAGCGGCAGGCGTTATTCATACCGACTTCGAAAAAGGTTTTATCCGCGCTGAAACCATCGCGTATAACGACTTCATCCAATATAAGGGTGAACAAGGCGCGAAAGAGGCTGGCAAGATGCGCCTTGAAGGCAAAGAGTACATCGTGAAAGACGGAGACGTTATGCATTTCCGCTTTAACGTCTAAGAAGTGCTTACTGCAAAGTCCGATTACGACACGGTAGTCGGGCTTTGTAATTGCAGTACGTCATCGGCCCAGCGTTCAGCGTCAGCGGCCATATGAGTCACAAACACCAATACCTGCTGTGCTGTTTTGATCTGCCGCTTGACCCACTCCCCCGCCAGTTCCCGACTATCCTCATCCAGCGCACTGTAAGGCTCATCTAAGAGAATCAACGGCTGCTCCCGCAACACGGTGCGAATCAGTGCAATACGCTGGCGCTGTCCGCCGGACAGGGCGCTTGGAGAACGCTCTAACAGTTCTACCACACCCAGCTCTCGACAAGCATCCATGACGCGACCCCATTGAATAGCATCCGGCCGCCCTTGCCGAAAACCCAAACGAATATTCTGCGCCACGCTTAGGTGTTCAAACAAATTGTGCTGCTGAAACAGCGTCGACGCCGGACGCTGTTCCGCCGCGAGGCCACCAATGAGCTGGCCGTCCAACAATATCTGTCCCTGATGCGCCGGGACGAATCCACTGAGGCATTCCAGCAAGGAGGTTTTACCCACCCCACTTGGCCCCATCAACGCTAGCGTCTTACCGCGCTCTACTGAGAAGTCGTAGCGCCAACACTGATCTCCGCGGCACAACTCCAAGCCCTTAACTTCTAGCATAACGCCCCTGCTTCTCCAAAAAAGACAGAGCTATAAATGACAGCCCCAATAACAGCAACGACGCCAAAGCAGCGTCGGCTAAGCGATACGAGCCCGACAAGGCATAGATTAACCACGGTAACGTGCGCCACTGATCTGCACCAAAGATACCGAATACGGCAAAATCTCCCAACGCCAGCACAAAGCTGATTGCCAAAGCACGCTGCAATGCGGGCCATAGGAAAGGCACGATGACGCGCCGCCATAGCGCCCACCCGTGCAATCCAAGGTCAGACGACAAACGGCGGTAATTCGCATCATACTCGAACATACCCGGCTTAAGCTGACTGAACACAAAGGGCAACGCTATCATCGCATTCAGCACGATCACCGCGACCCAGCCCCATTGCTGCCAACTGATCAATGGCATAAAGAAGATATACAAACCAACAGATAACACCATCCCCGGCACAACCAGATGATGCAGCGCTGCAGACTCCACCAAATTACGCCGCCAGCGCCCTGTTTGACGCCGCCAGACAGCCAGCGTACCCAAAGCCAAGCCAACAGCCAGTAAGGCAGACGACACGGCAAAGAAGATGGAGTAAGCCATTCCATAGGCGAGATCACGCCACGGCAAATTCGCCCACTGAGCTTGCAGCGCCTTTGGCAACAGTGCCGCTATGGGTGCTAACAAGAAAACAACGCACACACCATAGGCAACACGGCCCAGCCATTTTTGTGGCCCTCGGTAGGCCGGGAGCCAGCCTGTACCCGATGAAGCCGGGGCGAGCCAGGTTAAACGACCCAAGCGACTGAATAGAGCAAAGAGACCGCCAGCAACCAAGAGTTGGGTCAGCGCCAGTATCAGCGCCTCAGAGGGATTGAAGTTGTATTTTAACGCTTGGTAGATAGCAACCTCGATGGTGGTCGCTCGCGGCCCACCACCCAGCGCCAATACCACGGCAAAGCTGTTAAAACACAACAGGAAGATAAACCCAAAAGCCGCTGGCAACACGCCACGCAACGCTGGCCATTCCACCAATTTGAAACGCTGCCACGTGGATAAGTTCAGTTGCGCAGCGACCTTCCATGCCGTATCAGGAATGGTCCGCCACTGAAAGCTGAACACCCGTACTGCGAAAGGCAAATTCAAAAACACATGCGCCAGTAGAATGCCGGTCAAACCATACAGATTCCAGGCACTCCCGAGCCACGGCGTCAGCAAGCCCGAGCGTCCAAACAGCGCCACCATGCCAGTAATCAATACGAGGCTCGGCATGACAAAACACAACAAACACCAGCGCAAGAACCAGCGCTGCCCCGGCAGTTTTCGATCCAATGCTATGGCGCGCGCAACCGGCACTGCGAGCAGTACCGACAGCAGCGCGCTCAATAGCGCCTGCCACAACGAAAAACGCAAGACGCGCCAGAACCATTGATCGTTCAGTACTGACCAATCGGCGCCTTCCTGGCGCCAGCCAAGCAAAGCAAACAACGCCAGCAGGGTGACCCCTAAGGTCAACCCTAACGCCAAAGAACCCGGTAAGTGCAAGGCCCAGCGCGTGGGCCTAAGCAGCTCGTACAAGCTACCTTTTGCTACAGCGTTATGAACTGGCGCTATATCGGTCACTGGCTGACGGCGTTACGCCACTCCCGGATCCAATTCTGACGGTTGGTGTACACTTCCTCAGAGGTGAATCCGATGCGCTCCGGCTGCGGTAATTCAGCAAAGACGTCCGGCAGGTTTACATCCGTACGTACTGGCAGCATCCAATTGGTAACAGGAATAATTTCCTGTGCCGTCGAGCTGAGCAAAAAGGCTAGAAATTGCTCAGCCAGCTCGGGCTGATTCGTATGCGCTGAGATAGCCCCAACTTCGATTTGCGCCACATGGCCTTCACTGAACGCCAACGCTTTGTAGCGATCCGTTGACTCGGCGACCACATGGTAAGCCGGTGAGGTGGTGTAGCTCAGTACGTAGTCGGCCTCACCTTCCAGAAACATACCATAAGCTGCTGACCAGCCAGAGGTTACTGTCACAGTGCGCTCGGCTAAGGCTTCCCATGCGCCTGCAACGTCGTCGCCATACACCGCGTTCATCCACAGCATCAGACCTTGGCCCACCGTACTGGTACGCGGGTCTTGGTAGACGATACTGACATTGCTGCGCAACAAGTCATCCAAGGAGGTAACAGGCTTCGTGTTCGTCTCTGAGTCGTACACAAAAGCAAAGTAGCCATAGTCAAAAGGCACGAAGGTATTGTCCGACCACTGCAAGTCAGCCGCCATAGGATAGTCCGCCCAATTGATGCTGTGCGACTGAGCAACACCCAAGGCACGCGCTTCAGCAATTAAGGCATCATCAATACCTAAGATGACATCTGCTTGCGTGTTGGCACCTTCGAGACGCACACGATTAAGCAGGCTCACGCCGTCATCACTGCTGACAAAGGTGAGTGTGCAATCACATTCTGCTTCAAAAGCTTCTTTTATTTGTGGCCCTGGGCCCCAACTGCTGGTGAATGAGCTATAGGTGTACACGGTCAGCTCTGTGGCGAATACTGGTGCCGCTATGACGCTGGACAGCATCAGAATGGAAAGAGGTTTAGCTTGGAATTTCATGTAGACTCCCGGTTCGAATAAATCAGCGACCGGCGAGGAAGGCATTAGCCAGAATAAACATCCGCTGGCTATAATCCCATTCCCTACGCCAGAGTTAACTGGATCAGGTTCAGCGGGTAAACTCTCAGCCTATGTCAGTTACGACAAAGCACCCCGATGAGACGAGCGGAAGTATAACAATGACATCGGTCATGCACCATGACGACGTACCCCTGAATGACACGGTTTTCGAACTCGTCAGCGATATTCAGGCAGTTTCCTTTCTGGATAAAGGCACCGGGCACGCCCATTGGCGCATTCAAACGCCTGCCCAAACTCTGCTTTGGCGTCAAAGCTTGACGACTTTGGGTGCTCCGGGCTCTCGCCCCGACCGAGAATTACAGGTATTAAAGACTATTGCTGGCCAACCATGGGCACCTAAGCTCATCGCTAACGTTCCCGGCGTAGGAATGCTGCTGCCCTTCTATGACGGTATTCACCCGACGCCGAACACGTTAATTTCTGCACCGGCCCGTAGCGCACTGCTTGGCCATGTATCGTCACTTTGGGAGATGCCGTGTTCCGTCGAGTCTTACGACTATGAAACGCTTATCCTTGGCTACCTTGCCCGTACGCCGGAACCCGCGCACTGGCAACCGCTGGCAGATCGCTTGATAAAACAAGCGCAATGGCCAACAGATACCTTTCGCCTTACGCACCATGACCTGCATGCGGACAACCTGCTTTTGCATAAAGATCGTTGGATGATTCTCGACTGGGAATACGCGGGGCTGGCCAACCCGTGGGTAGATGCGGTGATGTTAGACAGGATGATGACGTTGTCAGCGGTAGAGAAAGAACAGTTAGAGGCCGTGTTGCCAGATATCGGCATGGTACACCCGTGGCAAGAGATGCATGAGTGGCTGGATGGTTTGGATGAGCTTTGGCGTGCTGCCTGGATGAACAAAGAATAAGGGGCTTGCTGTGGTATCAACGGCGGATGACGCTGCGCTTTTCCGCCCTCTTTACGTGACAGCCAGCACTTGCTGAGACAGGGGTGTAGGGCGTATGCCGCAAAGCGCGCATTTTCGGCCTGCCGTTGAGCGCTGGCGGCATACCCCGAAAGCCGTGGCGACAGCACGGTTCCCCAAAAGCAAAAACCCCGAGCCATTGCTGACCCGGGGTATGCCGTATTTAAGAGCTTGACGATG
>JAGDZJ010000012.1:0-150265 GCA_049115955.1 Natronospirillum sp.
ATGGAGAGCCGAACAGCCATTTCCGGGCTTATTCCGGCACGCCCATTCAATATAGCGCTCAGAGTTTTCCGGCTAATACCTAGTGCGTCGGCAGCGTCAGTGACAGACACCCCCAAAGGCTCCAAGCAAAGTTCTTTAATAATTTCCCCAGGATGTGGGGGGTTATGCATTAGCATGGTAGTACCTCAATGGTAGTCTTCATAATTGACGACCTCGGCGTCATCACCCACAAAAATGAACGTGACCCGCCAATTTCCGCTCACGGTGACAGACCAAGTGCCAGCTCGGTTGCCCACGAGCTCATGCGTGCTTAGAACCACTTTGCCTTTCTTGAACTGCTTGATTTCATTGATGCCATCAAGAATCTCCGTACCAAGGTTTCTGTTACTCATTCCTGATTGCCTCCGCAATTTGCTTGAGCGTATGACTGGGGATACTGGCACGCCCTGATTTGCTGTACTGCGTGAGCATCCATATCTTGTAGTCAGATTTCTTCCAGTAGTAAATTGCCCTGACACCACCGCTTCTTTTTTTAGGTCTCAGCCGTCTCTTCAAGGACTATGAGAATAATCAATAGTTGTATTGCCACATTGCTGGACTGAGCACAGCCCGTTGACCTAGTATACAAGCAGAACTTGTTCGATTCCTTTGTTGGCTTGCAGTTCTTCGTCAGGCACAGTGTTGTTAAGTAATAGTGCAATCGCGTAGGTTGTTGTAAATATAGGAACTGCGCGAACGGAGTATTCTTATGCTATGTATAAGTACGCTCACGTCCCGTCTTTAGGATTGGAGTCTAAATGGTTTCTGAAGCCGATACCCGAGCGAACTACATAGATCCCGCGCTAAACGCTGCACACTGGCAACCTAGAAACATCATTCGGGAACACTACTTCACCGATGGTCGAAAAATGGCAGGGGGTGTGCGTGGGCGGCGGTGCTTTGTGGATTATCTGCTTCATAAAGATAACCGTTACCTTGCCGTAGTTGAAGCCAAGAAGGAATCCGAACATCCAACAAAAGGCCTGCAACAAGCCATCGACTATGCGAACAAGCTTCGCGTTCGCTTTGTCTATTCCAGTAACGGAAAACAAATCTACGAGCTTGATCTGGTAACAGGCAAAGGCGACTACATAGAGTTTTACCCAACGCCTGCAGAGCTGGAAAAACGCTATGTAGATAAAAACACTAACCTCAGCCAAGAATTAAGAAATATCCCCTTTCATCTTGAGGGTGCGATGCAGCCGCGCTATTACCAAGAGTTGGCTGTTCATGCGGCTACAGATGCCATCGGTCAAGGCAAATCCCGCATCTTGCTCACACTGGCCACCGGTACCGGTAAAACCTTCATCGCCTTTCAAATTGTTCATAAGGTATTTCAGGCACGCTGGAACCGTGACAACCCGGGCTCACGCAGGCCACGAGTTCTGTTTCTGGCCGACCGTAATATCCTAGCCGACCAAGCCATTAACACCTTCAATCCTTATGAAAAAGACCTGATCAAAATCAATGGGGAAGAGGTTCGCAAACGCAATGGTATGGTGCTCACCAATGCGTACATTTTTTTCGCGATTTATCAGGCGATTGCGGAACGAGAAAACATCGATGGCTACTACAAAGCCTATCCCAAGGACTTTTTTGATCTAGTGTTGATTGATGAATGTCACCGCGGCGCAGCCAATGAAGCAGGCTCCTGGCGAGCCATTCTTGATCACTTCAGCAGCTCCGTGCATTTGGGCTTAACCGCCACACCAAAACGCACCGATAACGTAGACACTTATGAATACTTCGGACAACCGGCGTACGTGTATTCACTGAAAGATGGCATCAATGATGGCTTCCTTACTCCGTATAGGGTTAAGCGAGTAAGAACCAACCTAGATGAACTGGTACTCACCAAAGATGATGTGATCGTCGAAGGTGAATCAGGTCAGGATTTGTATCAAGTCGCAGACTACGACCGCAAAATCATTGTTGATGAACGCACAGAGCTGGTCGCCAAAGCCATCTTACAAAATATCAACCCGTTGGAAAAAACCATTGTCTTCTGTGAGAACCAGAATCATGCGCTAACCATGCGTGACATGATCAACAAATATAAAACCGTCAAAGACCCGTATTACTGTGTGCGAGTGACCAGTGACGAAGGCAAAGTCGGCCGTGAACTGCTAGAAAAATTTCAGGATAACGATAAAGACATTCCTGCCATTCTTACCTCATCACAAATGCTTACCACCGGTGTTGATGCCCGAAACGTGCGCAATGTGGTATTGGATCGAACAATAGGCTCAATGGTGGAGTTCAAACAGATTATCGGTCGTGGAACCCGTGTGTTTGACGGTAAAGACTACTTCACCATCGTGGATTTTCGGGGCGCAACGAATAACTTCTATGATGAGGAATGGGACGGCGAGCCTGAAGCGTCTGAACCAGCAGGAATCAGAGAGCCAACCCCGCCTTATACACCAGAGTCTCCGGAAGGCGGCGAAGGCCCTGAGACAGAAACAAGTGAGCCCCGCCCAAGACTGAAAGTGAAACTTGGCAAACACCGCGAACTAAAGGTCATCGATATCGAAACTCGCTATATAGACGAAAATGGCAAACCGCTCAGCATTCAGGAATTTGTTGAACGGTTAATTCAACAACTCCCTGGATTGTTCAAAAGTGTTGATGAGCTTCGTGACATCTGGTCAGACCCAGATTTGCGCGAACAACTGCTGGCAAAACTGGTACAGGCGGGCTTTGACAAAGAGCAGCTCTCCACCCTGCGTCGTATGTTTGAAGCGGACGATTGCGATATGTTCGATCTGTTGGCGTTTCTAGCGTTCGAGCAGCCAATGTCCACACGAAAGGCACGTGCCGATAGCGTGCGTGCCAATGACGCTTTTTTCAGTCAGTACCAGCAAGCAAAAGCACAAGAATTTTTGCACTTTGTGCTCAACCGATATGAGCAAACGGGTAGCTCGGAATTATCCCGCGAACGCTTGCCAGCCCTGATCGAGTTATCGGGCTTGGGCACCACTAAAGATGCTTCTATGGCTTTTGACGGAAAACCAGCGCAACTACTCACCGCGTTCAAACAACTGCAACATCAACTGTACAATGTGGGCTAACCAATGGAACTGAACTTAGCTCCCAATCCGTTGCATCATCAAAGGCAAACTTTACGCATTGATAAGGTTGCGACATTGATTGGCGAAAACGGCTCTGGCAAATCGAGCATTTTGCAGTCTGTTTTTGAGCAACGATTAGCAGGACGAGATCACGAGCACCTTAAAGTCGTGTGCTTCTCTTCAGGTCAGAATGAAAATTACTCAGAAAAGTTCAGCACCTATTTAAAGAGAGAAAGACAAGCCGGCCGCGGCCTCACCCTTAATTGTTTCTACTTCGATAAATCTTGGTCGAAACTGTTGATTTTTTTAGCCACTGCCATCAAACGTAATGGCAAAGTTCGGTCTTTTCTGGTTGAACATGGCTATGTCACTGAATCTAAGCCAGACAAAGACGATCTAACCACAACCTTCAAATGCGCTTTTAAAGTAGACAAAAACTACATTGCACGGGTACAGGATGCGCTTAAACGTGAGGCAGGAGGTGAGGCAGATACATTGCGTGCTACGCCATACTTCAGATCGTTGGAAAGCTTTATTACCAATCTGATCTCGCGTGACTACGAGTTCGAAGAGCCACTGCGAAAGCGAACTATCGATCTCACTGCGAACGGTTTAATCCAGGCTTCCTTCGACTACCCCCGACAGCTACAAGCCGGTGATGATGAGGGGGAAGCAGGAGAGTTAAATGCACAAGCTATGGCCCACACCTGGGACCCGGAAGTAGCTTTTTTTACTCAAGCTGCCGATAACAACTACTTTATAGACAAGCCACGGTGCCAGCTCGTATTCAACAATAATATCGAGTTAGATCAGTTCAGCGATGGAGAATACCAGCTCCTGTTTCTGTATGCGTTGATAGACTTGTTCGATTCCGATAGCACTCTGTTCTTGTTTGACGAGGCAGATTCGCACCTTCACTATAAGAACGTCGAAAAGCTCTGGGTGCTACTGCACAGCATAAAAGGCCATGCCATCACTACCACGCACCTGCTCGATTCCATTTCTGCCAAAGAGAATCGCATAGAACACCTGAAAGTCGTAGAAAAGGGCCGAATTAGTGAAGATAACAAGATCAAGCAGCTCATCAACCGCTTAAGCGTTCTATCGCGTGCAAAATCCGTTGAGTTTGAGATCTGCGGCAAGTTGCCAAATATAGCGTTATTAGATGACTACAATGACTGGGTTATATTTACCAAACTTGCTGCACGTGCAGGTCTCCAAGTAGATAGATTGTCCGCCGTACATGCCATGAAGAAGTCATCGAGCTATACAACCTCGAATGAAACCTTTGGCAAAGGTAAGATTGATTGGTTACATGGCTTGAGTAAGATCGAATCCTCACTGGTTACGACTAAGATTTTTCTGATTTGCGATCGGGATGAAGCTGCCTTGGATTGGAGCGCGGCCAATGGCGTACAAGTAAATGGGCAAATGTACCGTGATTTACTCAATTCCATTCAGTGGCCGCAAGGCATAGGAGTGACACCGTATCTACTTGCGTGGAAACGCCGCGAAATCAAAAACTACTTGCTCTCATTTACAGCGTTAGAGCATCACAACGTTCTTGGCCAAATCAATAATGGCAATATCGCGCAGCGCAACCATCTACAATCCAATGATCCTAGCGATAACGACGACATTCGCAGGCTAAATGTCAAAGATGTCATCAACCCGCTGATTAACACGGATGGCATAGGCTTAGACCTAGAAAAACTACAGGCCTACATTGACCTAATTCCAATAGAAGAAATCAGTGAAGACATCACCAATATGTACAATTTTATTATCGGAAAACTCTAAGCATGTCACTCCAGCAAAAAATTGACCGCATCACCGACATCCTACGCCGCGACGATGGCATCAGCGGTGCCATGCATTACACAGAGCAAACCTCCTGGGTCTTGTTCCTGAAGTTTCTCGATGATTACGAATCCGAAAAAGAAGACGAAGCGGTGTTGTCGGGTAAAGACTACTACCCAGTATTGGATGCCGAACACCGCTGGGCCACTTGGGCTTGCCCCAAAACTGCCGAAGGCAGGTTAGACTTGGCTCGCGCAAAAACCGGGGATGACCTAACCGACTACGTGAACAACCAGCTTTTTCCCTACCTAAAAAGCTTTGCCAATGCCACTGCGACTGGCGCGGACCCCAAGTCCTTTACCTACAAGATTGGTGCAATCTTTCAGTACTTAGATAACAAAGTAGCTTCTGGTCACACCCTGCGCGAAGTGCTGGATATTATCGATACCCTGAACTTTCAATCCAGCGACGAGATGTTTGAGTTATCGCTGGTTTATGAAGGTTTGCTACAGAATATGGGCGATGCGGGCGGTTATGCCGGCGAATTCTATACGCCGCGCCCAGTAGTGCGCGCCATGATCAAAGCCATAGACCCACAAGCAGGGCAAACCATTTATGATGCTGCAGCCGGTTCGTGCGGCTTCCTAGTAGAAGCCTTTGATCACTTAAAAGTTAAAAAGAGTGAGCTTTCAACAGAGCAATGGAACTTCATTCAGCGCGATACCTTCTTTGGCTTTGAGAAGACTTCACTGGCCTACGTCATGGGCATGATGAACCTTATTTTGCATGGCATTGAATCACCCAACCTCTACCGTGGTAATACGCTGACGCAAAACATCCGCGATATTCAGGAAAAGGACCGTTACGACATCATTCTGGCTAACCCGCCGTTTGGCGGCAAAGAGAAACCTCAAATTCAGCAAAACTTCCCAATTCAAGCCAATGCTACCGAATTGCTTTTTTTACAGCACTTTATGAAAACCTTAAAAAGTGGCGGTAAAGCGGCAATCGTGGTGCCAGAAGGCGTGCTATTCCAAATCAACAGCGCCTTTAAGCAAGTGAAGCAGGAACTGCTGGAAAACTTTAACCTGCACACCATTTTAAGCCTGCCGGCTGGCGTATTTTTGCCTTATTCGGGTGTTAAAACCAACGTGCTGTTTTTTGAGCGCAACGGTGGCACCAGCGATGTGTGGTACTACGAATGTGAGCCCGAGCAAAAGCTCACCAAAAATAAACCGATCACCGACGAGCACCTAAAAGAGTTTGTTGAGTTGTATAGCAGCCGTGATACAACTGATCGCTCATGGACGGTATCAGTCAGCAAGCTATCTGAAGATTATGACCTATCTGCCAAAAACCCAGCTAAGCAAAAAGATGCCGAGCATCTAGCACCAAGCGATATTCTTAAGCAGATCCGCATCAAAGAAAAACTGGTATCTGGCCTGCTGGATGAAATTGAAAACCTGTTGGCGGAGAAGTAAGTATGGAGCAGGTTCTATATCAATTACCAGATGGGTGGCACTGGCACAAGCTGAAAGAACTCACAACCAAAATTGGTAGTGGAGCAACACCGAAAGGAGGAGACAAAGCTTATAAGCGAAGTGGTATCTCACTGATCAGAAGTTTAAATGTACACGACTGCCTCTTTAAAGACGACAGGCTGGCATTTATAGATAACGAACAAGCTGATGCTCTCAAAAATGTAATTGTCGAGAGTGGTGACGTGTTGCTGAATATTACTGGGGCGTCTATTGCGAGATGCTGTATTGTTCCTGATGAGTTCTTGCCAGCTCGTGTGAATCAACATGTGACGATAATTAGGTCAACAGAGAAAGTCGAAAGTAAGTTTCTGAACTATTTGATCGTAAGCCCAAAGTTTAAGGCACAACTGCTTTGGCAAGGTGCTGGCGGTGCGACAAGACAGGCCCTTACTAAAGCAATGGTTGAAGAGCTGGATATACCTCTTCCTAGTTTGCCGGAACAAAAACGCATCGTCGAAAAACTCGATGCACTACTCACCCGCATAGACACAGCCATTGAGCATTTGCAGGAAAGCATCACACTGGCTGATGCGCTACTGAAAAGCTCGCTAAGCTCCATGCTTAGCAAGCACGAGCATTGGGAACAGGTTAGATTGAATGGTGTTTGCCATATCACCTCAAAATTATGTGATCCAAGAGAAGAAGAATACTTAGACATGTATCATGTTGGCGGGGCAAACATCACGTCGTTTAGCGGTGAGCTGATAGACTTGAAAAAAGCAAGAGAAGAGAAGCTTATTTCTGGTAAGTTTCCTTTTGATGACAGTATGGTTTTGTACAGTAAAATCAGACCGTATCTTATGAAAGTCGCTAGACCATCGATTTCTGGTATCTGTAGTGCAGATATTTATCCTCTAGCACCGGACAGCCAAAAGATGACTAGGGATTTTTTATTCTATCTGTTGCTATCTGAACCGTTTACTCAATACGCAATTGAAGGCTCAAGTCGAGCAGGGATGCCAAAGGTCAATCGCAACCATCTCTTCAACTTTGAATTCCATTTACCACCAATAGATGAACAAAAGTCTATATGTGAATCTCTTGATGCCTTAGTTGATAAAACTAATGAAGTGAATAAAGAGCTGGATAGCAAGCTATCTTATTTGGTAGGTATAAAGACTTCAATTCTCAATTCCGCCTTTAAGGGCGAGCTCTAAGGAGGAAGTATGAGTGGTGGTAAAACAAAAAATGCAGCGTTAAAAACTGCTTTATCATTTCATTATCAAGTACTGATTGGTTTGGACAAGTGCTTTTCACTTGAAGATGGACAATCAGTTTGGTTCGAAAAAGACGGTGATGTTAGCTTGGTTTTTCCAGACTCGTTGGAAGCAGCACAAATTGAAGTGAAAGATTACTCAGCGGCACTCACTGACAACCACGAAAACCTCTGGAAAACATTAAAAAACTGGCTTGCTCCAGAGTTCGACCACACCCAATATGGGGTTTTGGTGCTACATACTACACAGGCATTTGGCGCGACTACTCGTCTGAAAGACTGGAATGCACAAAGTGCAGAACAGTGTCTGCAAATACTAAAGGATATCTTCTTCAGTCGGCCAGAAGAAGAACGAAATGCCGATAATCCATCAGAAGTTATCAAGCTGCAAAAGGCTGTAATGGAAGCTGACGAGCAATTGCTTAAAAGCGTAATCGGTAAAGTTACATTATTTACGCAAGCCGATAACGCACAGATTTTGGAAAAGCTGATACTTTCCAGACCAGTAGGAATTCCCAAAAATAACCTGAAAAGTTACCTACACGGGCTTATTGGCTTTGTGTACACGCAGGCAAATCAGCAATCTTGGAGTATCAAGTACCAAGAATTTGCAGCGAAGTGCGAGGAGCTAACGGCGCTTCTTTGTAAAAAAGAGTTCACCTTTCCTTCCTTTTCGGGCTATGAGGCGTCTGATCTGGAAGTTGAGTTACACCAAGATAGACCGTTCGTACAAAAAATTGCTGAAATCGAACATCATGACATGATACCTGATGCAGTAGGTAACTGGCTTGAGTTGCAAAACTCTCTGCTGGAGCAGTTGGATGAGTATCCACTCTATAAAGATAAAACGGTTACTTATCAAAATCAATTGGTCAAGAAATATAAGCTTGCTCATTCAAGTGCGCAACTTGAAGTAATGGATGCAATTACAAGTTCAAAATTGCTATACAATAAAACCATAGGTGAACAGCCATTGAACATGGGCAACGATATCCCGCCTATTGAATACAAAAATGGACTGATACACGACGCCATGGATGATGAAGAACGTGACTTAAAATGGAGGGTTAAGCCATGAGCAGCATTGTTGAAACCCTATATGATCTAAAGTATAACCCGTTCGAGTTCGGGGCATACCTTGCTTCATTCTACGCAGCAGTTGGTGAGTCAGAAAATAATCTTTTACTTGCCCCTTTGGTGATCCCACTTTGCAGTCATCCTGTTTTTGGCCAAAAATTATTCAACTCTAACGTTAGAAGCACTATCTGGTCAGCTTTTAACGATCGCACCAAGCTCTATGACCTACAAGAGCGAATAGATGGGTTTCAAGAGTTAACAGAGCAATGCATTCTATATTGTTTGGTTAATGAGTGGTTGTCCTTGGACCAACAAAGATTGTCCCTTCGCACAGGTGATGGGTCTGAGCCAGTATTTATCAATCAAAAAAATGCAGAGAAGTTAGGGCGATTATTTAACGGTCACTCAGTGGTCGAGATTTATGCGTTTTTAGGAGTGAAACCGCGATGAAAACATTAATTCATGAAATTGGCGTTATCGATAAGCAAGGAATTAAGCACCCTGTTAATTTTAAGAAGGGGCTAAATATCGTTACTGGTAAGTCATCAACAGGTAAAAGTGCCTTAATTGAAATATTTGACTATTGCTTTGGCAGTAGTGAGAACACCATTCCCAAAGGGGTCATTACCACAAGTGCCGCTATTTATTATGTTGCGATTTCTATTAATGAGCAGGACATGGTGATTGCTCGTGATCCTAACATAGCGACAAAGGCCTTTCTTCGTCGTGTTGAGTCGTTCAATTCTTACGATATTGTCAGCGATTATTTTAACATTAGCTATTTCCGCCCTCTAGACGAGTTTAAGAAACATTTAAGAGAATTTTTCTTGGATATAGATGATGTGGATGAATCGCTGGCCGCTAGAGCCAACCGGCGGTTTAACGCTAAAGCCGCCACTCCATCAATACGTAGCTTTTCATCGTTTATTCTTCAGCATCAAAACCTTGTTGCTAATAAACATGCATTGTTTTACCGGTTCGATGAAAAAGAAAAGCGTGATCAGGCAATTGATCATACTAAGATATTTTTAGGGTTAGTTGATCAGAAATACTTCCATTTATCACAAGAGAAAGAACGACTAAGCGCCGATATCAGACGTTTGGAACGCCAGAAACAAACAAACAAACGCGTCTCTGAAAACTATAAACAAAACGTCGATCCGGTTTTAAGCCAACTGTATGCCTTAATGGGGTTTAAGAGTGAACCGCTATCTTTGGAAAAAGTGCTACGCCACCCACAAGATGCCAAAGACCAACTTGATAGCATTATTGTACCTGAAAAAATTAATCATAATTCCGATGCAGCTACTCAACGTTACAGTCAACTCAAGCTGGCACGAAATCAAAAGACTGTTGAATTAAGAAAGTTGCAGCGACAAGCTTCGTCAATTAGCAAACATATTCGAGAAGAAGAACGTTTTGTTGATAACGTAAAACAGTTTAGCTCGCCAAAGCATGTCCATATATCTGCTTCAGTCTGCCCGTTTTGTCATACTGAAAAAGACTCCTTGCGAGAAAGTGCGGTAAAACTACGGGAAGCCATCACAAAGGTATCTGGCAATCTTGCGCAAGCACGCCCAATGAAATCAAAGTTTGAATCGTCCTTGGTTGACGTGCAACGCAACATTGAAGCTATTAGTAATGAGTTGACCGCGTTAAGTCAGCAAATAACGGAAATGGAAAAAACAGAAAAGCAGTTGGTGGAACAAAAGAGCCTGTATGAAAGTATTTTGATGCAGAAGGCCAAACTATTCATGCTTCTTGATACCCTCAATATGGCAGATGATGCTGAGCTTGAAAAGCAAATCAAAGAGATAAGCAAACAGCTTAAAGAAATCAGTAAAGACCTCGAACAATACGATGTACAAAAAGGGCTAGAAAACGCCTCGGAAAAGGTAAATGAATATATGGCTGAAATTGGCAGCCATTTTGAGTTTGAAGCAAGTTATAAACCGATCAACCTTCACTTCTCATTCGAGACATTTGACCTCTACCACTTAACGCCCAAAAGCGAAAAAATCTATTTAAGGTCAATGGGGAGTGGTGCAAACTGGTTGTACAGTCATGTAACGCTATTTTTAGCATTACACAAATATTTTGCTGAGCAGGGTGATAAATGTTCAATACCATCAATACTATTTTTTGATCAGCCAACTCAGGTGTATTTCCCTAACTTCAATAGAGACGACTCTGAAACATTTGAAGAGCAAAAAAACCAGGAAGCGGAGCAGAGAACGATTGCCGAGAGGCTTGTAGATGAAGACATGAAAGCTGTTGAAAACTTATTCAGTCGCCTTTCGGTTTACTGCAATGAGCTAGAGCTTAGTAACGGATTTAGCCCACAGGTTATCGTGACAGACCATGCTGATAATCTAACTTTGGCTAATGGGGTTGAGTTTGAATCATTGGTGAATGGCAATAGGTGGCGTACGCGTGGGCTTATTGAGCCGGTTCCTGAAGAGATAGAGGGGGCATAATGCTAAATCGCTTGGAAATCCTCCTTTCTCGTGACGGTGAAAGCGAAGTTGTAGAGCTTAAAGAAGCAAAGAATTCCTACACCTTCGATAAAATCGGGAAATATTTTTCTGCCCTGTGCAATGAGGCCAACCTGAAACACCTGAAGCGCGCCTGGCTGGTTTTTGGTGTGAAAGACAATCAGACGGTTGTTGGTAGTCAGTTTCGGATTACCCCCAAGGATTTGCAGTCCCTAAAGAAGGAAATCGCCGACAAAACCACCAACCGCCTAACCTTTGTGGACATTCACGAAGTCGATCACCCAGATGGCCGGGTATTATTGTTTGAAATTCCTGCAGCGCCTCAAGGCTTGCCCATTGCTTGGGATGGCCATTATTACGGCAGGGATGGAGAGTCGCTTGGCCCGTTGAATTTGGAAGAAATTGAGCGGATACGTGCTCAGAATCGCGCGACTGACTGGAGTGCGGTGGTGCTGCCAGCGGCGTCGATTGATGACCTTGACCCCACAGCCATTGAGCTCGCCCGCGAGAATTTTATTCAGAAAAACCCAAAGTTGGTTGATGAGGCCAAACAGTGGGATATCGCAACGTTTTTGAACAAGGCGAAACTGACCATTAACGGTCAAATCACTCGCACTGCCGTTCTGCTTCTGGGTAGTGCAGAGGCCACTCATTTTCTCAACCCTGCCTCGGCAACGGTAACTTGGCTTCTGAAGGACAGAGACGGAATAGAGCGTGACTACCAGCATTTTGGCTGCCCGTTGCTATTGTGTGTCGATGAGGTATTTCACAAGATTCGGAACCTGAAGTACCGCTACATGAAAGAAGGAACCTTGTTCCCCGAGGAAGTGGACCAGTACGACCCTTATATCATCCGTGAGGCACTTCATAATGCAATTGCCCACCAAGATTACGAATTGGGCGGAAAAGTTACGTTGGTTGAATTCGAAGATGGCCGCTTGTGTTTTAGTAATCTGGGGCGCTTCATTCCCGGCTCGGTGGAGTCCGTCATACAGGCTGACGCTCCTGAAAGCCGTTACCGGAACCGCTTTCTAACCGATGCCATGGTCAACCTGAACATGATCGATACCATAGGCAGTGGTATTCGAAAGATGTTCCTCATCCAAAAGAAGCGGTATTTCCCGTTACCGGAATATGAACTACAGGATAGCCGAGTTCAGGTGACTATTACCGGCCGGGTGGTGGATATGGCATATGCTAGAAAATTGGCAGAGTTTCCTGATCTATCACTGGAAGATATTCTGCTGCTAGACCGAGTGCAAAAGCGTAAATCGCTTACCGATGACCAAGCAAAATATCTCAAATCATTTGGTCTGATCGAAGGTCGCAAGCCTAACTATCATATTTCCGCGAAAGTGGCTGATCATAGTGGGGAAAGGGCCCAATATATCCTCAATAGAGCCTTTGACGATCATCACTACAAGCAGTTGATCCTTGAATACTTGGAGCGGTTCGGCTCAGCTAAACGCATAGACATTAACGGGCTGCTTTTAGACAAATTGCCCAATGTTTTGGATGCTGCCCAAAAAGACAACAAGATCAAAAACCTGCTACAAGCCTTGAAAAAAGAGGGGTTGATAGAGCCTGACGGGAAATCTTGGCGAATGTCTAAGGATAAGTAGCTTAGACATTTTAGACATTTTTGCGCACTTTTGTGCATCTTTGTGCACTTTTGTGCATTTGAGTAAGGGTGGCTGCTGCTTCTACAAAGCCACCCGCACCCACCCCTCCATCAACACCCTAGCACTGCGGCTCATGGTAACTTGCTTCACTTCCCAATCTTCGCCATTTTGTTCAGCCACTGCACCCACTCTTAACGTGCCGGAAGGGTGGCCGAACACCACACTGTCGCGTTGTCCACCGCCTGCGGCTGCATTCACCAAGGTGCCTGGAATCACCGCTGCGGCGGCAATGGCGACGGCGGCGGTGCCCATCATGGCGTGGTGCAGTTTGCCCATAGAGAGCGCGCGGACGGCCAGGTCTATATCGCTGGCAACAATGGCTTTACCGCTGGAAGCGGTGTAGTTCTGCGCGGGGGCGACGAAGGCAATTTTGGGAGTGTGTTGGCGGGTTTTGGCTTCGTCCAGGTGTTTGATCAAACCCATTTTTAGCGCGCCGTGGGCGCGTATGGTTTCAAAGCGGGTGAGGGCATCGGGGTCGCTGTTGATGGCGTCTTGCAGTTCGGTGCCGGTGTAACCCAGTGCGTCGGCATGCAGGAATATGGTGGGAATGCCGGCATTGATTAGGGTGACGTCGAAGCTGCCGACGTCGGGTACGTCCAAGCGGTCTTGCACGTTGCCGGTGGGGAACAGAGCTCCGCCACTGGTGTCCGGGTCGTCATCAGCGGCGGGGTCCATAAAGGCCACGGCGATTTCGGCGGCGGGGAAGGTCACGCCGTCCAGTTCGAAGTCGCCGGTTTCTTGCACTTGGCCGTTGGTGATGGGTACGTGCGCAACAATGGTTTTGCCGATATTGGCCTGCCAAATACGCACTTCACACAGGCCGTTGTCGGGGATGCGTGCTGGATCGATCAATCCGGCTTGAATGGCAAACGGCCCGACGGCTGCGGACAGGTTGCCGCAGTTACCGCTCCAATCGACAAAGGGTTGGTCGATGCTGACTTGGCCGAACAGGTAGTCTACGTCGTGATTAGGGCGCGTGCTGCGCGAGATCAGCACGGTTTTGCTGGTGCTGGAAGTGGCACCGCCCATGCCGTCGATCTGTTTGCCGTAAGGGTCGGGGCTGCCGATTACCCGCATTAACAAGGCGTCACGCGCCGGGCCGGGTTGCTGCGCGTCGCTGGGCAGATCTTCCAAGCGGAAGAACACGCCTTTGCTGGTGCCGCCCCGCATATAGGTGGCGGGGATGCGTTGCTGCGGTGTGAAAGTCGTTGTTGCAGTCATCACACCGCTCCTTCAGATTCCAGAAAGTCTTGCGCGAAGCGCTGCAATACGCCGCCTGCGCTGTAGATAGACACTTCTTCGGCGGTGTCTAAACGGCACTGTACGGGCACTCGCTCGGTGCTGCCGCCAGCGCGTTCAATCACCAGCGTCAGGGTCGCGCCGGGGGCGATGTCGCCTTCTACGGCGTAGATCTCTGTGCCGTCTAACTGCAACGTAAGCCGCGTCGTGCCGGGCTCAAATTGCAGCGGCAACACGCCCATGCCGACCAAATTAGTGCGATGAATGCGTTCAAAGCCTTCCGCAGCAATGGCTTCTACACCGGCCAAGCGCACGCCTTTGGCGGCCCAGTCGCGCGAGGAGCCTTGGCCATAGTCAGCACCGGCCACAATGATCAGCGGTTGCTTGCGGGCCATGTAGGTTTCAATGGCTTCCCACATGCGCACCACTTGGCCTTCGGGCTCAAGTCGCGCCAACGAGCCTTGCTTGATTTTGCCGTTTTCCTGCACCATTTCATTCAACAGTTTAGGGTTGGCGAAGGTGGCACGTTGCGCCGTGAGGTGGTCGCCGCGGTGGGTGGCGTACGAGTTGAAGTCTTCCTCCGGCAAGCCCATTTTGGCCAGATATTCACCCGCCGCGCTGTCGAGCATGATGGCGTTCGATGGCGACAGGTGATCGGTGGTGATGTTGTCACCCAACACGGCCAGCGGGCGCATACCTTTGAGTGCGGGCTTGTTGGCCAGCGCGCCTTCCCAGTAAGGCGGGCGACGAATGTAAGTGCTTTGCGGGCGCCATTCGTACAGCGGGCTGACGGCCGTTTTGGCGCTGTCGTCGATCTGGAACATGGGAATGTACACGGCGTTAAAATGCTCGGGTTTCACCGCTTGGGCGACAATGGCGTCGATTTCTTCGTCGCTGGGCCAGAGGTCTTTCAGCGTAATCGGCTGGCCTTGGGCGTCCACGCCGAGGGCGTCTTTTTCGATATCAAAGCGAATAGTACCCGCAATGGCGTAAGCCACCACCAGCGGTGGCGAGGCTAAAAACGCCTGTTTGGCGTAGGGGTGAATGCGGCCATCGAAGTTGCGGTTGCCGGACAATACGGCGGTGGCGTAGAGGTCGCGGTCGATGATTTCTTGTTGGATTTTCGGGTCCAGCGCGCCGCTCATGCCATTGCAGGTTGTGCAGGCAAAACCGACGATGCCGAAGCCCAGTTTTTCCAGTTCGGGCAGCAAACCTGCTTCTTCCAAGTACAGTTGCACGGTTTTGGAACCGGGCGCTAGCGAGGTTTTCACCCAAGGTTTAGCTTGCAGGCCCAAGGCATTTGCCTTCTTCGCTAATAGGCCCGCAGCGATGACGTTGCGCGGGTTGCTGGTGTTTGTGCAACTGGTGATGGCGGCAATAATAGTAGCGCCGTCTGGCATGCGACCATCGGCGTGATGTTCAACGGTGCCGCTGATGCCCAGCTTGGCGAGGTCGGCGGTCGATACGCGCTTGTGCGGGTTACTCGGCCCGGCAATGTTGCGGCCTATGGTTGAAAGATCAAAGCGCAATACGCGCTCGTACTGCGCGCTTTTAAGGCTGTCAGCCCACAGGCCGGTGGTTTTGGCGTACTGTTCGACCAAGGCCACTTGTTCAGCGCTGCGGCCGGTGAGCGTTAAATAGTCCAAAGTGTTTTGGTCGATGGAGAACAGTGCTGCCGTGGCGCCGTATTCGGGCGTCATGTTGGATATGGTCGCTCGGTCGCCCAAGGTCAACGAGTAGGCGCCCTCGCCAAAGAATTCCAGCCAGGTCGATACCACTTTCTCGTTGCGCAGAAATTCGGTGAGCGCCAAAACGATATCAGTCGCGGTGATGCCCGGTTGGCGCTGGCCGACCAGTTCTACACCGACGATATCCGGCAGGCGCATCCATGAGGCACGGCCCAACATGACGCTTTCCGCTTCCAAACCACCCACACCTATGGCGATAACACCGAGTGCATCCACGTGCGGGGTGTGGCTGTCGGTGCCGACCAAGGTGTCGGGGTAGGCGACGCCGTCTACGGCGTGAATCACCGGCGACATTTTTTCCAGATTGATCTGGTGCATGATGCCGTTGCCGGGTGGAATCACATCGACGTTTTTGAACGCCTGCTTGGTCCAGTTGATGAAGTGGAAGCGGTCTTCATTGCGGCGGTCTTCAATGGCGCGGTTCTTGGCGAACGAGTCCGGATCGTTCCCACCGTGTTCAACGGCCAGCGAGTGGTCCACTATCAATTGCGTCGGCACTACCGGGTTGACCTTAGCCGGGTCGCCGCCCATGGCGGCTATGGCGTCGCGTAGGCCAGCCAAGTCTACCAATGCGGTTTGGCCCAAGATGTCGTGACACACTACACGCGCGGGAAACCACGGAAAATCGAGGTCACGTTTGCGCTCGATCAACTGGCGTAGGGCGTCGTTCAGCAGCTCGGGGTCGCAGCGGCGCACGAGGTTTTCGGCCAACACACGAGAAGTGTACGGCAGCGTGTCGTAAGCGCCGGGTGTGAGGGCGTCCACCGCAGCACGGGCGTCAAAATATTCGAGTGCGGTGCCGGGGAGCGTTTTTCTGTAGAGGCTGTTCATCATTGGGCTCGCTGATTCCGGTGGTGTTTAAGCGCGTTCGTCGAGTGCCGGTACGGGGCGGTTTTCTGGCCCGGTGTAGTCGGCGCTGGGACGAATGATGCGGTTGTTGGCGCGTTGTTCCATGATATGGGCGGTCCAGCCGCTTACCCGTGAGCACACGAAAATGGGGGTGAACAGCGGGGTGGGGATGCCCATAAAGTGGTACGCCGAGGCGTGGAAGAAGTCGGCGTTGCAGAACAGTTTTTTCTCGCGCCACATGACTTCTTCGCAGCGCACAGACACGGGGTAAAGCACGGTGTCGCCCACTTCGGCGGCCAGTTTTTCCGACCACAGTTTGATGATGTCGTTACGCGGGTCGTGGGTGCGATAAATGGCGTGCCCAAAGCCCATGATTTTGTCTTTGCGCGCCAGCATGCCCAAAATGGCTTCTTCCGCTTCGTCGGGCGACTTCCATTGCTGAATCATGTCCATGGCGGCTTCGTTCGCCCCGCCGTGTAGTGGGCCGCGCAAGGTGCCAATGGCGGCGGTGACGGCGGAATGCACGTCGGACAGGGTGGAGGCGCAGACGCGGGCGGCGAACGTAGAGGCGTTGAATTCGTGTTCGGCGTACAAAATCAGCGAGACGTTCATGACGCGTTCGTGCAGTTCGCTGGGTTTTTTGCCGTGTAGCAAAGCAAGAAAGTGGCCGCCAATGGAGTCGACTTCGGGGGCCAGTGTATCGATGCGCTCGCCGTGGTGGCTGAAGCGATACCAGTAGTTGATGATGGACGGGAAGACGGCCAGCATGCGGTCGATGTGGTTCAGTTGGTCGTCAAAGCTGTGTTCGGTTTCGAGGTTGCCGAGCATGGAGCAGCCGGTGCGCAGGACGTCCATGGGGTGGGCGTCGGCGGGGATCTGTTCCAGTACGGCTTTTAGGGCGTCGGGCAGGCCGCGCAGGCTTTTTAGGCGGCTGATGTAGCCTGCCAGTTCGGTGCGGTTGGGCAGTTTGCCGTACAGCAGCAGGTAGGCGACTTCTTCAAATTGGGTTTTGTCGGCGAGTTCTTTGACGTCGTAGCCGCGATAGGTGAGGCCTGCGCCGGTTTTGCCGACGGTGCAGAGGGCGGTTTCGCCAGCGGATTGGCCGCGCAGGCCTGCGCCAGATAGGGGTTTCGCTGTGGTGTCGGTCATTATTATTGTCCTCTTTATTTTTTAAGGTGTTATCCGGGCTGGGCGAGTCCTTTCCACGGACGCCGTGAACCCATCCATGGGGGCTCGAATGCGGCCGTCCGGGCCGCATACGCCGTGTGCAGGACTCACCCAGCCCGAATAACACCGATAGCAAACACCAAGTCTGGCAGAACACTTTGCCAGAACAGTTTATGGGGAATTAATCCTTACCGAACAACCGGTCTAGGGTCTGTTCATAGTCGTGGTAGTTCAGAAAATCGTACAGTTCCATGCGGGTCTGCATGGTATCCACCACGTCCCGCTGGTGGCCGTCTTGTAGAATGTGTTGGTACACGTTCAACGCCGCTTTGTTCATGGCGCGGAAGGCCGACAGCGGGTACAGCACTAGGCTCACGCCGACGGTGGCGAGTTCTTCTTTGCTGAACAGCGGGGTGGCACCAAATTCGGTGATGTTGGCGAGTACAGGCACTTTCACTGCGTCGACAAACTGCTGATATTGTTCGAGAGTGATCATGGCTTCCGGGAAGATCATGTCGGCCCCGGCTTCCACACAGGCCACGGCGCGCTCAATGGCGGAGTCCATGCCTTCAACGGCAAGTGCGTCAGTGCGCGCCATGATGACAAAGCTGCTGTCGGTACGGGCATCGGCAGCGCTTTTGATGCGGTCGGTCATTTCTCCGGCCGATACGATGGCTTTGTTCGGGCGGTGGCCGCAGCGTTTTTGCGCTACTTGGTCTTCAATGTGAATGGCGGCTGCGCCAGCGCGTTCCATTTCCGTCACGGTGCGCTTGATGTTGAACACGCCACCAAAGCCGGTGTCGGCGTCGACTAATAAGGGCAGGTCGCAGGCGGCGGTGATGCGGCGGACGTCTTCCAGTACGTCATTCAATGAGGTGATGCCTAAATCCGGCAGGCCGTAGGAGGCGTTGGCGACACCGCCGCCAGACAGGTAAATGGCTTGGTGGCCGGTCTGTTTTGCCATCATGGCGGTGTAGGCATTAATTGTACCGACCACTTGCAAGGGGGCGTGGTCGGCCACGGCTTGGCGAAATTTTGCGCCTTGTGAAAGTGCCATGAGTTTCTCCTGTTTGTGTTGTTCCGGCGGATGACTGGCAACTACGTCCTGCGTTGCCCGCATACCATCCATCCATGGATGTAACGCTGTCTCTTCCGCCCTATGTGGTTAATGTGTTTTAGTGGTGTGCTAAATAATGTTCGAGCAAGCGCCGCGACCGGCTGATGTGGCGGCGCATCAACAGCTCCGCTAAGTCGGCTTCGCGGTTGCGCAGCGCGTCGAGAATCATCTGGTGTTCGCGCAGCGCTTGAATGGGGTCGGTGCGGTGGTCGGCCGTTTGTTGGCGGTACATGCGCACCACGGCGTAGAGTTCGTCGCACAGCAGGGCAATCAGTTGTTTGTTGCGGCTGGCGCGGATGATGCGGTTGTGAAAGTCGTAATTGCCTTCTTGGTCGGCGTAGTGCTCACCGCCACTGGCGAGCAAGTCTTGCTCGTGTTGTTCCAGCAGTGCCTTCAGTTCGTCCAGCTCGGCGTCCGAAATAAATTCACAGGCTTGGCGCGCTGCCATGCCTTCCAGCGCTTCGCGGATGGCGAAGGTGTTGGCGAGGGATTCTGTCGACAATTCCACTACGCGTGCGCCCACATTAGGAATGCGAGTGACCAGGCCCATGCCTTCCAATTTCACAATGGCTTCGCGCAATGGCCCACGGGATACGCCGTACTTGCGGGCCAGTTCAGGCTCGGAAATCTTGCTGCCCTGCGGCATTTCGCCATGAATGATGGCTTGGCTGAGACGCTGCGCGAGGTCTTCGGTGATGGTCTGAGTTTTCAGTGTGGAGACGGTCATGTGTCGACACTCGGATTGAGATTGTCGACATAGTAGTCGCTTTTGTCCGTATTTGTCCATAGTAAAGCGTTAGATTGTCGACAATGTTCCGAAGGGATGCCTCAAATGCCGTATTCTAAGCATTTGAGGCATCTTGGTTTGTCTAGGCAGCGCCAGAGAATCGTCCGCTGAGTTCGCGATTACGCTTAACCATCTCTTGCAGCGTCGCAGATATGCCATTCAGGCTGCGGGCGGCAGTCGCTGTTTCTTCCGTTTGCTCCGCTACACTGGATATGTTCTTGGCGATATCGCCCGCCACACTGGTTTGCTCCTCCGATGCAGTCGCCACCTGAGTGTTGATGGTGTTGATGTCGCCAATGGCATTGGTGACATTGTGTAGCTGATCCGCTGATTCATTGAAGGTGCTGACGCTTTGCGCTGATATGTCGCGCGATTGCTTCATCACGGTAACGGTGTCCCGCGCGCCACTTTGTACACTTTCAATAATACCCTGAATCTCTTGCGTGGAAGTTTGGGTACGTTGCGCCAATGACCGAACTTCGTCGGCCACCACGGCAAAGCCTCGGCCTTGTTCACCCGCGCGCGCGGCTTCAATCGCGGCGTTCAAGGCCAGCAAGTTGGTTTGTTCCGCGATGGCTTTGATGACATCCAGCACATTGCCAATGTTGGCTGTCTCGGTTTCCAGTTTGTCGACTGTTTTCATGGAAGAGCCGATCTGTTCCGCTAACCGATCAATGGAGCTGCGTGCATCGTCCATCGCCTTCAGGCCGGTCATTGCTGCTGCGTTAGCTTGGTTGGCTAGGCTGGCGGCGTCCTGTGCGTGGTTAGACACCTCTTGCGCCGCGGATGCCATTTCTTCCATGGCAGTCGCTACCTGTGCGGTGCTGTCGTTGGCGCCGTTGGTGTGCTCGACGATGGCATTGGATGCCGCGACGAGGCTTTCGGTGGCGTCGTCTAAGGCATCTGAGGTCTGGTGCATTTCCTGGGCGATGGTGGTTAAAAAGCCTTGCAGCTCACGCGCCGCAGAGGCCAATACGCCCAGTTCGTCATGCCGTTTGATATTAATGGTGTTGCCGAGCTGCCCTTGGCTCAGGGCGTGAATGGCCCCTATCAAGGTGCGGCTTGGTTTAACGATGGCCATATTGACGACCATCATGGCCACCGTGCCAAAAGCCAGTATGGCCGCCATCAATAGCGCACCGGCAACCAAGGTGGCGGAGGCGACTTCGGATGGAATTTGATCGGAGCGCTCAACTGCAAACGCACTGAGCGCTGTAGCTGCTTCGTTCAGCAAACGAGTAGGTTCTCTGTCCATGCCGGCCACTGCTGCGTCGCCAGCGATGTGATTAAAACCGGCGCTCCGGAAGTCGTCTAGCCCGCCGCGATAGCGTTCACCCATGGTGCGGTGGGCTTGCAGAAACTCCTGTACCAGTTGCTTTTCCGGCCCGTCCGCCATCAACGGCAGTACATTTGCTCCGATCTCTTGAACGCGCCGCTCTTGGGCTTGAAAACTGGTCCAGTAGCGGTCCAGTTGGGCCGGGTCGTGACCGCGCAGCAAGACGTTCTTCCATTCTTGGATCTGGGTTTTGAATTCATTCGACATCAGGCTAATTTGCCGTTCGATGGCGATTTCACTGGAGATCAATTGGTTGTATTGATTGATGCTGTGGTTGACGCGTTGAAAGTAGTAGTCACCTGCAATCAGAATCAGTAGGCAGCCGCCAATGATGATGGCGAGCAGTTTGTTGAATAGACTTCGGTTAACCCAGTTCATGAGGAGTAGCTCCTATCCATAGTGAAAGGCGTCGGCATATTTCGAATGGCCTATTAGGCTATAGCAGGGCATAAGTCTTCTCGCCAGAAATTACCGGGATAATTTACTGGCTGATCAAGATGATTAGCCCCGCCGAAACATGATTCTCTATCACTACGTCCTTATGCTTTGGTGGTCCTCAAAGAACGTTGGCTATCACCTCTGCCAGAACCATTTCTCTGCTTCCTGGTTTGCTTGCTCGCGCGTCAAGCCGACGTCCCGTAACAGATGGTCGGGTAGCGTTGCCAGGTGTCGACGGATGCGCCGGTTAGTGCGCCATTTCGCCATAGATCGCAGCCATGCAGTTACGTCGATTGGAAATGCAGCACCTTTTTCAGTGGCTGCAGTTGCCGAACGAACGAGGGCTGAAGTTTCCAGAACGCTTTTCATGGTGTTTCTCCTAATGAATAGTTGTTGGTGAATCTACCAACAACGTCTATTCTAGGGAGAACGTCTGATTCGGTACAGATATAGAAAAACGAAACATATACCAGTACAGATTGAGGTTTTTTAATCTGTACTGGTCGATTTCAGCCCAACTGTACTGCTCGCATTATATGGCTTGCTGAGGAAACGCGATGGAAACCAATCTTTATGCGCAATTAGCGGAGCAGGTGACGGAGCAAATCCGCCAAGGCGCCGTGCAAACAGGTGAGCGCTTACCGTCGGTTCGGAAAATGGCGCAGCGCGAAGCGGTGAGCATTTCAACAGTGATGGCAGCGTACGGTTTTCTGGAGCAGCAGGGTTGGATCGAGGCGCGGCCGAAGTCAGGGTACTTTGTTAAAAAAAGGGCCGCCGATACCTTACAGAAACCGTCCGTTATTTGTGCCAAGCCTAAGCCGCGCCCTGCCACCGTGTCGCAATTGATGATGGATGTACGGCGCGCCCAAGTGAGTGACCATTGTAACTTTTCCCGCTCTTTTCCCGCGCTCGACCTCCCTATCGTGCAACAGATTAAGCGCACCTACGCTCGGCTTTCGCGCACGCGCTCTTATGTCGGCGTCGGTTACGACTCGCTAGAAGGGCTGCCGGAGTTGCGCCAGCAAATTGCTCGCCGTGCAGTGGACTCGGGCATCTTTGTGTCGCCGGAAGCGGTGATCACTACGTCTGGTTGCCAGAATGCGATGGCGTTGTGTTTACGTGTGCTGACCCAGCCCGGTGACATTGTGGCGGTAGAGTCGCCCTGCTATTACGGGCTGTTACAGATCATTGAAGCCTTCGGCCTGAAAGCCATAGAAATTCCGGCGCATCCTGAAACCGGCATGAGCATAGAAGCCTTGCAGTTGGCGTTGGCGAAGTGGCCGATCAAAGTCATTTTGTCTGTGCCTACGTTCTCTAACCCGTTGGGGTGCGATATGCCGATGTCGCGTCGGGAAGAGTTGATGGCGCTGCTCGAACGCTATGATATCCCGATGATTGAAGACGATATCTACGGTGATTTAAATTTCGGCGAACGCCGCACTAAGGCCGTCAAGTCACTGGATGGTGATGGCCGAGTGTTGCTGTGTTCGTCGTTGTCGAAAACGGTGGACCCGCAATTAAGAGTGGGCTGGATCATGCCGGGGCGGTATTTCGAAGAAGTGGTGTACAGCAAGTTTGTGAACCTGCATACGCACTCGGCCTTGCCGCAAATGGTGGCCGCCGAATTACTGGCTCAAGGCCAGTACGACCGGCATTTGCGGCAGGCGCGCGATGTCTATCGCCAACGCTATCTGCGTTTAGCCGATTTGGTTACCGCCCATTTTCCGGCTGAAACGCGCTTGTCTCGGCCGCAAGGCGGAATCGTGGCGTGGCTACAGTTTCCTGAAACAGTGAACACCACGGAGCTTTACCACCGCGCCAAAGCTGAAGGTATTCTCTTTGCTCCGGGCGAGCTTTTTTCCATCTCCGGGCAATACAAAAACTGTTTAAGGTTGGGCTTCAGCCAACGTTGGACGCCAGAAAGCGAAGAGTCGATTCGTCGCCTTGGGCAGTGGGTAAAAGAGGCGCTGCATGGCTGAAAAAAATTGCGGTACACTGAGCAGCCCCGCATCGGCCAATTAGGACTTAAATATGCAAGGTTTCACGACCCCCATTCGTTTAGCGCCCGTGTTCCAACATTACGCATGGGGCACGGATACGGACATTGTGGACTTGCTGAACCTCCCACCTTTGCCTGCACCGGTGGCCGAGCTGTGGATGGGCGCGCATTCTGGGCTGCCGTCGCCTTTGGCAGAAGCGATAGAAGGTATTACACACCTAGATGCCTTAATCGACCGTTATCCGGAAGACATTCTCGGGCCACAGCACGCTGCGCTGCAGAACCGGTTGCCTTATCTCTTTAAAGTGTTAAGTGCAGGCAGTGCGTTATCCGTACAGGTGCACCCTTCGAAAGCGCAGGCCGAAGCCGGGTTTGCCGCTGAAAACTGGCAAGGCAAAGCGCTCACCGATCCCACGCGCAATTACAAAGACGACAACCATAAGCCCGAAATATTAGTCGCATTGACGGAATTTCACGCCATGGCCGGGTTCCGGCAGCCCGAAGCCGTAGCAGAACGCTTGGCCCAGTTGAGTTGCGCTGCCTTACAGGCGTGGGTTGAACCGTTAGAGCGCGATGGATTGTCGGCTCTAGAAGAACTGTATGCGTGGTCATTGGCGCTGCCAGCAGCAGACGTACAGCGCATAGTGGATGATGCCATGGCGGTATTGCCCGATGGCAACGAATTCGCCTGGATGGCTCAGTTGCACCAGCAATACGGTGCAGATATGGGCATCTTCTTTCCTTTGTTGCTCAACGTGCAGGTGCTCCAGCCGGGTGAAGCTATCTATTTAGATGCTGGTATTCCACACGCCTATTTGCGAGGCACGGGGCTGGAAGTGATGGCGAGTTCCGACAACGTGTTGCGCGGCGGGCTGACCAGCAAACACAAAGACGTCGCAGAATTGCTGCGCGTAACCGAAATTCGCGCCGACAGCGTGCAAGTGCAGTTGGGAGCTACGGATCAGGGCGTTACGCGCTACGACGTACCCTGTGCCGACTTTCAATTACAAGTGATCGACCTGAGCGAAGGCACCACCGCGCTGGGTTGCAGCGGCAGTGCGGAATTATTGCTGGTGTTGGCAGGCGAAGCCGAAGTGGCCGACCTAACGGTACAACATGGTGATATTGTGCTGTTGCCCGCGTGTTTGGGTGAAGTGCGTTTGCGCGGTAATGCGCGGTTGGCGGTGGTGAGTACGGGGTTGGTGAAATAACTTGAAGAATTTAGAATTTTTAAAGAAAAACAATGTAAATCAAAGAGTTACAATCGGCTATTTGATAGTTTGTGTTCGGCTAATTGTAAGAATTGACTGAATCTATGCCATTAATAATGAGTTGTAAGAGCTTTCTCGTGGTGTCTTGTATCCTGGCCTCAAAACAAATCGACAGGTAGTGTCTATCGTCGCTCATAGTAATGATTGAGCTGATCAGTGTACTCACCAGTCTCTGAGCTGCTGCGCGTCTTTGATGCGTTCACGCTGAAGGCACATAGCATCAAAAACGTCAGAGAAGTTTGATTTTGGGGAGCCTAATTGCGGAAGGGAAAAATTTGCTTGAGTAAAAAACTCGGCGTAGTGTTCATGCCAACCTTGTTTCCACCAATGCAAAATGAGCTCACGGGATTCGTTGAGTCGTTGCAGGGTTGGTAGTTTATCGGATTTTTGTGTATTGACCCGTGACAAGGTTGGAAGCAAATTCCAAAGATCATTGTTTGGCCAGCGGGAAAAAGGAAACGCATGATCGACTGCAAAGTTGTGCGAGGCAATTTGCTTCCCAGTCCAACAACACATCACGTTATCTGAGGTTAGTAGTTGTTCAACGCGCACCCTTATGCGAGATGTTGTTCTGTCGGGATTGTCCCAATTTAGGGCGTTTAAATAATCCACCTTTGTGAAATCTCTTTCCCTATTGAGGCGATAACTGGACATGAGTGTGACCCATTCATTTATGAGAGTAGGTTCGATCCACACACTGAAACGTGTCAAAGAATCCCAGATATGAACGGGTACATAGAAACTACCTATTGATGCCAAAAAGTCAGAATCCAAAACCAAGCTTACCGTGGGTTTTTGGGTACGTCTCAGCTCTACATCGAAAACAGATCTTTCTGTACCAGGAAGAGTAATGTATTTTGCCGGCATGTTTTTGATGGTATTGGCGATGTCTTTTATTGTTTGGTAAACCGACTCAGCCATAGGGCTTTGGTAGGTGGCGCCAATAAAAAAGTCACTGCTTTGATAGCTCTGTAACTCCTGCCAACCGCTTAGTTTTATGAAACCAAGTCCTTTATTGTTATCACTGTTTTGCTGCATGGAAAACTGGTCAATCAAGGGCTTAAACAGTTTCATCCAATAAAGAGCGACTAATCCCATCGGTAACACAACATAATCATCGGTATAGTCTATTACTGCACCGGGATGGCCCTCCGCAATTCGCAGAAGAGTTCGAAGCAGTGCCACCTTATAGGTAGATGACTTACTGTCATTCATTACGATGTTGCGAATGAGCGGAAAAGCACCGGTGCCATCATCAGGCAATTCAAGTACCACTGTTTCCCAACTCACGTTTGACCGACCTAGGCCATCTTCCTCTTTATTTGGCGACAACAACTTACAGGTTAAGCCGAATTTGCTAGCAAGCCCGGCTAGCTCAGACGCCGAAACTGGGTGCATAGTTCGGCCATCGTCAAATTCACCATGTCGCAATGAAATAACGAGTTTCCCATTTGGTTTTAGCAGATTGCTTAATTTTCGTAAGCTTCTTTCGCGGGACGACTTGGCAATATGCATCCATACTGCACTGAGCAGGATGAGATCGAATTTCATTTGTAAGGTAAACACATGGCTAAGCTCGGGCAGCTTATCATCGAGCCACTGTATAGAGGGATCAGTGCCGGCTTGCAGTGCTTTCTCACGCATTCCATCTGCAGGCTCGACGGCAATAACACTTAGTCCTTTAGCAGCTAAATAGCGCGCATCACGACCCGATCCTGCACCAATATCCAAAACCAATCCCGTTTTTGGAATTTCATTCAGCCAAGACTTGTGAACTTCCTCAAAATGCACATTTTCGTATTGATCGCACAGGGCTTGTGCGTTTTCAGAGTAAAACGAAATGTTATCCTGCATTGAAGAGCCATTCAGAATTCAGTTGTTTTGACGACGTTACGTCAGGCTCAATGACTTGGCAATGGTTAGGCTCCTTAAACCCATATTTCAGCACTCGGTTGAGTTGACGAGTATCTACTGAGCCAACTCTCAAAGACGTCGCAGTTCGCACCAACAGCGGCATGTGGTTAGGGAAATATGGAGCGGGGTGCGTCGCGTTACGACTTACCTTGTGCTGCCTTCCAATTGCAATAGTGGCCTCGTCTAGTTGTCAGGTTCAGAAGCTTACCAATCATTTTTTTCATCTTACATGGCGTTTATGGCGGGGGGTTTCAAAGCTTTCGTAACCTCAGTGTCTTACGCATTGGCGGTAGTGAATAAGGTTTTCAAAACCGCTCTAAAATCTGCGTTTCCCACACCACCACACCCCACGTCAGCGCCATCAACGTCAGGCTGGTGAATACGGCGGCAGAGCCCATGTCTTTGGCGCGTCCTGCCAGTTCGTGCCATTCCGGGCTGGCGTGGTCTACCACGGCTTCAATGGCTGAATTCAGCAGCTCTACGATCAACACGATAAGACCTGTACCGACCAGCAATAACCATTGCAACAGGGTGTCCGCCAGAAAGGCCGCCGCCAGTACCGCGCAAGCCACCAACAACAGTTCTTGCCGGAAGGCGGCTTCGTTGCGGTACGCGGCGCGGAAACCGTGCATGGAATAGCGTGTGGCGTTGATGATGCGTTGCAGGCCAGTAGTGCCAGGCTTGACCATGGGGTATCCTCGTTGGGCGTTTTTTGTATGCAGTAAACCGCACTTGTGTGACAAATAAAAGGTTGGAGATGCATGCGTTATTCTGCGTTCGGTACAGCGGTTGCCCTTAGTCTGATGCTCGCCACCGTTTTGGCCGCCGAGCCCATTCGTATTGCTACCTTTAATGTGCATTACATTTCGCCCCAGCAAACGAAGATGGTGTGGTCGGAGCGTCGCGGTGCTGTGGTTGCTGCCTTGCGTGACATGAACGCGGATGTGGTGGCCTTTCAAGAAATGGAAACCTTCATAGGCGGTAGTGGGAATCCGGAAAATCAGCAGTTGGAATGGGTACTGCAGCACTTTCCTGAATACCGTGCTGCGGCGGTAGGGAACCCGCGTGAATACCCGTCTACACAGCCGATTATCTATCGGGCCGATCGTTTTACGCCTCTAGAACAAGGGTATTTCTTTTATTCATCGACCCCCGACGTTATTTATACTCGGCAGTGGAACGGTGGGCACGCGTATTTCAGCAGTTGGGTTAAGTTTCAGGACCTGGTGCATGAACGGCAGTTTTATGTGTTGAATGTGCACAATGACTACAGCAGCCGCAGCAATCGGCTAAAAACCACCGACTTGATCATTCAGCGCATGCGGCCGTGGTTGGCGAGTGACACGCCCATTGTGGTGTTGGGAGATTTTAATGCCCCCGGTTGGTTTGCTGAGGTGGATGCCATTCGTGACCTTGGGTTTACCCTCGCACCCAGTGCCGGTAGTACGTTTCATTTCAACCGAGGCTGGCACCTGTTTCCGGCCATTGACCATCTCTTATTTAAAGGATTTCAGCAGCAGGGCGATACTGAACGCTTGAACCGCCAGTATGAGGGTGTCTGGCCTTCTGACCATCATCCGATATACATCGATATACATTAATTAGGTCTTTGCTGGTGGCTTGTTGGCGATGGCTGCGTGCTTACCGCCTTTAGCCGGTAGTGGCATTGCCTAAATAGGGCGTAAGCAGTCATCGTCTACGCCCTCCTAGGCGTAGACGGACTGCCATTGTTCTGCCCACCAAAACCAACCCTTTCTCCTGCTTTTGCCCCCTCTCTACGCCGTGTGAGTGTTTTTCAACCGTGTAGGCAGTTCTAACTGAAAATTCGCTATTGGCTGCGTTTTAATGGTTTTGTCAAAAAATTAAAACAATAACGAAGCCGGGTACTCACATGTTACTAAACCATCTGTTCGCCAGCCTAGGCTGGGTGAAGTCTATTCTATTTTTCCTCACCATGGTGTTGGCTGCCTTTAATCCAGGTTCCAGCGGTGCGAACAGCCCCGACGACGCCTCAACGCCTGATGCGATAGAGGATACAGACACCAGTACCCCTGATGTGGGAAATAACGATCCTGAACAAAGCATCGTGGTGCCGTCGGACGGGACGATCGAACCCGTTTCGGGTGCCATCGTCTATGCCCGCAAGCCTGTCGGTTGGCAGCAACTGAACATGCATGTGTTTGATGCCAGTCCCACAGCGGTGTTTGACGATACGGCGTGGCCCGGTTTGCTGTTGCACGAAATCGCTGACGGTTGGTACAGCGCCGTATTGCCGGATGTTGATAGTGCCGGACTGGTGTTCAGTGACAACGGTTTAGAATCCCGCAAGTCTCCAGATCTGAGTGTTGTTGGTTCGGCCTGTTTTGGTGTGACTTGGCAGAACGACTGCAGCGTCGGAACCAGTACCGCGCCGGAGACCGCCGCCATGCATTGGCTGAATGCCGAGACGTTGCTCTGGCAGGGGGGACTGGACGGTAATTGGAGTGTGCGGCTGTACCATTCTCCGGCCGCCGATTTGGTAGTCACCAGTTCTGGCGTATTCGGCACGGGCGGCTATTTCGAGTTGCAGCCCAGCAGTGTCAGCGGTGATGTGAGTGACCGCTTCCGCAGTCTGTCGGGTGATGCCTTTGCGTTAGATGCCAGCTTGTCGGATGACGTGCGCAAAGCGCTGTTGAAGCAGCAACTGGTCGTCGTCGCCTATGACACGCAGGGCGCCATGCGCCAAGCCACACAAGTGCAAATTCCTGGCGTGTTGGATGATCTCTACGCTACGGGCGCGGGCAGTGCGATGGACGTTGATTTGGGCGTGCAGTTTGTAGGTTCCGACGTGACGTTCCGCGTGTGGGCGCCGACCGCCTTGACGGTAGATTTGAAGTTGTACGATGCCAACAAAGCGCTGCTCGATAGCATTGAACTGACCGAAAACATGGCGACCGGCGTGTGGTCTGCCACGGCATTCCGTCCCGATGTGGACCGGCAGTTCTTCCGCTATGAAATCACTGTATTTCACCCTGATACATTGGCGTTTGAAACCTATGAAGTAACCGACCCCTATGCGCTGAGCTTGTCTACCGACAGCCGTTACAGCCAGGTGGTTGACTTGCAAGACGCTGATCTGAAACCCGCCCAATGGGATACCCTGAGTCGTCCGATCATGCAGGACCCCACAGATCTCATCATTTATGAAGCGCATGTACGTGATTTCAGTGCGCGGGATACCTCAACCCCAGAGCTGTATCGCGGTACCTATAAGGCCTTCACCTTGGCCAACACAGCGCCCATGCAGCATTTGCAAACCTTGGCGGACGCCGGTTTGAACATGATTCACCTGCTGCCGGTGAACGACCTCGGTTCGATGATTGAAGACCCTGCGTTGCAAGTAGACTTGAACCATACGGTGGCAGACCTCTGTGCGCAGCGCCCAGCGTCGTTTGTCTGCGCTGAATTCTCATCCAGCCAGACCTTACTCAGCGTCTTTGAAAGCTTTGACCCCACCACCGACCGCGCGCAAGCCTTGGTGGAGGATATGCGTGCGCTGGACAGCTTTAACTGGGGTTACGATCCGTACCACTTTTTCTCCCCCGAAGGCAGCTACGCCAGTAATCCAGAAGGCATAACGCGCATTCGTGAGTTGCGTGAACTGATTGCCAGCATGCACGACATGGGGTTACTGGTGGCGCTGGATGTGGTGTACAACCACACGTTTCAGGCCGGTGTGGATGAAAAGTCGGTGCTCGACAAAGTGGTGCCCGGTTATTACCACCGTCGCAATGAAGTCACCGGTGCCATAGAAGACACCACGTGCTGCCCGAACACTGCTACCGAATGGCGCATGATGGAAAAGCTCATGGTGGACTCCCTGGTCAGTTGGGCGGAGCACTATCGGTTTGATGCGTTCCGCTTTGACCTAATGGGCCACATTCCGCGTGACGCCTTGTTACGCGCCCGCGACGCCGTGCAAGCGGTGCACCCCACCAACTATTTCTATGGCGAAGGTTGGAATTTTGGTGAGGTGGCGAACGACCGGCGCTTTGACCAAGCGAGCCAGCTCAACATGGCGGGCACGCACGTTGGTACTTTCTCTGACCGCCTGCGCGAAGCCGTGCGAGCCGGTGATTTGTTCACCGGAGGCGGGGCGTTGCATCAACAAGATGTGACGCGCATAGGATTGGTCGGCAATGTGGGCAGTTACGAATTCCGCACCGCCTCGGACACCGTTGAACGGACCTACGACTACATCTGGAGCGGCCAGCCAGCGGGCTACAGCACGGACCCCGCCGACACCGTGAACTACGTGTCGAAACACGACAACGAAACCCTGTGGGATATTTTACAAGACAATTTGCCTTCGGGCATGAACACCCAAGAGCGTGTGCAAGCGCATCAGGTGGCGTTGTCTTACCCCATGCTGGGGCAAGGTATTCCGTTCATTCACATGGGTTCTGAACTGCTGCGTTCGAAGTCGATGGACCGCGACAGCTACGACAGCGGCGACTGGTTCAACTACGTCGATTTCACGCGGCAAACCAACAACTGGAACGTCGGCTTGCCGGTGCGCGAAAAGAACGAAGCGCGCTATGAGCGCATTGCGCAGATCATTCAAAACCCGGCATCCCAGCCGCAACCGCAGCACATTGATGCAACCTACGAGTACTTCCTTGATCTGATGCGCATACGGGCCAGCAGCAAGCTGTTCCGTTTGTCCAGCGCCGAGGATGTGCGGGGCCGCGTACGCTTCCACAATACCGGTAGCGACCAGATTCAAGGCTTGATCGTCAAGAGCATCAACGATGGCCTAGGTCTAACGGACATCGACCCAGACCACGATGCCGTGGTGGTGCTGTTCAACGCCAGTGGCAGTGCGCAAAGCTACAGTGTGGCGGAAGCGGTAGGCCAAGGTTTCACGCTGCATCCTGCGCATAGCACCAGTTCAACGGCGTTCAATGCGGGCTTCGACAGCGCCAACGGTACCTTCACCGTTCCGGCGCGCACCACGGTGGTGTTTATGTTGCCCCAAGGGGCTGAGCAAGGCATCGGCTTGGGTGAGGCGGCGCCACACAGTTTGTTCCTGCTGGGTGAAATGAACGGTTGGACGCATGGCACGGCGATGAGCTACAGCGGCAACGATACCTATACGCGCTTGATCGACCTCAATGCCGGTACCTATGCCTTTAAGATTGCTGATGCCGACTGGGGTACGCAAACCAACAGTGCGAATTTCAGTGACGGTGGTGGCTCTGTGGCGGTGATGTCTGCCGGTGGCAGTGATGGCAACTTGCAGATCACCGTGGCGGAAAGCGGAGAATACCGTCTTACTTTGAATCGCAGTAACCCGGGCAATCAGATCGTCACGGTAACCTTGGTGGCGCTGGCGGACGACGATGATGACGATGGTCAAACGCCCGGCGACGGCAATGACCCCGTCGAAAGCCTGGTGGTGTACTTTGAAAAACCAACCAACTGGGACGCGGCGTATGTGCATTTTTGGAACGCCACCCCCGCCGGCAGTGTGACCAACTCCTCATGGCCCGGTGTGGCCATGACCAGCGTGGGTGACGGTTGGTATCGTTATGCCTTTGACGGCGTCAGCAGCATCAATGTGGTGTTCAATGATAACGGCGGGGCACAAACGAGTAACTTAACGCGCGCGGAAAACGGCTGCTATCAGGGCGGCGTCTGGCAGCGCAACTGCGACCCCATGAGCGCCGAAGAGCGCGACGATGGCGTGGTGATCATTGACCCGGAGGAGCCCGTGTTACCCGAGAATAAGGTTGCCTTTGTGCATCTGTTCGAGTGGAGCTGGCCGGACATCGCGCAGGAATGTGAGCTGCATCTGAGCGACAAGGGCTTCACCGCTGTGCAGGTGTCGCCCCCGCAAGAGCACATTGTCGGTAATACCTGGTGGACGCGCTATCAGCCCGTCAGTTATCAGCTGAATTCGCGCAGCGGTGACCGGGTGCAGTTCATCGACATGGTGCAGCGCTGCAACGCCGTGGGTGTAGAGATCTACGCTGATTTGGTGATCAACCACACCGCTGATATCGATACGTGGAACCCTACCGCAGGTAATGGTGTGGGCGCGGGTGGTCCGGTAGGCAGCGGTGGTACAGAGTGGAGCCGGATGAATCACCCAGGCCTGTACGATGTCGGTGATTACCACCCGGAATGCGTGATCAGCAATTATCAGAACCGGACAGAGGTGCAAGAGTGCCAATTGTCCGAACTGCCTGACCTGAACACCAGCAATGAATACGTACAACAAACCCTTGCTGCCTACATACAAGACTTGGTCGATATCGGCGTAACGGGGTTCCGTATTGACGCGGCCAAGCACATGGCCGCAGACGACATCGCGGGCATTCTTAACCGCGTGACCGGCGATCCGTATTTCTTTTCAGAAATCATCGACCTCGGTAATGAGCCGATTCGCTCCAGTGAGTATCTCGGTTTAGGCATGGTGGAAGAATTCATCTACAGCCGTGAAATCTCGCGCGTGTTCAAAACAGGCAGTCTGGCTTGGTTGGCGAATTTCGGGCAGGTGTGGGGTGAATTCCAACACGCCGGTTCGGACGTGGTGGTGTTTACCGACAACCACGACAACCAGCGTGGTCATGGTGCCGGGGGCAATATCCTGACCCATCAAGAAGCTACGGCCGGTCTGTACGACCTCGCCAATGTGTACATGCTGGCGTGGCCTTACGGCTATCCGCGCATCATGTCCAGCTATCGCTTCAGCAATACCGAAATGGGCCCGCCTGCGGCCTCGGTGCACGGCGACCAAGCTGTGAACTGCTTTGGCGACGACTGGGTGTGCGAACACCGCTGGCGTCCCATTGCCAACATGGTGGCGTTTCGCGCCATTGCCGAGTCTAGCCCGGTGGTGAACTGGTGGGACAACGGCGCGAATCAAATCGCCTTCGCGCGTGACGGGGCTGGTTTTGTTGCCATTAATCGCGAGACCGACGGCGTGATGAGCGTCAACCTGCCGACGACGTTACCTACCGGTGAGTACTGCAACGTGTTGGCCGCCGAGCCGGATGACTGCGCAGGCCAAACCCTGAGTGTGAATGCCGACGGCGAGTTGCTTGTCACTCTGGCACCGCTGGAAGCATTGGCTATTCATGTCGGAGCGAGGATGGACTAGCGCCACGCTTCCATGACTTAGTAAAACGGCACAGGGCAGTGCCCCTTGATACCCGCCCGGCTGAGACGTCGGACCCAACAACCATAATCAATGGGTACTTCCTATGTTCTTATTCAGCAACACGTCCGTGGTGAAGACGGCGTGGCCGGGACTCGCGCTGTGTGCGCTGCTGCTGTTAGGTGGCTGCAACAACACCAACGACGATACGAACGGGTCGAGCAGTAGCGACGCCGCCAGCAGCGACAACAATCAAACAAACAGTGGCAGTGGCATGCAATCGATGATGGGCAGCGGCGGAGGTGTGCTCAACACCTTGGCCGCCGTCAACGACGTGCTGGTTGAGGCGCCGGAATACAGCGTGCCTACCAGTGAACTGCCGGACCGTGTCACCCTCAATGAACCTTTGAATATTCCCCTCACTGGGTCCGTTGGTGGTGGCTCTTACCGGCTGGAGTACGCCTATCCTGCCTTGGAATCGCTCTTGGTCGCGCCCGTCGGTATGACCCATGATGGCACTACCGACCGGGTGTTTGTGACCGGCATGACGGGCACCATCCACGTTTTTCCTAATCGCAGCAATGTGCAGATCAGCGAAGCCGCGGTGTTTCTCGACCTCACCGATGCTGTGCATTCGGATTTTAACGAGCAAGGATTGCTGGGCTTGGCGTTTGATCCCGACTACGCCAATAACGGCTATTTCTACGTCTATTACGTGGCCGAAGGGGTGCGTTCGCAAGGCGGCGACTGGAACGACACGGTGCTCGATCGCTTTCAGGTTGACCCCGCCAATCCCAATCGAGCCCTGCCCGATTCCGGCGTGCGCCTGCTGTCCATTCCGCAACCCAACCGGTACCACAAAGGCGGCACCCTGGCCTTTGGGCCAGACGGTAACCTGTACTTAAGCGTGGGCGACGGAGCTTGGGCAGCGTCGTACGTGGGTAATAACCGCAGTCAAGAGACGTTCAATTTAAACGGCTCGGTGGTGCGCATCCGCCCGCTGACCACAGCGGCAGGCGGCTACAGTGTTCCGGCGGATAATCCCTATGTGAACAACCCCGATGTACTGGACGAGATTTACGTATACGGTTTTCGTAACCCATGGCGGTTCGACATCGACATGCGCGACGGCACCCTTTGGTTGGGTGATGTCGGCCAGCAGGAATCTAACGGCGAAGCCTTTGCTTTCGAAGAAGTGAATCGTATTCGGCCCAGCGATGCCGGTGGTAACTACGGGTGGCCGATCTGCGAAGGCACCATGAACCGCGGTGTGGCCGGGGGCAACAACACCAGCCACCTGAATTGCAGCAGCGACTTCAAAGCGCCCGAATGGGCCTACCAGCACAACGGTGCCTCGGCCAGTATCATCGGTGGGGTGTTTGCTGACAGCCCGTCGCTGCCCAGTCTGCGCCACCATTTCCTGTTCGGTGACTTTAATCGTGGCATTGTACAAGCCATTGACGAACAGGGCGGCGATGCCTTTGAAGTGATTGGCCCCGGACTGCTTAACCACATCAGCTCGTTCGGTAAGGATCGCCAAGGCGAAAGCTACGTGATCGCGTTCAACTACCCCGGCAGCGGCCCTTCAGGCATCTATCGAATAGTCGAAGACGACTTGCAGCCGGTACCCTTCCCACAAACCTTGTCCGCCACCGGGTTGTTCAGCGCAACCAGTCCATTAACTCCGGCCGATGGCGTGATGCCGTACGAATTGAATGCCACCATGTGGGCCGACGGAGCGCAACTGCAGCACTTTATCGCCCTGCCGGACGGCACCGTGATTGATTATGACGAGCGCGACCCGTGGCGCCTGCCGGTAGGAACGGCATTGGTGAAACACATGGTCATACCCACCGACGCCAGCGGGACCCTGCGCCCGGTGAATACCGCTGTGCTGTTTCGCCAAACCAATCAATGGACCGCCTTGAACTTCCATTGGAACACTGAGCAAACCGACGCAACCTTGGTAAACACCAGTACCACGCAAACGCTGGATACCTGGTTTATGGGCAGCACGCAGCCGATGACGCGCAATATTCAGGAGGCCAGCGCCTGCGCCGCGTGCCATACCAACCTCAACCCCTTGGCTATGTCGACGCAGCAGCTGAATCGCACAGTGGCTTTCGACTATGGCTTGATCAATCAGGTGGTGGAATGGGATCGTCTCGGTATGCTGAGTCATCCCGTCAGCACCGTGCTACCACGTTTGACCAACCCGGAAGACACGGCGGCGACACCATCGGCACGGGCGCGGGCGTATTTGGACATCAACTGCGCGCACTGTCACACCAGCACCAGTGGTATGGATTTACGCCTCTCAACCCATCTCGCCCAGGCTGGTTTATTAAACGCGCCGACCTCTGTAGGCAGTGCACGTTTGCTGCCCTTTGCTCCGGCTGACAGCGGGCTGTTCTTGCGCCAAACGGGCGACGACGGCCGCATGCCGGTGGGCAGTCGCTACACCAATCCGCTGGCCGCAGACCTTTTCTACGATTGGATTGCAGCGCTGGATGCGCAGGCTACGGGTATCGCGTTGGTGAATACGGAAGAGGCGTTGGCGGTGGGTGAGCAGACTAACTTGCACGCTGAATTGGTGTACGACAACGAGTTTCGCCTGCCGGTGGCGGCGGACGAAGCTAGCTGGTGGTCGGACAACAACGCCGTAGCGACCGTGCACAGCATTGCGAATGGCAGCGCGACCATTGTCGGTGTTGGCGCCGGAACTACTCAGGTAAACGTCAGTGTGCCTGGTCAAACCACGCGCTCGGCCGAGATTACCGTGACTGACACACAGTGTGTGGACGTGGAAGTGCCTATAGAGCCAGAAAGCCTGCGTATTGAGTTTGCTAACACCGCCAACTGGAATACGGTGAACCTGTATTATTGGAACGACCAGATGGTCAACGGCGGCGCGTGGCCCGGTGCACCGATGCAGGGGCCAAATAACGATGGCCATTATTTTGCTGATATTCCCTTCAGTGCGCTGTCGAACGATGCGATCAATGTGATCTTCAATAACGGCGCTGGTACACAAACAGCCGACCTCACCGGTATCGACGCGGCCGCACGCTACGATTTTGCTTCTGGCAACTGGACGGCTTTGCCACCCCAAACGACCATTGAAACCCAGTGTGAAGACGTTGGTGAATCCGGCGATATCCAGATTCGCTTCGACAACCCCAACGGTTGGGCGCAAGTGCTGATTCATGTCTGGGATGACAACCAACACCATCCTTATGGCGGTTGGCCGGGCACGGCGATGACCGGGCCGGATGCCGATGGCTGGTGGACCTTTACCGTCGCCGAGGCAGACTTGCTGGACGGTGGCATCAACTTCCTGTTCCATAATGGTCAAGGCCAGCAAACCGGTGATCTGTACGCTGACACTTCGGTCAGCGTTGAAAACGGCGAGCTGTCGCCATGGACACCGGGACCACAAGAACCTGATGATCCGCCTGCCGACCCCGATCTGCACATTCGCTTCGACAACCCTAATGGGTGGGCGCAGGTAATGATTCATATCTGGGACGACAACCAACACCATCCTTACGGCGGCTGGCCGGGCAATGCCATGCAAGGCCCAGACTCCGAGGGCTGGTGGAGCTTCACAGTAGCCGAGGCAGACTTACTGGACGGCAGCATCAACTTCTTGTTCCATAATGGTCAGGGCCAGCAGACGGGCGATTTGGACGCCCAGCAATCGGTGAGTTACACCGATGGCGAACTGATTCCGTGGGATACCGGTAATAACGGCCCGGACACGGGTCTGTATCGCCTGACGGTGCTGTCGGGTGAAACTGTCTCGGGTGAGCTTAATTTTGCGGCGGGTAGCACGGTCGCGGTGACCGCAAACCCGGCGCCACCGGAAATGGTGTTTGACCGTTGGGTCGGCGATGCTGCTGCACATCTGCTGGGCAGTCCGGCGCTGTCCATCGTTGAATTGGTGATGCCCGCACAGGCGGTATCCTTGCAAGCAACTTATCGGCCTGTGGGTGAAGATCCGTTCGTTGCAGCGCGTGCCCTGTATGCCGCCAACTGCGCCAGCTGTCATGGCGCGGATGGTATTGGCGGCGTGGCGTCAGCGCTCAATCAATTACATACCGGTGCTTATACGCAGGCGACCTTGGCGCAGTACATCAATGACTGGATGCCTTCAGGCAACGTAGGTGCCTGTGTTGGGACGGCCAACGGCGAGTGTGCGGCCGACATTGCTGCGATGATACTCGCCAATGGTTGGATACCGGAAAGCAGTGGGACTGCGAGCGCGCCCGAAGAACGCAACCTGCGGTTACTGACGCGTCAGGAATACCTGAACTCGGTACGTGACCTGTTCGATATTGCCTTCCCCGACAGCCTGATGGGGCCAGTACCGGCAGACGGCTTAGCCAACAACTTCAATACAGCGTCCTTTCTGATTGTCGACAACGACCGCGCTCTGGGCTTTGAATTGGTGGCCACCGAAGTCGCTGACGCGGCTATTCAGACCCATGGGTTGGCGGGACTGGCGCCGTCTTGCAACGGGCAGTTGAATTGTCAGGTTGCGCAGTTGGGAGAGCGTGTTTTCCGACGGCCTATGAGTGCGGCAGAAGTGGATATCTATGCTGACCTGTACGATGCAGACGATCAAGGGCGCACGGTGGTACAGGGCCTGCTGTCATCGCCGCATTTCCTGTATCGCTCGGAACTGGGTCAACCGACCAGTGGCAGCGCTTATTACCAATTGTCGGCGCATGAAATTGCCACCCTGCTGTCTTATACGTTTTGGGCCACAACGCCCGATGCCGAGCTGCTGGCGGTAGCCAATGACGGCACCCTGAGTAATCCGTCGGTACTCGAAGCGCAGGTCAATCGGCTATTGGCGAACCCTCGTGCCGAAGCCGGGTTGCGCCGCTTTGCGGCGGGTTGGCTGATTCAGGCGCAATACGGCTTCCCGGCCATCAACAGTTCGTCGCTGGCGGAGGCGCTGAATGAGGAGACTGTGCGCTTCGTGGTGCGGGCCATTCAAAACAACGAGCCATATGCGCATTTGTTGACGGCCCCTTACAGTGTGGTGAACGTCGAGCTGGCAGAACACTACGGTATGGCGCCGGTCTATGACGATGAATGGGTAGTGCGGTCGTATGCCGATGACCGGACGGGCTTGCTGGGGCACGGCAGCTTCTTGGCATCCCGCACGGGCACGTTGAATCCATCCCCGATAAAACGTGGTGTGTACGTGCGCGAGGCGCTGCTGTGTCAGGCCTTCCCAACGCCTGCGGCTGCCGACTTCAACATCGACCGTAGTCCGGAAGACAGTAACCGAGACGCCGTGTCTCGGCACACCAGCGACCCCAGTTGTGCGGCCTGCCACCAGTACATTGATGGGGTGGGTTTTGGCTTGGAGTCGTTCGGCAGTGATGCGTTGTTCCGCACCATGGAGCAGATCGGCACCGGCGTCTGGGTGCCTATTGATAGCAGTGGCGAAATCAACAGTCTAGCGGCGACGGAAACGTTACTGGAGCCAGGCCCCGGTGCGGCCTTTCATTCGCTACCGCAACTGGCCAGCTTGCTGGCCGACAGTGACCTGAGTGCTGCCTGCTATTCGCGCCAGTTCTACCGTTATGCGCTGGGCCGCCATGAACTGCCCGAAGATGAGCCCATCATTCGCGCCTACAGTGCTGATTTACGCAATGGCGGCGGCATGCGCGATATGTTGGTGGATCTGACCCTGAACCCACACTTTGTGCTGCGGCGCTGAGTCGATAGAGGAGATAACGATAATGAAAACGACTCTACACAATCGTTCACGGCGTCGGTTCCTGACAGGCCTCGCTCAAACAGGGCTGTTGTTGCCCTTTGCCGGACAGCTGATTGCCCAAAAGGCGTTTGCCAGTAGCGCGCCGGTGCAACGGGTACTCTTTATGTACTTCCCGAATGGCGTGGTACCGGATACGTGGCGGCCGGCGTCGTCTGGACCCATCAGCACGAATGACGAGCTGAGTTTTGGTTTGGGCCCGCTGCGCGACTGGCATAATCAGATCATTGTGTTGCGCAATATGTTTCTCGATATTGGCGGCAATGGTGGGGCGCACTATGAGCCTATCCGCGGCATCATGACCGGAAACCACCAGATCGGCGCGGGTGGTGCCAGCATTGATCACCTGTTGGCGGAACAGTTGGGTTGCGAAGCCTACACCCTGGGGGTGCGCACCGGCAGTGACGCGGGAGCCATGATATCGAAACCGCGTAACTTCTCTACCACGCAACGGCCGATCCCCAACAACGACCCTGCGGATGCGGCACAGAAGCTGATGTTTCAAATCAATCCCAGCGGTGGCGAGGTATCGGACCTCAAGCGGCGAATGTACGAAGCCATTTTGCAGGACTTCGACAGCCTGGCGAATGCGTCTTTGGAAGCCACGCGGCGCAACAAGGTTGATATGCACGAAAGTGCCTTGTTGCGTTTGCGCGACCAGACGGCGGTGCAGGTGGGTGATTGCAGCTTTGCGCCGACACAGGTGTCCGACCCTTATTTGGGGGGCGGTGGCGACGTGCAGGAGCGCAATAACCTGATCCCTGCGATTGCTCGAGCGCAGATCAATAATGCCTTGGGTGCGTTGTCCTGTGGCTTAACTCGCGTGGCGACGTTGCAACTGTTCAAGGGTGATGAAAACACCGGCCTGGCGAATTACAGCTTCGACGAATGCTGGGACATGGTGCAGCTGGCGTCGGCGCGTGGCATCAACGGTGGGCATGTTACGCAGCGCTGGTGGAATGAGCACGCCAGCCATACCGCCTCGCACAACGAGCTGGGTTCCCATTCGGCGCAGGTGCGTTGGTATCACTCCTTGTTGGCCTATACCTTGGAACAATTGCAAACCAAAGGCATTCTCGATGACACCTTGGTGGTGCTGTTCTCCGAAGTCGGTGACGGCGCACAACATGGGCAGGCGGCGGGCGCGGTAACGCTTGCCGGTGGTGCCAGCGGTGCGGTGCAGATGGGCCGTGTTATTCATTGCGGTAATGGGCAGAATCAGAACAACCACCGCATTCATGGCACCCGTGGTTTGTTTGGCGACATTGCACAGTTGATGGGGGTTCATAATTTGGCAAGCGAAGGCTGGAGTGAAGGTGGTGTGATTCTCTGAGGGATTACTTCAGAGCTTCCCTAGGCTAAGATGAAACCTTTAGGCTAGGACGCTCCGTTATGCCCACGCAGACCGCTGACTATCATCATCGCATCGCGCCCGCTTTGGGTGTGATGGTAGCGGGTCATCGTGCTAAACGCTTGGCGACGACCGGATACGCCGACGGCAATGGGCACCTTGCCGAGCTCATGCAACAGGTGCTGACCTGCGTGCGCGAGCGGGCGGCGGTCGCCTTCGCCGCCGGTGCGCGTTTGTACGACGACGCGCCTGTGGCTTATCGACTGCTTACCGGTGTGGCCGATGGCGTGGATGAGCTGGCGGCTAATTTGGCGCAACCGGCGGGTTACGAACTGCACGTTGTCGCGCCGGGACGGGCCGATGACGCCAGCTATACCGAACCGGCGCCTAAGCGGGCCATTTCTCTGGGTATGAAACCGACGGGCGTGCGGTCCCGCGCATTAAGGCAAGACGACTACAGCTTGCGCGACCGCATGGTGCTGAGCTTTTCGGACTTGTTGATTGCTGTGTGGGACGGTCAAGAGCCCTTCCCGATGACCAGTGGTACGGCACTGGCTGTCACTTCGGCCTTATTGCGCCGTATTCCGGTGATCTGGCTTGCGCTGGGCGATCAAGGCCAGATGCCAACGCTTTGGCTGGCCGACCCCGCCACCTTGACCGACAGTGCGTTGACGGAAATAGAGGTGCTGGGTGCTACGCCTGAACTGTTGCAACGCCTGTTTGTGCAGTACGAGCCAGACGACGTGGCGTTCGCCCAGCAATTGGACCTGTGGTTCAACGGCTTGTTGATCCCCTTTTTGCCTGCGTTGAATGATCAAAGCGAAGAGCGCATTTTGCGCCGACGTATTGCTCGCCAAGACACCACGTTGGGTTACCTCAAGGGGTGGTTGTCCTACGTGCTGACAATGGGCAAAACACAGCGCCCGCTGGGTTTGATTAACTGGTTATTGGGCGGCGTGCTCTGGTTGCAGGTGATGCTGAACCCGCCGCAGCGCAGTGTGGGTTTGCAGATTACTGAATGCTTGAGCAGTAACGTGCGGCACATCAGTTGGTCGGAGAACATGGTGAGTCGGTTGCATGGTTTTTTCTCTGGATTAATCAAGTTGGAGCCACGCGAAGCGTTACACTCTTTACGCTCTGAGCACCTTAACGAAACCGGCGACCATAACGGTGTGCCCGCAACCCCGATTCGCGAAACCTCATTGCCCGGTTTTTTCCATTGGGCCGATGCGCAAGCCCGTGTGTTTGCCACCCGTTACCGTGACGATACGTGGGTGATTTACTACGCCGCCGCACTGGCGGTATTTTGCGCCGTAGCGGGCGCCATCTATCTGTGGCCCGCTCGGGAGCCGGGTTGGTATTACTTCTGGGTGATTCTGGAATTCATTCTGCTGCGTTTCGTTGTAGGTCGGGTGCTGATTGCGCGCTTTAAAGGTTGGCACGAACGCTGGATGAGTTATCGGTATCTGGCCGAGCAATTGCGTATTTTGCGTATTGGCTTTCCTTTGATGGTGTTGCCAGAAAGTGTGAAGCAACGCATTTGGGAACCGAAAGCGTCCGCCCCAATCAGTTTGACGCAAGCCGAAGGCTGGATTCTGCAACGCATTCTGGTGGCTGAAGGCTTACCTCAGAGTGCCGCCGGTAAGGCGTATTTCCGTATCACGCATCATAACGAAGCCATATTGCACGGCGTAAACCATGCCTTGTCCGACAACCGACATTATTATCATCGCAAGTACCATCGCCTACACCACGACCATCACCGTTTGCATCGGTTTTCATTGTTGTTGTTTGCGCTTACCTTTGCGGCTGTGTTGAGCCACTTTGTGTTTCATTTGCCGGGTATTCTGTTTTTCACGGCGTTCTTCCCTGCCTGGGGTGCTGCCATTCATGGCATTCTGAACCAAAACGAAGTGTCGCGCATTTCTGCCATTTCGGCGCAGACGTGGCAACGGCTCAATACTCTGAGTACTGCTATGCAGATGCATCAGACCGTCACCGAGTCGGGCGTTGCCATCAACGACCAAGCCATAGCGTGGGCGCGCACACGTGAACTGCGTGAGCTGGTACGGGCATTTACCGACACCTTGGCGGATGAAAACAAACAGTGGGTGTCGCTACTGCAACACAATCAGCCCGACTTACCAGCATAGTGTCCACTGAGTAGGTTTATACCGCAGCTTTTAAAAGCACGGGTGCAATATTCACGCTGTGGTCGACGGTCGATAGCCACACTTGGCCTTCGCTGATGCTGGCCTGGATGATCATGGTGCGGTTGACCAGCTCCGCCATTGCTTTCACCTGTTCTTCGGGAATCTCCCATACCTCCAGGTTGTCGTAGCGGCGCAACGTTGATTCCTGCTGCGGCCACCACACGGCGACTGAACGCCCGCCGTAAGCGTACAGTTTAACCTGCTTGGCGCGGCCACTGGCCTTGCGCAACCACTTCTCATCAGGTTGGCCAAAGGCTACCCACAGATCAATCTCACCCGTCAACGCTTGCTCGAACAACTCCGGCTCACCTTCCGCACTCAACCCGCGGGCAAACGTCAGGTGTTCACTGGCGTTCAACATAAACGCCAACAGCCGCACCATCATGCGTTCGTTAGTTTCCGACGGGTGCTGCGCCAGCGTCAATGAGTGGTCGGCGTAGTACCCGCGATCCATATCGGCAATGTTGATGGTGGCTTTGAAAACGGTGGCGGTCTTTGCCATGAAACTGGGCCTTGCTTGGGAAAAAGGGGAGTATCCGCTGTAGGGCGGGATAGGTAAAGCATGAACTGGTCATTAGGTTCGCCGACATGCGTGCCTCTCATGCGAGCCTGATTAGTCAGTGAGTCGAACATCAACGACGATAGGCAGGTGATCAGACAGACCCAGCGCGTTGTGGTCGATAACGACCTCAGCATGCTCTACCTGCCACCGTTGCGCGTGCAACAGAAAATCGATGATGCGGTCCGGGCCTGCCACGCGAGGGTCATTCGGGTAATGGGTGTACCAGCGTTTCGGCTCGGCTGCATATCGGCCAGCGTGGGTACCATGCCCCATTTCATCAGCACTTCCAGTTCGCTCGGTTCTACAATGCGAACGAAAGCAGATCGATCCGTCGAGTAGCCGAGTGTAAACCTCGGTGTATCGTTGAATGCACACTGTGGTCACTCTGTCTGTGTGGCGCGCGTGTCGGCTATTTCCCCACCCTACGCAGTGCGCTACTATGCAGACATTATTATCCCCCTTGCGCGGGTACATCGCTCGCCATTTCTAGAGTGCAGGAATTCGATTCATGATTTTAGATAACCTCACCCTTGTAGGCCTTGACCCTATTTTGTCACTGTCTGCCGCCTGTCGGGCCGATGATCGGCCGCATAAAGTGGACCTAGGTATTGGTGTGTACCGTGACAGCCACGGTGAAACGCCTGTGATGGTGGCCATTAAGATGGCCGAGGCTCGGTTGTTGGAGCATCAAACCAGTAAAGCCTACGTCGGCATGGCTGGGAACGAGTCGTTCAACGAATCAATGATCAGCCTGTTACTGGGTGACAGCAAGGCCAAAGCGCGTGCCGTGGGCGTGCAGACACCGGGTGCCAGCGGCGCACTGCGGATGCTGGCGGACGTGATCAAAATGTCGGCACCAGATGCCACCGTATGGCTCAGTGACCTCAGTTACGCCAACCACGCACCCATCATGAAGACGGCGGGTTTGAACGTGCGTTTTTACCCGTACTTTGACCCCGAGACCAAACTGGTACAAGCCAGTGCAATGCTGGATGCGCTGCGCGAAGCGGGTAAAAATGACGTTGTATTGTTGCATGGCTCTTGCCATAACCCGACCGGCGCCGACATTGACTTGGATACCTGGAAGAACATCACCACCTTGGCGGTATCGCAAGGCTTCTTGCCGTTTGTCGACATGGCTTATCAGGGCTTTGGCGATGGCATGGACGAGGACGCTGCGGGGTTGCGTTATTTGGTCGACCGTGTGGAGTCCATGGTCATTGCCAGTTCGTGTTCTAAGAACTTTGGTCTGTACCGTGAACGCACAGGTATCGCCGTGGTGGTGGGTAAAACCCTGGAACAGGCGCAAGCGGTGAAGAGCCGTATTATGGAGTCGGCGCGGGGTACCTACACCATGCCGCCAGACCACGGCGCTGCCTTGGTGGATATGATTCTGCGCGATGAAGCCTTGCGCGCTAATTGGCAGTCCGAGGTGAAGGTGATGCGCCAGCGCGTAAAAACGTTACGTACTTTGCTTGCCGACGCCCTGCGCAACAAAAGCGGCACACAGGACTGGGAGTTCATCAAACAACACAAGGGTATGTTTTCAGTCTTGGGCATTACGCCGGAACAAGCTCAAGCCATGCGCAATGATCATGCGGTTTACTTGGTAGACAGCGGGCGCATTAACGTCGCCGGGTTGCAAGAATCTAAGGTCAATACCGTTGCAACGGCGTTGTTGGCAGTGACCGCTGGTTAGGTCGCGGCGGATGAGGTAGCTCACCACGAAACGCACGGAGTGCTCGCGTTAATACGGCCACTCCGTGCGCAGCGATGGCAACACGTAAGCATGCGTCAACCGCCAAATCACGTACAGCATCACTAGGGGCAGTATCAGCGTTTCCATGGTGTAGATAACCAACAACTGCACCAACCGTTCTATCAACCCATCCGAAAACTGTCGCATTCCCGAGAGCAAGTCAGACGCTTGTCCGGCCATGCCACGCATCCATACCAGTAAGCCTTGGCCATCGTCCACGACCACTTCGCCGTCTTGCAATTGCTCTGTGGTGATGTTCACTTCGCTCTGTGCTTGCTGTCGTGGGCCGTCCAGTACGTGGTGCGAGATCATCCCTACAGTGGTGGCGCCCAAGGGTATACCGAGCCGCATAACGATGATCAAAGCGGTGAACAAACGAGAGAAGGTCAGCAGCGCCGGTCGCCATTGCACCGGCATCACCAGCAACAAAAACAAGGTGACCATTAAGGCGGGGCCGAACACCACCACGGCCAAGGCCTGCCCGATTTCCATCACCAACAATTGAATGCCGATGGAGGTCATGGCCAGCACCATTACATCGGAATAGCGCACCGCCATGTCTTGCACCGGCTTAAACACCTGGCCGGGCTTGAACGAAGCGACGCCTACGCCGACCTGTGCTTCAGAGAAGAAAGCGATGGCCCGATCGATTAAGCGGGCCGAGGCGTACGAACCCGCCGCCAGTAGCAACGACCGTTGCAGCGTTTCTGTGGCCTGGGCTTCCAATGGGGCCAGCGCGGGGTTAATTACGTGCCGTTCGGCTAAGCCCGATAAAAACAGCGATAAGAAGGCGACTAAGACCACACCGACCACCAGCCTGCGTTGCAATGGTGCGCGCTGTAACGGTGGACGTTGCTGCGGCGAGTTGGGTGCAGTGTGCGTGTCACCCGCAGGTACAGCGTTGGCTTGTTGCTGCATTTCTTCACGTTTGTCTTTGCGAGCTGCGCTGTATTGCGCGGCCAATGTGGCACACGGGAAGACAAAGCACAGCAGTCCCAACACAGCGTCTTCTTTCGAGGCACTATTAGCCAGCCACCAACGTAGACTCCATAGGCCAATGCCCAGACCAAGTAGCAATGGATAGCTGAGCCAAGCAAACTGGGCCGTCAGGGTGAAGCTGTACAAATAAGCCGCATCGAGCAGCAGCCAAGGCCAAGCCAGTTTATAACGCCAAAGTGATGTCATGTGCTCGTGTGTTGCTCGCTGCGTTGTCCACTATGTTCGATAAGATAGCGCAGTGGCGTCGAGGGAGCATCTAAAAATATCGAGGCTGCGACTGCATGCTCCTTAGTTTATAGTGGCGGTCTTATATGGTGGATAAATAAGGAACTTACCATGGTTGCTGTTTTTACTGGCCCTGACGGTGAGGCACGCTGCACGTGGTGCAGCGCGACACCGGAATACATGGCCTATCACGATCACGAATGGGGCTTTCCGGTACAGGACGATCAACGACTGTTTGAAAAAATCTGTCTGGAAGGGTTTCAGTCGGGGTTGAGTTGGCGCACGATTCTCGCCAAGCGGGAAAACTTCCGAGCGGCTTTTCAGGGCTTCGATTTCAACAAGATAGCCCAGTTCACGCAAGCCGATGTGGAGCGTTTGCTGCAAGACGCGGGCATTGTGCGGCACAGAGGCAAGATTGAAGCGGTCATCAATAATGCGGCGCGCGCACAAGAAATGGTCGCAAAAGAAGGGTCATTAGCCGCATTCTTTTGGCGCTATGAAGAAGCACCTCAACCTACCCCTGCGAGTCCGCCGGTGGCGACCACAGAAATCTCCATTGCGTTGTCCAAAGAGTTAAAAAAACGCGGCTGGAAATTCGTCGGCCCAACGACGGCTTATGCGTTCATGCAGGCCATGGGCTTGGTGAACGACCACGCTGAAGGCTGTGCGGTTCGGGCAAAAGTTACCACCGCTCGGCAGCAATTTTCAGTGCCCGTTTAGAGGGAGTTGAGCATGAATGCTTGGGTTGCGTTGTTACGGGGTATCAATGTGGGTGGCAATAACCTTTTGCCAATGAAGGCGCTGCAGGCTGAACTTGAAGCCTTGGGCGCTATTCAGGTTAAAACCTATATTCAAAGTGGCAATGTGGTGTTTCAGCACGAGATGGAAAATGGCGCCCCGCTGGCTGAACAACTGACATCGGCTATTCAGTCTCGCTTTGGCTTTGCGCCGCGCGTGTTGTTACTGCCGCAGCAACCGTTCTTGCAGGCTTTGGTGAATAACCCCTTTCCTGCAGCTGAAGCGGAGCCCAAAACATTGCATCTGTGGTTTCTAGCCGAACCTGCAGCAGCCCCCAATCTAGAGCGCCTGCGCGAATTGCAAAAAGAAAGCGAAGCGTGGCACCTGACCGACAGCGTGTTCTACCTGCATGCACCTGAAGGTATCGGACGCTCGAAGTTAGCGGAAAACGTCGAGAAATGCCTAGGTGTGCCTGCTACCGCAAGAAACTGGCGGACGGCCACCAAAATCCGCGAGCTGCTGTTGGCGATGGTTTAGGGCTGGTCCTGTAAGGGCGGATCCCCACCTGCGCAGGGATGACAGCTGGTGCGGGGACGGCAGTTAGTGCGGGGATGGCGAGCTGCTTGTTGTCATTCCCGCGAAGGCGGGAATCCATAGTAAACTCCTTTCCGCACATTGAATTCGAAGACCATACAAGGAAGAAATCGGGTGAGAAAGCATCCATGTGTCTACATATTAGCCAGTGGCAGGAATGGTACTCTCTATGTCGGTGTGACCAGCAACCTGATTAAGCGTGTCTGGGAGCATAAAAATAACCAAGTCGATGGTTTCACCAAAAAGTATTGCGTGCATGATCTCGTGTACTTTGAGCAAACAGACGATATGTCTGCGGCCATTGTTCGGGAAAAACAGTTGAAGAAATGGAAACGGAGTTGGAAAATTCGACTGATTGAGTCTGTTAATCCCGATTGGCAGGATATGTATTCGCAATTGATGGATGGATCCCCGCCTTCGCGGGGATGACTGAGAGTGACGGCGGGGCGCTTCTTCGAGTCATTCCCGCGCTAGCCGGTGTCATTCCCGCGCTAGCCGGTGTCATTCCCGCGTTAGCTGCTGTCATTCCCGCGTAGGCGGGAATCCAGAACCGCTATAGACTCCCGCCTTCGCGGGAGTGACGGAAATCACCGCTGTGCTGTAATCCATTCAATCACCAGCTCTCGCTCTTCGCTGGATAAGCCTGTCATATTACCCAGTGGCATGTAGCCGCTGCGCATGGACGTAACAACGCGGTCGGGCATGGCCATGACATGATCTGTATTCTCAAACACCAGGCCTGCCGGCGGGCTGCTGAACATCGGCGACGACGGTGCCGCGGCATGACAACCAGCGCAGTGCACTTCCAGAATGCCGTTAATCTCGCTGACATTGATGGCGCTCAGCTCCGCGGCGCGCTCGTCCGAAACCGCCGTTTGTGTGGCGCTGGGCGGTGCCATTAAGAACGCCAGTCCGGCCAACGCGACTAACGCAATCACCAAAATAGCCGGTTGCACTTTGCCTTGGTGTTTGAGGTTAAAATAGTGCCGCGCGTAGGCGCTGATCGCACAAATAGCCGCCAAAACCGCCCAATTCCACTCATGTCCGTAGGTCATGGGGTAGTGGTTGCTCAGCATGATAAAGATGATGGGCAGCGTGAAGTAGTTGTTATGCGTTGAGCGCAACTTGGCCATTAAAGCAGGTGCGGGGTCGGGTGTTTCACCCGCTTGTATTGCCGCGACCATTTTGCGTTGCGCCGGAATAATACCCAACAGAACGTTTGCGGCCATGATGGTGCCGATTAGCGCTCCGACTTGGATGTAAGCACCGCGTCCGGAGAAAACCGAGGTCATTAGCCACGCGAACAAAGTCAGGATGGCGAAGAGCACAATACCGAACCACATGCCATTGCGGCGCAATGGCGTACGCAGTAATCCTTCGTAGATGGCCAGGCCTACGCCGATGGAAAACAATGAAAGTACGATGGCTTGTGGTGTGGTAAAGGCGACTTTGCTTTGGTCAATCAGGTAAGCTTGCGCGCCCACGTAATAGATCAAAATCATCAATACCATACCGGTCAGCCAGGTGGTGTAGGCTTCCCACTTAAACCAATGCAGCGTTTTAGGTTGCTCTTCCGGGCCTAAGTTGTATTTGGCCACTTCGTAATATCCACCACCATGGATGGCCCACAAGTCTCCTTTGATGCCCTTGTCTTTCTTCCATTGCGGCGGTTCGCGCAGGCTGTTGTCCAGCCAGATGAAATAAAATGAGGCACCTATCCAAGCGATGCCAGCGATGACGTGAAACCAGCGGAAAAACAGCTGGAGCCAGTCCATTAAATAAGCCATGGTCATGGTGAGTTCCTCAACTTCCTCGATAAGTGGAATAGCCAAAATCACTCAGCAACAGCGGAATGTGATAATGCTCTTCAGGTTGTTCTAGGGTGAACACAATGCTCACCTCGGGGTAAAAGCTTGGCCGCTGGTGTGCCTTGAACCAGTCTCCAGTGGCAAAGGTAACGCGATAGGTGCCCGCTTGCCGAGACTGGCCGTTCAGCCAGTCGGTAATGCGGCCATCGGAATTGGTGCGCCCTGTGGCGATGGTCGTCCAGGAATCACCTTCCTGTGTCGCTAACGTGACGGCGAGATCCGCTGCCGGGCGCCCAGTCACGGTGTCCAGCACGTGCGTGGTAATGGGACTATTAGGGGTACTCATGCTTGCCTCTCTATAGGGTGCCACTGATGGCAGTTTGTCGTGATGGGGTAGCCTTTGCGTGTCGCTCGCCCGTTTGTTTGTCTGTTGAGTGGGTATGCAATTCACTGGCCGGAAAGCATTCGAGCAGTAAACTCACTGCACCGCCACAACACTGGCCTAACTGAGAGCCCAGTGCATAGCGTTCAATCCGAAATCCCCACGCACTCGCTGTTAAAGCCGTACGCGCACGTTGAATGACCTTATACTCAAGGTGGCCGCCTCCTACAGTGTCGTACTGTGCCTGTGCCGTGATAACCATTTTGGCGTCTTGGTCGCGCGGGGTAGAGCCTGCTGCAGACAGTATAGTAGCCAGAACAAACGGGTCACCGTTTGCTTTGCACTGTGCTAGCGCATCAAACCAACGTTGTGTGTCCATGGGGTCTCCGTTGCTCGAAGGGTCTTCAGATCTGTTTGCTTATTAATGTTTTAACAAATCTGACCAATCGGTTAAATAATATGTTAGGTGAGATGTACATAGGATGCAACAGGAAAAATGTATCCAGGGGTAACAAATTTAACCAAATGGTTATATATTTATCGGATTCAGTTTAAGACAGCCAAGAGGGGTTTCCAGTGAGCAAGCGTGAGCACAATCGGGCAGAAAACCAAGCACGAATTCTGGCGGCTGCAGAAGAAGAATTTGGTTTACGCGGGTTTGCAGGCACCAGCATTCAAGACATTGCTGAGCGTGCGGGGTTGCCCAAGGCCAACGTGGTGTATTACTTCGCCACTAAGGTGAACCTCTATAAAGAAGTATTGAACAAAATCGCTCGAGGTTGGAATGACGTGTTTAATCGCGCGACGGTCGATGACGACCCGGCGGAAGTCCTTGATACCTTTATTCGCGTCAAGTTAGCACAGAGCCTTAAGTACCCTCGTGCATCACGCATTTTCGCCATGGAAATACTGCAAGGGGCACCGCACCATAAAGATTATCTGCGCGATGATTTGCGTCCTTGGCTGCGTGATCGTGCAGCCGTCATTGAGGGGTGGATTGCCGCTGGAAAAATGGCACCTGTAGAGCCAGCGCAACTGATTTTTATGATCTGGGCAACGACGCAGCATTACGCCGATTTTGAAGTACAGGTGTTAACGCTGCTAAATCGCGCGGAGTATGAAAGCACCGACATTGATCGCATTGGCGATCAAGTCAGTGCGCTGATCTTGCGCGGCTGTGGACTGGAGCCAAGAAAGCGTTCCAGTCCTTAACCTCATGTCGATGAGGCTCGGTGGTGCTTACAGAAATATATACTTGGCGATAAACAACGCGCTCAGTACATAAAGCGCCAGTGAAACCTGCTTGTATTGACCTGTCAGTACCTTCAACAGGGTGTAGGTCAGGAATCCCATGGCAATGCCTTCGGCGATGGAAAACGTCAGCGGCATCATCACCACCGTCACGATGGCCGGTATCGTATCGGTATGTTCTTTCCATTCTATATGGGCCATGCCGCTCATCATCAGCATTGCGACATAAATTAAGGCGCCTGCGGTGGCATAGGCTGGGATCATACCTGCTAACGGAGCGAAGAACAGCGCCAGCAGGAAGAGCACACCGACTGTGACAGCCGTCAGCCCGGTGCGTCCGCCTGCGGCTACACCAGCGGCACTTTCCACATAACTGGTCACAGGCGGGCAGCCTACTAAAGCACCGGCAACGCTGGACGTACTGTCGGCCTTCAGTGCTTTGGACAGATTCTCGATTTTTCCGTCCTCATGCACTAAGTTAGCTCGGTGCGCGACACCCATCAGCGTACCGGCGGTGTCGAACATGTTCACAAAGAGAAACGCCAAAATCACGCTGACCATTGCCAGGCTGAACGCACCTTGAATATCCAACGCTAGAAAGGTCGGCGCTAAGCTTGGGGGCATCGACATCACGCCGCCATAACTGACCATGCCTAACGCTACCCCGGCCAGAGTGACGGCCAATATACTCAGCACAATGGCACCGAAAACGCGGAAGTAAGACAGCACAGCGATCATTATGAAACAGATGGCCGCCAGTAACGCCGCCGGCTCACGAAATGAACCGAAGGTAAGCAACGTAGCGGGGCTGGATACCACAATACCGGCTTCTTTTAGACCAATGAGCCCTAGAAATAACCCGACCCCGGCCCCCATGGCAAAGCGCAGACTGTTAGGGATGCTGTTGAGTATCCATTCTCGGATCCGCGTGAAACTCATGATCATAAAGAGGATGCCGGACAGAAAGACTGCACCCAAAGCGACTTCCCAGCTGTAGCCCATATCGCCGACTACGGTGTAGGTGAAAAAGGCGTTCAGGCCCATGCCGGGCGCTAAGCCTACGGGCCAGTTGGCATAGAAGCCCATCAGCATACAGGCCAGCGCTGCACCCAAACAGGTCGCGACAAAGGCGGCGCCATGATCCAGTCCGGCCGTCGCCATGATGCTGGGGTTGACGAAAATGATGTACGCCATGGTACAAAAGGTAGTGAGGCCGGCAATCAGCTCTGTGCGAATGCTGGTGTTATGCTCGTTCAATTTAAACAGTCGATTGAGCAGGCCATGATTCAGTGCTTTTGCTGGTTCTTCATAGGGCTTGATGTTTTCCACGTCGGTGACTCCTCAGATGATGCCTTATTGTTTTTGTAGTGTGATGGCCTCATTTAGTAGGCCATCGGTCTATCGAGGTGGTTGACCATTTGGTCAACTATACAGGGTTACGGTATAGGTTGTATGCAAACATGTAAAGTATATGTATACAATACTTCAGGTATATGCTGGTTGATAGAGCTAGTAAACAGGGGGTACGGGTGAGGGAGCCCTTCCTACGCGGTCAGGCTGTCTGAATAAAGTTGAATATCGAGCTGCTCGGGGAAGTAGTGTTCATCGCAGTTGGCAATGTCTCCGGCGCGATCCACCACGAGGAAATCATCTTGATGCGCCAAGGCCAATACCGGGTGGTGCCAAGTACCGGGATGGTAGTTAATGCCTTGATTGCCATGCGCAATAAAGGCGCGAAGGGCGCGGACGTCAGGCTCATCACCGGCAGGGGCTACGACGATCAAATAGGGCTGGCCACGCATTGGAATGAAGGCCTGACTGCCGTGCGGGTGCCGCTCTAACATGCGAATGCGCAACGGAAACGAGTGCGCCCATGCTTGGAATATGCTGATGATGGCGCGCCCATCGGCAGGGCCGGTTTGCACCTCTGCGAGCTTATGATAGCGCCGGGTATTACCCTGATTGATCATAAAGACGTCGCGTTCAGCGGTTTCAATCACGTCCCCAAAGGGCGCGAACGCGCCCTGAGTGAGGGGTTCGGGTTGCACATGAATTGTCATGAGTTTAGCTCCGGTGTAAACGTCCAAATAGGCGCAGACGACTGACCCCACCGTCGGGGAAGATGTTCAACCGCACATGCGTGATAGGGCCAATGTCCTGCACCTGTTCGGTAAAGGTGTGCTCGCGGTGCATGTCCAGCTTCTGGCTGGGCAGCAGTTCGCGCCAGTACAAGCTCTGGGTTTCAATCTGACTGTCGGTACCGCCTTTCACATAGGCCGCTTGAATGGAGCAACTGTCGGGGTAGTTGCCTTTGAAGTGCAGGGTGTCCACCAATACGCTGTCGATCAAGCCGGGATGCCCGAGCGCTACGATCACCCAGTCATTACCGGGAGTGCGGCGGCGGGCGGTTTCCCAGCCATCACCCATGTTGACACCACGTCCGGGGTTGAGAATGTTGCTCATGCGACCGAAGTGCTCGTCGGAACAAGCCAAAGCGCGCCCGCCGTTGAGGGCTGCGGCAAGGTCTACTTGCTCGTTGGGGTCTTGCTTTGACCAATCACAAAAAGGAATGCCGTACACGCGTAAACGGGCCACGCCGCCGTCGGGGAAGATGTTAAAGCGTAGGTGGGTCCACGGGCGGTCATCCTGCACCGCATGCAGGTGTTGACTGTTGCCCTGCAGTTCAACCGAAGGCAGAACTTCGTGCCATACGGTGTCGTCGTTCGGGTCAGCATTGGGGCTGAAACACGCTTCAATTGACGCCGAAGGTGGGTAGTTTCCGGTAAAAAAGCTGGTGTCGATGTCGACGCCTTTGATGGTGCCGGGTACGCCAAGTTCAATGATGGCGTAGTCGTAGCCTTCGAAGCGCTTACGACGAGACTCCCAACCGTCCATCCATTTGCCGTTGTCGTCAAAGACGCCTTCTTTCCACACCGGTGGGGTGGGTTGTAGCAGGCGGTTGACCTCGGCAAACCAGTCATCTGTGACGTAGATGGCTTTGGTGCCGAGGCGAGCATCGGCTAGGTTAACGAAGTGGGTGAATGTATGGTTACTCATTTAACAAACCTCAAAAAGTACAAAATCAAAAAATACCCTGTGCAGGGTTACAACTGTTGCAGGCGGAACAGCGCAATCTTGTTGATTTCCTGCAACGCGGTGGCAAATTCGGTAGCCACGTCGTTGTGGATGCGCTGTTCAAAAGCCGCCAGTATTTGGTGTCGGTTACTGCCCTTTACGGCCATGATAAAGGGGAACTGGAAACGTTCTTTGTATGCCGCGTTCAAGGCAGTGAAGCGCTCGAACTCTTCCTTTGTGCACGCGTTGATACCTGCGCCTGCCTGCTCGCTGGTGCTTGAGGCCGTCAACTCGCCCTGTACCGCTGCTTTACCAGCCAAGTCCGGGTGGGCATTGATTAACGCTAGCTGTTGTTCGCGTGGGGCGGCCAACAATACGTCGGCCATAGACGCGTGTAGGAATTCGATGTCGTTGCAACGTTCGTCGATGCCTTGATCGTACGTTTGTTCGGCGACCCAAGGCGAGTGCTCGTAGATGTCGGCAAAGGTAGCGACGAACTCAGCCCGCTGTAGTTTTGTTGGCGTCAGCGTTTTGAATGCGTTCATGCTGTGGTGTCCTGAAATGGGTGGGTGTGGTGCCAGTGGCGGGCGATATCGACCCGACGGGCGTACCAGACTTGGTCATGTTGCTGGGTGTATTCGATGAAACGGCGCAGCGCCGCGATACGTGCCGGGCGACCCAGCAGGCGACAATGCATGCCGATGGAGAGCATCTTAGGAGCCGTTTCGCCTTCGGCGTAGAGTGTGTCGAAGGCATCTTTTAGGTACTGGTAAAATTGCTCGCCGCTATTAAACCCCTGTACCTGGGTAAAGCGCATATCGTTGGTGTCCAAGGTGTAAGGAATCACCAAATGGGGTTTCTTAGGGCCGGGCACCCAATACGGCAAGTCATCGTCGTAGCTGTCGCTGTCGTACAGAAAGCCGCCTTCTTCCATCACCAGTTGGCGTGTGTTGGGGCTGTTGCGCCCGGTATACCAGCCCACTGGGCGTTCGCCGGTCAATTCCGTGAGAACCTGAATGGCGCGCTGTAAATCGGCCCGTTCTTCGTCCGGTGTCATATCCTGATAATCAATCCAGCGGTAGCCGTGACTGCAGATTTCGTGCCCTGCCGCGTGCATGGCGCGAATCACATCGGGGTGGCGCTCGGCAGCCATGGCCACGGCAAAAATCGTCAACGGAATGCCGTGCTGTTCGAACAAGCGCAATAAACGCCAAACGCCCGCCCGGCTACCGTACTCGTACAAGGACTCCATGCTCATGTTGCGTTTGCCGCGCAGCGGTTGCGCGGACACCATTTCGGATAGGAACGCCTCCGATTCAGCATCGCCGTGCAAAATAGAGCGTTCGCCACCCTCTTCGTAATTCAGCACAAAGGAGAGCGCAATGCGAGCCTGTTTCGGCCACTGTGGATGGGGTGGGGTAGCACCGTAACCGATCAGGTCGCGTGGATAGGTAGAGTTGGACATAATGGTGTTCCGTAAAATTGTATACAATCAATAGTTAAAAATGTATTCATATAAGTGAGAGTTGTCAATCATTAATCGCGACCCATTTTTTGCTCGGCCAACGGCAAGGAAATTGTTTACAATCACGGTTTAAACTTGCGCTCAATGACAGGACGTTATGAAACAGTCGTCGAACACCGGTGCCGCAAAGAGCGCCAATACTCAAGACTACGCCATCTATGCCCATGTATTTGATGCGGTGTTGGAGCAGCGCATCGCACCGGGCACGCGCCTTAGTGAAGAGTCGTTAGGCGAAATCTTCGGGGTCAGCCGCACGACGGTGCGACGCGCCCTCGCACGACTCGATCACGAACAGGTTATTCTGTTACGTCCTAACCGTGGTGCTGTGGTCGCCACGCCAACCCCGGAGGATGTGGCGCAAATCTTTCATGCGCGGCGACTGGTGGAACGCGCCATCACTGAGCTGGCGGTGCAACACGCCACGGCCGCCGACGTGATGCGCCTGCGCCAAACCATCGCCGATGAGCAGGCGTGCCTGGCGCGCGGCGAACGTGGGGCGGCGATTCGGCTGTCGGGCGAATTCCATCTGGTCCTAGCCGAGGTTGCACAGAATCAGCCGTTGCTGGGCTTTCAGCGCAGCTTGGTTTCGCAATGTTCGTTAGCCGTGGCGTTGTATGACCGTGGCCAGTCCTCGCATTGCTCGTTTGACGAGCACGGCGCTTTAGTGAACGCTATTGAGGCGCGTGATACCGAACAAGCGGTCACTTTGATGATGCATCATTTAGACCACATTCAAGACAAATTGGACTTCGCGCCGGTTGGTCAGGCAGAGGACTTGAAAGCCGTATTCGCCAATGTAAAAGCCAACCGTCCGTCTTAGGAGGGCTGGCTTCTTTCTACACCTACGCTGCGTCGCGATCGTGCACTATTTGGCCCGCTGCGACGGTATAGCGCACCGCGCGGTCGTCACCCAAGGTCATCAATACAAACAATTGTTCATCCAGCGTTTTAGCATACTGCATGCGGTGCGCCAGCAGCGGCGTTGCGTGGCAATCCAACACCACAAAGTCCGCTTCTTTACCGACCGCCAATGAGCCGATTTGGTCGTCCAGTCGGAGCGCGCGCGCGCCACCCAAGGTCGCCAAATACAGCGACTTGAAGGGATGCAGCTTGGCCCCTTGCATTTGCATGACTTTGTACGCTTCGTTCAGTGTTTCCAGTATCGAAAAACTGGTACCCGCGCCGACGTCGGTGCCCAGTCCCACGTTAACACCATGCTGTTCTGCTTTGGGCAGGTTGAATAAACCGCTGCCGAGAAAGAGGTTGGACGTTGGGCAGAAAGCAATGGCCGAGCCGGTTTCGGCCAAGCGTTCGTACTCGTGATCGCACAGATGGATGCCGTGTGCGAACACCGAACGCTCACTGAGCAGCTTATGTTGGTCGTATACATCCAAATAGTGTTTGCAGTCCGGAAACAGCTCACGCACCCATTCAATCTCTTTCGGGTTTTCCGACAAATGCGTGTGCATGTAGAGGTCGGGGTATTCGCGCAGCAAGCGTGCGGCGGCGTTTAATTGCTCCGGTGTGCTGGTGGGTGCGAAGCGTGGTGTCACGGCGTAGTGCAGGCGACCTTTACCGTGCCAGCGTTCGATCAGCTCTTTGCTGTCGGCATAGCCGCTGTCGGCGGTGTCTAAGAGGTAGTCGGGCGCATTGCGGTCCATCAACACCTTGCCACAAATCATGCGCAGGTTGCGCTCTTCGGCGGCACTGAAAAAGGCGTCCACAGAGGCTTTGTGCACGGTGCCAAACACCAGTGCCGTAGTGGTGCCATTGCGTAACAGCTCGCGCAGAAATACGTCTGCGGTATGGTCGGCGTGGTGCACTTCGGCGAAACGCTTTTCGGCTGGAAAGGTGTAGTTGTTCAGCCAGTCCAGCAGTTGCTCTCCATAGGCGGCAATCATGTCCGTCTGCGGGTAGTGAATGTGCGTATCGATAAAGCCCGGCACAATGAGCGCGTTCGGGCATTCAATCAGCTCAGCGTCCTCGGGCAAATTGGGCATCAGGTCGCGGGCATAGCCAAGCCCGACAATGCGGTCGTTCTCGGTGACCAATAGGCCGTCAGCCAGATATTCGTAGGAGGCATCCAAGCCGACTTCGGCTGGGTCGGCCAGGCTGTGCACGAGCGGGCCGCGCCACGCTTTAATGGTTGTGGTCATGAAGTTACTCAGTGTCTATTCGTAGTGGTTAAAGGGGCGTGACAGTTTCATCCTGCTGGCGAGCTGACTCCGCCAGCGATGCCGCTTGGCGTATCTGCTGCACACCTTTCAGTACCCGCTCCGGGGTGGCTGGGGCGTCGATCTGCGGCTGCACGCGGTAGTCGGCGATACTCGCTACGGCGTCTTTGATGGCACACCATGCGGCGATACCCAGCATGAAGGGTGGCTCTCCCACTGCTTTAGAGTGGAATACGGTGTCTTCCGGGTTCTTGCGACTTTCTACCAGATTAACCCTGAAATCTAACGGCATGTCGGCAATGGCCGGAATCTTGTAACTCGCCGGGCCGTTGGTCATCAGTTTACCCTGTTCGTTCCACACCAGCTCTTCGGTGGTTAACCAGCCCATACCTTGTACAAAGGCGCCTTCGACTTGACCGATATCGACCGCAGGGTTCAAGGATGCCCCAACATCGTGCAGGATGTCGGTGCGCAGGAACTTGTATTCACCGGTCAGCGTGTCGACGATCACTTCACAACAGGCGGCGCCGTAAGCGAAATAATAAAATGGCCTACCGGCGGCTTTTTCGCGGTCATAAAAGATTTTCGGGGTGCGATAGTACCCGGCGCAGGACAGCGACACTTGTCCGAAGTAGGCCAGTTCGATCAGCTCTTCGAAGGCCAAATAACGGTCTCGTACACGCACTTGGCCATTGTGGAACTCGATATCTTCTGGTGTGACCTGGAAGTGTCGCGCGGCGAAGTCGATCAAGCGGTCTTTGATGGTCTGCGCGGCATTCTGCGCCGCCTTGCCGTTTAAGTCCGCGCCAGACGACGCCGCAGTCGGTGAAGTGTTAGGTACCTTATCGGTGTTGGTGGCAGTAACCTGAATACGGTCGGTTTCTACTTGGAATACCTCGGCAACCACTTGCTGCACCTTGGTATTCAGGCCCTGCCCCATTTCAGTACCACCGTGGTTTAGATGAATACTGCCGTCGGTATAGACGTGGATAAGCGCGCCAGCCTGATTCAAGAAGGTCGCGGTGAAGGAAATACCAAATTTAACCGGCGTCAGCGCCAAGCCCTTCTTCAACACCGGGCTATTACGGTTGAATTCAATAATATCCTGCCGCCGCTGCGCGTAGTTGGCGCTGCTTTCGAGCTCGGCGGTGATCTCATCTAAAATATTGTGTTCTACCATTTGATGGTAGTGCGTCACGTTGCGTTCGGTGTGGCCGTAGTAGTTGGCTTTGCGCACCTCTAATGGGTCTTTGCCCAGCGTGCGCGCAATGTGGTCCATGATTTCTTCAATCGCCATCATGCCCTGCGGGCCACCGAAGCCACGATAGGCGGTATTCGAGGCCGTATGAGTCTTGCATCGATGCCCCACTACCGTGGCATCGCCCAAGTAATAGGCGTTATCGGAATGGAACATGGCACGGTCCACAATGGAACCTGACAAATCCGGCGAATAGCCGCAGTTCCCGGCCAGTTCGATGTTCACACCCTGCAGGCGTCCGTGGTCGTCAAAACCGACGTCGTAGCGGGCGAAGAACGGATGGCGCTTGCCGGTCATGGCCATGTCGTCCACACGCGGTAGCCGCATCTTGGTCGGCTGACCTGTGAGGTGCGCCACCACGGCGCACAGGCAAGCAGGCCCGGCGGCTTGTGTTTCCTTGCCGCCGAAACCACCGCCCATACGGCGCATGTCGATGGTCACCTTGTGCATGGCAACGCCCAACACGCTGGCGACCAGCTTTTGTACTTCGGTCGGGTTCTGCGTGGAGCAGTACACCAGCATACCGCCGTCTTCGGTCGGCATTACCGAAGAAATCTGTGTTTCTAGATAGAAATGCTCCTGTCCGCCAATGTGCAACTTGCCTTGCAGCCGATGTGGCGCTTGCGCCAAGGCGCTCGCCGAGTCGCCACGTTGGTGCTGATGGCTGTCGAGCACAAAGTGCTTTTTGGCTAAGGCTTCTTCGACATCCAATATGGCGTCGAGATCTTCGTATTCGATGATCGCCGCCATAGCAGCACGACGCGCTGTCTCTAAGCTGTCAGCCGCCACCGCGAGTACCGGTTGGCCAAAATACTCGACCTTGCCGTCGGCCAGCAATGGGTCGCCAGCAACCACCGGGCCGATGTCCAGATTGCCGGGCACATCCTTGCTGGTGATGGCGATACGAACACCGGGAATCTCGTAACACGGGCGCGTGTCGATACGGACGATGCGCGCATGCGCGCGCTCACTCAGTCGAGCGTAGAGGTGCAGTTGGTTAGGAAACTCCAGCCGGTCATCGATGTAAATCGCTTCACCCGTGACGTGCTTGTCGCCACTTTCGTGTTTGATGGACCGGCCAACGCCAGTGTTAAGGTCTTTTTTAAACAGCTCAGCCAGTTCGGCTTGGCTTTTGGTTTGGACGAAATGACTAGACATAATCTGTTACCCGCGTTGCAACAGTGGGCGACTGGATTTCCAGAAAATACTTGCGCAGCAGATTTTGTGCGGTGCTCAGGCGATACTCGCGGCTGGCGCGGAAATCCGTTAATGGGGTGAAGTCTTGCGCCAACGCAGCGCAAGCGGCTTCAATGCTATCGTGCTGCCAAGCGGCGCCAATCAGGGCTTGCCAAGCGGCGCCAATCAGGGCTTGCTCGCAAGCTTTAGCGCGTTTGGGGGTAGCGGCCATGCCACCAAAGGCGACGCGGGCATCACTGATGATTCCGGATTCGATACGAAGGCAGAATGCGGCACACACGGCGGAGATGTCGTCGTCCAACCGTTTGGATATTTTATAGGCTCGGAACTGGTAGTCTCCGGCGCGCGGCACGATGATTTTTTCAATGAATTCGCTGGGTTGCTGGTCGGTTTTCTTATAGTCGAGGAAATAATCCTCCAGCAACAAGGTGCGTCGCACGCTGCCACGGCGCAGCACGATGCTGGCACCTAAGGCAATCAACAGTGGCGGGCTGTCACCGATGGGCGATGCATTACCGATGTTGCCGCCTAAGGTGCCCTGATTGCGAATCTGCAACGAGGCAAAGCGATGCAGCAAGGCTCCGAAATCGGGGTATTCATCGGCCAGCAACTCATAGCAGTCTGTTAACGGTGCGGCGGCACCGAACTCCAAGCGGTCATCAAAGCCTTCAACTTGCTGCATGTCGCGTGCTTGACCGACATAGATCATGGTTGGAATGCTGCGCTGGAACTGCGTCACTTCTAAGGCTAGGTCGGTGCCGCCAGCCAACAGCTTGGCGTCAGGATGGGCCAGATACTGTTCGGCCAATTCATCGCTGCTGGTGGGCATCATACAGCGCTTGTCGTCATGGACGAGAGTGGCTCCCGCTTGCGGTGTAATCTGTTGCAGGGCCGCTACTGTGTCGGCTGCTGCAGCATCAAACTGGTCGGGCGTGTGGTGTTGTACGGACTGTTTTGCGGCGTCCAAAATAGGGCGGTAGCCGGTACAGCGACACAGGTTACCGGCGAGGGCTTCCAGGGTGTCTTGTTGGTTGTATTGTGGGGCATTGTCCGGCAGGGATTTGTCCAAAGCGAACAGTGACATCACAAAACCTGGTGTACAAAACCCGCACTGTGAGCCATGACAGTCGGCCATCGCTTGCTGCACGGGATGCATGGTTTGACCGTCTTTCAGGTCTTCTACGGTGATCAACTGCTTGCCATGTAAGGCGGATACGAACGTCAGGCAGGCGTTGAGGGAGCGATAGCGGATGGTGTTATCGGCATTCAGTTCACCCACTACAACGGTGCAAGCACCGCAGTCACCCGAGGCACAACCTTCTTTGGTGCCGGTCTTGCCGCGATGTTCGCGTAGGTAGTTCAGTACCGTTGTGTTGGGGTCGAGATCGCGCTCGGTGCACACCTCTCGGTTGAGTAAAAACTGGATCACAAAAGACCTCCTGACACGGCGATGCTGTGTTGCGTCGCTAAGTATAGTAGTTATTGTAGTTGTTAGATTCTAGCCATTATCTGACCGCTTGGTCAAACAATATGTTGACCGATTGGTTATGTTTGCTTGGTCGCATGCGCAGTCGCCGCACTAAGGCTTAGCGCACCAGAATGGCACGGAAGTCGTTAACATTGGTAAGGGTTGGCCCAGTAATGATGGAATCATTCAAGGCTGAAAAGAAGCCGTGGCCGTCGTTATTGCTCAGTGCCGCTCGTGCAACGAGCCCCTGCGTTCGTGCACGCTCTAAGGTGTCTGGCGTAATCATGGCTCCTGCTATCTCGGCGACGCCGTCCACGCCGTCGGTATCAGCAGCTAGTGCCCAGACGCCTTGCTGGCCAGCCAGTTCCACCGCCAAGGCGAGCAGAAACTCTACATTGCGCCCGCCGCTGCCGTCGCCGCGCACCGTTACGGTGGTTTCGCCGCCCGACAATATTACGCAGGGCTTGGGTAATGGCTGGTCAAAGGTGCACACTTGCCGCGCTATTCCTGCCATGACACGCCCAACTTCACGCGCCTCACCTTCAATGCTGTCGCCGAGTATCAACGGTGTGATCCCGGCGGCTCGGGCCTTTTCGGCCGCCGCTTCGAGGGATTTTTGCGGTGTGGCGACCAAATGCGTCGTCACATTGCTCAGGCGCTCGTCATCGGGCTTGATGGACTCCCACTGCCCACTCTGCAAGGCATCACGTACCAGCGCAGGCACCTCGATGCCGTAGCGCTCAATGACTTCCAAGGCGTCAGCACAGGTACTGGGGTCGCCCACGGAAGGGCCTGACGCTATCGCGGCTGGGTCGTCGCCTGGCACGTCGGAGATCATCAAGTTAATGACCTTGGCCGGATAACAAACAGCGGCCAAGCGGCCACCTTTGATGGCCGACAGGTGTCGCCGCACGGTGTTCATTTCATTGATGGTGGCGCCGGAGCGCAGCAAGGCTTGGCTGATGTTTTGTTTGTCGGTCAATGTTAAACCGGGGGCGGGTAATGGCAACAGTGCCGAACCGCCTCCCGAAATAAGCATGATGACTTGATCATCGGCGCTCAGGCCTTGCACCAGTTCGAGCATGCGCTGCGCCGCCGCCAGCCCGGCGTCGTCGGGCACCGGATGTGCCGCCTCTACGATCTCAATGTGTTCGCAGGGCACGGCGTAGCCGTAGCGCGTGACGACCAAACCAGATAACTCACCTTGCCAATGCTGCTCCAGGGCGCGTGCCATGGCGGCTGAGGCTTTACCCGCACCAATCACCAGCGTGCGCCCTTTGACAGGGCTGGGTAGGTAATGATGCAGGCAGCGCTCAGGCTGCGCGACCGCCAGGGCGGCATCGAGCAGCTCAGACAGTAAGGTGCGATTTTCTTGGTCGTTCATAGGTCACCTGTTTCACGAATAAAAAACGGTGTGTTGCCACACCTAATAGGCCTTGGGCATCCCTTAGCTCTGACCCAACTCGTGTTGGGCCATCAATTCCAGTGCTTTCACCATGCCAGAATGATCCCACTGGCTGCCGCCTTGGGCTTCGCAAGTGTTGAACAAGGCCTGCGCTGTCGCAGTATTGGGCAGGGAAACGCCTAATTGACGAGCCGCAGTCAGGGCCAAGTTCAAGTCTTTCTGGTGCAGTGCAATGCGGAAGCCGGGTTCAAAATTGCGCGAAACCATGCGCTCGCCGTGCACTTCTAAAATACGTGACGCAGCGAAACCACCCATTAAGGCTTCGCGTACTCGTGCTGGATCGGCTCCGGCTTTGCTGGCGAATACGAGCGCTTCACCCACCGCCTCAATGGTCAACGCCACAATGATCTGGTTGGCGACTTTGCAGGTCTGACCTGCACCAGAGTCGCCCACCAGAGTGATGTTTTTGCCCATCAGTGCCAAAATTGGGCGCACGCGTTCGAATACTTCGGGCTTGCCGCCAACCATAATAGACAGAGTAGCAGCTTTCGCGCCAACGTCGCCGCCTGACACGGGGGCATCCACGTAATCACAGTCGAGCGCTTCGATGCGCTGAGCAAACTCCTTGGTCGCTACGGGACTGATGGAGCTCATATCGATGACGGTTTTGCCCGCGCTTAAACCGGCTGCCACACCCTGCTCACTGAACAGCGCCGCTTCAACGTCCGGGGTATCTGGTACCATCAAGATGATGATGTCTGATTGCTCAGCGACTTCGGCAGCACTGGCGCAGCCATGCGCGCCAGCTTCGAGCAAACTGGCCGGGACATCGCCCAGCGTAAAGGCGTTGATGTGGTGGCCGCCGTTGATGATGTGTTGTGCCATGGGCGTGCCCATGATGCCCAAGCCTATGAATCCTATGTTAGCCATGATAATTACCTCTTGGTGGTCGCTGGCGGACCCGATCTCCGACCGGTTCCACCCTGTGTTTTAGGGGATTAAAGTGTGTCAGGTTAGCCGTTCAGTGCGGCGCGCCAGTCCAGTCCGTCGCTGGTCAAGCCGGCGGGTTTATATTCACAACCGATCCAGCCCTGATAGCCCATGCGCGTTAAGGCCTGGAACAGCCAGCGGTAGTTAATTTCACCCGTGCCGGGTTCGTGCCGGCCGGGATTGTCCGCCACCTGAATGTGTGCAATCTGTGGCAGGTACTGTTCAATGGTTGCCGCCAGTTCGCCTTCCATCCGTTGCGCGTGGTAGACGTCGTACTGAATAAACAGATTGCTGCTGCCCACCGCGTCCAACACGCTTTTCGCCTGCCGTGTGTAGTTCAAAAAGAAGCCGGGAATATCAAAGTGGTTGATCGGCTCGATCAGCAATCGAATTTCCTCGGCCGCTAACGCATCGGCAGCAAAGCGCAGGTTGTCGACGAAGGTTTGCTCCACGCGGTCAAAGGGCACTGCGTCTGGGGCAATACCGGCCAAGCAGTTCACCTGCGAGCAGTTGAGTGCCTTGGCGTAGGCAATAGCTTGCCCGACGCCGTCACGGAATTCGCTGATGCGATCGGGGTGGCAAGCGATGCCGCGCTCACCCGCCGCCCAATTGCCCGCTGGGAGGTTGTGCAATACCTGTTTCAATTGGTGCTCGGCTAACAGGTCTTGCAGTTGGTTAACCGGATAGTCGTACGGAAACAGGTATTCGACGCCGGTAAATCCAGCTTTGGCGGCGGCGGCAAAACGTTCCGTGAAGTCTTGCTCGGTAAACAGCATGCTCAGGTTGGCAGCAAATTTTTGCATGATTGTGTCCTCCATCAGTGTCTGTCGCTTTACTTATTGCTTCGCGGCCAGGGCCGTAGGGGCATCTTCAAAGCTCAGCGCTAACGCCTCGAATTCGTTGATGTTGTCCAATTCGGTGCCCATGGCGATATTGGTCACCCGTTCCAGAATCACCTCGATAACCACCGGTACTTGGTACTCGGCCATCCAGGCTTCTGCCTGTTCGATGGCCGGGGCCAGCTCTTCTTGGCGCCGAACGCGAATGGCCTTGCAGCCTAAACCCTCGACCACGGTGATATGCTCTACACCGTAGTGCGCGGTTTGTTCAGCCGCAGTGCCGGGGGCATTGATGTTGTCGAACGCCAGTTGTACGCAGTAGTCCATGTCGAGGCCGCGCTGGGCTTGACGAATCAACCCGAGGTACGCATTGTTCACCACCATGTGAATGTATGGCAGCTTGAACTGCGCGCCGACGGCCAACTCTTCGATCATGAACTGGAAGTCGTAGTCACCGGATATCGCAACGATACGGCGGTCCGGGTCAGCGGCCCGAACACCCAGCGCAGCGGGAACGGTCCAACCCAGTGGTCCCGCTTGCCCACAATTGATCCAGTGTCGCGGCTTGTAGACGTGCAAAAACTGCGCGGCAGCAATTTGCGACAGGCCGATGGTGCTGACATAGCAGGTGTCCTGCCCAAAGGCGCGGTTCATGCACTGATACACGCGCTGTGGCTTCATTGGCACGTCATCAAAATTGGTCTTGCGCAGCAGTGTTTTTTTACGCTCCTGGCACTCGGCAGCCCACGCGGAGTGGTCTGCCAGCTGGCCCGCACTCTTTAGGTCAGTGGCGACGGCCAGCAGTTGCTCTAGCGCGGCACCCGCATCGGACACGATGCCGAAGTCCGGGTTAAAAACGCGGCCAATTTGCGTTGGCTCTATGTCAATATGGACAAAGGTACGCTCGGCGGTATAGGCCTCTACGGATCCAGTGTGACGATTCGCCCAGCGGTTACCGATGCCCATAATGAAGTCGGACGCCAGTACCGTTGCATTGCCATAACGGTGGCTGGTTTGCAGCCCCGCCATGCCTGCCATCAGAGGATGGTCATCTGGAAGCGTTCCCCAGCCCATCAAGGTGGGTACAACCGGCACGCCAGTGAGTTCAGCAAAACGCACCAACAAGTCGGAAGCGTCAGCATTGATGATGCCTCCCCCGGCGACAAGGAGTGGGCACTCAGCGGCATTCAGCATCGCCATGGCCCTCTCAGCCTGCTTACGAGTGGCTGCTGGTTTGTAAGCCGGCAGAGGCTCATAGGTATCAATGTCGAATTCGATTTCGGCCAGTTGCACGTCCACCGGCAAGTCGATCAGCACCGGGCCGGGGCGACCTGAGCGCATAATATGGAACGCTTGCTGAAATACGCGCGGCACGAGACCAGGCTCACGCACGGTAACGGCCCACTTGGTTACGGGTTTGGCAATGGATTCGATATCGACCGCCTGAAAATCCTCTTTGTACAAGCGCGCGCGTGGTGCTTGCCCGGTGATGCACAGAATAGGGATGGAATCCGCAGCGGCTGAATACAGACCGGTGATCATATCCGTACCGGCGGGACCAGAGGTGCCAATGCACACCCCGATGTTACCTGCTTTGGCGCGGGTGTAGCCCTCGGCCATGTGCGAAGCACCTTCAACGTGACGGCCTAAAATGTGCTGAATTTCACCATTGTTTTTCAGTGCGGAATAGAACGGATTAATGGCCGCGCCCGGAATGCCGAACACGGTGTTTATACCTTCTTTGCGGAGTACAGCGACGGCTGCATCAACGGCACGCATACGAGCCATGGGTAATACCTCTTGGAGTGTGTGAGTCTCATGCTCGGAATCATGAGTGGTTGCGCCTAGCATAAATAACGCTTATAACTGGGTGAATAGCAGCTTTATCCCTTCTGTCGATACTTTTTGTATCGAATGCTTCCAGAGGAGCCTCATGGACCGCTACACCGAAATTAAAAGCTTTGCCTTGGTAGCAGAGCAGGGCAGTTTTGCCGCCGCAGCGTTGGTTGAAGGCGTTACTCCAGTGGTCATGGGGCGTCGTTTAGACGCCTTGGAACGGCGCTTAGGCGTTAAGTTGATGCACCGCTCGACCCGTGGGTTGAAATTGACCGATCTGGGCGAGCAGTTTCTGGACGGTGTGCAGACACTGTTGCAAGAGTTTGACAGCGTTGAATCCGGCATTACTGCTGACCGTAATACGGTGCGTGGGCATCTCGTAGTGTCGGCCCCTGCGGCTTTTGGCCGGCGTCATGTTGCGCCGCACGGACCCGATTTTCAGTCCCGTTTTCCAGAGCTAAAAATCTCCTTCAATCTGACCGACAGCGTGGTCGACTTGGTGCGCGAAGGCTACGACATGGCGATTCGCATCGGCGAAGTCACCGACCCCAACTATGTCGCCGCCAAGCTGTATCCGAATCGCCGAGTACTGTGCGCCACGCCAGAATATTTTGAACGACATGGCCAGCCCACTGCGCTGGAAGAGCTGGCGCAGCACAATTGTTTGGCGTTCAATCTGCAAGGCGGGCAGCAACGCGGCTGGACCTTCATGCGCGACGGCAAGCTGGTCGGCGTGCGTGTCGGCGGTAATCTGGATTGCAACGACGGCGAACTGCTGTACGACTGGGCCAAGCAAGGTTTAGGCATAGGCTGGCGCTCGACATGGGAAATTCAAGGTGAATTACGCCGTGGCGAGCTGGTGACCGTGCTTGACGAGTTCGCGGTGCCGTCATACGACATTCAGGCGATTTACCCGCAGCAACGCTTCCTGCCAGCCAAGGTACGTTTCTTCATTGACTATCTGAAGGCGCTGTATAACCAGCCCGGCTATTGGGACGATGGTAAGTAGACGCGCTAGACGACTGCACCCGTGATGGCAAGGCGTGCTCCTATCAGTGGTTAAGCCATTGCCGCCGTCAATGCAGCGATTCCCGCCCGCGCCACCTGCGCGTCTTGTTCCGGTCGTACCCCAGACACGCCAATGGCCGCAGCGACTTGCCCGGTGACGAAAATAGGGAGGCCGCCTTCTAGGGTGGCGGAAATCTGCGGTGCAGATAAGAACGCGAAACGTCCCTGATTGATCATGTCCTCGTACACTTTGGTTTCCCGGCGTCCCAGTGCGGCGGTGCGTGCTTTCTCAGTGGCGACATAGGCGCTGAGAGCAGGGCAACCGTCCATGCGTTGCATCGCTAATAAGTGTCCTCCGTCGTCGACAATGGCAATAGTTACCGGCCAATTGTGGCGGTACGCTTCGGCGGTTGCGCCCGCCAGTATGTCGCGCGCGTCAGTCAATGACAGAACCTGTTTGCTGTGCATAGTATGCTCCTGCTGAGGTGTTCGAAGAGGATGATTTGGGCATGCTAATGCGATTTTATGTCACTTTTCAACAAATATAACCAATCGGTTAATATTATCATTCATTAATCTCAGGCTAAAAATAAGCTAATTCAATGAGTTAAGTGCTATTAATATAACCATATGGACAGAATATACTTTTAGTATGCTTTAGAGCTGCTTAAGGTTGAGTTGGTGTGTTTGGGCTGATCACTGTTCAATGTAAGTATCTCAGAGATGCCTTGTAACAGAACGGTCAATGCCTTAATTTGGGGCGCTGCAGTTATATGAGGTTTTGCTGTGACTCTAGATCGACGCTTTTTTCTGACGGTGTTTCTGCCTTTTGCTCTGGGTTATTACCTGTCTTTCTTTTTCCGCATCGTTAATGGCGTGATTGCCGAACCCGTCGCATTGGAACTGGGTATTGGCCCGGCTAGTTTGGGTTGGATCGGCAGTGCTTATTTCCTGTTTTTTGCCGCCGCGCAGTTACCGTTAGGCGTCCTGCTAGACCGCTATGACACACGGAACGTGGCCTCGCTGATCCTCTTGATTGCCGCTGCCGGGGCGCTGGTGTTCGCCTTTGCGCAAACGCCGTTTATGTTGTGGTTGGGTCGTGGTCTGATTGGTTTAGGTGTGTCAGCCTGTTTGATGGCAGCGTTTCGCGCCTACGTCGCCCTGTTACCCGCGGACAAGCTGCCGCTGGTGAATGGCTTGCAGTTGGCCTTCGGTGGCCTAGGTGCGATTACCGCGACGGCGCCGGTGGAACTTCTGCTGCCCTTGATTGGTTGGCGAGGCCTGTTTATCGGCTTAGCCGGACTGACCGTGCTGATCGCCCTACTGGTGAGGTTACGTGTCCCGCCCATTATTCAACACGACGGCCCTAAAGCGGCCTTGGGCGAGCAGATTCGCGGCAGTCTTTCCGTGTTTGCCAGTCCTATCTTTCTGCGCGTCGCGCCTGCCAGTGTATTGAACCAGGCCATCTTTATTGCCATGCTGGGCTTGTGGGCTGCCGTTTGGTTGCGCGAAGTTGAACAGCTCACACCGGGCAGTTCGGCCGACTTGCTGTTCTGGTCAGCAACCGGCATGGCCTTGGGTTATATGACGCTGGGGGGGCTTTCTTCGTGGCTGTTGAAGTACCGCATCGCCACCGGTCAGGTCGCACTATTTTGTATGACGCTGTTTTTTGTCGCTTTGTTGCTACTGATTTTTCGTGCCCCGGTACAGGATATACCGTTGTGGTTTTTGCTGGGCTATTTTGGATCTTCAGGCTCGTTGATGTACGCGGCTTTAACCAAGCAGTTTCCCATTGAGCTGGCGGGGCGGGTCAATACGGCGCTGAACTTGCTGTTGTTCGTCTGTGCCTTTCTATTGCAATGGGTGATGGGCTTGGTGGTGGGCTTGTGGGAGCCAGATACTCTAGGCCACTACCCTGTGGTGGCGTATCAAACCAGCTTCGCCATTTGTGCTGTGGCGCAAGGCCTGTCGTTGCTGTGGTTTAAATTCTGGCGGCGTAATCGTACGTAGTTCGCTCGGAATGAAGAGGGTAGTGGGGCTGGTTAAGCCCCTGTCGTTATCGTAATACGACGGCACTCTCCAAACGCGCTAAATCATTCACCATCTGCCATTGACCACCTTCAGCTTCAATGCGCTCCTGCCAACCTGTCAGTCGGCGCTGGTAGGAGGCTGGGTCGTTATTGTCACTGCGTTGGCGCTTCACATTAACCGCCACCACTTGCACGTTGTTTAGGTTCATACTGACATCGCGGTTTAACCACGGCGGCAGGTCTTCGTTCAGGTCCGACAGTAAAAACAAATACTTCTGTCCGGCATTTACTTCGCTCAAATAATCGGTGGCCAGTAACACGCCACCGGTAATATCGCTGTGATGACTGGGTACACTGAAACGTTGCAGAAAGGCGTCTAACGAGGCCTGAAATTCACGCTTTTGCTGGTTGGTGATGCTGGGGCGATGATCGAACGTCGCCCGGGCTATGATGTTGCGCTCACTGAAACTGCTGTTGTCGATGAAGCCAACCGCCAGCGAATCACCGCTGTTCAAATTCGCCAACAGGTAATTGCTTAGGACGCGTGCCTTGTCGAGTTCTCCGGCGTAATCGCCGGAGATGTCGACCAGAACAAACGCCGCCCGGCTTTGGTTGGCCGGTTCGCCACAGCCCATTAAAAAGGCCGCGAACACAGCACCCAAGGCCAGCTTTACTTTGTTCCAACGCGCCTTGCGGCGCAGCTCGCGTTCCTTTTCCAGTTCTTCGATCTTTTCCAGTTCACGTTCAACCAAATACTGAATCTGTGAGTTACTGATGGTCATGGCTTAGGCCTCCCGTGCTGTTAGAGGAAGATCGGTGTCGAAATCGTCCGCCTTGGCTGGTGTGGTTTGGCGCTTTGCTTTGGACGGTTTCGCACGAGCGTTTTCAGCGTTGTCGGTTTCGGTCTCGTCATCGTTGCTGCGAGCCATGGTGTGATCCCGACGATCCTTAACCATGCGCTCGATACCCAGCGGCAGCATGATGAACAGGTCGTACAGGCTCACCAACATCTTGCTTATGTGGTTGGCGATGCCACCGACCAAGCGGATTAACAAGCGCATGGCCCGTAGAGCACCCAGGGCAACCAGCCCTAATACCGTGCGCAGTGAATGCACGAAGGCTTCCAATGGAATAGCGACAAAAGCCAGCGCGAAGGGCAGGATAAAACCAAGCACCAACTGGCCGATGGATGGAATCCAGCGGAAGCTGTGCTCTACCGCAGCGCTCGCACCAGCGGCACCGGCCAACGACTGTGCCAAGGCTTCGCGGTCCAGCGCCAATAGATCGCGCATGTAAGCCAAAGACGCTTCAATGCTGGCGAAAATGACCAGAATGGTGAACGCGGCGATGGCCATGCGCTTACGCATTTTGTCGTCCATGCTGCCGATCATCGGAAACAAACGGGTGATCTGCAGGGCTTCCAGCAAGAACAGACCCATGGTGATTTCCACCGCAATGATGACCAAGGCGGCGATGTCTGAGGTACGTACCGAGCCGATGTAGCTGGCGCCACCGACCATTTCTGACATGGGCAGGGCGATCAGGTGGAAGTTGATGATGCCACCGAAGGTCGCTACAACTAACACCAACGCTGCGACGAAAAACTGGGTCAGCGACGAAGCGGTCAAGGCATGCACGGCTTTGTCTTCTGACTTGCGCAGGCTTTCGTATTCCGCCATTTGGCGGTCAATGATCTTCGTGCGGTCATCCAAACCTGTGATGGTCTGTTGCACTTTTTCCATGGTGTTGTTCAGGGCACGCCAATCGGGCTGCATGCCGTTCAAAATCTTATGGCGTTCGTTCGCACTCTTTTGGTACGCCTTCAACGTCTGCTGGTGCGAGCTTTCCACTAAGCCTTTGATGTTGTCGAGAATCTTCACCACCGCCGGGTCGCCAGTGTTGGGCAGCGCCGAAATGGTTTCCACGACTTCCGTCCAAGCAGGTGGCAGGGGTGCGTCATCCGTAGAGGCGTGGTAGTCGTCTTGTACCTTTTTCAGCGTGTCGGCCAGCTTGCGGTGTAGGCTCGGGTATTGGCTAAGGTCACGTTCGACAATCGCGTTGACGCGACTGAACTCGCGCTCAATAGCTTTTTCGGAGGCGTCGCGGCCCATGGCCAGCAATACATCGCGGTTGCGTGCTTCCAAGCGCTGCTCCAATTGACGGATGCTGCTGGAAGCGACACGCATGGTGCCATGAATGGCGCGTCCGGTGGTGCGCAACAGTTGATGTGCGTGCGGACGTCCTAGATATAAAACGGTAATAGCGATAACCAGCCAGATTGCCAACGACAGCGCGGGCGATTCGGACCAGATGTAGAGAATGTCAGTCATGATGTTCACCTTGTTCGGTTGTGGTGAACACATTGTTGTGCAGGCTGGTGAAAAATCTGTGAGTAGTATGATGTGACGCGTGTGCGTCTTCTGCTAGGCGTCGTAAAATGGGTCCGTGAACGGTTTCCGTACTTCGAACCCTTTCAAATTCTACCCTATTTTGTGGGCCTTGGGATTCAACACGTCCGTGACCGTACCCGCCGCCAATTCACCCGCAAGCCCTACGGTTTCATGCAGTGTAGGGTGGGCATGAATGGTCAACCCCAGATCCTCAACCGATGCACCAAACTCCAACGCCAACGTCAGTTCGCCTAACAGTTCTCCGGCATGAATACCCACAAGGCCGGCGCCTAAAAGCCGCTCTGTATCTGGGTCATAAATCAGTTTGGTCTTACCCTCGCCGCGTCCAGCACCCAGAGCACGGCCACTGACCGACCAAGGAAATACCGCCACGGCGTAGGGAATACCCTGTGCTTTGGCCTGTTGTTCTGTCAGCCCCGTCCACGCGATTTCCGGGTTGGTGTAGGCGATGGAGGGAATAGCCAAGGGCTCAAAGCGGCGATGATGGCCCGTTATTACTTCGGCGGCGACATGGCCCTGATGCGTGGCCTTATGGGCCAGCATGGGGTCACCCACAATGTCACCGATGGCATAAATGTGCGGCACATTGGTCCGTTGCTGTGCATCCACGGGAATGAATCCACGCTCGTCTACCACGACCCCGGCGTGTGTTGCGCCCGTTAAATCACCGTTCGGGCGGCGACCCACGGCCACCAGCAATGCGTCTGCGGCGATTTCCCGTGTCGTACCCTCTGCGCCTTCTAAGGTGAGAATCAGTGCGTCGGGCTGAGCTTGTACGCCCGTGACGCGCGTCTTCAGTTCTATTGTAAAACGGTCGCGATTGTAGCGCTGATACACCCGCACCAGATCGGCATCGGCCGCTGGCACCAACTGACTCGCCGCTTCAATGATCGTGACTTCGCTACCCAGCGCTTGATACACCGTTGCCATTTCCAGTCCGATGATGCCGCCGCCTAAAATAGCAAGGCGAGGCGGCACGTCACGCAACGCCAGCGCGTCTGTGGAATCAAGGATGCGGGCATCATCCGGCAGGAAGGGCAGTTTGACTGGTCGAGATCCAGCGGCAATGATGGCGTGTTTAAACTGAATCTGAGTCACTGTTTCATCGTCCTGAGTGACCACCAGTTGGTTAGGGCCAGTAAAGGTTCCAGTACCCTGCACAACGTCAACCTTGCGTTGCCGAGTCATCCCTTGAATGCCATCGGTCAGCTTTTTAACCGTGCCGTCTTTAAACGCGCGTATGCGGTCGATATCCAGTTCAGGCGGCGCAAAGCGCACTCCCATCTGCGCGGATTCCTCGGCCTCGTGCAGGGTGGCCGCAACATGCAGCAGAGCCTTGGATGGAATACAACCGACGTTCAAGCACACTCCACCCAATTCTGCATAACGCTCGACCAAGGTGACATGTAAGCCCAAGTCGGCCGCGCGAAACGCCGCCGAATATCCGCCGGGGCCGGCGCCCAGTACCAACACATCAGTTTCAACCACTGGATTCTTAACCATATCGCTACCCTTTAACGGCTTCAGAAAGCTCAATAATTGCAATCTATCAACTGATAGGTAAAATGACAAAAAGAGATCGTCATCCGTATAATGGCCAAACTTCATCTGCACGACAGGACACAGGTAATGAGCAGTACCGCTGAACAGATTTTGGATGTCACGCAGGCGTTGTTGAGTGAGAAAGGTTTTAACGGGTTCAGCTTTCGTGAAGTGGCTTTGGCCGTGGGCATTAAGAGCGCGAGCGTGCATTACCACTTTCCAACGAAGGAAGACCTAGTGATTGCGGTATTGAAACGCTACAGCGAGCGCTTTCTTTCTGCCTTTGCTTACGCGGACGCACACTGCTCGTCCGCCGACGAAAAACTGCAGTTTTTCGTTAACATGTACCGCACAGAACTCAAACAGAACCAACGTCTGCCGATGTGCATCATGTTGGCGAGTGATATTGCCGTGCTGCCTGAAAATGTGGTGCTTGGCTTGCGGATATTCTACCAACAGAATCTCGCATGGCTGGCGGCATTGGTGTCGGGCGAAGCCGATGCTGAGGCACAGGCAGCGGGCTGGTTGTCGTCTCTTAATGGTGCGCTGGTCGGCACCCGAGTGGTGGATGATGCGCAGTTTTTTGAGAATGCGGTGAAAGGTGTAACGTTGAGCAATGCAGGGAATGCAGGAAGCCTCTAAAAACCGTCGCATCGGTGCTTCTCCAACATGTTAAACTGCCCGTATTGCGGAAGGATGACGAAACGTATGGCCACCATTTTCTGGGTTGAAGACCAGTCACATTGGATCGATAAATTCAAACCTGTGCTGGAAAGCACTGCTTTTGACGACGCACCCACGCAGGTGCAGGTGTTTAAGTTTGCCGAAGCGGCCTGTCAGCACATTCGCTTGGCGGATGCGGGGGTGCGGCCTGACGTTGCGTTGTTGGACGCTAACATGAACGGCAACGACGAAGCCGGTTTTTCAGTGTCGCGGGCATTGCAGCGCAAGTGGCCCGGTTTGCCCGTTATTTATCTGTCGGAACACAGCGGTACCGGTATCGAGCAACAAGCCTTTGAAACCACCGGTGCGCAAGACTTCATCGCCAAGCATCAGCTCAATATTGAGTCGGTGCTGTGCTGGCGCATTAAAGCCGTATTGCGGCAACACAGTGTGCGTCAGCCGGAATCTTCGGCGCTGCAGTCCGACCAGGTATTACACAGTGGTGATTTGCGCATCGACACCACTACCTGGGAAGTTTATTGGCAAGGCACCAAGTTGATGAACCCGACCAATAGCCAGCGACCACTCGCCCCGACACCGCGCAAAATTCTGCGCTTTTTGGTAGAAAGCGCGCCACGACCGCTCACCACCGAGCAAATTGCCGACAAACTGGGCGCTGATTTAGAACGCTTTTCCAATGCTAACTACCGCCAGCATATCCGCACGCTGCGCTTGTCGTTTGATCAAGCCATGGGTGGCTCAGGAGACTTCGTAGCGTTGTGCAAGCAAGGGCAGGGCATTGCGGCTTTCGGGGATGAAGGCGCGTATTGCTGGAAACCGGTGACAGGAGCCAAATAATGGCGGAGCGATTGAAAGGACAACTCAAAGACAAACAACCCGAAGGCCGAGTGCAACGTGTGGTCTTCCCGTGGTTGAGTACGCTGGCCGGTTTGTTGGTGATCACTTACTTGTTGTTTCATACCGAGCCAGAGCTGTTGCTGTATTACGCGGTGCCGTCGGACTGGTTGCGGTTCGAGGTGAAGTACGCGGTATTGGCGGCCTTTGTGCTGGTATTGCTGGTAGACCTGCGGCGCTATCGTCAGCAGTCGGCGCGACAAAAGGCTGACCTCAAAGCATTACGTGAGCAGGTGCGTGAACTCTGGCTCAGCAAGAAGCAACTGCAACTCAAGGCGCATACCTATTCCGGCCACGCCGATAAGCTCAAGCTGTTCATTAGCGACAAGCTTCTGGACTACATTGAGTACGACGAAAAATTCCTGCACTTCAAAAGCATAGCCGCGGAAGTGCGCCACAACGGTGTGATCAGTTTTGACAAGGTACAAACGGCGCTGCAAAACGCCGGGCCAGAGGCGCATTCAGCGCTGGATGCCATGCGCTACCTGTGGGACTTGCTCGACCTCTCTACCGCAGACAATCTGGCGTTGCACATCAGCAGCCATTTGGCGGAATGTGAAGAACAGTATTACCAGCGCATGCTCAACCCCGAAGACACACCACCGCTGCCGCATGAACCCGTGTTTGCGCCACAGCATGCAGCGTGGCGAGCTTTAAGTCTGGTGCGCGCAGATACACCTCAATTTTACGGAGAGGGGCAAGGAGAGCGGGCTGAACAGGCGGAATGGCAATTAGACGACCCACAGTGGCATGTGCAGTTGCAACAACCCGGTGCGTTGTTGGGTAATGAAAATCATCTGATTTTGTTGTTAGAAAACCTGTTAAAAAACGCCCAGTTCTTCTCTGGCAAACGCGGTTACAAAAGCCCACGCGCGACGATCAGCTTTTTACTGGATGAGATCGATGGGCAGGTGCGCATTCGCATTTACAACCGTGGCCCGCACATCAAAGACGAAGACCGCCCGAACCTCTTCCAACTGGGCTTTTCAACACGGCGCGTACGTGAACATCATGGCCGTGGCCTTGGTCTGTATTTTGTTAATCAGATCGTCAAAGGCTACGAAGGGCGGATCAAGGTTGAGAATATTTCTGCTCCGGATACGACCTACACCGTGCGCGTTGAATTAGATAACGACGAGATTCTGACCGACAGCGTGCGCGTGCAGGTGGTGAATGGCGTGCCGCAATGTGTCGACGCAGATGGCGCGTGGATAGCTGAAAAGCATTGGGAATACCGCAAGCCAGTGCGCTCGGTAGAAGTGACCGCTAAAGACGAGACAAAACCGCAGCGTAAAGACGATTGGGCCAGCAAGGGCAAACAAACGTGGTTTGATGCCGCACACCCGGAGCACCCGCATTGGCATATGACGGCACAGCCCAAGCGTGGCGCGCATCAGTTGTCGTTTGCGCCCTTAGATATTCGAGGGGTGTTGTTCGATGTCCGCCTGCCTACAGCAGAATACCGCTTGGAGCACACGGATCTGCTGGAGGAGGACATCGATGCGGAAGTGGAGAGGTTGGATGAGCAGTTTCGAACGCAGATCCCGTATTAGAAACTACTTAGCTCGCCCTGGCGGCGTTAAAATTAGCTTCGAAGTGTTCATTTACTGCTAGTAAACTGCGCCTTCTCACCCAATTTTGCCTTGCCAGTCCTTCGCCAGTAACGTTTCTAAGTACTCTAGGAAGTCTCTCTCAGGCAACATTAAAAAACCAACCGCACCACCGTCTCGGCCACACATGCCGGGCGGCGGTTGTTTTCAATCTCTACAGTGATCTCTTCGGTCACTTCCAGTCCGCGCCGTACCACTTCAACACCCACCACCTTCTTACTGGCCCGAACGCGGCTACCTACTTTCAGAGGGTAAGGAAAGCGTACTTTGTTCAAGCCTAGGTTCACCACCATACGGGCCGAATCATAGTGCGAATCGGTGCCGTCGATGGAACTGGTCAGGCGTGGAAGCAGTGACAGCGTGAGGAAACCATGCGCGATGGTGGCCCTGAATGGGGATTCTTGCTCAGCCCGCACAGGGTCGGTGTGAATCCATTGGCGGTCTTCGGTGACTTCAGCAAACGCATTGACGCGGGCTTGCTCAACGGTTAACCAGTCGCCCACGTACACCACCTCGCCGAGCTGGCTTAGTAGCTGCTTACGCAACGCTTCAGCTTTCGGGTGCTCGCAATTTGTCAGTTCAACGAGTTCGCTGCCGACGATTTTGCGGTCTTGGTCCAACACCCAATTCACCCATTGGTGATTACGCGCGCTTTGCCAAAGCTCATTCCAATAATCGCGCCATTGAGGGGCGATCAGGTCTCGAAATTCCGCCTGATTTTTAGTCAGACGTTCCTTCTTTTCTTTGATTAAATCTATGACTTTCATATCCGGGAATCCGTTTCGCAGAAAATTGCAGTCGATGTGTGTTGTATTTATTGTACGACAAGTGGTTAAAAATCGATCTCTCTTGTTATGCACGATAGTCGTGAGCAATGGGAATAGATCACAATAGTGTGACAGGCTATTGCCTGAAAGGTGGAGCATACCACGAGTTGCATGACGAAATGGGGACATAATGCCCCCTCATCGTTTTATCAACCTGAAATCGACAAATCCGCGAACCGTAAACTCGGCATGTGCATGCTGCGTTGCCAGTTCCAGCATGCAGTGTCACCAATGGCGCTGATGCGGTTCAGCATCTCGTAGAAGTTGCCAGCCACCGTAATGCCGCGTACCGGCTGTATCCGTTCGCCATTGCGGCACAGGTAACCGCTGGCCCCAAAGCTGAAATCGCCCGAAATAGCATTGGCACCCGAATGCGTACCTTGCAGCTCAGTGAGTTCCAAGTACTCGCCAGTGGTCAGGTCGCTAAAGGTGCTATTCCCCGGTGCGATGTGTGGCTGGTGAGCACCAACACTCAAAGGAGACTTAGGGCCGCGCTGGGCGTGCCCGGTGTTAGCTGTTTTCAACTGGCGTGCGGTGACGCTGTTGTGCAGCAGCGTTTGCAACACGCCGTCGACGACGATGGACGTAGTGGTGCAGGCAGTCCCTTCGGAGTCAAACAGCGCGTAGCCGAAACCGTCCGTTATGAGCGGCTGATCACTGAGCTGAAAGCCTTCAACGGCCACTTTCTTACCAATGCGGTTGCGCCACGGATTGATGCCATCGTGCGCGGATTTTCCGGACAGAATAATGCTGAAAGCATTGAGCAGTGCGGTTTGTGATTCGGTATCGAAAATTACGTCATAGTGCTTACTGGGTACGGGCTTGCCTTGCAACAGAGTGGTGGCTTCCAAGTGGGCATCGGCAATCACCTGATCCGCGTTAAGCTGTTCCCCCAAACGCGTGGCTTGGCCTTTGCCAGCCATGGCCGTCAAGCCACCGTCTGCCGCCAGTGCATAAGCATACAGGTGGTTGATGCGTTGACGACTGGATGCGCTCAAGCCTTGGGTGGAGAACACCTGATGCTGATTGATGACTTCCATCACGCCGTTGTAGGGCACGTTGCGGATCTGTGGTTTGCTGGCCAGCGTGCGCTCCAAATACAGCGCCAGCTCAATGCGTTGTTCCGGGGTGAACTGCGAGTCGGGGCACAATTGCGCATCGTCCGTTTGCAGGGTTTGCGCATTGGCGGGTATGCGTTCGTTTGGTTCTGGCTTATTGAACCGGGCGTTCAACAGGGCAGAGTCGACCAGTTGATCCAGCGCGTCATTGTCGGTGGCTTCGCTGTAGGCAATGCCGACGTGGTCGTCTTTAATGACGCGCACGCCCAAAATGCGTGTGGCGCTGACCGCTTGCTCTTCCAGCTCACCGTCGCGCGCTTTGAGCGACAGAGATTCACTCGCGTGCACGATTAAGTCGGCTTCAGCACCGGTGGCACGTACATGGTCGAGGACACGCTGGGCGTATTGAGGCGTGGTCATCAGGCGTTCCCTCCCACCAGAATGTTGTTCACTTTCAAGGCAGGCTGGCCGACTGTTGTGGGCACTGAGCCGCTGACCGAACCGCACATCCCACAGGCCAACGCGAGGTCTGGCCCGACCATGCTGATTTCCTTCAAGACTTTTGGCCCGGTGCTGATCAGGGTTGCGGCTTTGATCGGATATTGAATTTTGCCGTTCTCCACGTAGTAACCCTCGGTGACCGCAAAATTGAACTCGCCGGTGCCAGGCTGTACCGAACCACCGCCCATGCGTGCGGCGTAGATGCCTTTATCCATGCTGGCGATCATGTCGTCGAACGAGTCTTTACCGGCTTCAATGAAGGTGTTGCGCATGCGCGAGGCGGGTGCGTAACGGTAGCTTTCGCGGCGGCCAGAACCGGTGCGTGCGTAGCCGGTTTGTTGGCTGCCGATGCGGTCGACCAAGAAACCGGTCAAACGCCCTTCGGTGATCAATTGCGTGTGCTGAGTTGCCATGCCTTCGTCGTCGATGTTAATAGAGCCCCATGCATTGTCGATGGTGCCGTCGTCGACCGCGCTTACGGCAGGGTGCGCGATCATTTCGCCCATCTGGTCGTGAAAGACAGATGCTTTTTTGGCGACCGACGTGGTTTCCAGCAGGTGCCCGCAGGCTTCATGGAAGATGACGCCGCCGAAGCCGTTGCCAATGACGACCGGCATATGGCCCGACGGGCACGCTTTGGCGCTGAGATTCACCAAGGCCTGACGACGGGCTTCGTCGCCCAAGCGTGCCGGATCATCCTGTTCGTGCAGCTCCCAACCCACCAAACCACCGATGTTCTCGCTGCCGGTGGCTTGTACGTCTCCGTCCATGGCTATAGCGGTGATGCTTACACGACAATAATTGCGCGTGTCTGCGGTGTGCAGGCCTTCGCTGGTGAAAATCTCAACTTGCTGCTCACGCTGCATCAAAAAGCCCATCGTACGGCTGATGGACTCGCTCCCATTTCGTGCTGCTTGGTCGGCACGGCGCAGAAAATCGATTTTGGCTTGCAACGCCGCGTCCACACTCAGAGGTGCGCGCGCAGGGTGGTGATTAACCGGCACGCGGTAATCGAACGCAATCGCCGTATTAACCGGGTCGCGGCGGTCTTTCGCCGCCAGCTTACTGACGACATCGCGCAATACATCGGCCGAGGCTTGGTTGGTGTAGCCGTACAACACCTTGTTGCCATAAACCAGCCGCACGCCGATGCCGAATTCGAGGCCCGACTGCACGTTCTCTACTTTATCCAGCAAGGTATTAATGTTCTGGCGCTGCTGCCGTTCAACAAAGAGGTCAGCGAAATCGGCACCCAACGACAAGGCGTGGTCGAGTACGTTACGCGCAATGGTCGTATCCAACATGTGGAAGCTCCGTAATTCTGTGGCTATTAGGATACGTGCCGAACGGGTAATTAGTCCAATGTGGGACGTTGTGTTACGTGTGAAATGGGTTTAATTGGGGTGAAAAAGAATTTTATGGGGTGGTCATGGTAGTTAGTACCTTGTTTAACGGATAAGATGCATCTTTGCTGGATTCTCTGATAGAAGCCTGCTCTAAACATTTGAAAAGGTTTTAACCTGTAGGATAGAACTGATGTTGACCTCAATACATATCCAGAACTTCAAAGCTTGGAAAGACACTGGAAAAATTCATCTGGCACCTCTGACGGTAATATTTGGGGCTAACAGTGCAGGTAAGAGCAGTCTGGGTCATCTGCTTCTGGCGCTAAAGCAAACAGTGCTTTCTGCCGATCGCAAACGCCCGCTGCATCTGGGTGATGAAAACTCTCTTATTGAGCTGGGCACTTTTGCTGAGTGCATCCACAACCATGACCTCAATCAGCCCTTGCTTTTTGAGCTTGGATGGCAACTACCCCAAAGACTTGAAGTGCGCGACCCACTGACCAGAGTGAAATATCCGGGTGATCATTTGAAGCTCAATGTGAGCTTGCTGTCAGATAAGCGAGAGCAGCCTCGTGTGCAACAGATGAGATACGAATTGACTAATGGCGCCGAGTTGGCGTTGGCAGTGAATTACGCCAACGATCAGTTGGGCAAGCCTGAAATATTGTCAGAGCAATTGAAACTGGTACGCAGCAACGGCCGGGCTTGGCCGTTGGATGAGCCAGACAAGTTCTATCGTGTTTCTGACCAGAGCCGTGCCCGATTTCAAAATGCCGAATTTTTATCTGATTTCGCTCTTGAAACAGAAGCCGCTCTAGGCAGTATTTATTACCTCGGTCCATTACGTGATCACCCCAAGAGAATCTATTCTTGGTCCGGCGAAACGCCAGAGAGTGTGGGTCAAAAAGGCGAATTTACCATTCCTGCAATTCTAGCAGCGAGTGCACAGCAGCGTATGCTCAGTCGAGGGTACAAAAAAAAGCAATATCCGTTTGATGCTGTAGTAGCTCAGTGGCTTAAGGAGCTTGGCGTTATTGAGAGCTTTATCGTCAAGCCGGTGGCAAAAGGGCGGAAGGAGTATGAAGTACTGGTGAAAACGCACGGTTCCAGCAGCGAAGTAAAAATCACCGATGTCGGCTTTGGAGTATCGCAGGTTTTGCCAGCATTGACCCAGGCTTTTTATTGCCCACCAAATTCCACTGTATGGATGGAACAACCGGAAATTCATCTTCATCCTCAGGTGCAGGCCGAACTAGCAGATGTGTTTATTTCCGCTACTCAGGCACGGGAACACGGAAAAGAGCGTCATGTGCAATTAATTGTGGAGAGCCATTCTGAGCACTTTCTCAATCGAATCCAGCGTCGAATTGCCGAAGGTAAGCTGAAGAAGGAAGATGTTGCCGTGTATTTCTGTCGTCGCTCTGGATCTGCCACGGAACTGGAACCGTTACGTCTGAATATGTTTGGTGAGATCGAAAATTGGCCTGAGAATTTCTTTGGCGATGAAATGGCAGATATCTCCGCTCGAACACTAGCCGCCATGCAACGAAAAAAGGAGATTATGAAGGAGTCTAAGGAATGACGATCGCTGTGATCGATACCAATATACTTCTGATTGCAAATAATGAGCATGCAGGGGTGTCACCAGAATGTGTGGAAGAATGTGTCCGCCGTTTGAAAGAGATGCAACACGATGGCCTAGTGGTGATTGATGATGGATACCGAATTCTCAGAGAGTACCAAAACAAAACACAGCCTAATCAACCGAAGGGAGTCGGCGATGTTTTTCTTAAATGGCTTTTACGCAATAATGGTAACTCAGCGCGCGTGGCGCAAGTTGCGCTCACTGAGAATTTACATGATTTCTTTTCCGAGTTTCCTGATCAGAGCTTGCAGGCTGCGTTTGACGCGCCTGATCGGAAGTTTGCTGCCGTAGCAAATGCTCACCCAGACAAACCTCCGATTTGGCAGGGAGCGGATTGTAAGTGGATTGACTGGTGGCCACAGTTAAAAGCAGCAGGCGTTAGCGTTGAGTTTGTCTGTCCGAATGACGCTCGTTGTTTTTACACGAAAAAATTTCCTAACGTGTCGGTGCCGTTATTGCCAGAGGACTAATGGATGAGTGACTTCTTCCGTTTTCCCCACACCCCTCACATAGTTTGGCTTGGTGAGGGTAAACCGCGTGACGACAAGGTACTATCCCCACATGAAGCCGAAGACCTTCTGGCCTACACTATTTTGGTTGAAGAGAAACTCGACGGTGCAAATTTGGGTATCTCTCTAGGGGCTGATGGCCAACTGTGCTTACAGAATCGTGGGCAATATCTTATAGAACCTTATGTTGGCCAGTTCTCCCGACTTTCATCTTGGCTGGCGCAGCATCAGTGGCTCTTCACGGAAAGGTTGAGCAGCGACTGGATTTTGTTTGGCGAGTGGTGCGCAGCGACACACTCACTGGATTACGAAAGTCTGCCAGACTGGTTTCTGGTTTTTGATGTATACGACAGACAACACCATTGCTTTTGGAGCAGCACTCGACGCAATGCATTGGCTATGGAGTTAGGGCTGGCAACAGTACCAGCCTTATTTGAAGGCAAAACTAGCCTGGAAAATCTGAAGCAGTTGCTAGAAGGCAGTACCAGCTGCTATCGCACAGGAGCGCCTGAAGGGTTGATAATCCGTAAGGAGACTGATCAATGGTGTGAACGCCGCGCTAAGCTCGTGCGCGCTGAGTTTACCCAATCCATTGGGGAGCATTGGAGCAAGCAAGTTATCAAGTGGAACCGAGTGGCATAGGACGAGGTTAGAGCATGTGTCTCCTATAACGCCCCTTGATAGAAAAGGCTGGCTATACTCTTAGTTTGAAAGGTGGCGTTTAGAGTCCAGTGTTATGTACTTCTACAACCAAATTGTTGATTTTCGGGATGATCTAATCGCAGTGCTTCCTTAGCTAACTCCATAATTCCTGCCCAATCATGCTTGATTAGCAGGTCATCCGGTGCCAGCCACGAGCCGCCCACGCAGGGTACGTTGTCTAACGCAAGGTATTCCGTTGCGTTTTGCGGGCTGATACCGCCGGTGGGGCAAAACTGGATGTCGGGAAAAGGTCCACTCAAGCTCTTCAGCAAATTGACGCCACCTGCGGCTTCCGCCGGAAAAAGTTTACAACACTTGTGCCCGACATCGATGGCTTGCATCAGTTCGGACGCCGTGGCAACACCGGGTAGAAAGGGCAGGCTGAACTCGCGTGCGGCGAGCAGCAGGCTTTCTGTAGCACCGGGGCTGACGGCGAAATCGGCACCGTGCTCTGCCGCTGCATTCAGTTGGCCGGGTTTGATCACCGTACCCGCGCCCACCAAAATGCCGGGCACGCCCTTCATGGCTTTGATGACGTCCAATGCGACGGGTGTGCGCAGGGTCACTTCCAGTACGCTCAGCCCACCGTCGCGCAGGGCTTCTGCTAAAGGAATTGCATCTTCTACCCGTGACACTGACAACACGGGTATCACCGGATGGGCTTGCGCCAAGATGTCACAAAAGGATAGACGCACAGTGAACTCCAATAGATTGTGAACCAATAGGTTATAAGCTGTCAGATTGAGAGTACGTCACCTGCAACGCAGCACGGTCAGCGGTTCGAGCTACAAATCTACCGATAATCTGTGCCGACGGCAATTGCTGCACCAACTGTTGTGCGGCCTCAGTAGGTAAAGCCACTAACAAGCCACCTGAGGTTTGTGGGTCCAGCAGCAGGCCAATGCGCGGGTCTGTTGCGGGCAAGTCGAGCGAGCACCGATTGAGCAATGGCATAAGCTGCGGCACCAGAGACGACGCATGGCCAGCCTGCAATAGCTCCAACGCACCGGGTAACGCCGGAATGGCGTGGCCTTCCAGTTGCAACGCCAAAGTATCGTCGCTCAACATTTCAAGTGCATGACCAAGCAAACCGAAACCCGTGACATCGGTGACGGCGTGCGGGTTGAGCGACCGCAATATTGCCATTGCGTTGCGGTTAGACTGTAACATGCTGCACCACGCTGCTTGCATGGCAGACCACGGAGCCTGTCCGCTCATGTCCGCCGCCAAAATAACGCCCGTACCGAGCGGCTTGGTCAGTACCAAAACATCGCCCGTTTGCGCGCCGCTTTTACGCCAAAGCTGGTCTGCTGTGGCCTCTCCCGTGACGCTCAGGCTGACGTGCAATTCGGCACCCTCGGTACTGTGCCCGCCTGCGAGCACGGTGGATTCTTCCACCAATTGCTCGGCAATGCCCTGCATCAATACCGCGAAGTCGCGACCCTGCAAGCGTGGATGGGCGAACGCCATATTGGCCCACACCTGTGCCAACACTGGTGTGGCGCCCATGGCGTACAGGTCACTGAGTGCGTGCAGTACGCTCACCTTGCCAAAGCGATACAGATCGGTCGAAAAGGTGCGAAAGCCATCCATGCTTTGTAGGCTGATGTGCCCCGGCGTAGGTTGCCATACCGCCGCGTCTTCCGCTTGCGCGAGCGCGGGGTTCACGTGGGGCGAAGAGTGCAGTGGCAAACGCGGCAGGGTATCGGCCAGCAGTTCTGGGCCTAACTTGCTGCCACAGCCGGCGCAGTGCGGGGCACTCATGTCGGGCGCCGTCATAGCCATGGCCTTCATGCGGTGCGTAAACAGCGCCATGAAGTCACGGTCAATGCGATCCTTCCAGCGCCACACCCAATCCCCGTGCAGTGTTATCGGGCCGCGTCGCCCCACGGCGGTTTTGTCTCCCAGCGCCAACAACGAGAGAAACTGCCGTTGTAAGCGGATGGGCTGCAAGGGTTCACCGGCGAACGCCCGGCGCAGGTTGTCGTATAAGTAGCGCGCTTGACGCACGGCGTACACCCCGGCTTTGGGGCGCGGGTCATTGACCATTTCGGCGACGTCACCGGCCGCAAACACTTCAGGGTGCGAGGTGCTTTGCAGATACTCGTTCACCGCAATAAAGCCGCCATTGGCGGTATCTAATCCGGCGTCCGTCGGCCACTGCGGTGCGCCCGCTGGCGTACACAACAGGGTTTGCTGCAGGCGCAAATAACGACCGTCTTCGGCTTGAATCCCTTCTGCATCAATCTGTTGTACACGAAACTGCGCGTGGCAGGTGATTTGTGCGTTATCAAGTGCCCGTTGGGCAATGCGTTGCAGTCGCTTGGGGTAGCCGGGGAGGATGCTGTCGCCACTGAACACCAGGTGCCAATGCGCAGAGGGCGTGCTTGGACTAGTGCTTGTAGTTGTGACTGTACTGTCATTGGCGAAGCGATGCGCCATTGCCAATACCAATTCAACACCGCCTGCGCCTGCACCGACCACTGCCCAGTGTTGTTGTTCTGTAGAGGTAGGGGTGTGCGTCAGCAAGTTTTGCCAGCGTTCGTACAAACCACTCACCGGCTTAACGCCCACCGCGTGTTCGGTGGAGCCGGGAATTGCTGTGCTTGGAGTTGCACCGGTATCGATGGACACTCGGTCGTAACGGATGTCCGGCCAGCCATCCACCTTCACGTGTTTTTCAGACAGATTCAATCCGATCACTCGGCCCGGTATGAACCGCACGTTGGCCTTGCAGCACAGTTGGTTCAGATCAATCAGGATGTCGTCGAGGTCATAGTGCCCGGCGATCAGACCCGGCAGCATACCGGAATACGGTGTGGTTCCGTCTTCGGAAATCAATGTTACCCGTACATTGGGAATGGGCTGCATGGCAAGCTTACGAATCAGTAGCGCGTGGGTGTGGCCACCGCCCAGCAATACGAGGTCACGTTCCATTTTTGACCCGCCTAATGCCGGCATGCTGCGGAGTGTCCTGATGGGCGAGCCACGCCAGCAACTCCGCTTCTGAACCGCGAGCTAATACAGGCCGTGCCGCTTTCTGCATAAAAAATTGGTAGGTTGGGTCGTAATACTCAACCAACAAAATGCGGATGAGGGCGTCAAAACCACCCCAGTCGTCATGGTCACGCAGCGCTGCTATGGCCTCGGGCAACAGTAGCAGTAGACGGTCCAGTCGTTCGCCACCCAAGCGCTTGCGAATGCGTTGCAGGTGCCCAGCAATGTAGTCGTGCAAGGCCGCCCAGCGGGAGTCGGGTTGCTGTTGTGTGAAGTGCGCCAGTGCGTGTTGCACGTAGTCACAGCGCAGGCGTTGAATGCGTTCCGACAAGGGCACGTCTAGGTAGATTGCAGGCGCGTGTTGCAGTAAGGCTTGCAACGCGGGTGGCACAAAAATGCGGCCAATTAAACGCGATTCGTCCTCCATCAACACCGGCTGCGTGTGCCGGTGTGCGTGCTGCAACCATTGCACGGCTACGCTGTTTTCCCAATCGATCTGCGCTGGTTGGTTCACAAAGGTGCCACCAAACGCGCTGCCCCGATGCCGAGCCAGCCCCTCTATATCAATGCTGTGTGGCCACGCCTGCAACAGCTCGGTTTTGCCGCTGCCGGTTGGCCCAGTCAACACACGGAGGTGTCCTTCTTCTAGGCGTTGTTGCAGCTCATGTAATAAGAAACGGCGCAAAGACTTGTAGCCACCGACCACCAAAGGGTAATCAATGCCCTGTTCGTGCAACCAACGTTGTGTGGTGCGCGAGCGCAACCCACCGCGAAAACAATACAAATAGCCCTCAGGGTGCGCTGCTACGAAGTTTTTCCATGCGGCGAGGCGTTGCGCGCGGATGGCCTCGGTCGCCAGCTCGTTACCGAGCGCTATGGCAGGCTGCTCGCCCTGTTCTTTATAACGCAGACCGATGTCGTGCCGTTGTTGGTTGTCGAGCAAGGGCACATTAACCGCATTCGGGAATGCCCCCTGCGCGAACTCGACTGGCGCACGCACATCCATCAATGGCACGTTATCAAGAAACAGCGACCGATAATCTTCTGTGTTGGCGCGCAAGCGTTAATCTCCTAGGCAAGGCAGGAGGGTAGTGTAGCTTAAAACAGGTCGAGGTTGATGAGTGTTAAGACAACGGGGTTGTACAGATCTTCGTTCACCGGCAACCACAAAAAATTTACAAATTTCATCCCTTGAAGATGCTTTGATCGCTCATACATATACCTCGTAGGCGCTGTGTCACAGAGTTGAGCAGCTTACTTACAGACTATGAACTTTATTGCTTCTTTTGGAGGATAACACCATGGCAACGATTGATCTCACTCCCCTGTATCGCAGCAGTGTGGGCTTTGACCGTTTGGCAACTATGATCGACAGTGCAATGCGCGCAGACCAGTCCGCAGGCTACCCGCCGTACAACATCGAGGTAACCGGTGACGACGAATACGGCGTTACCTTGGCGGTAGCGGGTTTTGCAGAAGACGAGCTGGACATCCAGGTCGAAGGCGGTGTGCTGACCGTGCGCGGCAAAAAAGGTGGCGACGGTGAAGCACGCAAGTTCCTGCACCAAGGCATCGCGTTTCGTTCGTTCGAGCGTCGCTTTAATCTGGCAGACCACATTAAGGTCGCGGGCGCCAGCTTGAATAACGGCTTGCTGACGGTGGCACTGTACAAAGAAGTGCCGGAAGAAATGAAACCTCGCAGCATCGCCATTAATGTGGCTGGTAGTGATCAGTCCAAGGCGATTGAGCACAAAAGTGAGGCCGACAAAGCCGCGTAGACTAACGCTGGTGCGATAAACGAAGGGCAGCCAAGGAGCTGCCCTTTTTTGTGGTCGAGAGTAACAAGCGGTAACAATTTTTTGCGCTCGTCGGTCTGATGCGCGGTTTCTCGCTGTGCTGCATTTGGCTCCGTATTAAACACTAGCGTATAGGCCCATGCTCTTGTCTATTGCTTGAACTCCAGTACTCCTGAACTAGGCTTTTAGTCTCTGCTCTTCGAGTTTATGGATCATCTCGTATGCATTAGAGCTACTTGAAATCCGGAGACTCTGTATAGGGGGAAACTATGTTTGCACTCCACAAACTTCTCGGGGCCATTGGCATTCGGTTGAAGCTGTTTCTTGGCTTTGGCGTTGTGCTGCTCATGCTGGTGCTAATCTCAGTGACAAGCTTTAACACCGTCCGCGGATTAATGGTCGACGCGGGCCAGGTTACTGACGCTGGACGAGTTAATGTGCTCATGGGGGAAGCTCGACTGGCGGAAAAGAACTACATCCTTCGGGGTGATCAACTGTATGTCGACCAAGTAACCGATTTGGTTGAGCAGATGCGCGTAGAAAGTCTCGACTTGGCCGCCGCGGCATCGAGTGAAAACGAGCGGGAAATGCTTGAGGGTGTCAGCCAAGGACTCAACCAATATTTCGACGCATTCAATGCGTACGTTTCTGCCGGTACAGCGGCTGATTTAGCCACCTTGGAACAAAACATCATTACTGAGGCGTTGCGTGTTTCTGCCATGGTTTCGGAATGGAGTGAGTACAATCAACAGGCAATGCTGGCCAACGAAGATCGTGCTGTAACGATCATAGCGGCGGCATCTGTATTGGCGCTTGTATTCGGGTCACTCTTTGCAGTGCTCATCACCGCCAATATTGTGCAGCCTACGCATCAATTGGTCGAAGTATTGAAGGGGTTGGCCGACGGCGACCTGGATCAGCAGATCAAAACCAAGCGTAAAGACGAGCTGGGCGATTTGATGCGCTCAACGCAAGAGACGATTGTCTCACTGCGCAATTTGATCAGTCGGTTGACATTGGGCATTGACCAGTTGTCATCAGCGACGGAACAGATGGCGGTGGTCTCTCAGCAGAATACCCAGTTGATCTCCACACAGCGCAGTGAAACTGAACAAGTGGCGACGGCGATGAACGAGATGACGGCGACTGTGCAGGAAGTGGCGAAGAACGCTGAAGAAGCGTCGTCGGCCGCGCAGGACTGCGAAGTGCAAACGAAGGAAGGTGGCAAGCTGGTGCGCCACACCATTGACCTGACAAAGCAACTAGCAGACGAGGTCGACCATTCCACCGAGGCGGTGAATGAGTTGAAAGTGGCCGGCGATCAAATCGGTTCAGTGCTGGATGTGATAAGCGGCATTGCCGAGCAAACAAATCTATTGGCTTTGAATGCGGCTATCGAGGCGGCGCGCGCAGGTGAGGCAGGCAGAGGTTTTGCGGTCGTAGCCGATGAAGTGCGTACCCTGTCGCAACGTACCCAGGAGTCGACGGGAAAAATCGAGACCTTGGTCACTAACCTGCAAAAAACTGCAGAGTCTGGCGTGCAGGCCATGGCGCGCAGCTCAGACCTGGCAGCAACGACCCGAGAACCGGCAGAGAAAATGCGCACAGCGTTTTCGTAAATCACCGAGGCCATTGGCAGCATACAGTCAATGACCACGCAAATTGCTACCGCAGTAACAGAGCAGGGGGCGGTAGCGGAGGAGATAAACCGTAATGTTTATAACATCAATGGCGTGGCCGAACAGACGGCTACTGCGAGTGAGCAGACGCAACAAGCCACCGTCGAATTAAGCAGATTGGGGGCTGAATTGCAGACGTTGGCTGCAACCTTCAGGATATCTGGAGCATCCACAGGCTAATAGGCGTCGAGGGAAAAAGTGGCGGTGCCTGCACCGCTGCTTCATTGACCTTAATCATCATGAACCTATCCACACATGCTACGCTGTCTCAAGTATGTTGATACTTTGGAAGGGCATGATGGAACCTTTAACTCAATCCCGCTTGTGGCATCACTTAGCCGAAGAAGACGTTTTTAACGCCTTGCAAAGCAACCACCACGACGGGTTGAGCACTGATGAAGTGACTGAGCGGCTGCGCTTGTTTGGGCATAATCAGATCAGCGTGCAGCAGTCGACGTCGCCGGTGAAGCGCTTTCTGCTGCAGTTCCATAATCCGTTGATCTACATCCTGCTGGTCGCCACTGTGGTGACCTTCTTATTGCAAGAATACATCGACTCTGCGGTTATCTTCGCAGTGGTGTTTATTAATGCCATCATCGGTTATCTGCAGGAATCCAAGGCCGAAGAAGCCATTAACTCGCTGCGCAAAATGCTGTCGGCCAAGGCCATGGTGGTGCGCGATGGCAAGCGTCAATCTGTACCGACGACTGATCTGGTGCCTGGCGATATTGTGCTGTTGGCTTCGGGCGACAAGGTGCCCGCGGATCTGCGGTTGTTTGATAATCGCGACCTACACGTTGACGAATCTGCGCTGACCGGCGAGTCCGTCGCGGTGCAAAAAGAGCGCGCGAAACTCGACAAAGACGCCGTGTTGGGAGACCGCGTTAACATGGCGTTCGCGGGCACATTGGTAACGTACGGGCAGGCATCGGGCGTGGTGATCGCCACCGGAGACGACACCGAAACCGGCAAAATCGCCGATATGATCAGCCAAACGGTGAGTTTAGAAACGCCGCTGACGCAGAAAATTCAAGCCTTCAGCAAGGTGTTGTTGTGGGTGATTCTGGGTCTGGCGGCGCTGACCTTTGTCGTAGGGTTGCTGCGCGGCCAAGACTGGATAGACACCTTTATCGCCGCCGTGGCGTTGTCTGTCGCCGCCATTCCTGAAGGCTTACCGGCCGTCGTCACCATCACTCTGGCCATTGGCGTGCGTCGCATGGCGGTGCGCAACGCCATAGTGCGCAAGTTGCCTGCGGTAGAAACGCTAGGCTCTACCACCATTATTTGCTCGGACAAAACCGGAACGCTCACCGAAAACCAAATGACGGTGCAGCGCGTGTTTGCCGGTGGTCAGGAGTTCAGTGTAACAGGCAGCGGTTACCAGCCCGACGGCGAATTGCAGAACGGAGAGGGGCAGGTGTTGCCACAGATTCCTGCCGCGTTACAGCAATGCTTGCTGAATGGCTTGTTATGTAATGACTCTGAACTAATACAAAAAGACGGCCTGTGGCAAGTACAGGGCGACCCGACCGAAGGCGCACTATTAGCGGCTGCCGCAAAAGTGGACCTGCAAGCTAGCGACCAGCAAACAACTTGGCCTCGGCTCGACAGTGTGCCTTTTGAATCAGACCGTCAATACATGGCGACGCTGCATCGCGGCACAGAGCATAACTTAATTGTGGTCAAAGGCTCTATGGAGCGGGTGTTGGCGCGCTGCGGTGACGCCTTGAGCGTTGATGGTGTAGTTGCTGAACTGGATGAAGCGAGGGTAGTAGCAGAGGCCGAGCGTTTCGCCAGTCTCGGCTTGCGGGTATTGGCGGTGGCGCAGCAGCGGGTGCCGCCAGAAGAAACAGGCTTGCAGCGTTTTCGTGACACGGAAAGCGAACGACAACTGACGCTGGTCGGTTTGCAGGCGATGATTGACCCGCCGCGTGCGGAAGCCATTCAAGCGGTGGCTACCTGCCAGAAAGCCGGTATCTCGGTGAAGATGATTACGGGCGACCACGCCTTAACGGCGCGGGCCATAGCAGAGCAGATAGGCATTGCTCATACCGCCAGCGACGGCGACGCACACACCGTTTTGACCGGGCGCGAGCTGGCCGACATGAGCGACCATGAATTGCTGCAGGAAGTCGAACGGGTGGCGGTGTTTGCACGCGTCGCCCCAGAACAAAAACTCAAGTTAGTCACCGCGCTGCAAGCCAAGGGGCATGTGGTGGCGATGACGGGTGACGGAGTGAATGACGCACCCGCATTGAAGAAAGCCAATATCGGCATTGCCATGGGCGTTGCGGGTACCGAAGTAGCCAAAGAAGCCGCTGATATGGTGCTGACCGACGACAATTTCGCCACCATTGAAGGCGCAGTGGAAGAAGGCCGCAACGTGTTCGACAACTTGGTGAAGTTCATCACTTGGGTTCTGCCCACAAACTTGGGCCAAGGCTTGGTGATTATGGTGGCGATTCTTCTCGGTACTACTTTGCCCGTATTGCCGGTACAAGCGCTGTGGTTGAACATGACCGCGGCGGTTTTTCTGGGGCTGATGCTGGCCTTTGAACCCAAAGAAAAGGGTTTAATGTTACGTGCACCGAGAAACCCAGACACGCCAATTCTTACCCGAGAAATGATTGGGCGGGTTGTATCCGTCAGCACTCTGTTGCTGCTAGGGGCCTTTACCTTGTTCCAGTGGGCGTTGGCGCAAGGTGAATCAGAATCCGTGGCACGCACTTTAGCGGTGACGCTGTTTGTGGTGGTACAGAGTGTGTTCTTGCTGAACTGCCGGTCGCTGCGGGTCAGCGTGTTTCATCTGCCGATGTTCTCAAACCCTTGGGTTTGGGGTGGCATCGGGGCCATGCTATTGGCGCAATTGGCGTTTATTTATACGCCGACCATGAACTTGCTGTTCCAGAGCGCGCCGCTAACTCTCACGCATTGGGGCATCATGCTGGGTTACGGCTTGCTGGTGCTGTTGTTAGTAGAAGCGGAAAAATGGCTGTGGCGGCGTTTCGCGCAGGTCGTCTGACCTGCGCCGGAGGTTAAACATGAATGTATCCTCACGCACATTTAGAGAGTATTGACATGAAAATCTGGGTGGATGCCGATGCGTGCCCGACAGTCATCAAGGAAATTCTGTTTCGGGCGGCAGAACGAGTAGGTGTGGCGATGACGTTGGTGGCCAACCAGCCGATGAAAACACCGCCATCACCTTGGATTGATAGCCTACAAGTCGGGCAGGGCTTTGATGTGGCAGACAACGAAATTGTGCGGCGACTCAACGTCGGAGATTTGGTGATTACGGCCGACATTCCACTGGCCGCTGAGGTTATTGAGAAGGGCGGCCATGCATTGAACCCGCGTGGCGAGCTTTACACCACGCAGAACATCAAAGCGCGCCTTACTATGCGCGATTTTATGGAAAACTTACGCTCCAGTGGCGTACATACCGGCGGCCCGGCGACGTTAAATCACAATGATCGCAAAGCCTTTGCCGACAGTTTAGACCGCTTTTTGGTACGTCACCGAGCGCCAAAAAACACTTCTTAAGTCAGCTTTCAGCCAGTTTATGGGCGGGCTAATTCAAATACTTCGTCATGATGCTTTCAATGGTGCCGTCATCCTTCATCTTAGCGATGGTTTGGCTGTACTCTTCTATTAACGCAGATAAATCCGGATAGTCACTGGCCCGTGAGAACACGTTGTAATAGGGGGTTGAGCGCAGTGGCGGACGCAAGAACGTGATGTATTGGTTAAGGCCTGTGCGGGCCAGTTCATAACGCGTAACAATGGTGTTCAGTGGTACCGCATCGATGCGTTTCGCGCGCAGCTTACCAAGGTGTAGGTCATTCTGAGAGACCACGTCGAGATTCAAACCCGCGTTCCAGAATTCTTCCGTATAGGCGTAGCCCTGCGTCGCACCAATGCGTAAATCATGAAGATCTACATAGCTATCGAACTGTATGTGGCCGACATTGTCGCGGTGAATAAAGAGGTTCCAGCTCAGTTCTAAATACGCTTCGTCTGGGTAGTAGGCAAGCCCTTCGCGTTCTTCGTTGCGCGATAGCGCCAAACCCATATCGGCATTGCCTTGCAGCAGCATTTGCAACATGCGAGTACCGCTTTCCACTAAGATGAATCGACTCTCAACCCCCATGCGACGCATTGCTTCAGCCACGATGTCGACATCGATACCGCTATAGATATTTCCTTGTTGCATTTTTAGTGGCGCTTCGGCGGTGCCAACAATAATCAGTTCGCGAGCGCCACTGGCGCTGACCAATAAGCCGAAACAACACAGCAAGCAAGCAACGTGGATGCCAATGCGCGGCAACGTCCGTGACGAGCATAAAGCCATAGCGGTATCCGTGTGATCGTCCAAAAGTGAGTGGCGAATAGTGCACGTTCTGCGCGTGCATCCTTACACCACCACTATAGTTAACCAAACTGCATGCCGCTAGTTGAAAACGATACCAAGACATATATACATCGAGGTAGCGCTGCTTTTAGTCATCACCTAAAAATCCGCCGGTCTGATGCGCCCAGAGCTGCGCATAAATGCCGCCCTGTGCGACCAGCTCGGCGTGTGTGCCTTGCTCTACAATCTTGCCTTTGTCCATCACCAGCAGGCGATCCATGGCCATAATGGTGGACAGCCTGTGGGCAATGGCGATCACCGTTTTGCCTTGCATTAGTTTGTACAGGCTCTTCTGAATGGCCGCTTCGACTTCGGAGTCCAGTGCCGAGGTCGCCTCATCCAGCACCAATATCGGCGCGTCTTTGAGCAGCACGCGAGATATGGCGATGCGTTGGCGCTGCCCGCCCGACAGTTTCACGCCGCGCTCACCCACTTGAGCGTCGTAACCGACGCGGCCTTGTGGATCACTCAAGCCCTCAATGAACTCATGTGCTTCGGCCTGTTGCGTCGCTGCCAGCAACTCGGCTTCGGTGGCGTCGGGGCGGCCATAAAGAATATTCTCGCGTACGGAACGGTGCAGCAACGACGTATCCTGCGTCACCATGCCAATGCGCGCGCGTAGGCTTTCTTGTTGTACTTGGCGGATGTCTTGGCCGTCGATGAGGATGCGCCCGCCTTCCAAGTCGTGAAAACGCAGCAGCAGGTTGACCAAGGTCGACTTGCCCGCACCAGAGCGTCCAACTAAGCCGACCTTTTCTCCTGGCTTGATGTCGATGGACAAATTATCGATCACTCCGCTGTCTTTACCGTAGTGAAAGGTAATGTTGTCGAACTGCACGCGCCCGGCAGGCACCTGTAGTACGTTGGCGTCGGGTTCATCCATTACCTCGCGTGGGCGTGACAGGGTGGTGATGCCGTCGGCCACGGCCCCGATATTTTCAAATAAACCGCTGATCTCCCACATAATCCACTGCGCCATGCCGTTCAAGCGCAGTGCCAGACTGATGGCGATAGCAATGGCACCGATGCTGATGGCACTGAGCGACCATAGCCACAACGACAAGGCAGAAATTACAAACGCCAGCGTGTAGTTAATGGTTTGCACGGTCACGTTTAATTGGGTGACCAAGCGCATTTGGCGATAAACGGTATCCAGAAACCCGTCCATACTTTGCTGCGCATAATTGGCTTCGCTCTGCGTGTGCGCAAACAGTTTAACGGTTTGAATGTTGGTATAGCTGTCGACAATGCGGCCAGTCATCATAGAACGCGCGTCGGCCTGCTCGGTCGATACGCGTTTTAAACGAGGCACAAAGTACAACTGAGCGGCGATATAGGCGGCCAACCAACCGAGCATGGGCAACACCAGACGCCAATCGGACTGCCCCACCAGCAGGAGCATGGTGGTGAAGTAGATCACTACGTACACCATGACGTCGAGCAACTTCATGACCGTTTCGCGCACCGACAGTGCGGTTTGCATGACCTTGGTCGCTATGCGCCCGGCAAAGTCGTTTTGGTAAAAAGACACACTCTGCTTCAACAGATAGCGGTGCGCTAACCAACGGATGACCATGGGGTAGTTGCCCAGCAGGGTTTGGTGTACCACGGCGGCGTGCAGGAAGATCACCGTGGGTAGCACAATCAATACCGTCAGGCCCATCCAGAGCAGCCGTGTGCCTTCCTCCTGAAAGAATGTGTCGGGGTTCTTGTCGACCAGCCAGTCCACTAATTGGCCGAGAAAACCAAACAGCGACACCTCGATGATGGCGACCAGTGCCGTCAGCAGCGACATCACCACTAACGGCACTTCCATGCCCTTGGTGTAATGACGACAGAACGCCACCAGCGTTTTCGGGGGCTGAGTGGGTTCTTCGGGTGGAAAGGGATTTATGATGCGTTCAAAAACTTTCAGAATCATGCGTCTGCTTCATGTGAAAAGCGGACGCGGAGTATAGCGCAAACAGAACCTGTGTGCTGATGACGAATGTCATTTGTGGATGCCTGGAACATCGCGGCCGGGTGGCCGCTCCCACAGAGGTTGGGTGGTTTGTGGGAGCGGCCACCCGGCCGCGATTTAATTGGTAGACTGTGTCTGCCTAATCAGAATCTCCATCCGGTATAGAGAAGGGCCGAATTGACATCATAGTCAATACTCATCCCCAGCACCTCTACCTCCATGGTAAGCATCGAATATTCAAGGCCAATATGGATGTTGTCATTTATCTGGTATTCCCCACCGAGACCAAAATAGAAATTGTTTCCACTGGTACTCAGGCTGAATACTTCACCGGGAAAGGCACTATCGGTTTCCTCCAAATCCAGATTCCAGAAGGCAAGCCCTGCTCTGGCATTAACGGCAAATGCCTGATGCAAGGGTAAAATACCCATCAAGCCAACCAGGAAGGCATCTGCGGATACGTCCTGTGTTATTCGGTCGCCCCAATCATCAATATGGCTCCACTGCGGTTCACCATACTTCACCCAGGACAACTCGGCGGCAATGTTGTCAGTAAACTGGAACCCGCCTCTCAGGCCGAGCAGAATGTCGCTTTCTGAACGACCCTTGACACCTTGAAAACTTGCCTGCTGTGTTGCAGAGCCGATCAGCAGCTCTGCATAGGGAGCGGCATGTACATGAGGCAGTGCCATAACAGAGGCAGCGATAAGAAGTACCTTTTTCATAGGAGTTTCCTTTCAAGGAAGATTGGTCAGTTCAGATTGTCCCTAATTCGGGAACAAAATTTATTGTACCCATAATCGGTACGGTGAACAAGACGATTACAACTTCCCAATATCAGGAGATGGTGAAGTGGCTCAGGGAGGGACGAATCAGCGCAGGTCTGACCATGCGGGAACTGGGTGCCAGACTGGGCGTCCCGCATACGTTCGTGCACAAAACGGAAACACTGGAAAGGCGACTGGATATAGCAGAATTCGTGACTTACTGTGATGCTCTTGGCTTGAGTCCAGCGGAAGGCATTGAGTTGCTGCGGAAAAAGCCAGTAATTGTCCCATCCAGATCATGGGATTATTGAATTATCGTATGTCAAAGCGTCGCGGCCGGGTGGCCGCTCCCACAGAAGCTGGGGGGTTGTAGGAGCGGCCATCCGGCCGCGATCAACTCAATCAACCTGCCAATGCGCTCATTCGACAACTGCCGATAATCCGGGTAGGGACTGACCACCAACCGATGTGCCTGATTCACCGCAAAATGGCTATCCAGCCAGTTCAGTGGCGGCAGCTCCAGTGCTGCTGCATACGTCTTGCCCAGCACAATATGCACTGGCTCAGACTGACTGAAATCCGGTGCGCTGAACAACAAAGCTTCCTGACTGTGTGACTGCAACAGCACCTGATCACGATACGCCTGCCAGCTCTCCGGCAGATCATCGTGCCCCTGCTGGCCGTACCAGTCGAACAATACTTTCGCCAGCACATTGAATACCTTGCGCCAGTGGTTGCTGGTGTGCTGCACGATATGGGCTATCTCGCCCGGTACCAGGCTCTGTAACCTGTCCAGCGATGGATAATCGTCAAGAGGCGGTCGATTGGCGATGTAGAAGCGGATTGGGCTGTGTACTGCACCGAAACCGACAGGTTGAGAGTGATCAGGCATTTATTGGCTGCTACAATGTTTGAACAACAAGAGCATAAACCGAAGGGACTGATGGTCAACCAGAATCCTGAACAACGCGCCTGTGACCAGATTGACAAGCTGCTCACTGTATCAGGAGATCTGCATGTGTAACGCCACACAAAAGGGGTTACAAGACGTATGACCCCCAAACTCCCCATCAACTTCGATAACCTGCTCCACCAGCGCACCATCGAAAGTGAGCGCATCGAGTACAAGTTCGGCTGGAACCCAGAATCCATCCTGCACAGTATCTGTGCCTTTGCCAATGACTTTCATAATCTGGGTGGCGGTTATGTGGTGATTGGTGTGGAGGAGAAAAATGGCCAGCCAGCGCTGTCGCCCATAGGCTTGCTACCGGAGCAGATCGACACCATCCAGAAAGAATTGCTGAATCTGGGTAACTCGGCCATTCAGCCGCCGTATCATCCGTTAACGGCTACCTATGAAGTGCAAGGTGGTTTGATTCTGGTGTTGTGGGTACCGGGCGGTGAAACCCGGCCCTGACCGCTCCATCCGTCTGGAAGATTTACAGGCAGGCAAAGCCGTCAGCCGCCGTTACCGCAACCGGCGTATCGGTGAGTTCCTTAAAGAGCTGGATTTAACCGAAGGTCGTTCGACTGGTGTGCCCAAGATTTTGCGGGTAATGGCATTTAATGGCTCACCTGCGCCGGTATTTGAAACGGATGAAGACCGCACCTGGTTTCTGATCCGTCTGCCGGTGCATGTAGGGTTTACTGAGACAGAACAAGCCGTCCAACAAGTGACCGAACAAGTAACCGAACAAGTAACCGAACAAGTAACCGAACAAGTAACCGAACAAGTAACCGAACAAGTAACCCGTCTGCTGGGTGCTTTGAAGGCTGAACCTTTAGGCACCAAAGCCATGCTGGAAGAACTGGGGCTGAATCACCGGCCAACATTTATCCAGAACTATTTGCAGCCTGCTTTGGATAATGGTTTGGTCGAAATGACCCAGCCGGATTCCCCACGCAGTCCAACCCAGAAATACCGTTTAACAGGGAAAGGTCGAAGATGGCTTACCCAACAGTAAAGCCTGAAAGAAATGGGAAGCGGCTGGCGTAGGAAAATATCTTTGATACCAATGCATTAGAGCGTAATCGAGCTGTTGCAAAAAATGCAACAGCTCAGTAGGAAGGCGACCGAGAGGTAGTTCGCCAGGTCGAATACTTCAATCTGGACGCTATCATCTCTGTTGGTTACCGCGTCAACTTCACTTTTCCGATGGCAACAAGCGCTCTGGTGTTTTTCTTTTCCTGCCTTATCTCGGTCAGGAAGGTATGTGTGCCGATGATGGCAGTATTATCGCGGCCGGGTGGCCGCTCCTACAAAGCCCCACAGGTTGATAAGATGGGTTAAAGATCAGGAGTCTGATGTATTAATCCAGCGCCGCAGCGCGGGGTAGGGGTCAGTCGCCAGCAGGCCGCGTTCGCCCTGTTCGGCAGCAGTCTGATCGGCGGCCCAGCCGTGTCCGTACACGCCGCAGCGGGCGGCGCTGAGGGCGTCCAGTCCCTGTGCCCAGAGCCCGCCAATCACGCCGGTCAGTACATCACCCATGCCACCGGTAGCCATGCCGGGGTTGCCGCTGGTGTTGACGAAGCATTGCTGACCATTGCCGATCAGGGTGCCTGCACCTTTCAATACCCAGACGCCGCCGAAGACACGGCACAGTTCGTTCAGGGCGGTGAAGCGATCCCGTTCGATGTCGGCCACGCTGCATTTCAGCAGCCGTGCGGCTTCACCCGGATGTGGGGTGCCGATGAACTCCATCGGCAGGGGTTGTTTCGGGTGCCGGGCCAGCCAGTTCAGGCCGTCCGCGTCGAGCAAGAGTGGCTTGCCACTGCGCAGCGCTTCGTGCCACATGGCTTCCGACCAGTCGTCTTGGCCCAGTCCGGGGCCGACCAACAAATGCGTCATGCTGTCGAGCGCGGAACCCAACACTTCGGGGTGTGCAATGCCATGTACCATCAGTTCTGGGCAGCCGGCACCGGTCAGCAGACGAGAATCGGGATGCACCGCGACGGTCACGCGGCCTGCCCCTACTCTTAAGCAGGCTTCTCCTGCCATGCGTGCAGCTCCGGCCATGCCTGAATGCCCACCCACCACCATGACTTGGCCAAAGTGTCCTTTGTGGGCGGTGCGAGCGCGGCGCGTAGGAAAAGGTACGGGTGCATCGTTCAGTGACAGGTTTGTTGTTGCACGCTGGGTAAATTCTGCACCGATGCCGAGATCGTCCAACATTAATATGCCAGTGCAGTCGTTTGCCTGCCCGGTGAACAGGCCGACTTTGTAGGCGACCAAAGAAATGGTCAGGTTGGCACGTACGGCTGCGCCCAATACTGCACCCGTGTCGGCGTGCAAACCAGATGGAATATCAACGCTAATAACCGTGGCAGGGGAGTCATTCAGTCGCTGAATAAATGCGGCAACGTCATCGGGCAGTGGGCGGTCCAGCCCTGTTCCCCACAGCGCATCAACCACCAGATCATCGGAGTGAATGTGTACTGCTGATAAAGGCTCTACCGTGCCGCCAGCGTCGCGGTATGCATCCGCAGCACGGCGGGCATCGCCAGTTAGGGCGTCAGGTTCGCGCCAAGCGGCGACTTGCACATTCCAGCCTTTTTGCTGTGCCAAACGGGCGACCACATAGCCGTCGCCACCGTTGTTGCCCGCTCCGCAAAGCACTAGCAGGCGATTGGGTTTAGGGTATTGCTGACGAAAATGGTTCAGCACTGCAGCACCCGCCCGTTCCATAAGATCATACAGAGACAGGCCTATCGCCTCTGCGGCAGGGCCTTCATGGGTTTTGATCTGCTGTGCGCGGTACAGTGGCGTCATTAGCTCGTTTCTGTGAAACATTTCCTATGAGTATAGCCATGATGGCGTTACGCTGAAGCCCATACTGTTGACTGAATGTCGGCTATACTCAATGAATACACTCTAACAATATGAGCAGTAAGTGATGAAGTGCACTACGTTATTGATCAGTCTTGGGCTGGCGTTGTGCTTGGTTATCAACTCGGCGCACAGCCGTGAGTTGACCATTTCCACCGGTGGTTGGCCGCCGTTTTTGACGGAAGATCAACGCCACTATGGCTTTATTGCACACTTGATCAGCGATGTATTTGCTGACGTCGGTGTGGACGTGCAGTATGAATTCATACCTTGGACTCGCGCTTACCAAGAAACAGCAATCGCGCGTTACGATGCAACGGCGGTGTGGATGGATGCGCCGGAGCGCCATGCTGATTTTCTGTACAGCTCGCCAGTGCTGGACGAAACTTTTGTGTTCTTTCATCTGAAAGACGAACCTTTCGATTGGGACAGCTTCGCTGACCTGAATGGTCTGTTGATGGGCGGCGTGCTGGGCTACAGCTATGGCTCCGGCTTGGATACCGCACTGGAAGCGGGCGTGTTTCGCATGGAGCGTGTGCGCAATGACGAGCTGAATTTTCTCAAGTTGTTGTCTGGCCGGATAGACGTTTATCCGCAAGAAGTGAGTGTGGGTTATTACGCTTTGCGTCGTGACTTGCCCCCAGAAGAAGCCGCACGCGTTACCCATCACCCTGCGCCACTGCTGGTGAATCAAAGCTTTTTGCTCTTGCCTCGTAGTGCGCCGGACAGCGCCGAATTAGTGGCCCTGTTTAATGAAAGTTTGCAGCGCTTTCGCGACGACGGGCGGTATCAGGAATACTTCGACGCCTTCGGTCGTGGTGAATACGAATTGTCCGATTAAGACGCTTTGTTGCTTTTCGTCCGTTACTGAAATACCTATGATGCTCTGATTGTTCATCGGAGCGCTCCTCATGCAAGCACGCATTTTACCGGTGTTGCCGGTTCTTATTTCTGCCTGTCTATTGTTGATGTTGTCGTTCGGCTATCGCGCTGGTTTTGGTTTGTTCTTGCAACCCATCTCCGAAGCGCGGGGCTGGGGGCGTGATGTGCTGGCGTTTGCGTTGGCGATTCAAAACCTTTCATGGGGTGTAATGGCGGTGTTTGCCGGTGGCCTGGCAGATCGCTACGGTAACCTGCGTGTGTTGTTGGCGGGCGTGGTGTGCTACGCCGCAGGCATGTGGGGCATGGCTCATGCGATGACCGAATTGACCATGGTGGCAACAGCAGGCTTGCTGATTGGGGCGGGCATTGCGGGTACCGCCTTCGGCATCGTACTGCCCGCTATGGCCCGTGCGGTAGCGCCGGAAAGACGTGGCTGGGCACTGGGTTTGGGTACGGCGGCGGGCAGCTTTGGCCAGTTTCTTGTGGTGCCCATTATGCAGGAGATGGTCAGCGGGTTGGGGTGGTTCAATGCGTTGCAATGGCTCAGCGTATCCGCTTTCGTAATGGCGCTGTTAGCACTGCCGCTCGCGCGTTTTGGGGGCGCTTCTGATACCAGCAGTCCGGCGATTGATGCGCCATTGTGGCAGATTCTGCGGCGTGCTTTTCAGGTGCCGTCTTATACCTTATTGACGTTGGGATTCTTCGTGTGCGGTTTCCATGTGGCGTTTATTACCGTGCACATGCCGGGCTATGTGGTGGATCTCGGCTTTGACCCCAGAGTCGGCGCATGGAGCATCAGTCTGATTGGTTTGTGTAATGTCATCGGGGCTTATGTCGCAGGTGTACAGAGTGGACGACGCCCCAAACCGGGCATTCTCAGTTTTATCTATACCGGCCGCGTGGTGGCTATTGCACTCTTTCTGCTAATTCCGGTGTCGCTGCCGACCATTTTAGTGTTCAGTGCCGCTATGGGGTTCCTGTGGCTGGCCACCGTGCCACCAACGACGGGGTTGGTCGCGACCTTTTTCGGTACCCGTTACATGACCTTTCTGTACGGCATTGTATTTTTAAGCCATCAAATTGGTAGTTTCAGCGGTATTTGGCTGGGTGGCTGGCTGTATGCGCGGTTCAACAGTTACGATGGGATCTGGATTGCTGGTATTGTGCTGGGAGCCATTGCGGCGGCATTGCATTACCCGATTAAAGAATCGGACGAGCAAGCTCGTTTGCAGAACCCAATCGCCAGCTGATTTTTTGAGGTATTAAATGAATCCACTGCGTTTGCTCGACCGCATGAAGTACCTGCTGGAACGACAGCTCATCAAAGGCGTGGGCTTTCAACTGCTGGTGGTCATGTTGATCATCTCGCTGGTGTCGTTGTTGGGCGGTTTATTGGTGCTGGCCGATCAAGAATTTGCCAATGCCGGTGAGTCGGTCTGGTGGGCGTTTTTGCGCTTAACCGATCCCGGTTATCTGGGTGACGACCAAGGTACGTGGAAGCGTATGGTGTCTATGCTGCTGACGGTAGCAGGCTACGTGCTCTTTATGGGTACCTTGGTGGCCATTATGACGCAGTGGTTGATTGCGCGCTGGCGTGACCTGGAACGCGGCCTTACGCCCGTGTCGATGAAGCACCACATAGTGGTGCTAGGCTGGAGCAACCGCACCGTGCCTTTGGTGCGAGAACTGGTCAGTACTCGCGGCCGGATGCGGCGTTTCTTACAACTGCATGGAGCACGGCGCATGCGGTTGGTGATCATGGACGATGATATTACTTTGGAACAGCATCACACGTTGCGCCGCGATGATGTGATTGGCAGCCGTATCAGTGACATCGTATTGCGCTCCGGTTCACCGATGAACATCGAGCATCTTGTGCGTGCATCCTGTAATACCGCCGCCGCTATTATTTTGCCGAGTGCTTTCCAAGGGCCGCAAACGTTGGTGAATGCAGACGTAGAAACGCTCAAATCGTTGTTGTCCATTCGCAGTCACGCACATGGCGGTACCATGCCGTATGTCGTCGCAGAGCTGCAAGACGTTCGTCACGCCGGCATCGCCCGGCGCGCTTATCCGGGCGATTTGGAAATCATCACCGGGGATGCTTACGTCAGTCGCTTACTGGCGCAAACGGTACGCCGCCCTGGGTTGTCGTTGGTGTATCGCGAACTCATGACGCAATCACCGGGACAAAAACTCTACGTGCGGCATTTGCCCATATTGATCGGCAAAGCGCCGTCTGAGCTGCGGCGCTCATTCAAGCACGCGGTGTTCTGCGGCATCTTGCGCGTGAATGACGACCACAGCAGCGCCGAGCTGACCATTGATGAGCAGGAAGTACTCACCGAACACGACCACATTGTATTGCTGGGCGGAGACTACAAAGAAACGGAACCCCAGAAACCGATGGGCAAGCCGTTGCCTTTGGGCAAACATGACTGGGCCGAAAAGCGCCCGTTCCAGTATCGCATTTTGATTTTAGGTTGGAACCGAAAAATCCCGATGTTTCTGCGTGAGCTAACTTCGTACGAGAAAGAGCGGTTTGCCGTGGATGTGCTGTCATCCATGAGCATTGGTGCGCGTGAAGAGCTGACGCGCACCGCATTGGATGGACAGTCGTATGTCACCTGCCGTCATGTACAGGCCGACTATACGCTGGAGACTGATTTGGCTGCCCAAAACCCGCAACAGTATGATCGTATTATCCTGCTCGGCAGTGACCGGGTGCAGTCGGGTGCTGAAGCCGACGCCAGAACGATGGTGGGGTACCTGTGCCTAGAAAACGTCTTAGCGCAGCAGGATAAGCGACCCCCAATCATTCTTGAATTGAACGACGCCTATAACGAAGCCTTAATGATCCACAACGACAGCGAAGTGATTCTGAGTCCCATTTTGGTCAGTCACTTGCTGGCACAGGTAGCCTTGCGCCGAGAACTAAAACTGGTGTACGACGAACTGTTCACCGCGGGCGGCCCGGAAATTGTCTTTCGGCGCGTACCAGAAACACTCATGCATACTGAAGTAACGCAGCAGTCGCTTGCTGACCAGCTCTGGCAGCGTGGCGACACCTTGTTAGGTATTTACCACGATGCCCAAGGCGCGAAATCCGCTGGTCTTGTGCTGAATCTGGCGGCGGACCAACGAATTCAATTAGAGCCGGATATGCGGTTGGTTGTCATCACGTATTAGTCCAGAATACGGGTCTTCCTGTAGATCAACGACTGAAATAGAAGGATTAACGAATGATCATCGAACGTCATGAAACCAGTGCGCGCATGAGTCGCATTGTGGTGCACAACAACACCGTCTATTTATGTGGTCAGGTGGCGGAAGACCGTCAAGCCGACATTACCGGACAAACAGAAACCATGTTGGCTAAAGTCGACGCCTTGTTAGCGTCCGTTGGCAGCGACCGCAAACACATTTTGTCGGCCACGCTGTACTTGAAAGACATGGCGTTGTTTAAAGACATGAACGCGGTGTGGGACAACTGGGTACCGGAAGGCCATGCGCCAGCACGGGCGTGCGTTCAAGCCAGCATGGCCAGCCCCGAGCTGCTGGTAGAAATTTCGGTCATCGCCGCCATTCCTTAGCGGTCGCCGTTAAGGGCATTGCTGCACCCGTTGACCACCCTGTATGTGGGTTCGCTCGTGCCGTTGTTGGTCGATCATCACGTCGTGAAAATGCACGGGCAACCCCATGCCATTGAATAAGTCGGCGGAGTCTTGCAGGTGAAAATGCAGGTGCGGCTCCGAGCTGTGCCCGGTATGGCCACAGCGGCCAATGACCTGTCCGCGTTTCACATTCTCGCCCGGTTGCACGGTTATGCTGCCTTTGATCAAGTGTGCGTACAAAGCAAATTCCTGTTCCGCGTGCTGAATGATGATGTGGTTGCCGGCGAAATGACGCGCTAAAAAATCGCAAAATCCCCAGCCTACCAAGGGTGCATCAGAAACACGGTTTTCTAGGCTGATCACCGTGCCGTCTGCGGCGGCAAGAATCGGTTCGCCGTAACAATGATAGTCTGCGACGTGCATACCGCGCTTGGCATGACGACAAAATTCAGCGTCAGCCTGCACAAAATCGACCGCAAACCGTTGCCCTAACACATCCCACGAATGCGACGTCTTAGGGGTGAGACCTCCGTTGAACGCTAACCACTCGCCGTTAAATGGCAGGTGGTAAGGGACGCTGGACTGATAATCGGTACCGAAATCGCCCGTGCGTCGCTCCATCGCTTGTAGGCGTCCGTTACCCCGTAGCTGCCGAATTACCAGCCCGGCTTGCCAAGGGTTCAGCATGCTCAACATGTTGGTGAGCATGAACACCGCCGTGTAGAACAAACCGCCGACGGTGTGGCCGAGCCCCCGCAACGGGCCAGACATTGGCCAGCTTGAACGGTCGAGCGCTTGGTCGTCGGGGAAAAGAGTTTTAGTCTGCGGTGATCGCAACCATGACAGACCACCGTAGATCAGCAGATAAATGGCCATTACCAGCAGACCGTGCAGGCGCAGCTCTAGGAACTCTTGACTGCCAATAATGATCGCCGTCGTGATGGCAAGGGCTATTAGGATGTTGGCCAAAGGGAACTCCCATCAGTGAAATAATCACAACAGTGCGTTGCAGTATACCGACCTCACTTAGGGTAAGGTAAGTACCCTATCTGAGCTATTACAGAAGAAGTTAAGAGGATAGATAAATGAACAACACTATTGAAACCATGCTCGCGCATCGCTCCATTCGCAAATTTACCGAGCAAGCGGTCGATCAGTCCGTGGTTGAAACCCTCGTTCAAGCGGGACAAGCCGCCGCGACTTCCAGCTTTATTCAGGCCTGCACCGTCATTCAAGTCAGTCAGGGTGGGGCGCGTCAGAAACTCGCAGAATTGGCGGGAAATCAGGGTTATGTGGCTTCTGCGCCGGTATTCTTGGTGTTTTGCGCCGATATGCACCGGCATCAGTTAGCTTGTGACATGCAAGACGCGCCTATGATGTCGGGCTTTACCGAGCAGTTTCTGACCGCATCGGTCGATTGCGCGTTGTTTGCCCAGAATGTCGCCTTGGCGGCGGAATCATTAGGGATGGGCGTGTGCTACATCGGCGGTTTACGCAACCAAATTGCGGCCGTGGGTGATCTACTGGAGTTGCCCGAGTTGGTGTGCCCGGTGTTCGGTTTGTGCCTTGGCTACCCCGATCAAAACCCCGAAGTGAAACCCCGCTTACCCTTACCAGTTGTGCTTAAACAAGAGCGCTACGACGACAGTGCAGACCGGACTCTGTTAGCGGATTATGATGCGCATGTGCGGGCGTATTATGCATCGCGTACAGGGAACAACAAAGCCGTGTCTTGGACCGAGCAGATTTCCGGCATGTTGCAAAAAGAAGCGCGGCCGCACATGCTGCCCTATCTGCACGAGCAGGGTTTTCTCCTAAAATAGCCCACTCGATTTGGAGTCTGCAATATGGCAAAACCCTGTGATGTCGCCGATTACCAAAGGCTGGCGAAGCGCCGCGTGCCGCGCATGTTTTATGACTATGCCGACTCGGGGTCGTGGACGGAGTCGACCTATCGGCGCAACGAGAGTGATTTTGAGCGCATTCTGCTGCGCCAGCGCGTAGCGGTCGACATGACCAATCGTTCCACTGCCAGCACGTTGGTGGGGCAGCCGGTCACCATGCCAGTGGCTTTGGCACCGACCGGCCTGACCGGTATGCAGCACGCGGATGGTGAGATTCTCGCCGCGCAAGCCGCCGAAGCGTTCGGCGTGCCGTTCACTTTGTCGACCATGAGTATCTGTTCCATCGAAGATGTGGCCGCGCACACCACCAAACCCTTCTGGTTCCAGCTCTATGTGATGAAAGACAAAGAGTTTGCCGGGCGTTTGATTGACCGCGCTAAAGCCGCCGGGTGCAGTGCGTTAGTGCTGACGCTTGATCTACAGATTCTCGGGCAACGGCATAAAGATCTGCGCAATGGCCTCAGTGCGCCACCGAAGTTTAGTCTCAACAGTGCATGGCAAGTAGCGACACGCCCGCGTTGGGCCCTGAAGATGCTAACCACTAAACGACGTTCGTTCGGCAATATCGTTGGTCATGCCACCGGGGTGACCGATCTGTCGTCGTTAGGTGCATGGACGGCTGAGCAATTTGATCCCAAGCTGTCATGGAGTGACATCGAGTGGATCAAAAATCGTTGGGGCGGCAAACTCATCATCAAGGGAATTCTCGACCCTGAAGACGCCAAACTGGCGGTTCAAGCGGGTGCGGATGCCATCATTGTGTCAAATCATGGTGGGCGTCAGCTCGACGGCGCATCGTCGAGTATCGCCATGTTGCCCCGTATTGTGGCGGCAGTCGGGGATCAGATAGAAGTGCACATGGACGGCGGGATTCGTTCCGGCCAAGATGTGTTGAAGGCGGTGTGCCTTGGCGCCAAAGGTGTCTACATTGGCCGCGCGTTCTTGTACGGTTTAGGCGTTAACGGGCGTGAGGGTGTTGCGGATGTGTTGAACATCATCCACAAGGAACTCGACGTGACCATGGCGCTGTGCGGTGAACGCTTGCTTAGCAACTTGGGAGCACACAATTTGCACGACCCGGCGGTGTTTACGCCACGTCAAACGGGAGGTAGTTAAGAGATGCGCATAGGCGAGCTGGCTCGGCTGACGGGTGCGTCGGTTAAAGCCATTCGGTTGTATGAAGCCAAGGGTTTGTTGCCGCCGGTGGCACGCGACGGCAGTTATCGGCGCTACGAGCAACGTCATTTGGAACAGGTGGTGTTGATTCGCCAAGCACAAGGTTTGGGTTTTCGGCTGAGCGAGTTATTAGCGGTACCTGTCTTACAGGATGGCTTCGACTGGCAGCAACTGCGTGTATTGCTGGAACAAAAGCGCGCCAGTGTTCAACAGGCGTTAAAGGAATTGCAGCGGCAAGATCAGGGGTTGCAAACAGTGATCAATGAGCTGGATACCTGCCCCGAAGTCATGGGTCGGTTGACTCAATGCGAGACCTAACAAGCAGGGACTATCTAAAAACCTCAGAGGCGAAAATCTGGCTAGGCAAAAATGGTGGAGAATGCGCAGCTTACTGAGAGTAAGTATTCGCTGCGCTCACCCTTCGGGCCGACCTATGGTCGTTCTGGCAAGCCAGTGAGCATTTGAGGACATTTTTAACACCGCCAGATTGAGAAAAGGGGTTTTTAGGTGTTCCCTGTCGCTTGACTCTGCCCTTAAGGGTAGACCGTAGACTGCCCTAGTTTCCTCAACTACGGAGTCAGTTATGAACAACAAACCCAGTAAGCGTGTTCTGGTCATCCTCGGGCATCCGGCCGAGCGCAGCTTATCGGCAGCGATGGCCGAACAGTATCGCGCTGGCGCACAAGAAAGCGGTGCTGAAGTGCGCTTTTTACGCCTAGGTGCCTTGCAGTTCGATCCCATTCTCCACGCCGGTTACGGCGCACCACAGCCGCTGGAAGATGATCTTGTAGCGGCGCAAGAAGATATCGCGTGGGCGCAGCATTTGGTGTTTGTTTACCCCATTTGGTGGGGCGCCATGCCGGCTTTGTTGAAAGGCTTTATTGATCGTATTTTCTTACCCGGCTTTGCCTTCAAGTACCGTCGCGACAGTGCATGGTGGGACCGTTTGCTCGCCGGGCGCAGTGCGCGTCTGATTACGCTGATGGACACGCCGCCGTGGTATTTTCGCTGGTTCTTTCGCATGCCGGGGCACCACCAAATGCGCCGTACGATCTTGGAGTTCTCCGGCGTAAAACCGGTGCGGATCAGCAGTTTCGGGGCGGTGCGCGGTGCGGATGAAACGCAGCGTACAGCATGGTTAGACACCGTGTATCAACTGGGTTTGCGGCAGCGCTAGGGAATACTTCAAGCTTCCCTAGCCGCGCCGGTTGCGAACCGAAAGGACAGAGCGCAGAATAGCGCTCTTTCCTTAACCCATTGGACAGCATTGTGGTCAATTTGGCGTTGCTGTCGGTCTTTGTGCCGACGTTTTTCTTCGTGTCTATCACCCCCGGCATGTGTATGACCCTGGCCATGACTTTAGGCATCACCATTGGTGTCAAACGGACACTGTGGATGATGTGGGGAGAAATGTTGGGCGTTGCCTTGGTCGCCTTGCTGGCTGTTTTAGGGGTAGCCGCCGTGTTGCTCACTTACCCGCAGTTGTTTGTGGCTTTTAAGTGGGGCGGTGGGGCGTATCTGCTTTTCATCGGTATTCAAATGTGGCGCTCGCGCGGCAGTATGGCCATTCCTGAAACAACGGCCGACGAGCGCGTTACGTCACGCAGTCAGTTGTTTGTACAGGGCTTCGTGACGGCGGTCGCCAACCCCAAAGGCTGGGCGTTTCACATTGCCTTACTGCCGCCATTTATTGATGCTTCGTTACCGCTGTTTCCGCAGTTGGCGTTCTTGCTGACCATCATTGTGCTGTTGGAGCTGGTTTGCATGTTGGCATACGCCAGTGGCGGTAAGGCGATGCGGTATTTTCTGGCGCAGGCGTCCAATGTGCGTGTGATGAACAGAATCGCTGGGAGTTTGATGATAGGGGTGGGCGTTTGGCTCGCCGTCCTTTAGTAAGGCTGTAGTAATTAGTAAGGCTAGGGAAGTTCTGAATTATTCTCACGCGACTCTGCGCTAGCCAAAAAGTTCAAGCGCAAGGCGTACTTCGCCGGTAATGGCCGCAGCCCTTGCCCAGAAGTGCAACGCAGTGCATGGACTTTTTGGCTGCGCCCTTCGGGGCTTTCCGAGGCACTCCGCGACTGTGTTAGGTTCACTGGAAAGGTCTCGACATTCCGGCGTGAACCTGCCTTGTCGCATAGCACCTCGAAAAGCCAGAGCGCCGTGCGAATAATTCAGAGCTTCCCTCGCTATCACTATTTACATCCGATTCAAAGGGCGTATCGTAATCCCACAGCAACTCATGCATTCATAAGGAGATACACAGATGGCAACCGTAACTTTACGTGGCGCACCCTTCGAGACCGTTGGCGATCTGCCACCAGTGGGCACTCAGGCCCCGAGCTTTCAATTAACCGCCAATGATTTGAGCGAAATGAAGTTGAGCGACTTCGATGGTAAGCGCGTTGTGCTTAACATCTTCCCCAGCGTTGATACACCGACCTGTGCAACATCAGTACGTAAGTTCAACGAGGCCTTGAGCACGTTGGACAACACCGTCGTGCTGTGTGTGTCGGCTGACCTGCCGTTTGCGCAAGCGCGTTTCTGCGGCGCTGAAGGTTTGGACAAGGTGAAGAACGCATCAACCTTCCGTAGCTCCTTTGGCGACGACTACGGCGTAGCTTTCCGTAACGGCCCTCTGGCTGGTTTGCTGTCCCGCGCTGTAGTGGTATTGGACGAGCATGGCCGTATCCTGTACACCGAGCAAGTAGCCGAAACCGGTAACGAGCCAGATTATGAAGCGGCCATCGCGGCGCTGTAACTAAGCGTCAAAACCGCTAAAAAAGCGACCAGCCCAGCGTAAAATCAAACGCTGGGTTGAGTCGCGGATTCAAGTCCGAGTCGTCTTCCGAGTACCACAGCACTTCAGCGCCATAGCCCACATCCAGTCTAAAATCTCCGATCAACTTCATCCACGTCCAGCGACTGTACGTTCTTACCGATCCGCCTTGTCGATCACAAAGTCAGGAGCAGATATTAACCGCATAAGCGGCGGGGGCAGCCAGCCAAGCCGACAGACAGAGCGCAAAGAAGGTTGAGCGCATGATCGTGATTCCTTGGCGTAATGTGCGGTGCACATTGTTCGACACACTGAATGGCCTGTCAGGGCATCGTAAGTCACACAGTTCTGTGTTCCATACGCGTTATAATAGCGACAAGGCCGCAGCGCTGTATACAGCTTAAGCGGGATCGCAGTTGCGGGGCACCTATTTAGAGGATAAGGAATGAAGACGATAACGATGAGCAAGACATGGTGGTTGAGTATTGCACTGATCGGACTGTTGGTCGGTTGCAGCTCGGACAACGAGTCTGCTGAATCCGCCGAAAGCGATGCGCGAACGGTACAAACGGTGAGTGGTGAAGCGCATTTTCTCGAACGTATTGGCATGCCGCCCGATGCCTACTTGGTGGTGCAGCTTATCGACCTAGGCTTATCTGACCCAAGTCGAGCTTTAATCGCGGAGCAACGCCTCGTAGACGCTGGTAACCCGCCTTATGCTTTTACTCTGGAATTCGAAGCGGCACGCCTGCAAGCAGAGCGTCAGTATGGTTTGCAGTTGTCGTTGTTTGGGCCGGATGACCGTCTGCAGTTTCGCACGCCAGCGGCGATTCCGCTCGAATCAGAGCAAGAGTATCTAGACGATATTCGGCTGATACGTGCTGTAGACGGACAGCCACGGGATGACGTAGCCACAGCGCGACGTCAGCAAGCTTATCAGTGTGGTGATTTGCGTATCGAAGTAAGTAACGCAGAGGCGGATCGTCTGATGCTTACCTTGCCGGATCGCGACTTGATGCTCCGGCCTGCAGTCTCTGCCAGCGGCGCACGCTTTGCTGCTGATGAGCACGAGTTTTGGAGTCGAGGAGATAGCGCGGCACAAATCACCATTGACGGTACGGTGATGAATTGTGAAGTGACCGAAGGTCGATCACCGTGGGCAGAAGCGCGTGAACGTGGGGTTCATTTTCGTGCGGTAGGTAACGAACCTGGTTGGGTGATTGAGTTGGTCGCGGGCGATCGCCAACAGCTGCGGTTGTTGCTGGACTATGGCGTACGCGAATTGATCGACAACGATGCGGAAGTTGATGCGGACCGTTCTGTCTTCCGGGCGGAGTTAGAGGACGAAGCAGCGGTGATTACCCTCACCGAACAGACGTGCTCTGACACCATGAGCGGTCAAGAGTTCCCCGTGCAAGCCGTGTTGGAATTTGAGGAGCAGACCCTGACTGCGTGCGGTCGGTTTCTCAGCGAATCGCCAGATGGTGATGCCTAGGCAGGCTAATAGTAAACTTCACCTTTAGAGCCTTGTGCGCGCTCAGCCGCGCAGCAGGGCCAAATAATCGTCCGGTGTTTGCGGCCGGTACAGGTAATAGCCCTGCCCGGAGTGACAGCCCCATTCTTTCAACAGCGCCAATTGCTCGGCCGTCTCGATGCCTTCCGCCGTGGCACTGGTCTGCAAATCCTGGCTCAGGCGAATGAGCGACCGGCACAGCGTGTTGTGCGTGTTGTTGGTCGTGAGGTCGCTGACAAAGAGTCGATCAATTTTGATTTCGTTGGGTGACAACCGGTTGATGTTTTGCATCGAGCTGTAGCCCGCCCCGAAATCATCAATCGAAATGCCAAAACCCGCAGCCCGTAAGCGGTCAGTGTTTTCCACCGCGATGGGCTTATCGCCAATGGCGGTGGTTTCGGTAATCTCTAATACAAAGCGACTGGGCGATAGACCTTCTGCTGTGCAAAGGGCAATGGCTTCGGCCGCGAAATTGGGTTGCAGCAAGTCACGCGCCGAAATGTTGATCGCCAAGGTGGTGTCGCCCAGTGTTGCTTCATTAATTCTGAGCCAGCGAAAGGCCAGTTGCATGACCACAGACGTCAGTTTGTAGATCAAGCCAACCTGTTCGGCCAAGGTAATGAATACATCGGGTGGCACATTGCCCAGTTCCGGGTGTTGCCAGCGCAACAACAACTCTCCACTGGTGATTTTGCCATTGTCTAAGGCGACTTTAGGTTGAATCATAAAGTGGAAGTCGGCCGATTGAATGGCGGCACTCAGAGCGGCCACCAATTGCAACTGTTCCCGCTGGTGTTGCATTAATCCGGTTTGGTACTCGTTCCACAGCGTGCTCGAGCGCCAGTTTTCATCCGCTGCCATCTGTGCCTTCTGGTACAGCGTGGTGAGATCTAACGCGGTGCCAGAATCTTGCGCAACACCAATCGAAAACAGTTGTTGAAACTCAAAGCCGTCAAGGCGGATGGTTTGGTTCAATGCTGGCTCGATACCGTGAATGATGGGACGGATGTTGTCGAGGTCGCGGCACAGAAACAGTAAGTGGTCTTGGCCCATTTCTATAACACGCGCCGCGTGCCCATTGGGCAGTCGATGAGTTTGTACGCTGGGTATCGCGACCAAGGTATCGTCAACACGCTGCGCTAGTAAGCCTGTCGCCTGCTGCGTTTTGCCCGGACCGACCGCTTTGCTGAGATCATGCAGCCCAGCCAAGTGTATTAGCACCAGATGCAAAGCGCTCTCGCCTTTGCGGGTAGTCTCTTGGGGTACCAGCTCATTCAAGAAGTAGGTTCGATTAGGCAACCCGGACACAGGACTGGTCATCATCTGCTGGTTCTTCTCTTGCTCCAAATGGCGCGCCCTGAACGCCAGACTGAGCGTGAACCCCAATAGCTGAATCACCGCGCTGACTAACAAGGCGTGTTCAGTAAAGGAGTTGAATGGTAGTAGCCCGTGAAAGACGACGGACCCGACCATGGCACCCACAATAAAGAACGACCACGATGCCAAATAAAGCGCGGCGGGCGCGAAACCTTGCCGCAAAACCAGCACCCCCCAGGTTATGCACACCACAGACAGGGTGCCTTGGAGTACCACAAAAGGAGTGGCGTATTGATACTCCGGCAGCACCAAGCTGGCGATTAGGGCCAGCGCAAACAGCCCATGCGCGCCACGATGCACCTTTTGCCAGCGCGGGAAGCGCTCCCCCAATTGGAGAAATTGCGTGGTGAAGGTGTAGATACTCCACGCGGAAATCGAGTACAGCGAGAGTAGATTGGCGGCCAGCACCTGGTTGAACGGCATTGACCAAAACCACGGCCCAAAGCCCTGCGTTACCCCTAGGCTCATAAATACAGAAATATGGAAGATGATGTACAAGCCATAAGCCGGGTAGCGTGCGAGCAGAAATACCACGGTGTTGTGCAGTAAGAGTATGCCCAGAGCACCGGCCGCTGCGGCCCAAAGCCGAAAACGGCGCTCGGTTATGGCCCTATAGTCTTCAGGTGATAACAAGCGAAACGGAAACAGCATAGGGCCGTCGCTGCGCTTGCGAATCAACAGCTCAACGGCTTGCCCGGCGGGTCGTTGAATTTCAAACCAGATGCCCGAATAACGTCCTTCGGGTTGCCATACTTGGGTGTCGCCACGCTGCCAATGCTGGGTCACTTCACCATTTTGCAGCAGATAAAAATCCAATTCGTCGATCATGTAATTGCTCAACGACAGGATCAACGACTCGTCTTGCGTCGTAGCAGGAAAGGAAAGTCGATGCCAATAAGCGTTGCGGGAAATCTCGTTGGATGCCGCGAAGGTCGACGGTGAAAACGACAGTTCGGCGAGGGCAGTTGCGGGGTCAAGACGTTCGCCGGGCTCCGACGCCGTCGGTAATGGCGTTTTTATGTATTCGTCACTGGGCGACCATTGCTGTGCCTGGCTGTATCCTGTAGCCGCCATGAGCCATACCAATACCAGCAGTCCGGTGCAGTAGACTGTCCGCATGAGCAAATCCTTGGGTGAATCGTAAGTGAGAGCCGTTGGTGCGCAAAGTATAGCTGATAACCGGCACTCTAGCGCGCTATCGATTCCCTATCTGCATGAGATCAAACGAGTATCAACGTGACATAAGAGGAACGCCACCGATTTGCTTGGCCAAATAGTTGGCGTATTGGTCAGTTTGCTGCGTGACGTAGTCCAGAATGCGGAGATAGATGTCATAAAGTGACCATTCAGCCTCCGGTGCGTCGTCGCGCATCAGGTCAAGCACCCGTTGCGTGCGGTAGCTGAGCTGCTGGCCTTGGCGCTCGTGCAGTTCGTGGCCGGCACTGAGAAAGGCGTGCAATAGAGTACTGAGCGTGGTGTAAGCTCCGATTTCAACTTCTGTTTTATGGGTGTCCTTAAAGACCTTTTGGCGCGCGAGGTTCTTGGCTTCGGCAATGCCTTCCTGAATGTGCGCAGGGCAATAGGCCAATAAGTCTCCCGCTAATTCACCGCGCATGATGACGTCGATCTGCGCCATAAAGGCATCGGCTACGGCATCGATCACGGCTTGCATGGCTTTGCCGCGCAAGGCGGCTAACTGGCGCAACGGGGCGACTTGTACGTCGCTTTGAATACCACTGATATCGAGTTCGGCCTGCGGATTCAGGCGCAGCATGATGGCCTGCACTTCGGCAAAGCTTAGAATACGCAGATCAACGGCGTCTTCCAGATCAATGATGGCGTAGCAGATGTCATCGGCGGCTTCCATCAAGTACGACAGCGGATGACGGCACCATGCGTGTTCACCGCGCGGCAGCAAGCCGAGACGATTGGCGACGTGGTTTAACGTACTGGCCTCATGCTGAAAGCAGGCGAACTTCCCTTTGGCGTTTTTGTGCGCCACGGTCCATGGGTATTTCAGCATGGTGGCGAGGGTTGGGTAGGTTAACCGCAGGCCACCCCGAAACAGGTGGTACTCCACTTGGGTAACGATGCGGAAGCCTTGGGCATTGCCTTCCCAACTGCGCAAATCGTCGCGCTGCCGGTCATTCAGTGGTGCCAGCAAGTCGGCGTTCTGCGGCTGTTTGAACCAGTCTTGAATGGCGAATTCACCGGCGTGACCAAACGGCGGGTTGCCGATGTCGTGGGCGAGACAGGCCGACTGCACAATAACGCCGAGGTCGTCCGGCTGAATCCAGTCGGGCAGTTCGTCTTGAATGCGTTCACCCACCTTAAGACCGAGTGAACGGCCGACGCTGCCCACTTCAACGCTGTGGATCAGGCGCGTGTGTACGTGGTCGTTCAGCGATAGCGGGTGAACCTGAGTTTTGCCACTCAGGCGACGAAAGGCATTGGAGAAGACGATGCGGTCATAGTCTTTGTGAAAATGGCTGCGGCCGAGTTCATGTGGTTCCAGCGCGGTATGACCATGCCGTTCACTGCTGAGCAGTTGATGCCAACGCATACGCGTCGCTTCGGCGGCGCTGGCTTGATCTTGCAGGCTGTCTGAATCGCGCATTCTGCGTCTCCCATCAAAAGATCAACGCTGAGGGATCAGCGTTAACTGGTATTCGGTGATGCCGGGTAAAAATGGCGAGGGCTCGCCATTGAGCCAGTCGTCGTGGCCATGGCGGTAATAGGGACTGAGTAAGTGCCCACTTTGGCTCGTCGCCATGTGAAAAATACCCTGATCTTCTTGCCCAGGGGCGACCACCATGCGTAGCGCTGCACCGTAATTACCTCCTTGCACCAAGGGGGTATATATATCGCCATCTACGGCAGCGCCCGGCAGGTTAATGATCCACCGCAAGGCCGGATACTGAAGGCTCAGCGGATGTTGGAAGCTCAGGCGGTTTACGCTGCCCCAAGACGCGTTTTCCAGCAATACGGTTTCCGACGCCAAGCTATCCAGCGCTTGCACGGCGGCTTCAGCAAACAACTCCTGCCAAGTATGGTACGCCGGATTCAGCAGGTGATCGGGCTGCTCAGCAACCAACGCCCATAGAGGGTATTCAATGGTTTGCGTGACCCGCTCGGGCACGAAAAAGTGTGTATTGTCTTCCACATGGAAAAACGCTGGGCCGATGGCGCGCTCAAGAATCGCTGCGCGATACGCCCGCACCAACCGATAGGAGACGCTGTCGGCTTCGGCGCGGCCTGTCCAATCGGAGAGAGCTTGCAACAGTGGTTCAGCGACCTCGGTCGCGGGCGCTACATCGTTTAAGTGATCGTGCCAGCGTTGCAAAAAAACCGCACTGTCATCACGGAGTACACCCAACATGTCGCGTTCGGTCGAGGTGCCAAAATCTTTCAATGAGTTCGCAATCAGGTGCGCGCGAACGCCCAATGCATAGCCCGCATCACCCAGTTGGCGCAGATCAGCCAGTGGTTGATTGTTGGCGCTCCACAATCGGTCACGCCCTAAAATCCGTGGATTGGTCGTGGCATAACCAGACCAGTTAAACGTTGGGTCGGACCAATCTTGCGGCACCGCGCTGCCGGCTTGCTGGCGGTTTGGCAATGAGCCCGTAGTCGCCCAAGCGATCTGGCCCTGCCGGTCAGCCAACAGGATGTTCTGGCTGGGCATACCCATGCGTTGCCACTGCAAAGCCTCGGCAACATTGGTCGCCATCTCCAGCTCCAGCAGGTCAAAGTTTGCGCCCACTGCATCGTGGGCTACCCAGCGCAGTGCCAGCCATTGCCCATTGAGATCCTGCCCGATCACCGGCCCCCAGCGTGTCATGCGAACCCGCAATGTTTGCGCGGTGGTGCCACGGATCCGAATCACTTCATCTTGGAAGGTGAAGGGTTCCCAGCCGTCCGGGGTCAGGTATTGCTCGCCTTCACTGGTCAGGCGAATGACATCGCTGACGTCCGCCAAGCTGTTGCTGAATGTCCAGGCAATCTGTTCGTTGCTGCCCAGTATCATGGCGGGAGTGCCGGGTAAGGTCGCGCCCCGCACTACGCCAGTAGTGAGTGGGAGCTCCCAGTTGGCTCGGTACCATAAATTGGGTACACGCAGCGAGACGTGGCTGTCCCCGGCGACGATAGCGTGGCCGTGTAAGGTCAAATTACCGGACACCGTGGCGGCGTTACTGCCCGTGCGCGTGCGTTCAGGGACAGGATGACGATCAACGGGAACCGCGAAAGCCTCCTGCCAGGACGTTTCAGGCAATGGAGGGTGAACAGTCGGAATGGGGGTTAACCCCGCTTGCCAATCACCGCTTTGCCACGTCAGGAAATCGAACCAGTCACTGGGTAATAGCTGCTGCATAGCGTCTAAGGAGCGCTCACGCTCGCCATGACCATCTTGCAGCTCCAAGTACATGGCGTATATGACCAAGGCTGAATCGGCGGGCGTCCAAGGCTCAGGTGCCTGGCGCAGCACCAAGTATTCGAGTGGCGGTTGATTCAGCTCGCTCAGACCTTGGTTGGCACCGTCGGTGTAGGCGTCAACCACAGCACGCTGCTGCGTTGGTAGATCCTGAATAACCTGTTCGGCGCGGGACCTGAATTGATGAATGCGATTCAAACGATCGTGCGGCAATGCGATTGAGCCCACTAATTCGGCCATTTCTCCTGCCGCTAAACGACGCTGCATATCCATCTGGAAATAGCGTTCTTGCGCATGCAGGTAACCCAAGGCGTAAGCGATGTCTTCGCGTGTGCTGCCGCGCAGCGTGGGAATGCCTTGCGCATCGCGGGCGATTTCGACGCGCGCTTGCAAACCCGGCACAATATTGTTGCCGTCCAAGCGCGGCAAACTGCCGTGCAGATACAAAAATGCCGTCATGGCGACTGTTGAGGCCAGCACTAATAGCGCCAGTAACAGGTTTTGCAGAATTCGGCGAGCCAGAGGCATGTGGCGTGTCTTAGGTCTGTGTCGGAATAGATAGAAAGCAGTGTAACACGTGCGCTAAAGTCGCTGAACCTTTCTGCTGCGGCCTTGTGTTGGGTTGGCATGCAATGGCCGCTGGGTTTTTCTAGCCTGCCCAAGTACACTGTGCCGCATCAGTAACACCCGAAGTGGATCGCGTAACCTATGACAGACATCATCATCGACCAGGACGGCGTTGAACGCATTTCGCTGGCTCAGTTCACCGAGAAGGCGTACCTCGACTATTCCATGTACGTCATCCTCGACCGCGCTTTGCCGCACATCGGCGACGGACTAAAGCCGGTACAGCGCCGCATCATCTACGCTATGAGCGAACTGGGGTTAAAAAACACCTCTAAGTACAAGAAATCGGCCCGTACGGTCGGTGATGTATTGGGTAAATTCCATCCGCACGGCGACAGCGCCTGCTATGAAGCCATGGTGCTGATGGCCCAGCCGTTTTCGTATCGTTATCCGCTGGTGGACGGGCAGGGCAACTGGGGTTCGCCAGATGACCCGAAATCCTTCGCCGCCATGCGTTATACCGAATCCCGGTTAGCGGCCTTTTCTGACACGCTGTTGAGCGAACTGGGTCAAGGCACCGTGGATTGGGTGCCTAACTTCGACGGCACCATGGATGAGCCAGAAATACTGCCGTCGCGCCTGCCGCACGTTTTGCTGAATGGTACGACCGGTATCGCTGTGGGCATGGCAACCGATGTACCACCGCACAACTTGCGCGAAATCGTCTCGGCTTGCGTGCACCTGTTGGATGCTCCCGAAGCCACTACCCAAGACTTAATGCTGCACGTCAAAGGGCCGGATTATCCGACCCGTGCCGAGATCATCACGCCACGTGACGACCTGGAAAAAATGTACGAGACCGGGCGCGGCAGCATTCGCGCACGGGCTATTTATGAAGTGGACGACGGCGACATCATCATCACCGAACTGCCGTTTCAGTCGTCACCCAGTAAGGTGCTGACGCAGATTGCCGCGCAGATGCAGGCCAAGAAACTGCCCATGGTGACCGACTTGCGCGACGAGTCGGACCATGAAAATCCGACGCGCTTGGTCATTACGCCACGCTCTAACCGCATCGACGTCGATGGCCTGATGAACCATCTGTACGCCACGACCGATTTGGAAAAAAGCTACCGCGTTAACCTCAACCTCATCGGCTTGGATGGTCGCCCTGCGGTGCGTGATCTGCGCGGCATCCTCAGTGAATGGCTGACCTTCCGCCGAACCACTGTGCGCCGCCGTTTGCAGCATCGCTTGGATAAGGTGAACGACCGCCTGCATATCCTTGATGGTTTGCTGGTGGCTTATCTCAACATCGACGAAGTGATTGCCATCATTCGTCATGAAGACGAGCCAAAAGAAGAGTTGATGCGTCGGTTTGGTCTCAGCCCGATTCAGGCCGATGCCATTCTGGACTTGAAACTGCGTCATTTAGCCCGCCTCGAAGAGATGAAAATCCGCGGCGAACAGGACGAATTGCAAGCCGAGCGCGAGCGTTTGGAAAAGATTCTCGGTTCTGAAGCGCGCTTGCGTCAGTTGATCAAAAAAGAATTGCTGGCCGACGCAGAAGCCTTTGGTGACGAGCGCCGCAGTCCACTGGTGGTGCGCCGCGAAGCCTCGGCATTCAGTGAAATGGACTTGATGCCAAACGAGCCCGTCACCGTTGTGCTGTCAGAAAAAGGTTGGATTCGCTCGGGCAAAGGCCATGAGTTGGATTCGGAAGGCCTGAGCTATAAGTCGGGCGACAAGTTCTTACTGGCCGCCCCCGGCCGCTCGAATCAGTCGACTGTATTGCTTGACCACACCGGGCGCGCCTACTCGCTGCCCACCCATACGCTGCCGAGCGCACGAGGACAGGGCGAGCCGGTATCGGGTCGCCTGACCCTGCCGCCGAATTGCCAGTTCAAAGGCTTGCTGCTGGATGACCCAGACGCCTTGTACCTGATCGGCAGCTCTGCGGGCTACGGCTTTGTGACCACCTACGAGCAGATGCTGGGCAAAAACAAAAACGGCAAAGCCTTGCTGACCTTGCCTTCGGGGTCGCAAGTACTGCAACCACGGCGTATTCAGGACTTGAACCACAGCCAAGTGGCGGTGGCGACGAATGAAGGGCGCCTCTTGTTGTTCCCTGTGCGTGACTTGCCGCAACTGGGCAAAGGCAAGGGCAATAAGATGATCAATGTGCCTGCATCGCGCGTGCAAAGTGGTGAGGAGTTTGTGGTCGACATGGCCATTCTCGCGCCGGATCAAGCCTTGGTGTTGCAGTCGGGTAAGCGTTCACTGACGCTGAAAGGCGCCGATTTGGCACACTACATTGCCGAACGGGGACGACGTGGAAACAAGCTGCCACGTGGATTTCAACGTGTGGATGGTATGTCGCTCGGATAGTCGACTACACTGATAGCCAGCGTGCTTTAGCGTTGCTGGCTATCAGTGGGTGTGTCAGCCACCCAAGCATCCCAATCAATGAGGGCGTGTCATGACGATCAAAGCGGAAATCAGTAATTTTTACGAAGACCTAGTAGTGGATTTTCTGATCAATGAATATTCCGATCAAGGTTTCAGCAAGGACGAATTCAACGACATCGCATGCTTGGCATTGAATCACCTGCCCGCGCGTTATTATCGCCACTCCGTTGACATGGCCTTCTTTCTGACCACACCGGACCGTACGGAAATGCGTGAACGGGTGCAGAAAGCCGTTGATGAAGCCGTATTGCAGATACTGGCCTATCGCAACGAGTCCGACGATAGCTGACTACGCACCGGCCTCCTGTCCGTGCAGTATCTCGGGTTTGCTGATGCCATAACCTTGGCCAAAATGCACGCCGAGCTCTTTCAGGGCGTATTCCAGTTCTTCGTTCTCTACAAATTCCGCAATGGTTTGTAGATTCATGCTTTGCGCTACTTCATTGATCGATTTCACCATGGCGTAATCGGACGCGGTGGTGAGCATGTTGCGCACAAAACTGCCGTCGATTTTCAAATACTGCACAGGCATGTGTTTCAGGTAGCTGTACGACGAATAACCGGTGCCGAAGTCATCCAACGAAAACGAACAGCCTATCGCTCTTAATTCCGAAATAAACTGCTGTGTGATGTCTATACGTGTGACCGCCATGCTTTCCGTAATTTCAAAGCACACCTTCTCGAAGGGTATGCCATGTTCAGTAAACTGCGCCCGAATAAAGGGTACCATCTCGGGCGAGCTCAGAGACTGTCCGCTGAGATTCACGCTGGCGCGATGCAGACTCGACAGCTCCTCTGGGTTGTCGTGCAGCCAGCGAAAAAAGCGCGCAATTACCCAACGGTCTATGGCCTCCATCAACCCGTAGCGTTCCGCCGAGGGCAGAAACTCACCGGGTGCGGCGACACGACCGTCCGGCAGTTTCAGTCGCAACAATACCTCATAGTGTTGACCGGACTCCTGCAAGGCCAGAGGCTTGATGGTCTGACGTGTGAGCAGGAAACGGCTTTCCGACAACGCACTGTAGATCTCCGTTACCCACGCTGACATCACCTGACGACGTTGCAAATCAGCGTTGGTTTCGGTGTAGAAGCTGACCTGATTGCCACCTTGTTCTTTCGATGCCTGACAGGCCGTATCCGCGCGCGCCAGAATGTCGTCGGGGCTTTGTTTGCCTGCACTGAAGGTGGTGACGCCAATGCTGGCAACCAGTTGATAGGTCTGGCTCTGATGCACAAAGGGCGTGTTTAGAGCCTGACGGCGCAACCGTTCAGCCACCGCCATGGTGGCGGCTTGATCAGAACCGGGCAGCAGTATGGAGAACTCATCAGGGCCGGTACGCGCGGCCGCTGACCCCGTGGGCAGAACGGCGACTATTTCGCTGGCCGACTGCATCAGGGCTTTATCGCCTTGTTCGTGTCCGCATTGGGTGTTGATCAGGCGGAAGTTGTCCAAGTTGAGGCAAATCAGCCCCCATGAGCTTTGGGAGGCCGGGTTTTCGTCGGTGGCTTGTTGAATGGCACTCAACAGGCTGCGGCGATTCAGCAAGCCAGTCATGGCATCGTGCGTGGCCAAATACGATAAGCGTTGTTCGAACGCCTTGCGGCCAGTAATGTCGATAAAGCTGCACTTAATGACGGTGTCGCGTTGGTCTCCCTCCAGCCACGCCAATACCAATACCCAGAGTTCGCGCTTTTCGAAGGTCAACATGCGCACCTCGCGCCCCGGCATTTTGCCATGGCGAAAGACTTCATTATGCAGGTCAGTAAAGTCTTGCGGGTCGTCGAGCATTTGAGTCAGGTCGGTGTTGCCTGCAGCGAGCAACTCGTTGAAATCAGCGCAATCGAAGAACCGGCAAAAGGCGGGGTTCGCATCTTGAATCAGTCCGGTTTCGGTAACTGTGGCGAAGCCCTCTTCGGCGTTCATATAGAGCCGCTGAAAGCGCAACAGTGAATCAATAGACGACTGCTGCGCTTTGATGCGCTTGTCTCGCTCACGTCGCAGTTGGTTATTCAGCGACAGATACAGCAGTGAAAAAGTGGTGACAGCACCGATGTGAATGCCGTAGTCCGTCCATACGGTGCGCGGTAGCCATTCCAGTCGGTTGGCCAACACCAATGTAATGCCGGTGGAGTACGTTGCCCATGCATAGGTGACGGTACGGAAGGTTTCTTTTTTCAGACCCAGCCAAAGAAAGGCGTTGTGTGCCATTACAATCACGGTCACGGCAAGGGCCACCGCGAGAGTGGGCAGGGTAAGTGCCAGATACCAAGGGCTCAACGCCGCCAATAAGGTCACGGCCGAGAGCGCCGCACCACTGAGCAGAAGGCGCTCACTGAACAGTAACGACGAACGTTGTTTTCGCTGCCGCATGTAGGCCGGCGTGGCCGCCACGAGTGTGGTGTGTAAACAGATGCAGACCTGCATGACACGATGCGCAAAGCCGCCATTGGGAACCCAAGGCAACAGGTTGCCTAGCCCGCCCGTGAACAGAAAATACACATTCATGATCAGGCCAAGCACGCTGTAGAACAGGTAAATACGTTGGCGGGTGAAGGCAAACAGCAATAGGCTGTACGACGCGACCATCAACAAAACGCCATGGAACAAGCCAAGCAGCGTCAGCCGCCAAAAACGTTCCTGCTCATACTGCTCACTGCGCGTCAGCAACAGCGGCACTTGGTTGTGACCCACCTGATGCGCTGACACATAAAGGTATCCGCTCGTTCGTGGCGCCAGTTCAATGGGTACTGCCCAGCGCACGTCCGCCAGCAACGGCTGCTCGGTGTTACGCCAGGTGCCGGCGGAGACGTGCTTGGGCTCAGAATCATCGGTGTGCCATACGAGATCAAATTGACCGATGAGTGGCTCATTCGCAACGACGACCAGTGACATCGTCTCATCGCTTAAGTTGGCCAGTGCGATGCGTTGCCACAGCCGTTGCTCACCGGTAGCGCGCAAGCCAGATGGTTTAGGGCCAAGTTGCCAAGGCGCATCGGGGCGGGTGATGTTTTCAGCGTGCCACTGAGTTCGATCATCCAGTAGCCATTGCGTGTGTGGATTGAGGGATTGTTGGAGAAACCCGCTGTCTAACTGCACCGGTTGTCCCGCATTGGCGAACGCCAGCAAGGGTGTGCTCAGTAAGAGCCAAAAACCGTATAAATGTGGTTTCCAATTCAGCATGTAGCGCGTCCCGGCTCTTCCTTGCCACTCGTTCGCAAAGTGGCTATGCAGTGGCTTTGTCTCAATGACGACTTGCAGAGAAGCTATCGTGTAAAGAGTCTAGCACAACCCATAGCCGATCACTGATCAAGTGCGCCCGGTTGACTCAGCAGCACCACAGAGCGCGGTGCGGCCTCATAGTGATCCAAGCAGGATGGCTCGCCTACGGGCGGGGGTACAGCATCACGCGTATCGAACAAAACGGACCATTCAAGAGCAGCATCACCGGGGAAACTAAAGCGTACCGATTGATCTGCGCCGTTGATGAGCCATATGAAGCGCTCGGTGCAACTGGCCAGCCCTCCCGCGATGTCGGTCAGTGCCGACGACAAAACGACGCCGATGGTGCGACCTAGGTCGTTGTGCCAATCCTGAATCGACATGGGCTCGCCTTGCGGGTTAAACCAGTGCACAGCATCACTGTGTGCCGGTTCTTCCAGAATTTGTTCGGGGCTGAACACCAAGTCGTGAAACAGGGTAGAGCTTTGGCGGATTCTGATCAGGTGCTGAAGAAAGGCCATGTGTTCATGTGGAGGCGCTGACCAGTCGTACCAACTGATGCTGTTGTCTTGGCAATACGCGTTGTTATTGCCCCGCTGCGTGCGGCCCAGTTCGTCACCGCCCAGCAAGTGCACCACACCCTGTGACAGCATCAAGGTAGAGAACATGTTGCGTTTTTGCCGTTGCCGCAGTTCGTTGATGGCCGGATCATCGCTCGGGCCTTCAATACCATAATTCGCGCTTAAATTGTGTCCGTGTCCGTCTCGGTTGTTCTCTAAATTCGCTTCGTTGTGACGGTGTTCGTACGACACCAAGTCATGCAGTGTATAGCCGTCGTGATAGGTGACGTAATTGATGCTGGTGGACAGGGCGCGAATGCCCTTTTGTAGGCGATCGCGCGAACCCATCAATCGCGTACAAAAATCGGGCAGCAAGCCGCCATCGCCACGCCAGAACGCCCGCACGGTATCGCGGAACAAATCATTGCACTCGTACCAGTGATCGGGGAATTGACCCAGTTGATAGCCCTGCGGGCCGATGTCCCACGGCTCGGCAATCAACTTGGTACGACTGAGCAGTGGGTCTTGCGCCACGGCTTTGAAGAACGCCGCATGCGGAGAAAAATTGCGCTCTTCCCGCCCCAAGGTCGCGGCGAGATCGAACCTGAAGCCGTCAATATGGTAGTGCTCAATCCACAGGCGCAGGCTGTCCATGACCATCTTCAGTGTCGACGTTTGGTGTACATTGACCGTATTGCCGCAGCCGGTGTCGTTGATGAAATGGGTGCCGTCCTCGGTAAACCGATAGAAACGTGCGGCTGCCAAACCTTTCTGACTCAGCGTGGTGCCTTGCAGCCCGGCTTCGGCCGTATGGTTATAGACCACATCCAAAATGACTTCGATACCGGCTTGGTGAAGCGTGCGCACCAAGGTCTTCATTTCCGTCACTGCGTCAGATACTGCGTAGCGTGGATCGGGGGCAAACCAGTTCACCGGGTTGTAGCCCCAGTAGTTGCTTAGCCCCAGTTCTTGCAGCCGTGGCTCCGACATAAACGCGTGGATGGGCATGATCTGCACGGCCGTAATGCCCAGGTTTTTCAGATGCTCGATCACGGCTGGGTGGGCCATGCCCAAATACGTGCCGCGTAGCTCATGCGGCACCTCAGGGTGGGTTTGGCTGATGCCGCGAATATGCGTTTCGTACAGAATGGTCTGCGTCCACGGAATGTACAGTGGGCGATCACCTTGCCAGTCAAACTGCTGATCGACCACCAATGATTTCGCGATGTGCGGCCCGCTGTCGAGGGTACTGCGTGGTAGGTCTTCGCCCGGGCCCAGCGTATCAAAACTTGGGTGGTATTCGAGTACTCGGCTCAGCGCTTGGGCGTAAGGGTCGAGCAGCAGCTTTTTGCGTGAGAAAAACCGTTGCTGCAGCGGCTTAAACGCCCCACGTGCGCGATAACCGTAGGCTTGACCAGCGCGCACGCCGGGCAGGTAGATGTGCCACACATTGCCCGTGCGCGAGGTCAGAGGAATCTGCGCTGTCTCGTTGTCTTGGTCATCAAACAAACACAGCATCATGCCAGTTGCGTGCGGACTGTACACGGCGAAATTGCAGCCCTCGTTGTCCGGCGCAGCGCCAAGCGGGAAAGGCAAGCCGGGTTGGCCAGCAGGCGTTGTGTCGTTGGATGTCATAATGCGCTGTGATCCAGTTACCTGAAAGATGAAGCAGAGAGGCAGCATCATAGCACAGTGTTTTCGTAACTCATCCCATTCGCATTGTGGATCGATTGTATAAAATCGAGAGTACGTACTTTCTCTGTGAGCGCCGTATGCGTAACACGCTGTACGTGGATTTAAGGGGGAATATAGCTTACAACAACGCTATTGGTCAGGTAACTGAGCTAGGGGTTGTAATCAAAAACAATGTGATTATGGCGATGGTTGCCAACCTCAAACGACGCTAATACCGATGAAAGGTATTGCAAGTAGTGTAGTTGTTAAGTAAATTTCTCCCTGAAGTCACTTTAAGGGGAAGTGGCCCCTTTTCGGATAGGGTTCCTATGCTTAAGAAAACACTGGTCGTTGCGCTTGTCATGGCAAGCGGTTTTGCACATGCAGAACGGAACAAGTTTGTGTTAGCTGCTGGCCTCGGCTATAGCGTCAACACTTTTGATGTTTCTTTGGACTCCGGAGAATTAGAAACAGAAGCAGACAATGGACTTGTTACATCATTCAAAATTGGTGGCATGATCAACCAGCAGCATGCCGTCTATGTAGCTCGTCAAACTGCTACCGTAGGCTTCGAAGTTGAAGGAGGCAATTCTTTTAGCGGCGGGAGAAATTCGTTGGTGGGTGTGGGGTATACCTTCTACGTCAATCCAACAATAGGCTCGCCTTATGTTGAAGTAGCTGCCGGGTTTGGCTCATATAACATAGAAGATGGGCTCTTAGATCTTAAATCTTCTGGTACGGCTTTCTTGGCGGGCGCAGGCTATGAGATTAATAAGAACTTCCAAGTAGGTGCAACCTACAGTATCAACGAAACCGAGAACGACAACGCTGATGGTGAGAGTTACTCACTGACGTCAATTGCTTTAAAGGCTGAATTAAAAATTTAGTTCTTAGCTATGATAAAAAAGGCCGAAGCTTTCCATTCGGCCTTTTTTTTGTCTTAAGATCCGTCGAGCGTAACTTTCTATAAAGTCCTGAGCTCAACTGATAGTCATGGGTCAATCATTTAGTCGTTTAAGAATGAGTGTCGCCAAGGGCGGTATTCTCACCTGTATGCTGTGGCTGAGTCCATCACAGCCTTCGGGGCTGCTGTCAAAGCCTTCGCCCACGGCGAAATTACTGCCGCCGTAGTACACCGAATCGGTGTTCAACAGCACTTTGTAATGGCCGCCGCTCGGCACCCCTAAGCGATAGTGCTCGTGCGGCATGGGTGTGAAGTTGTTGATGACCACGATGTGCTCTTCGGGGTCAGGGCCGAAACGACAAAAGCTCAGCACGCTGGAGGCCGCATCGTTGTGGTTGATCCAGCGGAAGCCTTGGGGCTCATTGTCCAGTACATGCAGCGCTGGTTCGGTACGGTACAGGCGGTTCAAGTCTTTCACCAGTTGTTGGCAGCCGCGATGGCGGTCGTGGTCGAGCAACCACCAGTCTAACTGGGTGCTGTGGTTCCATTCGTACGGCGAGCCCAGCTCATTGCCCATAAAGCTCAGCTTTTTGCCCGGATGGGTGTACATAAACGCATAATAGTTGCGCAAATTGGCCATTTGCTGCCATTCGTCACCGGGCATGCGCGTCAGTATGGTGCCCTTGCCGTGCACTACTTCGTCGTGTGACAGGGGCAGCACGAAGTTCTCGTCAAAGGCGTAGATCATGCTGAAGGTCAGATCACCGTGATGGTATTGGCGGTGAATCGGGTCCTTCTTCATGTATTCCAAGGTGTCGTGCATCCAACCCATGTTCCACTTGAAGCCAAAGCCGAGGCCTCCGGTGTAGGTGGGTTTGGACACCCCGGCGAACGAGGTGGATTCTTCGGCAATGGTGAAGCGGTCGGGGAACTGGCGGTACACGCTCTCGTTGAAGCGTTTCACAAAGGCAATGGCTTCGTAGTTGTGGTTGCCACCGTCGACATTGGGCACCCATTCGCCGTCCTCGCGTGAATAGTCGAGATACAACATGGACGCAACGGCGTCGACGCGAATGCCATCAACGTGGAAGTACTCCAGCCACACCATGGCACTGGAAATCAAGAAGTCGCAGACCGTATGGCGACCATAATCGTAGATGAACGAATTCCAATCCGGGTGCCAGCCGCGACGCGGATCTTCGTATTCGTACAACGCCGTGCCGTCGAAACGGGCTAAACCGTGCGGGTCGGCTGGGAAGTGCGCCGGCACCCAATCGACGATCACGCCGATACCGGCCTGATGGCATTGATCGACGAAGTATTTGAAATCGTCCGGTGAGCCGAAACGGCTGGTCGGCGCGAACAGCCCCACAGGCTGGTAGCCCCAAGAGCCGTCAAACGGGTATTCGCTGACCGGCAACAGCTCAATGTGGGTGTATTGCATGTCTTGAATGTAGGGGATCAATTGCTCGGCCAGTTCACGGTAGTTCAGCGGGGTGCCGTCGGCATGACGCCGCCACGACCCCACTTGAATCTCATAAATCGACATCGGCTGCTGGCGCGGATCTTTGATCGGGCGCTGTTGCCAATTCTGGTCTTTCCATTGGTATTGGCTGTGATCCCACACCACGGAATGAAAACTCGGGTGCTGGGAGTGCTGAAAGCCATAGGGGTCGGCTTTATGGGGAAGTATCTCACCCTGCTGCGATTTGATCTCGAACTTATATTCGGTGCCGGGTGTCAAGTCAGGCACAAACAGCCGCCAGTAGCCGTCGTGGTGGCTCATCATGGGGTGGCGGCGGCCGTCCCACAGGTTAAAGTTGCCAATCACGCTGACACTGCGCGCATTTGGCGCGTACACCGCGAAGCGCACACCGGACACCGCTGCCCCGTCATCAACCTGTGCCGTGCAAAGCTGCGCGCCGAGGTTTTTGTACAGCGTTTCGGGGGTGCAAAACAGGTCTTCCATGGTGCGGACGGCGAATTGATAGGGGTCCGTTACGGTGATTTCGTCTGGGCCGTAAGAGACCTTCAGTTGGTAGGTAAAGGGTTTGCGGCGGCGCGGCAACAACAATTCAAACAGGCCGCGGTCATCGAGGCTGGTCATCGCCCCCACGGTCTTACCGGACTTGCGTTCGACAACTGTTATGGCGGTTGCATCCGGATACCACGCCCGTACGCGCAGGCCTTTGCCGTCGACACCCGGCAGCAGGCCAAGATGGTCAAATGGTCGGGCTTCCAGTACGCTGTTGAGGGCGTGGGCAAGTTCCATAGTTGCGATCCTGTCTTTGTCGTTATTATTGATTCATCGGATGGGGCGGAGCAACGATGTTTGCGGATACTGAATCGAGGTATCATGCTCGTCCAAACCGTTTCCCTATCCAGGGTACAGCCAAACACTACGGCGCTCGCCATGATGTTGCCAGTAATGTTTGTTGATGTACCTTACAGACTATAAGGCTTGAAACACAATGTGGCGACGTTTGTTGTGGTTAGCGTGCTTCTTGTTGGTACTGTTTAGCATTTTATTGTGGCGTGCCACCAGTCCGACGTGGGTGGAATTAGGCCAGATCAGAACGAATTGGCCCCTGTCCGAGCGCTGGCTGATTGATGGCTACGACATCAACTGGGATGTGTCCGAGCGCCGTTGGCGCATTGTAACGGGCAGCACAGTGATCTGGGAAACCCAGCCAAGTAAGCCGTGGCTAGGTGCCGCTGAGCAGATAGCGCCAGTGACCCTACGGCATGCCGAGCAGGGTGTGGCGAGTCGGCAGTTGCAGGTGTGCACACGCCAGGAATGGGACGACGTTAAACAGGTCGGTCGCGCAATAGAGGCGCTCGGCACGCTTTATTGCGGAGAAAACACCTACCCCATCGCCTTCCACATTCGGGTCGATGAACAGCGTCGCCTGGTGCTGTCGTGGGAAACTTCCGACCAACTTGCAGTTACCTATCTTGAATCAACACTGGGCATTGAAGAGCAGGTATTTGGTTTTGGCTTGCAGTCGGTCAGCCCGGCCTTACAAGGACGTCGAGTTTTGGGGCGCGATGAGCTGGTGCCAAGTGCCGATACGGAAGCGCTAGTCGAAGAGGGCAGCCATGCGGCCTTTTCTGCCTTTTCCAGTCGTAATCGAGGCTGGTTGGTCAGAGGTGATGGTGCGCGCGTATTGGACCTGACACGAGATGGCGTATGGCGCCTCGAGAGTTGGGCACACCAAGGCGAGGTGATCTTGGCGACAGCGTATTCGCCAATACTGCTGTTGCCGCGCTTGTTCCCGGAACAAGAAGCTATTAACTATCCAGACTGGTTTGGCCGCAACCCGCTGCTGCCATTAGGCGGCGAAGTCGCGTCGACATTCTGGGAGCCGCTGGCTCGTCATGGCGCGCCGTTGAGTCTTGTCGTTGAAGACCCTGAGGTACTTGAGCCGGTTGATGGGCTGCCTGAGGTTGCGGGCCCGTTAAGGGAATTGCCGCCTGCAATGGAATCGATTGCCGGGTGGCGCGAGTACGGTTTGGGCAGCATGGTGTCAGCCTTGTTATCGAGTGGGTTGTCAGGCCAGCCCATGACCTACACCTTGGTGGGTGGGTCGATGGAGCAGGTAGGTCAGTGGCGCACGGAACCGCGCACCCAAGAGTTGTATTTGCGTTGGCTTGAGCTGAACACCTTTACTCCGGCGCTCAGTTTCTTTGATACCTTACCGGCGGGTGAGCATTACCGTTTGCTTGATGAAGACGAAAGCGGGCACATCCACGCTGCCCGCCTGGCGACCATTCATGAAGCCTTGTGGCCGTATCGACGCCGCTTAATGGCCACAGTCACCGACCATAACATTCCCATGGTGCGGCCCATGTGGTTAGAATTTCCTGATGACGCCGAGGCTTGGCGCATCCCGCCGAATCAATACATGTTAGGGCCAAATTTATTGGTGGCGCCTATTCTGCAGTCGGCGACGCTCGAGCGCCGAGTATACTTACCAAAAGGAGAGTGGACGCACCTGTGGAGTGGGCGTGAGTGGTTCAGCCTCGGCCAATGGATAGATATCGTGGCGCCGATGGGCGAGCCGGCGGTTTTTGTACACGATGACTTTCCGGGGCGGGCGGTGTTGCTGACGAAGGCCCATGAACTAGGCGTTAGCCATTTGATGTCGTACTGATCAGGTAAGTGGGTCGAGGAACGGGCTGCGCGGTAACAAAAATTCATGTGGCAGACAATAAATTAATCGGGTCCTTCCTTTGAGTGGCTTGCGATTAACGTTATACTGCCCACCATTGGATTCAACGGCTTATTGATGACCTATCGGCAAGCAGGCAATTTTTGAAACTGTTTTTGAGACTATAAAAGGTACCCTACGATGAAGCGTATATTGTTAGCATTAGCGACACTGGGTCTGGCCACTGCCGTATTGGCAGCGACAGAAGCGCACACCAATGCATTGATTGATCGTATCAAACCAAGCGGTAACGTATGTGTGGCGGGCGAAGCCTGTGACACAGCACAGGTTGCAGCGACGTCAGCCGTGGCCTCTGCGGCACGCGACGGTGCTACGGTATATCAGCAAGCTTGCTTGGCGTGCCACATGACCGGCGCAGCTGGTGCACCTATTCTGGGTGATGCTGGTGCGTGGTCAGCGCGTATCGACAAGGGTATGGAAACATTGATCGCCAACGCCATCAGTGGCATCGGTGCCATGCCTGCAAAAGGCGGCTGTGGCAACTGCAGCGATGAAGAAGTCGCGGCCGCAACTGAGTACTTGGTTGATAGCAGCCGCTAAACAGCGGTTGTAACAAAAAAGGGCCGCGTGCCCTTTTTTTATGCCCATGGATGGGCGGTATGCTGGCAACGCAGGAGCAGTTGCCAGTATCGCCCCATTTCTGAGGCTGGTTTAGAGGCCGTATTATGAAATACCGTGACCTTCGCGAATTTATAGCAGGGCTGGAAGCGCAAGGTGAAGTGAAACGCATCACCCAAGCCGTGAGTCCGCGCTTACAGATGACGGAAATCAGTGACCGGGTTCTGCGTGCCGGTGGCCCTGCACTGCTGTTCGAGAACCCGACGGGTTTTGATATGCCGGTCTTGACCAACCTGTTTGGCACACCAGAGCGCGTGGCGGCGGGCATGGGCGCCAGCAGCGTCAGCGCCCTGCGTGAAATTGGCGAGCTGTTAGCCTACTTAAAAGAGCCGGATCCGCCGAAGGGCATTAAAGACGCATGGGAAAAACTGCCCATCTTCCGCCAAGTGATGAACATGGCGCCGAAGAAAGTGTCGCGGCCCAAATGCCAGACGAATGTGCTCACCGGAGATGAGGTTGATCTCGGCAAACTGCCGGTGCAAACCTGCTGGCCCGGCGATGCTGGTCCTCTAATCACGTGGCCGTTGGTGATCACCCGTGGCCCGGATAAGCCACGCCAGAACCTGGGTATCTATCGCCAGCAAGTCATCGGCCGCAACCGCGTAATCATGCGTTGGTTGTCGCATCGTGGTGGTGCTTTAGACTTGCGCGACTGGCAGAAGAAATTTCCGGGCGAACCCTTCCCCGTTGCGGTTGCTTTGGGTGCAGACCCGGCGACCATATTGGGTGCCGTAACGCCCGTACCTGATAGCTTGTCGGAATACGCGTTTGCCGGTTTGCTGCGCGGCCATCGCACGGAACTGGCTAAAGCGACGCTGCACGACTTGGATGTGCCCGCCAGTGCCGAAATCGTACTGGAAGGCTATATCTACCCTGACGACATGGACGACGAAGGCCCGTTTGGCGACCACACCGGTTACTACAACGAAGTGGACCGCTTCCCGGTGTTTACGGTCGAGCGCATGACTTACCGTGACGAACCTATTTATCACAGCACCTATACCGGCCGTCCACCGGACGAACCCGCGATACTGGGGTTGGCGTTGAACGAAGTGTTCGTGCCGATATTGCGCAAACAATTCCCGGAAATTACCGACTTCTATTTGCCACCAGAAGGCTGCTCTTACCGCATGGCGGTGGTGACCATGAAGAAACAATATCCGGGTCATGCCAAGCGCGTGATGATGGGTGTGTGGTCGTTCCTGCGGCAGTTCATGTACACCAAGTTTGTGATTGTTACAGATGACGATGTGAACGCACGCGACTGGAAAGACGTCATTTGGGCCGTGACCACACGCATGGACCCCGCGCGGGATACCGTGATGGTTGAGAACACGCCGATTGATTACCTCGACTTCGCCTCGCCTGTGTCGGGCCTAGGCAGCAAGATGGGGCTGGACGCCACGCATAAATGGCCCGGTGAGACGTCGCGCGAGTGGGGGCGGCCGATTTTTATGGATCAGCAGGTTAAGGACGAGGTGGATTTGATCTGGCCGGAGTTAGATTTGTGACACGGCGGATGACGCTGCGCTCTTCCGCCCTATGGTTAAGCGTCGTTGTGTAAGAGGCCAGCCCCCTGGCCGAACAAACCGTGATGACAGTGCGTTGACGTTCAGTTTATAATACCTGACTAATTTACTCAGATTTGGAGTCATCGTGGCAGAGTCCCAGCACAGCATGGATACCGGTGTGACGGTTAATCTGACCTTGAAGATGCGTCGTCCGCTGGGCGGACTGGTCGAGCAACTGTTATTCGTGCCCGACCGTCCAGTGACTTATCAGGCTGGGCAGTACCTAGAGCTGTTGTTGCCGGATCAAGCGGGTTTATATTTCACCATCGCCAATGCGCCGGGTTCAGACATTGAATTGCACGTCGAAGCGGGGCCAGAGAATGCTGGTGCGCGTGCCTTGTTGACGCGTATCGACAACGAAACCACCATAGCCGCGCGCGTTGGTGAGGGCGATTGCCATGTTGGGAAGCTCGCGCCGGACGATTCACCCGTCTTGCTGCTCGCTTCGGGAACGGGGTTCAGTCAAATCAAAGCCGTTACGGAAGCCTTGCTGGTCAACAGTGCACGGCCTGTCCATATCTATTGGGCCGCTCGCACGGCAGCAGCGTTGTACATGGCGGATATGGCACAGAGCTGGGCCGATACGCACGAGCAGGTACACTTTACGGCGGTCATCTCCGAGCGCCAAACGTGGAACAGCGGCAAACACCACCTGCACTCATGCATACGTGAAGACCTAGGCGACCTCGGTGCTTATTCGGCCATCTGCTGCGGTTCGCCAGACATGGTCTATGCTTCTTTGGACTATCTGTCTGCCTGTGGTTTGAAGCAAGAACGCTTTTTCAGCGACATGTTGGCGTTTGCTCCACGATGAACCGGGTCGAGGTGCTGCAACAGCTTGGTTTGGAGCCTCGCGAAACGCACATCTATACCAGCTTGTTGAAGCTGGGGCCGGCGTCCATTCGCGACATCGCACAAGCCGCCAACCTCAATCGAGGAACCACCTACGAGCTGTTAAAAGCGATGCAAGAGAAGGGCGTAGTGACGCTCTTCCCGAAAGGGCGCCGTCGTTTCTTCGCCGCAGAATCACCGCAACGCTTGATGGCCTTGGCCGAAGAACGCCAAGAGCGACTCAGTGAGGCTGTGAGCCTACTGGGGCGCGAGATCATTCCCGAACTGACGCAGTTGCGCCCGGAACTGGGTACCGCCGATGTGCGTTATTACGATGGTTATGACGGCATCGAGCGCGTGCTGAAAGACATTCTGGCGACGGTAGGAGCAACGAACGAAAAATCGTACTCCGTCATTTCTTCCCGTGCGGTGCGTAAGTACCTCTACCAGCCTTTTCCTTCCTACACCACGCAACGCATCAAAGCGGGCATTAAGGTGCGGGTTATTGCCGTGGGGGCTGGCGGCGAGCCTGCTGAACTGTCTGAACGTAAATGGCTGAAGACCGATCAGGCATCAACTGCCTACGTGGCTATTTACCCGCCCAAGGTGGCGATGATTGCGCTTAAGCAGGGTGATTTGCCCAGCGCTGTGGTGATCGAATCGCCCGCCGTAGCGGATACGCAACAATTGGTTTTTGATGCGTTGTGGCAATTGCTCTAAAGCGTTCCGTAATGACCTAAAGCGGCAAATGGGGCGCTAAATAATCCGCCACAATCTCTTCCAGAAAGCGCTGATCAATCTCATCGAAGGTCGCCAGCTCTGCACTGTCGATATCCAACACCGCAATCACCTCGTTACCCCGAAACACCGGTAATACGATTTCCGACCGGCTCGCACTGCTGCAAGCGATATGTCCCGGAAAGGCGTCTACATCCGGCACCACCAATGTCCGTGCTTCCTGCCATGCCGTGCCGCATACGCCTCGTCCGTGCGCAATGGAGACACAGGCCACTGGCCCCTGAAAAGCGCTGAGCACAAGGCTGTCGCCCTGCACTTGGTAGATGCCGGTCCACAAAAAATTGAAGCTGTGGTGCAGCGCAGCGAGCAGTTGTGATACGTGCGTCAGCGGGTTAGGCGCGTCCGCTAACAAGAAGCCGAGTTGCTGTTGCAGGCTTTGGTAACGCTCGGTTTTGTCGCTGCCACTGATGATCAGATCGTCACTCATGTTTTGCATTCACATCCGGTAAGGGCAATTCAGGGCATTGCAGTACTTGCGCCGCCAGTGCGGTTAAACGTTCGTGGCTGCTGTCACGATGGCCAAGCGCTTCTTCCAAGCGCGCCAGCTCCCAGTAAAGCTCGGGCAAGGCTTCTTGCGCCAAGCCATCTTTGAAATAGTCCCGTGCCTTACCCCACAACGACTCCTGCAAGCACAGGCGACCCAGAGCAAGATAAAAGCGGGCATCCGGAGTGTGCGTGGTACGCCAGCGTTCCGCTTGTTGCAGGCGCTCGCGTGCGGTGGTGTTAAGGTCGCTGTACAGCACCACTAGGCGCGTATCCCAGTCTTGTGCTAACGCGCTTTCAAGGGCTTTCTTAGCGACCGATGGCGTTTCCAATGCCACCAAGGCACGCAAATATTGATAACGCAGGTCAGACGAGGCTTGCTGCTGTTGGCTCAGCGCTTTCCACCATTTCTGCAGGCGCGCACCAGCATTGGCGGGGCGCGTAGTGATCAAACCATTGATCATGTCGGTTTGCCATGGCTCAACGGACTTGCGCCCGGCGCGAATCAGGCGCGGTTGCAGTTCGAGCAAAGCGTCCCAGTCGTGCAAGCGCACGTAGACATCACGCAGCAAACGCAACACGAAGGGGTTTTCCGGGTGCTTCTGGGTCAGGCGTTTGCAGTGCGCCAACGCGAGTTCAAACTGCTTTGACTCGTACGCCGACAACGCCAGCAGTAAGCCAGAGGCCAATTCAACTTGGGGGTTTTCTTCGGTGGCTTTGTCCAACCACATTGCAACGTTGGCGTAGTCTTTTTCGGCTTGTGCGATGCGAGCTAACAGCAATTGGTTGACCCACGGCAAGGGGCTGTAACGCTCGCCCTTAGCCAACAGACGCTTGGCGCGGGGTAGCTTTAATTCCAGAAACGCCATGATGCCGTTTTCCAGTGACTTCACGCCTTGATGCTGACGGTTTGGTCGCAGCTTACCCAGCAACATCAACAGGCGTCGGGCCAGTAGCCACAGCAGAACCAACGCAATCAGCGAGGCCAGTCCAATCCATAAAGACATTTCTACGGCGTGGTCACCCCACGCAATCAATACATAACCGGAGTCCTGGCGCGCCATATAGCCAACGCCACCGCCAACCACCAAGATCAACAGAATGAGCAGGGCACGACGCAGCAATTTCATTCGGCGTCTCCTGTGTCGGTATCATCGTCATTGTCAGCCGCTGCATTAATGGCCCGTAAGGCCGTCAGAGCGCGATCTATCTCGGGCACGACCGTTTCAATGCTCTGGCTCCGAAGCTGCTCTAGCTGCGCCTGCAAGCCCGTCAAATTAGGTACTTGCCCGCTCGCATCGTTCAACCATTCTTGCGCTTGTTCAAGGCTGCTGTCGTACAGCAATTGATTGCGCTGCAGAGCGGCGACTTGCGCCTGCTGCAACAGCATCCGGAACTGCGCACGCATTTGGTTGAACTCGTCCGGTGTCAGACGCGCTTGCGCCAAATCACCGCGATAACGCACGGTGACTAAGCTGCGTAACTCGGTCGCCATGCGGCCGTACCACGTAGTGGTCTCGTCGGGTGTTCCGGCGTCTTCCTCGGCAATGGACGAGTCAGAAGACTGCGGCCACCACTGCCATTGCCGAGCGCTCTGTTCAAGGGCGCGCAGTTCAAAATAGATGCCGTCAATGTCCGGCATGGGTGTGTTGCGCAGCGCCTGTAAGTCCTGCGCCAGTGCTTCGCGAGCCGGTAAATACGCCACTTCATCGATTTCCGCCAGCATGCGATCGGCTTGCTGCAGCAAAGAAGAAGACTGCGCGAGGTCGCGCGTCAACTGGCTTATGTGGCGCGCTGTGCGCAACAGGTATTCGATCTCTAAACGCTGCACATCGCTTTCTTGCAAACCGCTGTCTGCGTTCACTTGTTGCGCGAGCGTGGCGAGGTTTTGTTGCGTATCCTGCAAGTTGCTTTGCACACCCTGTTGCGCTTGGCCCACTTGCTCGAGCGAGCGTTCTAGATTTTCTATCTGCGTAGCCTGGCGCGCCAGTTGGTCTTGCAGTTCCGTCAGATATTGCTGGCGTGCTTGTTGTCCGTCTTGCCACAACACCCACTGCTGCCACCCGAACCAACCCCCGACGCTAGCTCCGCCCAACACCAACAACAAAACGAATACGGCTAGCCAGCGACCCAGTCCGCCGCCACTTTTGCTTTGACTAGGTGCCTTGGCTGGCTTACTGGCGGTTGGCTTGCTCTGCGTGCTCGCTGTGCTTTTCGCAGTCGCGGCATCGGTGGCTTTATTCGTAGCGGTGTTGGTAGCAGATCGTTTATCCGGGGTAGGCTGGTCGGCACTCACGATGTCGGTTCCTGTAGTGAATTCAATGCGTCCAGAGCCGCTTCTAGGCTGGCTCCCTGTGCGTTCACGATCTTTAGCCAACCGTATTGGCGGGCTGCTGTGTCGAGGCGCGGGCTGCTGATCAGCAGGGGCGTTGCCTGTTTTGTAACCATGGACGCCTGAGAAGTCAAACAATCCAGCGCTGCCATGGAAGATATCTGCACAATGATGTTTGGCGTATCCAATCTTTGTAGATCGGTCGGGCTGAGCGTGACGCCTTGGCGGCGATACACTTCTAGGCGTGTAACCTGCGCTCCGCGTGCCTCCAAGGCGGGTTGTGTGACTTCGCGTCCGCCTTCGCCCGCGATGATAAGCCAGCGCTGATCTTGCACCTGTTGCATGGTAGGCAGCGCCAGCACATCTTCCGCGCGGTTGCCGTGCACAGGGTAGGTGACCTGCAAGGCTAATTCCGGAAGTTGTTCCAACACTTGTGCGGTGCCTGAGCCATTACACAACCATTGAATGCCAACGGGCGGTTGCGGCCAGTACATGTCTAAACGGTCTAACACAATTTCTGCTGCGCTGGGACTGACCACCACAATGCCATGGTACTGGTCCAGGTTCAGCCAAACCGTGCGTTGCGCCGGGGTTTCCGGTAAAGGCTCGGTAATCAGCAACGGCAGCGCCTCGACGCCAAAGCCGTGTTGGCTCAGCGCGTCTATCCAGCGGGCCTGTTGGGCGCGCGGCTTGGTGAGGACGACCGTGTTTATCATAGTGCTGTTAGAGCAAATCCAAACTGCGCAAAATAGCATCCGCCCCTTGCGCCAACATCGCATCCGCCACCTGAATGCCCAAGGCTTCTGCAGCGGCTTGGTCGTTGAGGTCTTTTAGCTGGGTGTCGGCCGACACCTTGATCAAACCCGTGCCATCGGGAAAGCCAATGCGGCCTTCCAGTTTCAAGTCATTGCCATCCAGCCAGGTGTAGCCTGCGATAGGCACTTGGCAGCCACCATTCAAGCGACGGTTCATGGCGCGTTCGGCCCACAGGCGTGCGTGTGTGTGCGGATGGTTTAAGCAGTCCAACAGGTTCAGAGTGTCGGTGTCGCCAGCACGGCATTCAATGCCGACCGCGCCTTGCCCGCAAGCCGGCAGAGACAAGTCGAAGTCGATGTTGTGACGAATGCGGCTGTGCAGGTCGAGGCGTTGCAAGCCGGCCGACGCCAGAATGATGGCATCGTATTGGCCAGCGTCGAGCTTGCTCAAACGAGTACCCACGTTGCCGCGCAAAAACTCGATTTTCAAATCGGGACGCCAAGCCAGCAGTTGCGCTTGGCGGCGCAAACTGGACGTGCCCACTACGGAGCCTTTCTCTAGGTCTTCCAAGCGTTCGTACTGGTTGGAGACAAAGGCGTCGGCCGGGTCGCCACGTTCGCAAATGATCGGCAGCGCAAACTGCGGGTCGAGCTCCATCGGCACGTCTTTCATCGAATGCACTGCGATGTCGGCTTCGCCGTCGATCAACGCCTGCTCCAACTCTTTCACGAACAGACCCTTGCCACCCACTTTAGACAAAGCGACGTCCAGAATCTTATCGCCCTTGGTCACCATTTTGACCCACTCAATGGTGAGTTCAGGGTGATGCTGTTGCAGCGCGTCTGTTACGTACTGGGCTTGCCAGAGTGCAAGCGGACTGGTGCGGGTGGCAATTCGGAGCAGGCTTTTCATAATACCTTGATCGGGATAAGAAATGAGACCGCTAGTGTAGCATCCGCGTCGCAGTGCACCAACAGGCGGGGCTATCGTCTGGCGAGCACTCTGCTATGATGCACGCATCGTTTATGCAGAGTTCGCTACCGTGTTAATTGAAGCCAAACGCATCAGCCTGGAAAAACAGGGCAAGAAAATCCTCGACCATATTTCGCTGGCCATTGGGCCGCAGCAGATCGTCACCGTGGTAGGGCCTAACGGCGCGGGTAAGTCGTCGTTATTAAAAGTATTGCTGGGGTTAGAGCAACCAACGGGCGGCGAGATTGTGCGCCAGCCCGGCCTGACCATCGGTTACATGCCGCAAAAGCTTCCGCTGAATCAGTTATTGCCGATCAGCGTCGGGCGCTTTATGACGTTGCAAGTCAAAGCCCCCAAAATTGAAGTGGAAAAAGCGTTGGCCAAAACCGGTGTGGCGCATTTGCACCAGCGCAACATCACGGCTTTGTCGGGTGGTGAGTTACAGCGTGTGTTGCTGTCGCGTGCGATCTTGCAACGCCCGCAATTGTTGGTGTTGGACGAACCGGTGCAAGGCGTAGATTTTATGGGCGAAGCCGCTCTGTACCGCTTAATACACTCGCTGAAAGAAGATTTGGCGTGCAGTGTATTGATGGTCTCGCACGACCTGCATGTGGTGATGGCGGCTACCGATCAGGTGATTTGCTTGAACCACCATGTGTGCTGCCACGGCACGCCGGAAACCATCGAAAATCACCCTGAATTTGTAGAGATTTTTGGTCGTCGTGATGCCGCAACGCTGGGTGTTTACCACCACCATCACACGCATTCGCATGACCTCAGTGAGCAAGGAGGCTCGGTAGTCAATGACTGAACTCTGGTTGTTCCCCTTGTTGGCCGGGTGCGGGCTCATGTTGTTAGCCGGGCCTTTCGGCAGTTTGCTGGTATGGCAGCGTATGGCCTTTTTTGGCGACGCCTTGGCGCACGCTTCATTACTGGGCGTCGGTATCGGGCTGTTCTGGCAATGGGCACCCGCTGCCGGAGCTCTATTAGGTACGCTGGCCTTTGCCTTAATTCTTTGGCGCGCCGAGCGTGTCACCGCACTGGCATCGGATACTTGGCTGGGCGTGTTGTCGCACGGCAGTCTCGCTCTGGGTTTATTGGTGGTTTACGGCTTAGTGCCGAACAGTGCCAACGTGAATGGGTTGTTGATTGGCGATCTGCTGAGTGTTGGGTTAAACGACTTACTGCTGCTGAGCGGCTTGCTGGTCATCGGGCTGGGCTGGTTGTTTTGGCGCTGGCGCAGTTTGATGTTGTCTATCTTGTCGCCCGAATTGGCGCAGGCCGAAGGCATCAATGTCAGCGCCTTGCGCGGGCAGTTTATGGTGCTGCTGGCGGCCATAGTCGCGCTGGCGATGCAGTGGGTTGGGGTGCTGTTGATCTCGGCGCTGTTGCTGATTCCTGCGGCGGCGGCACGGCCGTTGAGCCGCGAACCTGAGCACATGGCCTTGTTGGCCACACTGATTGGCTTGCTGTCGGTCTGTGCGGGCATTGCTTCAAGCTGGTATTGGGATTGGCCAACCGGCCCTGCCATCGTGGTAATGGCGTTGGCAGGCTTTGTGGTCTTGTGGAGTGGTTCTTCTCTCGCTAAAAAGCGATAGTCGGTTACGGTAGCGATGTAAGAGCGGTTGCTTCCCGCGGGGACGCCGTGAACCGGTTATCAGACGCATCCATGCGTCTGACCCTTCGGGCTCCCGTTGGTCATGCAAATTCGTTCCTGACGAATTTGTCCATGGGGGCTCATTTGCAGCATCCTTGCTGCAAACGCCCCGCTGGAAGCAACCGCCTTACATCACTACGCTAGCCAGCGGCAAGTCCTTCAAAAAACCTTACATATTACGCAGTGCGGCAATTCGGCTATCCAACGGTGGGTGCGTGGCGAACAAGTCAGACGCCTTGCCTTTGATACCGAAAGCCACCAATTGGCCTTCCAGTTGTGAATCAGCTCCGCCTTTCAAGCGCTGCAGAGCAGCAATCATCTTCTGTGAGCCGACCAAGCGTGCAGCGCCCGCATCTGCTCCGAATTCACGACGACGCGAGAACCAGTTCACGACGACGCTGGCCAGAATACCGAACACCACCTGCAAGGCCATCACAGTAACAAAATAAGCGATGCCGCCTTGTTGCCCACTGCGATTGATCACGTTGGCGATGACCCGAGCAAAGTAAATCACGAAGGTGTTCATCACGCCTTGAATCAGGGTCAAGGTCACCATGTCGCCGTTGGCAATGTGGCTGACTTCATGCGCCAAAACAGCTTCCTGCTCTTCGCGTGTCATACCGCGCAGCAAACCTACGCTCACCGCCACTAACGCATTGTCGCGGCTGGCACCGGTCGCAAACGCATTCACTTCCTGTCCACCATAAATCGCCACATCCGGCATGCCGATACCCGCTTGCTTGGCAAGGCGTGCGACGGTGCTGACCAACCAGCGTTCTTCTTCGTTACGCGGTTGTTTGATCACTTGCGCGCCAGTGGACTTGAGCGCAATGAACTTGGACATCCATAAGGAAATGAACGAGCCGCCCATACCGAAAAATAGCGCCATGACCAAGAGCGCGCCTTGGCCTTCAAGATGAATGCCCAGCATTGGCAATACAACGGTCGTGAACACACCAAAGGTGATCAAGATGGCAAAGTTGGTTAAGAGAAACAGCATAATACGCATAACGGTGCCCTCAGAGTGGAATTGAAACTGTATTAGGAAATAGGGTCGGACGGGTAAGAAATCAAGCGCTTTGCAACATTTCTACAATCATGCCTTCGCGTAAAGCGCGGCCAGAGATCGTCATGTGCTCGATGTTCAGGTAGTCGAACACCGCACTCATGATGGCGTAGCCACCGGGAAACACATGGGTGCGGCGTACATTAAGATTCAACACCTGGCTGAGTTGATCGATATTTTGCACCTGCCACAGCAGCGGCGACACACGTTCTAACCCGGAGCGGGTGATATCACCGTTGGACAGATGCAAAGAACGCATCACCCAGCTCAGGCTCTTCGCGGTGCCAGAAGAACCCACGGCGACCAAGTCACTGCTGGGGATCAGTTCGACAGGAATAGCTTTAGTCAGTAAGCGACGCACATGCTCGCGTGCCTTGTTGACGTGTGCTTGCGTGATGCGATTGGCTTGAAAGTAAGCTGCAGAGAGCGACGCACTGCCGACGTCCAAGCTGACGGCCAGCTCGGTCGTCGCGCCATGGCCAATGATGATCTCTGTGCTGCCGCCGCCAATATCCACCACTAAACGGTTGGACTGCGGTAAACCCCAGGTCGCACCCAAATAAATAAGCTTGGCTTCTTCTTCGCCAGAGACAATCTCAATGGGTAGGCCTAAGGCCTTTTCGGCGTCTTTTATGAAGTCGGCGTTTTGCCGCAAGGTACGAAAGGCACTGGTGCCGACCACGCGCACCTGTTGCACATCGTGTTGCGCTAAGCGCTGACGAATATCCTGCAGGCAGCGTAAGGCACGACGACGTGCCTCCGGTCTTAACTGGTGGTGTTCAGGGTTTATGCCGCTGGCCAAACGCACAATTTCTCGGTAACCATCGACAGTCACAAGGTTGCTGTCGTGGCGACGCATGATCACGAGATGGAAAGAATTGGCTCCCAGATCAATGGCCGCATATAACTCGTCTGACATAGCGAGATATCAAAAAATACTTGGGGATCAAAATATAACAGTTCGGCGGGGAAATAAAGCAGGGTGTGGTGCTAAAGACCGTGAAAGCGCACCTTTAAAACCCGACCATCCATGGTCTGGCGCGATCTATCCGATAGAGGGGTCCGTAACTCAACTTGTCCTTGCCAATCCGTAGGCGATTGTCCTAGCTCTCCTTGCGTCGAGTTGCGAGCACTGTACGCCCTAAAGCCGCCCGGAGTGAGGGCGAAACGGCGACAATGTTTGTAAGAGATCTCTTACAAGAGGGGAAAAGTGTGAACCCGTTCTCGAATGTTTCCCAAATAATTGGTTGGAACAAGCGGTTACGGCGGATGACGCTGCGCTCTTCCGCCCTATGCATCGGGTTCTATGATGGGGATGGCCCTGTGCTTGTTTGACTTATGCCTTGACGCCATAGGGCGGAAGAGCGCAGCGTCATCCGCCATACAATCTACTGCAAACGTTTGTACTTGATCCGCTTAGGCCCATGATCCCCGGTTCGCTTGCGATAATCGGCCTCATACTCGGTAAAGTTACCATCAAAGAAGGTCACCGCACTGTCGCCCTCGTACGCCAGAATGTGCGTCGCCACACGGTCAAGGAACCACCGGTCGTGCGAGATCACAATGGCATTGCCGGGGAAAGCCAGCAGCGCTTCTTCCAAAGCGCGCAGCGTTTCTACGTCCAAGTCGTTGGTCGGTTCGTCAAGCAACAGCACATTGCCGCCGCTCTTTAATAGCTTGGCAAGGAACAAGCGATTGCGCTCACCGCCCGACAAGTCCTTCACGCGCTTCTGCTGGTCGCCACCTTTAAAGTTAAAACGGCCCAAATAGGCGCGTGACGGAATTTCGTAGGTACCCACCTGAATGATGTCCTGCCCGTCAGAAATTTCTTCCCACACCGACTTGCTGTCGTCCAACTCACGCATCTGACCCACATGCGCGATCTGCACAGTTTCACCGATGCGAATAGAACCGCTGTCTGGCTGCTCTTGTCCGGTAATCATCTTAAACAGTGTCGACTTACCCGCACCGTTACCACCGATCACCCCAACAATGCTGCCCGGCGGCACCACGAAATTCATGTCATCAACCAACAGCTTTTCGCCGTAGGCCTTCGATACGTTGTTGACCTCAATCACCACATCACCCAAACGTGGGCCAGGTGGGATGTAGATTTCGTTGGTCTCGTTGCGCTTTTGGAATTCGCGCGAGCTCAACTCATCAAACTGCTTCAAGCGCGCCTTAGACTTAGCTTGGCGACCCTTAGCGTTCTGGCGTACCCACTCCAACTCGGACTTAACGGCTTTATCATGCGAAGCCTGCTGCTTCGACTCTTGCTGCAAACGGGCTTCTTTCTGTTCCAGCCACGAGGAGTAGTTGCCTTCCCATGGAATGCCATGGCCGCGGTCGAGTTCCAGAATCCAACCGGCCACGTTGTCGAGGAAGTAGCGGTCGTGCGTGATGGCGACCACGGTGCCTTTGTATTCGTGCAGGAAGCGCTCTAACCAAGCCACACTTTCGGCGTCCAAGTGGTTGGTTGGCTCGTCGAGTAACAGCATGTCGGGGTTCGACATCAACAAACGGCACAATGCCACGCGGCGACGCTCACCACCCGACAAGTGCTCAACGTTGGCGTCCCAAGGTGGTAGGCGCAGCGCATCGGCGGCGACTTCCAGCTTGCGGTCCAAATCATGCGCGTCCGAGGTCGCCAGAATCGCTTCCAAACGGTTCTGCTCCGCCGCCAAGGCGTCGAAATCAGCGTCAGGCTCGGCGTACGCTAGGTACACAGCATCCAGCTTGGTTTGTGCTTCTTTGATGTCGTTCAGCGCTTCTTCTACGATCTCGCGCACATTTTTAGTCGGGTCGAGCTCAGGTTCCTGCGGCAGGTAACCGATGTTCAAACCCGGCTGTGGCCGTGCCTCGCCGATGAAGTCTTGGTCAACACCCGCCATAATACGCAGCAGCGTTGATTTACCCGAGCCGTTGAGACCCAAAACGCCGATCTTCGCGCCGGGGAAGAAGCTTAGGGAAATGTCTTTCAGAATTTCTTTCTTCGGCGGGACAACCTTGCCCAACCGGTTCATGGTGAATACGTACTGTGCCATTGCGTGCAACTCCAAAGAGTTCATAAAAAGTAATGGCGCACATTATAGGGTATCGGGCCGCAAATCATAGGAGGGGGTCGTTGGGACAAAAAAACTTGGACAGGAGTTGAATTATACTCAGGTGACAGGCAGCGATGGTTCAGGCTCTAATGGCGCGCATACAGCTATCGCGGTCTGTGCTGTCTAACTGTAGGGCTTTAAAGGGGCGTATGCGACCTGGACGGTCGCATCCGAGCCCNNATTCGTCAGGAACGAATTTGCACGAACAACGTGAGCCCAGCGGGTCAGACGCATGGAAGCGTCTGATAACCTGTTCACGGCGTCCCCGCTAAAGCCCTACAGTTAGACAGCATAGATCCGCCGCGCAGACATTAAGCCTTACCTAGCAGGAGACAATCAATGTTTACCAAAGATATGAACATCGCCGATTACGATGCCGACTTGTGGGCCGCTATTGAAGGCGAAACCCAACGGCAGGAAGAGCACATCGAATTGATTGCTTCTGAAAACTACACCAGCCCCCGCGTCATGCAGGCTCAGGGCTCACAGCTCACCAACAAATACGCCGAAGGCTACCCCGGTAAGCGCTACTATGGCGGCTGCGAACACGTAGACGTTGTAGAAGAACTGGCCATCGAACGCGCCAAAAAACTGTTCGGCGCAGCTTTCGCTAACGTACAGCCGCATTCCGGCTCACAAGCCAACGCCGCCGTATTCATGGCACTGTGTAAGCCCGGCGACACCGTATTGGGCATGAGCTTGGCACACGGCGGCCACTTAACGCACGGCGCAGCGGTATCTTTCTCGGGCCGTATTTATAATGCCGTTCAGTATGGCTTGAACGCTGAAACAGGCGAGATCGACTACGACGAAGTTGAGCGTCTGGCGCTGGAACACAAACCACGCATGATCATCGCCGGTTTCTCCGCGTATTCACGCATTGTTGATTGGGCGCGTTTCCGTGAAATCGCCGACAAAGTAGAGGCTTACTTGTTTGTCGATATGGCGCACATCGCTGGCCTAGTGGCAGCAGGCGTTTACCCAAGCCCCATGCCGTTCGCTGACGTTGTTACCACCACCACGCACAAAACGTTGGGTGGCCCACGCGGCGGCCTGATTTTGGCGCACGACAACGAAGACCTGAACAAGAAGCTGAACTTCGCCGTATTCCCTGAAAGTCAGGGCGGTCCGTTGATGCACGTCATCGCCGGTAAAGCCGTGTGCTTCAAAGAAGCCATGGAAGACAGCTTCAAAACTTATCAGCAGCAAGTGGTTGCCAACGCGCGCGCCATGGCCGATGAGTTCCAGAAACGTGGCATCAACATCGTCTCTGGCGGCACGGACGACCACCTGTTCTTGGTCGATTTGATCGGCAAAGAATACACCGGTAAAGACGCCGACGCCGCACTGGGCGAAGCCAACATCACCGTGAACAAGAACGCCGTACCGAACGACCCACGTTCACCGTTCGTCACCTCTGGTTTGCGTATCGGCACGCCGTCTATCACCCGCCGTGGTTTTGGTGAAGCGGAAAGCCGTCAGTTGACTGGCTGGATCTGCGACATCCTAGACGGTTTGGAAAAAGGCGACGCTACCGCAGCCATTGCAGACGTAAAAGGCAAGGTGTTGAAAATCTGCGCGGACTTCCCCGTTTATCGGTAAGCGCAGGTAAATACCGCTGAATCCTACCTATCGCTCACCAAGGGCGGTAGGTAGGGTTTACACCGCGCATGGCTTCTTCTCTCTCTGATATTTGCTCCAATTCTCGCCAACCACCATTCTAGTAACAGTCATCTTTTCGCAACAGCCACTTATTCGGAACGTCGGTATGGAACCCTATTCAGTACAGCCTCTGTTCAAAGTCGGTCTCGGCCCCAGCAGTTCACATACGTTAGGACCCATGCGCGCGGCGGAGCGCTTTCAAGCCGAGCTGATTAAAGACAACCTGCGCGAGCAAGTGGTGCGCGTACGCGTAACGCTTTATGGCAGTTTGGCACTGACGGGCAAAGGCCACCATACCGACCGCGCCATCGTCATGGGGCTCTGCGGCTTAGACGCCGCCACGGTTGACCCCGACGCCGCCCGCGACGCATGGGACTACGTGCGCCGCACCGGCGACTTACCATTACCCGGCGGGCCAACCATCCGTTTTTCGCCGACCTATGACATCGAATTTCAAGGCGACACCTTTTTGCCCGCACACCCGAACGCCATGCGCTTCGCGGTGTTTGATATCAAAGGCCAAGAGCTGGTGGCGGAAACCTGGTTTTCCGTAGGCGGCGGTGCAATCGCTCAAACCACCAAACTGGCCGACCCGGATCAAGACATGCTGGCGGACTTCCCCGACAAACGCCCCACACCGTTCAGCAACGCGGCAGAACTGCTGGAGCAATGCAAAAGTAATGGGAAATCCATTGCAGAAGCCGTGTTAGAAAACGAAATAGCCTTGGGCTTCTCGCGTGACTCCGTGTTGACGTGGGCCAATACCATAGCCGCCACCATGCGCGACTGCTGCCAACGTGGGCTTGAAGCACCCGAAGGGATGTTAGAAGGCGGCTTGGGCGTACGGCGCCGTGCTCCCCATTTGTGGGTGCAATGCCACGACACCGCAATGGACGACCCCTTGGCCGCCATGGACTGGCTGACCGTCTACGCCTTAGCGGTTAACGAAGAAAACGCCGCCGGCCACCGCGTAGTGACCGCGCCCACCAATGGCGCAGCGGGCGTGATCCCGTCCGTCATGATGTATTGGCAAAACCAAATGAAGGTAGAGAACAAAGGCGACTTAAGCGCCACCGAAGTGTTCTTGCTCACCGCTTCAGCCGTTGGCTGGTTGTATAAACGCAATGCGTCTATTTCTGCTGCCGAAGTCGGATGCCAAGGCGAAATTGGCGTAGCCAGCTCCATGGCTGCCGCAGGCCTGTGCGCCGTATTGGGTGGCACGCCGGGGCAAATAGAACACGCCGCAGAGATCGCCATGGAACACCACCTAGGCTTAACCTGCGACCCCGTTGGCGGATTGGTGCAAATACCCTGCATAGAGCGCAACGCCGTAGGCGCAGTGAAAGCAGTACAAGCCGCACGGCTTGCATTACGCAGCCCAGAAGCACACCGAGTTAGCTTGGATGAAGTAATGCAAACCATGGCGCAGACCGGCGCAGACATGAGCCAGCACTATAAGGAAACTGCGATGGCGGGACTCGCCGTAAACGTAGTGGTGTGCTGACGTTCGTCATTCCCGCTCGTCATTCCCGCGAAGGCGGG
>JAGDZJ010000013.1:0-5299 GCA_049115955.1 Natronospirillum sp.
TGGGGCGACGGTTATCTAAAACGTTGAACATGCCGGGCTGCGCCCGAAGTTGATCTCGGCATGTCTTAGCTCATCAAAATACTGTACATAAATACAGCTTATGCTATGTTGCTTTCATGAGCAACGTTACCATTCAACATATTCTGAATGACCACGGTGATGTTTATTTGAAGTCTCACCGCCTGCCGCTTTACAAGCACAAGGCACTGTGGTCAATTCGTCATTGTCGAACGAGCCAGATGGGCAGCCATGCCGATGTGTGTATCAACGGCCACATCGACAACGTGCATTACAACAGCTGCCGTCACCGCAGTTGCCCACAATGTCAATTCGCTAAATCACAGCAATGGCTACAAAAACAACAAGCGCGCTTACTCAATACGACACACCATCATTGGGTCTTCACCGTACCGCACGAGCTGTTGCCGTTGTGGCGTTACCACCAAACCGAGTTGCAGGATCTGTTATTTCAAGCGGTGCAGCTTACCCTGAAGCAGTTGTGGCGAGACACCCGCTACTTGGGAGGTAAGCCCGGCGTCATCCTTGCACTGCACACTTGGGGTCGTAACCTGAGTTTACACCCGCATATCCATTGCCTTATCAGTCATGGTGGATGGTCAACCGAAGGACAGTGGCGCGAACCCAAACGTAAGGTCATGTTTCCAGCCAAGGTAATGAGGCGACTTTTTCGAGGCAAGTTTCTGCATGGCCTCAAGCAAGCCCTGAATGCAGGTACCCTTCAATGGCCGGATGCTAAAGACAACGGAGAAGCGAAAGACAGAATCGCCGCCCTGTATCAACAGGACTGGGTGGTTCATTGCTGTAAACCCTATAGCCAAGGGGAGGATGTCGCTAAATATCTGGCGCGATACATGAGAGGCGGCGCTCTGCGCAATGGTCAGCTCCTTGACCATGACTCGGACAAAGTGGTGTTCCGCTACAAGTCACACCGAACGCAACAGACCGAACGCATGAGACTGCCACCGGATGCTCTCATTTCACGTTTGCTGACCCATGTGCCGCTACCGGGTAAACCCACGGTACGCATGTATGGTTTATACCACCCGAACTCTGAGGAACTATTGAACAGCGCCAGAGCACACTTTAAACAGACAAAGGTACATCGACCAGAACCGTTGAACTGGCGAGAATGGTTGGTAAAGAAACACGGGCAGCCCCTATGCCATCGGTGCCATGCGCCGATCGTTGGATTTGAAAACAGTTGACGGCGTGCCAAGGACTCGGCACCCGGCAGCGGGAGGCTTGCGTATGGGTGTTACGGAAATTGAGACGCTTTGGTCGCAGAGTTAAGCGCAGTGGGCTATTCTGGTTCTTATGGGTTCAGCGGATTAAACCTGCCAAAGAGCATGACGAACGCCCACAACGGTAGAGTGTTAGCCGGATGTCCAACAAGTCGATAAACCGTTCGCCAGAAAGAAAATAATTAGGCTGGTGCTACACCGGTTTTTTTTGGCATAGTGGGGCGACGGTTATCTAAAACGTTAAGTGTTCTGGCGAATTTAGCTACATAGCATTAAATCTGATTAAAAGAGAAAGAGATTTATGGATAAGTTTGAAGTTGAATTAGACGATGAAGGGAAGATCATAGATTTCTTAGATGGGAATCCTCTAGTAGCAGGACCAGAAGAATTTGTTAGGCAAAAATACCTCAGAATACTGCATTTTGAATATCAATATCCAAAGAACCTCTTGGCTAAAGAGGTTCCAATTTACTATGGGCACTCTGAATTAAAAGATAAGGATGGGAATCCTGTTCGGGCAGATATTGTAGTCTATCGATCAGCTAAGGCTAAAAAAGATAGGAATCAGGGTGCCATATCTATGGTTATTGAATGTAAGGCACCTAACGTTGAAACAGGATATAACCAGCTTGTTTCCTATATATATAATACGAGCGCTGAAGGTGGTGTTTGGTACAACGGCGATGCGCCCCAGTATTTTAGGCGCCTAACGGCACCCAACAACGATTTAATTGATTGGACTGGCATCCCAAGGCCCGACGAAGCTTGGGATTCGCTTGGTCAAAGAAAAAAAGAAGATTTAAAACGACCTAAAGACATAAAAGGTTTGTTAAGACAATGCCATAACAAGCTTCATGGCAGAGGCGTAGATGGTGACGAAGATGATTTAACTATGGACATGGTTCGAATCATCTTAGCCAAAGCTATGGATGAAGAAAAAATAGGAGAACTATGTGAATTCTACTGCACCCCTGAAGAATATCGATCGGCAGATGGTCAATTGACGGTTGCCAATCGTGTTCACTCACTTTTTGAAGATGTTGTCGCAGAGAATAGAGATGTATTTTCAGAGCATGAGAAGATTTCGGTAGGACCAAGAGCTATTTGTGATGTGGTTGTTGAATTGCAAAGATATAGACTGCTGAGCGACCTTCACGAATCTGACGACTGGGACATTATGGGGCATGCATATGAACAGTACACATCAACATACCTAAAGAAGAAAAGAGGGCAGTTTTTTACTAATAGACTGGTAGTTGATTTTCTCTCGGAAGTTTTGGATCCAGATTATCAAGATATTATTCTTGATCCTGCTGGCGGCTCTGGAGGATTTCTAACAGGCGCAATGAGGCATGTAAGAAAAAAGATTTTGTCTTCGAAAGGCACGAGTATTTCTAAGCAAAGACAGCTTGATAAACACCGGACTAATCTCTTTATGGTAGAGATTAGTAAGCGCCTTGTGAAAATCGCTAAAACGGCGATGATCCTTAATGGTGATGGACATACAGGAATGACACAGGGGGATTCTCTGGGTCCTGTAGCGTCACTTAACGAAAGAGTAATTGCTCGATGTGGTATTGGAGCACCTAAGATAATTTTAACGAATCCTCCTTTTGCTGGAGTAGGGGAAGGAAGAATTACCGATCCAGATGTGTTGGATAATTTTTCAAGTGGTATAAGGTGGTCAACAAGAAGCGGAGAGTTTATATCAACTGGAGAGCGCAACACTGAAGGCGTGCCGCCAGAAATGTTGTTTTTTGAAAGGTGCCTTCGTTGGGTGGCTCCGGGTGGTCGAATCGGCATAGTAATGCCTAAGAGTTTTCTTGATACAAGGACTTACTATCCAGTTAGGCGACTGCTGTTGGATGAATATCGATTAGTTGGCGTTGTCAATTGCCATAAAGACACTTTTCAGCCACATACAGGGGTTAGAACTTGTCTAGTAATTGTTGAAAGGCCCCTAAGTCTAAATGACCTACCACAAGATTACCCTGTGTTCATGGCAATCTCTAAAAAAATTGGCCAGGATAGCGAAGGTTTCCCAATATTCAAAAGAGACAAAAATAATAATATTACAGATGAGATTGATCATGACTTAGACGAAATTCTTAGTGACTTTCATGATTTCAAATCCGGAAATCTAAGGGATTCGGAATATAGATTCTCTATTAATAAATCTGATATCGATGATCTTCTTCGAATTAATCCGCAGGTATATTTACCAAATTTGAACGAAACCATTCGCCAAATTGAATCAATAGATGGGTTAGATGGGTGGTCTGTGACAACCATTGGTCAAATCCACTCTGATATTAGAATTTTTAAGGGCCCGCGATTAAAAAGTGAAAACCTAATCGTTGAGGATTTTGCGGACGGTGTGGAGCCTTATTACACACCATCAGCCGTTCTTCAAGAAAAGTCAGATAGCGCGAAATTTCTCAATATTAATTATGCGTCCGAAAAGCAACTTGCAACAATCAATGCTGTACGAGTTTTTCGTGGCGACATCGTAGTAACTCGTTCTGGCACGATCGGCAGGGTCGCATTTATTACGCAGAGATTAAATGGAGCTATCGTTTCAGACGACTTAATCCGAATCCGCATAAAAGATGAAGGGCTTCGGTATTATGTTTATCAATTCTTGCAAACTGAGAAAGCTTTGAACCAAATGCTCAGAAATGAATACGGTGCAGTACAGCAACATTTAGAGCCAAATCATGTTGCAAACATACTGATACCTGTTCCCGATGACATGACAGATTTAGATAACGTCATAACACTAGCAAAAGAACAAATTAGATTGAAAGAGCAGTTAGAAGCTGGAAATAAAGAACTTGACATTGAAAGTTCTGAGCTTCTCTCACGACTAATAAATCTCGGTGCCGAGAAAAACACTTAACAAGTGGCTGTTGCCGGACGTGCCTACGCTACGCTCCGGCACGCCGCAAAGCCAGGCGTTAGCTAAAAATAAGGACAGTCGAGTGTCTATTCATAAAAAAAGTGGCTTTGAATATTACGTTAAAGGCATATCATCTCCAAATATTGCGTTTATTAATGGATTTCGAATGCATTTTAGTTCATGGAAAGAAGTTGAATTGAAATGTAGAGATGACATGAATTTATTGTTTTTTAATCGCTCAGGAGTTGGAGATTCCTTGCGGGCATTAGAAGACCAAACTGGTGAAGTTGTTACTGATGCGATTTATAGTTTATTGATGGATTTCAATTCTAAAGAGTCATGGGTGATTGTTGCACATTCATTGGGTGGCTTATACGCTAATCTTTTTGCTCGCCGCTACCCTGACTGCATTCGGGGTATGCTTTTAGTAGAATCAGCACACCCTGATGAGGTGTCGGATCGTCAGAACTTTCCGCCTCCCAAATGGATTTCAACTCTGAACAATGGAATTAAATCACTTGAAAAATTATTTGATAGGTATAAATTTTCAGAAGATGAATGTATTACAAACACTGTTTCCTCTATTAAGGATGCTAAAGGTTTCCCCAATATCCCAGTTATCGTAATTAGTGGGACAAGGAAAATGCCATTTGTTCCTGAAGATGCACACAATTGCCATCTATCTAGGCAAAAAGAGTTACTATTATTGTCTTCCAAGTCGCGGAGCGTGGTAGCGAAGCGAAGTGGTCATTTTCCACAGATTACTGAACCTGAAATTGTTCAAACAGCGCTCAAGGAGCTCCTGATTGACTCAGCACATAGCTAACAAGTTGCTCCTGCCGACATTTTTTCCGTTGCGCCTTTTGGGAGCATCTAAAAACCCCCGCGATCTGGTAAAATCTCAGCCATCCTATTCAGCCTGAAGCCATGAACATGCAACCCAGCTTTTTCGACCAAGACCGTGTGCTGTCCAAACTCGATAAATTGAATGACCCCTTGCTCAAGATCGATGAGATCGTCAACTGGGAAGGCTTTCGGCTGACGCTGGAAGAGATACGCCCCAAGTATGATAAGCAAAAAGGCGGTCGGCCACCGTTGGATGTGGTGCTGATGTTCGTAAGCGCTCCATAAACCACAT
>JAGDZJ010000014.1:0-109993 GCA_049115955.1 Natronospirillum sp.
AGACGCTTATCGCACCCGCCCCACCTTCCGATCCGCCATCTCCCTGACAGCGGAGGCGCATTATAGAGGCCTGAGATTCAGAGTCAACAGGCCCCGCGCAAAAGATTTCATTTTAATGAAATCTTTTGCCAGAACAGGTTCTAGGCAAGGTGCGCTGCTGCCAAATAGTCATGCGACTGCATCTCTAACAGACGGCTTTCCGTGCGCTCAAACTCAAAGGCACGCTGCCCTTGCACGTACAATTCCGTAATGGGCGCGGCTGCAGACACCAGCAACTTGACGCGTCGGTCATAGAACTCATCCACTAAGTTGATGAACCGCTTGGCTTCGTCGTCGTTCTTGCCAATAAACTGCGGCACACCCGTAACCACCACAGCGTGGTAGCACTTTGCTATCTCTATATAGTCGTTCTGACTGCGCGGCCCACCGCAGATGCCTTTAAAATCAAACCAAATAACATCTTCACATTCGCGCCTAAAAGGAATCTGGCGCCCCAACACTTCCAACTGCCCATTGACTTCACACTCGTCCAGATCCGGCGCCAAACTCTCAAAGCGCTCAAGCAGGCGCGACTCGGAGTCCGCATTGGCTGGATGGTAGTACAGCGTGGCTTGTTCCAGCGTGCGCAAGCGGTAATCAACGCCATTGTCTACATTAATGACTTCAGTATGCTCATTCAGCAAGCGGATAGCCGGCAGAAAGCGATCACGTTGCAAGCCATTGGGATACAGACCATCGGGCACAATATTAGAGGTCGTCACTAAGGTCACACCTTCACGCATCAGGCCGTCGAGCAAATTGCCAAGAATCATCGCATCGCCGATATCACTGACAAAGAATTCGTCCAAACAGAGTACTCGGTATTTCTGCGCCATTTCCGCTGCAATCACGTCCAGCGGGTTTTTTTGTCCTTTTAGCTCGGTCATACGCTGATGCACCGATTGCATAAAGCGATGGAAGTGCACGCGCAACTTAGCGTCGATACTCAACTCATCATAGAAAGTATCCATAATGAAGGTCTTACCGCGCCCTACGCCGCCCCAAAAGTACAGGCCGCGTGGCGCCTTAGGTCGTCGCCCCAACGCTTTACGGAAGCGGCCACTTACCGACGTCAGCGCTCGGTCATAGGCGAGCAGTTGATTATAAAGTTCGTCAAGACGCTTGACTGCCATCTCCTGTACAGGATCATACTGAATCAGGCCTTGTTGAATATTTGCTTGGTAGCGTGTTAGGGGTGTCATAGATATACACTGTGCCCTGAATAGAGAGCGCGATTTTAGCGATCACAGCGGATCTTTCAACTGCTGGCCGATATAAAATTTTTGCTGCAACACGGAGGTATTGGATATGTTTGACTGGAACGCATTGGTGATCGGCTTGGCTATGGGCGCCGCGCTCGGCATCGTGGTCACTTTACTACTCTCACGTAAGCACAGTGGCAGTGCCGAAAATGTACGCAAACAACTGGATGCTTTAAAGACGGAACATGCACGTTACCAAATGAGTGTAACGGAGCACTTTGCTCGCACGTCGGAGCTTATCGAGTCCCTCAACAACAACTATCAGAGTATTGAACAGCACCTGAAATCCGGAGCTGATGCCTTGGTATCACACGACTACAAACTGGCTCAATTGCGCCAAGCAAGCGATGTCCTCACCGACGAAGAGCTACATCATCTAGGTGCTAGTCGCGACTACGCGCCCGAGTCAGAGTCAGAGTCTAAAAAGGCACAGAAAACCATGTCGACAGACCATGGAGATTCAGAACACGACACGGATAAAGACTTAGCAACGACTCGCTGATCTCTCACAGCAGACGGGTGCACCCGGCACCCGAAACACCCTCTTGCCATATACATATACCCATTTAGTCTAATCAGACTGGTTTTTATAAGCATTACTCTGCTGGTATACTCTAGGCCGTATTTTATCTGGCTCTAACAGGGTTACTATGTCGATGTCGCACTACAACCTGACGCATTTAAAGCAACTGGAAGCGGAAAGCATTCATATCATCCGCGAGGTTGCGGCGGAATTCGAAAACCCCGTCATGCTTTATTCCATCGGGAAAGACAGCTCCGTCATGCTGCATTTGGCGATGAAAGCCTTTTTCCCCGGCAAACTCCCCTTTCCTTTGCTGCACGTCGATACCGGCTGGAAGTTTAAGGAAATGATCGAGTTCCGCGACCATGAAACCAAGCGCTTAGGGCTTGATCTGCTGGTACACCAGAACCCTGATGGTTTAGCCATGGGTATCGGCCCGTTTACTCACGGCAGTGCTAAACACACCGACATCATGAAGACACAAGGTCTAAAGCAGGCCTTGAACAAATACGGCTTCGATGCGGCCTTCGGCGGCGCGCGCCGTGACGAAGAGAAGTCTCGTGCCAAAGAACGCGTGTATTCGTTTCGCGACGCACAACACCGCTGGGACCCGAAGAATCAGCGCCCGGAACTGTGGAATACCTACAACAGCCGCATCAATAAAGGCGAAAGCATCCGTGTTTTCCCGCTCTCTAACTGGACGGAACTCGACATCTGGCAGTACATCTATTTGGAAAGCATTCCTATAGTACCGCTGTATTTCTCTGCCCCACGCCCCGTGGTAAACCGCGATGGTATGTTGATCAAAGTCGACGACGACCGCATGGAATTGAAGCCCGGCGAAACCATCGAAGAACGTTCCGTACGCTTCCGTACGCTGGGCTGTTATCCGCTGACCGGAGCCGTGGAATCGGCAGCGACTACCCTGCCTGAGATCATTCAGGAAATGCTCCTTACCACCACGTCCGAGCGCCAAGGCCGACTGATCGATCACGACAGTTCCGGCTCTATGGAAAAGAAGAAGCAAGAAGGTTATTTCTAAGGGGTATACGATGTCACACCAATCCGAACTGATTGCTTCAGATATCCACTCGTATTTGAAGCAGCACGAAAACAAAGAACTCATGCGTTTCCTGACCTGCGGCAGCGTAGACGACGGCAAGAGCACATTAATCGGCCGCTTGCTGCACGACTCTAAGATGATCTATGAAGATCAGCTCGCGGCGATTGAGAACGACAGCAAAAAATCTGGCACGACGGGCGAGAAAATCGACTTGGCCTTGCTGGTTGATGGTCTGCAAGCAGAACGCGAACAAGGCATCACCATTGACGTGGCGTATCGTTATTTCTCCACGGCGAAGCGCAAGTTCATCATTGCCGACACACCTGGCCATGAGCAATACACCCGTAACATGGCAACCGGGGCGTCAACCTGTGACCTCGCCATCATCTTGATTGACGCACGCCATGGCGTACAGACGCAAACGCGCCGCCACAGTTTCATTGCATCTTTGCTCGGCATCCGCCACATCGTGGTCGCGGTGAACAAGATGGATCTTGTCGATTTCAGCGAAAACACCTTCAACGACATTCGGAACGAATATCTGACGTTCAGCGAGAACCTCGGTTTCGGCGACATCAGCTTTGTGCCTATGTCGGCACTGGATGGCGACAACGTGGTTAACGCCAGTGAACGCATGAAATGGTACAGCGGCCCGACGTTGATGCATGTGTTGGAAAATGTGCCCATCGCTAAAGATCACGACATTGAGCATTTTCGTTTTCCCGTGCAATACGTGAACCGCCCCAACCTGAACTTCCGTGGTTTTTGCGGCACCATCGCGTCCGGTATTGTGCGGCCTGGCGACACCGTGATGGCGTTGCCGTCCGGCAAGACGTCTACGGTGAAGTCTATCGTGACCTACGACGGTGACCTGACCGAAGCCTTCGTCAATCAAGCGGTTACGCTGACGTTGAAAGACGAAATCGACATCAGTCGTGGGGATATGCTGGTGCACCCGGCGTCGTTGCCGCAACGTGGCCGACGCTTTGTGGCCAAGTTGGTGTGGATGACGGACGACGTCATGACACCCGGCAAGCAATTCGATTTCAAGGTTGGTACAAACACCAGCGCGGGCGTGGTCAGCCACTTGTACAACAAGATAGACATTAATACCTTGGCTGATTTACCCGCAGAAAAGCTGGATCTGAACGAAATTGGTCATTGCGAAATAGCGCTGAACAAAGAAGTGGTCTTTGACAGCTATAAGCAAAATCGCTGGACCGGTTCGTTTATCGTTATCGACCGTTTGACCAATGTCACCGTGGGTGCTGGGATGATTGAGCGCGTGGTGGACGGCAGCGACAAACTGCGCCCCGTCAGCGACGAAGAGCGCCAACGCCGGTTCGGACAGACACCAATATCTGTCGTACTCACGGCTGATAAAAACGGCGACTTGGCCGCCGCAGTGGAGCGCTTACTCTTCGATGCGGGCCACCTCAGCATGACGGTCAGCGCAGACGATGCATTAACGGTAGCGCCTTACATTGAAGCAGGTGGTGCAATTGCGTTGGTTTCGGGCGCGCCCGCTGCGCCCTTACCGTTTGGGTTGGTTGTAGACAAAACGACCCCGGCCGATGTTGTTGAAGTGCTGCTGAATGAGGGTTACTTACGCTAGCGGTGCACACCTAAAACGACTGCTTCGACAAAGCCTCGCTCTAATCCAGCGGGGCTTTTTTATGCTCGCCATTTGTGGCTTAGGTCATTGTTCAGTAAATGACCTGCATCGGTCCACTGACAGACTCTAGACTGTCTGGACGTTCAAATGACCTTGAGGACGCTATGACACCCAATCCTATCGTACCTAATGCCATCAAAGCCCTGCTGGCGGGCGCTGTATTCAGCTTGTCCATCGGCGTTACCGCACAAACCTACACCACTGAACATCACTCGTTCCAATTGGAAACCGTTGCATCCGGTCTGTCTAACCCATGGAGCCTGGCATTTCTGCCCAACGACGAGATATTGATCAGCGAGAGACCCGGCCGTTTGCGGCGCATGGTAGACGGCAACTTGGTTGATGAGCCTGTGTCCGGGCTGCCGGAGATCACCGCATCAGGCCAAGGTGGACTACTGGATGTCGTTCCACACCCGAATTTTGCGCAAAATCGCTGGCTCTACTTCAGCTATTCGCACGGCAATAACCAAGGCTTAACCACACGCTTAGCACGTGGGCAATACGATGACGGGCAATTGAGTAACGTGGAAATCTTGTTCAGTGCCGCACCCAGACTTTCCGGAGGGCGGCATTTTGGTTCGCGCATTGTGTTTGACGACAACGGCTATCTTTACCTCACGATCGGTGATCGCGGCCAGCAAAATCGTGCTCAAGCGTTGAACAGCCACATGGGTACAACCATCCGCTTACACGACGACGGACAAGTACCCAGTGACAATCCCTTTGTTGATCGCGCAGACGCCTTACCGGAGATCTACACCTATGGGAACCGCAATCCACAAGGGCTCACCTTGCACCCCGGTAGCCGCCTTGTTTGGCAAACCGAACATGGGCCGCGCGGCGGCGATGAAATTAACCTGATTCAAAGCGGATTAAACTACGGCTGGCCAGAAGTGACGCATGGCATTAACTACAACGGCACGCCGATCACCGACCTGACCGAGAAAGAAGGCATGGAATCACCGTTAATGCACTGGACACCGTCTATTGCACCGTCCGGCATGGCGTTTTACACCGGTGATGTATTTCCGCAGTGGCAAGGCGATCTCTTTGTGGGTGCGCTGGTAGGACAGAAGATTCAGCGGGTGCGTTTCAATGGCACCGACGTCATCAGCCGAGAAGACATGCTAACGGGCTTCAATACCCGTATCAGGGACATCCGCAATGGCCCGGATGGCACGCTTTGGCTGCTGACGGACGAAAGCAACGGGCGACTGTTACGAATGGTGCCTGCGCCCTAAAGGTCGCGCATCAGCAGGCCGAACTCGCCTGCTGATGCAGGCAAAGAAACGGGCAAGGCCACCGTAACCATGTAGTCGGAACCCGGTACTACATCGACGTCCTTGCCGTTTTTCTGCAACCGCACATCGTCCAGCGTGAAGCGAATGTTGCCTTCGGGCGTCATAAGCTCAAGCACATCACCGCGACTGAACTTGTTCTTGGCTTTGATCACCAAGCGACCATTATCGATCCCGAGGGCTTCACCCACAAACTGTTGCTGCGTTGAGACCGACCGACCCTGCTCATAGTTCTGGTAACTGGCGTGCGTGTGCCGACGATAGAAACCTTCGGTATAGCCGCGGTTGGCTAGACTATCTAAGTCGTGCATTAACGACGGATTAAAGTCGCGTCCGGCGACTGCGTCATCAATCGCTTGGCGATAGGTCTGCGCCGTACGGGCCACGTAATAATGCGATTTGGTACGGCCTTCGATTTTGAGCGAGTGCACGCCCATTTCGGTTAACCGCTGCACATGCTGAATAGCGCGCAAATCACGTGAATTCATGATGTAGGTGCCGTGTTCGTCTTCCCATGCCGGCATCAACTCGCCCGGCCGATTAGGGTCTTCCAATAGATACACACCATCAACGGGAAGGCCTTCGCCCAACACCGGGTCAATACCCGCAGAAGGTGCCGCATCACTGGCAATTTTGTTCTGCGATGGCGTCCAGATACTGGCATCACGCGGCACCACATCACCTGTAATGTCGGTCTTGCCTTCATGGGTTTTGTATTCCCATCGGCACGCATTGGTGCAGGTGCCTTGGTTCGGATCACGCCGGTTCAAATACCCGGACAACAAGCACCGACCGGAATAGGCGATGCACAGTGCGCCGTGTACAAACACCTCCAATTCCATTTCAGGCACTTTTTGACGAATTTCTTCGATTTCATCCAGTGACAATTCGCGTGACAGAATCACTCGCTCAATACCTTGGCGATGCCAAAATTTTACCGCGGCGTAATTGACCGCATTGGCCTGAACCGACAAATGAATGGGCATATCCGGCCATTCCTCACGCACCATCATAATCAAGCCGGGATCCGACATGATGAGCGCATCCGGCCGCATTTCCATTACGGGAGCAATGTCGCGGAAATAGGTATTCACCTTCGCGTTGTGCGGCGCAATGTTGCTGGCCACATAGAATTTCTTGCCTTGCGCGTGGGCTTCTGCAATGCCGCTGCGCAGGTTATCGAGGTCGAAGTCGTTCTCACGCACGCGCAGGCTGTAACGCGGCTGTCCGGCATACACCGCATCAGCCCCGTAGGCCAGCGCGTACCGCATATTACGCAGAGTGCCTGCTGGTGAAAGCAGTTCAGGACGAAACGACATGATGACCTCGCGGGATCTAAAAATCAGGGGCGCGGATTATAGCAGATGCATGCACAACAAAGGGAGTTACAGTTGGTCAAGAAACGTACGGAACTCGCGAATCACATCTTGATTGCGTTCAGCACCCATGATGTCACCCACGAAGACGTGCTGCGAGTCGCCCGACGGTACGGTTACCCAAAGAAATGACTTGGGTGCCCCGCCCCATTGCTCAAATACCGTACGCGCACGCTTGGGGTTAATCACCGGATCTTCCGGGCTGACTTGAATCATCAGCGGTGTGGTCATTTGTCCATAGTCAATGTGCGCTATTTGGTCGAGCAGCAACTGCATCTCTATCCACGCCAGAGTGCTGTAGGTTGTTGACCAATACTTGGCTTGCAGCTTGTTACGCGGCTCCCACGAATGATACTTGCCGGTTAGCCAAGGAATCCAAGTACGCGCGCCCGGCCACGTTAAAAGAAAGGCGCGCTTGTCACTGACACCAAAATTAGGCGCAATCATTAACAAGGCATGTAGGTGTTGTTCAACGTCGCGCTGCTGGGTTAACCAGACTGCCGAGGCCGCGCCGGTAGACGTTGCCACAACAACCACCCGTTCACCGAGTGCGCGCGCGATTAACCAGTATTCCCACACTGACTCTAGCCAGTGTCCCGCGTGATATTTACCCATGCCCGCCGTGCCCATGCCATGTCCGGAAATGCGCGCGTAAATCGCGTTGGCATTGTCCTCTGCGGCTAAGGTTTCAGTGACCGGTGATATTTCTTGCCGTGAAGCCGACAAGCCATGCAAATACAGATAACAAATTTTGGTGCGTTCTGGTTTGTCCGGGCGAGCAAAGACCACCAGCGCTTCGGCTCCCGGTTTTAATCCGCGCTCATTGGCTTCTCGCGTATGTAAGCGCAAGGCCAACTGCTCAATAGTTTGGTAACGCGGTAATGTTTCAGATAATACCGGGCGCACCAGCTTAGGTCGCTCCGCCACACGCAGCAGTACTATAAGAATACCGGCCACGCCGATACCAATTAATGCGCCAACCATACCGATTCCGTCTCCGTGTTGACCGCGACTTGCAGCCTGTGTTTAAGCGATTTTTCTATCCATTGTGTCAGTGCGTCTTGGTACTTATCTTTCCAACGCTCACCCTGAATGCGCTGGGCCCAACGGAGTAGTTGCACTTGCTCGTCGCGCTGCCATTGTTGCGCATCGGTATGCAGGGCCAGGCGAGTGCGTTCTGCGTGCGGGCGCAACCAGAGTTGCTGGACAAAAGTCATGGCCCGAGCCATCACGACGAGTGGAAAGTTCGGATGCTTCACCGGCCCCACGAAAGCCTTCTGGCGCGTTAGAGGAAACATGCCCCAACGCTGCCCTGGCAGTTGCTTGCTGGCCCACCAGCCGCCTGCAGACCCAATAATCCCTCCCGACACAGCACCCAACATCAACGAGGCGCCGCCCAAACCGACATCCACCGCAAGTCCCGCTGCCGCACCTGCCGCACCACTGACCGCTAGGAGCTGACGCTGTTTCAAGCCCCACAGGTACCAGGTCTCCGTGTTCATCAAATTGTCTCGATCAAGATCCCAGTCGGCTACGCCGTCAACGCTTGCACTGGTATGCCCCCACTCGTTAAGCAACTGATGAAACCAGTCGTGTTCGGCTTGGTCGAGGCGCTGGCGCAAGGCCTCCTCTGGCGACGCTTTTGTCACGCGCGCCAGAGTACCCACGGATTCACGGCACGCCATTTGTTCGCACCAATACTGCGCCAACGCCAAACTGACGTTGTGCAAACGCTGCTGATCGCGCCGCTCCAAGCGGGAACAAAGGTCTTTGATCGGTGCCGACCAGTTGGGCGACAGCTCACCCATTGCACGCAGTAAAGACTGCCGCGCGGGCATGTTGGCCGTCAGCGGATTGAATACCCGTACCCACTGAAAAAACTGACTTAAGGTCGTCAACCAATCCGCTCGCTCATCCGCTGCGGTCATGGGGTTCACCACGGCCATGCGAGGCTGCCCGGTCCAGCGCAAAATTTCCATTTCGGCTTCGTCCGCTGCCGTTACCGGCTGACTGGCATCGACGACGTATAAAATGCCTGCGCCTTGCATAATGGGAGTCAGTAGTTGCACTTCATCAGGAAATTGTTGCGCATGCTCTGCCTGAGCGAGGAATGCCTTAACCCGCTCTGGTCGTTGCCCCGCCGTCACCGGCACGGATTCCAGCCATGCCAACACTTGCCGGGCGCGCTGAAACCCTGGCGTATCGGTCAGCGCTAGGAAAACCTGACCCTGCATTCTGAATTCGAAGGTATTGGCAGACCGCGTGGTGCCCGACTCTACACCCACCTGCACGCTATCGTTTTCCACCAAGGTGGAAACAATGGACGACTTACCCTTGTTTGGGTGCCCTACTACGCACAAATGCGGCATTTTCTTCAAGGAGGCACTCGTTACTGACTCTTTTACCTCGTTCACAGCGACATTCCTGATCGTTGGTTCATAACGTTATCCAAACAAGGCTATGCTGACGGGCAAATGCTCGCCAACTGGCAAGATGACGTTCAGGTAGAGTTGTACTGTCATGGTGAGCCAACAGTGCTTGGGCTGGTTGCCAGACACGCTGCGCCTCATCAATCATATCACCCAGCTCTGCCACCGGAGAACGACCCGCAGATACATGCCAAAGCAGGGCTTCCGGGCGCAGGCCTTTCAATTCTTCCCAGATCGCTTGATCTTGCTGCCAAGACGCTTGCCCAAGCTGATAAATGCGTTTTGATGCCGTCGTTGGAAAGGGTGCCGACTGTTCCCAATAAATTGCCTCGGCGCTCGCCCATTCTGCCAGCAGCCCCTCTTTAACTTCGGCAAAATCCACCGTATCAGTCGGCAGCACATCGTCAACCGCTATGGCATCGACGCCTCGTCGCACAGTGATGCGCCAGCGCAACCAACAATACCCGAACAACAGCAGCCGTGGCAGTAAATTGTAAAACATCACACTGGCCAGCAGAAAAGGCCACCAGGCCGCTGCTTCGGTTACGCCGCTCGCGCCTTGGTCAATACGGATAAACCGAGTTGCGGACAGCACTTCGGCTGACGGCACCGCAGCGGCCCAGAACCCTCGCCATGGCCACGTCACCCACGATACCCATTGCGCCACTCCATCAGAACTGGCGATCACCGTAGAACTCCAGCCAAAGGCTAAATCGGTGAAGACCAACAGTATCAAAAAAGTCAGTAAAAGACTCAGCGCCGACAACGCCCACAAAGCCTGCACCACCCAAAGCAAGTGCCAACGCTGACCCGCCGTAGGGCGCCAATAGGGGGACACACGCAGCACTCTGACAACCCATGGACGGCGACCCGTGTGTAACGTCATCAGCACAGAAACCACCGTACCCAGTAGAGGCAGTGCAGCCCACAAGAACCATACCAATAGAATATTGATACGTCCGTCTGGGGCATAACTCAACCCGCCAACGGCCAACAGCACCCCAGCCAAAGCGGCCGCAGGCCAAAGCCAGTAAGGCACTTGCGTCAACGTGCTTGCAGCGGGCATAAAGGATGATTGCAGCGTATGGGGTGAAGGGTTCAAACCGTGCGTTACTCAAAAGGTCTTAAAGCAACAGTGTGCCAGATGTCGCGGCGTTCTTCACGCCAATCCTACAAGGAGACACAGGTTGAGATTGACAAGCATGCGGGTGCTGGTTACAACGACATTTATATTCTGGCGTTATAAGGCAAGCACTATGAAATGGTTCGTAATGGCAGCATTGATCGCAGTACTCGCAGGCTGCGGCGGCAAGTCGGTCGACAACAGCGCGCGCGAAGAGCTACTTGACCGGCATGACAAGGCCGCAGAAAAACTGGATCGTCATACCGGCCAATAATGCTACTCAGAAGTTAGCCGGGCAAGCGCTGGGCCAGAACCCGTTCGACGGTGTCTACGACAGCCCGCGTCTGGCTATCAATCTCGATATTGACCGGCGTGCCTTCCACCGCATCACCCAAAATAGTCACCTCTAAGGTTTCCGGTATTAAGCTGATGGTAAATCCGTCTGGCGTTACATCAACGATGGTCAGCGATGCACCATCAACACCGATGTAACCTTTGCTGAAGAGATAAGGGCGCAAAGATTCGGGCACTTCAATGTGCAACATCTTGCCGTGTCCTAGCGTATCGATCTTCGTGATGCGACCCATAGCAGCAACATGACCTGACAGCAGATGGCCTCCTACCTCATCCGCAGCGCGCATCGCACGTTCGAAATTAACGTGATCACCTTCTGCGCACACACTTAAAGAGGTGAGCTGCAACGAGGTTTGCATAACGTCAAAATCGACCACCGCGCCCTGCTGGGCTACCACGGTTAAACACACACCGTTTAGTGCGACTGACGCTCCCCGCTGCACGCTCTCAATGCTGCCGCTTGGAAACTCAACGGCCAGACGCACCAAATCTTGATCCGGAACGCGCTTAACGATTCTTGCTTTCCCTTGAACTATACCTGTAAACATTTGTAACTCCGTTAGTCGGGAATACTGTAGTCAGTGACGGGAACCCAGTCATTCCGGCCCGGTAGTCGCTCCCAAACACTGCCGATATCCGAACGTTCAATGAGTTCTGAAATACTCGGGTCCAAGCGCTCAAGGCAGTCCAGCGGTGCGACCAGTGCGCTACCTTCCTGCATCAGAAACTCATCGGACTCTAGCCCAGAATAGAACCGGAAGCCCGTGTCGTTCGCGTGATTGGGGTTTTCCTTGTAGAAAAAACGGATTGGCAGCGGTTGCTCATTAAGTATCATACTGGAGGCTAGGCATAGGTGTCCTTGGGACATCACTGCGGCTGACCGACCATACTCATTCATTGCTGCTTCTACCTGTTTTGAAAAGGGCGCGCATTATATAGATGCCGACAACCCTTTGAGAAGACCTCATTGCGGGTATTTCCGACGCGCCTAAAAACCTGTCGGTAGATCAATTGGTTAGGAATGTAATTATTTGTAAACGAATCACCTTCCATGACGACTTGCTGTCATCTAAAAGAAAAGACCGCAATTAACACGAAAAAACGAGGTAGAATTCATATAATACGCTAATATATATACCAGTGTTCACACTCACACAGGCAGACGCCAATTGCGTGGTGGCGTCAAAAAATTAACGCTTTAGGTTGATCTGATTAACAACAAGCACCATATACTAAAGATTGGATCAATCGCAGATTCGTAAAACAGAGGACTCAGAGGTAATAAGGATGGATGTGCAGACACAGCTAGAAGCACTGGAACAGGCGATCACCGATGCCGAGGAACGCAAGCGGCAATTCGTACGTGATCATCCCAACGGCACGGGTGACAAACAGGAACGAACCAAACTGTATACTGATGTAGAACGCGCACGACGCGCACTGCGAGAGTTTAAAGTGAAGAATCAGCTGGTCTAACCGACCAGCTTTTCCCATCCCAAAACATCGACGGTAGCCTAACCATGCCCGCCTATACCATTACACCGGCAGACCCATCCGGGCATCTGTTCTCGGTGAAATTGCGCCTTGATAAACCACTTCCGCAACAGAATCTCTGGCTACCCGCCTGGATTCCCGGCTCGTACATGATCCGAGATTTTGCGCGCCATCTTTTGAACATGCGCGCAACGTTGGAAGACGGTACAGACATCGCACTGCGCCAAGTGGATAAGCAAAACTGGATACTTGAGCAGGCGGGCAATCAACCGCTTACTGTCAGTTATCAGGTCTACGCATGGGATCTGTCGGTGCGCTCAGCTTATCTCGATCAAAGTCGGGCATTCTTCAATGGCAGCAGCGTCTTTCTTGCCGCAAGCAGCCAAGAACATGAGCCCTGCGTTTTGACCATTCTGCCCTCGCCTGCGCCTGTGGATGGCCAGTGGCGTGTAGCGACCAGCATGGCAAAACAGGATGTCGATGCCAACGGCTTTGGCACTTATCAATGCGCAAATTATGATGAATTAATCGACCACCCGGTGGAACTCAGTGACTTTGCCCATGGTCACTTCGAGACTGAAGGCGTACGCCACGACATCGTCTTATCAGGACGCCATCGCGCCGATATGGCACGCCTTGAAAAAGACCTGGCCAAGATCTGCCAACACCACATTCAGTTTTGGCAAGTCCCAGCACCCATTTCACACTACGTCTTTATGACCGCGGTATTGGGAAATGGCGGTGGCGGGTTGGAACACCGAGCCAGCACCGCGTTGATGACCAGTCGCAGCAACTTACCAACGGCGGGTATGACCGAAACGACCGCAGGCTATCGTGACTATCTGGGTCTGTGCTCGCACGAATATTTCCACACATGGAACGTCAAACGACTCAAGCCGCGGGCGTTCTTGCCTTACCAATTAGAGCGCGAGAGCTACACCGAACTGCTTTGGTGGTTTGAAGGCATCACTTCTTATTACGATGACCTCGGTGTCCTGCGCGCCGGATGCATGAGCGTGGAGCATTACCTCGAGCAACTGAGCCAACAGATGACCCGCGTCATTCGAGGGCCGGGGCGTCTCGGACAAAGCATGGCGGAAAGCAGTTTCAATGCGTGGACTAAGTTCTATCAGCAAGATGAAAATGCCAGCAATGCCATTGTCAGCTATTACACTAAAGGTGCATTGTTCGCTCTTTATCTGGACCTGACCATTCGTCTAAGAACCGACGGCAAACAATCATTGGATGACCTCGTGCGCGCTGTTTGGCAGCGCCATGCGCAAGACGGTGTGCCAGAACAAGGCATCCCGGATGTCGCGCAAGACGTTATTGCCTGTGACCTGACAGATGCGTTTGAACTCGGCCTTTACGGCACCGAAGACCTCCCGCTGGATGCCGTGCTGCAACAGTTTGGTGTCACTGCCACTTGGGGCACGCCCGATTCACTGAAACGCGCCGGCGGCCAAAAGAGCCACCTAAAAGAAGGCCAATGCAGCCTCGGCTCTACCTTCGAAGCCCACCCAATGGGTGCCCGGGCGCGGGTGGTGATTAATGGCAGCGCCGCTCATAAAGCCGGCATATCAACCGGTGACGTCATTATCGCCCTCGACCACGTGCAAACGGACGCGGCGCGTATAGAAGAACAGGTGGCGCAATACCAACCGGGTGAGAACATCGATGTACACTTGTTCCGGCGCGACGAATTACGGCATCATGTCGTGGTCGCCGAGGTCGGTGCGCCGACCACCTGTGTGCTGTCATTAACAGATCATACGGCTGCCAACCGTTGGTTGAATTTATAAACATACAGTCTACTGCAACCGAATCTCAATCATGAGAAACATGCAAAAACAGGAGCGCACCATGAATATCGTTCTGATTGTCTTGCTCGTTTTGATCGCTCTGTTTGCAGTGCTGCGTGCGGTGGTCATCCCCAATGCGCCAGCAAAGGCCCTCGGCGTAACGGCCGACGGCACCTTGCAACCCTGTCCCGCGACACCGAACTGCGTGTCTAGCCAAACCGACAAAGTATCCGCTTATGTGGCACCGTTGAGCCTTGAAAGCGATGATGTGGACGAAGCCATGGCCCGCGTACGCAATGTGTTGCCACAAATTGGCCCGAACCATATTGTGACGGAAACACCCGACTACCTGCACGCTGTGTTTGTGACACCGCTGATGGGGTACCGCGATGACGTGGAATTTCTACTGGATCGGGCAAATGGCGTTATTCATATTCGCAGCGCTTCACGCCTTGGGCGCAAAGATTTCGACGTAAACCGTACCCGTGTAGAAGCCATTCGCAGCGCCCTTTAAAAACCTCCTTTTCTCAATCTGGCGCTTTTTGCTTCCGAGGTTCTTTCCAGAAACCAATAGCCTATTAGGCGACGGCGAACGGGTCTTCTTCCGGCTCACGATACCAAATCAAGGCATGCGCCAGGCAAAACTGCGCTAAATAGTAACTGACCATGACCATCACATCAGAGTTATCGACAGGCGCCACCAAGGTGCTGTAGCCCAACACAGTGTCAGAAAACATAAACAACAGCACGCCCGGAATGGCTAACCAGTGCACTCGCTTACACAGTGTTGCGGCAATCGCCATAGCACCCAAGGTTGCCATATACGCCACCACTGCAACGTACAACTGCCCACTCAGGCTGGGTACGATCAGATAGCCACCCAACAATCCGCCACAAATAACGACGATAATGATCAACCACCGAATGTGTGCCATCGACGCCGAATGCGCAAACACACGTAAATAAGCCAAGTGAGCCAGCAAGAAAGCCACCAAGCCTAAAATAAACTGCCCCGGCACCAGCAACACTATGTCACCCACTGCCGACAGTCCCAAAGCTGCAACCACCCAAACACGCAAAGGCTCTTCTTCAGGAATAGTTCGCCAAGCCCAAACCAATAGCAATACAATCGGCAAAGGCTTAAGCACCCAGTTCACTTCAGCAATGAACCACGTAAAGTGCAAATTAAGCACATAGACCAGCGCGGCCACACACCAGAACACATAAAACCACATAACTGAACGAGAATGCACGACAGAGCTGCCCTTGTTGTCTTTGTTGGCCGATACTCTAACGTAGCGGAGATTATTTTAGCAATCAGATCTATTTACAGTAGGCGATTACCCTGCGTCTTTGTAAGCCATGCACTGCCTTATGAACAACTACAAATCGTAACAACTCAACGAAGCCACACGCTGTCTGGCTTGCCGCGAAGTCAACGCCCCAACAGCAAAAAATTGTGACAAATTCACCTTGCCAGACACAAGGGGTAGTGGTTTAGAATAGCACCAACCACAACAATTAGTGTTTATGAGTCAGAGCGTCCTGAGCGCAGTATCACGCTCTCCAGCAGCATGAGTGGACACACAGACAACGCATTTCTTTCGTCAATCAGGTAGCAGGACAATTACCATGACAGAAACCATTCGGGCAGATCACTCCGTGCAAATCGCTTACCAAGACGCTTCTCTCGATATCTGGGATAAAAAATACCGCCTTAAAGACGGTCGGGGCAACAACGTTGATGCTGACATGCATGGTTCGTTCGCGCGCGTCGCTGAAGCCATTGCCGCAGTTGAGACCACTAAAGCCAAACAAAAGCAGTGGCAAACCAAATTCCTCTGGGCGCTAGAAAATGGTGCCATTCCGGCGGGTCGTATCTTATCTAACGCCGGTGCTCTTGAGCACAAGCCTGCCACCTCTACCATCAACTGCACCGTATCCGGCACCGTGGAAGACTCCATGGACGGCATTCTGCAGAAAGTACACGAAGCTGGCCTGACGTTGAAAGCGGGTTGCGGTATCGGCTACGAGTTTTCTACGCTGCGCCCACGCAATGCCTTTGTCAGCGGCGCGGGGGCCTATACGTCTGGTCCACTGTCGTTCATGGACATCTACGACCGCATGTGTTTCACCGTGTCCTCTGCCGGTGGTCGCCGCGGCGCCCAAATGGCAACCTTTGATGTTGGCCACCCGGACGTACAAGAATTCGTAAAAGCCAAGCGTGAAGACGGTCGCTTGCGCCAGTTCAACTTATCGTTGCTGATTACCGACGAATTCATGAAGTCAGTCATTGACGACAGCGACTGGCCACTGGCTTTTCCTGTATCTGAGAAAGAAGCACAGCGCGACCAACTCGACCTGAACGACCCAAACCAAGTAGTTTGGCGCGACTGGCACGTGAAAGCCCCCTATTTGCAGAACGACAGCGAACAGGTTGCCTTCCGCGTTTATAAGACGATAAAAGCGCGGCATCTGTGGAACGCCATCATGTCGTCCACCTACGACTACGCAGAACCCGGTTTCATTTTGATCGACAAGGTCAATGAAATGAACAATAACTGGTTCTGCGAGACCATTCGGGCTACCAACCCTTGTGGCGAACAGCCTTTGCCGCCTTACGGCAGCTGCTTGTTAGGTTCTATCAACCTCACCAAGTTCATCGAAAACCCGTTTACCGCCGAAGCGCGTTTTAACTGGGACAAGTTCGACGAAGTGGTCAGCATCTTTACCCGCATGTTGGACAACGTGGTTGAAATCAACGGTTTGCCGCTGGAACAGCAACGCGTTGAAATCACCACCAAACGCCGTCATGGCATGGGCTATCTTGGCTTGGGCTCAACCATCACCATGCTCGGCATGAAGTACGGTGACGAAGGTTCTGTTGAGTTCACTGAAAAAGTGACCAAAGCCATGGCATTAACCGGCTGGCGCACTGCGCTGGACTTGGCCAAAGAAAAGGGTCCTGCTCCTATTATGGAACAGGAGTTTGAGCTGTCGCCGGAAATGCTGCGCAAGCGCCCTGAGTTGAAAGCCGACGGCTATCAAGTCGGTGACAAACTGCCAGGGCGTATTCTGCACGCCAAATACAGCCGTTACATGCAGCAGTTGGGTAAAGAAGACCCTGAACTGGTCAGCGAGCTGGCAAAAATTGGCGCGCGTTTCACGCACCACAGCTCCATTGCCCCTACCGGCACTATTTCATTGTCCATCGCTAACAATGCCAGCAACGGTATTGAGCCCAGCTTTGCGCACCACTACTCGCGTAACGTAATTCGCGAAGGACGGAAAACCAAAGAGAAAGTCGACGTATTCTCGTTCGAATTGCTCGCTTATCGTGAACTGGTGAACCCGGCGGCCATGCCGTACACCGAAGAGGAAGCCAACAAGCTGCCTGAGTACTTTATTACTTCGGACGACATCGCACCGAAGCAGCACGTTGATATCCAAGCTGCCGCACAAAAGTGGATTGACTCGTCAATCTCTAAGACTGCCAACGTACCGACGGATTATCCTTATGAAGACTTTAAAGACATCTACCTCTATGCGTATGAGAAAGGTCTCAAAGGCTGCACCACCTTCCGTTTTAACCCTGAAGCATTCCAGGGTGTTCTGGTCAAAGAGAAAGACCTCGAAAACACCACCTACCGATTCCAATTGGAAGACGGAAGCACCATCGAACTGAAGGGTAACGACAAGGTTGAATACGACGGCGAAGAGCACACTGCCGCCAACCTATTCGATGCCCTCAAAGAAGGCTACTACGGTAAGTTCTAATCAGGATTCATCATGACAGTACATAAAATTGGTAAAAAGATAACCGGCTACGAAGTGGTCTCCGCTGAAAAAGCGGCCGCTGAAGCCAAAGCTTCGGCGCCACAACTGCAGCAGATTCACGAATCATTGGATCGCCCGGAAGTATTGCTGGGCTCAACGTACAAGATCAAAACACCGATGTCGGAACACGCCCTGTACGTGACCATCAACGACATCGTGTTGAATCAAGGTACTGAGCACGAAGAGCGCTGGCCATTTGAAGTGTTCATTAACTCGAAGAACATGGACCACTTCCAGTGGGTCGTTGCCTTAACGCGGGTTATTTCCGCGGTTTTCCGTAAGGGCGGTGATGTAACCTTCTTGGTTGATGAGATGAAGGCCGTATTCGACCCGCAAGGTGGCTACTTCAAGCCTGGCGGTAAGTTCATGCCCTCACTGGTAGCAGAAATTGGTGACGCCATCGAAAGCCACATGAAGATGATTGGCTTGATCAAAGACGAAGGTCTTAGCGAACATCAAATGAAGTTGATCAACGAAAAGCGCGCCGAGTATGAAAAACTGAACGGTGGTTCTGCGGCCAAGGCAGTGGCAGCCGAATCAGGCTTTCCACCGGATGCGCGCCTGTGCAATAAGTGCAACACGAAAGCCATGGTTATTCTGGATGGTTGCCAGACGTGTTTGAATTGCGGCGATTCTAAATGCGGCTGATCTTCGGCCACCGCTAGACTGCGCCCCTTCGATAAGTCCTTTATCTGGGGGCGCAGCGTCATCGTTTCGTAACCTGTACAAAATTCCACCCCCCTCTTATTAAAAAAAAGCCGAAAAGACTGTTAATGCCCCGCAATAAGAGTATGCTTGATCTCAGTTACACAAGTAGCAGGCTTCTTAGCCGCTCGAATGCTTATGCCTTTGGTTACAGTGGTGCTAAACCACCTCACGAAAGAACATTGCTCCAAGCGTCTATCTATCCCCTTCTATTTGATGTGATACAGAGCATGTGCTCTGGCAGGTGTTGACCTCGGGTCTCACTTGATGCGCGAAGCTGTTGTTTTCGAAGAAACCTTTGGGTACTCCGTTGAATTGCTCCGCCTAATGAAATCGGCTAGGTGTTAAAACTAGCCACGAAAGTACCTTCCCCTTGGGGTGGGTGTGAAAAGTAAAAGAGGAATACAGAAAAAATGTCAGGTCAAACTATTACCGGCACAGTAAAATGGTTCAACGATGAGAAAGGTTTCGGCTTCATCGAGCGTGAAGGCGGTACAGACGTATTCGTTCATTTCCGTGCAATCAACGGTACTGGTCGTCGCTCTCTGTCAGAAGGCCAGCAAGTTACTTTCGAAGTAACCCAAGGTCAGAAAGGCCCACAGGCTGAGAACGTAACTCCTCTGTAAGGCATTGCCTAACATTGCAGTTAGCGTGAGCTTCTGAACTTAAAAAGGCGGTATCTACCGCCTTTTTTGTGTCTGCGATTCCTGCTCGCTGCGCCTTTGGCGGATGATGCTACGCTCTTCCGCCCTATCTATGCCTCGTCAATCTCTGCCACATCTGCCTTAATCGCTGACAACTCCTGCACCAATATCGCCGGTGCAATCTCTATCTCAAGACCACGACGTCCCGCGCTGATAAAAATCGTTGCCTGTGCTTCGGCTCGACAATCAAGAACCGTCGGCAGTCTCTTTTTCTGACCCAAAGGGCTGATACCGCCCAGCACGTACCCGGTGATGCGTTGCGCATCGTCACCATTAGCCATGCTCGCTTTCTTCCAACCCAATGACTTGGCCGCACGTTTCAGGTTAAGCATACCGGCTACCGGCACAATGGCAGTGGCGAACTTCCCGGCACCATCACTCACCAACAGTGTCTTAAACACCTTGTCTGGCGACAGGCCCAACTTCTCCGAAGCTTCCAGGCCGTAACCTTGACTACCGGCCACATGCTCATAGCTGTGCAGAGTAAAAGGTAGGCGTTTTTTCTTAAGCGCATCAACCGCCGGCGTCATAACGTCCTCGTCTCACTCAATGACGAGGATCTTGGTCATCCGACGAACGCGGTGGCGAGTCATGATCCAACGCCGCACCATCATTCTGGGCACGCCATTCGTGAGTCTCTCCTTCGTCATCATCGTCATCATCGTCATCATCGTCATCATCGTCATCATCGTCATCATCGTCATCATCGTCATCATCGGAGTCGTCCACGCCAGTGGGTGCGTATTCGCACAACCAACGATAGATCAACGACAAGATGGCCACTTGAACCAAATTGAAATACACACTGACCGCTATCGACAAGATACTGCCAACCAAGCCACCCAGTGCGTTCTGCAAGAACATCGGCACAATGCTGATCAACAACGGAAATACAATACCCAACACCCCGACACGCCAATAATGCCCCGCGGCCATTTGCCCTGCCGCGCGCAAACCGCCCCCCAAGCCCAAAGCAATGCGAGGGAAAATCATGGAAAAACGACCGTACACCAGAATGGCCACCACTAGGGCGATGAGCAACGCAACAGAACCGAAAATACCCACGCCCGTCATGGTTGACACCATCACCAAGGGCGCTGCCACTAGGCTGGCGATCAGAATGATCACAACCGGTAAGCCAACGGACCAACCAAAGTAGAACAACTCGGGCCCACCGAAACGCAGGAACCCTGGCGGCTGTTGCGTCTTACCTTGAATAAAAATCTGATGTGCAGGCACAGCAATCATGGCGCCAATAGCCAACGCCACCAAAGCCAAGCTGATTAGCATGCCATAGTTCGGCTCGTCACCACTGAGCTGGGTGCTGGCCAACTGCACAACCACTAACAATAAAATGGGCCAACGAAGAGAGGTCCACAGCGTATTCGCCATTTGCACCGGTAAGCGAAAAGCGGCTGACACAACATCGCCAATGGGTAACTTAAGATCAACAGGTAACTGCAAAATTGACTCCCGTCGCTATGTATTAGAATATGACCGTATTGTGCCTTGAGTGGCGGGAAAGTCCAGCAAGCTGATAACGACGTATGTACACCACTCATAGGCCATTGCCACAAACAGCAGCTTTTCAGGAGAGTATTATGCCAATGGACACACAAGAAATTTGGGCGACGTACATTGTTCCTTGGGCCACCAACATCGGGTTGGCCATTATTGTCTTTTTAGTCGGTAAGTGGTTAGTCAGCATAGTCAGTAAAAGACTGTCGAGCGTGATGACCAAGGCCAGACTGGACCCTATGTTGGTGGTCTTTTTAGGCAACATCATCAATGCCGTACTGTTGTTGGTCGTCGTGGTCGCCGCCTTGTCACAACTGGGTATCGAAACCACATCGCTGGTTGCCTTGCTCGGTGCCGCCGGTATCGCCGTTGGTTTAGCGCTGAAAGATTCGCTGTCACATTTTGCCGCTGGCGTCATGATCATCCTCTTTCGTCCCTTCAAAGCAGGCGACTATGTAGAGGTCGCTGACACCGGTGGCACGGTGATGAAAATAACCGTGTTCAGTACCGAACTTAAAACCCCGGACGCAAAGCAAGTCATCGTACCCAATGGCTCGATCTTCGGCTCTAACGTGGTCAACTACTCCGCCATGGACACGCGTCGCATTGATCTAATCATTGGGATCGCCTACGACGCTGACATGAAGAAAGCCAAGAATGTCATTATGGAAGTGTTGAAGGCCCACCCCAGTGTTTTGCCGGAGCCCGAACCCTTGGTTGCCGTGTCTGAACTGGCCGATTCTTCGGTCAACTTAGTAGTACGTCCTTGGGTGAATACTCCTGACCTTTGGCCGACACGATTTGCCTTGATTGAGCAGATCAAAGAAGCGCTGGACGCTAACGACATCACCATTCCTTTCCCACAAATGGATGTACACTTTGACCGCCCAACAGAATAAGTTGCCGACTTATCGACTGCGTACCGCAAGCCACGACGACCTACCAGGCATTGTAGCCATCTACAACGCCTCAATTCCCGGTCGTCTGGCGACAGCCGATACGCAGCCTATTACCGTCGCTGACCGGGAAGACTGGTTTATTGCCCATCAACGACCTGAGCGACCTTTGGTCGTTGCGGTCGAGGACCAGAACGATACGCAGATCCTCGGCTGGGCGTGTTTCAGCAACTTCTACGGCCGCCCCGCGTATAATGGTACCGTAGAGCTGGCGGTGTACGTCGCACCTTCTGCGCAAGGTCGCGGCATCGCAAAAGCGCTGACCCAGCACCTATTGGACACGGCACCGAGTATCGGTGTGCATACGGTGTTGGGGTTTGTGTTTTCGCACAACCAGCCCAGTCTCAAATTGCTGACCGGGCTCGGGTTCGCCCCATGGGGCGGACTGCCCGACGTGGCTATTTTGGATGAAGACAGCCGAAGCCTGACGATTGTCGGCCGAAAAGTATAATTTAGACAGGGATCGGGCAGTCAATAAACTCGACGTCAACACCCCACTGTTTTGCCGCTTCAGCGCCTACCGCTTGCACACCATAACGCTCGGTTGCATGGTGCCCAGCGGCAAAATAGTGAATACCCAGCTCGCGCGCAGCGTGCACTGTGGGTTCTGAGATCTCCCCACTGACATAAGCATCGGCACCCGCCGCCCAAGCGTCTTGAATCATGCCTTGCGCCCCGCCAGTACACCAAGCAATGCGCCGAATCTTATCCGGCCCGCCTGCAATGTGCAGTGGTTCGTAATCAAGTGCACGGGTCAATTGCTCTTTTAGTTGCTCAGCTGACACAGGCTGGGCAGGTGTGCCTATGTTGCCAATGGGTCGCGGCCCAGCCTTCATGCCGCCGTCTGTTTGCCAGCCCATACGAGCCGCCAATTGAGCATTGTTACCCAATACCGGGTGCGCATCCAACGGCAAATGATAGGCCCACAACGAAACACCGGCATCCAATAAGGTCTGTATGCGTCGTCGCTTCATGCCGGTGATGCAGGCGTCTTCACCCTTCCAGAAATAACCATGATGTACCAACACCGCATCCGCGCCGGCCGCTATTGCCTGATCCAGAAACAATTGACTGGCCGTGACCCCGAGCACCAATTTTCGCACCGGACGCGCCCCCTCAACCTGTAGCCCGTTCGGGCAATAGTCTTGGAAAGCGTGAGGCTCCAGTACGTCATTAAACCATTGGTTCAACTGCTTTATTTCAACCGCCATCACCTTGTCTCCTTATACGATGCATTGTGTCACTGCAGAATGTTAACGCACTTTGCGGCTTATTGCTCGGCCACACCGGCTTGTGCGCGGCACGCCGCTCGGTAGTCACTGGGCGACAACCCGGTTTGGCGGCGAAACCAGTGAGTAAAATTGAATGCATCCTGATAGCCCACACGCTGAGCGATCTGCCTGACTTGCCACTCCGAGTACTGTAACAGCTCACGCGCCCGTGCCAGTCGCATGGAGGCCACCTTCTGCATAGGCCCTTGCTGAAAGTACTGACGGCATAGACGATGAAAATGTGACGGTGAATAGTGCAGTTCTGCCGCTAACGCTTCCAGCGACCAAGGTACATGCAAGCGGTCTTCCAGTTGCTGGAACAGACGAAGGAGACGTTCATGTGTGATGTCACGCTGTGCATCCTGCGTGACTTCTTCGCTGACCAGCTCGGTCACCATCTGAGTCAAACGCCGACGCCGAGAGGAATGCATTTGGTGATACAGGCCATGCAGTAAATGATACAAACTCCAGCACGCATCGGACGGCTGCACCCCGGCACGACGGGTGTGCAAAAAGCTCCAGCGCTCGTTGTCCGGTAATAGAATCCAGCAGGTCTTCCATTCCGCCCCGTCGATCTCAAACCGGAACGGCTGACCCGCCGGCATAAACATCAGTTCACCGGCCTGCACTCCGTGCTGTTGGTTGGGAAGATACAATTTCCCCTGCCCATCCACCGTAAACACTAGTGTATGTACATCGGGCAACTTGCGCCCGACCACATAGGTGCCTCGTAGCCAACTCACTCCGGCCATACGCCAATGATGCTGAGCGAATTCAGGAAACTCCTGTTCGGTGAGGAAGTTTTCCCGACAACGCTCATCTATATTAAAAATATCTTCCCACATGATCATTTTTCACAGGCATGTCGATGACTTTGAACATACCACTGGAGCCCATGGAAGTCTAAAATCCACATCGTTCTCTCACCGCTCTCTCTTCGTTAGGATCGCCCCAATGTCTCCTGCTCAAGCCTTACATCGTCGCCCGGTCCTGCGTGAAGTTTGGGGTTTGGCTTTACCTGTTGCTGTGCAATCAGCACTGGTGTCCGCGTTAGGCATGGCCGACGTATTAATGGTCAGTGGGCTCGGCGCCGAAGCCATCGCTGCAGTGGGACTCGGTAGCAAGATCAACTTCGTGTTTATCCTGCTAATGGCTGCTCTGGGCACTGGCTGCAGCATACTGGTCGCCCAATACTTTGGTGCCAAACGACATGATCGCGTGCGCCACACATTGGCTCTAAGTTTAATGGCCGGCACCCTCTTTATGCTGCCCATCACGCTGATGGTATGGTTCAACGCTGAAAACCTCATATTGTTGGGTACAGATAATTCACAGGTAGTAGCCCAAGGCGCTCAATACTTGGCGATCACCGCCTTGACGCTGTGGCTCACGCAATTAGTCATCGTCTACGAAGCGGCGCTGCGCGCTACCGGCGACAGTAAAACGCCGCTGTACTACGCCACGCTTACTATTGTGCTCAACATTGCACTGAATTTCTGGCTGATCAACGGCGGACTCGGCGTACCCGCCATGGGTGTTGCGGGGGCAGCGCTGGCAACTCTGCTGGCGCGTATTTTTCAGGTAATTTGGATGCTGCGCGGCATGCAGCGCCAAGGTAACCTGCTGCGGTTGGAGCGCGTACACTTTATAGAAGCCGCCACACGAAAACTGGTAACGCGCTATTGGACTCTAAGCTGGCCGCTACTGGTTAACTTTACGCTGTGGTCGATTGGCTCATTGACCTATCACTTGATTGCCGGCCGACTGGGCACAACACCGCTCGCCGTTATGAGCCTGCTCAGCCCGATAGAAAGCATGTACCACAGTTTCTTTTTTGGCATCACCAATGCCTGCTCGATCATGATTGGTCAACGCTTGGGGCGCGGTCAGTTTGACGACGCGCGTGCGTTGGCCAAGGGCTTTATGCTCTATGCTCCTATGGGCTCGTTTGGTTTTGGGCTTGTTCTACTGGCAGCGTCGCCGTTTTTCCTTCCGCTAATAGGCAATTTGGACGCTGAAACACTGCACCAAACGCAGTTGGCCTTTGCCATTATGTGCCTCGGCTTTTGGCTGAAAGTGTTCAACATGGTGTCAATTCAGGGGATTCTGCGCTCGGGCGGCGACGCTAAATTTTGCCTGTACTTAGACATGTCGGCCCTGTGGTTTGTCGGGCTGCCGTTAACGCTCGCAGCCGCATTTTGGTGGCAACTGCCGTTTACCTGGGTGTACGCCATGATTCTAGCCGAAGAAGGCGCAAAGGCCATCGGCAACATTTGGCGCGTCGGCAAACGTAAATGGCTACGCAACCTGACCGAAGGCGACACCGAGCCGACTGTACTAACTACCTAGGGTATCGGGTTCCGATTCGTGGGCGGGAATCTCCAGCGTCACTGTGTGGCTGGCCGAGCGTTGGGCGAGATAGGCACCCAATACCACGATACAGGCGCCGACAATCTGTACTCCGTTGAGCGCCTGACCCAGCATGATCCACGCCAGTAATATTGCGGTAACGACTTCTAAATAGGCTACGCCACCAGCGACGGGCGGCGACAAACGGCGAATGGCCGCCACGCCTGCCACGTAGGCTAAGGCGGTGGAGATCACGCCCAACCAGACTACCGACACCATAGCGGAAGTCGATACACCCGCAAGCACAATTTGCCCACCCAGCAAGTGCCATGGCAGTGTCCACGGCTGCGCCACCATCGTCATGACAACGAACGCCACGATGCCGCCTAAGGCAATGAGCGCCAACGGTGGTGTATCGTCTTTGGCGGCATCAGACAGCAGAAAGAAACCTGCCTGACACGCGGCCGCACCCGCTGCTAACATCAAACCAATAGGGTCTAGCGCGAGGCCATTCCAGACTTCCAGCAATGCCCCCAACCCCAGTACCGCCAACACCACCCCTAAGGCGGCCGAACGCGCGACGGGCTGCTTGCGCACCAGCAACACCCACAACAACACCAGTATTGGTCCAAGAAATTCAATCAGTAAGGCGATACCCACGGGAATACGCGCTACAGATGCAAAGTAAAAAGCCTGCACACCAGCAATGGGAAACACACCGTAGGCCAACAGAAGCCGCCATTGCCGCGCAAACAGGTACCTAAAATGCCACGCCACCGGCGATAGGACCACCACCATCCCCAACAAGCGCAACCACGTAACGTGCAATGGATCGATACCAATGTCCATGAGCGGTCGCGCAAACGGGCCTGAACCACCAAAAGCCAGAGCCGATAAAAGTGCAAACAGTAGCCCTGCCGTTTTGGGGCTGACATTCATCTGAGTCACAGAGATTCCTAACCAACAAAAATAAGGGTCGAACATTTACAGAAAGTACCCACAAAGTAAAGTTGAGCGCTTGACCTTACCCTAACTAGAAGGTGCACACTGGTCATCACATTGAGAAAACCCTACAGGAGTCACTTGCCATGACCATGCCGACCAAACATTCCTTATCCATTGAAGGCATGAGCTGCGCGTCCTGCGTAGGCCGTGTTGAGAAAGCGTTGGCTGCCGTACCGGGCGTACAAGAAGCACAGGTTAACCTAGCGACAGAGCGTGCCACACTCACGATGGCCGACAACACTGTCTCCGTAGACACCTTGATAGCCGCGGTAAAACAAGCAGGTTATAAAGCCGACGCTGTGCCTGAAACGCCGACCGTAGATGACTCGCGCGATGAAGCGCGCCATGTCGAACAACATCAACTGGCGAAAGCACTCTGGCTATCGGCCGCGTTGACCTTACCGATCTTTGTGTTGGACATGGGTGGCCATTTTATTAATGCGTTCCATCATTGGCAGGTGAGCACCCTAGGGCAACAGAATCTGTTCTATCTGTTCTTTGTCTTAGCCAGCATCGTGCAGTTTGGCCCCGGTTGGCGTTTCTACGTGAAAGGCGTTCCGGCATTATTACGCGCCGCACCCGATATGAACTCCTTGGTCGTGCTCGGCACGTCAGCCGCCTGGGGCTATTCTGTAGTGGCAACTTTTCTGCCCAGCGTCCTGCCCGCTGGCACAGTGCACGTCTATTTCGAAGCCTCGGCCGTCATCATTACTTTGATACTGCTCGGCCGCTACTTGGAAGCCAGTGCCAAAGGCCGCACCAACCAAGCCATTAAGCGTCTACTAGGTCTGCAGGCGAAAACTGCACGCGTATTACGCGATGGCGAACCCGTTGATGTACCCGTAAAGGACGTGGTGAGTGGAGATGTCATTCAAGTACGCCCGGGCGAGAAGATTCCGGTCGACGGACGAGTTGAAAGCGGCGAGTCTTACGTTGATGAATCCATGATCACGGGTGAAGCCATTCCGGTGGCCAAACGGGCCGGAGATCAGCTCGTCGGAGCCACCATCAACAAAGCCGGCAGCTTGACGTTTGTTGCCACGACGGTGGGCTCTGCCAGCGTGTTGGCGCAGATTATTCGCATGGTAGAAGACGCCCAAGGCTCAAAGCTGCCTATTCAAGCGTTGGTCGACCGTGTCACCAACGTCTTTGTACCCATTGTGATGGCGCTGGCCTTGCTCACTTTTGCGGTCTGGTTGTTGTTCGGTCCGGCTCCCGCGATGACCTTAGCACTGGTGAACGCGGTTGCGGTGCTTATCATCGCTTGCCCGTGCGCCATGGGCTTGGCGACGCCGACCTCCATCATGGTCGGTACTGGCAAGGCCGCCCAAATGGGCGTGTTGTTTCGTCGTGGTGAAGCGCTGCAAACACTGCGTGATACCACATGGATTGCGTTGGACAAGACCGGCACGCTCACCAAAGGCCATCCGGAGCTGACGGATTTGGTGATGTCTCACGGCGCGAACGAAGATGAAACACTCGCACTCATTGCTGCGGTGGAAAGCGCGTCCGAACACCCCATCGCGAGCGCCATCGTATCTGCGGCTCAGGCGCGCAATTTAACCCTGCCTACCGCCAAAAAGTTTGCCTCACACGCAGGTTACGGTGTATCGGCGGAAGTGAACGGTCAGGTGGTTCAGGTCGGGGCTGATCGCTACATGACGCAACTGGGGCTCTCCGTGGACGAGTTTTCCGCTACCGCTGCCCGTCTCGCAGACGAAGGAAAAACGCCCTTATACGCCGCGGTGGGTGGTCAGTTGGTGGCAATTGTCGCCGTGGCCGACCCGATTAAGGAATCCTCTGTTGAAGCCATTCAAGCGTTTCATCGGGCTGGGCTGGGCGTCACCATGATTACCGGCGATAACCAGCGCACCGCCGACGCCATTGCACGACAGTTGGGCATCGATAAAGTGGTGGCGGAAGTACTGCCCGGCGGCAAGGTAGAGGCTTTAAAAGCACTGCAAGAAGAGGGACATACGGTCGGGTTTGTCGGCGATGGCATCAACGACGCACCGGCTCTTGCACAGGCTGATGTCGGAATTGCTATCGGCACGGGCACTGACATCGCCATCGAAGCGGCGGATGTGGTGTTGATGTCGGGTGATCTGCGCAATACCGCTAACGCCATTGCGCTGTCACGGGCGACCATTCGCAACATCAAACAAAACCTGTTTTGGGCGTTTGCCTACAACAGTGTATTGATTCCGGTCGCCGCCGGCGTGCTGTACCCGGCAACCGGCATTTTGCTGTCACCGGTCTTCGCGGCAGCCGCCATGGCGGCGTCCAGCGTGTGTGTAATCACTAACGCCCTGCGCCTGCGGCGCTTTAAAGCACCGCTGACAGCGAGTTAAGGCACGCTATTGCGTCGCGACCCAGAGCTCAGTAGCAGTTGCTGCCAACGGCAATACCAAGTTGCCAGCAGCATCTGCTTGCACAATTTGCCCGGTTTCAATGTTGCACCAGTGCTGGGCTGGAGCACCACTGATAAGGCGCACGTTGGTGGCTTGGCGCACGGCCGTATCCGCTCGGTTGACGGACGCCAGTACCGAAGTGTCCTTTAACACGCGGGCAAACACCCATTGGTCGCCTTCGGCGTGTAAATCCACCACCGCACCGTCGCGCAACGCGGGTAGCTCTTTGCGCCAGCGAATAGCTTGTTGAAAGCGATGCAATAAGTCGTCGTTCCATTGTTTGCTGTCCCACGGGAAAGGCGCGCGGCAATGCGGGTCTTCCCCTCCCTGCAATCCCACTTCGTCACCATAATAAATGCACGGCACGCCCAGATACGCCATTTGCAGGCGCACCGCCATGACCAGCCGAGCTTGGTCACCACCCAGCAGCGTTAACATGCGTGGCGTGTCATGGCTATCAAGTTGGTTGAACTGTGTTTTGGCGATGTTGAACGGTATTTTGGCACGTGCTTCACGCATCCAAGAAGCCATCTCGTCGGCGTCGATACTGGCCTGGTGGCGCGCAATGTCGTGCCCGGCCAAGAACATCCACACCGGCTGCAGAAAGCCGTAGTAGTTCATGGCGCCATCTTCTTGGTCACCCTGTAACCACTGTGTGGCTTCAAAGAAGTGCTCGCCCAGCAAATAGGCGTCGGTGTTCTCTTCTTTTAATACGCGCCGCATGGCCCGCACGTGTTTGTCGTTGTTGGCTGCGCCCTTGCCTTCACCCAACATATGAATAACATCAAGACGCCAGCCATCAATGCTGTAGGGCGGTCGCAACCAATGGCGCAACACCGAATTATCGGCCTGATAGAATACGTCAACGACCTCCGGGTTGGCATAGTCCACCACTGGCAAGCTCTTATGCCCTTTCCAACTGACGTAGTCACCTTCGGCATCCAGAAAGTAATCGACATACGGCTTTTCACCGGCCTGGGCGCGTATAAACCAGTCGTGACGAATCGACGTGTGGTTTAAAACGCCGTCCAACATCAGTTTCATACCGCGCTTGTCGGTTTCCTCACGCAAGTCCACCAGCGCCGAATTGCCCCCAAGGTGGGGGTCAACATGGAAATAGTCTATGGTGTCGTACTTGTGGTTGGAGTCGGAACGAAAGACCGGATTAAGGTAGATACTGGTTACACCTAAGGTGTTTTGTAAGTACTCCAACGACTGGCAGACACCGGGTAAATCTCCGTTGAAAAACTCGCTGGGGCCATGCTCCCCGCTGGGCAGCTCGTGCCATTCCCGCGCTTTAACAGGGCGTCCACCGAGGTATTCATATTCTTCGTCCTGTACGTTCAACGAAGCGTCGCCGTTGCGAAAACGATCCGGGAACACCTGATAGAAAATCTGTTCACTCACCCATTCTGGTGGCGCTTCGTGGGCGTGCTTGAAATGCACTTCGCGCGCCGGCATACGCGAATGTTCACCGTCGGCAGATAACCACAGCATGCGATCCGCAAGTTGAATTTTAAAGACGTAGGCGGTATGCGGGCGCACATGATCCAGCGGTATGAGGGCGTTGCAATACCGCCAGCCGTCGATCACTTCACCAACGGCCATCGCACTCAGGTGCTCTTCATTGTCTGGGTCTGTACGCACCCACACGTGAGTGATGGATTCTTCCGCCAGTACCTTGAGGGTCAGGGCAATGCCTTGCGCAGTAACATCGAGATAGCCCGGTATGGCCGCATGAAATACAGATGGGAGAGAAGCGGGCTTGGGAAAAACGGTATTGAGATCAGGGGTCGCCACGGTATTAACCTTATCTTTATTGAGCAGACAGGTTACCCAAGTGGTCAGGCTAGGTTCAGTTTGAATTTATCACGTTGCGGTTGATATCAACCCGAGGGGGTGAAAGTACACCCCCGGGCTGAGTTTCTCAGCCCCTGCTACGACTTTACGCGCATTTCTGCACTGCGCGCATGGGCCGTAAGCAGTTCGCCGCGCGCCAGAGGCCCGGCGGACTCGCCAAGTTCCGACGCACTGTCTGGCGTACAATAGATGATGGACGACTTCTTCTGAAAATCATACACACCCAAGGGTGAACTGAAGCGCGCGGTACCAGAGGTTGGCAAGACATGATTTGGCCCTGCAACATAATCACCCAATGCTTCCGAGGTATGCCGTCCCATAAAGATGGCGCCGGCATGACGGATGCTGTCGAGGTACTGTTCGGGGTTTTCGACGCTCAATTCCAAATGCTCTGGCGCAATACGATTGACCAGGCTGATGGCTTCCTGCAGATCACGCACCTTAATCAACGCGCCACGCTCGGCCAACGATTTTCGTGCTATGGCTTCGCGTTCCAACGTCGGCAATAGCCGTTCTATCGCTGCCTCAACCTTATCCAGATACTCGGCATCCGGGCACAAGAGAATGGATTGCGCATCGGCGTCGTGCTCCGCCTGCGAGAACATATCCATGGCAATCCAGTCGGGATCCGTCTGACCATCGCAGACCACCAATATTTCAGATGGTCCTGCCACCATATCAATACCGACCTGCCCAAACACGTGCCGTTTAGCGGTGGCCACATAGATGTTTCCGGGGCCGACCACTTTATCGACCGCTGGCACGGTTTCCGTGCCAAATGCCAAAGCCGCTATGGCTTGTGCGCCACCCATGGTGAAGACTTGATCCACCCCGGACAGCCACGCGGCTGCCAAGACGAAATCGGACACTTCACCGTCGGGCGTCGGGTGCGCCATAATCACTTCTGGCACGCCCGCGACCTTCGCGGTTACCGCCGTCATCACCACAGAGCTGGCCAGCGGTGCTAAACCGCCCGGCACATAGACGCCAACGCGATCCAACGGCGTAATGCGTTGCCCCAACACTGTACCGCTGGCATCGGTGTACTGCCAAGATTCCTGCTTCTGGTGCTCATGGTAAGCTCGCACGCGCTCCACCGAAATCTCCAACGCCTGCTGCAGTTTAGGCGCTAAGCGCTTGTACGCGGCCTCCAACTCCGGCCGCTCAATACGCAACTCACTCATCTGTTCGAAGCTGGTGCGATCAAAGCGATTGGTGTATTCGATCACGGCCGCATCGCCCCGCTTCCGCACGTCCGCAATCACCTTCACCACGGTGTCATTGACTTGGGCATCGGAAACACCATCCCATGCCAGCAAGGCATCCAGTGCCGAGTTGAAGCCGTCATCAACTGAGCTTAAGCGACGAATAAGAGAAGTATGTTCATTAGCCACGCTTTTGTACCGCCTGTTCTAGCTGTTCAACTATGGGCATGATTTGATCCGCCTTGGTTTTATAAGCCGCACGCGACACCACCAACCGGGTGGAAATATCCGCCATGTGTTCGCGCGGCTCTAAGCCGTTGGCCAGCAAGGTGTTGCCCGTATCGACAATATCCACGATGCAATCGGCCAAATTCATGATGGGCGCAAGTTCCATACCGCCGTACAACTTGATGATGTCGACTTGGCGGCCTTGCTCGGCAAAGTATCGCTTGGCCACTTGCACAAACTTGGTCGCTACGCGCAAACGCCCCTCGGGCATCACGGCGCCTTTTATCGCGGCGGTCATTAACCGACAGCGTGCGATGTTGAGATCGACCAGCTCGTACATTTCTTGCCCGCCGTGCTCCATGAGTACGTCCTTTCCGGACACCCCAAGATCGGCGACACCATACTCTACATAGGTGGGTACGTCTGAAGCACGAATCACGATCAGTCGCACATTAGGCTGCGTGGTTTCAAAAATCAGTTTGCGACTGGTGTGGATGTCCTCCAGCGGCGCAATACCCGCGGCGGCAAACAAAGGAAGGGTTTCGTCGAGAATGCGACCCTTTGATAACGCTATCGTAATCGGTGACATTATTTTGATGACTCTTGCATGCTGATCGTCGGCCCGGAGGCCTGACGCTCAGTCGTTCCTGTTTAGCAGGATGATCAGCCTCTGCCAGCCACCCTTTTGATGGTTGCACCCAGCAGTTGAAGCTTTTCTTCAATACACTCGTAGCCACGATCGATGTGATAAATTCGATCAACCAGTGTATCTCCATCCGCCACCAAAGCAGCTAACACCAAGCTGGCTGAAGCGCGCAAATCGGTCGCCATGACAGGCGCGCCGTGCAGCTTGGCTACACCTTTGATCACTACGGTGTTGCCTTTGATGGTGCAATCAGCGCCCATGCGGTGCAGTTCTTGAATGTGCATGAAACGGTTTTCGAAAATGGTTTCTTCGACGGTACCCGTACCCTCGGCAACAGCATTGAGCACTGTAAACTGCGCCTGCATATCCGTTGGGAAGGCGGGATACGGCGCCGTCGTGATGTTTACCGCTTTCGGTCGCTTACCGTGCATATCCAATATGATACTGTCTGCGGTGGTCGTGATTTCGGCCCCGCACTCGCGCAGCTTTACCAGCACAGAATCCATCGTTTTAGGGTCGACGTCTTTCAGGTGTACACGCCCACCAGAAATAGCCCCAGCCACTAAGTAAGTACCTGCTTCTATGCGGTCAGGCAGCACTTTATGGTCACAGCCGTGCAGCTTTTCTACGCCCGTTACCGTTAAGGTATCGGTACCAATACCTTCAATCTGCGCACCCATGGCGACAAGGCAGTTGGCCAAATCGACCACTTCCGGTTCGCGTGCCGCGTTCTCAATGACACTGACACCGTCGGCCAATACCGCTGCCATCAAGACGTTTTCCGTACCCGTTACCGACACCATATCAAAAAAGTAATCAGCGGCCTTCAAGCGCCCTTTGCTGCGCGCTTTAATGTATCCGTCTTCCATGGTGATTTCGCCACCTAAGGCTTCCATACCACGAATGTGCAGATCTACTGGGCGACTGCCTATGGCACAGCCGCCAGGCAGCGACACGTTAGCTTCGCCGAAGTGCGCCAACAACGGCCCCAACACTAAGATAGAGGCACGCATGGTTTTCACCAACGAATACGGCGCGGTGCAATCTTTCAACGTACCGGCGTTGATCTGAACACTCATGTCTTCGTTGATCAACACTTCCACACCCATACACACCAACAGCTCAATCATGGTGGTGATGTCGTTCAAGTGGGGCAGATTGCGTAGTGTGACGGGCTCGTCTGTCAGCAGTGTTGCCGCCAAAATTGGCAACGCGGCGTTTTTGGCACCAGAAATGCGAATGGTGCCGTCGATGGGTTTGCCACCGGAAATCAGTAATTTATCCATAGAGCGTCTATCCGTTCTCCGTTCCCAGGTCCATGGTCACCGCATGAATAGCGCCACTCTGGATATGTTCGTTTAAAAAGCCGTAAACCAATTGCTGTTGCTTCAACGGCATAAGACCCTGGAAAGCACTGCCACGTGCCGTCACATGAAATTTGGCACCACTACCCGTGACCTCAACGGTACAATCAGGCAAGGCTGCGGTGAGGATATCTCTAACCTGTTCTGCGTGCATTGAACACCTCACAAATAAAAAGGTTGAGCATTATATGAAATACCAGCCCACGAAACCACCTTAAGACCCAATTCGTTCGCCGTTCAAAACCACAATACCCGACAATTACACACTCAATACATCTTCCTCTCACTTCACGACAGCGCCGTTGCTTGCAATTCACCAAGTGGTTTATTTTAATGTGCCCCCATTCAGGAGTGTGACCCATGTTGCTTATCGTTGCCGCCATTGTTCTCGGCCTTACTTTGCTTGTCTGGAGCTCCGACCGTTTTGTCGGTGGCGCTGCCGCCATGGCGCGTATCGCCGGCGTATCGCCGCTGGTGATTGGCTTGACCATAGTCGCAATGGGCACCAGCGCTCCGGAAATACTGGTTTCTGCGAGCGCAGCCCTTGCCGGAAGCCCGGCACTTGCCATTGGCAATGCGCAAGGATCGAATATCGCTAACATTGGCTTGGTACTGGGCGTTTGCGCGTTGATCATCGCCCTGCCCGTCAATCGTTCAGTTTGGCGACGCGAATCCCATGTCTTGCTGGCGGTCACGCTGCTACTGGGCGCCGTATTGGCCAACCTTTACCTCAGTCGCTTAGAAGGCATCCTAATGATTGCCTTGTTGTTGGTGTTTATCATCGGCACGGTATGGCATGCACTTCATATTCGAAATGCTGCCGATGTACCCGATTTCTCCACCGACATCCCAGAAGATATGCCCCTGCGTTGGTCTATTTTCTGGTTAATCGTTGGTCTCATTGTGTTGGTGCTGGGCGCCCAACTACTGGTCTGGGGCGCCACACAACTGGCCTTTCGTTTCGGCATCAGTGAATTGGTTGTCGGCGCTACCATTGTTGCCACTGGTACCAGCTTGCCAGAACTGGCAACGGCCGTCGCCAGCACCCGCAAAGGGCATCATGAGATGACCATTGGCAATGTGGTGGGCTCCAACATCTTTAACATACTCGCAGTGGTCGGCGTAGCGGCTGTTATTGCACCCACGGAATTTGAACCTGCCGTTCTATGGCGCGACTATTTATTCGTCTTGTTGACCACCGCCATGCTCCTGGTCGCGGCTTGGTGGTTTGGACGCCAACAGAAACCCACTCCACGTCTATTTGGTGTGGTACTGCTGACGTCTTATATCTATTATCTGTATCTGAACTATCAGGCCCTGACCCTATGAAAGCACAGTCTAATAACCTCCTAAACAGCGCCCGCCGCACTCTACAAATGGAGGCAGACGCCATCTCCGCGCTGCTGGACCGGCTCGACGACCATTTTATTCGCGCCTGTGAAATCATTATGAGTAACAAAGGGCGTGTTGTTGTAACCGGCATGGGGAAGTCGGGCCACATAGGAAACAAGATCGCAGCCACTCTGGCCAGTACCGGCACGCCGTCTTTCTTTATGCATCCTGGAGAGGCCAGCCACGGCGATCTCGGCATGATCACCCGCGACGATGTCATCATAGCGCTATCAAACAGCGGCGAAACCAATGAGATCATCTCCTTGCTGCCCGCCATCAAGCGGTTAGGTATCCCGGTTATTGCCATTACCGGACAGGCTGAATCAACACTGGGGTCTGAAGCAGACGCCATGCTCGACAGCGGCGTTGACATCGAAGCCTGCCCATTGAACCTCGCCCCAACGTCCAGCACCACCACGGCCCTCGTTTTGGGTGACGCCTTAGCCATTGCACTGTTAGAGGCCCGGGGCTTTTCCGCGGAGGACTTCGCCTTTTCGCACCCCGGCGGCAGCCTGGGCAAGCGCCTCTTGCTGAAAGTAGAAAACATCATGCAAACAGGTGAGCGTGTGCCTAAGGTGCCACCCACGGCGACCGTTGGCGCAGCATTGTTAGAGATGACACAAAAAGGGCTTGGCATGACCACCATCGTCGATGCCGACAATCTTTTGTTGGGCGTCTACACCGACGGGGATTTACGCCGCACCTTTGAGCGCAACATCGATATACATGGCACTTCAGTGACCACCGTCATGCACCCGGGTGGCAAGACCATTGCCCCAAGCGCTTTGGCCGCAGAGGCGCTTTACATCATGGAACAAGCACAGATTACGGCACTGGTGGTGATCGACCCCAATCGCGAACCCATTGGCATTGTCCATATGCACGACTTGCTGCGCGCTGGAGTTGCATGAACGCGAAACGAATCGGCTTAACGATATTGGTGGTATGCCTGACGATCGCTGGGCTGTGGCTATCTACTCGACAAGGAGTTTCTGTGCTGAATGAACCCGAGACCGCCAGCACGGGTATTCTACCGCAAATGCGCATGGGGCAGATCGAACGCATCACTACCGACACCGACGGCAACTGGGTGTCGACGTTACTCGCGACACACGCCGAGTTTTACGATAAAGATGACCGCTTGGTCTTGCTACAGCCTGACTTGCAAGCCGCTGGTTCGCCGCCATCGGCAATGACTGCCGATCGCGCGGAAGTCGAGAGCGGCCGCCACTGGACCATGACAGGCAATGTCGTGGTGATCAGCGATCCCGAAGCAGAAACCCCACTAGTGATACGCACCTCAGTGCTGCTCTATGATAACCTGACGGAAATGGCGACCACCGATGCACCGGTGGTCATTACCCAAGGGGCTCGCATGAACACCGAGGCCGTTGGTATGACCATAAACCTGAATACATTGGAGTTCGACCTGCATGAGCAAGTTCGTTCGATATACCGGCCTAATTAGCGCCCTCGTCCTGACCGCGTCCGTCTTTGCCTTGCCCGGTGACCGCGAGCTACCGATTGACGTCACTGCGGACCGTAACCAAGGTAACCTGCGCGCCAACGTGATGACCTACACCGGAGACGTCATCATTACCCAAGGCACACTCACCATTCAAGCCGAACAGGTCATCGTATACCGCAACGAGCAGAATGAAATTTCTCGCATGGAAGCATCCGGAGCCACGCCAGCGTGGGTTTCCGACCAGTTCTCTGAAGGCGATGCATTCACCCGCTTAGAAGGCGAACTGGTCATTTACGATACGGAGACCAGTATCCTGACCGCCCAAGGTACCGCTCGCCTACAGCAAGGACGCAATGTGGCCTCGGCGCATTACATCCGCTACAACCAAGAAACGGACGATTTTGAATCCAGCTTTCGTGCGCCTGACGGCACGGAAGGTGAACGCGTATCCATGTGTCTCACCAACGAGAATGAAGATGGCCAAACAGCTGATCGCCCGGCACCTTGCCAAAACGTACGGTAAACGACCCGTTGTCACCGATGTATCCCTGACGGTCAGAACCGGTGAAGTGGTTGGGTTGCTCGGGCCTAATGGTGCGGGCAAAACCACCTGCTTTTATATGATTGTTGGCCTGATCCCCAACGATGCCGGCGAAATATTGCTTGATGACCGCCCTTTAACCGGATTGCCCATGCACAAGCGTGCGCAACTGGGTGTTGGCTATCTGCCCCAGGAAGCCTCGGTCTTTCGCAAGCTGACCGTGGCCGAAAACATTATGGCAGTGCTGGAACTGCGCAAGACATTGAGCAAAGCCGAGCGGCAGCAAAAGATGGAGGCCTTGCTGGAAGAATTTAACATTACCCATATTCGTGACAGCCAAGGCATCGCCTTGTCCGGAGGGGAGCGGCGGCGTGTCGAAATCGCCCGCGCCCTGGCATCGGAGCCGGACTTCATTCTGCTGGACGAACCTTTTGCCGGTGTAGACCCTATTTCTGTATCCGACATCAAGAGTATCGTGTACCAGTTACGCGACAAAGGCATCGGCGTTTTGATCACCGACCACAACGTTCGTGAAACTTTAGACATTTGTGAGCGTGCTTATATTGTTGGAGGTGGTACTATTATTGCAGAGGGCGGCGCAGACGATATACTGGCCAACCAGAAAGTGAGGGAAGTGTACCTAGGCGAGAACTTCCGCCTTTAGGGCTCGTCTTAAAAACGACTGCACCGGCGGTGTTACGTTTTTACAGGCTTCCAGTTAGAGTTTAATTTGCACATTTTGTTTTCCGCACGGTGAAGTATTTCCCGTACCGAGCAGTATCAGGAGCGACATGAAGACCAGCTTGCAGCTAAAAATGGGCCAACAGTTGACGATGACACCGCAACTGCAGCAGGCCATTCGCTTATTGCAACTTTCGACTCTGGACCTGCAACAGGAAATCCAGGAAGCGCTCGACTCCAACCCCTTACTGGAGGTCGCCGAAGAACACGAACTGGATCATCAAGACAAAGACAGTCATTCAGACGCCAATAGCCAGTCCGATGACTTGTCGCTGCAAAACAACAATCTTTCGGAACCCGAAGAGCGCCCTGCCGAAGAGCTTTGGAGTGAGCAAATCCCTGAAGACTTGTCGGTAGACAGTAACTGGGACGATATCTACCAGCACGCGCCGACCAGCGCCTCCATGCCCGGCCCAGACGACGACTACAACTTCGAAAACCAGACCATCGCCGGTGATGATCTCTATGATCACCTCATGTGGCAGCTCAACCTGACGCCCATGAGTGAGCGTGATCGCATCATTGCCACCGCCATCATAGATTCGGTCGAGCCAAGCGGCATGCTGTGCTCTACCATTGACGACATTTTCGAAGGGCTTGAAGAAGAGTTAAGCACACTCGACGATCCCCTTGAAATGGACGAAATGATGGCGGTATTACATCGCCTGCAACAGTTCGAACCCACCGGCGTATGCGCGCAGAATCTCAGCGAATGCATTGTTATTCAATTACGCCAGTTGCCAGAAGACACTCCGCTGCGTAAAGAAGCGCTGCGCTTGGTCACCGACTTTTCTGACTTGTTGGCCACCAAAGATTACCCGCAGATCATGCGCAAAATGCGCATTAAAGAAGAACAACTGCGCGACGCCTTATTGCTGGTGCAGCAAACCAATCCGCGCCCTGGCACCACCATTTCTAACCATGAGTCCGAATACGTCATCCCGGATGTCATCGTGCGCAAGGATCTTGAACATCATCGTTGGCTAGTTGAGTTAAACCCGGAGATCGCACCACGACTGCGCGTCAACAGTGACTACGCGTCCATGGTCAAACGCGCCGATAACAGCGCCGACAACAACTACATCAAAGACAACCTACAAGAAGCCAAGTGGTTCATCAAAAGCTTGCAAAGCCGCAATGAAACGTTGTTGAAAGTCGCCACCCAGATTGTCGAACACCAAAAAGGCTTCTTGGAATTTGGTGAAGAAGCTATGAAGCCGCTGGTACTGCATGACATTGCCCAAGCCGTCGACATGCATGAATCGACGATCTCGCGCGTGACGACACAGAAATTCATGCACACCCCACGCGGCATTTTTGAACTGAAGTACTTTTTTTCCAGTCACGTCAGCACCAACACCGGCGGCGAGTGTTCTTCTACCGCAATCCGTGCTTTGATTAAAAAACTGGTCAGCGCTGAGAACACCAAAAAGCCGCTGAGCGACAGTAAAATAGCCAATTTATTGAAAGACCAAGGCATCAATGTGGCACGCCGTACCATTGCCAAATACCGCGAAGCAATGAACATACCACCGTCGAATGAACGTAAGAGCATTATGTAAAGAAAAGATTAATCCAGATCAATGCCTTGAAACCAAAGTCAGCTACACTTATTACATAGATAGATAGCGTTTCCATTGGGTGGGTTGTTTTCCACCTCCATTCGTCAGAAGGAGTTATCCTATGCAAATCAATATCAGTGGCCATCATGTAGAATTAACCGACCCACTGCGCGACTATGTAAACGGCAAACTGGATCGCTTGGAACGACATTTCGATCAGATCAGCATTGTGCAAACCACACTCAGCGTCGAGAAAAACCGTCAGAAGGCAGAAACCACACTGCACATCAAAGGTGGGCAACTGTTCGCTGACGCCGAACACGACGACATGTACGCAGCCATTGACCTGATGGTCGACAAGCTGGATCGCCAACTTCTGAAACATAAGGAAAAGACCGTAGACCGTATGCACGGCAACGGCCGCTAACCAATAATATGCCTAACCTAAATGACGTTGTAACTCTGGAGCGCACCCTATGGGGTGCGCCTAGTCAAAGTAAGAAAAAAACTCTGCAGTTGATCAGCGATACTGTCAGTGAACTGTACCCGTCCTATGAAGCAGACCAAGTATTCAGCAATCTGGTCGAGCGCGAACGCTTAGGCTCTACCGGGTTCGGTAATGGTGTTGCCATTCCGCATTGCCGACTGATGAGCTGTGAAGCCCCGTTTGGCTTATTAGTGAAGCTTGATGAGCCGATTGAATTCGATGCGTTGGATCAAAAGCCGGTCGACATCGTCTTCACCTTGATCGTCCCACAGGAAGCACGCACCGAGCACCTGCAGCTACTGTCGCGCATTGCCGAGCGATTCAATGACGATGCCCGTCTGAAAACCATGCGTGCCGCCACAACCGCAGAAGATTTCTATTCTGCCTTTATCGCTGAGTAACCTGTACGTCCTATGTCTATGGAAATGATCATCATCAGTGGCCGCTCAGGCTCCGGTAAAAGTACAGCGCTGAATGTACTGGAGGATGTGGGTTACAATTGCATAGACAACCTTCCGGTTACCATGCTGCCTGAGCTCGCCAACGAAATGCTGTTGGAGCACATTGGCGCTAAAGTCGCCGTGTGCATCGACGCACGCAACGCCACCAAGGCCTTGCGCCAGTTTCCAGAAATCATTGCTCGTCTGCCCGATAAGATCGACCTGGATATCGTCTACCTGGATGCCGACGAAACGACGTTACATAAGCGCTTTTCCGAGACGCGCCGCAAGCACCCGTTAACCAGTGATGATGTGTCGCTGAAGGAAGCAATCCACAACGAGCGTGAGTTGCTCGACACCATAGTCAACATGGCCCATTTGAACATCGATACCACGGGCCTGTCGATTTACGAGCTGCGAGACCAAATTAAAACACGGGTTGCAGGTACTACACGGCAGGAAATGGCGCTGTTGTTTATGTCCTTCGGCTTTAAGCACGGCAGCCCGCACGATGCCGACCTTGTGTACGACGTACGCTGTTTACCCAATCCGTACTGGGACCCCGCATTACGCAAGTACTCTGGTCTTGATGAGCCCGTTCAGCGTTTCCTGCACAAAGAGGACGATGTGAGAGACATGATCACCAGCATTCAAAGTTATCTGGATCGCTGGCTGCCGCGCTACGAGGCCAATAACCGATCCTACCTGACCATTGGCATCGGCTGTACTGGTGGACAACACCGCTCGGTGTTCATTGCCCAACAACTGGCACAGATATTCCGCCAGAAATACTCGTCGGTGCAGCTCAGACACCGGGAGTTGAAGTCCACCCTGTCATGATCAGAGAATCCATTACCATTATTAATAAGCTGGGCTTGCATGCCCGTGCCTCAGCGAAACTGAACAAGCTGGCAAACGAATTCAGTTGTCGTATTACGCTGGAGAAAGACGGACGCAAGGCGGACGCAAAAAACATCATGTCGTTGATGATGCTTGCCGCCAGCAAAGGTACCGACGTCATTCTGGAAACAGAAGGTGAAGACGAAATCGCCGCTTTTGAAGCAGTGACTGGATTGATCAACAATTATTTTGAAGAAGGCGAATAGCACACCATGGCGCGCAAAAAGAAACTGCCAGAAGATGAGATCGAAATAGAAGTCGTCTCGAAATCCGAACTGAAGCGGGAAATGACCCGTTTACAAGGCATCGGCAATCGCTTATTAGAATTATCGCCTGAGAAGCTCAAAGAGTTTCCTCTGGACGAAACATTACTGTCTGCACTACTGGAATCGCAACGACTTAAAAATCATGAGGCCAAACGTCGACAATTGCAATACATCGGTCGCTTAATGCGCGATGCGGACGAAGAAGCCATTGAGAAAGCACTGGATTTCCAAGATCCCGGCAGTGAAGTCCATTTGCAACTGACCGTACTCAGTGAACGCTGGCGCAAAGAGCTTTTGGAAGATGACGACGCAACTGCACGCTTTTTTGAAGCCTATCCGGACGTTGAACGTCAACCCATGCGCCAATTGATTCGTAACGCGCAGCAAGAAGCCAAGCAACACGCCGACAGCGCACAAAACACCAATACCCAGTTCAAACACCGACGCAAACTATTTCAAGCCATTCGCGACGAAATTTTACCTTCACTGTGATCCGGCTGATTTTTCCGCTCGTAAACCAGAAAAATTCAACGGATTTGTCTGATCATGCGAGCTTACCAAACTACAGCAGTAGGCAGGGCGACTGTGACCACACCTGACGAATGGGCAGACTGCCTAGAGATGATCGCTGGCCAACAGGACAGAGAAGCATTTGCTCGCCTGTTCCGCCATTTTGCACCTCAAATTAAAGGCTATGCCCGGTCTTCCGGGCTTACCATGATGGGGGACGCATTGGCCGACGAGCTGGTGCAAGAAACCATGACCAATTTGTGGCGCAAAGCCCACTTGTTTGACCGGGCCAAGGCGTCAGCGACCACATGGGTGTTTACCATTGCGCGTAACCTTCGGGTGGACTTACTGCGCCGACAGAACAAACATCAAGGGCATCTCGATTCGGATGATATGTGGAACGAACCACACACCGATGGGGATGGCTCCGACTGGGTTGAGCAATCCAGCGTTGAACGCCATATTCGCATGGGTATTGGTCGATTACCGGTCGAGCAGCGACAGGTAATCGGTAAAGTATTCCTGGAAGACAAATCACATCAAGAGGCCGCTGACGAGCTAGACCTACCACTGGGTACAGTAAAGTCGCGTATCCGACTCGCCCTAAAGAAACTGCGAGTAGGACTGGAGGTAGAAGGCTATGAGTAAGTTTCATCCTGATGTCGACGTGCTGACTGAGTACGTGGCAGGTAATTTGAGCTATCACGAAACGTTAATGGTAGCGGTGCATCTGCATTATTGCCCCGCGTGTGCCAAATCCGCACGTGAGTTGGAAGCCTTGGGTGGCGTATTACTGGATGACCTGCCGGGTGAACCTGTTGATGAACGTTTGCTGGAAGAAACACTCGCGTTGTTAAGCAGCGAGCCAACAGTGCGGCGTGCTCCCAAGAGCACTGCCAGTTATCTCAACCCGGAAATACCACGTCCGCTGCAGAAAGCCATACCGAATGGGTTTGATGGTCTGACTTGGCGTAAATTGCTGCCGCATTTGCAAGTGTGTGATCTGGAAACGAGCCCTGATGGCCCAACCATTACGCTGCATCGCATCAAGCCAGGCGGCCGCATACCAAAACACACCCACCGTGGAACCGAATACACGGTGTTGTTGAAAGGCGGTTTCTCCGACGCATTTGGCGACTACAACACAGGCGACTACCTGTGTCGAGACGCCAGCCATGAACACACGCCCGTCGCGGCCGACAACGAAGAGTGCATCTGTTTGACCGCTGTGGAGGCTCCGCTGCGTATGACCAGTTGGAAGTGGCGCTGGCTTAACCCGTTCTTAAGCTAAAACAAAAAACCGGACATTCGTCCGGTTTTTTTATTTTGCGCACAGAATCATATTGCCACTCCTTGAATCGATGCCTTATATAGCTCACCACCGTACGGGCAAATTATGGCTAGCAAAGTAGTTCTTAATTTACTAATGTTAAATGGCTTGCTGTGATTCCGATCACCGCTGTTCTCAAACATTTTTAATAAGTGAGATTATGCCTTCCACTCCGGCGACGCCAACTCCATTTACCGACGGGCATGTTTCGCTACAGCAGTCTATAACTTGGTTTATTCAGCACGCTAAGAATTCGGGGCAACTCCGTCGCATACTCTTGCTACTGACAGCTTTGAGTTTCTTGGTCCTAATTCCCGCCACGCTCCGATTCGCCGCGCCCAGCACCAGCGCCGCCATCTATTTACCGCTCCACACGGCGCTGGAATTTTGCGCCATTGCCATTGCTTCTATCATTTTTGCCGTAGGCTGGTCGCAAACACAAATCCAACCCAACGTGCGCCTTGTCGTATTAGCGGCGGCTTTTTTTGCTGTGGCCTGCCTGGACTTCTCGCATACTCTGTCGTTCTTGGGCATGCCCGATTACTTCACGGCCAATACTGTTGAAAAGGCCATTAATTTTTGGCTCGCAGCACGTATTGTGTTGGCTCTCGCACTGGTGATCATCGTTCTGCCGATCAGTGAGCGCACCGTTCAACGCCGTTTCTTTCACATGGCTATGGCTCTTTCTTTACTCTATGTCATGGTCATGCATGTATGGTTTATTAGGTTTCCACAGTGGGTTCCCCGCACTTTTATCGAAGGCAGCGGCTTAACCACCTTTAAGATCTCTGCGGAATACACCATTACAGGACTGCACTTACTCACCGCATTTCTGGTCATGGTGCGCTATCGGCTGCTGCAGGGGTTTCAACCCGCCTTGATGTTAGCGGCGGCCGGCCAACTGGCTTTGAGTGAGTTATGCTTCACCCTTTACGGCGCCCCCTACGATCTTTACAACTTGGCCGGGCATCTATTAAAAGTCACTGGATACGCATTTTTGTTTCAAAGCTTTTTCCATGAAGCCGTGACGGAGCCCTATCGACGACTGGTGCAAACACGATCACAACTGATGGAAACGTTGGCCGACCAACACTTGTCAGCGATCGCGTTTCACACCAGAGAAGCCATCATGATCACAGACGCGGATAAGAACATTGTTCGTGTCAATCCAGCGTTCACCGACATCACCGGCTATCAAGAGTCGGAAGTTCAAGGCATGAACCCTAAACTGTTGAGTTCAGGGAAACATGACAGCGCTTTTTACCAAGCGATGTGGCAAACCATTAACGAAAAAGGCAGTTGGTCTGGCGAATTATGGAACAAACGCAAATCAGGCGAGGTCTACGCTGAACATGCCGTCATCAATGCGGTGTACGATTTGCACGGCAAGGTGACGCATTACATTGCCAGTTTCAATGACGTTACGGCTCGACTGCATGCGCAAGAAAAAGTACACCAACTCGCCTACTACGACCCGCTAACCGGCTTAGCCAATCGCCGCTTAATTCTTGAACACATTCGAACGGCGCAAGCGGCAGCGGCCAGAACGGGTTCCTATTCCGCCCTACTGTTCATGGATTTGGACTACTTTAAGCGCTTGAATGACACATTAGGGCATGCAAAAGGCGATCTGCTCCTGCAGCAATTTGCCGAGCGCCTACAACAACAATTGCGGGCATCGGACTCCTTAGCACGCCCGGGCGGCGACGAGTTTATATTGTTGGCACGGAATTTAGATGAGGACAAGCAACGTGCAGCCGTACAAATAGAGCGTTTAGGCAACAAAATATTAGCTTCCGTGCGTGCGCCCTTTCAGTTGAATGACAATCAGTACAGCATCACGGTCAGCATCGGCATCATGCTCTTCTCGACCGAAGCCAAGACCGTCGACGAGTTGATGACCTCGGCGGACCTCGCTATGTATCAATCCAAAGAAAAAGGACGCAATCAGCTCTATTTCTTTGAGTCAGACATGCAAGCTCGTTTGGTTGCCAGAACCAACTTAGAACGCGAATTGACCCAAGCACTGCAAAGCCAAGAAGAATTGGCCGTGTTTTACCAACCGAAAATAAACGCCAACGGGGCCGTGTGTGGCTATGAGGCGTTACTACGCTGGCATCATCCAGCACATGGACTCATTTACCCTGGGGACTTTATCGCCCTTGCAGAGTCCACCGGGCAAATCGTTCCACTTGGGCGCTGGGTCGCCCAACAAGTGATCGCGTTGCAGTCCGCTAATCGCTCCGCCCAAGCACCGATGGTGCCCATAGCGATCAACGTCAGTCCTCGTGAATTGTTGGAAGACGACTATTTGCATTGGCTGATAAACAGTCTGCAAGCCGCCAATATTGAACCCCAGTGGATAGAGCTTGAAATCACCGAATCGGCCGTCCAGGGAAGCTTTGAATTAATTAAAGAACGCTTGTTAGAACTGAACCAGCTCGGCTTTCGTTTGGCCATGGACGACTTCGGGACGGGCTATTCATCGCTGTCTTACTTGCAACAACTGCCGCTTGATGTCATTAAAATAGACCAGTGCTTCGTGGCGCACATCATCGATCGCTCGTCGGATCAAGCGATCGTAACGGCCATAATCGCCATGGCAAAAGCCTTGTCGATGGAGGTCGTGGCGGAAGGCATTGAAACGCCTGAGCAATATGCGGCCCTAAAAGAATTTGGCTGTGATAAATTCCAGGGCTTCTATTGGAGCAAGCCCGTTCCTTGGGCAGAAGCGTCAAAACTGCCATTGCACCGTTCAGGTTGACGTTATTCGCGCAGCATCTTGATGTGTTGAATACCGTCCTCGTCGTAGGGCTCCCCCACGGGGGCAAAGCCTAGACCCGCATAGAACGCCTGTAACCGATGCTGCGCGCCAATTTCTATCGCTGTGTTAGGAAACGCCTCACGCGTCCACCGCAACGCCTGATACATCAACTGCTCACCCAGCTTAATGCCGCGCGCCGAGGGCGCCACGATGACCCTACCGATAATGGGATGGCCGTCACCGTTGGGAGGCAATATACGAGCGTAAGCGACCAGCTCACCGTTCGCATAGCCTTGTAAATGCCAGGCCGTTTGGTCCTGGTCGTCCAGTTCGGGATACGGACAATTCTGCTCTACCACAAATACGTTCACCCGCAACTGCAGGATGCGATACAACACCGAGTTGTGCAGCTCTTCAAACGTGTCTACTTGCCACGTTGTGGCGATGTCCTTGAGCTCTGTATTTGCCACCAGCCCGTTCAGTGCATTAAACATAGAATCGATTACCTTACTGTATGGCGACGCCTTGGCGTGCGCTGTCGTTTTTAGCAGTACTCTTTACCCTAGCCCTTATTAACCTATACACTCCTGCCTTTGATTCTCTTGTACTTGGAGTACTGTGTACCATGGCAGGCGCCCCTCCGTTAACCCCCGTGTCCATCACCTCAACCAGTTTCCCGGGGGCTCCCAGTGATTCACCGGCACGGTTGTTTTGCCTGCGTAACGGGCCTATTGAGGTCATACTGACCAACGAAGGCGCGAGCATCTATCGTATCCTAACGCCGGATGAACGCGGGGAAATCGACGATATCGTCTGCTACAGCCCATTGCATGAGCATTTCGCCGGTAGCCTGGGGTATTTAGGCTCAACCGTTGGGCGCTATGCTAACCGCATCGTGGGTGCCCGTTTCACGCTGCAAGGTACCACCTACAATTTGGTCGCCAACGAATCCAATAATATCAGCCTGCACGGTGGCGTTTGCTGGCACAAACACTTGTGGGATGTCTCTGTCCATGAGGTAACCGATGTCGCTGCGATTACTTTCTCGCGACGCTCACCTTCGGGTGAAGGCGGCTTCCCTGGCAATGTAGAAGCTACAGTGACCTATACCCTCAATGCCAATGGCGAACTGACGATCGATTTTGATGCCAGCACCGACGAACCGACTGTCGTCAACTTAACAAATCACGCCTACTTCAATCTAAACGGTGCAGACTACCAAAGCCTGGACGAGCAGTGGTTTATTGTGCACACCGACACGCGGACGGCTACCGATGCAGCGGCATTGCCAACGGGTGCTTACGCGCCGGTTGCGAATACCGTGTTTGACCTATCGCATCCGACACGCATCAGCACCCTACTGAACCCGCTAGCCAAAGACTTAGCCGGAACCCAAGGTTTCGACCAAAACTATGTGTTTAAGCAGGTGAACTCAGCGGAGCTGGTGACCATGGCGACGGTCGTCAGTCGACGCAATGGTCGTGTTCTGCAAGTCGCCAGCACACAGCCCGGCATGCAGTTGTACACTGGAAACTTCATGGGCGGTACGCCCGGCCCTGTGGCAGGCCAAGCTTACCAAGCGCATCAGGCTTTTTGTTGCGAACCGCAACACTTCCCGGACACCCCAAACCAGCCCAATTTTCCGCCCTGTACCGTTACGCCGGAACAGCCCTACCGTGAACGGATAGTGTTTCGCTTCGGGATTCAGGGGACTTCTTAAAACCCCTGAAAACACCAGAAAGACCTATCCCAGGAAACCTCTAAGCGAAAAGCTTGATCAACATCCTATAATACATCTCGGTGAGCATATCCAAGTCTTCAACACTGACCTGCTCATCCACCTGATGAATGGTTTTGTTCACCGGCCCGAGCTCCACCACTTGCGAGCCCATGATAGCAGCAATGAACCGGCCATCGGACGTACCACCGGCGGTCGACAGTTCAGGTGTATGATCGCGTACGTCACGCACAGCCTGCACCACAGCATCGACTAAGGCACCTTGCGCGGTCAAGAACGGCATGCCTTTCAGTTCACATGTCAGGTCATACTTCAGTCCGTGCTTATCCAGTATGATGCGCACTCGGGCTTCCAGTTCTTCAGCGGTAACTTCGGTCGAGAAGCGGAAGCTGAACTGCAAGGTCGCATCACCGGGAATCACATTAGTCGCGCCGGTTCCACTGTTGAAGTTAGCAACTTGAAAGCTGGTCGCGGGAAAGAATTCGTTGCCTTGGTCCCATTCTGTGGTAGCCAGCTCTGCCAAGGCAGGCGCCAACAAATGAATTGGATTCTGCGCCAAATGCGGATAAGCCACATGGCCCTGTTTGCCATGAATGGTTAAGAAACCTAATAAAGAGCCTCGACGGCCGTTCTTGATAACGTCGCCTACTTTGGTGGTGCTGGATGGCTCGCCGACCAGCGCCATATCAATGTGGTCACCGCGTTCTTTCAAGGCTTCTACTACCTTAACGGTGCCATGATAGGCATGACCTTCTTCATCACTGGTGATCAACATGCCGATTTTGCCGCGATGCTGCGGAAACTCAGTTACGAAGCGTTCACAGGCAACCACCATGCTGGCCAAGCTGCCCTTCATGTCAGCCGCACCGCGACCGTGCAGCATACCGTCGGCCACTACCGCATCGTACGGCGGGTGTGTCCACTTGTTCACGTCACCGGTAGGTACCACATCGGTATGCCCGGCAAAGGCCATCACAGGGCCTTCGGTGCCGTGTGTAGCCCACAGGTTCTGTACGTCTTCAAAGTCCATGCGCTCAATATTGAAACCGACCGCAGCTAGGCGGCCAGCCATCAGTTGCTGGCAACCAGCGTCGTCTGGCGTCACGGAGGGGCGTTGGATCAAGGCGCGGGCTAATTCTAGTGTTTTGCTCATGTCGCTGGAGGTGTCTATTGGTTAGAATAAGGAGCGGGAGTATAGCAAAGTCGTCACGCTTCCCAAACTCAGGGGTCTTTATGGCAGACAAATTTCGCAAACGTTTAGCGGACTGGATCAGAACCCGGGCCGACGCGCAGGTGGAGAATCTGGCCTTGTTCACCTCGGGCGGAATGATTTTCGCTGTGGGCGCTCTGGTGATAATATTCTCCGAACGGCAACTCGTGCCCTCCGTGCAACAGGAAATTGTTGCAGGCATCGGTGTTTTTATTGCTGTGATTGGTCTGGCACGTGCGCTCTGGGGTTATCTCGGCATCGGCTTGTTTAGAATACTCAAATACTTTTTATCGGACTCCTGATGCAAAACGACATCGAAATATATCTGCACAAGCAAAGCCCGGCGCACATCATTCAGTGGATGACGGACGTCTTTGGTACACCGCCAGAGTCGCGCGGCTCGGCCACCAAAGGGACTGTGCGGCTGAACATCACTACAGCGCAAGGCATTGTGCCTGTCATGCTGGTGCAGCGCGGTAGCTGGTATTCCGTCTGGTTTGATTCCGCCAAGACGCCTTGGGCAACGGATTTGGAATGTGCTCAATCTGCGGTGGCGGCTTTGGGCGCACGAGCCCGGTGCAGCGATGGCGGCTGGCAGGAGGGTGATGATCCGGATCAGTTTTTAGAAGTATCGGCGGAGGGTGTGACCACGGTCATCTGGCATGATGAGTAATCCGCTAAGGCGCTGGTATGGCATAGGACGCAAGCGCCGCCTTCTTCGTTTTGTTGCTCTGATATTTGTGGGTGCTAGCGCCCTGATATCAGGCTCACTGTGGTTCGCTGACCAATGGTTCGGTTGGCAAGCCAAAGGACAGGTATACACCGACAAAAACCACCTGTCTCCCAGCCGCTTCGGCCTGTTACTGGGCACCGCGAAATATCACCCCAGCGGAACCTTGAACCCATTCTATCGAGCGCGCATTGCCGCCGCCGCCGAGCTCTACCATGATGGTCTGCTGGAGGTTATTTTGGCTTCGGGCAACCACAACCCGCCGTTTTACAGTGAACCTCGTATGATGCAGGAAGATCTGATGCAACTCGGCGTGCCTGAAACGGCTATTCTGCAAGACGGCGGGGGTACCCGCACGCTGAACTCGGTCATTCGCTTAAAAACAGAATATCAGCAAGACCACGTTATCATCATCAGTCAACAGTTCCACATTGAAAGAGCGCTCTATCAAGCGCGGGCCGTGGGTATTGACGCGCAAGGCTTTGTTGCGCTGGATGCACCACGCAATTGGCATTGGCGGGTACGCGCCCGAGAAGTGTTCGCTCGGGCGTATGCTCTGGTCGAAATACATCTTTTACGGCGAGCCGACCTACCGAGCGCCTAGTGCTAGGATTAACGATTACGCAGGCGTGATAAAAACAACAACAAGTCGGGCGAGATCGCGGGCAGCAGTGCTGGGTCAGCGTATTCGACCATGGCCAAGTGTCCGGCCAGCGATATATCGGCAATGGTCAAACGCTTACCCACCACATAGTCCGCCTGCGACAGGGTTTCTAGGGTCGGAGCCAACAACACCTTCGCCTTATCAATCAGTTCTTTGCGTGACCGCTCCCATTCGGTGACACACCCGGTACCGAATTTCCGCTCCTTGATGAAGATGAACAGTTGCCGGTCAGTCGGCCGAACCATCTGCGCTGCGATGCCGGGCGAGGCAATACGAAACAGCACATCTTCTAACAGACTGTCGGTCCAATCCAAATAGGCCCAAGTTGCCGCTTCCATACCTTCAGGTACCAAGTCGTTCTTGGTCAGCGTCAACAAGTACTGAAAAATATCCCGCGATTCGACGACCACATTGCCATCATGCACCAGCGCCGGCACGGTGACGCGCCCGCCAGTGACTTCGATTAATTCATCTCGATCGCTGAACGGTACGTCTTTCGTTTCGTATGGCAATTGCAGGTGATCCAGCAGGAATTGCACTTTGAGTGCGTAGCAACTGTAGGGGAAACGATAAAGTGTGATCATGATGACTCCTTGGTTTAAAACTGACAGACCGTCTGCTTTCGAGGATACCCACTCATTCAATTGTAGATCATTTATGCGCCTTGGCGAGCCTCTCAATGCAGGCGCTGACTTAGTGGTATACTCCTCTCATTCATCATCCGATCATTAGGAGCCTTCAGTGGACGATAAAACACGTACTGAAATAGAAGCAGCGACCTTTCGTCGATTACTCGAACACCTCGACAGTCGCAAAGACGTACAGAACATCGATTTGATGAATCTAGCGGGCTTTTGCCGCAATTGTCTTGGCAAGTGGTACGCCACTGCGGCCGAAGAGCGGGGTTTATCAATAGACAAAGAAGCCGCACGAGAAAGAATATACGGTATGCCGTACGAAGAATGGAAAGACAAATACCAGAAGTGAGTTGGCGCAAGTGGTAAGGTGCGCCTCCCTGCGCACCGATTTAACACCTTAACAGGCGATTAAGATGGGCACTGACCTGCGACATAGTGCCCTGCCGACACCTCGCTGACCCAAGTATAAACACCCGACAGACCGCCCAAAGACTCATTACCGCCCGTAGTGTAGTAACCCATCATGTAATAGGCACGACCCGCACTGTTGTGACTCAAGTTAGTGTTGTAGTGCTGTGTACAGGTAAAACCTGGATCCGGCTCTGGGTTCGGCTCCGGATCCGGATCACCACCGACTTGGCATGCTTCGGGCTGCTGTGTATACCACTGCCCTGGCTCGCCTTCGGTCAACGTGACACTCGACCAACTGTCCCACGCAAACCCGATGTCGATCTGATCTCCGCTGGACAAAGCGCGGAGGTTGTAATTTCCACCGGCTGAAGCACGGCCACTGTTGATGTGCGCCTGCGGCGAGGTTGACTCGATTACGCAGGTCTCAAGTGGCTTGTTTGGGTCAACCACAATCACCTGTCGCACCGCCGAACCCGCCGCACCTTCAGAGTTGGTGGCAACGTAAGTGCAGTAATAGGTGCCATCAGCGTTCACATTCACATCGCAGGTTGCATTGACTGGCACGGAACCCTCAATAGGATCAACTGCGGTGGCGCCCGGATCATAGAACGGCTCATTAATTTGCAGCACCAGCGGGTTGTCGCCCAGCAAGGTAACCACGGGCTTATCAATAGCGCCGCTCGAATCACGGGCATGGCGATTGAAGAAGTCCCAGATTAAATCGGGATACACCGGCCCTTGGCGCACGGCCCACTTACCTTCCTTACCGTCTTCGCCGCCGATCCAGTAATGTCCGTGATCAGTATCCAACGGGTTCGATGTGGCCAGAGGCCCCGTATAGAATACCGTTTCTACGACAGAACGACTGCTCATGGTGCCGTCTTGCGTGAACCGCTCGTGCACGCAGGAATGGCTTTGCTGGTAGGTATAGGCACAAGCAGAGCTGTCAGCACGCGCTGTGGTCAGCGTGTTGTGGTTGGCGTCGCCAAACACCGCCAGCCAGGAGTCGCGGATATTCCGTCCGGCTTGCGGAATGACGGTACAGTCACGTTCGTTTTGCAGCACCATCATTGGAATCGCGTAGTCGTCGTTCAGCTCACGCTCCATGTCATCAGCGACACGTGAAATAGCGTGGAAGGTCGCACTGCCCGGACATTGGCCGCTCAACGAGACCGATGCCGCCGCTTCACCATAAGGCAAACCAGCCGCAGAGGCTGCGGCAGCCCAGTATTCATTGTGCGCCACGGCGGCTACGACGGTCATGGCACCACCAGACGACAAGCCCGTAATGAATCGACGATTCGCGTCAACGCTGAAGTTGGCTTCTACTTCTTTGGCGATCTGCACCAAGTCTTCCACTTCGCCGCCACCTTCATGGCGATGTTCGTTGAACCAGAACCCCCAACAGTTCTCATTGCGCAAGCCATTGTAGGAGGTAATGAACGGAGTCACGAGTATGAAGCCGTGGCGATCGGCTGCCTCCTTCATACCCCAGTCGTTGAGGACGTCACGCTCGGTCAATTTACAGCCGTGCAAAGCCATAACCATCGGACTGACACTCGTCAATCCGTTGGGTACATACACGGTGTAATTGCGATTGCTTGATTGCGGATAACTCTTCTGTGTGAATTGGTAAGAGTATTCTGTGCCAGCCACTACGGTACTGGACAGCGACGCCATCAGGAGCGCCATCATCAGGGCGAGCGCCCAGCGTACAGGTTGCATCATGGTCTTTTCCTCGTTTTTATTTTTGTTTTACTGCCATACATGAAACATGAATCGTCATTCATATTTAGAGCCATAATACACAGAATGAACAAATAATAAACAGACAAGGGGGTTGAATTTTGAGCTGACTGAACGCCAGATAGGTCGCTCTTGCGATGGGAGAGACGCTTAAAAGTCCGAAGACACCGTCAAACTAATGATTTGATAGCGCGACCCAAACCATCCACTGTCAGCGGGTACATGCGATCTTCGACCAGTTCCTGCACCATGCTGATGCTGTGTGTAAACGGCCAATGCTCTTCCGGCACGGGGTTAAGCCAGACCAGATTTTTGAAATGACTGCTTAGGCGGCGAAACCAAACGTTACCCGGCTCCTCATTCATAAAGTCGATGCTGCCGTAAGGCGCGGCGATTTCATAGGGCGACATGGACGCATCACCGACGACGATCACTTTGTAATCTTTGCCATAGGTATGCAGCAGGTCAAACAGACTCATTTGTTGATGCCGCCGCAACAGGTTGTCGGTCCATAGAGCATCGTAGGTAAAGTTGTGAAAATAGAACGACTTCAAATGTTTGAATTCACTGCGACAGGCCGAAAACAATTCCTCGCATACCTTAACGTGGTCATCCATCGAACCACCGACATCCAGCAACAGTAAGACTTTTACGGCATTGTGGCGTTCCGGTTGCATACGTATGTCGAGCATACCGCCGTTGTGGGCGGTAGAACGAATGGTGTCGTCCATATCCAGCTCTTCAGCACTGCCCGTGCGCGCGAACTGGCGCAGCTTACGCAGTGCCATTTTCAGGTTGCGCGTGCCCAACTCAATGTGGTCGTCGAGATTCTTGTACTGCCGCTGCTCCCACACCTTTGCCGCCCGGCGATGGCGACTCTCGCCCCCCACCCGCACGCCATTTGGGTTATAGCCTGCATGGCCAAAAGGACTGGTACCGCCGGTGCCGATCCACTTATTGCCCCCGCGATGCATGCCTTCTTGCTCATTCAAGCGCTCCTGTAGGGTTTTCAACAATTCGTCCAGCCCACCCAGCGCTTCAATGGCTGCTTTTTCTTCTTCACTCAGGTGTTTATAAAATTCTGCATCCAGCCACTCAGGTGGAATGGCCTTGCCCGCAAAAGGGTCAGGCAGCGCTTCCAAACCCTCGTAAAACGCTGCAAAGGCCTTGTCGAAACGGTCAAAATGGCTTTCGTCCTTCACCATAATCATGCGCGACAAACGGTAAAAGTCGTCCATATCGGCGAACGCCAGGCCAGCTTGCAACCCTTGCAGCAACACCAGCAGCTCTTTTACCGTAACGGGCAAACCATAATGACGACAGGTCAGAAAAAAACGAATCAGCATAGCAGTAACACCGACTCAGCTTCGGGCTTTCTGGCGGCTTAAGAAGGCCAGTCTTTCCAGCAACTGCACGTCCTGCTCATTCTTCAACAAGGCACCGTACAGCGGAGGCAGGGCCTGTTTGATGTCGCCGTCCTTGATGGCTTCCGCCGCCAGGTTGTCCGACACCAGCAGTTTCAGCCAATCAATCAACTCCGATGTAGATGGGCGTTTTTTCAGGCCCGGCAATTCGCGCACCTGAAAGAACACATTCAGCGCATCACGCACCAATTGATTCTTAATGCTCGGCAAATGCACGTCGATGATGGCTTGCAATGTGTCACGATCCGGAAAATCAATGTAATGGAAGAAACAGCGGCGCAAAAACGCATCCGGCAGTTCCTTTTCATTATTCGAGGTAATGATGACCACCGGACGCTGCACCGCACGTACGGTTTCTCCCGTTTCATAGACGTGAAACTCCATGCGGTCCAGCTCGACCAGCAAATCGTTCGGAAACTCAATGTCGGCTTTGTCCACTTCGTCGATCAGCAACACAGCGCGCTGATCGGACGCGAAGGCGTCCCACAGCTTACCGCGGCGAATGTAGTTTTTAATGTCGTGTACGCGGTCATCACCAAGCTGGCTGTCGCGCAGGCGTGACACCGCATCGTATTCGTACAAACCCTGATGCGCTTTGGTGGTGGATTTCACGTGCCACTGAATGAGCGGCATGCCAAGTGCTGCGGCAATTTCTTCTGCCAGCATGGTTTTGCCCGTACCGGGCTCACCCTTGATCAGGAGCGGACGCTCCAACGTCATCGCGGCGTTAACGGCCAATTGCAGGGCCTCAGTAGCGATGTATTTGTCGGAACCGGTGAAGCTGAGCATGAATCGATTTCCTCTTAAAAACGAACAAGATCAACGTTTGCGAATCACTAAACTGCCGATGGAATACCCCGCCCCGAAAGAACAGATCACCCCCACATCGCCAGACTTCAAATCTTCTTGATGCAAATTGAACGCAATAATAGAGCCCGCTGATGCGGTGTTGGCATAACGGTCCAACACAATCGGCGCTTCATCGGGGTTGGCGTCACGGCCCAACAGTTTACGAGCTATTAACAAGTTCATATTGATGTTGGCCTGGTGCAACCACCAACGCCGCACATCGGTTGCACCTAGGCCATGCAGCGCTAGGTGGCTGCTAATATGGTCTGCCGCCATAGGGCATACTTCCTTAAACACCGTACGACCTTCTTGGTGAAACAGTTTATCCGGGCCGAATGGGTCTGCATCGTTGGCGCGCGACAAATAGCCAAAATTGGAACGAATGGTGTTGGAGAACAAGGTTTTGGCCTGAGTACCCAGTACGTCGTAGACATGCGGTGCGTTAGCGGTGTCACCGCGCTCTAACACGGCCGCCGTGGCGACATCGCCGAAGATGAAGTGGCTGTCACGGTCGCGGTAGTTGACCTGCGGCGACGTCAGCTCTGGGTTGATGACCAATACAGCGCGTGCCGTACCGGCTTTGATCATGTCGTAGGCACGGTGCTGCGCAAACGTCGCGGCAGAACAGGCCACCAGCATATCAAAGCCGAAACCATCAATACCGAGGGCATTCTGTACTTCGATCGCAATAGCCGGGTAGGCCCGTTGCGTATAAGCGCAACTGACAATAACCGCGTCGATATCGCTGGGCGACTTGTTCGCGGCGGCCAAGGCTTTCTTCGCAGCAGCTAGGGCGATTTCTGCCTGATGGCTCAGTTCAGAATCGGCGCGCTCGGGGATGTTCGGTCGCATGCGGTCAATATCAAGAATTCCGTCTTTGATGTACACATGGCGTTGTTTAATGCCGCTGGCTTTTTCTATAAAGCCCGCATCAGACCGTGCAGCGGGCTGTATTTGCCCTGACTCAATTTCCCTCGCGTGTTCGGCGTTAAAGCGGTCAGCATAGGCGTTCAATACCTGCACCAGCTCTTCATTGGTGAGTACGTTCTCTGGGGTCCACAGACCGGTGCCGCTGATGACAACATCAGCACTGGGTTGAGGCAGGCGCATGAGCAGAATCCTTATACATCAGATGTAAAAGAATGAGTGTAGCAGGCCTGACAGTGGGAGGTGAAACGAGACGACACATTAGTGACACTGAACACGGGAATCAGCCAAATGGGAGCATCTAAAAACCTCCTTTTCTCAAGCTGGCGTTGTTAAAAATGCCCTCGAATGCTCATTTACATACAGTAAACTGCGCTTTCTCGGGCATTTTTGCCTAGCCAGCTTTTCGCCTCTGAAGTTTTTAGATGCTCCCAAGCGATTAAAGAACCGCTTGGCTGAAGGGAAAGCTGAGCGTTTCCCTACGGTGCCATGATGTCAGAAGCTGCTGAAATTCAGCGAATAACCAATACCGGCCATCACCATACTCAGCACCACGACAAGCCCGATCACGATCACCAAGGAGAGAATGGCGACCAGAAATCCTTTAAGCCACGTCGTGCCCAGCGTAAATGCATAGATTGCAGAGCCCATAATAACTGCGATGGCCAAAGCGATGCCCTGCTGCGGCACAAAGCGCTCCAACAAGAACGACAGTACCATCAACAGCATTACAGCCGCTAATGCCGACCAAAAGCCGGTATTGCGCGCCCGCACAATGCGGGCGGCAAACATCACGGGAATCACTGTTAATACCACCAGCAACGCTAACACCAAAACCAGTTGCATAACTTCAGACATACTCGGCAATCCTTATCATTTGTCGATCATTGAGGTTGGTTGAGGTCAATGTCTGTGTCAAAGCCGAACAGCTCACCCGCCCAGACAAACAGTAACCACACCAACACACCTAACGGTAGGTACCCATAGTACCCTAAAACCGGCATTTCAGAGAAAAAGTGGCCGATATCCACATAGGGCACGCTGTAAATCCAGTAGTTGGGGTTAGTCACCGGCTCAGCAGGATGTGCACTGCCGTAGTTCCAGAATTCCCAGAAGAAGCCGTTGAACATTGACCCGAGCGCGATCAATATGGCCGGTGCCCAATTCCCTTCGGCCAACGCCTGCATGGGATTCCAAATACCCAGCTTGATCAATACGCCCGTTAATACGGCCATGGGCGCTATCCAAATCGTCCAGAAGAACGGATACGGCCAGACCACCACCAAGGCCAGTAGCAGCAGCCCTACACCAATCAATAAATCACCCGAGAGCGGAATTTTAGGGCCATTTTGGTAGCGCGCGACCACCGTTGGAAAGCTCGTTAACAAGCTGTACCAAACGAATACCGCTGGCCACACCGTGGTATACGCCGCAAGGAAGATGACTACCACGGTCGCGTGCGACAGCTCAGACATAAAGCCATTCGGGTAAGACCAGTTGGCCAGAACGAAGTAATCGAAGAATTCGAAATAGGCCCACGCCAACACCGACACCAACGCACTGACCCAGAATACCTTGGGCTTAGTGGCGATCAGTGAATAACCGCCGCGCCGCCAGTACACCACGCCGTCGAGCAATAAGATGAAGCCCCACCACATGGGAGTAAAAGCGTAATAAACCAAGTCACCGAAGGGTGTGGTGCGGGCCCACATCAACCACCAAAAGAACAGATTAAGTACCAAACCAACCCAGAACCACCAAGGTAGGCCCTTGGCGATCGGTGGCGGTAATGGCTGCGGCGTACCGCCCTTAAACCCAAACCAACTTGGTACCAATGCAATTGCTGTCACCAGCAACGCCAGTACAAGCACCAGCAAAAACACCCATAGATTAAAGCCTGGTGGGTCAGCAACGAATTGCGGCGGAAAAATACCAAAACCCGGTGGCAGGTGGTCCGGGTACACAAACCAAGCCACCGTCAGAGGTATTAAAAATGTCAGTAGAATGGGCCAAACCAATGACCATTTGAACGAATTCATATCCTTCTCCTTATTTTCTTTATTATTGGCTAAGGAACACTAACGTAAGACCCACTTATGCACCGTACTGCGCAACTGCTCCATCCGCACCGGTTTCACCAACACATCATTCATGCCCGACGCCGTACAGGCTTCACGGTCACGCATGCTGACATTCGCGGTAAACGCAACAATCGGCTGCGAAAAACCTTGCGCACGCAAACGTTCGCTGGCCTGCAAGCCATCCAATTCGGGCATCTGAATATCCATAAGAATCAAATCGACCGAGTGCTGGCGGATATAGTCAATGGCACGCCCAGCATTGTCAAAGCCGTGCACCGTAGCGCCCAGTTTTTCTAACAAAGCAGTCACCACACGCAAGTTAATGGGATTGTCATCCACCGCGACTATCTGCGTATTTTGCAACGATTCGGTAACCGGTGATATTGGGGTGGTATGCACTGGCGAGCCTACCCAACGACGCAGATGATAACGTCCATAAGGGGCCGCCTCGAACTCAACACCCGGCATAACAGGTAAGTCATACACCACGGATTCTGGTAAAAACCACAGTACGTTTCCGTTTGTGGCTCTTAATCGCGCCAAAAGGTCAGAATCGTAATGCCGACTAAACACCAGCCAATGTTCTACTTCTAGATCGTCTGCATAAGCCTGATCAAGACGTTCCATCAGTGCGATATTTGCACCCATGCCTAAGAGGTCTTGCTTTGCCAGTTCCGCCATTTCTTGCCAGTGCGAGGCGTACAGAATACCGATTGTTTTCTCAATGTTTGTTTTAGCCACTGGGTGATTGTGCTTCGGCAGTGTGAAATGGAAGGTACTGCCCTCGCCTGGCTTACTGGTTACGTGCAATTCGCCATCCATCATATGCACCAAACGTGAACATATCTGCAAACCTAAGCCCGCGCCGCCATGACGGCGCACAGTTGAATCGTCTACTTGCGTGAACGCATCGAAGATACTGTCGTGATCTTCGGGTGCTATGCCAATGCCGGTATCGACCACCGCAAAGTACAACTGGTCTTTGCCATCCAGTCGCACATCAATGCGAATCCCACCTTCATCGGTAAATTTGTAGGCATTGCTGAGTAGATTGGCTAATACCTGCTTCAGCCGACTTTCGTCGCCGATGATAATAGAAGGCACATCAGGGGCGACGGCAATCAATAGATCGATTTCTTTCAATTCGTTATTGGACCGATAAAGATCACACACGTTTTGCAGCATTCGATCCAAATCAAACGGTGCTTTCACCACCTTCATTTTCCCAGCATTCATTTTAGCCAAGTCGAGAATGTCGTTGATCAAATACAACAGAAACTTGGAAGACTGATGAATGGTGTCTAATTGGCGCCGGAAGCGCAGTTCTAATGGCTGCGACTTCAAAAGCTCTACCGTGCCATGAATGGCGTTCAATGGCGTACGTAATTCGTGGCTCATGTTGGCCAGAAAACGCTCCTTGGCCAAAACGGACTCACGTGCCAGTCGAACCGCTTGTTGCGCTTCACGAATACGCTGCTCACGCTCTCGATACACCAGTCCCACTTGATAACTCATAACCTGGGCTAACAACAGCACTTCCAGACCGACCGAAATCAACCCCAAATGTTCAATAAGGAAGGTGTCAGCAATATTGATGTTACGCAACGAAATGGTGAAGAACGCAGGGATGACGAACGCTACGTTGGCCACTAAATAGAAATAAGCCACTTTGTTACGCCGCAGAGCTTGCGCGATACCGCAACTGAGGCCGTACAAGGCAAACATCCCTACCCCGTAGCGCGCCAACTCAAGTGACCACTGCGGTTGCAACAAAGCGATGGGCCAGAACAGCATCATCACACTGATGACCGCGATACCCACATAGAAAAAACGTGGACTGCGCTTCTGCGAGATACCCAGTAGGATCATCACAAACCCAATATACGCCACGTTTGAGAACAGGATGGGAACGCTGGTCAGATAAAAGCCGGTGATACCGAACAGGTCGCGCAGTACCAAATGAGATGCGCCATTAAATACTAAATTACCAAGGATAAATCCGGCATATAGCATGTCACCCAACGAGCGACGCCATAGACCCATCACCACATAGTAGAAACCCAGCGCAAAAAATATCCCCAGTCCCGCCAGCGTGATCGCCATGGGTACACGGATGCTGCTGCGGTATTGATTGTAGGTTTGCAGATAGGGTTCTGGTACGGCAATAAAATAGGGGCTGTCTAAGCGTGTGAGAATACGATATTCACCCGCCTCTAGAGTCAACGACTGACCGTGACGCAAAAAGAACTCACCACGTGCGGGGTCTGCTACGCCACCCTGCAAACGCTCAATCAACTCTCCTTCGTGGTCAAAGATGTAATGCGTGTAAGAGGCTAAAACAAACGTATTGCGGAAATCGATCACTAGTTCTTCTGGCTGGGCTAACGAAAGATGCTTGCCATACCAAAAAGTACCGCCGGTCAGTCTAACGCCGTTGCCTGTCGGCTGCTCCGCTACCGCAGAAAAGTAGCTTCCTACGTCATTGGCTACCGACGGAGGCAGATCAAGCCAACGGCCGTATTGGTCAAAAGCCAACGCCTGTAATGACAGAGTCGACAAGGCGACCAACAACAACCCTCTGAACCAGGTAACGAGTGGAAACACAGCATCCCCTTTTACAGCTTTAGAAAAGCAGACTGATTAAACGTTTTCCGTCTTTTTATCGGTGTTAAATTGGGTGACTCGCTCGCATCATTACTTATTTAAGCGTGGCTGACAATGCAAAGGCGGTAAGAAGTATCGGACTTAAAGAAGGTGAGCCCGAACGGGCTCACCTTTAAGGGGTCAGCGCTGACGACGGTAAAGCATCATGGCCACAGGCCCAAACAAACACATCACAATCAACGGTGCGATCAAGGCACGAACTAACTGTGCCAGCGTTGCAGTGCTGTCCATCAGCCCGCGCAGGCCCGTCACCAAGTGGCTGACGGGGTTCGCTTCAACGATGGTTTGCAGGAACGTCGGCATGGTGATTGGATCGACAAAGATATTGGACGCAAAGGTCAGAGGCATCAGGAATATCCAGCTGAACGTCATCACCGCGCCAGGCGTGCGCAGCAACAAACCCAAGGTGGTGAATATCCACCCAAGGCCGAAAGCAAAGAGATTCAACAGTACTATGGCGCTCACCACGCCTTGCACACCGGCATCCGGCCGATAGCCCAGCAGTAAGCCAATAAGCACCACGATGATTGACGCTCCGGTATAGCGCAGTACATCACCTAGCATGGCGCCGACCAAAGGTGACGGCCGCCAAATTGGCATGGATTTAAAACGGTCGTAGATGCCTTTTGATATGTCCGTATTCAGCGTTACACCGGTATAGAGAGAGGTGAAAATGACCGTTTGCGCCAGAATACCGGGAAGCAAGTATTGCAGATAATCGGCGGTCGAGCCCGCCAACGCACCACCAAACAAATAGGTGAACATCACGGTGAACATGATGGGCGTGACGAGCACGTCGAACAGTTGTTCGGGTACATGCTTGATCTTAAGCAACGCGCGCCAGCCAAAGGCCAAAGCATTCATCAGGGCGCTGGGCCGTGGTGGGCGTTCACGACGCACCAAAGCTGACTGCATGAGTGCGCTCACGTCAGCGGATGATTGGCTTGATCCTTCGTCTTTTATGCGGCCTGTCATGATGCACGCTCCATAGCCGCTGTTTCCGCAGACTGATCGTCCGCCGGATGCCCCGTTAACGCCAGAAACACTTCATCCAAACTCGGCTGGCCCAAGGAGAAGTCGGTCAAGGCGATACCGGCTCGCGGCAGTTCCGCCAAGGCATGGGTGGCGCGTGCCGTATCGTTAAATTGCACCGACAGTGCGGTTACATCGGCCTCCAGCTTCACCGGCACTTCAAGCAGTTGCGTTAACAGTTGTACTGCTTTTGGCCGATCATCCGGGTCTTTTAAGCGCACCAGTAACACACCCGCCCCGACCGAGGCCTTGAGCTCTGCAGGTGTACCTTCCGCGATCACCCGTCCGTGATCGATCACCGCAATGCGATCCGCCAATTGATCCGCTTCGTCTAGATACTGTGTGGTTAACAGCACCGTCGTACCACCCGCCACCAGCGTGCGCACAATGTCCCACACTTGGTTGCGGGATCGAGGGTCTAAGCCCGTGGTGGGTTCATCCAGAAATAAGAGCTCAGGGGTAACGATGATAGACGACGCGATGTCGAGCTTCCGGCGCATACCTCCAGAGTAGGTTTTGGCTTGCTTGTCCGCGGCTTCCAACAAGTCGAAGGCGGTCAGCAACTCAATGGCACGTGCTTTGGATTCTCGATTGCTGAAGCCCAGCAACAGACCAAGCAGCCGCAGATTCTCACGCCCGGTCAGGTCTTCATCCACTGATGCGAACTGACCGGTGAGGCTGATCGAGGATCTGACTTGTTCACCCTGTGTTACCAAGTCATAACCCATCAACGAGGCAGAACCTTGGTCTGGCGGGAGCAAGGTCGCCAGCATCCGTACGGTGGTGGTTTTTCCGGCGCCGTTCGGCCCCAAGATGCCGTACACCGAGCCTTTGCGGACTTTGAGGTCAACACCTCTGACGGCTAGGGTCGCACCAAAACTTTTGGTTAAGCCTTTCGCTTCGATTGCCCATTCATTGTCTATTGGCACACCAGTGCACTCCTTTACTATCACCTCGTCAAAGTAGACTAGCTGAGGGGCTTCTGCAATAAAACGACCTCGTCGCTGATCACTTCTAAGTGCGCTGACCAGCGGTCCGCTAACCACGCAAAGGTGGCCGGACTGAAGAAACTGACATGCGTCAGGTCGTTCTTGTAGTACCAATTCGGAAATTCGTCAGCCGGTACGTACTGCCTCGTTTGCACCGCCAACCAGCCACCGGGCATTAACAGATCCCAAAGTCTGTCCAGCCAGTGATCCACCGCGTGTAGATGTTCAGCCACTTCGGTGGCCGTAATAAAGTCGTAGGTGCGGTTCAGTACCTGCTGATCGGGGTGATAAAACGCATCATACACGGCGACGGAGTGCCCCGCTTCGGTCATCATCTTCGCTAACAACGGACCAGGCCCACAGCCAAAATCCAACCCTTTGCCTGGCTTCTTGAGGCGCTCCAACAAAGGGGTCGCGGTGCGCGACAAAAACGCCCGATAGCGCGGATCGTTAACATCGTTCACATGCGTGTCGTATTGCGCTTTTTCTTCTTCTGCACTCAGAAAATCAACCGCCGCTACTTGCACTAGGTGGCAAGCAAAACAGTACCAATAAGCACGTCGACGGTCGGCCGCATAAGGCTGCAGAGGTGTGTGATGACACAGGCGACAGGCGTGTTCAGCCGTCATAAGTGATGCACTCTTTCGTTTTTAAATCGTCGCCATTCTGCCACGAACCTCGCCCATTCACACGCGCTAAGGGCACGCCCAGACCATGCCAAACAGACTGGGTGGAATACCACCCATTTTTTAAGCTGGCTGTGTGGACGGTCACCCAAGAAACCTGATTGAGTACCATCCACATCTTTCGAATACTCTCTAAGCTATTGTTTTTATTGTTTATTTTAATGCCATCCATGCTGTGGCACATGGCTTGCTATAGGTATCTCCATAACCATAAAAAATGCGTTCACAGAACGCTACGAATCACTCAGTACAAGACACGCTCTGTACGTTACCAGCGGTAGATAAACCCTATGGCCTCAAAAGAGCTGACCCCAGAAGAATTAACGGAAGATACTCAGCAGCGACTCAATGAGCTGTTGGAAAAAGACGCCAAACGCGAACGTACCTTACGAGGCCCTTGGGCTTGGATCGTTGCTGCATTAGCCGCCGCCATGGTGCTGATCTATTTTTACGGTGCAGGGGTTAACGTCCTGAGCACAGAATATCACTTGGGTGTTTATGTCCTCATCACCTTCGTGCTGGTGTACCTGCTTTATCCCGGCGGTGGTCGGTTAGCCAATGTGGTGCTCGCTATCATTGCCAGCTTCGTCATATCAATCCTGATCAGCAGCTATTTTGTGTTTGAGTCACCAACGGCACTGTATCAACAGATCCAGATGTTTACCGATACAATGGGCTACGACGGCTTGGCCTTCGCACTGCAAAACGACTTTGGCGCACTCACTTGGCTACTCCTGATCGTACTGCCCTTTGCGGCGATTTTAATTCCCGCCGACCAAGTGGTGGCGAAACGGTTTCCAAACAGCCCGACACCCAGCGATGTCGTGCTGGCGATTGGTACCGCTATTACGGTTATCTACTGGATCAGCCAATTTGAAGCGCTGAACTATCGCGCCGGTGCCGAAAATGAGGTTGATAAACTGGTCAGCATTGTTGGCTTGTTATTGGCGATGGAAGTATGCCGCCGCGTGCTGGGTTGGTCGATCACCTTGATCGGCGTCGGCATGATCTGCTTTGCTTTATTTGGTCCTTATCTTCCGGAAATCTTTGCTCACCGTGGCTTCCGCTTTGAGCGTTTAGCAACAGCCCTGTTCATTACCACCAACGGCGTCTTCGGCGTCATGGCCAGTGTTCTGGCGACCTACGTTATTTTGTTCATCTTCTTTGGCGCGTTCTTGCAGAAGTCCGGCGCGGGCAAGTTCTTTATTGAACTGCCTCTGGCCTTAGCGGGTCGATCTGTAGGCGGCCCCGCTAAAGTAGCGGTAATGTCATCTGCGTTGTTCGGTTCAGTATCGGGTAGCGCCATTGCGAACACCGTTTCATCCGGTGCGTTTACCATACCGATGATGAAACGTGCCGGTTTCAAGCCACACGTCGCGGGTGCTATTGAACCAGCCGCTTCCATTGGCGGGACGTTCCTGCCTCCTATTATGGGCGCCGGCGGTTTCCTGATGGCCGAGCTGACAGGCATTCCCTACTCAAAAATCATGCTCTACTCCGTAGGCCCGGCGTTTCTGTACTTCCTGTCCATTTACTTCATGGTGCACTTTGAAGCGAAGAAAACAGGTTTAACCGGTTTACCCGCTGATGAAATTCCAAACTGGAAAGACGTACTGAAAACCGGTTGGTACTTCGCCTTACCGCTCGTCATCATCACTTGGCTTCTGCTCAGTGGGCGCTCAGCGGGTAATGCCGCGTTCTGGGCCACGTTGTCCTGTATAGCGGTCAGTTGGGTCCATCGGGAAACCCGCATGGGGCCGAAAGAAATATGGGAAGCCATTCAAATTGGCGCACGCAATACCTTAGTGGTGGGCGCAACCATTGGCGTTATCGGCGTCATCGTGGGCACTATTTCTCTGACCGGCATGGGCCTGAAATTCTCTGACCTGATTATTTCCATGGCCGGTGGCAGCCTGATTCTGGCTCTGCTTTTGATTGCTCTCGCCTCATTGGTCTTGGGTATGGGCGTACCGGTTACCGCGTCTTATCTGATCGTTGCGGTATTGGCAGTGCCTGCCCTCGGTGAGCTGGGTGTGGCCGTCATTGCTGCTCATATGATCGTTTACTGGTTGTCGCAAGACTCCAACATCACACCTCCGGTGTGTGTGGCCGCCTACGCTGGCGCCGCCATAGCGGGCAGTGACCCCTGGAAAACAGGCTGGACGTCCTTCCGCTTCGCCAAGATGTTGTACGTCATGCCCATACTGTTCGCCTACGTTCCCGCTATTCTGCTGGACGGTACCACTATGGAAATCATTCAGGCCTTCTTCTCGGCAACCCTTGGCACCATTGCGTTCGGCGCTTTCGCGATGGGTTACCTGCGCTATCGCACAAATGCAGTGACTTGGACCTTGCTCGGTGCCGCCACCGTGCTGCTGTATTGGCCATCTCTGCTGACGGATGCCGCCGGCGTCCTGTTAGTCGCCTTTATCTGGTGGCTGCAACGCAACGGCACTGCACCTGACGCCGTAGGCCCGAACACATCGGTAAAAAGCGCCTAAAAGAGCGACTACACGATACTAGACTGAGACATGCTTTTTACAAACCGGGTGGTTTGCCACCCAAAACACAACTGAAACCGCAACACCAACAATAACAACACAGAGGCAACAACCATGACCTTGAAAACTAAAATCGCCGCTTACTTCGGTAGCAGCAAAAAAACCACTGCCCTGCTCGCGGCCGCTACTCTGACCATCGGTGCTTTGGGTGCCAGTGTGGCCGTCGCTCAATCCACCCAGCGTCTGGCTTTTTCAGGCGGCCCGGACGGCGGTACTTTCCAGTACTTCTCAAACGGCATTTCACTGCACATGTCACGCAACATTGCAGGCGTAGAAGTCTCCAACATGGCATCCGCTGGCTCGGTAGAAAACCTGCGTCGGGTCAACTCACGTGACGCCGACTTCGGCATCGTGTATTCGGGTGACCTGTTCTTGGGCATCAATGGTCAACTGACCAACGACACGCGCCAGTATCGCAATACCCACGCGGTAGCCTATATGTTTGGTGCACCGGCGCACCTGATCGTACTGGAAAATTCTGGTATTACTCAGGTTAGCCAGTTGGAAGGTAAGCGGGTTGCTGTAGGGCCTGCGGGTTCTGGCGCTGCCGCATCGGCTCAGCGTTTCTTCGAAAGTTTGGATATGTGGGACAAAATCAGCCCGCAGTACATCGGTTATGCACAGGGTGCATCGGCCATTGGTGACCGTCAGATTGATGCCCTGTGGGTATTCGCTGGCTATCCAAATGCGTCTGTCATTCAAGCTGCTACGAGCAACCGCGTGCGCTTGCTGCAAGTGTATGAAGCTGCACAAACAGGCGACCTGTTTGAAGTCCACCCATACTACGCGCAAGTGACCATTCCTGCAGGCACCTATACTGGCGTTGACTACGACGTAGTCACCATTCAGGACTCTGCACTGTGGGTAGCTGGTCGTCATGTATCTGAAGACCTGATTTACGAAGCGATGCAGAAAGTGTATTCCGATGAAGGCTTAGCGTTTATGCGCACCGTATCGGCCGCTGCCGCTGCTATGACCGTTGAAAATGGCGTTGTGGGTATCGTAACTGACCTGCACGATGGCGCTGAGAAGTTCTGGAGTGAGAAAGGCATCAAGTAATTGATTTAAACAGTTTCGCTGAGTAGCACCCTTCCTGGCTGGAAACGAGTTTACGGGTGTTGCTCAGCGATCTTACACGAACTACCGACCATTATCCCCGCAACATAAACCCCTTCCCAACACTCTCTTTTTCCGATTGAACCGCCACACCCATCGCTTGCTTAATCATTGAGACCATTGTCTGATTGATCCCAACGCACGGCTGTGTTGTTATGTTCAGTGTCCCTAATAAGAGCAACAGGACGATCCTGCCATGGCCATTCATAAACGCCCAATAGAAGATCGACTGGACTGGCTTTGGCAACTCAGCCGACAGCATTCCGAACTCTTTTGCGACCCAGAGAACCATCTGGCGCGACAACGCTATATGGCCGAACACAACACGCAGATCATTGCCTTAAAGTGCATGGACGGGCGCATTCACCTGCCCTACGCAACCCAAACGCCACTCGGCATCATTACACCGTTTCGCAACCTTGGCGGTATTTTTGATCTCGGCTGGCCTTACATGGGTGACTTGCTGGCCGACTCCGTAGCAGAAACTGTGCAGCAGGGGCGGCGGGTGCTCATCATTATTACCTACCATTATTCACGGGGTGATGAGGCGCGGGGTTGCGCCGGGTTCAACTGCAACCGCGCGGCAGCCATGGCCCATGCGCAAAGCATTCAACATCAGGTACAAACCATTTTCGGGGCCGGTCATCAAACGGTTTATCCAATAGTCTGTGGCTTTGAAACGGATGACGATGCCTTGATTTTGCACGGTGCACAGAACGAACTGGTTGATATGGCTACACTGTCGGCAACCGAAATTGAACAATTGCCGACACGCCTGGCCAGCCTGTTTCCAGATATGCCACCCACGGTGCAACGCGATTTTTTACCCCTACTGAAAGGCAACGCACGCCATGTGGCGGAAATCCGCCACAGCCAGCGTGAACTGGATATTGAACATCGTGAGTGGATGATTTGCATCGGTCGGGGGTTTGATTTTCTGCACGTACCCAATGTGGCGTTGATCATTGGCCCTTACAGCCCCGACCTGTCACACCCCATTCAACAGGCCGCCCGTATCATTCGCAACAACATGGAAAAGGGGCGGATTCCCGATGACGGCTTTCTGGTGCTGTCGTCGGCACCCTATGAGGAACCCGGCCCCAATCAGGCCCGCGCTGAACTCAAGGCACAGTTCATGGCAAACTTTGCCGCTGATGTCATTCGGGAAAGCCAGCCGGAGCTGGCGCAGAAGATGATCACCCACACCGCCGCACTGCACTGGCCAACACGACGACTGAAAGTCATTACCGCGCCAGTAATTCAGCAGAGTGTTCAATATCCGGATCCATAAACTGAATGGAGACTGTTAAAATCCGTGTGCCCGCCAGCTCTTCTACCCGAAACAGGGTACCATCTAACGTAAACTCTGCTTTTTCAGCCAACGATTCCTGAAGGTGTTTTTTACAGAACTGTTCCAGCGTAATGTCTTCTGGATGGTAAGAGGCCAGCCGGGTTTCATAACACCAGTCAATATCACTGAGCAGGCTTGCCCCTTTCATTCTCAGCTCTTGTAACGGCCTGCCCGACACAAAGCCCTTTTCAGCAAACACCTGTTCAACATAGGCTTTATAGTCGTGTTTCAACACCACAAAAAGATGATCGTTTGGTTGCAGTATGGTTGAGCCTCTGGGCGGGATGACCTGCTCATTGCACGTGATCATTGCCACCACAACGCCTTCCGGCAAGGCCATTCTGGAAAGACGACGGCCAGCCGCTCTGGACTGTGAAGACAAGGTGTATTCAACGATTTCGGCGTCAACCTCTCCCAGAGACGTAATCTCCAAAGTGGCTGCTGGCTGCGCCGGTACATTTTCGATGAGGTTCAGTTTACGGGCAACCCAGGCCAGCGTCGAACCCTGCAAGGTGGCAGAGATCAACACCACGAAGAACACCACATTGAAAATAAGCTCCGCCCCCGGCAAACCAAACATCAGCGGAAATATAGCAAGGATAATGGGCACCGAGCCACGTAGGCCCACCCAGGATACCAGGGTTATTTCTCTGCGGTTAAACCCAAAAATCTTTAACATGGGAATAACGGCAAGTGGCCGGGCGATGAATACCAGCACCGCTGCAATCAACAGCCCCTGCCACCAGACGTCTATCAGCGAGCTGGGTTTGATCAACAAGCCCAGCATAACGAACATGGTGATCTGACTTAACCAGGCCAGACCATCATGGAATAAAAAGGTCGTGCGCTGGAAAACAAAGTGCTTGTTGCCAATCATGACACCACAGATAAAAATAGCCAGGAAGCCGCTACCGCCAATATTGGCTGCCAGGCCAAATGACAATAAACCAGCAGCGGTGACCATTACCGGGTATAAGCCACTGGCTTGCAGATGAATGCGGTTAATCACTTTAATGATAAGGTAACCAACAGCCAGGCCGATGATGGCTCCCAAGCCCATTTGCAAGACAAACAACTGCAACAGACCAACACCGGGCTGTAAACCGTGAACCAGTATTTCCAATAACCCGACCGTGAGAAAGATCGCCATCGGGTCGTTGGAAGCACTTTCAATTTCCAGGGTTGATTTTAAACGGCTGTTCAAGTGGATACCGGCATTACGTAACAACGAAAACACCGCAGCGGCGTCGGTTGAACCCACGATGGCACCGATTAAAAGCCCTTCAAGCAAGGTGATAGGCAGAACATAACTGGCAGCAACGCCCGTGATGATTGCCGTGAACAGAACGCCAAAAGTAGCGAGTAACGAAGCAGGTTTCCATACCTGTTTTATAGAGCCGATAGGCGTTTGCAAGCCACCATCAAACAGAATCAAGGCCAGTGCCAGGGTTCCAAGTGCATGTGCTGCTTCCGGGTTATCGAAGCTGATCCGGCCAAACCCTTCTTCACCGGCCAACATGCCGACAATCAGGAACAACACCAGCATCGGCAAACCCAGACGGGCCGAAAGCTTGCTCGACAGGATACCGAACAGTATCAGAGCCGCCGCAAGAAGTATTAACTGATCGATTATAAACATATTTCCTTTACATCCAGAAAATTAGAGTTGATGCATTAAATTTTGCTGCCATTGTACATTGTGAATCAGTCTTCCGAAATGCTGTGCCATGCTCTATCACCATCACGGGTATTATTCCCTGAGTTCATAGAAATAAGTGCTCCCATTTACCACTACCCCTCAATCGGCAGCGACCCCAGCTCCTTGACGGTGCGTATGGCAAAGCTACTGTCCACCGTATTAACCATTGGCAGCTTCTGCAACCGCCGAACCCATTGCTCGTACCCCGGCAGGTCGGCCGAAACCACCTGTAACAGGTAGTCGAACGACCCTGACACCGTGTGGCAGTTGATCACTTCCGGCATTTCACGCACCGCTTCTTCGAAGGTTTCCACCAGCGCATCCTGGTGCTGGTTCAGCCGCACGTGCACAAAAATCGTGATCCCCAAGCCCAGCTTGTTGCGATCCAACTGAGCACGATAGCGTGCAATAACACCCGTCTGCTCCAAACGGCGAATGCGCCGTGCGCAGGGTGACGCCGACAACCCGACTTGATCCGCCAACTCTGCGGTGGTTAAACGCGCATCCTGTTGCAAGGCATCTAATAGGCGGCGATCAATGCGATCCAGATTCACGTCTTCCATATCTATTAGCTCTAAATCGCTCAAATTGATGTAATTCTAGCTTAAATCACCAACAATATCAAACATCAAGCGCTAAATTGCCCCCAATCACTCATGAATTGGGTAGATACTGCTCGCATTGCCTTATTCGAGCAGACCGATGTCAACGCACACCGCCACGCAACCCTTAACGCACAGAGCGATCACCCGCGTCGCGCCGATACTCGCCGACCCCACGCAGCGATTGCTCGGCTATTTGGCGGCATTGGCTACCGTGTTGATATGGTCCGGGTATTTTTTGTCTTTGCGCCAAGGTGCCCTGTCTCCCCTCGGAACCTTGGAACTGACGCTGTTTCGTTTTGGTGTACCGGGATTGATTCTGCTGCCGCTGTTCATCAAGCGCTGGGCAGCTATTAAAGCCGTAGCACCGATTTGGTTAGTAGGGATAGCGATGGGCGCGGGACTGCCCTTTTTTATCATCAGTGCCATTGGCATGGGACTGGCCCCCGTGGCACACGGCAGCACCTTGATCCCCGGCACCGCGCCGCTCTTTGTTACTGGTCTGGCCGTTTGTCTGTTTCATCAACCTCTGTCGTCGTGGCGTCGCATCGGCTTGCTCATCGTAGCCGCCGGTGTAGTGTGTCTTCTATGGACGGCGTGGCAAGGCGAAGCTAGCCAGCTCTTAACCGGGCAAGCGCTGTTCTTGGTGTGTAGTTTGCTGTGGGCGTTGTTTACCATTTCAGTTCGACAAAGCGGCTTGAAGCCCCTGGAAGTTGCATCGGTCGTCACCGTCCCCAGCGCTCTGCTGTTAGTATTGTTCGTTGCCGTGGCGCAACCTGAACTGTCCTTAAGCACGGTATCAACTCAGGAATGGTTAACGCAATTGGTCGTCCAAGGCATTGCCGTGGGCTTGGGGGCGGGCTTTCTGTACGGGTTTGCCATCAGCCGCCTGGGCGCCGAAATCACCTCGGCACTGGGTTCGCTCACGCCTGTGTGCGCTACCGTATTGGCGCTGATATGGCTCAATGAAAGCGTCATCGTGCCGACATTACTGGGCTTAGGCTTGGTAACCGTAGGTGTCATTGCCGCCAGTGGTTTGCTGCATAGGGAAGCGGCCTAATCCACCGCCCGCCATCTAATCCGCGAGTTATGTCATTCATCGGCTCATAACACCGCTCGTCGCATTTCCATTCTTGCCCCTCCCGCACTCGCTACCTTAGAGACTCAAAACCCCTAAGGAGCACACCATGAAATACGTTCTGAATCTGACACTCTTATGCGGCCTATTGAGCGCGCTGACCGTCCATGCGGCCGACTACGATGCTGCGTATTACGAAGCCTACCGCCAATACATGGCCGCAGCAGAAGGCGAATCGCGCGCCACGCGCCGGGCGGTAGAACAATTCACCGCCTTACACAACGCTCAACCGCAAGACCCCGTGGCCATGGTTTTACTGGGCAGCAGCCAAACCTTGCAAGGTCGCGATGCCTTACTGCCGTGGAACAAGCTGAATCACACCGAGACCGGGCTGGACACCATGGCGCAAGCGCAAGCACTGCTGACGCCCAGCCACAGCAGCCTGACATTTGATAATGTGCCCGCCAGTATCATGGTGCCGCTCACCGCAGCGATCACCTACGTTCAAGTGCCCGACTTCTTTGGCCGTTTTGAGCAAGGCTACAGCATGCTGCAAGACATCAGTCGACACCCCGACTTACACGCCGTACCTGCAGAAGAGCGCACGGTCATCCACTACTACACCGCCTTAGCAGCCCAGCGTGTCGATGAGCCAGCGGTCGCCGAACGCGCTATGGATGCACTCTTTGCGCTGAACGTCGAGGACGAATACACAGCACTCGCGCAAAAGAACCTGCGTCCATAAGGAGCATAAACATGCTAGCACTGACTCACATCAGCAAGTCGTACGCCGTCGGCATTGAACAGCAACAGGTGCTGAACGATGTATCCCTGACCTTAAACCCCGGCGACTTCACCGCGCTCATTGGCCCGTCCGGCAGCGGCAAAAGCACGCTGCTGAACATCTGTGGCCTGATTGACCAACCCAACTCGGGCCAGGTGATCTGGCAAAACCGCGACATCTCCAAGGCGTCGCGGAGTCAGCTTACGCAGATCCGCCGAGACGCCATCGGATTCATCTTTCAGACGTTTAATCTGATTCCCGTGATGTCGGCGTGGGACAACGTGGCCTACCCCTTGTTACTGACCAATACCCCGGCGCAAGACATTCAGCACCGCGTAGACGCTGTACTGGACGCCGTGGGCCTGCGTGAATTAGCACACAAACGCCCCGATAAGCTGTCTGGCGGCCAGCGCCAGCGCATTGCCATTGCCCGCGCACTGGTCAAACAGCCGCAGTTGATCGTGGCCGACGAACCCACCGCCAGCCTCGACCAAGACACCGCACTGACAGTAACACTGCTCCTAAAAGATTTGGCGCAAGCCTATGGCGCTGCCGTTGTTGTGGCGACACACGACGACCGACTGACACCTTGGTGCGATCGCATCTGCCGCATTGAGCACGGGCAGTTAGTCGAAGCACCGCCGCAAAAACACATGCAGGAAAAAAGCATGCAGGAAAAAAACATCACCGAGGGAGTTAACCCATGAGCCGCCGAATGACCTCTCAGTTTCCCGCCATCAAATGGCTGATGTTCGCTTGGGCGAACTTGGGCCGGAATCGCCGCCGTACGTTAGCGACCTTGATGCTCACCGCCATTGGCGTGCTCGGCATGATGAGCACCAGCGGATTTGCCTTGTACACCTACGACTCCTTGCGTGAATTCAGCATGCGCGATCAGGGGCACGTTATTCTGTCGCACCCAGACTACTTTGTGGAAGAAGAGGAATACCCGCTGGAATTCGGGTTGGTTGGCCATACCGACCTTAAAGCACAACTGCAAGCCGACCCGCGCGTTCGTCATGCGCTTGCCAGCATCCGCTTTAACGGCTTAATCACCAACGGCGACAAGTCCACCATTTTCATGGGTGAAGGCGTCGAGCCAGAAGTGTTCCAAGTGCGCGGCCCCAGCATGCAGTTATCGGCGGGCAGACAACTCAGCCTGTCGCCCGACCCCATGGGCGACTACGAAATACTGCTCGGCAAGCAGCTCGCGCATTCTCTACGAGCGGAACCGAGCAGCGGGTTAACGTTGATGGGCACCACCGCCGACGGTTTGCTCAATGCCATTGATGTGGTTGTGCGCGGCGTCATTCAGACGGGGATTCCCGAAGTCGACAGTCGCTTGGTCATGTCACACCTCGATACCGCGCAAGACCTGCTGCTGACCGATAAAGTCGGGCAGATGGGCGTATTTCTGCGCGACAGCAACAACGCCCCTGCCATGCACCAGCATCTGTCACTCGATTTGCCCGAACTGACAGCAACCCCGTGGCATGAACGTGCAACTTTCTATAAGAGCGTACGCAATCTCTACAACCGAATCTTCGGTGTGATGGGACTGATTCTGTTGATCATGGTCGGTTTCGCCATATTCAATACGGCCTCCATGAGTGTTCTGGAACGCACGCGAGAAATAGGCACCTTGGCAGCCATGGGCACCAAACGGCGCGAAATCCTCAGTATCTTTCTGAACGAAGCCGCCCTGATTGGCCTGTTGGGCAGCGCGGTCGGCTTGCTGCTCTCTGGCGTACTGACCGGCAGCCTGTTTATTTTCGACGTCAATATGCCACCCCCGCCGGGACAGACGGAAGGCTACCCCTTACAGGTGTATTGGTCGCCGTTGATCGCCGCACTGAGCACCGCATTGGTCACCGCATTAGCCATCTTCGCCAGCGCTGTGGCGACATTCCGCAGCGTACAAAAACCCATCACGGAGGCACTGAATCATGTTTAAGTACCTGACCGCACTGGCCCTATTGCTGAACATCGGTTTACTCAGTCCGGCTAACGCCGAAGACTTACTGGCCACCATTGATCGCTTACGCGTGACCGACGGACAAATGCGCGTCATGACGCAGATTGACCTGTACGAGCATGACCAATTGTCGCGCAGCAGTCTGTATGAAGTGTACGCCGACGAAAACCGACGCTCCTTGGCACTGTTTCGTTCCGACGCCGAAGCGGGGCAAAAAGTATTGATGCTGGATGATCAGTTCTATTTGTTCCTGCCCAACAGCCGTCGCCAAATCCGCATTACGCCGATGCAGAAACTGCTGGGCGACGCGTCCACGGGCGATATTTCCTCACTGCGTTGGAGTGAGGACTACCGCATCGACGAACAACAAACACAGGAAGACGGCACGCTACTGTTGAAACTCAGTGCCGCGCGGCGCGGGTTGAGTTACGGCAGCGTTGAACTTGTGGTCGACGCCGACACCGCTGTGCCCATAAGCGCTACCTTTTATCTGCCTTCCGGGCGCGTCGCCAAGAACGCCACTTTTGCGATGGGTTTAGACCCATCGACTGGCACGGAACGGCTGCTGACCATGGTACTGCACGACCGCATTCAAACTGCCCAACGTACCGAAGTGCACTACCTGTCTGTAGAACCGTGGGACATTCCAGAACCGTGGTTCAACCCCGCCTTTTTGCTGCGGAACAACTTGTAGCCAATCTGTGCCAGCGCCGGCTATCGGTGGTGTATCAGCGGGGGAGTCCGCAGCAAGGCACCTTTTTGCTCCTGCAAAAGCTGCACTCCCACCATCCATGGCGGTCGGAGCCTGCGGCCTAGGCTCCATGGACGGATTTACGCCGACCCCGTAGATACACCACCGATAGCCGACACTGACGACTGCCCCACAATTTGAGTTCGAATGCGATATTTAATAAGGAATTCATAAATGTTCGTGCAACCCATTCATCGCAAGGCCCGTTTGCTGCTGATCGGTACCTTGATGACTGCACTGTTTAGTGCGGCCTCAATGAACGTCGCAGCGCAAACCGGCACGCATCAGTACGACACGCTTGCGGTGCCCATTTTTGGCTACGACCCAACGTACGGCGTGATTCTGGGCGGCGTACTGTTTGACTACCCGGTGGACCACCCATTGATTAAAAGTGAGGGGCCAAAACGCTACCGCAGTGTTCAGGGTGCGGCCGCTTGGGGGCCATTTATGCAATTTGGCATGGAGCAAAGAGTTGAACAATTTACTCCGCATTGGGATTACCGTGTGCGCGCCGAGTTCGACAATTTCTTCAGCCCCTACTACACCCAAAGCGACGCAGACTATGACAAAGTTGAACGTTACCGAGCGGGTTTAGAGGCCGAGTTGGCGCACCACCTGACAAGCCTTGCAAGTCCCGCATTGAGCGCGTGGCAGGTGGCTACCCAACTTACGGCCGAACAAGAGTACCGAGAAGACAGCGGCACCGACCGCCGACTCTACCCCACCCTGTATCTGCGCTTCGACACCCGAACCCCACAGCTAGCCCCGCGCCAAGGCCAGTGGTTTGAAACGGCACTCAAGGTCCAACCCACCGCGCTTGACACACGTTCGCTCGATTCTACTGGCTGGCATTTAAGTAATGATCTGCGCCACTTTTTCGGTGTCACGGCGCGCAGCTCATTGGCGATGCGCGTTACCCACGAACAAGCAGACGGCAATGCCTTCGAAGTAGCCGTTGGTGGCGCAGACCGCTTGCGGGGCTATCCCAGTGAGCGTTTCAAAGGCACAACCTTAGTCGCCGGGCAGTTGGAATGGCGCTACCCGCTGTTCGGCATTCTCGACGGCGTCACCTTTGTAGAGGGCGGCTGGCTAGACAGCACAGAGCAAAGTCGCACGCTCGGTACGGCAGGCAGCGGATTGCGCATGCGTCTTTCGCCCGACGGACAATACCTGTTGCGTCTCGACCTCGCCGCCTCGGATCGCGGAGACGCGCAGTTCTACATCAACTTCAATCAGGCGTTCTAATCATGAAGAACCTAGCTTTCTATGCCGCCGCCCCCCTGTTGCTCAACCTCAGCGCGCTGAGTTCGGGGGTCGACTGGAGGATCGAATTAGACCAATCAATTGATGCCACTCAAGCAGGCTCTGGCGAACTGCCACTCGGCGCGCATGACGACGTGACCACACAAAGCGTGCTCAGCGGGCAAATCAGCCACAGCGGAGCATTGGTGCGCTTGCGCCTGCAAAACACAGAAGCAGACAACGACAACGAGGAATGGGCCCTAACCGTACCGGAAGCCTTTTACGACGCTTCAGCTGGGCCACTGGAACTGACCGTCGGCAGGAAAGCCTTGCAGTGGGACTATGGTTTTTTCGCTGCACCGCTTAATTGGTTAGGGCCAAACGCCCAAGAACAGCACTATGAAGCCCGCCCGTTAGTGTCGGTTGAAATGTACGCAGGCCTACAAGTCTGGCAGGCAGCTTGCGCGCCAGAGCACGAGGCCGAAGACGCCCTGTGCGTATTGCGTACCGAAGGCTTCAGCAGCCTGTTCGACTGGCAATTACTGGCAGGGTACGACGGCGCACCGCGCTTAGGCGCGGGCCTGTACTGGCTTGCCCACGACGCAATAGCGGTAAGGTTCTCAGGGGCGTGGACGGCTGATGCACAGGCCATTGAATGGCAGCCCGGAACGCGAGTAAACGGCCACCTCACCTCTGACCCATTGGAACACACTCAACGCGACCGCACCGACCTGCTGCTCGGCCTTACCTGGACCCACACCCAAGGCACTGAAGCTTTATTGGAACATCACTGGGACAACTCGGCTCTAAGTCGCCGCGACTGGCAAGCGCTGGAAGCGCAACTCAAACGCCTTGATGACCAACCTGAACCCGCCGCAGGATTGCGCGCCGCCAATTTGGGCTGGATGGCACAGGCCGCAGGCTTAGAACCCATGGTGGAACACCGCACTCTGGTGCGCTTGTCACAGACTTGGAATGACTGGACATGGCGCGCCACAGGCTTGAGCTTTTGGACAAATGACACCCCAACGTGGCTCACCGATCTGAGTGCAGACTATCAGTGGAACCCTGTTGCCACCGTCAGCGCAGACTGGCGTTACCACGACAACAACGGCGTATTGGCGAATTTAGGGCATGTATTCAAGCTGACGTTGAATGTGCAGACGGGAGGCTAGAAAGTCAGTAGGGAGCATTTTGTCTTTATGAGCGTTGGAGAGCGCACAGAACTCAGTCCTGATAATCCTTACCCTTATCCGGCCTGCTAGCGTACCGAACTCGTCCCATCAATGGAGGTGGTTATGAATGCGATCAGAGACCCGATGCTCATTGTTATTGGAGCATCTGCCGGTGGTATGGCCGCATTAAAGGAACTTGTCGCTCAGTTTCCACCGGATTTTCCGGCGCCCGTTTTTATTGTTAATCATATGGGTGCGCACACTACGGGTGAGGCACTTGTTAAGGTTTTGAATGAGAGCAGCAGCCTTATCTGTGCACACGCTCATAATGAAGAAGTATTCAAAAGCGGACATATCTACCTGGCACCATCTGATCAGCACATGCTGATTGTGAAACAAGAAATTCTCATCACCAAAGGTGCCAGAGAAAACCGTTCGCGGCCCGCCATTGACCCTCTGTTTCGTTCCGCCGCAGTAGCCTATGGCAACCGGGTAATCGGCATTATCCTGACCGGTTACCTGGACGACGGCACCAGTGGCATGATGGCGATCAAACGCTGTGGCGGCGTCTGCATTGCACAAGACCCTGAGAATGCAGCGTATCCAGACATGCCACAATCGGTCATTGCCAATGTCGGCGCCGACTATTGTTTACCGGTCGCTGGAATGGGCGCGCTGCTGTCTGATCTTGTTACCAGAGAGCTACCGGAGAACGAACCGGTGCCGGAAGACATCGTGATTGAGGCAAAGATTGCGCAGCGGGTTTTGAGCGATTTGCCGTCTGTCAAGGCGCTTGGTGAGCAGGTGCCATTCAATTGCCCGGATTGCGGCGGGGTGTTATGGCAGGTGGCAGACGGAAAACTGCTGCGGTATCGCTGTCATACCGGGCATGCGTTTACCTCGTCGGCACTGCTTGCTCAGCAATCGGTAAAAATTGAGGAGACGCTTTGGGTTGCGCTGAGAATGTTTGAAGAGCGCCAGAACCTGCTGGTCACCATGAGTAAAACGGAAAACAAGGGCAATACTTCATCAGTCTCTCAACGGGCTAAAGACTCTCAAATCCACATTGACCGGATTCGCGCCATGCTAAAGGCAACCGACAAAGATTCTCACAGCGTGGAGGTGACATGAGTATTTCTTCAATTTAGTGACTAACGAAACCCCTTCCCAACAATGTACACCTCGCGCGAACGGGCCCGCGATGAGTCCGGCTTGCGAATCACCACCTTTTCAAACGATGACCGCACGTCTTTCAGGTATTCGTCGTACCCCACGCCCTGAAACACCTTGGCCACATAGCTGCCTTTTGGCTTCAACACCTGGCGTGCCATATCGAGCGCCAGTTCCACCAAGTACATCGACGACGCCTGATCTGCTGCATCAACGCCACTGATGTTGGGTGCCATATCAGAAATAACCACGTCCACAGGCGCACCGTTTACCACACCCATGATCTCGTCAAACACGCTCTCTTCGGTGAAATCGCCTTGAATGAACTCGACCCCGGCGATGGTATCCATCGGCAGAATGTCCGACGCCACTACCCGTCCTTTATGACCAACTAACTTAGCAGCAACTTGCGACCAACCGCCGGGCGCCGAACCCAAATCCATCACCAGCATGTTCGGGCGAATCAGCTTATCTTTCTCGTTGATCTCCAGCAGTTTATAGCTGGCACGCGAACGGTAGCCGTCCTTCTGCGCTTGCTTCACGAACGGATCGTTGACGTGTTCGTCCAGCCAACGGTTACTGCTTTTGGATCGAGCCATGAGGTGTTTGGTACCGAGTAAATGTGTAAGCATTGTACGTTGTTGCAGGGATAGGTGCCAAGAATTGCTATAGAAGCTTAGAGGTTCAAGCACATGTGAATTGCTTCGCATTTCAATTAAAAGCACCAAACTTTTAAACCTAGGGTTAGTTGTTCACTCTCCTATCTTATTTTAAAGTTCGCCCTGTTAGCGGCAGGCAACGGAATATTCAGCATAGCCTGTTAAGGAACTTAACCACGTCGCACTTCGGTCGGGATTGACCAAGGAGAAGTACAGTGACCACTGCCTTGTTTCGTCAACAAGCTATGGAGCATCAGCGCGACCGCCTGTGGGGCGAAGTGCTGCTTATCCAGCCATTATCGCTGCGGTTGTTGACCGGTATAGTCGTTCTCATTGTTGCCAGTATCCTGACCTATTTGTTCTGGGGCACCTACGCCCGCAAAGAAACCGTGCAAGGGCATTTGGTGCCATCCAGCGGGGTGATTCGAATTTACCCTTCGCGGGCTGGCATCATTCGCCAAGTGCTGGTGCGCGAAGGAGACAGTGTAGACGCTGGACAGCCACTGTTTGTAATCAATGGTGACAACATATTGGCCGATGGCCGTCATCTTGAGCAAGTCTTGCTCGAAGAATACCAATACAAACAACGGCTGCTACAAGTAGAATTCGAACGTATACCTGCCGTTTATCAGCGCCGCCATGCTGACCTAGTGCGTGAAGCTGAGGCCATTGAGGAAGACTTACGCTGGCTAAGCCAGCAAAAAGACACACTGCAACAACGCCTAGCTATTGTTGATAACCAGCTCAATAACATGCAGCGTTTACATGAAATGCGCATGGCCAGTGAGGTCGATGTGCAAGCCTTACTGGCAGACCGTCTAGCCATATTGGCCGAACTACAAGGCTTAGAGCGCAGTGTAACCAGCCAAATCCATCAGCGTGATTTATTGGTCAATCGTGCCGCCCAACTGAACGACGACCAAAGCGCCCAGCAGCATCAGTTGCAAGCAGAACTTAGCACACTGGCACAGCAAATTGCCGAACTCTATGGCCGCAAAGCCTATGTGATTACCGCCGAGCGCAGCGGCACCGTCACCACGGTACAGGCCACCGAAGGACAAGATGCCGGACAAGGCATTCCATTAGCAACATTATTACCCGAAGACAGCACCCTAGTCGCCGAATTGTTAGTACCCACCCGAGCCATTGGTTTTATCGCACCTGGCCAAGTATTGAACATCCGCTATGCCGCTTTTCCATACCAGAAGTTTGGCCTATATCAAGGTGAAATCACCCAAGTCAGTCACCACGTACTGTTACCTAACGAATGGCGGCAAGCCCCTATCGCAGTAGAAGAACCTATGTACCGCGTAACCGCCACCTTAAATCAACAAGGCGTCATGGCTTTTGGGCAACAGACCCCCCTACGCCCCGGCATTTTGTTGGATGCCGACATTACGTTAGGGCAGCGCACATTGGTGCAATGGTTATTAGAACCTTTGTACAGTTTGAAAGGGCGATTGTGATGAGACGAATCACAAAGAATTTGGCTTGGCCTAAATAGGAAAAGCCGAAATGGAGACCCGATGGCAGCCCCAACTTTCGAAGGGTAGAGCTGCCACCGGTGGCAGGCAAACGAAAAATGGTTTTCGTGAGCTGTCATGGATGAGTTTAACCTAAAACGAAACATTCTCAATGGAGATGAATGAAATGCAAACTTTGAATGTACAACAAGTTGAGCAAGTGAATGGTGGTGCTGCACCATGGAGACGAGTTAGTTCTCAAGTTAATAACTCTCATAGAAACCCATCTAAATCCTTTAACGAAGCACGCAGAGAAGTAGGAACAGCGCTTGCGGGTGCAGGTGCAGCACTTACCACAAGCAAAAATGCCAAAGTACGAACAGTAGGCATTATAGCGACTACTGCAGGTGCCTGGATATCAGGCGGTTAATATTAAAAGCCCCTCTTTTACAAGAGGGGCACTCGAGGTGTTAGATGAAAACCAGATTGATTGGCATCATAAGCGGGGCATTCGGCGGTATTGCGGGCTTTACTCTGGCTAGATCGCAGACCTATGATTTCTACCCAGGATATGGACTAGCATTATTCTTCGCAGTACTATCAATATACTTATTAATTAAAAGCATAAACTGTGAAAATGGTGGGCAGCGTGACAACGAGTAATAAGTATGGAGTGCATTGGTCACATTTAATTAAATTAGCTTTAATTTTCATGGTTGGAACTGGAATTTTGGCTCATATTTATATATGAAATGATCATTCCAGCTTATAAAGTTAATGAAAATTCAAAAGCAGCCTTGTCCGAATGCGGGTAGGGCAATTTTTTATGGTTAAATACGGTCGAATATCAATGCAAAGATTAACTTATTTTTCTTTATAAAGAATTCTGCATTCCAAATGTTAATCCACAAAAGCTTTTTAAGTTCCGCCATATAAATAGAGAGGTTAGAAAATGATCAGCCCTTTGGTCGGGAGTATATTTGGATTTCAAACTGAGGACTCTGTGGATGACTGAGGAAACTTCGTCATTTCACATGACATTAAACCAGGCTTCGACTTCAGGAATGCCTAAAAACTACCCCTCAGCTGGCAAGTCAATCGGTTGGCTGATTATCTTCGCCCTCCTTTTCTATGGGGCCGCAGCCGTTTACGGCATGGTGTATGGGGGTTATTTAGGCTCCACCCAGCCGGACTTAATAGCGGATGAAGAGCTCTTTGAGTCAACCATCTTGGACGCCATGCTAAGCCCTTCGGGTATTGCCACTACTTCGCTGTTGCAAGCGTTCTTAATTATCCCGGTATTGCTATGGGCCTCTCACTTTGCCCATCAGTCATGGCGTGAGACGCTGGCGTTTCGGGCAGTGCCATGGCGCATGTTAGGGTTCTGGGTATTAGTGTATTGCGGCTATTTCGTTGCGCAATCCCTATTGGAGCTCGTGGCTCCGTCTGATCTTGGCGACATCATGACGCCTTTGGCAGGCAGTAAACATTTGGGGCTTGCGTTTGCATTGATTGTACTGGCTCCACTGATCGAAGAATTGATTTTCCGAGGCTACCTGTTCACCGCATGGCGTCATACTAAGCTGGGCTTATGGGGGACGGTTATTCTGACGTCGCTGATTTTCACCAGCATTCATGCCGCGCAGTATTCTGGCTTGTTGTTACTTTATTTGTTTATCTTCTCCGTGATTTTAGGCCTTGCTCGCGAGAAAACCGGCTCTATCTGGACGCCTATTGCGCTGCACGTTCTGAACAACAGCATTGCCGTTTTCACGTTAGTGTACTTGGGATTGCACTGAGATGACGGAGCACAGCCAGTCATCGCATGTCGGCATAGCCTCCCCCACCCACTTGCTACATTTCAGCGGCAGTCGGCGCTTACCCGTGGTTCATCAAAGTGAAGCGGCGGAATGTGGGCTGGCGTGTTTAGCGATGATTGCGGGGTTTTACGGCTACGACACCGATCTACTGCATTTGCGTAAGCGGTTTTCGGTCAGCCAGCACGGGGTCAACCTGAAGCAGTTGATGGACATGGCAGCCCGGCTTCAATTAGTTGGGCGGGCACTGCAGTTGGAAGTGGACGAAATACCGCAACTGCAAACGCCCTGTGTGCTGCACTGGGACATGAACCATTTCGTGGTGTTGAAATCCAGCAGCCGCAAAGGCGTATTGATTCATGACCCCGCACAAGGCGAGGTGTCGTTGAGCTGGGAGGAAGTTTCTCAGCACTTTACCGGTGTGGCGTTGGAATTGACGCCTACGGAGGCGTTCAAGCCGGCGAAAGAACGGCGGCGTTTGCGACTGAGTCAGTTTTGGACACGCATTCGCGGGCTAAAACGCAGCTTGTTCCAGATCTTAGCGCTGGCGTTGGTGTTGCAGGTCTTTGCGGTGTTATCACCGTTTTACATGCAAACCGTGGTGGACGACGTGTTGCTGCGCAACGATGCGCACTTGTTGTTGGTGTTGGCCATCGGGTTTGCCTTGCTGATGGCCATTCGGGTGGGTACGGAAGCGCTGCGCGAGTTTTGCATCTTGCATCTTTCGACACGCCTTAATATTCAAATGGCAGCTAACCTGTTTCGCCATTTGATTCGCTTACCCATCGACTATTTTCAAAAACGGCACATGGGCGATGTGGTGTCGCGCTTTGGCTCACTGCAGGCCATTCGTGAGCTGTTAACCACAGGGCTGGTGTCTGCAGTGGTGGACGGCATCATGGCGATCATCACTCTCGTCGTTATGATGGTGTACTCGGTGAAACTGGGCATGGTCGTAATCGGGTTTGTGGTTCTGTACGGTTTGGCTAGGCTGGCACTGTATCGACCGTTGCGTCAACTCAGCGAAGAAAGCATCGTGGCGCACGCTAAGCATGAGTCCAACTTCATGGAGTCGGTACGTGCTATTCAAACGGTAAAGCTGTTTCAGCGCGAGAACGATCGGCAGAACCTGTGGCAGAACAAATATGCCTCCGCCATGAACACCGACATTCGCATCGCCAAATGGCAAATCGGCTACGGGGCCATCAACGGCATTCTGTTTGGCTTGGAAAACATCATCATTGTGTATCTTGCCGCGCAAGCGGTGATGGGCAGCCTAATCTCCGTCGGTATGCTGTTCGCGTTCATGAGCTACAAGCAGCAGTTCGTCGACAGCATGGACGGGTTTATCGCCAAACTGATTGATATCAAAATGATCGGCTTACACCTCGACCGCTTGGCCGACATCGCCTTTACTGAGCCGGAACAGGTCGACGACCAGAGCATACCCGGCCAAGCTGTCATACCGCTGACCGGTGCCCTGCAAGCAGACAACCTTGCTTATCGCTACAGTGAAGCGGACGCATGGGTGTTCAAGAACTTATCGTTTCACATTGCACCAGGCGAATCCGTAGCGATTGTCGGCCCCAGCGGGTGTGGCAAAACCACGTTGCTTAAATGTTTGATGGGCTTACTGCAACTTGAAGAGGGTCAGGTGCTGGCCGATGGCACACCGCTCAGTAAACTAAGCCATTATCGCCAGTCTATTGCGGCCGTCATGCAAGACGACCAATTATTGAGTGGTTCAGTAGCAGACAACATCGCCTGTTTTGACCCGCAGCCAGACCATGACCGCATCATCACCTGTGCTCAAATGGCAGCGATTCACGATGATATTCTCGCCATGCCCATGCAGTACAACACCTTGGTCGGAGACATGGGTACTTCATTGAGCGGTGGTCAGAAGCAACGGGTTTTACTGGCACGAGCGCTGTATCGTCAGCCGACGATATTGTTCTTGGATGAAGCGACCAGCCATTTAGACACTGCCAATGAAAGTCTAGTGAACCAGCACATCAAGGAACTCAAAATTACACGGGTGATTGTGGCACATAGGCAAGAAACGATCGCCAGCGCAGATCGGGTTATTGAGTTACCCAACAATGCGCCGTGATGTTCTGGAACAACCCAAAAACACTGACGTCGATCAATCATTGACCCAATTTTCTGCCACCACGATGAAGTCTACTTGTTTAATCGCGACACTTAATTTAGATTTATCTATATTAAATATCACGAATAAAAGAGGTGACCCATGAAAATCAATGTTGGCGGTATCGATAAAATCCTTCGCGTCGTTGTTGGTGCACTGTTGCTTATTTTGACAGTGACACAGGTGATTGGCCTTTGGGGCTTGATAGGCATCGTGCCGCTCGCCACTGGGCTGTTTAACTTTTGTCCGCTGTACACGGTGTTTGGCATCAAGACCTGTAAGGTGAAATAGCCTGTTTTGCTGGCTAGACTGGCGGGTGCTTTCTCATTGAGGGCATACCCGCCATACATCTCAAGAAAGCTAGCCTCCTACAAAGCCCCCACGTACAATGCGTTTTGGTTTCCCTTTTGAGGGAGCATGCAAAACCCCAGAGGCGAAGATCTGGCTAGGCAAAAATGTCCGAGAACGCGCAGCTTACTTAACGTAAGTGAGCATTTGAGGACATTTTTAACAACGCCAGATTGAGAAAAGGGGGTTTTATATACCTTTGTCGCTAAATACCGACCAGGAAGTACCATGATCCGCATTACCGAACTCGCGTTGCCGCTCGACCACCCTGCCGAGGCGCTGCGCGCCGCCATCGTTGCTCGCCTTGCCATTGCCGACGCCGACCTACTGGACTTCACAGTCTTCAAACGCAGCTATGATGCGCGCAAGAAAAACACTGAAATCACCTTTGTGTACATTTTGGACCTGACGGTACGCGATGAAAGCGCTGTCTTGGCGCAATTTGCGGAAGACCGGCATGTGAGCCCGGCACCTGATACCGCTTATTATCCTGTCGCGCAGGCCCCTGCTGAACTGACAGAGCGCCCGGTGGTCATCGGTTTTGGCCCCTGCGGTTTATTCGCAGCGCTGATTTTGGCGCAGATGGGCTTCAGGCCCATTGTTTTAGAGCGTGGCAAAGACGTGCGCAAACGCACGAAAGACACCTGGGCTTTGTGGCGGAAAAAGATATTGTCGCCGGAATCCAACGTGCAATTTGGCGAAGGCGGCGCTGGGTTGTTTTCCGATGGCAAGCTGTACAGCCAGATCAAAGACCCCAAGTTTTATGGCCGCAAGGTCATGCATGAATTTGTAAAAGCAGGCGCGCCGGAAGAAATCCTGTTCGTCAGCAAGCCACACATCGGGACATTCCGTTTAACCGGCGTGGTGTCGCAAATGCGCGAAGAGATCATCGCGTTGGGTGGCGAGATTCGCTTTGAAAGCAAAATTACCGACCTGCACATCGAAGACCAACGCGTAACTGGCGTATCACTCGCCAGCGGTGAGCGCATCAACAGTCGTTACGTGGTGTTGGCCGTCGGCCACAGCGCGCGCGATACCTTTCGCATGCTACATCGCAATGGCGTGTATGTGGAAGCCAAGCCCTTTGCCATCGGCTTTCGCATTGAACACCCGCAATCGCTCATCGACCACGCGCGCTTGGGCAAATACGCCGGGCACCCTGAACTCGGTGCCGCTGACTACAAACTCGTTCACCACGCCAAAAACGGCCGTGCGGTTTACAGCTTCTGCATGTGCCCCGGCGGTACGGTGGTGGCAGCCACCTCAGAGGTAGGCCGCGTAGTCACCAACGGCATGAGCCAGTATTCACGCAACGAACGCAACGCCAACGCAGGCATTGTGGTGAACATTGACCCGGAGCACGACTTCCCCGGTGCCCCATTGGCCGGTATGGAATTCCAAGAACAGCTTGAAGCGCACGCCTATGAACTGGGCGGACGTGACTATTCAGCACCGGCACAGCTCGTCGGCGATTTTCTGCTTGGCCAACCATCAACCGCATTGGGCGAGGTAGAGCCATCCTACAAACCGGGCGTGAAACTCGGTGATCTCGCACCGTCCCTTCCCGAATACGCCATCACCGCCATCCGCGAAGCACTACCCGCGTTCGGCAAACAGATTCGTGGCTTTGACCGGCCCGACGCCATTCTGACGGGCATAGAAACCCGTACCTCATCACCCATTCGCATCAAACGCGACCACGAAAGCCTGCAAAGCTTGAACACGCGCGGCCTCTACCCCGCAGGCGAAGGAGCAGGCTATGCGGGTGGTATTCTGTCGGCGGGTGTTGATGGCATCAAGGTCGCCGAAGCGGTTGCCAAAGCCATGCTGGCAGACGCAGGGCTGAACGCATGAAACTGGATGACGTAAAAAAACTACAGCAGAAAAAATACCGCGCTGAATTCGGGCACTTTTTGGTTGAAGGCGAACACCTGGTCTTGGAGCTGCAAAACGCCGCGCAGCATCAACCCGTACTGTTAAACTCGCGTTTATACGTCACAGAAGCCTATGCGCAGTGGGCGAGCCCCTTCCCGGTTCAGGTAGTCAGCGACAAACAGATGGCGCAGATCAGCGACACCAAAACGCCGCAAGGTATTGTGGCTGTCGTACCTATTTCTGATACTCCCCACGAACATACAGAAGACGAAAAAACCGTCTACCTGCATGAAGTGCAAGATCCCGGCAATTTAGGCACCATTTTGCGTACGTTGGCGTGGTTTGGCGGTTTTCGCTTGTTGCTCAGCCCGAACAGTGTTGACCCCTACAACCCGAAAGTCGTGCGTTCCAGCATGGGAGCGATTTTTCATGTGCCCATGGAATTGGACGTGCCGTTGGACGCACTGAGCCAACGCTTCTCGTCCATTGCCTGCTTAGACATGCAAGGCCAAGCGCTGACCAGTGCCACGTTCAGCACGCACGACTGCTATCTGTTTGGTAATGAAGCGCGTGGCGTGCCGCGAGCCGCCTTGGCGGACTTACAAGCGACGCCCTACACCATTGCGGGTTCTGGCTTGATCGAGTCGTTGAATTTGGCGACGGCGGTGAATCTTTGCGTGTATGAATTAAAGCGTTGAGTAGAAAAGTTACTCAGTGTGCTTCGCGGGTCATCAGATATTCATCCGGGGTCAGCACAGCCACCTTTGAATCTCTGAAGTCCTTGATATTACGGGTGACGATGGCCTTGCATGATGCCGCTCCTGCCGCTGAAGCAACAACTGCATCTTCAAAATCTGCCCAGCCATAAGTTGTAGCCTGCTGCAAAACATCCCAATTCACTGTCGCCACACTAAAATGCTGTAATAACCAACCAATAACCTGATCGGCGGTTTCCCGCTTTTGATATTTAGCGACCAGATAATGTATGGTCGTCACACTATGACCCGCCAAAGCTGCAGTAACATCACGCTTCAGAATCAAATCGAGCACAGCAGCGGAAGCACGGTAGTGCGGCTCCCTTTTTTGCAACACATCCAGTATTACGTTCAGATCAACCAGAATCATTGGCTGTGCTTCTCGACCAACATCTCTTGATATACCTGTCTGGCATCCAGATCAGTCGGAATAATACCCGTAATGAAGTCCAGCTCAGGGGATGGGGCATACTGCTCCAGCGCACGGATGCGCCGCAGATAACGATCAATGACTTCCGTTACACTGAGGCCATGCTCACGGGCATAACGCTTCACAAAGTCCACATCCTGTTTGGGCAAACGAATCGTCAGCTTGGTGGTTTCAATGTCCATTCATCCTCCGAAGAATACGGCATACTTTTCGTAATCGTACGGCAACCTGTCATCAATGTAAAACAATGCCACCGCTTGCTCAGTCGTCTTTATACTCTTGCTTCTCCAAGCCGTATTTACGCATCTTGTCGTACAGGGTTTTACGCGGCAGGCCCAAGTCCGCCATGGTGTCCTTGATAGAGCCCTTCTGGCGCATCAGCGCTTGCTCCACCAGTGTTTTTTCAAAGCGATCCAACTGCTCGGGCAAGGTCATAAACCCGGGGTTGCTTTCGTTGGTGATGATGCGCTCGAACTCGAACGATCCGCTCTCCCCCATCAGCACGTAACGTTCGGCCAAGTTGCGCAGCTCACGCACGTTGCCGGGCCAGTCATAGGTCAACAGGCTGTGCATGCGTTCCCCACTGAGCGGCTGTACTTCGCGCTTGTACTGCGCACTGGCGACCAAACAGAAGTGGTGCCACAGCAATGGGATGTCGTCTTTGCGCTCCCGCAGCGGCGGAATGTCGACCCGCACGACGTTCAAGCGGTAATAGAGGTCTTCCCGAAAAATACCCTCATTCGCCAATTCACGCAGGTCTACCTTGGTGGCGGCTAAAATGCGTAGGTCCAAGTCCACCAGCACGTTCGAGCCAAGCCGTTCCAGCTTACGCTCTTCCAGTACGCGCAATAAGCGCACCTGCATGGCCATCGGCATGCTTTCAATTTCGTCCAGAAACAGGGTGCCGCCGTTGGCGTGTTCTAGCTTGCCAATGCGCTGCGCCTTGGCGTCGGTGAAGGCGCCTTTTTCATGGCCGAAGATTTCACTCTCCATGATTGATTCCGGTACCGCGCCGCAATTGATGGCAACGAATCGGCCGGTGCGCCGAGGGCTGTGCTCATGAATGTAACGGGCCACCAGCTCTTTACCCGTGCCGGTTTCACCCTGAATCAGAATATCCGCCGCCGTCGAAGCCACTTGCGCCAACATCTGGCGTAAATGATGAATGTTGTGCGTGTTGCCAATAATACGCGGGCCGGGTGCGTTGTAGGCTTGTAACTCCAAGCGCAGATTACGGTTCTCCAACGTCAAGCGACGCTTTTCTACCGCACGGTTCACGATGTCGACAATGACGTCGTTGGAAAACGGCTTCTCTATGAAGTCGTAGGCGCCGTTGCGAATGGCGCTGACCGCCATGGAGATGTCACCGTGTCCGGTGATCAGGATAACCGGGATTTCTCGGTCAATTTGCTGAATATCTGCCAGCAAATCCAAACCGCTTTTGCCGGGCAAATTGATGTCGGTAACGATGACACCCGGCCAATCCAGATGCAGCATGCTGCCGATGGCCTGCACACTGCCAAATTCCTTCACGTGAAAGTCGGCTAAACTCAGCGTTTGTGCGATGGCCGCTCTGACGTCCGGTTCATCTTCCACCAAGACAATTTCAACTGTGGATCCGTCACTCATGCCCGTTTCTCCTGTGGCAAAACCTGCCTGTTTTGAGCCACCAGTGGTAGGCGAACGCAAAATTCAGCACCGCCCAAGCGGCCTGTACGCACCCAGATATCGCCGCCAATAGCATCGACAATGCGATGACTGATAGACAGCCCAAGTCCTAACCCTGCGCCCGCATCTTTGGTGGTAAAAAACGGTTCAAATAAACGCTCTGCCATGTCGGCTGGCACGCCGGGCCCGTGATCCCCCACGACTACCAACAACTGATCGCTTGGCGTATCGCACGGCTCGGTATAGATTTCTACTTGTTTAGATGCAGCGTGATTGTCCGTTGTGGCATCCACGGCATTGGCCAACAGGTTCACCAATACTTGCTCCAAGTAAACGGTATCACCCTGCACCAGAGTTTCCGCCTCTACGGCAACCTGAACCTGAATGTCTTGCTGCTTGAGGCGCGAACCCATAATGGTTAATGCACCCTGCACGGCGGCACTCAGACTCACCACGCCGGCCTTGGTTTCACCCTTACGAGAAAACACTTTGAAGCGTGCAATGATATCGCCCATGCGCTGACCCAACTCACTGATGCGCGTCATGTTGCTGCGCGCTTCACTGGTTTGGTCTTTGTCCAGGAAGCGAACGGCGTTATCGGCAAACGCCCGAATCGCCGTCAATGGCTGATTCAACTCGTGGTTGATACCCGCACTCATTTGCCCAAGTACCGCCAATTTCGCGGTCTGAATCAGTTCTTTCTGGGTGTTTTGGTGTTGCCCGATCTCGTCACGTAATCGTTGGTTACTGACCAACAGCTCTTGCGTACGCTCTTTCACCCGCCGCTCTAACTCACCCTGCGCCTTTTGCAGTTCTGCTTCGTACTTCTTACGCTCGGTCATGTCATGCAAGGTAAGCAAGAACTTACGTACGGTCGGCAAGCGCATATCGCTGATGGTCAGTTCCACCGGAATGCTGTGGCCATCGCGGTGCAGCAAGCCGACTTCGATGGTTTGGTGTTCATGCGTTAAATGATCTGCCAACATCCGCCCCACCAGTGCGGCGAAACGTTGGCTGTCTTCCCGATCCAACAAGCGTGTAAATGGCTGGTGTGTCAACTCGTTCAACCCGTAATCCAGCATGCGCTCGGCGGTGGGGTTAAATGACTCAATACGAATGGATGCATCCAGCGTAACCAACCCGGCTTGCGTGTTGTCGATGATACCGCTGATGTACGCTTGATTATGCCGACTCATCTGCATGGCAACCGTACGTTCACGCAGCATTCTACGGCGCTGAATCAACGTAAACACGATCAACAGAACAATAATGACCAAAGCAATTGTGAACAACCGAAACAGTTGCACCCGCTCAGTCACTTCCGTCAACGGACTCAACACCGCAATACGGAAGTCCAGTAATTGAATGGACTGTTCTTGCAGCATGTAGGTCCTGCGACTACTGGACTGCTCGCCCTGCTCAGCGTGCGTCAGATCAATCAGATCGATACCGCGATAGGTTCGTTGATTGGCAATCGGCAGCTCTTGGACCACGTTATCGATGTAGCGCTGGCTTTCCAAAATACGCTGTTGCTCGCTTTCTGAGAGCGGCGTTAACGCGCGATACAGCCATTCTGGCCGTGACGTACTGAACACCACGCCGTCCGGATCCAGCAATACAAATTCGTAAGCTTGATTGCGCAGCGCGATCTCGTACTCATCAACGTCTACTTTGACCACCGCGACGCCAATGATATCGTCCTCGTCATAGACTGGATAAGAAAAGTAATAGCCTCTTATCAGCGACGTTGTACCCAATGCATAGTAACGCGCTGCTTCACCTTGCATGGCGTTTTGAAAGTACGGGCGAAAGCCGAAATTGCCGCCAACGAACGGCGAGTCCTGATTCCAATTCGAAGCCGCAATGGTTAACCCGCTGGCGTCCATGATGTAACTGTCGGACGCCTCCGTGATCAGGTTGATCTGTTCCAACTCCAAGTTTAATTTCTGGATTTGCTCGTCGCCACCATCGCGCAACGCTAAGCGCACAGCGTCCATACTGGCCAACAACTTAGGCATATGCTCGTACTTGGTGATGCCGCTTTCCACTTGCACGGCTAGGCGGTTCAGTTCAATTTGGCCGCGTTCTGCCAAACGATCTGTCTGGTTTTGGCGGACCCACTCACCACCCACAACAACCAGTGCCACAGCCAGCAAGACGCCCACAAACAACACCAACAGGGTGCGTGCTGTAGTGGACTCTCGCCACTTAAAAGACTTCACCATAAACGCCATAAAAGCACCTAAGTGTACTCATGCCACACCAACTTACAGCTCAAAACGCTGACGCAGGAAACGGGCAATGCCATCCTGATCATGATGTCCTATCACTTCTGTCGCCATCGCTTTGATTTCATCGATGGCGTTCTCCGGAGCGTATGACTCATCAGCCAGGGCAAATAAACTGGCGTCGTTATCGCCGTCGCCGAAACAGATGATGCGTTCAAAGCCCAAATCTTGTTTCAGCAGTTCCACTGCCCCGCCCTTACTGGCAGAGCTGTGATGAATGTCCATCCAGTATGAACCTGCGTCGTACAAACCCTGCCCGAAATAGGCCACCAAATGGTCATAGGCTTGAAGGTCTTCGCCAATCGCTTTAACCGCTTCGCCATCGCCCAAAGCACTGATGTTGGTGATGCAGGCATCCTGTGGCAGTGCGGTTAGTGGCAATAGAGGCAGGCCTCGGTTGTCACTCAACTCATGCAAAAAGTGCTTGCACGACGCCGAACTTACGGGCGGGTGATACACCGCGTGCACGCCGTCATCTTCCACCGTGAACACGAAAGGGGTTACCGGATGTTTGGCGAACGACGTCAGTACCGCATCAATTTCTTGCCGCGTAAGCAAGTTTTGGTGGGTGTAGCCACTCAACCGAGGATCCCAAATCACCACCCCATTTTTATACACATGCGGCAACAAAAAATTGTGCCCGGCCAAACAGGCTTTAGATGCGTGCAACGTGCGGCCCGTCGCTACGGTGTAGGCGATGTGGCGCTCGCCCAACAGGCGCAATGTTTCGGTGGTGTAGGGCGAAATGCGCTGTTGTGCGTTGAGCAGGGTACCGTCAAGATCAAATACGATCAGTTCCATGAAAAGCCTCTTGCGGACGACGTGAATGCATAAGGAAGCTCTGAAGTATTCTCGCTGGAATACTTCAGAGCTTCCTTGCTAAGTGTCGCATGCCAGCCCCGCCGTCGCCAGTATCATTCCAACGCCTACGCCCTGCGAAACTGCACAACAATGCTGTCCAAATGCTCGCCCAAACTGGCCAGTCGACGGCTCGCATCGGCGCTCTCTTCTGCTGCTCGTGCTGAATCATCCGTCACGCCGCGAATACGTGCCACGCTTTGTGATATTTCGACCGCCGTAGCACTTTGCTGTTCCGCCGCACTGGCAATTTGTGTATTCATGTCGCGTATGGAGGTGACACGGCCAATGATGGTGTCGAGGGCATCGGTGGCAGCACTGGCTTTTTCAACCATAGCTTCGCTGGCTTCATGGCAGGTGTTCATCTGCTTAACCACGCTGTCTGTGCCGTCCAGCACCTTGCCCATAAAGGATTGTATTTCTTCGGTAGACTGATGCGTACGCTGCGCCAGTGTGCGCACTTCATCGGCGACCACGGCAAAACCACGGCCGCTTTCACCAGCACGCGCGGCTTCTATAGCCGCATTCAACGCCAATAGATTGGTTTGCTCGGATATTGCTTGAATCACTTCCAGCACCTTACCGATCGAAGCCGTTTGTTCTTTCAACGACGATATGCCCGTCGCCATGCTGTTGAGCTGGCCAGCCAAATTATTGATAGAGGCAATGGTGTCGCCGACGGTGCGTTTACCACCTGCCGCATCGTCATCGGCTTGCTCGGCTTCTGTCTGGGCTTGTACCGCATTGCGTGCAATCTCTCGCACGGTGGCCGACATTTCTTCCATTGCCGCTGCCACTTCGTCGGTTTCATTCTTCTGCTGCTGAGCGCCTTGGCTGGCATTGCTGGTCACCTGCGACAACGCATCAGCCGCCTGCGTCAGTTGCCGCGAATCGACCTGTATTTGCTCGATGACCGTCTGCAACGTATCAAGAAACTCGTTGGTGTTACTGGCTAGCATGCCCACTTCGTCCCGCGTGGTGACGGGCAAACGCCGTCCCAGATCACAATCGCGTTGGCGCAAGCCGCCTACCATATCGCGCATTACAGCATTGGCAGCGATCAACGGTTTCACTACGCCACGGGTGATCACAAAGGCCAATCCGCCACCCACTAGCAGCACCACACTCACCAGCAGCAAAGTCATTCGATTGGCGTTGGCCACTTGATCCTCCGACGCCTGTCCCAATGCCTGTAGATCTTCAAAGATGTCGGATTGAAGGTCGCGCGCGGCGCCCGTCAGCTCAGGCCCTTCGGGCAGAATGTAGTCGTTCATCAAGGTCTGATAATTGCCACTGACCTGCACCAACTGCGCAAAGGCTTGTTCGTATTGATCCCACGTGTTCGATAGCGACTGAATCATCGGCTGCGTCGCCAAGTCGGCAATGCTATCAAAGTCAAAAATGGTATCGCGTGCGTCACCGATCAAGAATCCTGCTTCGCGCTGCGCGGCAGCACTCATGGTGGTGGCAAAAATGCTGACTTGGGTACCTGCATTAAGCACCTGAGCTTGTGCCGCAACCGACAGCCGTAAATCCGTGGTTTGCCCACTGGCCAGCGAAGTTTCAACAATACGATCAATATCGCGTCGTGCTTCCGGCCCTAGATCATCCACCAGCGCACTGCGCAGTCGATCCATTTCACGGTAAGCCACCACCACTTCGTTGTAGAAACGGTCACCGTAATCGGCGTGCCGAGTAGCCAGTGCCGACAGGCGAGCTCTCCGCTCGTCATCCTGAAACGACGCCAAAGCCTGATTCAATAACTGCTGAGTCACCGCTTGCTGAGTTCGAAAGGCGTCAACGTCGGCTTCAGAGCCCGTATTGCGAAAACTGTCCACCGCCAAGCGCTCCAAGAAAACAGACTGCATGATGTCAGTCGCCTGCCCGGTGTTAGGCACCAAATTATGGGTAATCAAGGAACTGCGATCGCCGATGCTGCTCAGGTTCGTCATAGCAATTGAGCCTACTAAGACAAGACATAGCAGCAACAAGGCTGGTGCCAACAAGGCTTTGACCATGACGCCCATGCGCAGTTGCCTGAGCATTGGGATTGATGTGTTGCGCTGTTTTTTAGTCGGAGTTTGAGTTTGCAGGTGCACCAGCCAATACCACTCTATTTTAGTTCTTTTAGATTAGGGTCGCTTGCAATAACTGGGCCGCTCCTCAACAAGCAGAGATACGGACTGAACAGGGGTTTATGATGGCGGACTTTCACCCATTTTTGCTGTACAGGACTAGAACTATGGGTGGCTAACCACCCAGACATCGACCGTTAATCCCGATTAACACAAAGCCATTATTGCCAATGGATAGAGTTTGTTTGAGCAAATCTCGTTAAGCCTTTTTCTTCCATCGGGCTTGTGTTATTCGTACTGCGTTTGCCTCATGCTCCAGATCGAACAAGAACCATACCGTCTCAAGGATATGCAATGAATGTAAGAAAAGCTGTAGTTTGGATACGTCGAGTGCTTGTCGTCGTGTTGGTTTTAGTCGTCGCGGGTGGCGGTTTTCTGTACTGGCAGTTGACCGGTAGCGTGGCGCAGCTCGACGGCGAAGTACAACACGCAAGCTTAACCGCACCGGTTTTGGTGGAGCGTGATGAGCAAGGTATTCCACGCATCATCGCGAACGACCGTGGCAATTCAGCGTTTGCCTTGGGCTATCTGCACGCCCAAGAACGCTTCTTCCAAATGGACCTGTTGCGCCGCAATTCCGCCGGTGAAATGAGCGGTTTGTTCGGCGATGTCGCGCTCAACTACGACAAGCGTCTGCGTCTGCACCAGTTTCGTAAACGTGGTGAAGCGGCGGCTGAGTTCTTACCAGACAACCACCGCGCCACACTTGAGGCTTACACAGAAGGCGTGAATGCGGGCATCAGCGCACTGCGCAGCATGCCGTTCGAGTATCATTTGCTGGGCGTGGCTCCCGAGCCTTGGCAGCCCGCCGATACATTCCTTACCCTTTATTCCATGTATTTGGATCTGCAACCGAACTGGAATGAACAAGAAAATTCCCGGGCGGTCATGCGCGACCTGTTGCCGTCCGACTGGTACGCCTTTTTGCAGCCTGAAGGTGGCGAATGGGACGCACCCATTCATGGTCGTCCGTTCATATTCACCACGCCGATCCCTGAGCGTCCACTGGCCTATTACGAGTCTACCCAACAGGTTAACGCTTACGAATACCGTGATGGCGTTGAGATAGGCTCCAACAGTTGGTCAACGGCGGGATCACGCACGGCTTACACGTCCGGCATGGTCGCCAACGACATGCACCTCGGTCTGCGCGTACCCAACATTTGGTACCGTGCGACGTGGAACGTACCGGGCCATGGTCGGGAAATCAGCGGGGCCACATTGCCCGGCACACCCGCCATGGTGGTTGGATCTAACCAGCACATCGCTTGGGCCTTTACCAACAGCAACGCCGACTACCACGACACCATTGTGTTAAACACACGAAGCGGTCACACCGAATACCTGACCCCAGATGGTTGGGAGTCGGTGGTGTTAGAAACCGAAATCATTGACATCAAAGGCGACGAAGCAGTCACCGTCGACATTCCCACCACGCGTTGGGGCCCGATCATTGGTGAAGACCACACCGGCAACCCCATTGTCATGCGCTGGGTCGCCCACGACGTAGAAGGTGCCAACCTCAAGCTTATGGATCTTGAACACACCAGCACCGTGTTCGAGGCATTGCCGGTCGCTGCTGAAGCGGGCGTTCCGGGACAGAACTTTGTCGTGGTAGACCGTGACGGCAATCAGGCGTGGAGCATCATGGGGCGTCTGCCCAAACGCTCGAATGAAGATTTCGACGGGCGTTTGCCGATGGACTGGTCGGACGGCACTTATTACTGGGACGGATATTTAAGCCCTAACGACTACCCTGCCGTCATTAACCCAGCCATTGAACGGATATGGACCGGCAATGCCCGCATGGTCTCGGATCAGTTGTTAGAGAAAACGGGCCAAGCGGAGTTTGCTTTAGGCGCACGGCAACAGCAGATACGTAATCGCCTGCTGGCCCAACCTGTTCATACCGAGCAAAGTTTCCTCGATGTCCAAATGGACAACGAAGCGGTGTTCCTTGAGCGCTGGCAAGCGGTATTGAGCAGCGTATTGGACGATCCGACCAGCGCTGAAATGGCCGAAATGCAAAGCTTCGTCGACAATTGGTCAGGCCATGCCGCCAAAGACGATGTTGGCTATTGGCTGGTGAAACGCTTCCGTGAAAAAGTCATTGATCAGACCGTCGGCGAAATCTTTCGCTATCTGGAAGGCCAAGTGGGTTACGTATTCAGCGCAGAAAACGTGAACCGCATGGTCGAGTATCCGGTTTGGCAGCTCATCACCGAAGAGCCCGAACACCAGCTCCCAATAGGCCATACGAGTTGGTCGTCGTTCCTGTACGCGGTAGCGGAATCCACTCTTGAAGAAGTCACGATAGCGGGCACGCAGCCGCTGGCAGAGCAAACCTGGGGGCGCATGAACACGCTTGCCATTGCTCACCCGCTGGCCAACAACGTACCGGTGTTCGGGCGCTTTCTGCGCATGCCAGCCGACCCGATGGACGGCGACACCTTTATGCCCTTGGTACAGCGCCCTGACACCGGTGCTTCACAGCGCATGGTCGTCGCGCCCGGGCATGAAGACAACGGCATCTTTCACATGGCCACCGGCCAAAGCGCGCACCCACTGTCACCGTTTTATGACCGTGGCCACCGCGACTGGGTCGATGGGCAACCGTCGCCCCTGTTGCCCGGCGCGTCACGCTATAGCCTGACCTTCGTACCTTAGCGGTACGCTAGTCAGGCAACCCGATAGGGCGGATAAGCGACCCGCTAATCCGCCCTACTTTTTTTAAATTCCAGTTAACTCGACGCCCGAGAAGTACATCCGAGGCTCACCGTCAATCACTGAAAGCTGGATCACGTTACCCAGGTTGCGACCATACCCCTGAACCTGCATCAACTGCGGCCCTAGCGGCTTAAGTACCATCACCATGTGCTCGCCAAGGGCGCTAACCTCTACCTCTAGCATATAGGCCTGTAACGCGTCATCGTAATAGAGTTTTCCTTTCTCCAGCACGTCATCCGACTGATAGTCACCCAGCCATTGTGCATAAACACCGGACTCAACTGTTTGCTCTACCTCTGTTGCAGGCCCAAGCAAGTACTGACCAAAGTAGCCATGAAAGCGAATATCAGCATGATCGTAGGGTCTTAGTTCCAGATCCAAATCGGGTATATGCAGCGCACCGTTGACCTCTGAAGCAGGTATCGAACCTATGCCTATCAAGTCGACAAATCGCTCACCTTCGACGGTGATCACGCTTATGAGCCCTAAACCGCCCAAGTTATAGTCGCCATCAGCAATCGATGTGGCAGTCGTCGGCGCAACGGCTTGGCCCTCCACAGGCTCTGCGCTTTCAGGCAGAAGGACATCAAATACCTCAGCAATCAACTGCTCCAATACCGCGTTATTTCCCATGTTGTCGTTCGACGCGATAAAGACGGCGGTCTGGCTATCGGGAATCACCTTTAACTCGGAATAAAACGGAGGAACCGTACCGCCATGCCCAACAACAGCATGGCCATTACGCTCGCTTAACCAGAAACCTAAGCCCATCGAAAAGTCAGCGTTCATCGGCAAACCTTCGTACTGCGGCTGGAACATGTCGCGCAACGTCTGGGGCTCTATCCATCCGGATTGCTCTTCCACGCTGGTGCGTACCAACGCTTGGGCGAAGCGGGCCATATCGCGTGCCGACATCAAATACCCACCCGCAGGGATATCTTTAATGATCAACGGCGCTGCGGGCTCGCCGGCGGTGAAACCACCCGACACATTTTGGTCCACACCCGGCAAGCCAAACACCGCACTGTGGGTCAATTGCAGCGGCTGAAAAATGTGGTCTTGAATGTAAGACTCATAACTCTGCTGGCTGACTTTGGCCACTAATTCGCCCATCAGGCTGTAGCAGATGTTGCAATAGGAAAACACAGTCTGATTAGGCCAAGTCAGGTAGGTTTCCGACAGCCACTCTGACGTTTCCATAAATAAATCGGCATCCGGCTCCGAGAGCACAAAGGATTTCAAAAAAGCACTCGGTATACCCGAATGGTGTGTCAGTAGGTCACGTACTGTCACCTCCAGATGCTCCGAACTCAGCACCTGAGGGTTAAACGTTGGCAAGTAGGTACGGATGTCTTCGTCCAACAACAACTGACCCGACTCCACCAACTGCATTACCGCCAGCGCGGTGAACAATTTGGATGTGGAACCGATTTGGAACCGTAGATCAGACGTCACCGCCTGCTCGCGCACTTCACCATCGGCGTAGCCATAACCGCGAGCGGATATGATCTGGCCGTCGTGAACAACACCCACCGCCAATCCCGAAATGTTCATTTCTTCCATTCGGCTCTGCAGCAGCGACTCCACTTGTTGAGTCTTCGACTGTTTATGTTTGGATTCCGGTTCTGTTGTATTGCACGCCGTCAGCAGAGACGACGTGATTAAAAACAGCAGATAAATGGTTCGTTTCATGTTGCGCCCTCATGTTATTTAGGTGATCCCGATCCGCTGAATCAGGTCACACTATTGAACGGCACTGCTGAACGCGAAACGATCCGCCAAGGGGCGAACTATGGGGGACAACCGGGGGATAAAACGGGTGATTTTGGGGGGAGAGACGTGTTTCAGAGATGGTTTAGGTTCGATTCAGGCGAAAACGGTACTTCAAATCCGACTTACTCTTGGCACCCGTCTTTCTATAGATATTGGACGCGTGGGACTTCACCGTATGCAGTGAAATAGACAATTCATGAGCAATGGTTTTGTAGGGTTTGGCCTGCACCAGGAACTGCAAAACTTCGTACTCTCTTTCTGTCAGATCAAACTGCTGCTGCGCAACATCCATGTCCACAACGCCTGCATTGGGAGCAGACGTAACAGGCTGCGAACCGTGCTTAAACAGACCATTCAATGCTATCCATAGGGCGCTACCCATGACGTACAGATAGGCCAGCGCATCAGCGGGGTGAAATTTTAACCAGGAATCAGGCAGCAGCGACTGTAAAATGAATGCGGGCAACAACAATCCCAGGCCGATCAGTGCCAAAGTACGAATCTGCGCAACCAAGGGTTTTTCCGGTGTGAGTTTCCAGAACTGGTAAAACAACAACAACCCCACCGCCATAAAAAAGAAGCTGGATAGATACTGCAACAAGGAACTTTGCAGCCCGTGCGCCACGGCATTCAAGCCTACCATCAACGCCAGGCTCGCACCGGCCGCCACCAGTTCCATCCGACGGATGGTCGCGCCAATAAGAAGCAACAGCCGATACAACGCCAGAAACATCCCAAGCAGTGTCAGTCCTTGAATGGCGAAATGACTGTAAAGCGGTAGGTTGGTTGTAACCTCCTGTTCCAGAAAAAACGCATAGAGGCCCAAGAGGTAATTCACACTCACGCAGACCAGCAATACCATAGCCCAGCGGATTTTTCGATCAGGCCTAACCCCATGCCAGTACGCATAAACCAGCAGAATGCCAACCCCGGCGGAAAAGGAGAACAACTGGATGATGAAATCAATTTCTATCTGCATATTAAAAAAAAGAGTCTCAAACTGACCAACGGGGTTTAACGCTCATATGGTTCATCATGGTGGCAGACGAACCTCAGCGGCTCCATGATGATAAAGGCATTCGGCACTGTAATCATCACTCTTTCGACTATGTTAGCGGTTCATAGTGGGGAAAAGCAGAACAATAGCCACCTATCCGTACTTGATACTTTTAAGGTGTACCATGCAAAATGAGATCAGTACTGAGCTCTCAACCTAGGCCATTCCAGTGCGGTTGCCTGAAGCCTACGCATGATCGAATCAAGATCGAGGCCACCAAGCGACGCACATTAACAACAGCAATATTGTTAGGTTCTTTATGACTTCCCGCGATAGTCGATCTGAATACGAAAGCCGAATGCACCGGGTGCTCGAATACATTGACACGCATCTTGATCAGGCGCTCGATCTTAATACGCTTGCTGAAGTCGCTAATTTCTCATCCTTTCACTTTCATCGGCTTTTTTCCGCATGGATGGGCGAAACACTTGGCGATTATCTGCGTCGCCGACGTGTCGAGGTAGCGGCTCTAAGGCTTGCGGCACAGCCGCAAACTAGAGTTCTTAACATTGCTTTGTCAGTGGGCTTTGGGTCTGCCGAAGCGTTTTCCAGGGCCTTCAAAAGGCGGTTTGGGTGTTCCCCGACGACATGGCGTGAACAGCAACACTCTCTCCGCAATGCAAATAGCAATTCCAGTCAGGCGAATAGCAAGCACGGTAAGGCATTTGAAGTGCACTTTGCGGAATATGGAAAGTCCCATAACCCGAGAAAGGAAATTATCATGAAAGTATCACTCATTGACCGCCAACCAGCGACGGTTGCCTATCTTCGCTACCATGGCCCGTATGGCGAACCAATAGCGCAGTTCTGGCAGGAAACCTACGTACCGTGGGCTGAGATGCAAGATCTTGGCGCAGACCACGCTCGATACGGAATAAGCTATGATGATCCCAGCATCACGGCACCTGACCAGTGTAGATATGACGCTTGCGCAGAAGTACCGCCTGACTTTATAGCAACTGGTGGCGCGCTCAAGGCATCCATACCCGGAGGAAAGTATGCGGTGCTGAGATTTAAAGGCAAACCTGAACAAACAGTCGAGGCCTGGGCAGCGCTGCTAAGGGATTGGCTACCTACCAGTGGCTTACAGCTTGATGCCCGCCCATGCTTTGAGTACTACCCAAAGGGTTCATCCTTTGATTGCGAGACTGGGGAGTTTGAGTGCGAAATATGTATACCTGTCACGCCTTTATAGCCTTTTGGCAAACAGCATGATGCTAGGAGGCTCTCTGACAGAGCCTCCTTCCCTCAGTTAAAGCCCTCAATTAGCCCTACACCGGATCACTAACCGCGTGATCATGATGACAAAGATGATGATCCTGCAACACCTCAATCACCTTACAATGCGCCACCGTGTCGCAGCCGCATTGCTCAACCATGCTGGCAAGTTCGGTCTCCAACGCCTTCAAACGCGCTATGCGTGACCGCACCTGCTGCAACTGCGCCCGCGCAATCTCGTCTGCTTTAACACACGGCTGCTCGCTGTGCGCCGCCAGTTGCAGCAACTCGGTGATCGCCTCCAAGGAAAACCCCAACTCACGCCCATGGCGAATAAACAACAACCTCTGTAGATGCTGCTCGCCGTATCGACGCTGGTTCCCCTCCGTTCTCACCGGCGGCGGTATTAACCCCTCCTCCTCGTAATAACGCAGCGCCTGACTGGTGCACCCGAGCTGTTTCGCCAATTGACCGATGCTGTAAGTCGCCATGAAAAAAACTCTTGAAGCTAAAGTTACTTGAGGTTTTATAGTGCAAATCATCACAACAGACAAGCGGCATTCGGCCGATAAATACTCAACAAGGGGATAAAACTATGGGACATTCATGCGGAACTGATGCGGCATTCGATGGCAACTCAAAAGCCTATCGCACCGCCCTGTGGTGGGTCATCGCCATCAACGGCGTCATGTTTCTTGTAGAGATAGCGGCGGGTGCCTTGAGCGGTTCTCGAGCACTGCTGGCCGACTCCCTGGATTTCTTCAGCGACACCGCCACCTACACCCTCAGCTTACTGGTGCTCGGCTACCCGCTGCGCGTCCGCGCCATGGCCGCCATGGTTAAAGGCATCAGCCTCGTCTTCATGGGCGTAGGCGTGCTTGGCTTCACTGTTTGGCAAGTCTTTGCGCAGGGCGTACCCGAAGCGCACATCATGGGCTGGGTTGGCCTTGCCGCCTTGCTGGCGAACGTCGCGAGCGTTTTCATATTGCTGCGCTATCGCTCTGGCGACTCGAATGTGCGCTCGGTGTGGCTGTGCAGCCGCAATGACGCCATAGGCAATGTGGCCGTCATCTTTGCCGCAATATTGGTGGCCTACACTGGTCGCGCTTGGCCAGACCTCGTGGTTGCTGCGCTGATGGCAAGCCTGTTCCTGCGCTCCGCATTTTTGATATTGAAACAGGCGATGAGTGAGTTGCGGCATTGAAACCGCGAACCACCCTTAGAAATCATTATTTTTGATAGATTTTCTTATATAAAAAGCCTAAATATTATTTTATTGTGAGTTTTTCACCACTGATATATCATTTCCTTTGATTACTATGTAACTTTGGCAATGTTATGACCAATTTCGATAGCGTCACGCAGTCAGAACGCGAGCAAATCATTAACCGACTTCGTGCAGAAGTCGAAGCCGTATCAAAGATCGTGCTCCGCCCTACCCCGACGGAACCACTGTCTCCTTTTGATACACTGCCTGATCGAGTCAAGGCGGCGCGCGCGCGCGACAAACTCTCGCAAACCGACTTGGCCGATATAGCCGGTGTCTCCGTGATGGTGGTTTCACGTATCGAGCGTGCAGGTATGTCTGGCGGTGGCGTCCGGCTGGATTCTTTGTTGCGAGTCTGCGACGCATTAGGCATCAAGATATGGCTCGAATGACGTTACGCCAAGGGACAGTAAGCCTATGCGGGCGCACAGCAGGCCTTTTGGAAGAAACGCCAGACGGATTCAGGTTCACGTATGACACTGAATACGTGCAGGCCGGGCCAGCCATCTTTCACGAGCTGCCCCTGCAAAGCTCACCATTCACCTCCCCCACGCTGTTCGCATGCTTTGAAAATCTTGTTTCTGAGGGTTGGCTGCGAGCTCAACAATCAGCCACGCAACGGATAGATGAAAATGACCGCTTCGGCCTGTTGCTTGCCAACGGCCTGGATTTAACCGGTGCCATCACGGTGTCACCCATGGGTAACGTGCAACATGACCACTAATACACCACCCACAGCCGCATGCCTGATCAGCCTTGAACCCTTACGGCCTAAACAAACGCATGCTGGATACAACGACAGTGCCTACCATGAACTGTTTGGCACACTGGCCGTCCGTGCGGAACTGCCGTTCACACGCCAACAGTTCTTCACCGAAGGTAGACAGTTTGTGAAAGGGATGTCGATTTCCGGCGTCCAACAGAAGCTGTCGCTGACCATCGACAAGGGCAGCCTTACTTACACCGCGCAGGGCGGGCAGTTCATCTTAAAACCAAGCCCGGAGATCTTCCCTAACGCCGCCGAGAACGAACATGCCGCCATGACGCTGGCCCGCAGCATGGGCTTCGACACCGCACTGTGTGGCCTGGTACGCTTTAACGGCTCTAGCGAACTGGCCTATATAACACGCCGCTATGATCGCTCTTCAACCGGACCGAAACACCAAGAATCATTATTGAGCGCCGCAGGTCTACACAGCGATAAGAAGTACGACATCAGCTACGAACAAGCCGCACGTGAAGTTGCCAGCGTCGCCAATGGGCGCAAAGCGCTCGTGCTGGAGTTCATTCGGCGCGTGATGTTTTGCTATTACATTGGCAACTCAGACGCTCACGCCATGAATTTCTCATTTATGCGCCCAACCGAAGCAGGCTCCACCGACGCAGATATTCAACTCAGCCCCATTTACGACGTACTGTTCACCCACGCATTCCCGGCGGAAGGCAACCTCTCTGCGTTAGCGTTGGATCTACTGGATGACGGCAACGGGGGTGAATTCTTCACGCCACAGTTTGAACGCCTTGGGTTTTACTCACTCACCGACTTCATAGAGCTGGGTCGCCGCGTCGGCATCCCTGCAAAGCCGATCATTAAATTTGCCGAGCAGATTATTACTGGCCTCCCCCTGCATACCGCCCTCGTTGAACGCAGCCACATACCGGATGGTATGAAGAAAACCGTCTGCGCGTTGCTAGCAGACCGTGCCAAGGCGTTGTCGCCGCGTTTGGCTGTATGACCGGCTGGATCGAATCAAAGCCTATTACTGATATGTCTCGCCAGCTAGAGGGTCACACTACTCCACAAAGTAACGAGCAGTCGCCATCATGCGAACACTTTTGACCGAGTTTATTGAAGGCGTATGTAACACCCGCATATCCATCAAATAGACATCACCCGCCCGTCCTGACATCTCTATGATCGACAGCTCAACACCACCCATTATAACGCTGCGGTCAGCGCCGCCACTAATAAGCTCCGCGATACCTTGCTGTGCCTGGGCTTGGTTCTCTAATCGGTGCGAACCGGCCAGCGCTAAAGTCGCTCCTCCCTTAACGGACACATTGTCTAGAAGGACAAAAACCTGAATCCCGGGAATGCCCTTCAATTGAGACTTGGAAATATCGCGATGCCAGTTTAACCCCTCAAGCGCCCAATCAACGTGATGAGGCAAGGAAATGAGTAACTGCCCTTCTTGAGCTGTCAGTGATGTGCCAGCCAACGTGCACATGCTGGAATACAACTCGGGTGAAACAAGTCGCTCGTTCAGGCTGGGGTAGTTTATTAACTTGCCTAGCTTTCCGGTCTGCTGAAAAACAGGAACACCTTTTAATTTTTGAGACAGGGCTCTTCCTGTCGACCAGATATTCAACCGCTTCAGCTCTTGGAGTACATGAACTCTCACAGGCTGCACCACGCTTTTGTCTTTTAAAAACCAAGGATGGATAGAAGCTTCTAATACGGCGGATATCGCATTAACAAATTGTGCAGCTCAGTGTCATCATCAAAACACCAAAACGGCGCTTCTGCCAAATCATCGGCGAGTGTTTGAATCGCATTGCGCAGTTCGAGCGGTTCTAACCACACAGGGTTGATAGCGTCGATGCCCAACGACGCACCCATTAACTGCCCTGCCATTGAGCCTGTTGAATCCGAATCGCCTCCATGATTAACCGCCATTCGAATACCGTGATCAAAATCATTGGCTTTTAATGCACAGTACACGGCAATCGCTAGTGCCTCCTCGGCAACCCACCCTTCGCCCAGATCAGCAATGGCTTCTTGTGGTGGCACTGCCGAATTCGCAAGATGAACAGCACGAGATAATGCCTGATGCGTTTCTGCAAACCCGGGCCAGAGTTCATAAATGTCCAGAATGCGCCTAACAACATCGTCTAATTTCTCGCCACATACCAGCAGATGAATGATGCTGGCAAATGCACCAGTAGCTAAGTAGCCAGTAGGATGTCCATGGGTCAGCTGTGCGGCTTCCACCGCCATACTGAACGTATCGTGCAGGGCACTATTGGATACTTCTTCCTCAGTTCTCAATGCATTGAACAGTCCGATAGGTGCAACACGCATCACTGCACCGCAGCCTTTTCGGTCATTCTGTGCTGTGTCACCAAATACCCTGATCGCCTTTAACGCATTCAAGCACGTCGTACCGGGTGCACGCTGAGCAAACAACGCCGGTTCCTTGATCAACCAACCATCCGTCATACTCACCTTAGGGTGAAGCGATTCATAACCTTGTGTTTTAAGCCAACGCAAATAAGCATGGGACAGAACGCTGGGAAAATGAGCGATGCCTTTTGTATTCGAGCGGCAATAGGTACGCAACAAACCATCGGCGGTAAACATCGTCATTTGGGTGTCGTCAGTGATCAATCCCACGCCACCATAGGCTTCGGCATAGTGCCGAATACCTTCCTCGCCAAAGCGTTCTTGTATCTGTGGCCAGGTTGCAAATTCCACCGCCGCGCCTAAAGCGTCGCCAACGGCACCGCCAAGCAAACAACCTCGATAGATATTCTTGCGTTCCAGAAGCGATGCCTCGGTAGAGTTTGGCTGCATATATGAACCCCGTTGGAAATTAATTGATGAGCACAGGATAAAGCAGCTAGCGACAAATAATGTCGCTCAAGTCACTGTATACCTTTCTGAGACAGGAACCCTTTGGGTGATTTCCAACCATGCGGGTATGGCCGCGAACAGAAACCGCCAAACCTAAACCAGACCAATCAATGTTCATCAGTGCCTATAGGACGATTCACAATACCCTCCTCCCATGCCTCTTTTCTGAATTCGAGCAAGGCTTTAACGCTCAACGTAATCACGCTGTACAGTTCATCAAAACGTAAACCGATGGAATCGACGAACAAGTCAGGAATTTTAAAGTAGCGGTAAAGAAACGCATGACTGTACTGGAGGACTTTTTCATTATCTCGTGGAATCAGCGGCGATGGCGATAAAGCCTCCATCCGTTCGAACCATAGGTCTCTGAGTTGCAACAAAGTAGCTTCATGCTTACCCAGCCGTTCTTTACGAACTTCAACAAAGTACCTAAAAGCATAGTCCTGAATTTGTATTCCAGCATATAGGTCAGGCGCAATAGTAATGGATATGTCTAACAGACCTTGGCCTCTGGTCATGCCAGTCGCCACATGAGCAGCATCAAGATCTAAAGAGCCCAGTTTTTGACCATATTTAGCCTTAATTCCATTTCCATTTAAGTGCCTAATAACGTCATTAGCCATCAGTTCGTAACACCCTTTCAGGTAGAGGTCGTGTACACGTAAGTCACGAAATAACTTCAACTTGTCGTTACAGTCATCATCTTGAAACCCATACTGCCGAAACTGATGCATCGTGAATTCAATCTGCTTGCCCACACCATTTATCACGCTTAATGCCTGGGCGTAATCGGCAAAAAGGTAACCATGATAGCCCGTCGCTTTCTTAGCCAGTTCGATATAGAAGGTTTCGAGCTTCGTCAAATCGGCCAAACGCCAACCCTTGATCTTCGGGTTAGCCTCATGGAACTCTTGGAGTTGACGGTTCAGATGATGTCCTGTTATTGCATGTATAAGCAATTTTTCGGCTTTAGGATGCTTTTTGGCATAGTCCGCCAATTGCCCTATATGGGGAAGACTTTTCACCTTTAATTCGATAATGTAATCGACGGTATCGTCACCTTCTCCGTGACTGAAGGACAGGTCGATGTTGCCGCTTTCGCGCTTAACATTTTTTATCGACGTTTCAGGAGGCAAATCGACACCAAAAAAGTATCACAGAAACTCTTGACCATAGGAGCCTGTTTCAGGGTCAATCGTCCACGCAATAAAGTTGCTATGAAACAGCTCTTTGGAGCTGAGAGAAGCATTGAACAGTGGTGACTGTTTGGCGATCTTCACTAGCTCGTATATTTCAGCAAGTTCGCTCGAATCTTTGAAGCGATCCCGATAGCTCTCTTTACCAGCTTTTGTCAATTTCCAGACCAGTGTTTTTTTCTGACCTTGGCTATGATCACTAAGGCGTGAATTCTCAGCGCTAGTATTGGCATCAATCATCGCAATTTCTCCAAAAATTCATTGTCGGACGGGTTAAACTTATCGAGCTGGTTCGATCATGTTGCCTTGCTACGTAACCGTTCATTCTACGGCGTGGTTGCACGCCATATAGAGGTCTGATTGCCTCGGCTCAGCCGCAAAGCGTTCCTTCCATAACCTTGGCGCCAGTTCATGCACGTCTTTCGCCGGATGATCACCCACACGCAGTAACACATCAGTCAGGTAGGTGTAGGGATTCACAT
>JAGDZJ010000015.1:0-118790 GCA_049115955.1 Natronospirillum sp.
AGACGCTTATCGCACCCGCCCCACCATCCGATCCGCCATCTCCCTGACAGCGGAGGCGCATTATAGAGGCCTGAGATTCAGAGTCAACGATTTATTTAACGACTTTTAAAGAGGGCTTGCCTGAGGGCGGGGGCGTGTCGTCCGGACCACCATCCGCATCATCTGGAGCAACTACTTCAAACATCATCCCTTGGGCGTTTTCACGTGCGAACAAGGCCGCTACGGCATAGCAAGGCACTGCAATGTAATGCACCACACCACCAAACGACGCCGCAAAGGAAATTTCGTCATTGCCCAGCGTCAGGTCTTGCACCGAACGCCCGGCAATATTGAGCGTGATTTTTCCGTCTTCAACGTAGTCGACCGGCACACGCACTCCAGGCAAATCAGCATTCACCACCATATAGGGCGTACACTGATTGTCTTCGATCCACTCGTACATCGCACGAATAAGATACGGCTTATTGTCGGTCATACGTTGTTGATCAGTCACGCATTTCACTCTCTACTTCGGACAAGCTCAACTCAAAGGATTCACGCGTAAACACGCGCTCCATATATTTTTTGAGGTTTTTGTCTGCCCGATCTTCGATATCGATACCCAGGTCCTGCAGACGCCACAAGATCGGTGCTACACAACAGTCAACCAAGGTGAAATCCTCACTCATGAAGTAAGGCTTCTCACCGAAGATCGGCGAAATACCAACGATACTCTCAGCCAGCTTCTCACGCGCCTCGGTAACAGCAGCACGATCCTTACCAGCGACAATGATATCCACCAACGAACACCAGTCGCGCTGAATGCGATACATGTACAAACGGCTCTCGCCACGCGCGACCGGATAAACAGGCAGCAACGGCGGATGCGGAAAACGCTCATCCAAGTACTCCATCATGACATTGGGTTCGTACAACACCAAGTCGCGATCAACCAGCGTGGGCAATGAATTATACGGGTTGATATCGGTGACATCCTGCGGTACTTCGTCTGGATCACTGTCAACTATATCTACCGCCACACCTTTTTCAGCCAGCACAATGCGCACACGATGACTGTAATGCGACGCCGGATCTGAAAAAAACGTCATGGATGACCTTTTGGCCACTACGCCCATGGAATATCTCCTAACTGATGGGAACGAATCAAAGTGATTACACTCTGACGCACCCTTTGCCAACAAACTAAAAAAGCGCGGCCAAGCCGCGCATTGTAGTCAGATCACATCTGACTATTTACTTAACATCTTTCCAAAGCTCACGGTACAACAACCAAGCAAAGGCCAAGAAAACAGTCAGGAAGGCCAATACTAGCCAACCCAAACGCTGACGCTCCAACTGCACAGGCTCAGCCATGTAGTCTAAGAAATTGACCAAGTCATAAGTGGCTTGATCGAATTCTACTTTGGACAGACCGCCTTCGGTTACATAACGCTCACATCCGCCTTCACTGATGCGTTCACCCGTTAACGGGTCTATGCCAACCGTTGCAACAGGCTTTGGTGGCTCAGCGCACAGACCTTGCGCGTCCACCATTGCATGCGGCATACCGACATCGGGAAAGACGACATTATTAACGCCGTACGGCCGCGAGTCGTCTGCGTAGAAACCACGCAGATAGGTGTACAGCCAATCGGTACCACGAACACGCGCTACCAGTGTCAAATCTGGCGGCGCAATGCCAAAGAATTGCTTACCGGCATCACGTGTCATAGCAACGGCCATCAACTCGCCAATCGCCTGATCAGTACTCATCAGATATTCCTGAAACAAATCTTCAGGAATTTCCAGATCACGAGCGACACGATTGTATCGAGCGTACTCTAAGCCGTGACAGCCCATGCAGTTGTTGAAGAACACCTGAGCACCGCGCTGCAATGAACGAACGTCAGAGACGTCATTGTTAACGTGATCCACCCACTCAGGCCCTTTTGCTGCAAAAGCAACGACAGGTAACAAGGTAACCAACAGAGTAAAAATAACTTTTTTCATTAGCTTGTTACCCTCTCTGGAACCGGCTTAGTCTTTTCGTACTTCGTGTAGAAAGGCATGCCGATGAAGAACGCAAAGTAGATAATGGTGCACAACTGAGCAATCTTGGTGTAGAGCTCAGAGGCTGGCTGAATACCCAACCACGTCAAGATGGCGAAGGCGATTGCAAACAAGACGATAAACACCTTGCTGATGCGGCCTTTATAACGCCATGAACGCACAGGGCTGCGGTCCAACCATGGCAGAACAAACAAGATCGCTATGGCCGCACCCATGGTAATAACACCCAACAACTTCGCGTCTATAAAGAAGAGGTTGAAGTTGATAGCTCGCAACATGGCGTAGAACGCCCCGAAATACCAAGTAGGGTGAATATTCTCAGGCGTCTTGAGTGGGTTAGCAGGCTCAAAGTTAGCATACTCTAAGAAATACCCATTCGCTTCCGGCGCAAAGAAGATGATGCCACAGAAAACCATCAAGAAAATAACGATGGCCACGAGATCCTTACCAATGGTGTAGTAAGGATGGAAAGGAATACCGTCTACTGGCACACCTTGTTCGTTCAAGTTTTTCTTGATGTCCACGCCGTCCGGGTTATTCGAACCCACTTCATGCAGAGCAACGATGTGCAAGAAAACCAGACCAGCCAACACAAGAGGCAAAGCAATTACATGCAAGGCAAAGAAACGATTCAACGTGATCGTGGAAATCAAGTAGTCGCCACGAATCCACTCGACCAATGTATCACCGATTACCGGGATAGCACCGAACAGAGAAATGATTACCTGAGCACCCCAGTATGACATCTGACCCCAAGGCAATACATAGCCCATGAAGGCTTCAGCCATCAAGCACAGATAGATGGTCATACCAAATATCCAAATCAGCTCACGAGGCTTCTGGTAAGAACCATACATAATGCCGCGGAACATGTGCAGATAGACAACGATGAAGAACGCAGATGCACCGGTAGAATGCATGTAGCGAATCAACCAACCCCATTGCACATCACGCATGATGTATTCAACCGAGCGAAACGCTTCTTCGGCACTGGGCACGTAACTCATGGTCAGCCAGATACCTGTCAGGATCTGGTTGGCGAATACCAACATAGCCAGCACACCAAACACATACCAAAAATTGAAGTTCTTTGGTGCGTAATATTTAGTGACGTGCTTTTCCATCGTGCGCGTCAACGGAATGCGGGCGTCAATCCAGCCCATCAAGCCTGTATTCTTTTCGCTACTCATCAGGCAGCACCTCCGTCTTCACCGACCGTCAGCACGGTACCGTCTAGAAAGTGTGGCGGCACAACAAGATTCGAAGGCGCCGGTACACCGCGATACACACGACCCGCCAAATCAAAAGCAGAGCCATGGCATGGGCAAAAGAAACCGCCTAGCCAGTTAGCATCAAAGGCCTGCGGCACAACTTGTGGGATATACTGTGGAGCGCACCCTAGGTGGGTACATACGCCTTCGATCACCAGAAGCTCTTCGCCACGCGAACGAAAACTGTTCAAAGCGTATTCAGGCTGCTGCGGCTGAACGGAATCAGGATCAGCCAAGCGTGCGCGCAAATTGTCCTGCCCCAAGCGTTCTAATGCTTCAGGCGTACGACGCACCACAAAAATCGGCTTACCGCGCCACTCTACCGTGATCATTTGACCAGGCTCTAGGCTGGAAATATCCACCGACACCGGAGCACCAACTGCCTTGGCACGCTCACTGGGTTGCCACGAGGACAGGAAGGGCACAGCTACCCCAACACCACCTGCAGCTCCTACCACACCGGTAGCAGCCATCAGGAAGCGTCGGCGGCCTGTGTTCACGCCGTCTTGACTCATTCTTGATTCCTCTGAAATACAATAAAGAAACTTGTAGGGTCTGAATTTTAAATTGTGCAGATGGTAATGAAATTTACACAGCCTTACAAGGAAGCTTACGCACTAATGCCCGCTACCCCAGTGCAAATTCGACTGCACTCCCAGCCTGCCTATCAACTTCAAATAAGGATAGCACATGTCAGCGATCGGCTTTACAAACGAGCTCGCCCACCATGCAGCATAAACAAAAATGCCCGCGCGTAGCGGGCATTTTTCAGGTTCCAAAAACGTATTAACGCTTGGAGAACTGAGGACGTTTACGTGCTTTACGCAAGCCGACTTTCTTACGCTCTACTTCACGCGCATCACGGGTAACATAACCCGCTGCACGCAGCGCAGGACGCAACGTTTCGTCATACTGCATCAGGGCACGAGTCAGGCCGTGGCGAATCGCACCAGCTTGACCACTTGCACCACCACCAGCAACGGTGACGAACAAATCGAATTTGCCAACGGACTCAGTCAACTCTAGCGGCTGACGAACAACCATCCGAGAAGTCTCACGACCGAAGTACGCATCCAAAGTTTTGTTATTGACCGTAATCACACCTGTACCAGGACGCATGAAAACACGTGCGGTAGAGGTTTTACGACGACCAGTTCCGTAGTATTGAGTAGACATCACTTACCTCTTAAATATCCAGTTCTTTGGGCTGCTGCGCGGCGTGCGGGTGCTCAGCACCTGCATACACCTTCAATTTCTTGAGCATGGTGCGACCCAATGGAGAGCGAGGAAGCATACCTTTTACGGCTTGCTCAATAATACGCTCTGGCGCGTGATCACGAAGCTTTTCAAAGCTCATGGACTTCAGACCACCAGGATAACCGGTGTGACGGTGATACATCTTATCACTGGTCTTATTACCCGTTACCCGTACTTTCTCTGCGTTAACAACAACGATGTAATCGCCTGTGTCAGCGTGCGGAGTGAATACTGGCTTGTGTTTGCCCTTCAAACGAGCGGCAATCTCAGTCGCTATGCGACCCAACGTCTTACCATCGGCATTGACGATGAACCATTCACGCTGAACTGTTTCGGCACTTGCATTAAATGTTTTCATTTAGTCTCTTTTAACTCCACCTATAAGTGGGGGCTCAGGGGGAAGTTAATCTTCAGATTTTTCAGGTGGGCGATTCTATATAATGAACCACCCTTACTCAAGGCATTTCAAACAATCTCAGGATTTTTTTTGAGCTTTAACAATCCGTAAGGCACCAACCCAACGGACAATAGGGCCTGCAAGAGCAAGCCTAGGCCCGCACGGCCAGGGTCTGACACCGCCGCCGCGGAGAATGCAAAGCCGCCCACAACCAGCATTGCAGGCAAAATCATGGCGAGAAAAAGGCCCGCCACAACATCACCGCTCAAATGCAACCGCTCCTCAAGCCACTGACTCACACGGAAGCAAAGCAGAAAAGCAGCGACGTTACACACCACCATTATCAAGAGGTACCACAGCATAATTTAGTTTTCTCTCGTCTTCAGAAAGCGGATTTCCGGGTGACGCTCTTGCGCCAACTGCAGATTCACCATGGTTGGCGCGATATACGTCAGATTATCACCGCCATCCAGCGCCAAGTTATCATGCGCTTTGTGCTTGAACTGCTCCAAGGTTTTTCCGTCGGACGCCTGAATCCAGCGCGCTGTCGCCACACTGACCGGCTCATAGACCGCCTCTACTTTATATTCACTGCGCAAACGGTGCACCACTACGTCAAACTGTAGCACACCCACAGCCCCTACAACCAAGTCGTTGTTGCGTAACGGCCGGAACACCTGCACCGCGCCTTCTTCGGACAACTGCAACAAACCTTTTTGCAACTGTTTCATCTTTAGCGGATCTTTCAATTGTATGCGACGAAACAGCTCAGGCGCAAAGTTCGGCACGCCAGTGAACTTCAAATCCTCTCCCGCCGAGAAAGTATCGCCTATTTGAATAGTGCCGTGATTGTGCAAACCGATGATATCGCCTGGCCAAGCTGTTTCGACCTGCTCTCGATCACCCGCCACAAAGGTCACGGCGTCGGCAATGCGCACATCTTTACCGATGCGCACATGACGCAACTTCATACCGCGCTCATAACAACCAGACACAATACGCATAAACGCCACACGGTCACGGTGATTGGGGTCCATGTTGGCCTGAATCTTAAACACGAACCCGGTAAACTGGCTTTCAGCAGCAGCCACTTCGCGCGTCTCGGTCGCTCGCCCCTGTGGCGCAGGCGCCCACTCGGTTAGCCCATCCAGCATGTGATCAACACCGAAATTACCCAGCGCCGTACCCCAATAAACAGGCGTTAAGTCACCAGCCAAAAATGCGTTCAAGTCAAATTCATTGGAAGCACCGCGTACCAGCTCGATTTCGTCACGCAGGTCTGCCGCGTAGTCGCCGATAGCGCTGTCTAACTCCTTATTTTCAAGGCCAACAATCTGTCGACCATTTTGAATCACGGCGCCCTTACCCGTTTCATACAGCGTGACGGTATCTGTCATCAAGTTATAAACGCCCTTGAAGTTCTTTCCTTCACCAATAGGCCAAGTAATAGGCGCGCAACGAATCTTCAGGACATTCTCAACTTCGTCCATCAACTCGACGGGATCACGAATGTCGCGATCAAGCTTGTTCATAAAGGTGATAATGGGCGTATCACGCAAACGAGTGACTTCCATTAACTTGATGGTGCGTTCTTCAACACCCTTGGCAGCATCGATAACCATCAAACAGGAATCTACGGCCGTTAATGTGCGATAGGTGTCTTCCGAGAAGTCTTCGTGTCCTGGCGTGTCGAGCAGATTCACTAACTTATCGTGATAAGGAAACTGCATAACCGACGTGGTAACCGAGATGCCACGCTCTTTTTCCATTTCCATCCAGTCGGATTTCGCATGCTGGCCTGACTTTCGCCCTTTAACCGTACCCGCACGCTGAATCAGATGTCCGTGTAACAACACCTTCTCGGTAATGGTAGTTTTACCGGCGTCGGGGTGGGAAATAATGGCAAAGGTACGTCGCTTAGCGACTTCCTGCTGTAAAGACATAACAACACATCTGCTCTATAGGTTCACTGAAGCCGCGTATTGTATGAGTTTTGGCCGATGATTGCCTGTTTTTTTGCATGGCAACATAACCTCCTGCTGCCTATTTTTATGCACACCGTTTTCCCCTAAAATAGCGCCCTATTTTTCTTCTGAGCACCGACATGAGTAAAGACACTCTGTATTCTCAAGCCCACGAACGGTTAGCCCCGTTCGAATTTGACGAACAGGTCGCGCGTGTTTTTCCTGACATGATCAAGCGCTCCGTACCCGGCTATAGCCACATCATTTTGAACATCGGTGTCCTAGCCGGACAGTACGCCCAACCCAACTCGCGACTGTATGACCTTGGTTCTTCTTTGGGTGCGGCCAGCATTGCCATGCGTCACCGCGTGCAAGCGCCCGGCGTAGAAATAGTAGCCATCGACAACAGTGCGGCCATGTTGCAACGCAGCCGCGACTTTCTTGATACCGAAGAGTCTGACATCCCCGTTATTACTGAATGCGCAGACATCCGCGATGTCACCATCAGCAACGCCTCAGTGGTGGTGCTGAACTTCACCCTGCAATTTGTACCGCCCGCAGATCGTTTGGCGCTCTTGCAATCCATCCATCAGGGCCTGAATCCTGGCGGCATCCTGATTCTGTCGGAGAAATTGGCGTCTGCTGATACCGCCGCGCAACAATGGATGGACGAACACCATACCTATTTCAAGCTTGCCCAAGGCTACAGTGAGCTTGAAGTCGCACAAAAACGTGCGGCAATTGAGAACGTGCTGATCCCCGACACCGCCGAAGCGCATCATGAACGTCTCGCGCACGCCGGTTTCAGCGCCAGCCACCAATGGTTCCACAGCTTTAACTTTGCCAGCTTTGTGGCGCACAAATGATTACTTACAGCGACTTAATTGCAGAACTCGAAGACTCGCCACTCGCCCATTGGCGACAAGACCTAGAGCACCAGTTAAACGACCGCCTGACCAATCACAACAACGGCAACCTGCCGAAGTTCTTGGCGGCCTTACAAGCGCTTCCCACTGCGACCCCGTCCATACGTGCCATTGATCAGGACACTGTTCTCGTCGGTACGAGTGATGACTTGTCTGCCAACCAACAAGCAGAGCTTCAAGCTGGATTGCACGCCTTAATGCCGTGGAGGAAAGGCCCCTTCAACCTGTTCGGACAACTGATTGATACCGAGTGGCGATGCGATATGAAGTGGGGACGCATTGCGCCTCACATAAGTCCATTGCATGGCCGAACGGTATTGGATGTCGGTTCTGGCAACGGTTATTACGGCTGGCGTATGCTCGGGGCTGGGGCTGCCCGCGTTATTGGCGTTGACCCTTCCTGGCTGTCAGTAGCGCAGCATTTTGCTATCAATCACTATTTACGAGACCAGCGCCACCATATCTTGCCGCTGACCCTGGAAGAGATGACGCCCAACATTCAAGGGTTCGACACCACGTTCAGTATGGGTGTGCTCTACCATCGCCGCTCACCGCTGGATCATCTAGAAGAGTTGCGCAATACATTGCGCCCAGGCGGCGAACTGGTTCTGGAGACCTTGGTGATTGATGGCAAGGAAGGGGAATCATTGGTACCCGAAGGCCGCTATGCGCGCATGAATAATGTTTGGTTTTTACCCAGCGTGCCCACATTGATTAACTGGTGCCGCAAAATGGGGTTTACCGACGTTCGTTGTGTCGACGTCACCAGCACTTCGGTGGATGAGCAGCGCACAACGAACTGGAAGCCCGGCCAGTCGCTGGCGGACTACCTGCACCCCGATGATCACAATCGCACCATAGAGGGCCACCCAGCGCCCTTGCGCGCCACCGTAATAGCCCAGCGGCCCTATGGGGGCCGACTGGCCCGATATGGCCTTTAACGACACGCGTTATTTAAAGGGATCACGCACACCTTAGAAAACTTCGTCCGGGTTCAGCCCAAACAGGCTTGGCGGTCCGAAATCGACACCTTCACCCTGTTCTTCCTCAGGCACTATGTCGCCGGCGAAATCAGGGTTATCACGACGGATAATGATTTCCACGCGACGATTTTGCGCTCGGCCCTCAGCGGTGGTATTCGGGGCTATGTTACGCGAAGAACCATGACCCAGAATAGTGAAACGGTTTTCGTCCATCTCCGGAGCAGCCCATAGATACTCGGCAACGGCAAGCGCTCGCGCACTGGACAGCACCCAGTTGTTACGGAACTGCGCAGTATTGATCGGCAAGGCATCGGTATGGCCGCCAACATGAAGCTCGCCCGGCGTGGTGACCAGTATTTCACGGACTCGATCCAAAATCGGCAGAAAGTCATCTGCCACGAAATCCGATGCCGGCCCAAACGACTGTTCGCGCACGCGAATGACAATGGTTTGGTCAACGGTCTCCACTTGCAGCGCCCCGACTTCAATAAACTCAGCCAATTGTGCAGCAATGCGCGCCGCTTCTTCTTGCAGTTCTTCTTGCAAAACCTCGTCCGGCACGATGATCTGGCGCGTTAACTGCCCGGTATCGCCCTGCCGGGTTTCTTGCATGGTCATTTCGTCTTGGCACAGCACTTCTAAACTGTCGCGTAAGTCCTGCACAGTATCTTGGCGAATCACATTCAAAGGTGTGGGGTCTGGCCGACCAGGACTGAACTCCTGAGCGATGATAGAGGTACCTTTTGGAATGGCATTAACGTCCAATTCACTTTGCACACCGAAGGCGTTACGTAATGAACCCGCCAAACGCTTAAAGCGCATAGCGTCCAACTCGGAGAAAGACAACAACAACACGAAAAAGCACATCAACAGTGCCATCAAGTCGGAGAAAGTCGCCATCCACGGCGGCAAGCCAGGCTTACATTCGGGACACTTTTTTTCCTCTTCGACGACCGCACTCATATCTAGGCATCCACTCCACGTTGCGCGGAAGGCAGGTAAGTTTTCAATGCCTGTTCAATGATACGGGGGTTCTGACCGGCCTGAATACCCATCAAGGCATCCCGGATCATCCGCTGAATCAGCGTTTCTTCCGTTGAACGTAGTTTACATTTATCCTGAATAGGCAGTGCAATGACGTTAGCCATTACCGACCCATACAGGGTCGTCAGTAGGGCTACTGCCATCTGCGGGCCGATGGCCTTGGGGTCATCCATATTGGCCAACATACCCACCAAGCCGATGAGTGTACCGATCATACCCATGGCGGGCGCTACGTCACCAATAGCGCCGAAAATATTAGCGCCGTCACGGTGCCGCTCTGCGGTCATCTCAATGTCTTTATTCAGCATGATGCGCACAACCTCTGGGTCGTGCCCATCCACCAACAACTGAATACCCTTGCCCAGAAATTCGTTACTGACGTCTTTACCTTCCAAGGACAACAAGCCGCCTTTACGCGCTGCATCTGCCAATTCGACCACTTCTTCAATGACTTCTTCAGGCGAGATACTCTTATACGAATACGCCTTTCCTGCGATACCCATCGCACCGAGGAATTGTTCCAAGGTAAACTTCTGCATCGAAACAAACACAGAGCCAATCACTACAATGAGAATAGAGGGAAGGTTGTAATAGATAACAGGATCACCACCTAAAATCATGGCCATGATAATCATGCCCATGCCGCCGATGAGTCCTACAATGGTCGCTAAATCCACGTTCTATACTCCGCCTGTCCGATGTGAATGACTCACAGTATAATGCTGCGATGTCACTGTATGCTTCACCACATCTGCCGTCCATCGGCACGCGTGGCAACACGTCTCTCCTACAACAAATATTGACCCTGTGGTCGCAATTCAGTAGGGTTTGCGCTCCTTGATAATTGGTGTCTTTCCATGGCCTCAGATACTAAGTCGAACAATTTCGAGAAATCATTAGCAGATTTGGAAAAAATAGTTGTTCAACTGGAGCAAGGCGAGCTAACCCTTGACGAATCTATGGCCGCATTTGAACAGGGTGTACGCCTGACTCGAGCCTGCCAACAGCAACTCGACGCCGCTGAACAAAAGGTTCGCATATTACTTGAAGAAAGCCAATCTGCACCGCCTGCAGGGTAAAAATTATCATGGTATTGTCACACTCTCTGCAGCAGGCAAATTCAGATTTCAGTCGTTATGTTGACAGTATTCTTCATCAGATGCCAGCGCAGGAACCACGCTTAAACAGCGCCCTTGCCTACGCCATGCAATCCGGCGGCAAACATATGCGCCCCTTGTTAGTGTTTGCTGCCGCCCAAGCCATGGGCTGCAACGATGACGGATGGCTGTTACCCGCCGCCGCTATTGAGCTTATTCATACCTATTCTTTGGTGCACGATGACCTTCCCGCCATGGACAACGATGATTGGCGACGTGGACGTGCCACTACACATAGGACGTTCGATGAAGCGACCGCCATTTTGGTGGGTGATGGGTTGCAGGCCTTGGCGTTCAATATATTGAGCAATACGCCAGCGCCCGACGTCGACGAACGGCAACGACTTAAGTGGATAGGCTTACTGGCCGACGCGGCAGGGCATCAAGGCATGGTCGACGGGCAAGCAATGGACTTAGCAGCCGAAGGCAAGACGCTGTCATTGCCTGAGCTGGAGCTTATTCACCGCAATAAAACCGGCAAGCTAATCACGGCGGCCGTACTGATGGGTGCATATTGCCAAGCTGTACCGCCCAACCAAAACCAAATACACGCACTGAACACCTATGCTTCAGCTCTCGGCCTCGCGTTTCAAATTGTCGATGACATTCTAGACATCACTGGAGACACTGCTACGCTAGGTAAAGATGCCGGTAGCGACACAGATAACGAAAAAGCGACCTATGTCGCGCTAATGGGTGTGGAAAATGCGCGAAAAAAAGCAGAACAATTGTATGCCGAGGCGTTAACTGCGTTAGAATCGCTCCCGTCTGACACTTCGGCGCTCAAAACGCTCGCCGACTTCACCCTGCAACGTAATCGCTGACCCACGCGCACGCGCGCTCAGTTCTGCTCAATCGGAGTCTTTGACCTGTAAGCACCATGAAAGTATTTACTGATTTCCCTTCTTCGCGTCCCGTGACTCCTCTCCTCGACCAGATCGATCAACCTGCTGATCTGCGCTCGCTGGCGCCACAGGAATTGGTGAAGCTGGCCGACGAACTGCGTGCTTACTTGCTGTACTCTGTTAGTCAGAGCGGTGGCCATTTCGGCGCCGGTTTAGGGGTTGTCGAACTGACCATCGCGTTGCACCACACATTGAACACCCCTGAAGATCGCCTACTTTGGGATGTGGGCCATCAAGCCTATCCACATAAAATCCTGACGGGTCGACGTGAACAGCTACCGACCATTCGCCAAGAAGGCGGCTTGGCGGCTTTTCCAGCCCGCGACGAAAGCGCTTACGACACCTTCGGCGTTGGCCACAGCAGTACGTCCATTTCAGCCGCACTCGGTATGGCATTAGCCGCTCGACGTGCCGGCAAGAAACGCCGAGTGGCGGCCGTGATCGGTGACGGCGCACTGACCGCTGGCATGGCCTTTGAAGCCCTTAACCACGCCGGCCATGAAGACGCCGACTTGATGGTTATTTTAAACGACAACGACATGTCGATCTCCGAAAATGTGGGGGGACTGTCGCGCTACTTTACGAACTTGATTGCCAGCCGCACCTACACCAGCTTGCGTGAAGAAAGTAAGAAAGTACTGATGCACCTGCCAGAGCCGGCGCGCCAATTGGCACGCCGTGCCGAAGAGCACGTTAAAGGCATGGTCACACCCGGCACCTTGTTCGAAGAACTGGGCTTTAACTACATTGGCCCCGTAGACGGTCATGACCTCCCCAAGCTGCTGCAAGTTCTAGACACCATCAAAGATTTGTCCGGCCCTCAATTTTTGCACGTCATCACGCGCAAAGGGCGTGGTTTCGCCCCTGCGGAAGCGGCCCCGATTAAATACCACGCCATCAGCAAACTCGAAACCAGTACGGCGACGAAAGCACCCGGCACGGGCATCAAGTATTCCAACGTGTTCGGACAGTGGATCTGCGACATGGCGGCGCACGACGAGCGTTTGATGGGGATAACACCGGCGATGCGCGAAGGCTCCGACTTAGTGCGCTTTTCCGAACGCTTCCCGGAGCGCTATTTTGACGTGGCGATAGCCGAGCAACACGCCGTCACACTGGCTGCCGGCATGGCGTGCGAAGGGGCGAAGCCCGTGGTCGCCATCTATTCAACCTTTTTGCAACGCGCGTACGATCAGCTTATCCATGACGTCGCCCTGCAAAACCTCGATGTCCTGTTTGCCATTGACCGCGCTGGCCTAGTGGGCGAAGATGGCCCCACGCACGCGGGCAGTTTCGACCTATCGTTCCTACGCTGCATCCCGAACATGCTGATCATGGCACCTAAAGACGAAAATGAAACGCGCCAAATGCTCTCCACCGGGTACCTCTACAATGGCCCTGCGGCGGTCCGCTATCCGCGTGGTAACGGCCCCGGTAGCACGATTACAGATGCACTGACCGGCCTACCAATCGGCCGTTCAGAAACCTTACGAGAAAGCCGAAAAAAGACGCAAAAAATTGCCTTGCTGGCCTTTGGCAGCATGGTGACGCCGGCATTCGCCGTTGGCGAAGCACTGAACGCTACAGTGATTAACATGCGCTTCATCAAGCCACTGGATACCGAACGATTAGCCGAACTGGCACAGAGCCACGACTATTTTGTAACGTTGGAAGAAAACGCAATTGCCGGCGGCGCTGGTGCCGGGGTGACAGAGTGGTTACAGCAAGAAGCGTTGTCTGTGCCAGTGCTCAATATCGGCTTGCCTGATCACTTTCTGGAGCACGCCTCCGCAAGCCGTCAATTGGCAGCCGCTGGCCTTGATGGTGCAGGTATTCAACAGCGCATTAAACAATGGCTGGACAAGCTGGCATCGGCCTAAAGAAAGCCTTCTAGAGGGCGCTTAGAGATAGGGCGTCACATCATCGACGTCTTTTTGAACCTCACCCAAGTGACGGTCGGCGTATTCCCGCCATACACCACTGGTGAGGAACAACTCATAGACGTCTGGATCGATGTGCTCTTCATCGCGCATTTTGCGCAAGATACTGAATGACTGACTCAGCGGCATAGGTTTCTTGTAAGGACGCTCTTTCGCCGTCAAGGCTTCAAAGATATCCGCCACACCCATCATCCGAGCCGGAATAGACAATTGGTCGCGCGTTAAGCCACGCGGAAAGCCTTTGCCATTCATTTTTTCATGGTGGCCACCGGCGTATTCCGGTACGCGTTTCAAATGCTTGGGAAATGGCAGGGCCTCAAGGATATCAATCGTGATATCAATATGGCGGTTAATAATAGCCCGCTCTTCATCATTGAGCGTGCCGCGCGAAATACACAGGTTATGAATTTCGACATCGGACAGCATGCGTTGCTCTTCACCTTGGTGATCCCGCCACGTCATCGTTGCCATATCACGCACGCGCTGTTGATCTTCTGGGCGCATGAATTCACCACCTAGGTTACTGCGCTCCAGAAATGCACAGTCATCACGCAATTGCGCCAGCTCTGCATCCATCTCGAGCTGCAATGCAGCCACGTCAGAACCGCCTTGCAACATCGCACGCAGATACTCGTTTTCACGTTGTGCAATACGGGCAGAAAAACGCGCTTTGATGGCGTCGATACCGTCCAGAATCAAATTCAGTTTTGTGGCTTTTTCCACCACATAGTCGGGCGTCGCCAACTTGCCACAATCGTGCATCCACGCCGCGACGCTTAATTCATACCACTCTTCTTCGCTCAGATTAAAGTCGGCGAAGTACCCGACTTTCTGCTCACAGGCAGCACGAGCAATCAACTCGGTTAATTCAGGGATACGCTGACAATGCAGTGATGTATGGGGCGAGCGCACATCGGTAATACGGGCTAGCGATTTAATGAAAGCATCCAACAGCTCTTTATGGCTATGAATTAAAATCTGGTTGTTCAGTGAAACCGCGGCGTAGGTTGCCAGCGCCTCAATAGAAGGGATCACTTGCGCCGAAAAGCCGACAACTTCTCCGCTGCTCAGCGTCGCATTCAACAACTGCAACACCCCAATGACTTCGTCCTGGTGATCAGTCAGCGGCAGAGTTAGAAAGCTCTTGGAGCGGTAGCCGTTGCTGGCATCGAATCGTTTAGTGCCGGAGAAGTCGAACTCATCGACCATGTAGGCGTCGTCAATGCAAACCGTCTTCCCACTTAAGGCGGCATAACTCGCCACATTTTGATGATTAGGCAAACCATCAAGGAACAGTTTGATAGGGAGCATGGGGACATGATCCCCCGCGTAACCGTTGATGGCGATACCCAGAGAGTCGGTTCTGACCACGGAGAAATGCAGGCTACGCTCGACGCCTTCTCCTTTCACTAAGTAGAGCGTACCACCGTCGGCACCGGTTAAGCGCATGGCTTCCGACACAATAGAGTCAAGCAGTCCGCCAAGGCTGGTCTGCCTTGCCAACAACACTAGGAGGTCTTGATGTGATGCCTCAACACCTTGTCGCTGTCCGTTTGCCGAAAGGGTCATGTTCTACGCTCTGTGCGATTCGTTTGAAAAATATCAATCCTAACGGGCAGCAGCAACTACGTTTACGCGAATCGCCCCGCCCCGTTGCCCTCTCAGACCGAGCTGGCAATTATTGCACTCAAGCAGCCTTTGTTCGAATGCCCTACCCGAATAGTGTAGCGCTCCACGGACTGAACAGCCACAATTGCAACAAGATCATGGCGAAGATACCGGCCAACAGGTCGTCGACCATCACGCCGAAGCCGCCTTTTACTCGTCGATCAAGCCAACTGATAGGCCATGGTTTGAGTACATCAAACACCCTAAACAGCAAAAACCCGAGAATGATGTTTTCCCAGGTCAGTGGCACCGCGACGAACACCACCCAAATACCGACAAATTCGTCCCAGACAATGCCAGGGTGATCATCCACGCCAAGGTCGCGCACAGTTTGATCACAAATCCAAATACCTGCAACAAAGGCCAACACCACCCACACCACTTGCCACGGCAAATTCAACCAAGCGAATACCGGCAAGGTCAGTAATGCCGCCAGACTGCCAATCGTGCCCGGTGCGCGCGGCGCCGTGCCAGAACCAAAACCAAATGCGACCCAGTGCACCCACTTTTGGTGCTGCATGATGTTATTAGCCAAAGTGATCGTATCCTTTTGTTGTTAGGGTATAAGGCTCACCGTCCTGACACACTTGTACGCCTTTGTGTTCGGTGATCTCACCGAGCCGCCACAACGTTATCCCATGTGCTGCCGCCAAGGCCTGTAACGCCTCACCGTGTGCGGGCGCAGCAGTAAAGCACGCGGCGAAATCTTCTCCACCGGCCAAGGCCCATTGAATAGCCTGCTTATGTGTAACGATTTCTTGTAACACGGGCGATAGCGGCAACGTATTCACATCCAGTCTTGCACCGCACTGACTGGCTTTGACCAGATGGCCGAGATCCGCCACCAAGCCATCGGATACGTCGACTGCCGCATGCACCAGGGGTGCCGCCTCATGCATAAAACTCACGGGCGGCTCGGGGCGGTAGAAACGCTCCAGCAATTCGGCCCGAATGGGCGCTCGCTGCTGCAAACCAGCCAAGCCGCCAGCGGAATCACCCAAATAGCCAGTCACCCAAATATCATCGCCCACCTGAGCGGTCGAGCGACGTAACGGCTGCTCGGTCAAACCATGTACTTGTACGGTCACCACCAGAATGGCACCCGACGTCGTATCACCGCCCAAACACGGCATCTGCCAATGTTGGTTCTCGTCGTGCAGTTGATCAGTAAAGCGCTGCCACCAGGTTTCGTCGTAGTTCTCGGGGACGACAATACTTAGAGTATAGAACCACTGGCGCGCCCCCATGGCAGCCAGATCACTGATCGCCGACCGCACCGCTTTACTCGCCACATCCTCCGGCGCAGCGTCCGGTGGAAAATGCGTACCGGACACGCTGGTATCAACCGAAATAACGACCGGTTGGCTCGCCTGCACCGCCAAGGCATCGTCCCCGTTACCAATCATTGGAGACGGGTTAGCCGCAGGCGCCGCCAGCGGCCAGAAATAGCGTTGGATACGCTCGAATTCAGAACTCATCAGCGTAGACGGTGGTTCACTTCAGACTGGCGCAAGCGCTGCGCCAGCTTATCCAATACCCCGTTGACGTACTTGTGTCCTTCAGTAGCACCAAAGGACTTAGCGAGTTCGACGCCTTCGTTGATGACCACCTTATAAGGCACATCGATACGATGCATCAACTCATAAGTACCCATACGCAGGATCGCCAGTTCGATCGGCGTCAGATCCTTCAGCGCGCGGTCTAATAAGGGCTCAATCGCGGCATCGAGCTCTTTAATACGCGCCGGCACCTGATGCAGTACTTCGTGAAAGTAAACCTTGTCGATCTTGCTCAGGTCATGATCAACGATGAACTGAGCTTCGATTTCATTCGATGTCGCGTGGCTCACATGCCATTGATACAAGGCTTGCAGTGCCATATGACGGGCACGACGACGAGCCGCGGGGCGAAATTGCTCTGACATCAGGCCCCCAACTTCGCTAACAAATTAACCATTTCCAAGGCACTCAAAGCCGCTTCTTCGCCTTTGTTGCCAGCTTTAGTGCCAGCCCGTTCAATGGCCTGTTCGACGGTATCGACCGTCAGCACGCCGAACGCCACAGGAATACCGGCCGTACGCGCAACATGGGACAACCCACTCGTGCATTCACCCGCCACGTATTCAAAATGCGGTGTACCACCACGAATGACCGCGCCGAGGGCGATGATGGCGTCATAATTTCCGGTAGCTGCCGCTTTCTGCGCCACCAGAGGAATCTCAAACGCGCCTGGCGCACGAATAATAGTAATCTGCTCTGCCGCTACGCCATGGCGCTCCAGCGCCTCGATAGCGCCTTTTTCCAACGCATCAACAACAAACGCATTCCAACGCCCGACGACCAGCGCGTAGCGCCCTTTGTTGCCCTGCAAATTGCCTTCTATGGTCTTTATGGACATCTATTCTATCCTCAGGATTCAGTGTTGGCAGTGGTGCTTGAAAGGTATTCCACCACTTCTAAGTCAAAGCCGGAAATGCCGCCAAATTTAATCGGCGAGCTCATTAGGCGCATTTTTCCGATGCCCAGATCGCGCAGAATTTGCGAGCCGGTGCCAATAGTCACGTAATTACCACTGCGGTTGATATGCCACGTTGGCTTACGGGCGGCAGGGTTTTTCAGTCGATCCAGCTCATCCAGCAAGCCGTTACCCGCAGGCGCATCCAGCAACACGACGACACCTTTACCATCTTTCGCTACTTGTTGCATGGCGCCGTCCAGCGACCAGCCCGACGCGTCGGGCGCATCAATGCCTAACATGTCGCGCAGCGTCTGCCCGTTATGCACACGCACCAACGTTGGTTCGTCCAAGGCAAACTGCCCTTTGGACAGGGTCAGGTGAACACCACCTTGCAACTGATCTTCGTAGGCACGCAAGTCGAAGGAGCCCCAGCGTGTTTCCACGGTGCGCTGATCCAGCTCGCGAATGGTACGTTCGTTCATCATGCGGTAGTGAATGAGGTCCGCAATGGTGCCGATTTTTAGGTCGTGCTTCTTGGCGAACTTTTCCAGGTCGGGACGACGTGACATAGTGCCATCGTCGTTCATGATTTCGACAATCACCGACGCCGGACTTAGACCGGCCAACCGCGCAATATCACAGCCCGCTTCCGTATGACCTGCCCGACTCAATACGCCGCCGACTTCGGCGCGCAAGGGAAACACGTGCCCCGGCTGTACTATGTCGGTCGGCTGGCTGCGCGGATCGACCGCTACGCGCACGGTACGCGCGCGATCGGCCGCACTGATACCCGTCGTGACGCCTTCGGCGGCCTCAATAGAAATGGTAAAATGGGTGCCGTACTGAGCGCTGTTACTTTTCACCATGGCGGGTAAGCCAAGGTAATCACAACGTTCGCCGGTCAAGGTCAGGCAGATTAGACCTCGGGCTTCGCGCGCCATAAAGTTGATGATTTCAGGCGTTACTTTTTCCGCCGCCACCACGAGATCACCTTCGTTCTCACGGTCTTCATCATCCATCAGAATGACCATTTTGCCCTGACGAATATCTTCTACAATCTCTTCTACCGTATTCAGGCCCAAAGCGGCTTCTCCCCTGCTGTCCCGTGCCGCCAATGCCTACACAATTGGCATGACGGTCACATTCAATATAGTCCCACGGACTGGATGGCGGCGATTCTACCCTTTTATTGGTCGCACTTCATCTGTACGGCGCATCTAATCACCCTGTTACACGGGCTGGTCCAAGGAACATTGTAGCCCTAGAATGACGCTTGATCGCCTTCAAGACGTGCAATGATGCGCTGATCCACACCAAACTGGCGGCGATCAACAATATTGAGCTTACGGGCCTGTGCCATCGTATCGATTGGCAACGCCATTAACGGGCGCCCTGCACTGCCCAGCAATACGGGAGCACTGTACAGAATCAACTCCTGAATGAGCCCCGCGCGATAGAACGCGCCGGTTAATTCAGCACCGGCTTCTATCATGACTTCATTCGCTGAATGCTCATCGACCAGATACTGCAACAACACCGAAAGATCCAAATGACTGCCCACGCGAGCACTGGCCACCACGGTTACACCGCGGGCACGATAGGCGTCTAACTGCGCTGCGGAATGACTGTCGGCGGTGTACAGCAAGGTATTACCTTCCGCGTAGAACGGATGGTCGGCGGGCACGCGCAGACGAGAGTCCACGACGCAACGCAGAGGATTCATTACCGGAGGGTGATCAGGCCAACGCTGCGCGAGCAAATCCGCGCGCACCAGCATCCGAGCCTGGTCGTTTAAAAGGGTGTCCGCACCTGTAATGAGTGCGCAGCTACGAGCGCGCCAGTACTGCACATCGGCACGCGCCGGTGCACCGGTAATCCACAGGCTTTCACCGCTGGCCATGGCCGTTCGACCATCCAAACTGTGCGCCAGCTTCGCTCTGACCCACGGGCGTCCAGTGCGCATGCGCTGCATAAAACCGACATTAAGTGCTTCGGCTTCGGCGGCTAAAACGCCGGACAGGACTTCAATACCCGCGTCTCTTAACCGCGCGATACCTGAACCCGCCACCAACGGGTTCGGATCGTCACAGGCCACGACCACGCGAGCCACTCCGGCTGCGATGAGCGCGTCCGCGCACGGCGGAGTACGCCCGAAATGGCTGCACGGTTCCAGGGTCACATAGGCGGTAGCGCCCGCCGCCGCACTGCCTGCCGCCCGCAGCGCAAAGACTTCAGCATGCGGCTGACCAGCACCGGGGTGCCACCCTTCTCCAATGTTCTGGCCATCTTTCACCAGCACACAGCCGACGCGCGGATTGGGCGTGGTACTGAACAATCCTCTCTCGGCGAGACGCAGCGCGTGCTGCATCCAGCCAACATCAGCCATGGAACCGGTCATTGGTCGTTCTTCTCTAAACGCTCTATTTCGGCGCGGAATTCTGAAATATCCTGAAAACTCCGGTACACCGAGGCGAAACGGACAAAAGCAACTTGATCCAGCTCTTTAAGCTCATGCATAACCGCCTCACCGACGGCGCGCGACGGAATTTCGCGTTCACCACCCGCGCGCAGCCGATGCTCTATGCGGCTAATGGCAGCCTCAATGGCTTCAACCGAAACAGGGCGACGCTCTAGCGACCGCATCATACCAGCGCGTAATTTGTCGGCGTTGTAAGGTTCGCGAGAGCCATCTTGTTTAACCAATTTCGGCATCACCAGCTCAGCGGACTCATACGACGTAAATCGTTCGCTGCAATGCGGGCATTCGCGCCGCCGCCTAACTTGGCGCCCTTCGGCAACAAGACGAGAATCGATCACTTTGGAGTCTGGCTGGCCACAAAACGGGCAGTGCATAAGATCGCGCCTGAGCAATTAGGAGAGCGAATTTTACCTTCCATAGCCACCCTTGCCTACCTGTCGTCTTCATTTGCACGTAAACGCGCTATTTATTGCTCCTGTCAAGCATTGACATTGGACTTTATTCACATTTGTGCTCTGCTCTAGGGCAAGGGCTCATTTATCGCACACTGCTCCACAAAAACTCTAAATAGATGCCCCAATTCATTGTTTTATATAGACTTATTTGTTTTTGACCATTTTTTGATCAATTCGTATAACCCCTCGCCGTCGTTAGCTTGCCTCTGTTTATCACCGAGTTACTCACATACTTATCCACAGAAACTGTGGACTACAGATTGGCGCCCGCGCAGGCCATGTGTTGCAGCCAAATCGTCGACGCTAAATGACATGTCCTTCAAACCCTACAGCAATAGAAGCGCAGCTCAATGCCACGCCCCGTTAGTTACCTTGCTGAACTCCTGATGCACGTCGATGCTGAAACGGGTACACTGTCGGCCGTCGATTCTGGAGGTAATCTCAATGCTTAATTGGTTGAAGTCTTTATTCAGCAGCGCGCCGCAAAGCACGACTGCCAGCGTACAGTCCGAAGAAGAATACAATGGCTTTGTGATCAAAATTGCGCCCATGCCCGTTGGCGGGCAGTTCCGCATCTCGGCGCACATCAGCCGCGTGGGCACAGAAGAACCGACACATCATTTAATCCGCGCCGATCTTTTGCCCGATATGGATACGGCGGTTGAACACACGCGCCTAAAAGCGCGTCAGGCGGTTGACCAGTTGGGCGATCGAATGTTCAGTTCCGGCCAATAAGGCATCTGGAATGGAACAAGCCATCAGTGTTGCGCAACTCAATCGCCAAGCCAAATTCATTCTGGAACAGCATTTTGGTAGCGTCCTGATACATGGCGAGATATCCAATCTTGCCCGCCCGCAGTCCGGCCACCTGTATTTCACTTTAAAAGACGACAACGCCCAGGTGCGTTGCGCGTTCTTCAAAAACCAAGCTATGCGGCAAACCTATCGACCCAAAGACGGCGAAGCCGTATTGGTGTCCGGTAAATTGAGCTTGTTTGAAGGGCGTGGCGACTACCAAGTGATTGTCACGTCCGTGCAGCCCGCAGGTGCGGGTGCGTTGCAAATGGAATTCAATGCGCTCAAGAGTCGCTTAGAAGCTGAGGGGCTGTTTGCTCCCGAGCGTAAACGCGCTATTCCGACCAATGTGCAAACGGTGGGTGTGGTTACCTCCGCCTCTGGTGCGGCGTTGCAAGACATCCTGCAAGTGTTGGCCCGGCGCGACCCATTTATTGAAGTGCGGGTCTTCCCCTGTTTGGTACAAGGCAAGGAAGCGGCAGCTGATATCCGGCGTGCTTTGCGAGCTGCCATTGCCGACGGCCAGTGTGATGTGCTCATTATTGGCCGCGGTGGCGGCTCTCTAGAAGACCTGTGGAGCTTCAATGACGAAGCTTTAGCGCGTGAGCTTGCAGCCTGCCCCATCCCAGTCATCAGCGCTGTGGGGCATGAGACTGACTTCACCATTGTCGATTTTGTGGCTGATCTGCGCGCTCCGACGCCATCTGCCGCCGCCGAACTCGCGTCGGCTGATCACAGCCAACGCGCCAACAAGTTGCAACAACTGGCCCGTCAGCTTAGCCAAAACTTACAGCGTCAATTGAATCAACACCGCCAAGCGCTGCATTACCTGCAACAGCGCTTGCGCCACCCGGCCGATCGTATCCGCGAACAACAGCAGCGCTTGGACAATCTCAGTGCACGCATAGAACGCGGCATAGAGCAGCGTTTGGAGCGAACTAGCGTGCGCTTAAGTGCGGCACAACAACGTCTCATGCGGGCCGCGCCGTCGGTGCGCCTACAGGAGCAACGTCGCCAACTGGAATACACACAGCAACGGCTAGTCAGTTCTGTGCAATTGAACCTCAAGCAGAGTCGTCAAACCGTCGCCAAAGTGGCCCATAATCTACACACAGCCAGCCCTATGGCGACCTTGCAACGTGGCTACGGAATTCTGCTGGATGATGACGCCAAGGCCATTCGTTCAGTAACGGAGGTGGCAGTCGGTCAACAAGTCAGTCATCAACTGGTCGATGGCCTGATTGTCAGTGAGGTGAAACAGATTGCCAAGCAGCAGCCACCGGAGTGACGCCGCTCGTTATACTCTGAATGCTGTTCGTGTCATTCAGTGCGTTATTTCTTCTTACTTCTGGGGCCTGCTTTTGCTTTCGCACTGCCGCGATGACTCGGTCCCACCTTGGGCTTTTTGATGCGTCCGGTCGTCGGTGGCGCATAAGGGTTCTCACCGCTACGAAATTCAAATCGAATCGGTGTGCCGCGCAAATCCAGCACGCTGCGAAAGCTGTTTTCCAAATAGCGCTGATAGCTACCGGGCAATTTCTCCACCTGATTACCGTGAATCACGATCACCGGCGGATTGCGTCCGCCCAAGTGGGCGTAGCGCAACTTGATGCGTCGGCCGTTGACCAGTGGCGGTTGATGCTCTTGCACCAGCCCCTGCATGATCTCGGTCAAATAGTTCGTGGGCCACTGCTTGGTTGCCGAGTCATACGCCTTCTGCACAGAGGCAAAAAGGTGGCCTACGTTCGTACCGTGCTTGGCAGAGATAAAATGCAAGTCTGCCCAGCTCATGAAGTCCAGTCGACGATCCAGATCTTTTTTCACCTGCGCTTTTTCGTCGTGGGTCATGCCGTCCCATTTGTTGACCGCTAAGAGCACGGAGCGCCCAGCTTGCAACACGAAATGCAACATGTGCAGATCTTGCTCCACCACGCTGTCGCGCGCATCCAGCACAACGATGACAACGTTGGCTTGCTGAATGGCTTGCAGCGTTTTAATGATGGAGAATTTTTCGACCGCTTCCTTGATGTTCTTACGACGGCGCACACCCGCGGTATCAATCAAGGTGTATTCCGTCCCTTCGCGCTCAAACGGAATAAAAATACTGTCCATGGTGGTGCCCGGCTGATCGAAAACGACCACGCGCTCTTCACCCAACATACGGTTAACCAACGTCGACTTACCCACATTAGGACGCCCAACGATGGCGAGCCGGATACCCGTACCCTGCACCAAATCGGGATCAACCACTTCGGCGTCAGGAAAACGCTCCATGGCTTCGGTGATCAAACTGGTCACACCACGGTTATGGGCCGCCGCAATCGGGCAAGGCTCACCCAGACCCATTTCGTAGAAATCACCCAGCACCGTATCTTCGTTCAGGCCGTCAACCTTGTTGACCACCAACTGCGTCAGCTTACCCGCGCTGCGCAAATGCTTCGCCAGCATTAAGTCACTGGCGGTAACCCCTTCGCGCGCATCAACGATAAAAAATACCAGATCGGCTTCTTCAATGGCGGCATACGACTGCTCCGCCATCTCAACGTCCAAGCCCATCTCATAGCCGCTTACACCACCGGTATCGACCACAATAAAGGGGATATCACCCACCTTACCTTCGCCGTACTTACGGTCACGCGTCAGCCCTGGCCAATCGGCCACCAAGGCATCGCGCGAGCGCGTCAAGCAGTTAAATACCGTTGATTTGCCCACATTAGGGCGTCCTACTAATGCAATTACCGGCGTCAAGCAGCCTTACTCCTGTTGTGCCCTGATGGAGCCACCCAGAAGGAGGCCCTGCATCGACTGCACATAAAAATGGTCGGCATCGACGATGGCCGGTACCGTAAAACGCTGATGACCAGCGAAATTCAAACGCCCTACCGGCTCGCCGGTTTGGGTAGAAAATCCATACACATAACCACGGCGGTCCGTCACGATGACGGTATCACCCTGCACCGCCAAAGAGGTCAACGGACGACCAGTAACGGCTTGTTGCTGCCAACGAATGGCTTTGGTGTTGAGGTCATAGGCAAAGATTTCACCGGTGCGGTTGGCCACAAATAAGGACCGACCATCGGTCGCTAAACTCGCACTGACCGACTTCGCCGTCTCCCAGCGTATTTCACCACTGGTTGCCATAATCTCAACCAGTCGGCCTTCGTACGCGGCGACGTACAGGCGATCATTGATCACTAATGGCGTGACATCCACATCCACCAAACGCTGCAAGTCTGTCACTCCGCGCGGATTGGACAACCGATGCGACCAACGAGGCTCGCCAGACAGCAGATCAAGCGCCATCACCCGGCCGTTGCTGAAACCGGCGATGATAGAATCCCGATAAAAAACCGGCTGCGCCTGGCCGTGCAGGGTCAAAACCGGCTGTTCGCTGTCATAAATCCAGACCCAATTGCGGCTGGTGTTGTCCCACAAACGCAATTTACCGTCTTGCGACAAAAAGGCGACCTGATTACCAGACACCACCAAGGGTGCGATGGCAGAAACACCCAATGGACTGCGCTGCACCTCAGCACCATCGTTGGCGTTTAATACCACCAAATCGCCTTTCTGTGACAACAGATACAATTGATCACGATACAGGGTAACGCCGACTTGCCAAGGCTCCAGTGTGTGCTTCCACAGCACCCGCCCGTCAACCTTTGATAACGCCACTACTTCGCCTGTCACATGCGCAGCAAAGACCCGCTGTTCGTCCTGCGCCGGACGCAGACGAACTGCGCCGTCACCCGGCTGCCAGCCTTCTGCTAAATAGTGGTGCCAGTCGAAGCTGACTTGATCGGCAGCAAAATCCGGTGGTGGTGCTGGGTAGCGTGGGTTAATGCCCGCACAACCAACGAGTAAAACGACCACAATACCGGCCAGAGCGGATTGCATTGCTCTCATGTAAGGCAACTCCTGTCAGTAGAGCGTTCAGAGCAAACCAAAACGTTCAGCTTTTGCTTGCAACAACGGTGGGTTCAAACCTTGTTCACGTGCCAAATTCCATGCGGATTCATAAGCGGCGCGCGCGGCATCACGGTCACCCTGCGCTTGAAGAATATCGCCGCGCAACTCGTGGAATGCCACTTCTTGCGCGCCCGCTTCAACACTGCTCAACGTTGCCAGCGCAGCGTCGAATTCACCTTGTGCTACTTGGACGCGAGCGATCCGCAAGGTCACCACGCGATCAATTGTGGCATCACGGCTTTGTTCCAGTGCCCAGCGTAGCTTTTCTTCTGCGTCGGCAAAGTCGCCTTCATTCACTAAGAATTTGGCTTGCAGTAAAGCCGTGTAGGTGGTGTAGGTGCTATTACCGTGTGCCGAACTCAGGTTCGCGAACAGCTCGTCCAAACGAGCGCGCTCACTGGCCGCCAAAGTATCTTGTCCGTCAGTCAGGCGCAGCACTTGCTGATAGATATCCGATGCCGCAGCGTGCTGTTTGGCTTGGTTGTCGTTGTAAAAGAACAGCCCAAAATAACCCACTACAAATATCAGAACACCACCAATGAGGGCGTTACCCCAGCGTGACCACCACTGCTTCAGGGCTTCTATCTGTTCTTGTTCAGTATCGTACACAACTCTCTCCTTGCACTCTCATTATCAGGATTCTTGTAGCGCTTTGCTCACGACTTCAAACAAAGCATCGGTATCTGACCACGCAATCTGTACTTGCGGTTCGTCTTTGCGCAGATTTTTCACCGTAAACACCTGCTGGGCTACTTCGTCATCGCCGACGATGAATCCTAGGCGCGCACCGCTTTTGTCTGCTTTTTTCATCTTCGATTTAAAACTGCCGTCACCTAGTACGGTTTGCAAACGCACATCGGGTATTGCCGTACGCAGTCGCTCGGCCAATTGCAATTTGACGTGTTCTGCATCATCGCCCATGGCCAAGAGACAAACATCAACGGTCTGCGTCACATCCGCAGGCACCACGGCCAGTGTTTCCAACAGCAACAGTAGACGCTCTACGCCCATACCAAAACCGATGGCCGGAGTCGGCTTACCTCCCAACTGTTCAACCAGCCCGTCGTATCGCCCGCCACCCAAAACGGTGCCTTGAGACCCGAGTGCAGAAGTCACCCATTCGAAAACCGTTTTACCGTAGTAGTCTAAGCCACGCACCAAACGTGGATTAACCTGATACGCTACTCCGGCAGCATCCAGATATTCACACAGCTGATCGAAATGAGCACGCGACTCAGCATCGAGATAGGTAAAAAAATCGGGCGCATCATCGAGCACTTGCTGAGTTTCTGCACTTTTACTGTCCAGAATCCGCAGTGGATTCGTCTCTAAACGCCGACGCGAATCGTCATCAAGCCGCTCTTCGTGCTGACGCAGGTACGCCACTAAATCCGTTTTGTATTGGGCACGACTGTCAGCGGTCCCCAAGGTATTCAACTGTAACGTCAGGTGCTCGGCAATGCCCAGTCGTGCCCATAGCCGGGCGGACATGATGATGATCTCAGCGTCCACATCGGGACCGGCCAGCCCAAACACTTCAGCACCGAACTGGTGGAATTGACGATAACGGCCTTTCTGCGGTCGTTCATAGCGAAACATCGGGCCGGTGTACCACAACTTCTGAATCTGATTGTGCAACAAGCCATGTTGCAACGCCGCGCGTACACAGCCCGCCGTACCTTCCGGGCGTAGCGTGATGCTCTCATCGTTACGATCGTTGAAGGTGTACATCTCTTTTTCAACGATATCGGTTACTTCACCAATGGAACGACGAAACAACGCGGTATCTTCCACCAAGGGTGTACGAATTTCGCTGTAACCGTAACTGGCGTAAAGGGCGCGCATCTGCGCTTCAGCATACTGCCATAATGGCGAGCGTTCCGGCAAAACATCATTCATGCCGCGAATGGCTTGTATCGAGTTCACATTACTTCCCGTTTATTGAATTAGGTCCGCGTCTTGGCGATCAGGTTAGCGTTGGCCGCATCACGTTCAGCAATCTGCTCACGAATCATGCGTTCGAAGGTATCCACCAGCTCTTCGTTCTTTAACTTGCTGTGTGGCTCACCGTTCAAGTAAATCAGGTTGTTTGGCGAACCACCGGCCACGCCGATGTCCGCTTCTTTGGCCTCACCGGGTCCGTTGACCACACAACCAATCACGGCAACATCCAGTGGCGTCAGCACATCTTCCAAACGCTCTTCTAAGGCATTCATAGTGCTGATCACATCGAAGTTTTGCCGCGAGCAACTGGGGCAGGCAATGAAATTGATGCCTTTATTACGCAGTCGAAGACTTTTCAGAATATCAAAACCTACTTTGACTTCTTCCACCGGGTCGGCGGCCAGCGAAACGCGCAAGGTATCGCCAATGCCGTCCATCAACAGCATGCCCAGACCAACGGCAGACTTGACAGTACCCGAACGCAACCCGCCCGCTTCGGTAATGCCCAAGTGCAACGGCTGGTCAATCTGGCTGGCAATCTGACGATAGGCCGCCACGGCCATAAACACGTCCGACGCCTTAAGGCTCAGTTTGTATTCTTGGAAATCCAAACGGTCTAATATGTCGATATGCCGCATGGCCGACTCAACCAGTGCCGCGGGCGTTGGCTCGCCGTATTTCTTCTGCAAATCCTTTTCTAACGAACCCGCGTTAACGCCGATCCGAATGGAGATGCCTTTATCACGGGCCTTATCAACTACGGCGCGTACGCGATCTTCTTTACCGATGTTACCCGGATTAATGCGCAAGCAATCAACGCCCAAGTCCGCCACGCGTAAGGCAATTTTGTAGTCAAAATGAATATCGGCAATCAAGGGTGTCTGCACGCGCTGACGGATTTTCCCGAAGGCTTCCGCCGCATCCATACTGGGCACTGATACCCGGACGATATCCACGCCCGCCGCCTCCATGCGTTGAATCTGCGCGACTGTCGCATCAACGTCACAGGTTTCCGTGTTGGTCATGCTCTGCACAGAGATAGGCGCGTCACCACCGACGGGCACCTTACCAACCATGATCTGACGACTTTTACGCCGTGTAATCGGAGAATTCATCTGCTTATTCATGCGTCAGTTACTTCTCAAGTAGGAACTGTTTGGAAAACGCTCTCTTAGCTGTCCCAGCAGATCGGCGTAGGCATCCTGGCGCTGCATGGCTTCAGTCACCCGAACGCCCAGTATCAAGGACTCTTCTGTGTGCGTAACCAGCTCGCTGCTGACTAAGCTCTGAAAGCCGTCAAAATACGCCATGGCTCGACGGTTATCACCCTCGTTCAGGTACAGGTTCGCCATGTGCCAATAAGGCATTGGGAGCATCTTATTCAATGTGATAGCACGATCAAAGTAGGTCTTGGCGCTGGCCTTGTCGTCGAGATACAAACTCACAATGGCCAAGTCTTCAAAGGCTACCGCACGATCAAAAAAATCGGTATCGGCGACGACGGTGAGCAGTTCTTTTTGGGCTTCTTCAATACGGTTCTGACGAAACAAGAACTGGGCATAGAGGTGGCGATTCTGCGTGTCGCTGCTCATCCGCATAGACTGTTTAAAATAATCTTCGGCCAATGCCGGCTCACCTTCGCGCTGATACACCAAGGCCAACCCTAGATGTGCCGGTGCCGATTGCGCATTGAAACCCAAGGCTTCACGAAATGCTACGCGAGCTTGCGCGGCATTGTCGAATTGCAAGTGACGAAAGCCTATTTCAACATAACGCTCGGCCGACGTCTGCGCGTTGCTGTTCGGCCCGCGACTGGCGCAGGCGCTCAGCGTCAAGGCGACCAACAACAGAATCAGTGCCCGCGTAATGGAAAGCTTCATGCTCGTTTACCCCGGTTTTTTGCCAAATCCGCCGCTGTGCTGCCAATTTCAACCGCTTTAATGAAGCGTTCACTGCGGCGCGTCAGGTCTTCCACTTTACCCACTAACTGGCCACAGGCAGCATCAATATCGTCTCCGCGTGTCTTACGCGTCGTCACATTGTACCCGGCCGCCATCAGCACATCGCGGAACCGGTGCACACGGTTGTTACTTGGACGCTCATAGCCCGAGTTCGGGAACGGATTAAACGGGATAAGGTTAATTTTACACGGTGTACCGCGCAACAAGTCAGCCAGTTCATGCGCCAGCTCCGGCGTGTCATTAACACCACTCATCATGGTGTATTCAACAGTCAGCACCCGCTTGTCGCTCAATTTGGATAGGTACTGATTGCAAGCGTCCAAGGTATCGGCGATGCCATACTTCTTGTTGACGGGTACCAGTTGATCGCGCAGCGGATCGTTCGGCGCATGCAATGACAACGCCAAGCTCACATCCGTATGTTCAGCCAACTGTCGTATGGCGGGCACAACGCCCGACGTACTGAGCGTAACGCGACGCTTAGAAATACCGTACGCGTTGTCTTCCATCATCAGGTTCATGGCGGCAATGACGTTATCAAAATTCAGTAACGGCTCACCCATACCCATCATCACCACATTGGTGATGCGGCGTTCACGCTTCCCTGACAAATCATCAAAAGCTTTGGCAGCGACCCACACCTGGCCAATGATTTCCGCTGCGGACAGGTCGCGATTAAAGCCTTGCTTGCCGGTCGAACAAAAGGAGCAGTCCAGCGCGCAGCCGATTTGTGATGATACACACAGGGTGCCACGACGCTCTTCTGGAATGTATACGGTTTCAATGGAGGACCCGCCGGGCAGACGCATAACCCACTTACGGGTACCGTCTTTCGCCGTGGCATCATAAACCACTTCTGGCACCGTCAATACCGAGGTCGCTTTGAGTTTCTCGCGGAGCGCTTTGGACAGATCAGTCATTTGGTCAATATCGGTCACGCCACGGGCGTGTATCCACTTCAACACTTGAGTGGCCCGAAAGGGTTTTTCACCCATGCCAACAAAATGCGCTTCAAGCTGCGCACGTGTCATGCCGAGCAAATTGATGCTGTGCTGTTCCACTACAAGCTGTTCCACTGCGAAAGACCTTCTGTGCGGATACGATTCTCCGCCATCTTATGACATAAAAGGGGAGCAATGCTCCCCATAAAAGAACCTAACAAAACTCTTTTACCCAATTCGGCGTGACCACAATGCCGGCTATTCGGGGTTGAGATTTCGTAACGTCCCTACAATTTACTGCATCGGCTGCGCTTACGCGCGGCTGAAGATTTCTTTCGCGCTGAAGAAAATAGCGATCTCACGTGCTGCAGAAGCAGGCGCGTCAGAACCGTGTACCGCATTGGCCGACACTTCTTCTGCGAAATCAGCACGAATAGTGCCTGGCGCCGCTTCTTTAGGGTTAGTTGCGCCCATGATGTCACGGTTCGCAGCAATAGCGTTTTCACCTTCCAGAACCTGAACCATCACTGGGCCAGAGGTCATGAAGCTGACCAACTCACCAAAGAAAGGACGCTCTTTGTGTTCAGCATAAAACTCGCCTGCCAGCTCTTCTGACATGTGAATCATTTTCGCAGCAACGATTTTCAGACCTGCTTTTTCGAAGCGGCTGTAGATCTCGCCGATCACGTTTTTGCCAACTGCATCGGGCTTAACGATCGAGAAAGTTTGCTCAATAGCCATGTTTTTATCTTCCAGAAGGGTTAGAAATTTGGAGCGCAGATTATACAGGCTGCAGTAGCGTAACTCCATGTATTCACGCTGCCTTTGCGGAATTTTTCAGTGAGCTTAGCGTAAACCGGCGTAGCAATGCCTTTGCCACAGGGCACGGAAATTGCTGTAGAGAGGCATAGTGTCAAGAATTCGGCAAGATGAGACCCTTTTTACCGACGCTGATGCAAACCCAAACATGGCGAAAAACGCGCTATTGGGCTAAATATTCATACACCACCCAGATAAGGAATCGCCTCATGCGCGCTGCTGTCCTTTTACTTCTGACCCAATTGGTATTCGGTGGGTTCGCTATGGCACAAACCCAAAGCCAACCCAATACGCTACTGGCGACTCGCATCGACCGATCTGCGGTCGCTCAACATGCGGCCTTTCGGCAAGTGACCAGCGAAGCGATTAACGCCTTGCAACTCTATCAGGTCAGTCCTATTCGGCCGAACCTGGATTGGAGTGCCACAGCCGATCGCGAAGCTTTGCTCGCTTCTGGCGCATCCGCCGGTTTGGCGGTGGTTGTCACAGCAGAGTTGATCTTCCCGCGCCGCCGGACCGCGCAAGTCAATGTTTCCTTCATCAACGCACGTGGCGGCGACACCATTGCCAATCGCTCACTGGATTTTCGCTACAACACCTACGACGGCCTGATTGCACAAATAGAATATGAACTGGAGCGCGACCTGAAACGGCAATTCCGCCAGTTGGGCCAAGTGGTCAGTACCGAAGGCGGTCGCGTGTTCTTTGATTTGGGACTGAGCGCGAACATCCAGCCCGGCGAAGTGTTTCGGGTCTATCAACGCGGTGCCGAAGTGACCACCTCTACGGGTGAGTCCTACGGATATCTGGATGACCAGACAGGGGTCATTGTGGTTACCGAAGTCACCAATATTTATGCCATTGCTGAAGTCATGCTCGGGCAACGCAGCATTCGCTCCGGACATTGGGTAGAACGTCTACCGGGCACCGCAGCCGACTATCGCGGTGAAGTACTGTCTAAGCTCGACAACCAAGTCGCCATCAATCTGGGTGCACGCAGCGGCGTGAGCGAAGGCGCTGAATTTGCAGTATACAAAGATCTGAAGCCAATTAACGACGACAGCTCCTTCCGCGTCGAAGTGGGGCGCATTCGCATCACCGAGGTTCGTGACGCCTACGCACGCGGCATCATTGCCCGCTCTAACCATTATGAATTGGCCAATGGCATCATTCAGGAAGGCGACGTTATTGAAGAAGTGCCAAGGTCTGGCAGCGTGCAATTAACCGTTGGCCGCCTATCAACGGGCATCATTGGTGATGCGCAATCGTCAGTCTACAATGCGGGCATTCGACTCGAAAGCCCTGGCAATTTAGACATTTTCTACCGCCTCTCGGGCGGCTACGGCGACACCTATTACGCGGCTGTCGGTGCGATGGTGGCCATCAACCACTCTGAAAGCTTCTTCTACGGCATTGATGGTGTATGGAATGAAAGCTGGGGCACCAACCTGTTTATGTCTGTCAACGTGCCTACCCCTTTTCAGCGCTATGTGCAGTTGTACACAGAGGTGGGTTACCTGATCGGCACGAACGTGGATCTTAACGGTCTGAATATTAACCTGGGTTTGAACCTCAGCCTTTAGTGCTTTCCTATTCAGGCGGGGTACAGTAGCTACCCCGCCTCCTTTATTCTCATGCTGCCCACTGGCGCTTACCTGAGAAACGACGCTGCAAGTATTCCATCTGATCACCACGAATGTGGCGATTGGCTAAATACATAAACTCAAACAAGTTTGGTTTAAAGGGTACTGCCAACAATGGCATACCCGCCTGCTCCGGTGTACGCCCACCCTTATGTTGATTACATCCCCGACAAGCCGTCACGACGTTAGTCCAGTGATCATGCCCGCCTTGCACGCGTGGTATCACGTGATCGCGCGTCAGCATAGCCGGTTGGTGAATGGTGCCGCAGTACAGGCACATATGATGATCGCGTCGGAACAACACAGGGTTGGTCAGATGAGGGACGGCAGCGTCCGCCGGGTGATCACCGCTGCAAGCGACGATGGGTGCAATATCAAGAAATGATTGGCGGCCCGAGCGGCCTATACCACCATGCATGCGTATTAACGTGTCACCCAAGCTCCACAACACCTGCTCGCGGGCGTATAAAGTTGCAGCGCATTCCCGGCTTAACCAGGCAATAGGCAGCCCACTTTTAGTAAGACGCATGATACGGTCCGGCATGGCTAATCCTCTCGCTTCACAACTCACGTTACAATTTTCTACGCAGAACACTTATTATTTTTATAGCATGCTTGTGTACAAATTGTGAACATCCTAGGCGTTCGTCACTCAGACGTGAATATGCAGGGCACTGGCAACTGCTCCTCGGCAATCGCTCCTGCATTGCTCTAACTCCGGCATCCATGCCGTCGTGCGTTGCCAGCATATATGGCTAGGACGGCCAGTATGCCGGGAATGCAGGAGCAATTCCCGGCCCGCCCATCATTGGGCATAAAAAAAGGCCAGCCGGGCGGCTGGCCACAGGGGAACGAACAAAAGCCGCTTGCTTCCACGACCATTGTTCATACAACACTTACAGCACTTGCTGCTGTGACCGCAAAATAGCAACGCCATCAATGCGCCATGACCCATCTACCGCGATCAGGCTATACACGGCACGCCACCCTCGACCTTGACCGTCGACCAAGGATACTTCCTGAAACATTTGATCGGTAGAAATCACTACCGGCTCGACGAACGCAAGATGGCGCGGCTTGTATAAGGCAGGGTACTGCGCTCGTACCATGCGCGCGAACCGCTCCGCGTCACCAAACTGTTCTCTAATACCATCGGCTGCGTAAGAAAATGCATGTTCAGCATTATCATCAGAGAAGGCTTGTAGCTGTGCACGGATAACCACCTGTGCACTTTCCGGCGCTTGCGCGATTGCGGTCATTGGCCACACCAGAGCAAGAACCAAACACCACCCAACTGCTCGCATGAGACTACCCTCCTATTTGGAGCTGTCTTATGCTTAAGTTTACGTGCTGGTAGAAAAACGGATCAGGTATTTTGGTTATTTTTTGTACGGAGCATAGCAAGACGGCACGAGCCACGGTGTGGCTCGACCAACAACGGGTTTCGACTAGATCGCGACGCTAAGCTCAGCACGCCAGTAGCTGACCGGGCCTTTATTGAAGGACTCGCCGACCGGCACAAAACCGAACCGTTCATAAAAGGGCATAGCCGCAGCGCGTGCATGACACCACAAGGTGGTCGTCTTCAAACGCGGCAGTTCCGCGATGATGTGCTCCAGCATTTGCGTGCCAAGACCTAGGTGCTGGTAATCGGGCAAGGTAGCAAACTTGCGCAGCCGGGCAACACCCTCACCATCAGGAAACAACGAGGCAACACAGACCAAACGGTCATCAACGTAACCACCAAAATGGTGCCCAACGGCATCGTCTTCTAACATACAGTGACTGATCGGCTGGTCTGGCCAGAGAACAAACTGACGAATGGGCCAAGTGTCTTCTGCTTGAATAGGGGTGATACGAAGATCCAACGTGCTGCACCTCAATGGCTGTTCAGATGCCCTGAAAATGACGAATCTTTTTACAGGGGGCGCGCAGTTTATACGGTTTTTTGGGTGCTGTCGCGTGATTTATGCAGCCTTAGCTTTAATGTGGTGCAGTCATACTCCGGTGACTGTACAGCGTCGCAATGCGTGCTCGGCCTGCGCGCTGTCCAGCGGCGTATCGACTATGAGTTCCAATATCGCTTCATCTTGCGCCGAGAACGAGACAATGGACAAGGCACCGTCTACCGCATTAATGAGTCGCCAGCCATCATCGAGTTGCAATACGGCCTTTAGACGCACAGGGGCGAGTTTGTGCACCCAAGCCAACAATTCATCGGTGTGCCACACTGTCTCGGCTGGCAAGCGCCAGCCCACACTGAAATAGCCATCGGCTTTGCGCTCGGCCTTTACCCATTGATCAGATGAGGGGGTCGCTGGCGCAGATCGCCAATCGAGATCAGGGAGCATAGCCCCGGTTGCCTCCAATGTCGGCCGATTATTGTCGGTAAGATCATCCGGCAGGAACCATTGTAGGTCGATCTGCCCCTGCGTAATGCTGTACACGGTCGCGTCCGGCCGCTCTGCCATTAGCCACGCCTTTGCCGCCGCTTGTGTCGCGTCATCCGCCAGGTCGGATTTATTCAACACCAGCACGCCACCCAACAATACCTGTTCTTTGAAGAGCAGATGACGCTGATACTTGTCCTGCACCGCTTGGCGCGCGTCAATCAACGTCAGGGGGCGATGAACGTTTAAAACCGACCGGTAGGTGTCATCTTGCAGCAGGGAAACGATGGTTTTTGGATGGCCCAAGCCACTGGGCTCGACCAACAGTCGATCAGGACGCTCCCGACGAATAAGCTGATTCAGTGCAACCTGTGTGATGGGTCCAGACGCGCAACACATGCAACCGCCAGCCACCTGCTTCACCACTATGCCGGTATCGCCCAACACCGTGCCATCGACGCCTATATCACCGAACTCATTAACTAATACGGCCCAACGTTCGTGCGCTGGTTTGTGCGCCAGCAAATGCCGAATGGTGGTGGTTTTACCGACACCCAGAAAGCCCAGCAGAAGATGAACGGGAATAACGGAAAAGGGGGCAGACAAGGTGGGTGAACTCCAGAATACAAAAAATAGGGGAGAGCTATTTTCATATTCTAATGCGCTGGCGGTTCTTGCACCAGCCACCTCGCCTGCCCAATACATCAGTTCAAGGTGTCATACACCAATTCAGACATGGAACTGTGCGCTGATCCTGGTACTTCGATGAAGGTATCTTTACTACCAAAGAGCTGCCACCAAGGGCGCGCTTGGTAAGTCCGACTGGAAAACGCCACGTCCAACCCATTCAGCGTCGTGTTATTAACCACGGGTACCATCACGTTGCCACTTTGATGACCGATGGTGCCGCTGTGGTGCGCACCTTCAGACAGCAGAACCGGAAAGTGATTGTGCCACAGTACACCGGCAGCTTGGCCCGTCACCTTGCCTTCCATGCTGAGTGTGGTCGAGCACGATTCAAAATCGCCCGGTACCGCAGCACCACATGCTGAATGCACCGGTACTACACTGTCATCCGTACCGCGAATAAAAGGCTTGGTCACCCCCAAGTATTCCGACCCGGCACCCACAAACCGCAGACGAGGCAAAGCACCGGGAGACACTGCTTGACTGCGCGCCTGATTTACTTGCAAGTCATTCACTACGCCCATGCTGGATGGCACAGGATCGAAACCCAATACAGCATGTACCGCTTCTTTAGCGGGCCACAGATACCAACTGTCGTTATAGGCGATGGACATCGCCAAATCCGCCAACTCAGTACCACCACCGGCACCAGCAAAGTCGAGTACCGCCAACACCTGCAAGGGAGCAAGGCCATCAGCCGCTAACCACGCCGCTTGGTTTTCCAACAGGTAACGCGTCACCAAATCCCCAGTACTGTGCGTGACAAAGATACAAGGGGTTGCACAGACGCCACGCTCGGCGATGTCCTTCATTTGCGCATAAGCTTGAATCGCAATACCTTCTTCTAAGCGTTGCGTACTGTCCCAATCAATCCGCGCGTCGGCGCGACTGCCCCAAAATTCAGACCAGTAGGCTGCACCGTTTTGCTCAACCTGATGTTGACTGGCGGGCGGCCAGATCAAGTTGGCGGGTTGAAACCCGTGCACCAATACCACCGGATGCCCGGCGAGTTCGGCCTGCGCCGCCCCGCCGAACAAGCCTGCAGCCAGTGCCAGACCTGCTATTGCTTTCATTGATTTTTGCATTCACTTTTTCCTCTTGTTTTTATTGTTGTGTTTTTATCGCGGAGTTTTCACTTCTCTATGGCTCTGCTGTTCCATACTTTAAATAAGGTTGCTGATCCGGTCGGCCCACTATTGGGCTTGACCCAAGCTGTTTAAAAAATCGATGCGCTGCTGCGTCAGTTCGTCGCTGTAGGGGGTGTCCTGTAAACTCTCCAGAGATGGAATCGCGACGGGATAACCTGCTGCTGCGCCAAAGCCGTAAGCAGTGCGGGAGCCAGGCCGAGCCGGTAAGCGGCGCACTTGCACGTCCATCAAATGCAGGCCGTGACGTAAATCGATCCCGACCAGCAGGCTGCCATACACCTTTAGGGCGATAGCGCCCTGCCCCTCCGCTAAATTCGACTCTCCTGTGAGATGCGCTATCGGTTGCGTGCCCGTGAACAGGTTAGCCGATACTGCATACCGCCCGGCTGTTAAGGCTTGAAACTGCACCGGCACAACCAAGTGATTGCCTTCGACCAGGGTATCGCCGATGCCTATAACCGCGCCGATATCTGGCTCTACAACGAGTAAGGACACATGGTGTATCGTCTCTCCGTCAATACGCGCCGTAACGATTAGGCGATACTCGCCAGGCGAAGCCGACGTCGTGCTCATTTCGCCCATAAACGCCTCGTCCAAGGTGCCGCGTTTTAGCTGTGTGGTCTCGGCCATCGACTCATCTGACACCGCCAACAAACGCACACTCATGGTCTCTTCTATCTGTGACGCGCCACTGACTTCGGCCGTAATCGATACCGTCTCTCCTTGTTGGTAACGCAGTTGCGGCAAAGCAACGCGCATAACCGCACCCGTCACCATAGGTAAACTCACCGGTTCATAAGCATTACCGCGATACGCCGATACTTGCTCAGGCTGTAGGGGTATGGAATAACTGGGCGTTTGCGAACTTGCCGCGTACGCGGCAGCGACCTCGTACCACGTTGCTTGCATGGCGCTCGGCGGTTCTGCCAACGCTGCAAATGGCGATGAGTCATCCGATGGGTTGGCCGCTATTTCGTCCACGGCCACCGGCAAAATATCGGCAGGAGGCAGGCTCTGCTCGTCGAGTCCGGCCACGGTGCTCTCATTGCCGGACGCACCTGCACTGTGATCACTCGCTGCCGCTCGAGGAACGTCTGGAGCGCGTTGCTCTGAGGCCGTCGGAGGGATTGGCAACTGAGCCTGTGAGGCGTCTGGCGCTACGAAGCCTATCCAAAACAGCACGGAAACGACCGAGGTACCCAGTACCACCAGCCAGAATTTATGAGACATAACAAACCTGAATTATTATTGTTGGCGTTGACGTCGTTTTGACAGTGTTGAGCAGAAAAAGAGGGGGTACAAGAAAACGCGAGCCTAGACGCAGGATTGATGAGCCTAATGACACAGTATAAGAATTGAACAGCGTTTACTGAATCAGAGGCCGACGAAACGACGCCACGCGTGCAACAGCACCGTAGCAGCACCGGCCATGAGCGCAAAAACCAACAGCACGATGGCCATGCCAAGTTGGTCAGCCAAAGCGCCTAACAACACAGCCCCCAACGCGGGCATGCCCATGGTGATGACCGTCCATATACTCATGACCCGACCGCGGAAAGAATCCGCGACCGAAAGCTGAAGGGCCGTTTGACAGCCCGTGCCGATGACGGTCATGCACAAACTGAGCAGGAAGATCATCAGACCCAACGCCACCAGTGTTGATACCCAGAGTATCGGCAGCGCCACGAACACGCTGACCAGCAAGGCCACAAACACCAGCCCCAGCAAGTGCGCTTCGGTGCCGCGTTGCCGCGACACAAGTAGACCACCGCAGATAGAACCCAGCCCGGCGGCGGCCGTTACCATGGCCAAGGTACCAGCATCTCCTTGCAACAGTTGCCCGGTCAAGGCGGGTAACATTTCAATGATCGTACGACCATAAAGCCCGTTGATCATGGTCAACACCATCAGCAAGCGAATCATCTGACTGGCGCGCACGAAAGCTAGACCCGCACGCAACTCCAGCCACAACGAGCGGCGTACTTCTTTCTGGCTAGGCTTCAACGTGGTCACTTGGCGTAAGCTCAGCAAGGTTGCGATATATAGCGCCGCCGCAACCGCAAAGGCCAGACCGGTCGACGCCCACCACAGCAAAAAAGCCGCCAGTGCCGGCCCCAAGATACGTGACGTATTAAACACCATGGCCGAAAGTCCAATTGCGCCCGCAAAATGACGACGCTCCACCAACAAAGGCAGCAAGGACAAACGCATGGGGTGATGCGCTGCGGTCACCATGCCGATAGCAGCGGCAAGCGCACACAACCAAGGCAGCGTAAACAGATCCAGCCAAGCGGTAACTGCCGCGGCAACGCCGATCAACGCTTGCGCCGCTGTGGTCAGGTACATGCCACGCAACGGATCGATACGGTCTGCAACCACGCCAAACACCAGAGAAAACATAAAGGTGGGGGCTAAAAACAGCGCACTGACCGCACCCACCCAAAAGGCACTTTCGGTCAGCGCCCACGCCGTCCAACCCAGCAGAAAACGGGAAATCCAAATGGCGAAGGTAGAAAAACAACTGGCCAAAAAATAACGTCGGAAGCCTGTCGAGGCAAAAAGAGATGACGTGCTGGAAGAGGTTGAGTGGGTCATGACATCAGTTCAGTGATTAGGTTTGCAGCGTACCTATTTTCGCGTCGGTCAGCAAACGAATGCCAAGATGCCGAGCGCTAGGTCGCGCCAGCACAGCAGGAACGTAGCGTTACTTGACAAAGCATGGCAGATACCTCGTGGTCGAGCTATCATGTCGCCCTGCACTGTTTTCGCTCACTAGAAATACCGAGGCCGTACCATGATGCTGGAGATGGAACTGTGGTTTATAGCGCTCTTACTGGGTACGGGCTTTGTGGCAGGCATCATCAATACCTTGGCCGGAGGCGGTTCTAATTTAACATTGCCCGCCCTTATGGTGATGGGCATGCCAGCGGATGTCGCCAATGCGACCAATCGTGTCGCAGTATTCCTGCAAGGCGTCGCAGGCAGCACCGGCTTTCACCGCAACGACCGCTTGCCACGCCATGATATCAAGGCCATCGTTATACCCACACTTATTGGGTCGGTGTTTGGCTCATTGCTCGCATCTTACGCCCCACCGGGGCTGCTCAAATACATGCTATTGGGCGCTATGCTGAGCATGACGGTGGTGATGCTGGTGAAGCCATCTGTCGTCGCCCCACCACCGGACACCGTACCCTTTCTTGTCCGTGAACGTCCGTCGGCATTCCCGGTACTATTACTGGCCGGTTTTTACGGCGGCTTTGTGCAAGCGGGCGTCGGCTTTATCTTAATTGCCGCCTTTGCGGGCAGCTTGCGCTATGACCTCGTGCGCGCCAATGCGTTGAAGATGTTTACCACGCTGTTCTTCACCGCAGTCGCTCTGGCCATCTTCATCTATAACGACCAAATACTGTGGATTCCGGGGCTGACACTATCGATCGGCACCGTGCTTGGCGCTTACGGCGCGGTTAAGTTCGCCATAAAAGCCAAGCCTTCTACTTTGAAGTGGTTCCTATTTATTATGACGTTGGTCGGTTGTATCGCGGCTATTTTTTCCGACCTTTAGCGAGAGCTCCAGTCGGTGAGTAGGCAAGACCGCCGCCGCCAGAGTCCGGCTGTGCGTCACTAGTAGAAAGGTACCCTCGTACTGCTGCAGCGCCTGCGTGAGCAAGTGCTGACTTTCCAGATCCAAATGATTGTCTGGCTCATCCAGCAACAGCAACTCGGTGGGCCGGGGCCCCATGAGCGCAACCGCCAAAGCCACTTTGAGTCGCTCCCCGCCGCTCAAGCTGGCGACGGGCAACAAGGCGCGCTCTCGACGCAACCGCAGGTGCGCCAGGCGGTCTCGGTACTGGCTTTCCGTCCAACCGGGGTTAAGACGCTGGAAGTTCTGTAGAGCACTCTGTTGGCTGTCGAGCAGCGACAGATGCTGATCCAACAAAACAGTCGACGCTGTACAGTGCACCGTGCCCTCAACGGGTTCTTTTAAGACGCCCGCCATAGCGCGCAATAAGAGACTCTTCCCACTGCCGTTAGCACCTGACACCAGCCAGCGCTCGCCAGCACGGATATGTGCATCAATAGACCCAACCTCAACATAAGGTAAACGCAGCGCCGCAAGACTGCAGAGCACGCCAAACTGACGTGCGGCGGGTGTGAATGGAAAACTCAGAGGATCAAGCTGCTCCAACCGTTCTTTTGCGCTGTTAGCCCGCTCGCGCTCCGCCGCAATAGCACCCTCTTGCTTCTCAGCAGACTTACCCCGCGTGGTTTCACTGCGCGCTTTCATCATCCCCAGCAATATTTTCGGGGCGCCGCCGCGTGCAGCATTCCGCTTGCCCCGGCTAGCGCGCTGGTCTTGGCGTTCTCGCTCCTGTTGGCGTTGCAATTGTTCCTGTCGAATGGTGCGCTGGGCATGGGCCAAATCGGCCTCAGCACTTACCCGCTCGCTTTCGGTGACAGCACGATAGCCTGCTAAACCATTGCCGTATTGATGTAACTGGCCATCACGCAATTCCATCAAGTGCTGAAAACCGGCCAGAAAATCCTGATCGTGACTGACTACCAACGCACCACCGGGGTGCTCACGCACCCACAGGCTCAACCAAGCTCGGCCTTCTTGATCTAAATGGTTGGTCGGCTCATCCAGTAGCAAAAAGGTATCACGTGCGGGGTTCAACCTCAGCAGAGCCAGTCGCGTACGCTGCCCGCCGCTCAAACTCGCCATCGACTGTTGCAGAATGGCAGTGGGCAGACCGAAGCGCTGACAGCGCACACTGAGATCGTCGGCCAGCGACCATTGGTCGCCCACAATCACAACGTCTTCGGGCGAGCCATCTCCCTGCTCAAGGCGCTGTAACGCGTCTAATATGTGTGCCACCCCCAACCACTCAGTGACCGAACCAGCCCCTACATCATCCGCTTCTCGTTGCGGCAGATACGCGAGCGAAGTGTGGGCGGTAACAGTACCGTGTAGAGGTTGTATAGCACCGGCCAAGCACGCCAAAAGCACGGATTTACCCACGCCATTGCGGCCAATCAGTGCCATCGGTTGCGCGTGCAGGTGAATGTTAAGGTGGTGAAATAAAGGCGTATGGCCAGCATAGCCGAAGGTCAGCCCATTGGCTGAAAGACAGGTAGTCGTCATAGTAGTCTCATCTGAAAACGTTAATGGGTAACGGGGGTCAGAGAGATCACTTCATTGGACGAACACCTTTGAATAATTAATAACGAGAGCGATTATAAATGTCTTAGCGACCGTAGACAAGTTGAGCGCGGCTAACTAAAAGCAGAGCCGCGCTCAACCTCACATTAAATCACGTTACGATGGTTCCACCTTCGCTTGGTCACGTGCCAGTTCTTCTCGCTTGGTCATCTTACGGTAGATCACGGTGACCCACGTAGAGTTCAATACGATGAAGAGCGAATACATAACAGGCATCAACAGGATCAACTGCTGCGTCTCACCGGTAAACGTCATAATGACAATCAATGCCGCCAAAGGCCCGTTCTGGATACCAGTTTCCAGTGACACCGTACGCGCTTTCTGCGGGTTCAGCTTCCAGGCGCGTGAAAACAAGTAACCGAACAAGAAGCCGACTAAGCCAAGTAATATTACTGCAGCGTAGACCTGCCAACCAGTTTCTACCAGCAGACGCCAGTTACGCGGCACCCAAGTGACGACCAGGAAGACGATGACCACGGCACCGAGAATACCGCCCATGAGTTCAATCACCGCACCCACATTGGCGTTTTTCCGGCGCAGCCACATACCCAACAGAGTTGGGATCAACAGCACAAAGAGGAGTCGTGCAATCTGATCAGGCGGAATACGGAAAGCATCATCAATACCTTGCGTATAGAACTCCATCCACAAGGGCACCAGAACGAAACCTGCCAGCGTCGAACAGATGGTCATCATGATGCTCAAGCTGAGCAAACTTTTGGAGAAATACGCAAAAATGTTGGATGTGGTACCGCCAGGCATACAGCCCATCAAGACCAAACCAACCGTTTGCTCAACCGTCAGGTTGAGAATGCGTGCCAAAGCAAAAGCAATAAACGGCATCAGCAGGTACTGCGAGGAAAAACCAACGCCGATCGCCTGCGGGTGACGCATTGAGAGTTTGAAATCCTTAAAGGTCAGTGACGACCCCATACCGAACATGATGATCACCATCATGATCGACAATAAACTTTCTTCCAATGGACTTAACATAGTGCTCTATCTCCGAGGCCAGATTCTTATGCTTGTTGTTTAGCCGCTGTATTATTCTTCTCGACGGTGGCGCGAATCTCTTTGCGCAGCACCTTTCCGACCGGGGTTTTGGGCAGCTCATCCCAGAACACGACCTTCTTCGGCACCTTGTAGGCCGCCAAGTCAGTCTTGCAATGCTTGATGATGTCTTGGGCCGTCAGACCCTGCTCGCGCAGCACAACATAAGCATGTACCGCCTCGCCAGTTTGATCATCTGGCACACCAATGACCGCGGACTCCTGCACCTGCGGTAACCGTGCAATGCTGTCCTCGACTTCATTCGGGTACACATTAAAGCCACTGACCAATATCATGTCTTTCTTGCGGTCAACAATGTGGAAGTGACCGTCTTCCGACATGGTGCCGATGTCGCCAGTGTACAACCAACCGTCTTTCAGCGTCTTAGCCGTCTCTTCTGGCCGGTTCCAGTAGCCCTTCATGATCTGCGGACCACGGGCAATGATTTCACCCGGTTCACCCAGCGGCATCGTTACACCGTTCTCGTCAACAATGCGCACTTCCGTTGATGGCGCAGGAATACCAATGCTATCGGCTCGCTCGTGCCCGATGGGGTTAAAGCAAATAACTGGCGAGCTTTCCGTCAGCCCATAGCCTTCAACGATGGGCGTTCCTACCACATTGCGCCAGCGCTCCGCGACTGACTTATGCAACGCAGTACCACCGGCCATTGCCACCTTCATGGATTGCGGCGGGTATACCGTGAACCATTCTTCGTTCAACAATGCGTTGTACAGGGTATTAACACCGGATATCCATGAAATCGGATAGTTATCAAACGCACGCTGGCAGTTTTGAATAGGGCGCGGACTGGGTACCAGAACGTTGTGCGCACCCTTGTGGTAGAACGCCAACAGATTCACCGTAAAAGCAAAAATGTGATAAATAGGCAGTGCAGTAAGCACGCACTCTTTGCCGGCCTCAATGTGGCCACCGACAACCGAATCCACTTGCTCCAAGTTACTCAGCAAGTTGCCATGCATTAACTCTGCACCTTTACTCACCCCGGTCGTACCACCGGTGTATTGCAGCAATGCGGTGTCTTCACGCTTTAAGTCTTGCCAGTATGTCGCAACATCAATGCCCTTCTCGGCCTTGGCCGCGCGGCCGGCTTTAATGGCCTGATTCAACTGCGTAGCATTCAGATTATGCTTGGGAATGACCTGATTCCAGTATTTCAGCACGGCATTCAACACGCCACGCACAACCGGTGAGAACCACTGCGAAATCGACGTCAAAACTACGTGTTTAATGGGCGTGTTAGCCAGAATATCTTCCAGCTTGTCGGCAAACATGTCGACGATGACCAAGGCCTCGGCACCGGAGTCATTAAACTGGTGTTCCATCTCCCGGCGGGTATACAAGGGATTCACATTCACGAGCACGCAGCCCGCTTTTAGAATACCGAAGGCTACCACAGGCAACGCCAGACAGTTCGGCATCTGCACGGCCACTCGCGTACCGGCTTTTAAACCGAGTGTTTCGCGCAGATAGACGGCAAACGCATCTGACATTTCCTCCACTTGCGCGTAAGTGAGACGGCCGTTCATACCGTTCGGCATGCAGGTGGTGAAGGCGATATGCGAACCGTAATCCTTGGCCGCAGCCACGATCATAGCGGGAAGGCTCGGGAAGTGGTGTTCCTGCGCTTGGTCACGATTCTTTATGGCGTTCTGTGCGGCACCATAAAATTGCGTCCATGGCGCGTTGTCATAGAGATGATCATTCGACATGCAAGTGCTCTCAGTTCTGGCTCCTTTCAGGAAAAGGAACCGATGTTGTTATTGTCTATATACCATAGCGCAAAGTATCAGAGAGCAACAATAGATGGTTAAGACGAGAGCATAAATTTTATGCCGAACGGGACATAATCGAACAAATAATGTGGAACCTTGATGCCAGAGGACGTAAAGCGCACATTTAAAACATAATGAGAGGCTAACGGTCTTTCAAGAAATTGTCGAAAATTCCTTAATGCGCTGCACCATGGCACGCAAACCGTTGCCTCTGGTAGCACTCAAGTGCTTCAACAGATTCAACTCGTCAAAATAGGCTTCAATATCAAATTGCTGAATTTCAGGCGCGGTTTTGTTGTTGTACGCTGCCAATACAACCGCCAGCAACCCTTTAACGATAAAGGCATCGCTGTCCGCCATAAAGGTAATGCGTTCGCCGTCACGCTGTGGCACCAGCCATACCTTACTCTGGCAGCCGCGTACGATGAAATCGTCGGTTTTGTACGTATCCTCCAACACGGGCAGTTCCTTACCCAAATCAATGATGTATTTGTAGCGGTCTTCCCAACTGTCGAAGAAAGACAAGGCATCAATGATGTCTGCTGACGTAATGTCGGTACCAAAGGGGTTCATAGGGGTGTTTCCAGATAAAAAACCAAACTTAAAAAAACATGCCGGTTTCGAGTTGTGCTTCTTCGCTCATCATGTCGCGCTGCCACGGTGGATCAAACACCAAATTGACGCGCACCGATTTCACGTTAGGCACTCGGCGTACCCGATACTCGACGTCACCGACCAACACCGGGCCCATGCCGCACGCCGGTGCCGTCAGAGTCATATCGATTGAGACGACTTTATTGCTTTGATCCACCTCGACTTTATAAATTAAGCCTAGGTTAACGAGGTCAACCGGTATCTCTGGATCAAAGACGGTTTTCAGTGCCGTCCACACTTGCTCTTCTTGGATCTCGTCGTTGTCAGGCGCAGGAAAACTCAGCGTCTCGGCTTCTAGGCCCAAGTTTGCCGCATCAGTGCCATCCACCCGCACCATCTGCCCATTGTAGGTCACGGTGTAGTTGCCACCCAAGGCCTGCGTAATGGTCACGAAGGTATCGCGGGGGATAGTGAGCGGAGTGCCATCAGGCACGCGCCGGGCGGGGCAGTCGGCCTGCGCCACCACCATGCGTCTTTCCATTGTGTTTATCCTATCAATTGACGTTGAAGCTCTCACCACAACCACAATGGTCTTTCGCATTGGGGTTGAGGAATTTAAGCTGACGGTTAACGCCTTCTTTGACGTAATCAATCTCGGTGCCGGACACAATCGACAAGCTGTCCTTGGCTACCAAGAACTCCAAATTGCCATCCAGTTGATAATGCAGATCATCGTTCTGTGCTTCTTGCACCAGATCCACCACGTACATAAAACCGGTACAACCACTTTCTTTGACGCTCAGACGCACAGCCTTGGCCGCGCCATCGTGCTCCAGCTGACGTCGAAAGTGCTGAATAGCTGCGGAACTGACTTTTACTGTCTGTTGTGCCGGATCAAACGATTCGACTGACATGATACTCAACCCCTATTGCAAAAACTGCTTGGCTTTCTCTAACGCGGCAAACAACCGATCCACGTCATCAAAAGTATTGTAGAAACTGAAGCTCGCCCGCACGGTGCCGGGAATTCCAAACTGATCCATGATCGGCTGCGCGCAATGATTACCGGTGCGCACCGCTATGCCTTGTTGATCCAGAATCATACCCAAATCAGCGGGGTGCGCGCCCTCTAAGATAAAACTCATCACACTGGTTTTATATGGGGACGTACCAATCAATTTCACCCCCTCGGTCTGCCGCGCTTTGTCTTCCGCGTACTTCAGCAAGGCTTGCTCGTGCGACGCAGCACCGCGGCGGTCTAACTGATTCAAATAGTCGATGGCCGCACCCATACCAATAGCACCCGCAATGTCCGGCGTACCGGCTTCAAACTTGTAGGGCAATTGGTTGTAGGTAGTGCCGGCAAAGCTGACCGTTTCGATCATCTCGCCGCCGCCTTGGTACGGCGACATGGCTTCCAACAGCTCACGCTTACCGTACAACACACCCAGACCCGTGGGGCCAAACAATTTATGGGCGGAAAAGGCGTAGAAATCGCAATCCAACGCTTGCACGTCAACGGGCCAATGGCTGATGGCCTGCGCTCCATCAATCATGACCTTTGCACCGACGGCATGCGCCATGGCAATCATGTCATCAATCGGGTGAATGGTGCCCAGCGCGTTAGAGACATGCTGAACAGAGACCATTTTGACCTTGGCATCCAGCATCAGACGGAACGCCGACAGATCCAGCGTGCCACTGGCGTCTACAGGAATAGGCTCTACTGTTGCGCCCACCGCGCCCGCGATCATCTGCCACGGCACGATGTTGGAATGATGCTCCAGAGCCGACACCAATACACGATCACCGGCTTTCAGGTTTTGCCGACCCCAGGTCGCCGCGACCATATTGATGCTTTCGGTCGTACCACGCGTCCACAGTACCTGTGCCGACGACGGCGCGTTAATAAACTCGGCCACCTTGGTACGGGCGCCTTCAAATTTTTCCGTCGCACGGTCGCTCAGGGTATGCGCGCCGCGGTGTACATTGCTGTTGTCGTGGCGGTAATAGTCTACGATCGCCTGAATAACAGCTTCTGGCTTTTGCGTCGTCGCCGCGTTGTCGAGATACACCAGCGAATGGCCATTCACTTCTTGGTACAGAATCGGAAAATCCTGGCGCACCTGCTCTACGTCGAACTTAGTCATGAACAATGTGCCTCGTCAGTTCGTCGTCGCTGCCAAACAAGGCGGCTAAGCGAGGTCGCAAATACAGCTGAATGGCTTCTTGCTCCACTTGCTGCAGCAATTCGTTGATAAAACCAAAGCTCAACATGACTTCGGCTTCGGCTTTCGACACACCGCGGCTTTGCAAATAGTACATAGCCGTCTCATTGAGCTGGCTCACGGTAGCGCCGTGCGCGCATTTAACGTCGTCGGCGTAGATTTCCAATTCTGGCTTGGTATCGATTTCCGCTTGATTCGACGTCAGCAGGTTTTTATTACTCAATTCAGCCAGCGTTTTCTGCGCATCTTTATGAATGTGGATACGGCCGTTAAACACGGCTTTCGCTGAGTCGGCGATGATGCCGCGAAAATTCTCGTCCGTGGTGCAGTGCGGTACGCAATGCTCAACGGTGGTGTGATAGTCGATGCGCTGCCGGTTACGCGGTAAGTACACGCCATTCAATCCGAGGTGCGCGCCCTCACCTTTGTGCCGTACGTGGTAGTCCACCCGCTTCAGACGACTGCCCTGCCCCAAGGCAAAGGCATTGAGCTGGGCGCTGCGGTACAAATCCGCGTGTACGCCACCGACGTGTAGCAAGTTTTCTTCTTCCAGATTCAAACGATAGTGCTGCAGTTGCGCGCCGTCGCCCACCACCAGCTCGGTCAAGCTGTTCACAAAACCATTTTGCACGGCGTCCGTCGACACATAATGCTCAATCACTTCGGCTTTGGCATGGTGCTCCAGCACCACCAATAAACGCTGCTGCGCCATGGCGGGTTTGGCTTCTGGCGTCGACAGATGCACGATATACAGCGGCTTGTCTGCTTGTACTTCGGGCGCCAGATGGTATAACCAGCCATCGGCTGCGCAGGCGTTGCTCAGCGCCGCAAACAGATGGCGTTGGGAATCAACCACACGGCCAAGGTGCTGCTTAATGATCGCTTGTTGCGCGCTGTTGGCGTGATCAAAGCGTACTAAACCTGTGGGCAATGCCGTGGACAGCGCTTCATTGAGTTGGCCATTCACAAACACCAAACGGTGCGCGTCGACGGCCAAGAATTCTATGTCGTCTTGCCAGTCACTGCTCGTCGCCCACTGACTGAACCCGTCAGCCTGCAAGACTTGCAGCGGGGTGTATTTCCAATGTTCGGTGCGGCGATCTGGCCACTTGGCGTTCTGCCACGCATTTGCACCCGCGGCTCGCACATCGGCCAGCCACGCCGGGCTCTGCTGCTGCGCGGCGAGATTCAAAGCCTGCTGTTGAAAGTCGGTTGCTGTGGTCATCAGATTAGGCCACCTCGCCTTCCAGCCAACCATAGCCTTTTTCTTCCAGTTCCAAGGCCAGTGACTTGTCGCCCGACTTCACAATGCGGCCATTGGCCAACACGTGCACGTAGTCGGGCACAATGTAGTCCAGCAAGCGCTGATAGTGCGTCACCACAATAAAACTGCGATCCGCCGCACGCATGGCGTTCACGCCGTCGGCAACCACTTGCAGCGCATCGATGTCCAAGCCCGAATCGGTTTCATCAAGGATGCACAACTTCGGCTCCAGCAACATCATTTGCATGATTTCGTTGCGTTTCTTTTCGCCACCAGAAAAGCCTTCGTTGACGCCGCGCTTAAGAAAGTTCGGGTCCAGGCTGACCTGCTTACTGGTTTCACGCGCTAACTTCATGAATTCCACCGCTGACAGTTCAGACTGTCCATGGTGTTTGCGCTTGGCGTCTACCGCCGCTTTTAAGAATTCCATGTTGCTGACGCCGGGGATCTCCACCGGGTACTGAAACGCCAAGAACAAGCCTTCGCGCGCCCGCTCTTCGGTGTCCATATCGAACAGATTTTGGCCATTAAACTGCACGCTGCCGTCCGTGACGGTATAACCCGCACGGCCGGTCAACACATTACCCAAGGTACTTTTACCGGCGCCGTTTGGCCCCATGATGGCGTGAATTTCGCCAGGCTTTACGTCAAGACTCAACCCCTTCAGGATGTCTTTGTCTTCGACTTGGGCGTGTAGGTTCTTAATGCTTAACATGTTCATGGTTCCAAATAACTGAATTCTGTATGGCGCTCTGAAAACACCGGTGCCTACGCTCTTTTAACCTACAGAGCTTTTAATCTATGAGCTTTTAGCCGACCGAGCCTTCCAGGCTCACTTCTAATAACTTGCCAGCTTCCACAGCGAACTCCATAGGCAACTCATTGAAGACTTCGCGGCAGAATCCGTTAACGATCATCGAGATCGCCTTTTCGGCGTCCAGCCCGCGTTGCTGACAGAGAAACATCTGGTCGTCGCTGACTTTGGACGTGGTGGCTTCGTGTTCGATCACCGCGCTGGGGTTCTTGCTTTCAATATAGGGAAAGGTGTGGGCGCCACACTGGTCACCAATCAACAGCGAATCACACTGCGTAAAGTTCCGTGCGCCATCTGCGCCAGCGTTCATGCGCACTAGCCCACGGTAGGAGCTGTTGCTCTTACCGGCTGAAATACCTTTGGCGATGATGGTCGAGGTAGTGTTCTTGCCCAAGTGGATCATCTTGGTGCCGGTGTCAGCTTGCTGATAATTGTTGGTCAGCGCTACGGAATAGAATTCGCCGACGCTGTTATCGCCCTTCAGGATGCAGCTTGGGTATTTCCACGTCACTGCAGAACCCGTTTCTACCTGCGTCCAAGAAATCTTGGCGCTGGTGTGGCAGATCCCACGCTTGGTCACAAAGTTGTAGATGCCGCCTTTGCCCTCGGCGTTGCCGGGATACCAGTTTTGCACCGTGGAGTATTTGATTTCGGCTTTGTCCAGCGCCACCAGCTCAACCACTGCGGCGTGCAACTGGTTTTCGTCGCGCATCGGCGCGGTGCAACCTTCAAGGTAGCTCACATGCGAACCTTCATCGGCAACGATCAAGGTGCGTTCAAACTGCCCGGTGTTCATTTCATTGATACGGAAATACGTCGACAGCTCCATCGGGCAACGCACACCCTTAGGGATATAAACGAACGAACCGTCCGAAAACACCGCTGAATTGAGTGCGGCGTAGAAATTGTCTTTTTGCGGCACGACCGAACCCAGGTACTTTTTCAGAAGCTCGGGGTATTTGTGCACAGCCTCGCTGATGGGGCAAAAAATCACGCCCGCTTCTTCGAGCTTGGCACGATAGGTCGTTACGACCGACACCGAATCAAATACCGCATCCACCGCTACACCGGCTAACATTTCTTGTTCATGCAGAGGAATGCCCAGCTTTTCGTAGGTGGCCAGCAACTCGGGATCAACCTCATCCAAGCTCTGTGGCTTATCGGCCATGCTTTTCGGTGCGGAGTAATAGGATACTTTCTGGAAGTCTATCTCGGGGTAGTGCACATGCGCCCATGTCGGCTCTTCCATTTCCTTCCACGCAGCAAAAGCTTTTAAGCGCCATTCCAGCAACCATTCCGGCTCACCCTTTTTAGCCGAAATAAAACGCACCGTGTCTTCATCAAGTCCAGGCGCCAACGTGTCCGATTCAATCGCTGAATGGAACCCTGCCGCGTACTCTTTTTTGATTAAGTGTTCGACTTGATCAGTCATTACCTTTCCTCATTAGGCCGCAGTGGTCAGCGCACTGACCACTTGGCGAATGTGTCCGACCGCAAAATCGATATCTTGCTCGGAAGTGAAGCGCCCGACACTGAGGCGCAAGGACGCGTGCGCCAACTCGTCCGACAGGCCAATCGCCTTTAATACAAAACTGGGCTCTACACTGGCTGACGTACAAGCCGACCCAGTGGCAATGGCAATATCACGCAACGCCATAAGCAGCGTTTCGCTGTCTTGCCCAGCGAAGGCGACATTCAAGATGCCACTCACTCGCTCGGTTGGGTGGCCGTTCAGGTGCACACCGGGCAGTTCGGCAATGCCGTGCCACAAACGATTGCGTAAGCCAGTAATACGCTCAGCTTCTTCAGCCAGATGCGCACCCGCCAACTCGGCGGCCAGCCCCAAGCCCACGCACTGATGCGTCGGCAACGTGCCCGAGCGCATACCCCGCTCGTGCCCGCCACCGTGCAGTTGCGCCAGCACCTTAACCTCGGGGGCGCGGCGTACATACAGCGCACCAATGCCTTTAGGGCCATAAAACTTGTGCGCCGACAGAGACAACAGATCCACCGGCATGGCCTTCATGTCCAACGGCAGTTTACCCACGCTCTGCGCCGCATCCACATGGAATACGGAGCCATTCGCGCGGCACAACGCGCCCAAAGCGGCAATATCATTCACTGTGCCCAGCTCATTATTCACATGCATCAGGCTGACCAAAATCGTATCAGGCCGCAGCACGCTAGCCAGTTGCTCTGGCAGTATCCGGCCACTGGCATCGGGCGCCAGAAAGGTGACATCAAAGCCTTGACCGGCCAGCCAATGAGCGGGGTCCAATACGGCCTTGTGCTCAATGGCAGACACCACAATATGCTTGCCGTCGTTCTGTTTGGCTTGCGCCGCACCCTTCAACGCTAAGTTGTCAGCTTCGGTCGCGCCACTGGTCCAAACGATTTCACGAGCGTCACAGTTCAATAGCTTGGCTACTTGGCCACGCGCATGCTCCACCGCTTCTTCCGCTTGCCAGCCAAACACGTGCGAGCGTGACGCCGGGTTGGCGAAGGTACCATCCTGCGTCAAACACTCTGCCATACGCGCTGCGACCCGAGGGTCAACTGGCGTGGTGGCGGCATAATCGAGATAAATAGGCTGTGGCATAAAACTGAAAATACCCGTTCTTACAAAATCTGGTTCAAGGTGATGTGCGAGGCGTCTTGATGCGCCCGCTGTGCGCTGTCTTGACGCGCACGGACACGCTGAATATCACCACGGCTGACTAAATCGGCCAAAGTGATATCGGTGAGAAACTGATGGATTTGGCCACTCAGGTCTTCCCATAAGTGGTGCGTCAGACAGACTTCGCCACTCTGACATCCAACCTTGCCTTGGCAGCGTGTGGCGTCCATGGACTCACTCACGGCGTCCACCACCTGCGCCACCGAAATGGCGGCTGGGCCGCCAGCCAACTGATACCCGCCACCGGGGCCGCGCACACTGCGCACCAGTTCATGACGCCGCAACTTGGCAAAGAGTTGCTCCAGATAGGATAAGGAAATACCCTGTCGATCCGAGATGTCCGCTAGACTGATCGGGCCCTGCGTTTCATGCAGCGCGAGGTCCAACATGGCGGTGACCGCATAGCGACCCTTGGTGGTTAAGCGCATAGGAAAAACCAAACCGGTTATGATAAAAAGATGGCGGAATTATGGAATATCCGAGTAAATTAGTCAAGTATTGGCGGGCCGCGTGGACGGGCCTGAATTATAGCCGTTTCCCTACCCTGAGGCCAGCGCCCTGGTCAGGCGTCGTTCTGTTGTTGCTCAGTCTGACGGCGGCCGCTTGCCCACCTGCCATCTGGCCTTACCAAGTTCAGGGTGCCACTGACCACAGCCCAATAGAAGGTCAGCGCGTTACGGTGCGCGGCACCGTTACCTACACTGACCAGCAAGACACCCCACAGCGCAACAGTCTGCGCGGCTTCTTCATTCAAGGGCCACCGAGCTACCAGCCCAACAGTTCCGATGGTCTGTTTATCTATGCGCCAGGGCACTCCGTCAATCGCGGCGACGAGGTGGTGGTTGAAGGCGACGTGCTTGAATTCCACGGCTTGACCGAGCTCACACGAGTGCGTCAAGTACAACGCTGTGGCCGCCAAGCCCTACCTCAGCCGGTGACTTTGGGAGAACCCGCGGAGCGCTATGAAGGCATGCGCGTGCAGCTGCCCGCAAGCCAGATCATCGACAATTATCGTCTGTTTCCGTTTGGTGAAATCGTGGTCAGCGACGGCACACTCCAATGGACACTTGAAGACGGCAGTAATGATCGCAACCTCAACTATGTGCCTTGGGGTATGGTGCAAGACCCAGCATTGCTGGCTAATGGACGCCGCCTAGCACCGCTGACGGGCGTACTGACTTGGCGCTGGAATACCTGGGTTATTTTGCCCGACAACCCTCCAGCTCCGACGGATACGCCAAACTGGCGGCAACCATCGCCGCCCGATAGTGCCCTGAGAATCGTCAGTTGGAATGTCGAAAATTTGTTCAATGGTGGCCCGGACGGCTTCCGCCAATCGCGCGGCGCACGCACCCAAAGCGAGTGGCTGAACCAACGGCGCAAAATCGCCACCAACATTGCTCAATTGCAGGGCGACCTCTACGCCCTGCAAGAACTGGAACACGATAGCGGACAACCACCCGCTGTGCTGCCCGAGCTCGAAGAGAAGTTGGCAACCGCGCATGGGCTTACACTCCGCGCCATTGTGCCACCGGTACAGTCTGGTGATGATGCCATCACACAGGCGTTTCTGTTCAACCCTGAGCGCCTACAACCGCAAGGCAACTTGATGCTGGTTCCCACCGCGCCACGGCCCAGCTTAGCGCAGGTATTCGAAGACTACCACGGACGTACCTTTGGGGTTATTAACGTGCACCTCAAATCACGCGCTCGTTGTGCCGATATTTGTGCGGAAGAGCGTGCTCATGCCCTGAGTGCTATACTGCACTGGCAAGCGCAGCAACCCGACGTGCCTTGGTTTATGGTCGGTGATTTCAACACCCTGACGCACGAGAATTCGTTTTGGGCGCCACTGGCACAGCAAGGCTGGACGCGCGCGGATGTCAACACGCCGACTTATTGGTTTCGCGGCCAACCACAGCAGCTGGATCATATTTGGATGAAGGGTGTTAACCCCGTACCGAGCACACGAGTAATCGCCGGCCATGCCGAAATGCCGCCGATCCCTCTTGGCCATCCACTTTACGACGCTGAAAAACCATGGGGAGCATCCGACCATAATCCACTGGTAGTCGACTGGTAATTGACGTAGAACAAGACATCCAAAGCAAAAAGGCGAATTGTGTTGGCGTAACCAAAACACTCTTCTATCCTACTCATTCATAAGAATTTTACCGTTTGGAGTCCGAGCACCCCATGGCCGATAAAGACCACTCGATCATGTTCCCTGTAGACAAGCTGATGCCAGGGCTATATGTCGATATCGGACTACCTTGGACTGATCACCCGTTTCTGTTTAAGCGTTTTAAAATCAAAACGCAGCAAGAGGTGAATATCATCCAAGGGCTCGGCCTGAAAGAAATTAAGGTATTCCCGGAGCGCAGCGAGGGCCTGATCCAGAAAGCCGACGCGGAAGCCAGTCAGGTCGTCAGTACGGAGCCGGCCAGCCCCGAAGCGACAAGCGCATCAGACCATGACAAAATGTGGGCGCAGAAACAACAGCGCATTGATGAAGCCGCCCAGTTCCGAAATCGTCGCCTAAAGATCGACCGCGAATACCAAGAAACCATTAAGCGCGTGAAGAACCTCACGCGCGACCTCAAATCGGCACCGGCTAACGCCATCCGTGACGCTGGCGAATTGATCGAAACGCTGACTGAAGCCTTTGGTGACGACGGCGACGTATTGATGAACCTCGTGTCACTGTCCGACACTGAATTTTCCATCTACCACCACGCCCTGAACGTCACCGTGCTGGCACTGACGTTAGGCGCAGCGCGTGGCATTGAAGGTGAAGACCTGAAAGAGCTGGGCATCGGCGCCATGCTGCATGACATTGGAAAGATTCTTGTTCCGGCGCAAATACTGACCAAAGACGGCGACCTAAACCCCAGCGAGCAGGCCATACTGGACAGCCACCCTGCCTTGGGGGCAAAGATGGCTGGACGTGTTGGCAAACTGAACGATGCGGTGATTGAAATTATTGAAAATCATCACGAAATGCTCGACGGTTCCGGCCACCCGCGTCAACTGCGTGCACCTGACATCAGCAATGCAGCACAGACCGTCGCCGTCGCCAATGTGTATGACAACCTGTGCAACCCCGAGAATCCAAACAAAGCGGTAACACCCAAACAGGCGGTCGCTACACTTTATGCCAAATATCGTGGTCGTATGGACGAAACGCTGATCGGCCGTTTCATTCAAACCATGGGCGTATACCCGCCGGGCACAGTCGTCATGCTATCAGACGACAGCATCGGCTTGGTGATCGCCGTGGACTCTAAGGCACTGCTCAAGCCGCAGGTGCTGCTCTACAACCCCGACATTCCCAAACAAGAAGCCTTAATGATCGACCTCAGCACACGTGACGATCTAAGCATCGTAGATGTACTGAAGCCCACCGAATACCCCAAGCGCATCTATGACTATTTGGGCATTCATGAGCGCATCGGCTACTTCAACGAGCGTAGCCTGAAAACCTAAAGAAACGCTAAATCACCACAGAATGTGGCCGGTTGCCCGCTTATCCCGTTGCGCAATCTGCGTACGGTAGTCAGTAGGCGTCATACCCTTCACCGCTAAAAAACGCCGATTGAAATTAGACAGATTGGTAAAGCCTACGTCATAGCAGATTTGTGTGATGGGACGGTCGGTGTTCTCCAAATACTCACACGCCTTACCAACGCGCAGGCTGAGCAAAAACTCTTTAAAGCCGTGCCCCGTTGCGCGCTGAAAGAACCGCGAGAACGCCACTGGACTGAGGTGAATCTGCGCTGCGACCTCCTCCAACGTCAGCGGCCCTGTGAATCGTTCCGTGATGTAATTCACTACGCGATTCACACGATCCAGCGTCTGGGCGTCGTGCGCCTGATCATACAACCGAGAAGATAAGCGCACGTAAGCACCCGACGAAGCAAGCTGTTCCATGATGCGCAGAAACGCTGTAAAACGCCGCAACCCTTTGCTGTCCGCTACTTCTTTAAACAGCGGCCTTACGCATTCACTGGCATAAGGCGTGAATTGGATACCGTACCAAGCGTCTGCCAACATGCGCTCCATGGCCCGCCCTTCGGGTACCAAGTCCATCAATGCCTGCATGAATTCATCGGTGAAGTTGATGACCTGATCACGCGTACCCTCCGTGATGTCCGTCTGTGATATCCAGTTGTGCGGCAAGTTAGGCCCCGTCAGGATCAAACAACCCGGCGCAAAGGTACCCACATAGTCACCAACAAAGGACTTTCCCTTGCTGCTGATCAACAAATGCAGCTCATACTCTTCATGGTAGTGCCAGCGAATCAGGTCACTGTAAGCGTTGTGTTCACGATACTGAAAGCTGGCGTCTTGCGCTTCTATCAGTTCATAACCCGGCCGTGTAACGGTCATAGTTGTGCCCCCTTTTTGGGATAGACGGCTCATTCTAGCTCTATCACGAGCACCACTGGCGGCCTCACAGAACGGAGGGATGAGCCGCCATCATGCATCAATCGCCGAGATCTGAAAACGCCCGACTAAGGTTTCCACTTCCAGCGCTAACTGACTCGCCGCTTTGTTTGCCTCTGTCGCTTGCTCAGCACTGGCCTGATTGTCCCGTGCGATATCCGCCACGCGCGTCAATCGCTTACTGATATCATCCGCCGTTGTCCCTTGCTCGGTCGCCGTTACGTTAATCTGTCGACTGATGTCCTGAATGTGTTCCATTCGGTCGCGGAAAGCTTTTATCGCTTCGTTCGCCGATGCAGATACTGCATGCGTGTCGGTTACTCCGGCGCGACTCGACTGCATCGTGGTTGCCAGTTCCTGATGCCCCTGCAGCAGGCCGTCAATGGTCTCACGTATTTCGCGCGTAGAGGCTTGCGTTCGACTGGCCAACGTACGCACCTCGTCAGCAACGACAGCAAAGCCACGTCCGTGCTCGCCCGCACGGGCCGCTTCTATGGCCGCATTCAGGGCCAATAAATTCGTCTGTTCAGCAATGCTCCCGATGACATCTGACATCGACTCGATGCTGCTCATGCGCTCGGCCAACTGCTCAGTGAAGGCCACTGCGCCAACCATTTGCTCGCGCAATTCGGTTAACGCGGTCAGATTGTGGTCGATGGTCGAGACCGTTTTGGTGATTTCTACCATAGCTGTTTCCGCCTGCTCCATGCCCATTTCTGTCGCACGGGCTACTTCACTGACGGTGGAAGCCATTTCCTGCATGGAGGTTGAAATCATATCCGTTTCCTGGCTTTGCGCCGCAGCTTGGTCGCGCGCGCTAGCCGCCATTTCATGGCTGGACCGGGACGTTTTTTGCAGCTCATCGGATTTCAAGCGGATGGTTTGAATGGTTTCCAGAAGAGATTGCCGTACCTGTTCTACGGAATGCGAGAGATCACCCATTTCATCCGTACTGTGTTCTTCCAGTCGCTGCGAAAGATCGCCCGCCGCCAGCGCTTTGAGCGCATAACGCACACGAGACATAGGGCCACGGATGCTGCGAATGATCAACCAAGACACGAGCAAGCTCAGCAGCGCCGACACACCGAGCGATAGCGCCGAAAGCACGCGCGTAAGGCGTAAATTATCTGACACCTGGACATTTGTTTGCTCGGCAAACTGAGAAGCGAAGCCATTCAAGGCCGCCAAAGCCGACTTAGCGTCTTCTAACCCAAGGTTCAGTGTTGCCAACCCATCTTCATAACGCCCTGTTACAGAGATCAGTTCCCGCCGATTGGTTAACAGACCGGGCCCCTGTTCTTCCGTTCCTTGCGTCAGCACAATCAAACCCTGAGTGATGCCGTCTACGGTTTGCACAAGCTCGCGCGTACTCGGGTTAGCAGCAACAAGGCTCGTAAAAGCGAAAAACTGCCCGTTGTGATTGTTGATCCATTGTTCGAATTCCTGTTCATGGACATCCAATGCACTGTGAGTATCCGCAATGTCTATGTTCTTGATGATCATCAAACCGCGCAGGAAGGACGAGTAAAACTCGAGCGCAATGATGATGGATTCGTCATCGGCTAATGACCACACCAAGTCGGAAAACAAGGTAACCACCTGCTGTTCCAAATCGGCAATATCGACCCGCTGCGCGCGCAACAAGTCACTGGCTTGCAAGCTCTCACCGTGCTCTGTCATGAGCACGGCCATCTGGCTTGTCATATGGTCGACCAAGGACAAAAACAGGGTCACATCGGCCTCTTGGTCTGCGGTATCAGACAAGTTAGCCAGATATCGCAGCACCGCATCCGACTGTGCTTGGATAGTCACTAAGCTGTGCTGCATATCCGCTGCGTGCCGGTCCATTTGAGTCTGATCCGTCGTGCCCTGATGCAACTGAAACTGCTCGCTCAACTGACTCAACTGCAAGTCCAACGCACTGTTAGCAAGTACAATGGGGTTTGCACTGCCTGTGAGCTGATTCACACTGCCAATGGTGTTGGTTGAGGCGATCATCGTGACCGTGCTCGACAACGCCATGAGCAACACCAACAGAGCAAAGCCCGAGGCAATTTTCAGTAAGATGGTAAAGCGTACCCGTTTAAACTTTAACTGTTTCATACCGCTTACCTTTAACGCTTAACCGAGGTACCACCCTAGCAATCCTCAACACAGTCACACGGGCAACAACAAGGCAAAGTCACTATAAACTGTCGAGAACACTGCGCACGCCGTTTGCCTTGATAGCTTGGTACAGCGCCTCTGCCTGCTGAATAAACTCGTTAACAGCCGCGCCTTGGTCATCACCAAAGAAGCTGTCCAGGCGCAGCAAAGCCGTTACGTTTTCGCTGTACGCTTGCCGATCCTGCTCTGATAAGCGCGGCTCGTTCACTCGAATGAGTTGACCACGATCATTGATGCCATTGAGATGACGCGCGTAACAGGCAAAGGCCAAGGCAATCAGCGGAGAAATGCGCCCGCGTGACATGCCATCACGCAGAATCGGCATCAAGTAGTTTTTCAGCTTATTAAACCCGTCCGAACACACCCGCTCGACACTGTCTCCTATCGCTGGATTGCTAAACCGCTGCAGAATCAGTTCCTTATAGTCATCAATCTTCTGATCTGAAAAACCTGCAATGGCCGGGTGCGCATCATGATCCATCAGCTCTCGCGCCAAGCGACGAATGGAGGAATCTTCCAATGTTTCGTGAATAAAGGTCATGCCATCCAGGTAACCCAGCAACGAAATCATGATATGGGTGCCATTAAGAATGCGCAGTTTCAGTTGCTCGTAGCGTTCAACATCCGACGTGAATTCAACCCCGACATCCTCTAACGCGGGTCGCCCGGCAATGAAATTGTCTTCCACCACCCACTGCCCAAAGGGCTCTCCAAGCACGGGACAATGATCGACCACACCGGCTAATTCGAGTACCGTCTGGCGTAAAGCCAATGTGGGGGTCGGGGTGATGCGGTCTACCATGGAATTCGGAAAGCTGACGTTTTGCTGCATCCACGCCAACAACGGTTGGTCATCTTGCAGTGTGATAAAGGCGGTCAACGCGCGCTCCAATACCCGCCCGTTACCGGGTACGTTGTCACACGACAACAAGGTGACGGGGCCGGCACCGATTTCCATGCGACGTCGCAGCACCCGCGCCAGATAACCATGAATGGTGCATGGCGCCGCTCCCGGTTGCAGCTCGCGCTGCACCAACGCATGATTCTCCATGAACTGGTCGGTTTCAAAGTCGTATAAATAACCGCCTTCGGTAATGGTCATGCTGATGATGCGGATAGCAGAATCGGCCATTGCAGCAATGGCAGCAGCGCTGTCTTCTGCGGCGCACAGCGTCTTTTTAATGGCACCTATCGGCAGCAGTGTTTTTTGGGTTTGATCGACCAACAGCAAATTGTACAAGCCATCTTGCGCATTAAGTTGCTGCAAGAACTCGGCATCACCGGGCAATAAACCAATACCCAAAATACCCCAATTCAAATCATCATGTGTGCGATTGTATTGTTCTAAATAAAGCGCTTGGTGAGCGCGATGAAAGGCACCCACGCCGATATGCGCTATGCCCAACCGCATATTGGTGCGATCATACAAAGCATCTTCTTTAATTAGATATTCCTTATAATAGGAAGTCAGCGTTGTCATAACGGGATCCTGTCTGTTTTTGAGAAGGGCCTTAGGCCCTTTTTAAATAGAGTGCGATGAGTGCAACGCTATTTCACGGCACCGAAAGTCAGGCCTCGCACCAACTGTTTCATGCTCAGCCAGCCGAAGATCACAATGGGAGCTACTGCCAACGTTGAAGCCGCCGACAACTTGGCCCAGAACAAACCTTCCGGTTTGGAATAGGAGGCAATAAATGCGGTCAGTGGCGCAGCTTTGGACGCGGTAAGATTCAGTGACCAGAAGGCTTCATTCCAGCTCAGGATCAGCGCCAGCAGGAAGCTTGAAGCCAGCCCACCCATGCTGATCGGAATAATCACACTCATGATTTCCTGACGCGGGCTGGCCCCATCCATACGGCTGGCTTCCAGAATCTCAACCGGGATTTCCTTAAAATAGGTGTAGATCATCCAGATCATAATCGGCAGATTCATCATGGTGAATATGATGATGAGACCCAACCGCGTATCTAGTAGCGCTGTATCACGAAACAGCAGATAAATGGGTATCAACACACCAACAGGTGGCAACATCTTGGTGGACAGCATCCACAGCAAGGTACCCTTGGTACGTTTCGACGGGTAAAACGCCATGGCATAGGCGGCGGGTACGGCAAGCAACATGCCGATGACCGACGAACCCACGCTGATGACGACGGAGTTCAACGCAAAACGTGTGTAGCCCGTGCGCTCGAAAATCAGTTGATAGTTCTCCAGCGTCGGAGTGAAGAACAACTTCGGTGGTAATGAAATTGCCTCAAACTCGGTTTTGAAGGACGTCAACACCATCCAGAAAATCGGGAAGAAGATCAGCAGCGCCACCAGCCAGCAAATGATCGTCGCACCCAGCATTTTGAGCTGATTAGAAGTGTGTAAATTCATGTCCGTACCCTCATTGCTCAGCCAGTGTTTTACCGACCACGCGGATCAGCACGATAGCCACGATGTTGGCCAGAATAACCGCCACAATACCGCCGGCAGACGCCATGCCCACGTCAAACTGCAACAACGCTTGCGCGAAGATCAAGTACGCCAGGTTGGTTGTACTGTCTCCCGGCCCACCTGAGGTTGTGGTGTAGATTTCGGCAAAAATAGTGAGCAGAAAAATGGTTTCAATCATCACCACGACAATCAGCGGTCGGGTAAGATGGGGGATAGCAATGTGCCGGAATACATCCAATGGGCCAGCACCTTCCAGCTTGGCGGCTTCCACTTGTTCCTGATCCATAGATTGCAGCGCCGTCATAAGGATCAATATTGCAAAGGGGAGCCACTGCCAACTGACAATAATGATGATCGCGGTCATGGGGTACTGTGCAAACCAGTCAACGGGCGTACCACCAAAGAGATTCACGAACCACGCCGACAGACCATTCACCGGATGGAATATCAAATTTTTCCATATTAAGGCGTTTACCGTCGGCATGATGAAGAAGGGCGCAATGAGCAACACGCGCACGATACCACGGCCGTAAAAAGGCTGGTCAATCAGCACTGCAATGAGCGTACCCAGACCGATGGTAATGATCAGCACCGAGCCAACCAGTACAAAGGTGTTCTTAAGACCGGTCAGAAAACTGGGATCAGTCAGAAAATACTGATAATTATCAAAACCAACGAAGTTGCGTATGCCCGGCATGAGCAAATTGAAGTCGATGGATGAATAGTAAAGGGTCATGCCTAGCGGCACGGCCATCCAGATCAGCAACAGAATGACCGAAGGCATCAGCAACCAACGCGCAATTCCACTATTGTAACTATGGGTCGTCATAACGCTCACCACTTCAAGAGTGAGCCTCCGGCCGCAACAGCAAAGGCGGCCGGAGTACTCATCAGATTACAAAGACTTCAGGAAGGATCAGTTGATATAACCGCCGCGTACCATCTCGCGACGCACCAACTGCTGTGCGTTGCGCAACGCTTGGTCGACCGAGCTGTTACCCGCGAGGGCACCAGCAACCTGCTGACCAACGGTGGTACCAAACGCTTGGAAGCGTGGAATGGCTACAAACTGCACCCCGGTGTAGGGCGATGGCAACAACGTAGAGTCTTCCGGATCGGCTTTTTCCATCTGCGTTAACGTCATCTGGGCAAAAGGCGCTGCGTTCATATAGGCAGGATTGTTGTAGGTTGATGCGCGAGTACCAGGAGGTACCGCAGCGATACCGTGACGTTCAGCCACCAGATCAGAGTACTCTTTCGAAGTAGCCCAAGCGATGAAGTCAGCGGCGGCAGATTTATTTTGTGAGCTATCAGGGATAGCGAGCGCCCAGACCCACAACCAACCGCTGCCTTTCTCAGTTACCTGACTCGGTGCAGCGGCAAAGCCAACGTGTTCATGGACGCTGCTCTGCGACGGATCGGTCACAAAGGCACCCGCCACGGTGGCATCAAACCACATGGCGCAGTTACCACTGTTGAACAACGCCAGATTTTCGTTGAAGCCATTAGAGCTGGCACCTGGAGGGCCGTAGTTACCCAGCAGGTCAACGTAGAAATTGATGGCGTTCTTCCACTCCGCGCTTTCTAACTGCGGCTCCCAATCCATATCGAACCAGCGACCACCAAAGGCGTTTACCATGGTGCTGACCAGCGCCATATTCTCGCCCCAGCCCGCCAAACCGCGCATACATACGCCGTACTGGTTCTGTGACGGATTATGCAACGCCACCGCAAACTCACGTATCTGACTCCACGTCGGCGCTTCTGGCATGGTCAAACCGGCACGATCGAACAGATCCTTGCGGTAGTACGTCATGGAACTTTCAGCGTAGAACGGCAACGCATACAGGGTACCGTCGGCTGACAGCGCATCACGAACCGAGGGGAAGATATCATCTACATCGTAATTGGCCGGCAAATTATCCAGCGGGGCTAACCAGTTGTTGGCACCCCATATCGGAGTTTCGTAGCTGCCAATGGTCATCACATCAAACTGTCCGCTGCCTGCGGCGATGTCTGTGGTCATGCGCTGACGCAGCACGTTCTCTTCCAGCACGACGAATTCCAAATTGATACCTGGGTTCGCTGCTTCATAAACGGAAGACAGAGCCTCCATACGGATCATGTCACCGTTGTTTACTGTTCCGATGGTAATGGTGGTTTGGGCAGAGGCGGTTCCGGCGATAGCCAGCGCCAACCCACCGGCTGTGACAGCCAGTTGTCTAGGATTAAACATAGTTACGCTCTCATTGTTGTTTTTGTAGTTAGCTAAACGGCGAACCGCTCAGTGATTGTGCAGGGTTAATTAAAGAGAAATTTGCCCATCTTCACCAATACCGTATGACCGGATGATGATACTTTTTTAACCCAGCGCCCTTTGCACCTCTTGTGCAATAACGGGCACCTTCAGAGGAGGATATGATCACGCGAGCGACGATCTCGCTGCGCAATATTGCGGCGATACTCCGTTGGCGTCATACCCTTTACGGCCAGAAATCGACGATTGAAGTTCGATACATTGCTGAAACCCACGTTGAAGCAAATGTTGGTCACCGGCTCATCGGTCATTTCCAGATACTCGCAGGCCTTACTGACTCGTAACTGGATCACCACGTCCTTAAAACGCTGTCCGGTGGCACGATGAAAGAATCGCGAGAACACCACCGGCCCCATATTCAACTGGCGCGCCGCGTCTTCCAAGGTGATGGGTTGCGTAAAGTTCTGCGTGATGTAATTTACTACCCGATTAACATGCGCGATGGTTTTCTGGTCGTGCTTATGGTTATAACGTCTGCTCGACAAGGTAGTGTAGGCGTTAGAAGCGGATAAGTGCGCCATGATTTGCAAGAACGCCGCCACGCGCGGAAAACCGTCGCTTTGACTGACTTCTTGAAACAGCGGCTGTACCTGCTCACTGACATGCGGCGTGAACTGAATGCCGTACAGCGAGTCGTCCAGCATTTTACGGACACTGCGAGCTTCGGGAATGGTTTGCATCAACCCTTCCATAAACTCGTGCGAAAAATTGATCACCTGATCACGGATACCTTCGCCGAGATCACCTAATGTAATCCAATTGTGCGGTAAATTAGGCCCAGTTAACACGAGGCAACCGGGAGTAAAGGGCCCGATATAGTCGCCCACAAAGGCTTTACCCCGCGTGCTAATCAACAAATGCAGTTCATATTCCTTGTGGTAGTGCCAGCGGATCAACTGACTGTCGGCGCCGTGTTCCAGATAGCGCATGCAGTGCGCATCTTCCGGTACCAACTCAAACTCAGGTGAATTCATGCTCATACGCCACCGCCAGAAATTACGTCGACTGATCTAAGAACCAGAAAGTTTATGTTAGCGCCGCCCGCACACTCAGTATAGCTTGATATAAAGCGCGATAACGTGCCAGTTGCTGCTGATAGTATTCAACACTCGTCGGATCCGGTTCGTGCAACGCTATTAAAGGCGGTGGTGGACACCAGCGCTGCAACGTCGTTGGGCTAACACCATACACGCCCAGCATGGCCAGTCGAGCGGCCCCCAATCCGGGCCCAACATCACCCCCCGCGCGATAGTTCAGCGGCCGCTGAAGGACATCGGCTAATATCTGACGCCAGCGCGCCGAACGAGCACCACCACCTATCAGGCTTACCGAACCAATCGGCGTAGCAGCGGCCTGCAAGGCAGCCTCTCCATCGGCCACACTGAATGCTACACCCTCAAGCACCGCCAACGTCATCTGCGCTCGCGTTGTCGCTGCCGTCAGCCCATAAAATTGCGCACAAGCCAAGGGGTCGTTGTGCGGTGTACGCTCGCCGTTCAAATATGGCAAGAAGGTAACGGGCGTGGTGCGTACATCAGAACCCTCCAGCTCTTCCAGTAATTCGGCGACCGTGGTGCCGGTTACCGCGGCAAACCAATCCAGGCTGCTGGCGGCACTGAGCATAACCGACATTTGGTGCCATCGCTGCGGTAAACAATGACAGAACGCATGGACCGTGTGTTCCGGTGCCGCGTGGTGCTGATCACTCACCACAAAATAAACGCCCGATGTACCCAGCGAGATAAAGGCATCGCCAGGGTCGATCACCCCAACACCCAGCGCTCCGGCTGCGTTGTCTCCTGCTCCACCCACCACAGGCACGACCGGTACTCCCAATGCAGCGGCGACTTCAGGACGCAGATACCCGGCAGGGGTAGAGCCTTCCACCAGGTCTGGCATGTGTGTGCGTGACAGGCCCGTAGCCGCCAGCAGAACATCGTCCCAAGCACGTCGTTCGGGGTCTAACCACAGGGTACCAGCGGCGTCTGACATGTCCGACAGATACTCACCCGTCAAACAGAAACGCAGATAATCTTTCGGCAACAGCACTTTAGCGGTCGCTGCGAACACCTCTGGCTCATGGCGTTGCACCCAAAGCACTTTCGGCGCCGTAAAGCCCGGCATCGCCAAATTGCCCGAACGAACGCGAAAATCCGGCACCGCTTGTTCCAGCAAGTCGCATTCCGTCGCGCTGCGGCCATCGTTCCACATAATGCAGGGGCGTAATACGTTGCCTTCGCCGTCAAGCATCACGGCACCGTGCATGTGCCCGGCGATCCCGATTGCCTGCACCCCTGACAGATCATGGCTCTTTGCCAGTTCGGCGAACACCTGTTGCGTGGCCTGCCACCACTCGGCAGGATCCTGTTCTACCCAGAGTGGCTGCGGGCGTTGCGTACTGACCGCGACCGTTCGAGTGGTCAGGACTTGTCCTTCAGCATCGACCAATACGGCTTTTAGACCGGAAGTGCCTAAGTCTAACCCTATAAACATGCTCGCTCCTCTCGCCGCCAGCAGCGTGAAACTTAAACGACCATTAGGCAGGAAAGTACCGAAGGGTACCAATACGAATCTTATCGATACTGGTACTTATTTAACACTCGGAACGACGAATGAAGCGTTCTACTCGGACTGATATTACTGCTCAACCGCTGCACGAAACTCCGCGTCTAACATCCGTTGGCGGATGTCATCTGGAATGGGTTCGGCTTTTTTTGTCGTGTGGTTGAAATGCACCAAGACGGTAGTGCCGCTCGCGCACTTGTGTCCGCCTTGCCACACTTCTTGATAAACATCGAATGAACTGCCGCCCACGCGCGAAATACCGGTACGGATTTCCACCGGCGCTTGGTAAAAAATCTCGGCGTGGAACTCTACGGTGTAGCGAGCGAGGATAATTCGCCATTGTTTGGGGTCTAGATCGGGCGTAAACCAACGAAAGATCGGCGTACGGCAGCCTTCGAACCAGATGGGAATAGCAGTGTTATTGATGTGGCCCAGCGCGTCGGTGTCGACAAAGCGTGGTTCAAAGGTTTCACTGAACATGGTTATTCCTTGTAAAAAAGAAGGTCGTTTTGCCCAGCCACTAGGCTGACTGGAGCCAATCCACCACGCCCTGCCCCGCTCGTCGACCGCTGGCAAAGCACGCGGTCAATAGGTAGCCACCGGTCGGCGCTTCCCAGTCCAACATTTCACCGGCACAGAACACACCTGGTAGCGTCTGCAACATGAGTTTGTCGTTCAGTGCGGAAAAGTCGACACCGCCCGCCGTGCTAATGGCTTCATCAATAGGCCGAGTGGCGGTTAAGGTCAATGGTAAGGCTTTAATCGCGCGGGCCAGCTTGTCAGGTTCGGTGAACGCTTGCGGGGCACATTCGCGCAACAGCGCAGCCTTAACGCCAGACAGGTTGAGGGTGCGGCGCAAGTGGTTACTCATGGACTGCTTACCACGCGGTTTGCGCAGGGCTTGAGTTATTTGTGCCACCGAGCGATCAGGCAGCAAATCCAATTCCAAACGCGCCTGCCCGGTGTGTTTGATTTGCTCGCGCAACGGCGCTGAAAACGCGTAGATTAAGCTGCCTTCGACACCGCTTGCCGTCACAATAAATTCGCCTATGCGCGCTTCTTGTGTCGCTCTACTAGCGGCATCCACAACGCGCATACCGACGGACTTCACATAAGCCCCCGCATGCTGCTGCACCAATACGTCCGACCATGCGCATATAAAACCGCAATTGGCGGGTTCTAACGGCCGAACGACTATCTGTTTGTCTAGCAGCCAAGGCACCCAGCGCCCATCGGAACCCAAACGTGCCCAACTGGCACCGCCTAAAGCCAGCACCGTAGCAGCGGCCTCAACTTCTTGCGGCCCGTTTGGCGTATCGAACCGCAATGCCCCATTTTTGCTCCAACCTTGCCACCGGTGGCGCACATGAAACTGCACCCCGTGTTCACGCAGGCGTTGCAGCCACTTGCGCAACAACGGCGCGGCTTTCATTTCACGGGGAAAGACACGCCCCGACGAACCAACAAAAGTTTCTACACCCAGTTCATGAATCCAGCCACGCAGGGCATGTGCATCGAAGTCTTGCAGCCAAGCGCCTACCTCTGTAGCACGCTCCCGGTATCGGGTAATGAAATCTGCTTTGGGTTCGGCGTGAGTGATGTTCATGCCACCCACCCCGGCCAGCAAGAATTTTCGCCCGACCGAGGGCATGGCATCGTAAACGTGCACCGGGTAACCAGCTTGCGCAATGACCTCGGCCGCCATTAAGCCGGCCGGACCGCCGCCGATCACCACCACAGGCAGCAACCCCGTGTTTAACTCATCCGCCACGTTCGGCCTGCTTTGCGGCGTTCCAGAGGGCATCCAGCGAGTCCAAGCTTTCGTCTTGCGGCGTGCGGCCGTCAGCCGCTAATCGCTGTTCAATGTAACCAAAACGACGAGTGAACTTGTTGTTCGCAGCACGCAACGCGGTCTCGGGGTTTACCTTCAAATGGCGAGCCAGATTGATGACGGAGAACAACACGTCGCCCAGCTCTTCTTCTGTGTGCTCAGCATCACCGGACTCTGCGGCGGCTTGCAGCTCGGCCAGTTCACCGCGCAAGATATCCCACACCGGCGCGGACTCGGGCCAGTCAAAACCGACTCGCGATGCTTTCTTTTGCAGCTTTTCGGCGCGCGCCATAGCCGGCATGGCATTGGGCACATCGGCCAACACACTGGTCACTAGCTCCGAGCTGTCCGCACTGACTTTTTCGGCTTGCTTGATCGACTCCCAATTCGCATTGATCTGTGCGTCGCTCAACTCAGCGCCGCTACGTCGGCTTGCCAAAGTGCCATCGGGAAAGACATGTGGGTGTCGTCGCAACAGTTTTTCGGTGATGTCATGCACCACCTCGGAAAAGGTGAAGTCACCTTGCTCTTCAGCTAAACGAGCGTAAAACACCACTTGAAACAGCAGATCGCCCAGCTCTTCCCGCAGGTGCGTCCAGTCCTGCCGTTCGATGGTATCCACCACTTCATACACTTCTTCCAAGGTATGCGGCACGATGCTGGCAAAGTCTTGTTTCAAATCCCAGGGGCAGCCGTCAACGGGGTCACGCAGGCGAGACATGAGGACAAGAAGATCATTGATTGTGTGCATAGAAAAAGGCTTATTCGTTGAAAAATGAGTCAAAGGTTTCAGTGCAACTGATGTCATCGGCATGAGTGGAGCAATTTAGACGGGATGACTGACGGGGTACAGGAATGCCGGGGACGCCGTAAATCCGTCCTTGGAGGCTCGCTGCTGCCATCCTTGGCAGCAAACGCCCCGCATTCCTGTACCCCGTCAGCCATCCGATAGTCCTGCCGCACGTCAAACACTTAGCGATACGTGCCGCTCATCAATGCGCTTTGGTCGCCACTCGCCGTGCCTCGGCAATATTGGGTAGTTTCTCAATCTGACTCAACACCTTGCCCAGACGCTCCAAACCGTCGATTTCGACGGTTAGGCGAATCTTCGCCATGCTCGCGCCCTTATCGGACAGCGTATTGGCAGCAATGACGTTCACTTGGGCATTGGCCAAGACGACCATGATATCGCGCAGCAAGCCGGTACGGTCGTAGGCCTGAATCTCAACATCCACGGGGTACGCATGGCTGACTTGATGGCCCCAGCTCACTTCAATGATACGTTCAGGTTCAGTAGAGCGCAGTTGCAAGAGGTTCACGCAGTCTTCCCGGTGAATCGACACACCCCGGCCAACCGTAATGTAACCCACAATGGAATCGCCGGGCACCGGCTTGCAACAGCCTGCCATGGTGGTCAGCAGGTTGCCGACACCGAGTATGTTCAGGTCGTCGTCCACCGGCCCGTGTTGTTTGCTCGGGCTGATCGGCACATTAGTCAATTCTGGCGCGGGGCGTTGCTGACGCTCAAGCGCATGCACAACCTGCATCAGTTTTACATCACCAGCTCCGATGGCGGCGAACAGGTCTTCGGCGGTGGTGAGGTTCAGTAATTTCGATAACTCGCCAAAGTCAGGTACTTCCAAAGCAAAGCGTTTGATCTCGCGCTGCAAGGCCTGTTTACCATCGGCAACGTTCTGCTCGCGATCCTGCGCTTTGAACCACGCGGCGATTTTCGCCCGCGCCCGTGACGAGGTGACATAGTGCAGGTCCGGGTTTAGCCAATCGCGGCTGGGGTGCGAATTCGCGCCGGTCAACACCTCGACCTGATCACCAATCTGCAGGCTGTGCGTCAAGGGCACCATACGACCGTTCACTTTCGCCCCGCGACAGGCATGGCCGATCTCGGTGTGCACGCGATAAGCAAAATCGATCGGCGTGGAGCCCGCGGGCATATCAACAATGTGGCCTTCTGGAGTCAGCACATAGATACGGTCGTTGGTGACCTCGTGGCTGACGTCATCGTGCTGGTTTTCATCCACCAACTCGTCATGCCATTCCAAGACTTGGCGCAACCACGCCATTTTTTCTTCATAACCGTGGCTGGCCGGTTTGACATCGGTGCCTTTGTAACGCCAATGCGCGCACACACCTAATTCGGCGTCGTCGTGCATTTGGAAGGTGCGTATTTGCACTTCCACCACCTTGCCTTCGGGACCAATAACGGCGGTATGCAATGACTGGTAACCATTGGGTTTGGGCGAGGCGATGTAGTCGTCAAATTCTTTCGGAATGTTACGCCATGTAGAGTGCACAATACCCAGCACGCTGTAGCAGTCCCGCACTTCGGGCACTAAAATACGCACAGCGCGAATGTCATAGACTTGCGAAAAGCTGATGTTCTTGCGCTGCATTTTGCGCCAGATGGAGTAAATGTGTTTTACCCGCCCGTCGACTTGGCCATTAATACTGGCCTCAGTGAGTTTGTCGTTCAGCGCCACGATGACGTCACGAATGTAACGTTCGCGGTCTAACCGACGCTCGTCGAGCAATTTGGCGATTTTCTTGTAATCGGTAGGGTAGAGATAGCGGAACGAGAGGTCTTCCAGTTCCCATTTCACATGCCCAACACCGAGGCGGTGCGCCAATGGGGCATAAATATCGAAGACTTCGCGTGCCACCTGATAGCGCTTCGATGCGGCCACGTCTTTCACGGCACGAATGGCACAGGTACGTTCGGCGATTTTGATCAATGCGACACGCACATCGTTGATCATGGCGACCAACATCTTACGCACGTTTTCGGCTTGCGAGCCGGTTTGACCTAGGACGGTTTTATTGCTGCCTTTGTGCTTTTGGTGGATGGCTGCCATGCGCAGCACACCTTCCACCAGCTTGCCGACGGTCGGGCCAAACTGGTCACGCACGGTTTCCAGCGCCAGCTTACCTTCGCGCACACTGCGGTAGAGAATAGCGGCTTCGAGGGTTTCTTGGTCCATCTTGAGGTCAGCCAAGATTTCCGCCATTTCCAAGCCGGTGCGAAAACTGCTGTGCCCGTCGGCCCAGACATTTTCTGAGGCGATGGCCTCTTCTTCCGCTCGTTTCGAGATGCGACAGGCACGCAGCAGTTCATCTTCATCGATGACCAGCGTTTTAGCGTGCATACGTTGCATCCACGCATCGAGATTTACGGTTCCATCCATGGAAATGGGTTGGTCGTCCCGTACTTTGACCATGTACCTGACCTCACTGCCTTGCGTACTTCGGGAAGCAACATACGCCTGTTGTGCGCATATTTCAAATGAATAGACGCACAATGGACAATGCGTTAAGCGACCACGGGTACACCGTGCTCATCACGCCAAATGCACTACGCTTCTGGATTAAAAACCCCGGTGGATAAGTAGCGGTCACCGCGGTCGCAGATAATGGCAACGATCACCGCGTTTTCCAATTGTTGCGACAGTTTTAACGCTGCGGCGATACTGCCACCGGACGACACGCCGGAAAATATACCTTCTTCACTGGCCAAGCGACGCATGGTGTCTTCTGCTTCAGTCTGAGTCACATCCAACACTTGGTCGACCCGGCTACGCTCAAAAATAGTCGGCAAATACTCCGCTGGCCAGCGTCGAATCCCGGGAATCTGCGAGCCATCTGCAGGTTGCAAACCAATGATCTGCACGTTGGGGTTCTGCTCTTTCAAATAGCGCGAGGTACCCATAATGGTGCCCGTGGTACCCATGGCACTGACGAAGTGCGTCACCGTACCCTGAGTCTGCTGCCAGATCTCTGGCCCGGTGCCGCGATAGTGCGCTAAAGGGTTATCGAAATTACCAAATTGGTTCAAAACAATGCCTTCCCCACGCTCGGCCATGGCCAACGCCAAATCACGTGCACCTTCCATGCCTTCTTGCTGACTGACGGTCACTAATTCAGCACCGTAGGCCGCCATGGAGGCTTTGCGTTCCAAGCTCATGTTGTCGGGCATGATGAGACGCATGCGATAGCCTTTGATGGCCGCAGCCATGGCCAAGGCAATACCGGTATTACCACTGGTTGCTTCGATTAAACGGTCTCCGGGTTTGATGTCGCCGCGTTTTTCAGCCTCCACGATCATCGACAACGCGGGTCGGTCTTTCACTGACCCTGCCGGGTTATTGCCCTCCAGCTTCGCCAGCACAACGTTACTGGTATCACCCGGCAAACGCTGCAAGCGCACCAACGGGGTGTTACCAATAAAATCTTCAATGGTCGGAAAGCGAATGTCTTGTGTGCGCATGCAAGCCTCGGAGTTGCGTTGTACTGAGGGGTCAGTATAACCGCTGGCGCACAGGGTCGTTAAGGCCTGAGAGGAATTAGCTTATGCGTTGACGGTGTGTCGGCAGCGCATTAGGCTAGCGCTACTGCCGGTCTTTCGGAAATCGCCCATGCGTTCCAGTTTGTCACGTCGCCTGCTCCAACTTGCTCTGGTGCCTGCATTGGTGTTTGCGCTGCTTATCACTGCTTTCTTTGCCGCCTCGCAGATTTGGCGCGCCAACGACAACTTCGATCAGCAAATTGATGCCTTCACGCGTGCCGCATTGCCTACCGTTGAAGCAGGGCTTGTTTTGACCGATTCGGTGTTCCTACAACAAGCCGCCCAGGACCTGCTGAATGCACCCTATGTGCGCTCGGTTCGCGTCATCAACCCGCAAGGTGCGGTGATCATTGAGCAAGGCGCAGACACGCCTTTACCCCTCGTAGCCAACCCGTCTTTGGGGCAACATCGACATGAGGCCGAGGAATGGGTGCGGCTGGAATATCCGGTGGTCGCCGACACCATGCGGCATCGCCTCGAGGCCGACACGCCAACCATGCTGGGGTGGTTGGTGGTGGATTATTCGGTAAACGATTTATCGCTGCAGAATTATCGCTTGATCGCACTGGGTGTGGTCATTGCGCTGGCCGGACTCGCCGTGATCTGGCTGTTGGCTCTGCGCTTGATCCAACCGATCATTCAACCCTTTCACCAAACCATTGATACCATTCGCGCCATTAAAGACGGCCACTACAGCGAGCGGGTGCACCTTGCCACCAGCGGGGAACTGCGCCAACTCGGCGAGGGCGTGAACGCCATGGCGGATTCCTTGCAAAACGCCCATCGTGACATGCAACAGAGCGTGGATCAAGCCACGCAAGACTTGCATCAAACCCTAGAAGCGCTGGAAATACAAAACATCCAGCTCAGTAATGCCCGTCGCCAAGCGCAAGAAGCCAGTGAAGCCAAAACGCAGTTCTTAGCCAATATGAGTCATGAAATCCGCACACCGCTGAACGGCGTGCTGGGTTTTGCGCGGTTACTGAATAAGACCGAGCTGTCAGCCAAGCAACGAGATTATCTGCACACTATCCAGCGTTCGTCCGAAGGTCTGATGACCATCATCAATGACATTCTAGACTTCTTAAAACTGGAGTCCGGCAAGCTCGAACTGGAACGTCGCCGCATGAACCTGCGCGAGGTGATCGAAGATGTGATGGATCTGCTGGGCCCAATGGCACAAGACAAAGACTTGGAGCTGGTGACCATCATCTACGAAGATGTGCCCTTGCAAACGCTCGGCGACCCACTGCGTCTGCGCCAAGTACTAACCAATCTGGTCAGCAACGCCATCAAATTCACCGCCACCGGACACGTCGCGGTGCGCCTGATGCTGGAGAACGCTGATGAGCAATCAGTAAAGGTGCGGGTGAGTGTGTCTGACACCGGCCCCGGACTAACGCGTGACCAGCAAAAAAGGCTGTTCAATGCGTTCAGCCAGGCTGACGCCTCTACGTCGCGCAAGTTTGGCGGCACCGGACTGGGCCTGGTGATCTGCCAACGCCTTATTGAACAAATGCGCGGGCACATTGGCGTCGAGAGCGTTCACGGTGAAGGATCTACGTTTTGGTTCACGCTGGATCTCGACACAGACAAAGACGGCAAAGAAGAGCCCAATGTCTCGCACTTGGCCGGCAGCCATGTGCTGGTCTTTGAACAACACGAGTTAACGCGCACCGCCTTGTCACACCGGCTCGAACAGTGGGGCATGGTGATGCACGATCTGACCGCAATACCTTTGGAGCAGGCCCTGCAGTCCAGTGAGCAACGCCAACGACTTGCCATTTTGACCTGCAGTGAACACGACGCCTCTGTCCTGACTCAGATGATGGCCACCTGTCACCGACACGATATCCCCGTGCTGTTGTTGACCCGCCACAATGAACATCAGCAGCATTTGATGCATTTGGAAACCAAGGCCGATGCGCAAGCCGCGAAGCCACTGCGCCACAGCAGGTTATTGGCGCTTTGCGGTCAGTTGCTTGGAGCCTCTGATCCGGCAAGCCTAGTCACTCAACCACCACCAGGACTGCCCAACATACTGTTGGTGGACGACAACGCCACCAATCGCAAGCTGCTCACGAGCCTGTTAGCGGATTACGGCGTTGTACCGGCAGAAGCCGAAAATGGCAGTGAGGCCATGGCGCAAATCAGCCAACAGTCGTTTGATTTGGTATTTATGGACATACAAATGCCCGTGATGGATGGTCTGACCGCTACTCGCGAGATCCGGCGCCACGAGGGTGCCGATGAACACCTACCGGTGATTGCTCTGACCGCGCATGCCTTACCAGAAGAACAAGAAGAACTTATGCGCTCGGGTTTTGACGACTACATCACCAAACCCATTGACGAAGAACAACTGCTTATGGCCGTACACCGCTGGACTGGCGCTCGTCTAACGTCCGAACTGACACCACGAGCACTGCCAGCGGCCGCTGTTACGACTGAGCAAAAAGCCGCCGAGCCCAAGAATAATGAAGTGCCTGATACCTCCCCGGTGAATCTACCGCAAGCCTTGCAACGCGCGGGTCACAAAGTCGAATTGGCCAAGGATATGTTTCGGGGGTTGCTGACACAGATTGCTGCCGACAAGCACAGTTTGCTGCAACTGCATGAAGAAAAGTCACACGATGCGCTGTTGGAACAAGTGCATGCCCTGCATGGCGTAACACGTTATTGCGGTACGCCTATATTGGAAAAAACCGTGCACGACCTTGAGCTGAAGCTAAAGCGCACGGAATGCACGAAAGTACCTGCTGCGCTGAATGACCTTGTAGATGCGATGACAGAGTTAGAATTATGGAGCCAAGAAAACGACTGGGAGCAGTTGCTGGAACAGGCTTCGACGCGTTAAGAGGACTGCAACTGGCCGAACATTCGCGCAGTGAGCTGTGCTCTGATCACAAAAGCGCTACGCTCCGATCAAAACAAAACGCTGCGCTCCTAGGCACTCAACACCACGAACGCCACCGCATATTCTGCTTCATCTGACAGCGTTAACCAGCACGTAGCACCACCCAGCGCCTGCAGGCGCTCAGCAGCACCTGATGTACAGGTCAGCACTGGTTTACCGAGGTCATCGTTGTGCACCTCGAAACTTTGAAAATTCACGGCACCACGAATACCGGTACCTAAGGCCTTAGCCGCTGCCTCTTTGGCTGCCCAACGCTTGGCCAAAAACCGCCCTTGATCGCTGTGGGTTTTATACATTTCCTGTTCAGCAGGCGTCAAAATCCGTTTCACCATACGTTCGCCGTGACGATGCAATACATCCGTGATGCGCGCCACGCGCACGATGTCCGTACCAATACCGACGATCATGAGGTTCAGGTTCCTTGCGGTGTGTGAATGGGTTGCGCCAGCGGCTGCAAGTAACGCCGTGACAGCAGCTCTCGCTCGCCTAATTGCAATGCCAAAGCGCGGCGAAAAAGCTGTTTGGCCGCTCGACGGGTGGACGCCATACTGTAGTCGTTTTGAGCGATCAGCGCCAAATCCGCTCCGCTGAACATGTCGGGTGTTACATCGCCTACACTCGGAACAAAGCCATTCTGATCGTCAAACCGATAGTATTGCTCCGGCAGTAAGCGCTCGCCGTCCTGATCGCACGTGAACTCGATGCCAAAGCCGAGCTGCTCCAGCAATCGCCGCTCAAAAAAACGCAGCAACGGTTCCGCCGATTCCCCCGCTTCCATGCGCCGCAAGGTCGCGTAATAGGTACCAAACAAAGCCTCCGCGGGCACCCAACGCGGCAGGAGAATACCCAAGAGTTCGTTCAAATACAGTGCAAGATAAAGCGATTGGCCCTTCAACCGCAGCACTTTTCCGGCCAAATCGACAGAACGAATGGTTGCCCAATCACCACTGGCTTGCCACTCAATATGATAGGGTTGATACAGGTGCAGGGCGTCGTTAACACGCGAGGTGGCGACGATTTGCCCATGGCTGGGCACAAATAAACGCACCAACGAGCTGCTTTCCCGATAAGGGGTCCGGTGCAGCACAAAGGCATTCACCGGCGGCAACCCAATCATTAGTCGCGGTATCCCAGGCTACGCAACGCACGCTCGTCGTCCGACCAACCCGACTTCACCTTAACCCACAGATTCAACATCACTTTGGTATCCAGCAACAGTTCGAGGTCTTTTCGGGCATCGGTCCCAATGCGTTTGAGTTTTTCACCCTTTTCGCCAATGACGATCTTCTTCTGCCCTTCCCGCTCTACAAGGATCAGAGCATGAATGTGCAATACACGGTCTTGAAACCCGAAATCCTCAATCTCCACCGTTAACTCATACGGCAGTTCTTCACCGAGATTGCGCATCAACTTCTCGCGCACAATCTCAGCGGCAAGAAAACGTTCGCTGCGGTCGGTAATCTGATCTTCTGGAAAGAAGTGCAGATTCTTTGGCATGTGCTCCAGCAGATATTGCTTCAGATCGTCGACTTTACGGCCTTTCAACGCCGATATAGCGAATATCGCCACAAAGTCACGACGCTCACTCAACTTCTGAATATGCGGCAGCAGGCTGTTCTTGTCTTCGACTTGGTCTACTTTATTCACGACCAATGCCACCGGCACCTTGACCCGCTCCAAATGGCTCAGCACAAGGTCATCTTCCGCTGTCCACTGCGTGCGCTCGACAATAAAAAGCACCAAATCGACATCTTGCAGGGCCGTCAGTGCAGAACGGTTCATGTACTGATTGATGGCTTTAGGGGCATTTTGGTGAATACCGGGGGTATCGACGAAGATAACCTGCGTTTTGTCTTCGGTCATGATACCCAGCAAACTGTGCCGAGTGGTTTGCGGTTTACGTGAGGTGATGCTGATCTTTTGACCCAACAAGTGATTCATCAACGTCGATTTGCCGACGTTCGGACGCCCGACAATGGCGACGTAGCCACACGTTGTGTCCAGTTCAAATTCGGTTGTCATATTTTCTGACCCAACGCCTTCAGGGCCGCGCGAGCGGCGGTTTGTTCAGCGCCACGACGACTGCTGTCCGTGGCCTCGTTAGGCGCTGGCAACAGTGTCGTTGTACATCGCACCACGAACTTTTGATCGTGCGCCTGCCCGGTAACGGCCACTACCTCATAGACCGGCAAGGGTTCATTCTGGCTCTGTAGATATTCTTGCAAGCGTGTTTTGGGATCCTTTAAAACGAGATCAGGATCCATTTGCTCTAAACGGTCATCCCACCACGCCAGCACTTTTTTCTGTGCAGTTGCCATGTCAGCGTCCAGAGAGATAGCCCCAATTAAGGCTTCTACGGTATCTGCCAGGATCGACGCCCGCTGATGCCCGCCACTCTTCATTTCACCCACACCCAATTTAAGAAACGGGCCCAAATCAAATTCGCGCGCCAGTTCGGCCAGCGTATCACCTTTCACCATCGCCGCTCGGAAGCGACTCAGCTCGCCTTCATTCGCAGAGGGAAAACGCTCGTACAACACCTGCGCGATCGTACAATTCAGTATAGCATCGCCCAGAAACTCCAGCCGCTCGTTATTCTTCGCGCCAACACTGCGATGTGTTAATGCCAACTTGAGTAGGGCATTGTCACGAAACTCATAGCCCAACCGCTGTTGCAGCCGGACAATATCCTGTTCAAGCATCTAGGGTTGCATCCATCAGTAGGTATATTCTTCCGAAAACGATATGATCACATCAATGTTCGAAATGAGGAAAACGCGGCGCGGCATAGTCATATCCTCAATTCAGGCTGCCGGCGCGACTGAACGACGGCAATGACAACAACGACGGCCAATACATCCAGCGCACCACGGCCTTGCCCTGTACTTCGCGCCGTTCAATAAAGGGGCTAGTGCCGTATTGCTGAAGCCAAAAGCGTGAATCTAAAGAATTGTCACGGTTATCACCCACAACAAAATAGTGATCTTCAGGCACAGTAACATCCAACGGAATCAAGCTGGGCGTCGACATATTTTGTATCTGGTAAATTTCGTATTCTTTGCCGGCCAGTGTCTCAATGTAGCGCGCTATACGCCGCCCATCTTCGACGTAGGTATCCAGATATCGTCTTGGCAGCGCCTCACCGTTGATGCGCAGCTCTTTGGTTCGATAATCGTACTGCACCCTGTCCCCACCAACACCAATCACTCGCTTAATGTAGTTCTGATGTGCCTCGTGTGGTGGCACCGCTACTATGATATCACCCGGCTGCGGGGCACCAAAGTCCGTCAACTGTGTTTTCAACACGGGCAAACGCAGACCGTAGGAAAACTTGTTCACCAACAAAAAGTCACCGACGATCAGATTTGGCCGCATTGAGCCCGAGGGTATTTGATAGGGTTCAAAAAGAAACGATCGCAACACCACGACCAACGCCAACACCGGAAAGAAGCTCTTGGCGTATTCAACCAAGCCATTGTCAGTCTGCGCCTGTGTCTGCAAGGTCTCGGTGGGCAACTGCTCTGCCACTTTCAGCCTTAGCTTGCGCAGCAATAACCGGTCGGCCAAGGCCACGGCACCCGCAAACAAGGTGCCCAGAATCAGCAGCAACGCGAGGTCCTGATTTTCCCGAATTGCGGTAAAGATCAGCAGTATGATCAGCGGTGCTCCGGCCATCATGGCCAGACGGCTCCACGTGCGCTGGGTCAGGTAGGACTCAACATTCTGCGCACTCAAATCACCGGATTTCAGCAACGCGGACACCGTTTTGAGACGACGCCGGTCTAACACGAAGGTGTCAACCAACCAAACCACAATCAGTATGGCCAGCAGCCAGGCTATCCATCCAAACACAGCAGTTCCTCTCTATTAATCCGATTTCAACACGGCTAAGAAGGCATCCTGTGGAATCTCCACATTGCCGACCTGCTTCATGCGTTTTTTCCCTTCTTTCTGGCGTTCCAGCAGCTTCTTCTTACGTGACACGTCGCCACCGTAACACTTCGCGGTGACGTTTTTGCGCAACGCCTTAACGGTAGTCCGCGCAACGACTTGGCGACCGATGGCAGCCTGAATGGCCACGTCGAACATCTGGCGCGGAATCAACTCTTTCATTTTCTCACACAGGTTACGACCCCGACTTTGAATCTGATCACGGTGCATGATGACCGCCAAGGCATCCACAGTATCACCATTAACCAAAATATCCAGACGTACCATGGGAGCAGCTTCGTAGCGTTCAAAGGAGAAGTCCAGCGAGGCGAAGCCGCGTGTGGCCGACTTAAGCCGGTCAAAAAAGTCCATCACTACTTCGTTCATCGGCATGTCATACACCACACTGACCTGACTGCCGGTAAACAACATGTTTACCTGCGTGCCACGCTTTTCGGTACAGAGTGTGATCACATTGCCCAGGTACTCCTGTGGCACCAGAATGCTGGCCCGTACAATCGGCTCACGAATTTCTTCGATACTGCCCAGATCCGGTAATTTCGACGGATTATCGACGTACACGATGTCTCCGTTGTTTTTCAGTACCTCAAACACCACTGTTGGTGCCGTGGTGATCAGGTCAATATCGTACTCACGCTCCAAGCGCTCCTGAATGATCTCCATGTGCAGCATGCCGAGGAAACCGCAACGGAAACCAAAACCCAATGCGTCCGAGCTTTCTGGCTCATAAAACAACGACGCATCGTTCAGGCTGAGCTTTTCCAGCGCGTCACGGAAATCCTCATAGTCATCCGAACTGATTGGGAACAAGCCCGCATAGACCTGCGGCTTAACCTTTTTAAAACCCGGTAACTGCACAACATCAGGCGTTCTAGCCCAGGTTATGGTGTCGCCCACGGGCGCCCCGTGAATGTCCTTGATGCCAGTGCAGATGTAGCCTACTTCACCGGCTTTCAGCTCGTTGGTCGGGGTGCGCTTGGGGGTGAACACGCCCAAATTGTCGACCAAGTGCGTACGGCCGGTACTCTTGATCAGTACCTTATCACCCTTCTTCAAGCTGCCTTGACGGATACGCACCAAGGACACCACACCCAAATAGTTGTCGAACCATGAGTCAATGATCAAGGCCTGCAAATTGGCTTCGGTGTCGCCCACCGGTGGCGGAATTCGGCGCACCAACTCTTCCAGTACGTCTTCTACGCCCAAGCCCGATTTTGCCGAGCAACGCACAGCGTCTGTGGCTTCAATGCCAATGATCTCTTCTATCTCTTGCGCGACTTTTTCCGGTTCGGCTTGCGGCAAATCCATCTTATTCAGGATGGGAATCACTTCCAGGTTTTGATCCAGCGCCGTGTAGCAGTTTGCCACCGACTGGGCTTCGACACCCTGCGCCGCATCGACCACCAACAATGCGCCTTCGCACGCTGCCAGTGAGCGCGATACTTCATAGCTGAAGTCGACGTGCCCCGGGGTGTCGATGAAGTTCAACTGATAGGTCTTGCCATCGCGTGCGGTGTAATTCAGCGTAACGCTTTGCGCTTTGATGGTGATGCCGCGCTCACGCTCAATGTCCATGCTGTCCAGCACTTGCTCGGACATATCGCGGTCGGCTAGACCGCCACACACCTGAATGAAGCGGTCGGCCAAGGTGGATTTACCGTGGTCGATATGGGCAATAATGCTGAAATTACGAATGTGGGATAAATCGCTACTCACCGTCTGGGGTACCCTATGTCGGCACGCGGCAAAACCGCGTGCACATTGTCCGAAAAATGGGTGGCGATTCTACTCAATTGGCGACGAAAAGGCTATGAATGTCGTAATCGCCACCCACCTAGGGTGCCCTACAAAGCAACAGACACAAACCGCACTGCCCCATCGCGTATAATGCGCAAGGCAACACGACGCCCCGACGGCAACTCGTCGGCCACGGCATCGAACTCGGCTTTGGTGCGCACGAACTGGCCGTGCATCATGGTGATCACGTCACCTTGGCGCAAGTCTGCCTCCAAAGCTGGGCCGTCAAACACCTCATCAATGACCACGCCGCGTTCTTGCACGGTTCGAGCTTCACCTTGCGTCAGGTCACGCACGCGCACTTTCAGCGGATTATCAATATCCGGCGTCGGTGCAGCACGCGCCACCACTTGTTGTTCGTCTTCAGGGAAAGCGCCTATGCGTAACGGCAAAATCACGCGTTCGCCATTGCGTACAACTTCCAGGTCAACCACTGTACCGGGGCGCGTCGCTCCGACCATGGGAGCAAGATCGGTGTAGCGACGAATTTCACGGCTATCAAAGCTCAATATCAAGTCACCGGGGATCAAACCAGCATCTTCAGCCGGTGTACCGTCGTAAACGTGCTGAACCAAAGCACCCACTGGACGATCCAGCCCGAAAGACTCCGCTAACATAGGGTCGTCGTTGTAGTTGCTGTCCATGGCAATGCCCAACCAACCACGCGCGACGACACCGCTGTCACGCAACTGATCAATGATATCCATCGCCATGTTCGACGGAATGGCGAACGACAAGCCCATGAAGCCGCCTGAGCGGGTATAGATTTGCGAGTTAATACCAATCACCTGACCTTGCGTGTTGAACAAGGGGCCGCCGGAATTACCAGGATTGATGGCGACATCAGTTTGAATAAAAGGCACATAACGGTCACCCAAACTGCGTCCTTTTGCACTCACGATACCTGCCGTGACGGAATAATCCATGCCAAACGGTGCGCCAATGGCCAGCACCCACTCACCGACGCGTAAGCTGTCGGAATCGCCGAAGCTCAGGGAAGGCAGGTTAGTCGCCTCAACTTTCAAAAGGGCAAGGTCGCTTTGTTCGTCCGTACCAATCACTTCTGCAGCAAACGAACGTTGGTCGTCGAGTCGCACCCGCACGCTGTTGGCACCAGCGATCACGTGATGGTTAGTCACCACATAGCCATCACTGGAAATAATAAACCCCGAACCTTGCGAGCGACGCGGCTGTGGTTGAGGTGGTTGGTTCGGCTGGTTCGGCATTTGATCGCCAAAGAAGTAACGGAACATTTCTGGCATTTGCTGCTGCCACTGTTCCATTTGCTGTTGCTGGCGGCGGTTCGGCTCGCCTTCCGCTTCAATACGCACCACACTCGGCGAATAGTCTTCCGCCAAGGTGACAAAATCGGGCAGTGTAATGGTTTGTGCACTGCTGCTTTGAGCAACCACAAACAGGATCGATAGCATGAACATGGATAACCATGAGGTAACGTTATTGCGCATTCTTATTGACTCCTAATACGGCCATACCGCGAATATTTGTATCTTTTGCGCCACCCTCAAGCACTACCTGTGTCGTTTTACGCTTCATTTACCGGTTGCAATCGGGTGGAAGCGGCGATTAAACGGGTGTCTGATTGCCAACGCGAAGTATACGAGGCTGCACCGCTGGATCATGCTGCCAACGCGCCGTTCGCCGCCGAGCCCAGCACAATCCGGCCGCTAAACCCAAGCCAGCCCCCAGCAATGCCATACTGTCGGTGTTAAACCAGTGACTAAAAACAAGAGCGCCGGTCATTAGGGTCAATAACGGCAACAAATACAGCCAAAAAGCACCGCGCAAAAAAGCCGTTTCGGGAATGCCAATCCACACCACTTGTCCCACCGCCAAAACGCGATCGGTATTGATGGGTAAAAAGCTCTTGCTGGCTTGATCCTGCGCACTGATGACCTGACTCATAAGAGATTGCCCGCACCCGGCACGTGCCGAACAGCGCGCACAGGCGCTGCTGCGCACGGTTTCCACCCAAACGCGCCCCGGCTCAATGGTTGCCACGGTGGCCTGCTCTTCAATCATAATCTTTACCTTCTACTGAGGGTTGGCAATATACCACAATTAGTACCAACACCGATGACCTCACAAGCCTCTGATACGCTGCGTTACAGACCCACCACAGATGGTTATACTAACCGGCCAGCATTTCATTGAATGGACACCATGACAGCCCCCTCAACAGCTTCTTTAGATTTTGACGTCTTGATCATTGGTACTGGTGCGGCAGGATTGACGTTGGCGCTCAGCCTGCCTGCGCACCTGCGCATTGGCTTGGTCAGTAAAGGGGAACTAGGGGGTGGCAGCACCGCGTGGGCACAAGGGGGCGTGGCGGCTGTACTGGAAACCGGCGACTCCATTGAAGACCACATTCACGACACCGAGGTGGCCGGGGCCGGCCTATGTAACGCTGACGCAGTGCGCTTTACGGTTGAACACAGCGCCGAAGCCATTCGCTGGCTGGTCGATATGGGCGTACCGTTTACGCCCGATGCAGCCACCGAACTGGGTTTGCACCTCACCAAAGAAGGCGGGCACAGTCGCCGTCGCATCGTGCACGCTGCCGACGCCACCGGCTATGCCATTACCGCTACGCTCACGCAACAAATCGCCAACGCTCAGAACGTAACGTTTTTGCCGCAGCACACCGCCGTCGATTTGATCACCACTGAAAAACTCGGCTTAGCGGGCACCAACCGCTGTGTGGGTGCCTATCTGTATAGCCAAGTAGAAGACCGTGTGATCACCTGCCGCGTCAGCCATACTGCGCTGGCTACCGGCGGTGCCAGCAAGGCTTATTTGTACACCAGCAACCCGGACGGTTCGACGGGCGACGGCATAGCAATGGCGTGGCGTGCGGGCTGTCGCTTAGCCAATATGGAATTCAACCAGTTCCACCCGACCTGCCTCTACCACCCGCACGCGAAGTCTTTCCTGCTGTCAGAAGCCATACGCGGAGAAGGTGGTCGTTTACTGCTGCCGGACGGCGAACGCTTTATGCATCGCTTTGATGATCGCTTAGAGCTCGCACCGCGCGATATCGTCGCACGCGCTATCGACCACGAGATGAAACGTCTTGGCGCGGACAGTCTGTTTTTGGACATCAGCCATCAAAGTCCCGAATTCATCAACGAGCACTTCCCGACCATTCAGCGCCGCTGTTTGGAATACGGTATCGACATCACGCGCGAGCCAATTCCTGTTGTACCGGCCGCGCATTATACGTGCGGCGGTATTAAAACCGACCTGCAAGGCCAGACCGATTTGCCCGGTTTGTTTGCTATTGGTGAATGCGCGCACACCGGCCTGCACGGCGCCAATCGACTGGCCAGTAACTCACTGCTCGAATGTTTGGTCTTCGCCCGTTCCGCCGCCCTCCGCATTGAACAGCAACCAACGGGAGAACTGCCCACCGAAATACCGTCTTGGGATGAAAGTCGCGTTACAGATTCTGACGAAGACGTGGTTATCGCACACAACTGGGACGAACTGCGGCGTTTCATGTGGGATTACGTCGGCATCGTGCGTACCAGCAAACGCTTAATACGTGCCCGTCATCGCGTCCAACTGTTGAAAGATGAGATTCACGAATTTTACAGCAACTACCGCATCAGCAATGACTTACTGGAACTGCGCAACTTGGTTGCCATCGCTGAAGCCATCATAGAAAGTGCCATTCGGCGCAAAGAAAGCCGAGGCCTGCATTACACGCTGGATCATCCAGAATCCGAAGGTGCGGCAGTGGATACCGTACTGGAGCCTATGGATCAGTTGCACCAAGTACCGTGAAACGCGCACAGATGCGCAAACGACGCCAGTCGTCTGCGGGCAGTTGATCCTGATAGACCCAGTAGTGGCCGCGCCCATTGCGCCGCGGCACACCGACAAGCCGGGGGAGGATCAACAGCGGCTTACGCGGCAGCGTGATCCAGCGGTCTTGGGTTAGATCGTATGCCCACCACCGGCCTTGGGCGAAACGCAGCGTTTTACGCAGCCCGCTTGGCCACAGCGTTTGCCACCACCACAGCCGAGCCAATAGCAACAACACACCACACCACCAAAGAACCCACCACCAAGCCAATGACCCCAGCGTGAAGCCAAACAAACACAGCAGGCTGTAACCACCCCACTGCCAAGCCCTGCGCTCCTGGCTGGGCCCTAATACAAATGTCATCCCTGTCCTCGCGTTGTTAGCGCTCGTGGTTGATCAGTGTTTACCCGCGTCAACCTTCCCCGCGTGGTCCAGAATCAAGCGCACGATGCGCGCCACATCATCGTTCGCCGGAGGCACACTCTGCATCAACACGTTGAACAAATCTTGGTCTTCGCCCGCCAAAAAGACCTCATAACGGGCCTGATCGTCTTCGGCAAGGGTTGGATAAACCTCTTGCACAAAAGGCACCAGCAAGAGGTCCAGCTCCAGCATGCCGCGACGGCTGTGCCAGAACAGTCGGTTAAGCTTTTCTTGAGAAGGCATATCGAGGGGAATCTCCAGAATAATAGACGGGCCAAGTACTTTCTTTTTACCGACGCCATCGTTACAGACGCGGTAAAGCAAAGCGGCGCATACTCGAATTCTAAAGAAGCTGGTATGATTGCACCAGTTGTTTTCTGCTGGAGCCATCATGTCGGATATCATCGCCCCGCTATTGAGCAAGGGTATTTTAGAAGTGCGCGGCCCAGACGCCAGCCGCTTGTTACAAGGCCAATGCACGGCAGACTTAAACGTTCTGTCCGTGGGAAATTGGGTGCTGGGCGGGCTTTGTACGGTGAAAGGTCGGCTCTATGCGAATTTTATTCTCGCCCGCGTACAAGACGACTGTTTTTGGCTGATCATGCCCGCCGAGCAGATCGACGACACTCTCATCCGGCTCAAAAAATACGCGGTCTTCTACAAAACCACGTTAAGCAACTTAGCCAAGTCTTGGCACGGCTTAGGGTATTTCCCACCAGTGAGCAACACGATCCCGGCGGGAGAAATCACCGCTTCAGCAACTGAAGTGCGTATTTCATTATCCGACGGCCATCAAATGGTTTGGCTCAATGCCCTGCAAGAAGACGCCTACGAACGCGCCATGGTGCAGCTTGAAGAGCAGGCATCCTTTGTCACCGAAACACAGTGGGACAATTGGGAAACGACGCAAGGTTGGGTTTGGGTCACCCCCAATACCAGCGAAGCTTGGGTGCCGCAAATGATTGCTTGGGACACCTTGGGCGGTGTCAGCTTTAAAAAGGGCTGCTTTACCGGCCAAGAGGTGGTCGCTCGCCTGCACTACAAAGGCCAGAGTAAGCGCTTACTATATGCCGTACGAGGCAGCCAAGGCACACCCAACGTAGGCGCCCAAATAACGGCACCCGGCGCACCAAAAGCCTTAGGAGAACTCATTCGTGTGACACATGACCAGACGCCATGGATTGGACTGGCTATCCTCAACCCACCCACAGACGGTGCAGCAACCCTGCTGGTCGACGACAGTCCTATCGACCACCTAGAGCAGGTAAACTGAAAGGAAACCTTTTTCATGGCTACCATGGTAGAAAGTATTCGTGACGACATCCTGATGCTCGTCGCCAGTGAACAATTAGTGTTGCCTACACCACCAGAAATCGCCATGCGTGTGCGCGAACTGGCGGAGGACAGTGAAACAAGCGTTACTGAACTGACCGAATTGATCAGCCGCGACCCAGCCATAGCGGCACGCATCATTCGCATCACCAACTCGCCTTTGTTTCGGGTTAACTTTCCGATCCAGGATTTGCAAATGGCGATCAGCCGGTTGGGTATGAACTACACCGCCAACCTCGCCATTGGTTTAGCCATGAAGCAAATGTTTCAGGCCACCAGTGAGATGATTGAAGAACGGATGCAACGCAACTGGCAGATCACCGGTCGCGTCGCCGCCTACGCTGCGGTATTGGCAGAGGGTTCAGGCATTTCACCGGACGAAGCTACACTTGCCGCGTTGCTGCACCGCATTGGTGTATTGCCAGTACTGACATACGCGGAAGAAAATTCACAGAAAAACATCAACGGCATCACTCTCGACAAACTATCAGGGCATTTGCACGGTCAGTTGGGCACGATGATCTTGCAGCAGTGGGACTTTCCCGCGTCTATGCGTGATGTGCCGGCGAACTACCGCAAGCTGGACAACGACAGCGCCAATGTCACCCACTGCGACCTCATCACCGCAGCGAACCTGCTGATGTTTGCGAAGAGCGAAAACTATTTTGGCCGCGCGGACTGGGCGACCTTGCCGGTCATTGAACGTTTAGGGCTACCCACCGACCGCAATCACCGTGATGTACAAGAGATTCATCAGCGAGTTGCAGAAACTGGCAATCTTTTCTGATGAGGATGAAGCCCCAAGACGTTTAAAAAAGTAACGAGCGCAGTCGTTTTTAAACCATCAAGAACTCAAGCAGTGCCTTTTGCGCATGCAACCGGTTTCCGGCTTCTTCCCACACTACGGCACGCGGGTCATCCAGCATATCATGGCTGACTTCCTCGCCTCGGTGGGCTGGCAAACAATGCATAAACAAGGCCTCGCGGTCCGCCAGATCCATCATCGCCGGACTGACTTGATAGTCGGCAAACTGCTTCAGCCGCGCCTCAGCCTCTTCTTCTTGGCCCATAGAAGCCCAAACGTCCGTGACCACCAAGTGAACGTTCTCTACCGCCGCACGCGGGTCTTGCATGACGGTCACCCGATCCGCATTGGCTTTTACCAAATCAGCGTTTGGCTCAAATCCTACCGGACAAGCAATGTTCAGCTTAAAATCCCACTGTCGGGCGGCGTTAATGTAGCTGTGGCACATGTTGTTGCCATCGCCCACCCAAGTGACCGTCTTACCCTGAATAGCACCACGCACCTCATGATACGCCTGCATATCCGCCAGCAACTGGCAGGGGTGGTAATCGTCGGTCAAAGCGTTGATCACTGGCACATCCGAGTACTCGGCAAAACGTTCGATTTTGGCGTGCTCAAAAGTACGAATCATCACGGCATCGACCATCTGACCCAACACCCGTGCTGAATCTTCAATTGGCTCGCCCCGCCCTAACTGTGTATCGCGCGGCGACAGAAAAATAGCGCTGCCGCCGAGCTGAGTCATACCCGCTTCAAACGACACACGGGTGCGCGTTGACGACTTTTCAAAGATCATCGCCAGCACGCGATTTTTCAACGGTTCGTGAATTTCACCACGCTTTTGCATGGCCTTCAGCTCAATGGCTCGGTCAATGAGCTGCCGAAGTTCAGCAGGGGAAAAGTCCAACAGCGTCAAAAAGTGTCTTGCGGCCATGGTTTTGCTCTCTGAAATAAAAAAGACCCCGGCGATACGGGGCCTTTTGAGTATTTATTAAGCGGTAATGGTAACGGGGTTAGATCGTCAGCGCAACGCTTTCAGACCAGACCTACTTGGCGACCACGCTGAGTGGCAGGGCGTGCTTCACACGTCTCGAGCCACGCTTTCACGTGTTTAAAGGAATCAAACTCCAATACCTCCAAACCGTCGTACCAAGTCAACCCTGCCACCCAAGGGAAGGTAGCGATGTCGGCAATACTGTATTCGTCACCCGCCAACCAAGGCGACACGGCCAACCGGTCATCCAGCACTTTCAGTAGCCGCTTCGCTTCATTGGTATAACGTGTCACGGCGTACTCGTCACTGGTCTTTCCAGCCGCGTACTTATAGAAATGACCAAACTGCCCAAACATTGGACCGACATGCGCCATTTGAAAGAACAGCCATTGCCGCACGGCCAGTTCACCGCGTCGATCGTTAGGCAGTAATTTCCCGGATTTTTCCGCCAGATACAGCAATATGGCACCCGACTCCATCATGGTGACGGGCTCGCCGTCCGGGCCATTGGGATCCAAAATAGTCGGGATTTTACCGTTCGGACTTAGCTTCAGATAATCCGGATCAAACTGCGTGTTTTCCATGATGTTGACTAAATGAGCCTCGTAAGGGATACCCATTTCTTCCAGCGCAATGGATACCTTCAGGCCGTTCGGTGTGGCCATGGTGTAAAGTTGCAGCCGGTCAGGGTGTTCGACGGGCCATTGTTGTGTATTGGGAAACCAAGTTGCCGACATAAGTTGCTTCTCTTGATGTAATCAGTGAATGAATAGTAGGACTACGCAACAACGGCTAAGTTCGACCTCCAAGCCGAAAGACCCGTTGCACTTCTTCGTTACCCCTATTACTTGGGTCAATTGGGCTACATTCAAGACTGTATTTATCGCTGTACGCTGCAAGCCCCCCTGCAACGCTGACCACATGGCACATACGCTGGCTGACTATTATAGTACCCTGTAACCATTGCAACGGGCGCAAACGCTCCCTTGATTCACAGCGTCAGGAACCTTGAACAGCATGATAAAGATCACCAGCAATTTCGACAGCGGCAACATTGAGGTGCTCTCCGCCACTTCACCAACGGACATTCGCCTGAATATCCGCCGCGACAATCAATCCGACTTTTATCAGTGGTTTCATTTCCGGCTCAGCACCACAGAGCGCGTAGAGCATCGCCTGCGAATCGAGAACTGCGCCGACTCTGCTTACCCCAAGGGCTGGCAAGACTACCAAGCGGTGGCATCATATGACCGCGAAACATGGTTTCGGGTAGAAACCCACTTTGATGGCAAGGCGCTGGAAATTCGTCATCATCCAGAACACAACTCCATCTATTTTGCGTACTTTGCGCCTTACAGCTATGAGCGTCACCAAGACTTGCTGCACGAAGCCCAAACCTCTCCACTCTGTGAGCTGTTTGAATTGGGCGAAACACTGGACGGTCGAGACATGTCCTTGCTCGTCGTCGGAGAACCAGACGACCACAAGAAAAAAGTGTGGATCACCGCCCGCCAGCACCCCGGCGAGAGCATGGCCGAATGGTTTGTTGAAGGCTTATTGGAACGCCTGCTCGACGAAGACGACGCAGTGGCCAAGGTCTTATTGCAGCACGCGGTGTTCTACATCGTTCCCAACATGAACCCCGATGGCAGCGTGCGTGGGCACTTACGTACTAACGCGGTGGGCGCCAACCTGAACCGCGAATGGCAAACGCCTACCCTAGAGCGCAGCCCGGAAGTCTATTTAGTTCGTGAAAAGATGCTCGAAACGGGAGTGGATATGTTTCTGGACATCCATGGCGATGAAAACCTGCCGTACAACTTTGTTGCAGGCTCCGAAGGCGTGCCCGCATTCAATGACCGCATCAAGGGCTTACAGGATCGGTTTAAAGCGGCTTGGTTGATGGCCTCACCCGACTTTCAAACAGCGCACGGCTATCCCATTGACGCGCCCGGCAAAGCCAATATGACCTTGGGTACAACGTGGGTGAGCAATCAGTTTGAATGTTTGGGTTATACGGTAGAAATGCCGTTCAAAGACAACAATGATCTGCCCGACGAACTCTACGGCTGGTCCGATGTGCGTGCGGCACAGTTTGGACGCGATGTATTGCCCGCGGTATTGGCGGTCGTAAAGGATTTGTAGAAGGCAGGTGCAAACACCTGTTAAATAAAGGGGCTTTTGGCCCCTTTTAAATCCAGCTCCGCAATACGCGCATCGGCGGCGTCCGAATAACCTTACTGGTCGACAATACGCCAACGGTGCCGATCAATGCCGCACCCGACAATGGCGCGATCAGCCACAACAGCGGATGCCAGCGCGTTTCCATACCGAACACACTGCCTTGCAAGTAGAACAAAATCGCTTCGGTGCCTGCGGCGCCTAATAACCCGGCCAGCGCCCCAAGCGCCCCGAATTCTACCCACAGCGTCCCACGCACTAACGATGCCGAAGCCCCCATGGTGCGCAACACAGCGCTTTCGCGAAAACGCGTATCCAAACTGGACTGTATCCCCGCGATCAAGACCAGAAGCCCGGACGCCAAGACCAAGACTAAGATGAACTCAATGGCCAAGGTAACCTGAGCAATGATGCCTTGTATCTGTTCGATCAACGCATCAACTTCAATCACCGATAAGGTAGGCACTTGACGCAACAAGCTGTTCAAGGCGACTTTGTTGTCGGCTGACAAGAAAAAACTCACCAAGTAGGTCGCGCCAGCGCCGTCTTGCAACGGTTGGTTGAAAATCATGTAGAAGTTGGGGTTAAACGACTCCCAATCCAGGCTACGCAAACTCGCCACCGTGGCTTCAATGTCCAAGCCGCCGACGCTGTACACCATACGATCACCCACCTGAACACCCAGTTCAGTGGCGAAGCGCTCTTCAACGGACACCAACAGCTCGCCTTGCCCGTAATCCTGCCACCACTCTCCAGCAACAATCTCATTGTCGCCGCCGTATTCCGATGACCACGTCATGTTCAGTTCACGCACGAAATCGCTGCGATCAGCCAGATTCTCCGTCAGCGTATCAATGTCGATACCGCGCGCTTCGATCAAGCGGCCACGGGTTAATGGGTACGCGGGGGACTCGTTCTCTGCAAACTCGCCCAGCCAGTCATTCACCGCCGGTAGGTCTTCAGCGAAGACGTTGTAGACGAAATGATTGGGCGCGCCTTCCGGCAACTGCTGTTCCCATTCGGACAACAGCGAGGTGCGAATCAATGTCAGTGTGAATAACAGCATTAAGGCAATGGAGAAGATCACCACCTGCAAGCCGTTTTGCTGACTGTGGCGCTGCAAACTGGCCAACCCAAGCCGCCAGTTACGCCCGAAGCGGCTGCCAAAACGTCGCATGACCCACAACAGGCCACGCGCAAACAATGAAGCTCCCCAAATACAGAATGCACCACCCACCACCATGGCCAACGTGAGCATGGCGTCACCACTGTACAGGTACACAATGACCAATACACCGAGCGTGCCCCATAGTTGCCACAGTAATTTGGGCTGCTGATACACGTCGCTGCGAATGACGCGCACGGGCGGTACGTCACGCAACCGGTAAAACGGTGGCCATGCGAAGCCCATTAAAGACACGAAACCGGTCAAAGCGCCCAGACCATAAGCCTGCCACCCGTGTTGTGCCAGATTGTCAGGCAGAAGATCACCCAATAGCACGATGATCACCCGATGAATAGCTTCGCCCAAGGCCAATCCGATAGCGATGCCGACCACTGAGAGCCCCAGCAGACCAACACCGTACAAACGAATGATGCGTGATGGCGGATAGCCTAAGGTTTTTAACAAGGCCACGGTTTCGACATGACGCCCGGCATAGCGCTGCGCGGACATAGCCAAAGCCACACCGGCCAGCACCACCGCCAAAGAACCCGCTAACAATAAGAAGCTTTCAGCGCGATCTAGCGCACCGCTGATGTTCTCATTCGCGCGCCGCGCACTGCGCCACCGGTAATGCGGCTCAATAGTATCCCCAATGTCTTCTTGTAATTCAGTCAGTTCGGTCGCATCACCCGCCAGAAGCCACCGGTATGTTACGCGACTGCCCGGCTGCACCGCCTGCGTGGCGGGCAAATCAGCCAGATTCATTAGCGCACGGGGCTGCACGTTGAATACCCCGGTCGAGCTGTCAGGCTCGCGTATCAGCGCCGCGCCTACGCGTAGCTCAGTTGCCCCCACGCCGATGTAGTCGCCCACTGCCACATTCAACAGCGGGAACAAACGTGAAGTTAGCCAAATTTCACCCGGTGGTGGGGCAGCGGCTATTTCGGTACTGGCGCCGAAAGGCGTTTCGGAAACCTCTATAACACCACGCAAGGGGAAATTGTCTGTCACCGCACGCACGGCACCCAACTGGCTCGACGACTCGCCAAACAACATGCTTTGAAAAGAAAGCACCTGTCCTTGTTCCAGCCCGCGCTCTTCGGCGAGCACGAACCACTCTTCCTGTATCGGACGTGAACCGGACAAAGCGTAGTCGGCGGCCAATAATGAACTGGCTTCGGAAAAAATCGTCTGGCGAATCCGCTCGGCAAAAATACCGATACTGGTCACCACGGTGACGGCCAAGACAACGGAGACAATCAGCAAGGTTAATTCGCCCGCCCTGAAATCACGCCAAAACATGCGCCACGTCAGACTCATGCAGTTGCCTCCGCCGCAGCCTTCAACGTACCGGATTCCATCACATAGGTGCGGCCACAACGCGCGGCAAGGCGTGGGTCGTGGGTGACCAAAATCAGGGTCGTGCCATAGTGCTCATTCAGATCAAACAGAATATCCGCGATGGTGCCACCGGTGACGGTGTCTAAATTTCCGGTCGGTTCATCGGCGAACAAAATGGGGGGGCGTGTGGCGAAGGCGCGAGCGATGGCCACGCGTTGCTGCTCACCACCAGACAACTGTTTCGGGTAATGGTGGCCACGGTCTTGCAAGCCCACCTGCGCCAACAGCTCAGCGGCTTGCGCGGTATCAGCACGCTCGCCACGCAGCTCCAACGGCAGCATGACATTTTCCAGCGCGGTCAGGGCAGGCAATAACTGAAAATTTTGAAACACGAAGCCTACCAAGTCGCCGCGCAAACGTGCTCGCGCTTCTTCGTCCATCTGTGTGATATCCTGACCCTTAACCAGCACATTGCCGCTGCTGGGTGTGTCTAATCCGGCCAGCATACCGAGCAACGTTGTTTTGCCCGAGCCTGACGCACCGACAATGGCAACGCTTTCACCTAACTTGATTTCAAGGTCAATCCCTTTCAGGATGTCCAACGTACCAGCACTGGTTGAAACGGTTTGCCATAGGTCCACAGTCTGCACGATAGGAGCTTTATCTGTCATGGTTCGTAGTATCTTCATCAAGTTATTAGTTTGGGTGTGTCTGGTGCTTGCCCTGCCTGCTTCCGGTGCCAGCGTACTGGTGTTCGGAGACAGCCTGAGCGCCGCCTATGGTTTGAGCAGTCCACAACAAGGCTGGGTCAGTTTACTGGCTGATCACTTAGAGCCCAAAGGTCATGAAGTAGTCAACGCCAGCATCAGCGGCGAAACTACCAGAGGCGGTTTAAGCCGCCTACCCGCTTTACTGGACCGTTACCAGCCAGACTATTTGATCCTCGAACTGGGCGGAAACGATGGCTTACAGGGTCTGGATCTCGACGGTATTCGGACGCGTTTGCACACCATGATCGACTTGGCGCACCAGGCCAACACCGAGGTCATATTGCTGGGTATACGCATCCCACCGAATTATGGCCCACGTTACACCGAACCCTTTTTTGCACTCTTTGGTGAACTGGCAGACGCCGATGATTTAACCTACTTACCGTTCCTGCTAGAAGGCGTGGCCGAAAACCCTGATTTGATGCAGAGTGACGGCATTCATCCAACCGCGGATGCCCAGCCGTTGATTTTGCAAAACGTGCTCAGTATTTTGCCACCGGAGCTGCAATGACCAAGCATATCACCTTTCTGGATCGTGGTACCTTTGCTGACAGCGTTGATTGGCCGGCGCCAGACTTTGCTCATCATTGGGAGAATCATCACAACAGTGCGGGCGTTGAACGCTTCCAGCGTACCGCGAACGCGGCGTACATTGTGACCAACAAAGTGCTGATTGACGCCGAGCTGATTCAGCAGAACCCTCAATTAGAACTGGTGGCCGTGACGGCGACTGGGGTCAATAATGTGGACCTCGACGCCTGTAAGGCCGCGGGCGTACACGTTTGCAACGTGCAAGGCTATGCGCGGGATGCTGTGCCCGAGTGGGTGCTGGCACAGTTGTTGAGTTTGGCGCAAAATCAGACTCGTTACCGCGCCGTGCAAATCAGCAGCGGTTGGGTGGACGCCGAGTTCTTTCATTATCCGGTTGCGCCCATTCGCGAGATCGGCCGCATGACCATTGGCATCCTCGGCAAAGGAGCTATTGGTGAAGGGGTCGCCAAGCGCTTGCAGGCCTTTGGCACCGATGTGCGATTTTTGGAGCACCCCGGACGATCAGAAGCGCGCGCCGGTTATCGCGTATTCGACGTGGCACTGAGCCAGTTGGACGCGTTGATTCTATGTTGCCCGTTAACTGCCGAAAACGCCGAGTTAGTCAGTGCTGACCTATTGCAGCGTCTGAAGCCGGGGGCTTACGTTATTAACCCTTCACGGGGTGGTTTGGTCAACGAGAAAGATTTGGTCGCAGCCCTGCGCAGCGGTCATCTCGGAGGTGCTGCGTTAGACGTTGCCAGCGCTGAGCCGTTGCGCGCCGACAACCCGTTGAACGCGGTGCGAGATTTACCCAATTTTATTCTGACACCGCACATCGCTTGGTCGAGCCAGGAGGCAATGACCACACTGATGCACATGACCGTAGAGAATTTGAATCGCTTTCATGCCGGGGAGCGGGATTTTTGTTTGGTTTAATATCTCTTATCTCTACCCTAATAGTTCAAGTTTCGGTGTTCACTGCCGGATGATGGTGCGCGCCGGCTACTGATGGTGCCTCAGCGGGGGAGTCCGCAGCAAGGATGCTGCGGCCTAGGCTCCATGGATGGATTCACGCCGACCCCGCAGAGGCGCCATCAGTAGGCGAAGCTCGCATTGCGTTGGCAATGATTTTGATAATTAAGGACACATCCATGCAACGCACACAACTGGGCATTATTACCCTCGCTTTTATTGCGTTTATTTCTTTAGGACTACCCGATGGGCTGCTGGGCGTAGCGTGGCCATCCATGCGCGCCGACTTTGGTGTGCCCTTGGATGCCCTCGGCATTCTTCTAGTGGCCTTCACCGTCGGCTACATGAGCAGCAGCTTCTTCAGTGGCGTGCTGGTGCGCTGGCTGGGCATTGGCATGCTGCTGGCTCTAAGTTGCGCCGCCACAGGTCTGTCGTTGCTGGGTTATACGCTGGCACCCGGCTTGGCCGTTGTGGTTCTGCTCGGCGTGGTTGCGGGTGCAGGCGCCGGAGCCATCGATGCCGGACTGAATACCTACGTGGCAGAGCACCACAGCCCTGCGCTCATGCAGTGGCTGCACGCCAGTTTTGGCGTGGGCATCACCCTTGGTCCGATCATCATGACCTTCGGGCTGGCGCAAACCGAAAACTGGCGCACCGGTTATTGGGTAGTTGGCTCGGCACAAGTTCTATTAGCGTTGCTGTTTCTGTTTACTGCTTCGTGGTGGGAGGCAGCGTCAGAACGGCGCGCGATAGCGGCCCAAGACAAAGAAGCCTCGCAGCAGCGTTTAACCGACGACGCAGGACACGTCAGCATGGGTTATGCCGAACCTGCACCGGAAGCACACTCAAAAACCACACCGTTTACCAGCACGCTGCGCCAGCCCAAGGCATGGCTCAGCATGTTCACCTTCTTTTTGTATACGGGGCTTGAACTGACCACCGGCATTTGGGCCTTTACCTTGCTAACCGAAAGCCGCGGTTTCAGCATTGAGGTCGCCGGGTTCTGGGTCGCGGTGTACTGGGGGATGTTCACCGTAGGGCGCATGGTGGCTGGCATCAGCGCCAACCGAGTCAGCAGTGACCAGCTTATTTTTGGTAGTCTAGGCTTGGCGTTGTTAGGCGCTGCACTACTGTACTGGAACCCAACCCCAATGTTGGGCCTGTTGGCTTTGGGCTTACTGGGCTTTGCCTTCGCGCCGATCTTTCCCGGCATGGTCTCGGCCACGGCGTTGCGCGTGGGCACGCTGCACAGCACCAACACCATGGGTATGCAAATTGGTGCGGCAGGATTGGGCAGTGCGATACTGCCCGCCACGGCGGGCGTGTTGGGTGCGCGCTTGGGTTTAGAGGCCATTCCGCTGCTGGTTGCCGCCATTGCAGTACTGGTGATGCTCAGTTACAGCCTAGCCCGCTATGGTTTCACCAAAGCATAATGCCTTGCACCAGAGCAAGCGTACCAGCGATACCGCACAACACTATGATGCCGTAACGGAACGCGGTAACGGGTATGAAGCGCGCTACGGCGGAACCCAAAGCAAAGCCGATCAAGCTGGCTGGTACGAACAGTAACCCCGCCAGCAAGGATGCCTGGGTGACATAACCGGCGCTCCACTGGGCCGCAAAAGAGATCAACGCGCCGACTAAAAAATACGCGGTCAAATTGGCCCGCAAGTGGAGTGCATCTGCGTGCTGCATCACCAAGGCCATGGGCGGCCCGCCAATGCTGGTCGTGGTACCCATGATCGCTGAGACAAAGCCCGCCCAACCCAAGTTGCGATCCGTCGGCATCAGTCGAATTCGCGTCAGGCTCATAACAACGCCAATCAGCGTTGCAGCCCCGATCATCACCATCAAGCCAGACACCGTCATCACCAACAACAAGCCAATGCCTACGAGCGTACCGGGAATACGGCCGAGCAGCGCATACCGTAGGCCACGCCATTGCGTGCCGTGTCGTTGTTGAACAAAAGCAGGAATTAACTGAGAAATGGCGGCAATTAAAAGACTAGTAGGTACCCAAGCCGGGTTAATGAACACCAAGATAGGCGCGGCTACGATAGAAATACCGAACCCGATTGAGGTTTGCACCATGGCGCCAAACATGACGACGATGCAAGCCAAGCCCCACTGCCAGAACGGCACCGTCAGTTCAAACATATCGGAGCCGTTTCCTTCTGAGGCTTAGCTTAAAAAAGACCAAAGGCCTGTTTGCTTACTCTTCTTCGTCTGCTGGCACGGCCGCCTCGATCAACGGCTGCAATTCGCCCTTGGCGTGCATATCGGTGATGATGTCACAGCCGCCGACCAACTCGCCGTTGATCCACAACTGTGGAAACGTCGGCCAGTTGGCGTATTTTGGCAGCTCGGCACGGATATCGGGGTTCTGCAGAATATCAACAAAAGCAAAACGGCGACCGCAAGACATCACGGCTTGCACGGTTTGCGCCGAAAAACCACACATTGGTTGGTTCGGTGAGCCTTTCATGTACAACAGCACGGGATTTTCGCCAATTTGCTGTTTGATGACGTCGAGAGTGTCGGCCATGTTATAAAGTCCTACTAAATCGCTGGGTTAATGTGCGCGTATTCTACCTGTTCCGTCGGTGTTTTAAAACGGCCAGCGCACAACGTTGACATGGAGCACCGGTATTTCTTTCAGGCAAAAAAAAGCCAGCTACGCTGGCTAATCAGGACTCGCAACAAGACAACACGTACACATTACTAGCAACCGCTCGGCGGTCGCAGCAACTCGGTTTGCTTACTCTTTAACGCCCCCTTGGGTCAGTCCAGAGATGAACTGGCGCGATGCCAGCACAAAAGCAATGATCGTCGGCACCATCATTATCATGATGCCCGCAAACATCATGTGCCACTGCACCGCAAACTGTTGATTAAACTGCGTGATACCGCGCGTCAGCGGGAACAGCTCTTCACTTTGCAAAAAGATCAATGGCAGGAAGTACTCGTTCCAGGCCTGCACGAAGGTCAACAAGGCAACGGTCGCCACGGCAGGACGCATCAACGGCAATATGATGCTCCAGTAAATGCGAAACGGCAGAGCGCCGTCCATGCGCGCGGCTTCTTCCAGCTCTTTGGAAATGCCGCGCATGAAGGACACCAGAATGAACACCGCGACCGGCATCATACTGGCCGACTGCACCAGAATGACCGCTGCCAAGGTATCCAACAGGCCGAGTTCACGCACGATGACAAACAAAGGCGCTAACGTCAGACGGATCGGAATAATGACCCCGAGCATGAAGCATAAGAAGATGGCTGTACTGCCCTTAAACGGCATACGGGCCAACACAAATGCGGTTGTGGTGGAACAAAAAATCACCAGCACCACGGTACAACCGGCGATGATCATGGAGTTCAGAAAGTACCGGTCGAAGCTCGCTTCAACCCATGCCCGCGCATAATTACCCCAGCTCCACGGATCGGGCAGGCCAAAAGGATCACGAAAAATAGAACCCACATTGGGTTTCAACGAATTAAGTATCGCCGAACCAAAAGGCACCAACACCACGACGACCCACGCGATCATGATCATTTGCACCAAGACCTGCTCATGCGGGCGTAACTTAAAAATCTTATCCATCGTGCTACACCCTTATCAGTCGTTACGGAAATTGCGCAGGGCCAGGAACAAGGCCGCCGGCAGTATCATGACGGCGGTAATCAACCCCACCGCCGCCGCCATGCCGAAGTTGGTTTGTGCGGTACTGGCGCCCGCCCCGAAGGCGGTACGAAACAAGAAGGTTCCCATCACGTCCGTGGACCGCAGAGGCCCGGCTTCTGCACCCATGATGATCAGCGTGTAGTCGGCGTTATTAAACACATCGACCATGATGATCACTGTGATCAAAATAAACGCGGGCGCTACCACCGGCACCACCACGGCTTTAATAGCTTGAAAACGGCTGGCGCCGTCAAGCACGGCCGCTTCCAGCAAGTCTTGCCGTACTGCCAAGATGCCCGCCAGAATTAACATGATGGCAAAACCCATGCGGTGCCATGAATAGAACAGCGCCAAGGTCACCAAGGCGGTGTCTTCCATGCCGAGAAAAGGAATCGGAGCGTCGGTAATGCCCGCACTCATCAGTGCGGCGTTCAAAGGCCCTCGCTGTGCCACAAAGAGGTTCAATAGATAAGCCACTGCCGCACCCGCCATGGGGTAAGGCAAGAAGAAAATCACTTGATAGGTTTTACGTCCCCACGTTTTGAGACTCAACAGCAGCGCTAAGGTACTGCCAATGGTCAGGAATGTGCCGATGATGACCACAAAGAAAATAACGTTCTGCCACAAGGCATTGAACATTTGATCACGGTAATAGGCGTTGCCGAGTACTTGCTTGAAATTGTCTAAACCAACGTATTCCATGGTGCCGATACCAGCCCACTTCACTTGGGACAAATACAGCAAGCCGATCATAGGAATAAAATAGAATACCGAATAGAGCAGTACACCGGGTACCAGCAACAGCGTGCGCTCAATTTTCTCCCGCGCACCGTACGACATTTTGCTCCAAGGCTTTGGCATATCAGTCGGCTCCTTGGCTGCTGGCGTGTCGTTTAGGGGGAGGTCCAATGCGGACGCTTCGTGTGTACTTCTGGTCATTGTAGAACACCTACGGTACATCTATAGAGAAAGTATGGAGGAAGCGACCGACACACCGGCAATATTGGTGTGTCGGCCATGCAGGGGTGCCTCGATTGGCCACCCCCGCACTATCACAGCACTAATACAGAAAAATCAGCGGCAGTTGGCTGCGCCCACATAGCCCCAAGAGTTCAATCCTGCTTGAATAGCCGTTGCAGCCTGTACCGGCGTAGCTTGACCACTCAGCAAGCGCTGCAGTTGGTCAGCCGCTAGCGTCTGATACGTTGGCTCATGAGCGTTCAAGTCAAAGGCAAAGAACGGGTTAGCGGCCACATTAGAGTTAGCGATCAACTCGGCTGCACGGCTAATGCGCGCATCATTCACGTTCACACTGTGATTTGAAGCAGGCAAACCGACACGTTCTGCGTAAAGCTGCGCAAACTCAGGTGTGGTAACAAATTGCATGACTTTGCGAATGGCGTCTTGCTTGGCCGAATTCGGGTTAGCCGCCAGACCGAAGTCAGGGAAACCATACACGTTGCCACCGGGGATTGGCATGATACCAATTTCCAAACCTGGTTCGATGTCAAACATTGGCGAACCGGGGCCCGCGGACCAGATACCGTCGATCATCATCGCCGAAGACCCTAAGGCGACTTCAGTACGCATCGCGCCATAATCGTCAGCCAACGGGTTCGCGTTCAGATAACCACTGGTGCGCCAGCCATCCAATTGCTGCAGAGCGTTAACATAATCACTGTCGGTGAAGCACGCTTCACCTGTAATAACGCCTTGCGTCCATTCATCGCTGGCAAAACCGGCGATCAACACTTCGTTCAGCACTTGGTTCAGGTACCAACCATCGCGACCATCAACGTGCATGGGTACAACGCCAGCCGATTTTAGCTTCGCAAACGCGGCTTCCAACTCAGCCAAACTTGAGGGCTCTGCAATGCCATGCTGCTGGAAAACACTTTTGTTGTACAAAATGGCTTCCATCTCCATACCCACGGGTACCGAGTACACCACACCGTCGGAACCGGTTGAGCCGCCTAACGCAGCGTCACCGAACGCACTCAGGCTAACGCCGTAGTCACTGACTGGCGCGATAACGCCAGCGTCGACCCATGAGCTCAACCAAGGCGCACCGGCTTTAGCGAAAAAGAGGTCTGGACGATTGCTCTGCATATCAATACGCAGCTTTGACTCGTAGTCTTCTGGCGTCACGTCCATACGAACGGTTACACCGTCAATCAGGTTGTTCTCGTTGATGTAATCCCACACTGCGCGATCCTGTGGACGCCAAGTGTAAGTATTCAATACGGTATCAGCAGCCGAGATAGCTGCAGAACCCAGGGTAGCCGCCGCCACAACGACAGCAATTGAGCCTTTTATGAGTTTCATGTGATCTTACCTCTTCGATTGTTGTTTTTGATCAAGGCAATACCAATATAATACCTATAAATACCATTGACAACAAAAAGTTCATATATCGATCATTGGTATTGCTATTGGGCTGACAACCAAGACCACTCACCTTACCAACCGAGACTTTCAGCCCGGTAATTCCATCCTGCACGCTGCCACATAGCGCATTGCGTACGGCAACGGCGCATAAAATCGGCTTCGTCATTGATGTCCGCCGCGGACCATGCCCGCTCCGCTACCGCCAACAAGCGCGGCAGCAGCATGTATTCCAGCTGCCAGAGCTCAGCCAACAATTCGCTCCACACGCAGGCTTGCAAACCACGCACACGCGTCCAGCTTCCATCACCCGCAGGCCAGCCCGACAGCGGCTCATAGCCATACGCCTTGGCCAAACTGGTCTCGCCTGCCCAATAGTAGCCAGGCTCGGCTTGGTCGCGATTGTAGGACAGGTCCAGATAACAAAACTGTGCAGGCGTCATCACGACAGGATACCCCAGTGCAGCCGCTTTCTGGCCCGCCTCGACGCCCTGCCAAGAAAACACCGTCGTTGATCGCGACACCGCATGCCCGACCGTGATCTCTTCCCAGCCTGCAGCGCGCCGTCCATGCTGCAATAAATAGTCTTCGAGGCCACGCATAAACCAGCCGTGCAACGCCGTCACATCGGCAAACCCCAATGCCTGTGCTTTAGCCACAGCGGCCGGACTGCGCTGCCAAACACCCGGTGGCACCTCGTCTGAGCCCAGGTGTATTTCTGCTGATGGAAACAACGCCATCACCTCATCAAGAATGGTCTGCATAACAGCCCAGGTGGCGGGCAGAGCGGGATTCAGCACATTATCGGAATAGTGTTGCACACTGCGGTACATCGACTCATCGTCGCGCTCTTGCAACACCGGCAAGGCTCGCAGCAGAGCACGCGCATGCCCCGGCACATCTATTTCTGGCATCACATTGATACCCAAGCTGGCAGCCAGTGCGACGACATGACGCACGTCGTCTTGCGTGTAATACCCGCCGTGATCACTGGCACCCGTGCCCATCTGGGGCGGCATAACGCGCCCGCGACCACGCACCGCCGTCCGCTCGGTCAATTCGGGAAAGGCGTTAATTTCCAAGCGCCAGGCTTCGTCGTCCGTTAGGTGCCAATGAAACTGATTCATCTTATACACAGCGGCCAAACGGATGGTTTTACAGACCTGTTCGAGCGGCACGAAATGGCGTACCACATCTAAATGTAAGCCACGATAAGCGAATCGCGGGGCGTCCTGAACGTCGACTTCTTGTACATCTTGCCCCGCCAACCACTGCACCAAGGACGCAATAGCCGCGTGTACACCGGCGCTGTCAGTGGCCTCGATGGTCGCCCCACTGGCAACCACATGCAGACGATAACCGCCGGTCACGCCCTCTTTCTGCACAAACTGCACCGACCAGCCCTCGTGTGGCTCACTTGCCACGCCGCTGAATTCTTGCAGCACACCACTCCACGCAGTGAGATCATTACCACTCATCGCCCACGCGGGGTCTAACGTTCCCCACGCAATGGCGCGTGGTTTCTTAAAACGTCCAGCGCCAAGGACCAACACCTGAGGCTGTGGCACGAGGTCATGCACCACGCCCAAAGGCGGGGTATCCTGCGGCTTGACTTGCCAATTGATATCGGGCGACACAACTTCTATAGACAACAGATCCCCGTGCGGCGATTCCGCATAGATACCGTAGGGCCAGTCCGTGTATTTCACCATGCGATCGCGTGGGTTGTGCAGTTGACACGTCACGCTCTCGCCGGGCACCAACACCCGGTTAAAACCGATCGCATGCAGGTCGCCGTCACGCGACACCCACTCCCCTCCGCTGACGTCAGCGGGCTCTATAATGCGCGCCAAAGAAAAGTACAAGCAGCCTATATCCAGCGGAGCATCGCTCACATTGGTCAAACGAATCTCCGCCTGAAAGCCCTGCTCCATTATTTCCTGCTGTGCGAACTCATACCTCAGTGTCATACCGACTCCCTTATGCCCTGTTGTCTTTTTTGTTTTCTCTAGCATTACACGATGCTTGCCAATCTCAACAACAGGTATTATATTGGTATTATGTTGGCCTAGCAAAGTAAGACGATAACAAAAAAAGGACGGACTGCAAATGCAACACAGTCACTCGGTGAAGTGCGGCATAGTGGACGTCCGGACATAACAATAAGAGCCTTTATGACCAAGCAAACGCAACATCTCTATTATGTTGGAATCGACGGTGGTGGCACGCAATGCCGAGCCCGCCTCGTGGATCATCGTGGCACCGTGTTGGCAGAAACCAGCGGCGGCAGCGCCAATGTGTACCAGCATGCGGAAGGGGCTGTCGTTAATATAGAGGCAACGGTTCGTCAGGCTTTTAAACAAGCCAATTTACCCACCGACTTATTGAGCCAGGCAGCAGTAGGCATGGGACTGGCTGGTGCGGAATTACCTGAAAGCCAAGCTTTTCTAGCGCAATGGCAACACCCGTTTGCGGCCATCAAAGTGCAGAATGACGCGCACATCGCCTGTTTGGGCGCCCACAACGGGCAAGATGGCGGATTGGTGATCGTCGGCACCGGCATTGTCGGCTGGGCGATTGTCGACCAACAACCGACCATGTTGGATGGCTGGGGCTTTCCGTTGGCCGATCAAGGCAGTGGTGCATGGCTGGGCTTACGCGCCATTCAAGAAACCTTGCGTGCCAGCGATAAGATTCGCCCGTCAACGCCATTGACCAAACGCATATTGGCGCACTTCGACAATCAACCACGCACGATTCCTGGCTGGGCCAGTACCGCACGCTCAGGCGATTTCGGTCAGTTTGCGCGCTGGATCGTAGAAGCGCGCGCGCACGCCGACCCACTCGCGATCAGTCTACTGCGCGAACAAGCGGAAGCCGTTGGCTTGTTGGTGCAACGCTTAGCCGACATGAATATAGACCGGATTGCCCTTTTAGGTGGCCTAGGGCCCTTTGTTGGTACAGAATTGGTATCACACTTGCGACCACTGATAGTACCTGCGCAACAGGATGCTTTGACGGGCGCACTACTGATGATCAAAAACGAGGCATAACCGTGGCAACGACCGAGGCAATTATAGAGTACCTAAAGCCAGACCCCGCCAAAACGGGCTCGCTCTATGTGCAACTGGCACGCTCCATGACGCAAGCCATTCACGAAGGCTTACTGAAAGACGGCGACTATTTAATGCCGCAGCGTGAGCTGGCGGTGGCGCTGGAAGTCTCACGCGTGACGGTGCGCAAAGCCATTGAATCTCTGGTTCAACAGGGCTTATTGATACAAAAGCAAGGCGCAGGAACGTTAGTGACCGCGCGCGGCAGTGAATCGATTCATAAAAATCTGTCGGTGCTGAACAGCTTCACCGAAGACATGTCGGCGCGTGGTATGACACCGCGCTCGGAGTGGGTCAGCCGTGACCTCGTACAAGCGTCACCCAAAGAAGCCATGGCGCTGAATCTGTCGCCCGGCAATCGTATCTGCCGCTTCGGTCGCGTGCGCTACGCCAACGAACTGCCCATGGCTTACGAAATAGCTGCGACACCCGGAGACATCATTCGCAGCGTGGATGAAGTAACTGACTCACTTTATGCCGCCTTGCAGTTGCGCAACGCGCGTCCCGTACGTGCCCTGCAAACCATGACCGCGCGCAACGCAGACAAGCAGATTGCCGACCATTTAAAGATGTCCCCTGGTGATGCCGTACTCTATATCGAGCGCCAGGGTTTTGATCAACACAACCGACCAGTTGAGTTTACCCGTTCGTATTATCGCGGTGATATTTACGACTTTGTGGTGGAACTGAAGCTGGACGCTGTTTAAAAGGACCACACCATGAAGTCCGCCATTCTGGGCGCCAAAGTGTTCACTGGGGAACGCTTCCTCGACCATCACGCCATCATTTTAGACGGCACGGGCATAGACGCAGTGGTTCCACAGTCGGAAGTTCCCACATCTCTACCCTGTGCAGAGCTGAATGGCGGCATTGTGGCTCCGGGCTTCATAGATCTGCAAGTGAATGGCGGCGGTGGCGTACTGTTTAATAACGAACCGTCAGTAGACGCACTCAAACGCATTACCGATGGCCACCGAACGGTCGGCACCACCAGTTTATTACCGACCACCATCAGCGACCGACGTGAGAATCTAGAAGCCTGCATTGCCGCCGTACTAGAAGCCATGCCCGTCAATCCCGGGCTACTCGGAGTGCACATTGAAGGACCATTCTTCAACACAGAACGGCGCGGCGTGCATCGTGAAGAGTACATTCGAGCCATCACGGAAACCGACATCGACTTCTTATCACGCATCGCGGCTGACCTCCCTATTTTGCTGACACTAGCGCCAGAGATGACGCAACCTGGCCAAATCGCTCGACTGGTGCGGGCAGGCATTCGGGTCTCCGCCGGACACAGCAACGCGAGTTACGCCGACGTAGAGCGCGCCATTCGCGAAGGCTTGACCGGTTTCACCCACCTATACAACGCCATGCGTTCTTTCCAAGGCCGCGAACCGGGCGTAGTGGGGGCCGCTCTGGCAGACAGCAGCACCTATGCGGGCATCATTGTTGACAACTATCATGTACACCGCGAATCGGTGCGGTTGGCCTACCGCGCTAAGCCACTCGGCAAGCTGTATCTGGTCAGCGACTCCATGGCCACCATCGGTGCGGTGGAACCCTGGTTTGAATTGTACGGCGAACGCATTACGGCGGTTGACGGACGTCTGATCAGTGCTGAGGGCCGATTGGCGGGTTCAGCGATTGGATTGGTGGATGCGGTGCGGCTGTGCGTCAACGACATCGGCATCCCGCTAGACCATGCTCTGCGCATGGCATCGCGCTTTCCAGCGGAATACGTGAACGCCGATGACTATTTAGGTTGGATTAAACCCGGCCATCGTGCTGACCTTGTTCACCTGACGCCCGAATTGACAGTAGCGGGTACCTGGGTCGCAGGCGATTATCAAGCGCATTAATCCACCGGCCGGTAGGAGCGCAGCCCTCTGCGCGAAAAGACGTTTAGCCTAGAACACAAACCTATTCGGCCAGAGGGCTGGCCTCCTACAGGAAATTTTTACCATGCAAGTTGTTATACTGCCGCAGCCCTCAGACGTAGCGCACTACGCCGCAGATTTGATCAGCCGTCAAATTCGCCAAAAGCCGGACGCGGTATTGGGCTTAGCGACCGGCTCTACGCCCATCGCGACGTATAAAGTATTGATCAATCTCGTCAGACAGGGTGCGTTGTCGTTCCAAAAAGTACGTACGTTTAATCTCGATGAGTATCTGGGGATTCCAGCGACGCACCCGCAAAGCTACCGTCATTTCATGAACGAAGAGTTGTTTGACCACATCGATATTGACCTGTTCCACACCCAAGTGCCGGATGGCATGTCAAAAGACCCTTCACAGGCCTGCGCGCAGTATGAAGCCGCCATTCAACAAGCCGGGGGCATTGACTTACAGCTACTCGGACTGGGCCGCAACGGCCACATTGGCTTTAACGAACCCTCGTCCAGCCTGGCCAGTCGAACACGCATTAAGACGCTGACGCCCGCTACCGTGGCCGACAATGCACGGTTCTTCGGGCCAGACGAATTTCAACCGCACTTGTCGATCACCATGGGTATTGGCACCATCATGGAAGCCCGCAAAATATTGCTGCTCGCCACCGGCGACAGTAAAGCCAGCGCGGTAAAAACCATGGTCGAAGGTGCACTGAGTGCCGCCTGCCCGGCCACGATATTGCAGATGCACCCGCACGCCACGGTGGTGCTGGACAGTGCCGCCGCCGCGCAGTTAGAGATGCGTGAGTTTTATCAATACATTGAGCATGAGAATCAAAAGCTGAAAGCCAATCGCTAACAGTCTAGGTATGCCCTTAAGGCGTTTTAATGAGGGCCATGGTATAGGTGTCCCGGTAGCCACGACTGTCTTTACGTACTTGCCGGTGTAGACCTTCTTTGACGAACCCCATACTGGTGTACAGGGCAATGGCGGACCGATTGGTGGTGAACACTTCCAATTCCAACCGCGTGAAACCGGCCTGCCAACTGCTCTGAATAGTCGCGGCCAGCATAGCCTTACCATGGCCTTTACCACGGTATTCAGCCGCCACGCCCATGCCGACCCGTCCGACATGCCGTTGCACATCTGCACCGCGCGGATAAACATCGCACCAACCCACCGTTTGCTGACCTTCTTGCGCAATCCATACCGGATTACCCCGCTTAAGATTCGCCTCGATGAACCGCGTGAACATGGGCAGATCCGGCTTTTGCAGACTCATCAGAAATTCCTGCTCAGCGATCACCGAGCACAAGACTCGATAAATTGCCGTGATATCACGTATCTGTGCCGCCCTAATACTCACTCGGTACCCTCTATGATTGATCGTGCTCTTCCAAATCCGCTTATTATAGGCCGATGTGTGATCAAACTGCTGTTTCTTCGGCACAAGTAGCAGCATTTATAGTCACCAATGTCGTACAATGCGCGCTGCGTTTGTTTTTGCAGAGACTTATTCACAGTGATGACCGCAGCACCCCAGTTCAATACCTCATGGCTGACCCCCCGCTACTGGGGCGTCTGGTTGTTATTAAGCTTCATGTGGCTGATCGCCCATTTGCCCTATGCCGTACAAATGCGCATCGGCACTATGATCGGCGGACTGCTTTATCATATTGCGCGCGAACGGCGACGTGTGGCGCACGTCAACCTGTCTCTGGCATTCCCCGACCATTCAACCGAGCAACGCACGGCGCTGGTTAAAGCTGTATTCAGAGAAACCGGTAAAGCGCTGCCTGAGACCTGCATCGCATGGTTTCGCCACCCCGGTAAGTTGAGCATCGAATGGCACGTAGAGAACATCGCACAACTGGTGGAAGCGGCTGAGTCACCCCAAGGGGTGTTGCTGCTCGGAGCGCACTTTTCTTGCGTTGATATTTGCGGCGCTCTGATCGGTACTTTACTGGATTACGACACCCTGCATCGCCCGCACGGCAACCCGTTAATGAACTATTTCCAATGTCGCGGACGGTTGCGTTTTGTCGGCGCACTGATTGAAAAGAAAGACATGCTCTCGATGATTCGGCGCTTGAAGAAAGGCCGGGTGATTTTCTATGCGCCAGATCAGGATTTAGGCCGCAAGTACTCCATCTTTGTCCCCTTCTTCGGTGTATCCACCGCCACCGTAACCGCAACGGCCAAGCTCGCCACCGTTGCCGGGGCGCGAGTCTTTTTAGCCCTCACCCTGCGGACGCCAACTGGCTACCGGATGCGCGCCATTGACGGCGAAGCGCTGTCGACGGGTAACATTGAAGCCGACACAGCCGCCTATAATGCTTGGCTGGAGGAAGAAATACGTCAACAACCGTCGCAATACCTCTGGCTGCACAAACGCTTTAAAACCCGCCCGAAGGGCGAGGCGAAACTGTATTAGGGTGTCGATTGAATGTCGTAAGCAGAAATGATGGCGTCATAATCACCGTTTTCTCGAATGGCCTTTAGCCCAACATTAAACAGCCGAACAACACGGTCGCCTTCGGAGGTGCGTGGCGCAATGAAGTGCAGAGTGACCTCTTGGATCGCTTGCTCGGAGATAAAGTAATCGGCGCTATCTAAACCTTCTGCTGCGGTCAACGCAGACCACTGAAAATTGTTGGCCAGCAAAAAATCAACCCGCGACGTCGCCAGCATGCGTGGGCACGCATTGTAGTCGCGCGGTTGAGAATAACGAATGTCTCCGCTGCGCAACATGGCGTCTACCACCGATGGCAGAGCCCAGCCCAGCGGCCAACACAATTCTCGGCCCACCAAATCACCCGCGTGTTGATAGTTTACTGGATTATCTGAGCGCGATATCACCAGCGTTCGGACACGAATGAGTGGGCCTGAATAAACCATATCGCGCACGCGGTCAGCGGACGGAATGTACGGAAAGGTACCCTGTACTTCGCCCATCAGGGCGTCTCGATACCCTCGTTGCCACGGCGAAAACTCCACCTGCAAGTCCCGGCCCACGGCAGCGAAAGCGGCCCGAACAATTTCCGTTGCCAAACCACCACCGGGTAGGTTTTCATCGGCGAAAGGTGGGTACTGATTACCTGTCACCAAACGCAATGTCTCTGCCTGCACGCTTCCACACAGGGCAATCAGCACCACGATCAAAATACCTGTCATGCGCTTCATTGTTTTGCCTAGCCAGATGGTCTTTTAATGAGCTTAGTTCTTTTTAAGCAACGTGAACGAGTTTCTGCCAATGCGTCCGCACCGTCTGAATGATGTCATTAAACTCGGCCAACTGATCAGCCCCGTGCAGTTTTCCGTCGCCATTCTGTAGCGCCTGCCGGTGCACTTCTTGGCGCCACTTCAGATAAGCGCGGCTCAACGCGTTACGCTCGTCGTCGGTAATACGCTGGCACCGATTAAGCGTTTCGAGCAGGCGCATGTTGTCGGACCACAGCACTAAGTCACCGTCTTCAGCGGCGTGGCGCAAAAGCAGAAATTGCACTAAGAATTCGATGTCTACTACACCACCGGGGTCTTGTTTGATATTGAATTGCTCGGCTTGTTTGGCCGCCGACGTACCCAAGTTCGTGCGCATTTTGTCGCGCATGACGGTGACTTCTTGCCAGAGTTGCGCGGCATCTCGCGGGCGCCGAATGATGTCGGCCCGCACCTGTTCCACCGCTTCTTTTAAGCGCGGACAACCCGCCACAACACGAGCCCTCACCAAGGCTTGATGCTCCCACGTCCATGCCTCGTTTTCTTGGTACTTGCGGAACGCCGACAGCGAGCACACCAACATGCCAGAATTGCCTGACGGTCGCAGGCGCATGTCTACTTCGTACAGGATACCAGAAGGCGTTTGCGTCGTGAGCAGGTGCACAATACGCTGCCCCAGCCGCATGAAGAACACATTGTTGTCGACCGGCTTAATGCCGTTGGTCTGCCCTTGCGGTGCGCCGTCGTGCACAAACACTAGATCTAAATCGGATTCATAGCTGAGTTCCAAGCCACCCATTTTACCGTACGCCAGAATCACAAAATCGGGGTCGCACAATTGTCCGTCTTCACGCGACGGCACGCCGTGTTTATCCGTCATCTGATCCCAAGCTAACCATTGAACCTGCTGCAACACCTCTTCAGCGGTGTAGGTGAGATAGTCACTGATTTTCATCAGCGGCAAATTACCGGTCAGCTCACACGCCGCCGCACGCAGCACGCGACTGTGACGAAAATGCCGCAATTGTTCCATTTGCTGCTCCAAGTCATCGTCAGGCAAACGCAGCAACCGTTGCTTGAGATCGTCTCCCAACGCGCGGCGACTAGGCAAACGATACAGCTCGTCGGGGTCAGTCAGTTCGTCCAGCAAATAGGCCTTATCGACAAACTGGTCAGCCACCCAGGGACTCAGCATCACCAGCTTGACCAGTTCGCGGATGGCCTGCGGGTTCTCCACCAGCATGATGAGATAAGCACTGCGGCGTAATACGCCCTGTATGACGGGAGTCAGCCGTGTGATCGCATCGGCTGGCCGTTGCAAGCGTGCTAATTCGTTCAGCAGCAAAGGCATGAATCGGTCCAACCGATCCCATGCGATCTCGCTGAGGTTGTACTTCTCCGCTTCGTCGCGAATCTGTTGTACAGCAGCCGCCACGTGTTGCCCTTCATCGCCAAAATCCAGCGCCCAGTCAGCGCTGGCAATATCCCGCCAAAACGGCTCCCATGGGTGTTCGGCCCCACTCATTTCGTCGGGCGGTGCGATGAACGCATCAAAGTGTCGACTCACCACACCACGTACATCACCCGTCCACGTCAGTAAAGCCGCCCAATCATCAAAGCCCATGACCTGAGCCAAGCGCGTGCGCCAACGGTCGTCGGTGGGCAGCTCTTGGGTCTGGCGATCTTCTTGCGCTTGTATCAGGTGCTCCAGGCGGCGCAGGGCTTGGTAGCTGTCGAGCAGTTCCATGCACACGGCTTCGGGCAACAGTTGCTCGGTCATGATGGCGTCCATGGCGGCAAATATATTGGGGTTCTGCAAGCCATGGCTCTGGCCACCCTGAATCAACTGCACGGCCTGCACAATGAACTCCACTTCACGAATGCCGCCCGAGCCCAACTTAATATTGGCTTGGCGCTGCAAGCGACGATTTTCAGCGGCGATGCGTTGTTTCATTTCGCGCAGCGCGTCTAACACCTGATAATCAATGTAGCGGCGGAACACAAAGGCTTTGAGCTTGGGCATCAACCCCGTCTCGGCGACCTTTACTGAAGTGACGGCGCGCGCCTTGATCAAGGCGTAGCGCTCCCAGTCTCGGCCTTGCTCCTGATAATAGGTTTCGGTGGCGCGGAAATTCAATGCCAAAGGACCACTCTGGCCGTTTGGGCGCAGGCGCATATCGACCCGATGCACAAAGCCATCGACTGTGCGTTGATCCAAATATTGAATGATTTTACGTCCCACACGGGTAAAAAACTCACCGTGTGTGAGCGATCGCTTACCGTCGGTTTCGCCTTCAGTGGGGTAGGAAAAGATCAGGTCGATGTCAGAACTGAGGTTCAATTCGCGCGCCCCGAGTTTGCCCATGCCCAGCACCACCAGCCGTTGCGGTTGCCGACTGAACGGGCAACGTGCGGGCTCACCGAAACGGCTGACCATCTGAGCTGTGGCAAACTCGGTGGCGCAGTTGATGGCGAGGTCTGCTACCTGAGTGATGGATTCTAACCGTTCCGGCAGCGCAGGATGTTGCAGTACTTCCTGCCAGATCAACCATATCTGATGCCGGTTGCGCCACTGGCGCAGCACCGCCATGAAGTCATCTTCATCAGTAACATCCGCCATGGCTTCTGTCAGTGCAGCTTCTGGCTTGTAGTCTGCCTGGTCCAACATCGCGGTCAAGATAGGCAGCTGTGCGGGGTCTAATAATAAGTGCTGAGTGGCAAATTGACTGGCCTGCACCAAGGCGCGTAATGCACTCTCCCAGCGCTCGACGTCTTTAGGGCTAGAATGCGCCTGCCATGCGGCCAACACAGTGTCGTAATCGGCCTGCCAATCGTTACTCATCCTATGTCTCCAATCCCAGTGTGCTTATGAATGAGTCTAAAGGGCGCGCTGAAGAACGTCACGACCTATACGAAATAAAACACCACACAAGACATAGGAAAAGACAGCGGTTCGGCTCACCTGATAAACTGCACGCTAATATCACCCGTCAACCACATGGAGAAATCGCAGGTGCCTATGCTGCAATGGCTGCCTTATGTCATGGCCCCCAGAACCTGGCTGCATGTGTTGGCTGCCTGCGCGCTGCTGGTCGCAACCGCACTTTGGCACCCGGATATACCGACCTCATGGCCTATGGCGGAAGCACTGCATCACCTTTCACTGGTTTGCCTTTTGTATCTGCTGGGTCGCCCATTTCTGCTGCGTCACCTTGCTTTTGGCGCTGCCGTATTGATCTATGGGCTACCGCTGTTGTTGATGGCTGCGCCGCTAGGCCATTTTACCTATCCGTACGCAACATCCTTTGGTGTTCTGAGCGCGCTGATGGTGATCGCTGTTGCCGTGGCAGACTTTCGCTGGAATACCCGCCCGCTCGTATTACCATCTGCGACCATACTGCTGCTTTTAGGCTCGGTCGGTGTGTTGCTGTTACCCGCCATGCAGTCAGCACTGCCTTGGTTATCTGCATTCGGTAACGATACCCTGCTGCTGCCAATAGCGGCCGTGTTTGCTGGCTTGTGGGCAGCGTTCTCTGGCCGCACGGTGTTGATGTGGCTGCTGGTGTTAACCCTATACGCTTTCCGCACCGACCTGTTCGCCCCGATTTCTGGTTGGCAATACCTCGTCGACCCCCTCTTTTTATGCCTTGCAGGCCTGCAATGGCTAGAAAAAATAACGGCTCCAAGCTCATAGGGTCGCACGCGCTTGAGTGCGGAGCCGCTGTCGACTAGAGTTAACCTATAATTACAAAAACCTTATTTACTGGATACATCACATGACCATACTCGGCCGCCTGCGCTTTCTACTTATTGCTCAAACCGTTGCCATTGTCGTAACGGCCATCATAATACTCGGCGGCCTGAATCTGGCCCGGACCTTGGCTGGCTACTTTCCTGACACCTTGATTCCGGGCGCTGTTGCGGTGAAAAACTTAAACATCACCGCACTGAATCTCTATATTGAAGCCAACCGTGATAATGATGTCAGCGAGTTGCGCGCCGATGGGGATCGTTGGCTCGCCACCTTAAATCGCGTGATCGATGCCGGGGAAGGCCAAGCAGCAGTAGTAAATGCTCAGCAGAACGTTAATCGTGACTGGCAGGCATTGCGGACGGCAACAGGCCAGCAACGCGAAGCAGCCTTCAGCAGCTTTCAAACATCAATGGCAGCGGTCGATGGCATTCTGGCTCAATTGGTAACAACCGGTGGCGCGCGCATCATGGATACCATTACCACCACCAGAACCATTATCGTGACCGTGATACTGGCCATCGTGGTGATTTCACTCGCCGCGACCTTCATCATTGGACGCACAGCAACACGCGCCGTTAACAACCTCATCAACCCTATTCGCTTATTGACTCAACGTGACCTGACCACGCAATTTAATGTGAGTGGCAAACACGAATTCAGCCGACTAGGGCAAGACCTGAATCAAATGACGCAGTCCATGGCCACCGCGTTCAGTGTTATTCGTGACCGTGTGGATGGGCTGAAAGACATCTCCGAACGCTTCGCAGAGTCGAGTGTTAAGGCATCAGAAAATATGCACAATCAGTTGCATGAGACGGATCAGGTTGCCACCGCCATCAACGAGCTCTCAGCGTCAGCCGGTGAAGTGGCGGCGCGCGCCGACTCGGTGAGCCAGATCACGCAAGAGGTGGCAGACCAAGCCAGCGAGTCCGGGCGTCGTGTCGGCCAGTCGGCGAAGAAGTCTGAGCAAGTCAGTACCTACATGAACGACACGCTAGAGAAAATCAGCAGTCTAGCCAACCTAACCACTGAAATCAGTGACGCGCTGAATGTAATCAACGCCATTGCTGAACAAACTAACTTACTGGCCTTGAACGCCGCCATTGAAGCTGCGCGCGCTGGTGAACAGGGTCGTGGTTTTGCGGTGGTAGCAGACGAGGTACGTACCTTGGCTACCCGTTCGGCAGAGTCTACCAAACAGATATCGGGTGTGATCGAGCGCTTGGGCAATGCCGCTAAGGCAGCTTTAGAATCGTCAGACCAAGCGTCGGCGCTGGCCACTGAGAATAAGGTGACCGCGACCGAAGTGAATGACGAAATTAATATCATGGTCGGTCGCATTCATGATCTACGTGACCTGATCACCCAGATCGCTGAAAATGCGCGCGAACAAGAAACAGTCACCGAGTCCCTGAGCGCCAACGTCACTCACATCAACGACTTGGCGAAAGACAACGCCAGCTTCGGCGATATGATTGGGCGTGATGTAGAGACCATCAAACAGACAGTTTCAGATACGCAGGCGCAGGTGCGGCAATTTAAATTGTAGGCTTGCTGCCAGAAGTGAGCGCAGTCGTTTCCAGGCCTGCTTATAAGTAGTCAGCAGGCTTGTCCTCGTCCACGTCACCATAAGAAATACCTTCTTCGGTGCAATGGTATTCGGCGGCGACTTGATCGCCTTCCAGCGAATACAGGTGCACATCAAAGCCCCACAGCCGACGCAAGTGTTTCAGCACTTCGTCGGTGTCGTTGTTCAGCGGCCGATCGCTCTGTCGTACGTGATGCAAGACGATTGATCGGTCACCTTCCACGTCAACATTCACAATCTGCAAATTCGGTTCACGGGTGCTGAGGTTGTATTGCTCGGCCAACAACTGACGAACCTGCTTGTAGCCGCGCTCGTCGTGAATCGCTGCTACTTCGTATTCGCTGGCGGCTTCTTTGTCTAAAATGGCGAATAAGCGAAAGTCTCGGATAACGCGTGGCGACAGAAACTGCTGAATGAAACTTTCGTCTTTAAAATCACGCATGGCAAAGTGCAGCGTTTCCAGCCAGTCTTTCCCCGCAATATCAGGGAACCACGCACGATCTTCGTCCGTGGGCGACTCACATATCCGGCGGATGTCACGGAACATGGCGAAGCCCAAAGCGTAAGGGTTTATCCCTGAATAATACCGAGTGTCGAACGGCGGCTGGAATACCACTTTGGCGTGGCTATCCAAAAACTCCATGATGAAGCCTTCCGTTACCTTACCGCGATCATACAGCGTGTTCAGCAACGTATAGTGCCAGAACGTCGCCCAGCCTTCGTTCATCACCTGTGTTTGGCGTTGTGGGTAAAAGTACTGGGCGATCTTGCGCACTATGCGCACCAGTTCACGCTGCCAAATGGGCATGATGGGCGCGTTTTTTTCAATGAAATACAGCAAGTTTTCTTGTGGCTCGGCGGGGAAACGCCGCTCGCGCTTCTGGCGTTTTTTCCCTCTCTCGGTGGTGGGAATGGTGCTCCACAACAAATTTAATTGCGTTTGTAGGTAGGCTTCCCGCTCGGCTTGCCGGTTGGCCTCTTCAGCAGCAGAAATAGGCGACGGCCGTTTGTAGCGGTCAACGCCATAGTTCTGGATGGCGTGGCAACTGTCGAGCACCTGCTCTACCGCTTCAACACCGTATTTCCGCTCGCACTGCGACACGTACTCACGCGCGAACACCAAATAATCAATGATGGCCGAGGCATCAGTCCAGGCCCGGAACAAGTAGTTGTTCTTGAAGAAGGAGTTGTGTCCGTAGCACGCGTGCGCAATAACCAAGGCCTGCATGGCCATGGTGTTTTCTTCCATCAAATAGGCAATGCAGGGGTCGGAGTTAATGACGATTTCGTACGCCAAGCCCATTTGCCCGCGCTCATAGCCCTGCTGAGTTTGCAAAAATTGTTTGCCGTACGACCAATGGTGATACCCCAATGGCATACCGACGGAGCTGTAGGCGTCCATCATTTGTTCTGAGCTGATCACTTCTATCTGGTTTGGGTAGGTATCTAACCCGAATTCTTTGGCGATCGCCGCTATCTCATGGTCGTACTCGCGAATGAGATCAAAAGTCCAGTCTGAGCCGGTTGATATGGGTGTGCGCGCTTTGCTCGTCATACTTCTTTCCTCTGAAACAACTCTCGGAATACCGGGTAGATATCCGCTCGATCCAGAATCTGTGCCATGGCGAATTGTTCACCGTAGCGCTCTTTGACATCTTCGTAGGCGTACCACAGGTCTTGGTGGTCACGCGGGCTGATCTCAATGTATGAGAAGTACTGCATGTGCTTCATGATGTTGTTCATCAGCAGGTCACGACACACGGGTGAGTCGTCACCCCAGTTGTCGCCATCCGACGCTTGCGCGGCAAATATGTTCCAGGACGACGCCGGGTAGCGTTTTTGGATGATGTCCTGCATCAGGTGCAAGGCCGATGACACAATGGTACCGCCGGTTTCGCGACTGTAGAAGAACTCTTGCTCATCGACTTCTTTAGCGCTGGTATGGTGGCGAATAAACACCACTTCGATTTTTTGATAATTGCGGCGCAAAAACAAATACAACAGCAAGAAGAAGCGCTTGGCGATGTCTTTGGTGCTCTGCGTCATGGAGCCGGAGACGTCCATCAGGCAAAACATAACGGCCGCGCTGGACGGTATGGGGTGCATTTCGTGCCGGTTGTACCGCAAGTCGAAGTCATCAATAAACGGCAGCTTTTTGAGCTTGGCTTGCAGGGCCTGCTTTTCTTCTTCGAGCGCAGTGCGCTTGGCTTTGGCTTCAGCAGAGCGGCCTTTGATTTCCAGCAGTTCGGCATCAATGGCGCGGATGCGTTTGCGCTTTTTGCCGCCCAAGGCAATGCGGCGGGCGTGGGCGTTGCGCAGGGAGCGGACGACGTTAATATTGGCGGGGATGCCTTCGCTGGAGAAGCCAGAGCGGCGGCGTTCAAATTCGTGGGCTTTTTTGAGGTCTTTGCGCACCATGTTGGGCAATGCAAGGTCATCAAAGAGGAATTCCAGGAATTCGTCCTGGCTGATGTAAAAGGTAAATTCGTCAATGCCTTCGCCGTCTTTACTGGCTTGTCCACCACCGCCTTGGCCTTCGCCACCTTGGGGTTTGCGAATGCGATCGCCTTGCACAAATTCTTTGTTGCCGGGGTGTACTACGGTTCTGTCACCGCCTTGGCCATGACCAATCACCGGTTCATGCAGGTCTTTGCTGGGGATGGTGATGGATTCCCCTTTCTCCATGTCGGTGATGGATCGTTTGTTCACAGCGTGGTTCACGGCTTCTTTGACGTGTTTCCGATAGCGTTCAAGAAAGCGGCGACGATTCACCGCGCTCTTGTTTTTACCATTCAGTCGCCGATCAATCACATAGCTGTTAATCATATGGACCTCTTTGCCGCTGGACATGGTACTGCGCTGTTGCACCCGGCGGCGTCTCTAGCGCCGTTGAACCCGTCGTAGGAGTGGGGAGGCCCATACGGACACGCCGTAAACCCATCCATGGGGGCTCTCTGCCGACTTCCTGTCGGCAGAAGGTCCGTACTGGGCCTCCCCACGCCTACGCCTAGTCTTCAATAATCCAAGTATTAGCCACACAGTATTGATAGAACATTATTACCGACTTCATGCGATCACCATTGAATCGGTGAATGTTCGCTGATGGCAAGGGTAGTAGATGGGTTCCCAAGGGC
>JAGDZJ010000015.1:118837-217852 GCA_049115955.1 Natronospirillum sp.
GCCCTTGGGAACCCATCTACTACCCGTTCTATACCAGCAGGGTATTGCTACTGGTATTTACGTACGCGCAAATACCACTCTGATAGCAACCGCACCTGCTTCTCTGTGTAACCTCGGTCGACCATACGATCGACAAAGTCTTTGTGTTTCTTCTGATCCTCTTTGGACGATTTCGGGTTAAAGGAAATAACCGGCAGCAAGTCCTCGGTGTTGGAGAACATTTTCTTCTCGATGACCGCACGCAGCTTCTCGTAACTCTGCCAACTGGGATTGTTACCGTTGTTGTTGGCCCGCGCCCGCAGCACAAAGTTCACGATCTCGTTGCGGAAGTCTTTCGGGTTGCTGATGCCTGCTGGCTTCTCGATTTTTTCCAGCTCTTCGTTTAGGGCTACGCGGTCAAGCATCTCGCCGGTTTCCGGGTCGCGGTACTCCTGGTCTTGAATCCAGAAGTCCGCATAGGTGACGTAACGGTCGAAGATGTTCTGTCCGTACTCGGCATAGGATTCGAGGTACGCGGTTTGAATCTCTTTGCCAATGAAGTCGACGTACTGTGGCGCTAAGAACTCCTTAATAAAGGTGATGTAGCGGTCGTGTGTTTCTTGTGGAAACTGCGATTGTTCGATCTGGTTCTCTAGAACGTACAACAAGTGCACGGGATTAGCGGCCACTTCAGCGGCATCAAAGTTGAACACTTTCGACAGTATTTTGAAGGCGAAGCGAGTTGATAGACCATCCATGCCTTCGTCGACTCCGGCTGAGTCTTTGTATTCCTGAATGGATTTCGCTTTAGGGTCGGTGTCCTTCAGGCTTTCGCCATCATAGATGCGCATCTTGCTGAAGATGCTTGAGTTCTCCGGCTCTTTGATGCGCGACAGCACGCTGAACTCGGCCAACATTTTCAGGGTGTCGGGGGCGCATGGTGAAGCCCGCAACGAAGAGTTCTCAAGCAGTTTTTTGTAGATGTTGATTTCTTCGCTGACGCGCACGCAATACGGCACCTTCACGATGTAGATGCGGTCAAGGAAGGCTTCGTTGCTGCGATTATTACGAAACGCCTGCCACTCACTCTCGTTCGAGTGGGCCATTATGGTGCCATTAAAGGGTATGGCGGACATGCCCTCAGTGGCGTTGTAGTTGCCCTCTTGGGTGGCGGTCAGCAGTGGATGCAGCACTTTTAAGGGCGCTTTGAACATCTCGACGAATTCCATCAGACCTTGGTTGGCCTTACAGAGTGCGCCAGAGAAGCTGTAGGCGTCGGGGTCGTGCTGAGCGAAGTCTTCCAATTGACGAATATCGACTTTACCGACCAAGGCTGAAATGTCTTGGTTGTTTTCGTCGCCGGGTTCGGTTTTAGCGATGGCGATCTGATCCACGATAGAGGGATACAGTTTGACCACGCGGAACTTGGAGATGTCGCCGCCGTATTCGTGCAGGCGTTTAATGGCCCAAGGCGACATGATGCCTTTGACATAGCGCGGCGGAATGCCGTAGCGCTCTTGCAGAATGTCGGAGTCTTCCAGCGGGTCGAACAGGTTCAATGGGCTTTCAAACACCGGCGACCCCTTGATGGCGTAGAACGGGATCTTCTGCATCAAGAGTTTCAGTTGTTCGGCGAGTGAAGATTTACCACCACCCACCGGGCCTAATAAGTAGAGAATCTGTTTGCGCTCTTCAAGCCCTTGGGCAGCGTGTTTAAAGTAGCTGACCACCTGCTCGATAGGCTCTTCCATCCCATAGAAATCGTTGAAGGCGGGATAGCGTTTGATGACTTTGTTGGAAAAAATGCGGCTCAATTGCGGGTCCTTGGCCGTATCAATAACTTCTGGTTCGCCAATGGCCGCAAGCATCCGCTCAGGAGCGGTCGCGTAGGCGCCTGGATCACTCTTACAGAGTTCCAGATACTCTTCCAATGAGAACTCTTCCTGTTTTTTGGCCTCGTAGCGGTCTTTGAAATGGTTAAAAATATCCATACAGGTACCCCCTCAAATAGCCTTAACACAGCAGCGCCGATAATTTGTCGGCACGGTAGAGACATTGCAATTTCTACACCCAACTTGCAGTCTTTACATCACTGATGTACGCAGGCAGAAAGTCTTTGGCTCTGTTTAGAGTGTAGCTCAAGGCGACTTAAAGCAAAGGGCAGGCAGAAGATTTACTGTTTTTAGGCAGCGAATTCAGCTCGCCTCGGCCCTTCAACGACCACCGCGCACCAAACGTACATTGCGGTTACTGCTGCGCGACGCATTGCCGTATGAAAAGGCCGTGCCCACGTGTACATGCCAAGACTGGCTGGACGAATCGGGGTATGGCGTACCCGTCCAAAAAAACGTGCTGAGGGTGTTCGGAAAGTATTCTGGATTCATGGCTGGCGCGCTTTCCATCGGATCCAGGATGCTCTGCAACTCACGCAAGGAAGGCATACGCCAGTCACTGTGGCCGCATAAGCGTGCTGCGTTAACGGCCGCAATATACGCGGCGGTGTTACACGGCTGGCTACCCAGCGAGTTGCCACACGTCAGCGGATTACCGCGCGAACCCGTCTCGCTCGCTGCGTCAAACCACGTATATCGATGCCCCATGTAGCGCAGGTGAGTGGGATCATCGGTTTTGACTTCCCAGAGCAAGCCGGTGCTTTCGTCTTGTGTACACGCCCATTCTGCAGAGCCAGCCCCCAAAGGAACGCCAGCCGTTAGAGTAAAGCCCGTATTGGATACTTTGGTGTAACGCGCATCAGTCGATGATTGAGATAGCACAACGGGCGAGCACAACCATGCGGCCGCGACAAGCAATAGGTGAACATTGCTGTGCTTCTTCACTTTGCACTCCCAACGCCTTTGGCGGACGTCATCTTTATTATTGTTTTTTTACTGTAGCGCATTTCGCAACTGAAGACCGTCAGTAAAACTACGTATTGCTGTTTCTATACTCAACAGCAATGAAATCAGACGGCATCAGTGCTGGGGCAACTGCCAGTCTATCTGTGCTTGCCGCGTAGCGTGTAAATAGGCGTTGGCCAAGGAGAAATGACGACATCCTAAGAAACCGCGGTAAGCGGACAACGGCGAAGGGTGTGGCGCGCGCAACACCAAATGGCGCGACTCATCCACCGTAGCGGCTTTCTTTTGCGCATAGCTGCCCCACAACATGAACACCACGGGGCTCGCGCTTTCTGCCACGCCGGCAATCAGTTGGTCGGTTAGGTCTTCCCAGCCGCGCCGCGCATGCGAGCCCGCGTCACTCGCACGTACACTCAACACACTGTTGAGCAGTAGCACACCTTGCTTGGCCCAGTGCGTCAGGTCGCCGTGACCCGGCGCAACAAAACCGACGTCGTCACTCAACTCTTTGTAGATGTTAACTAATGACGGTGGCACAGCAACGCCTTGGAGGACAGAAAAGCTCAACCCCATGGCTTGCCCCGGCCCGTGGTACGGGTCTTGCCCCAATATCACGACTTTTACGTCGTTCGGTTGCACCGCCTCGAGTGCAGCAAAGCGCTGCGCGGCTGGCGGATAAAGCACCTGGCCACTCGCCTCTTCGGCGCGCAGGAATTCACTCAATTTGGCGGCTTTGGTGCTGCGCAAAAAAGGGTCGGCAATCGACTGCCAAGCACTGGGAAGGTGCAGTGTTGTCATACTTAAATTCTCGGTGGCATCATCCAATCATTGGTTGAGGTACAATGGCACTGTAGAGTAATCGGTTGGCGTTATCGCAATCAACCCTTGGCGCTATTGACCAGCGACGGATGACCAGCGGCGCAGTTTTTGCTGAAGCCTTTGCTGACGTTCACCGGATGAAGTTCCACCCCTTATCAGCCTGCACGTTACCACCAAGCTTTTGTACACTGCGACTGACAATATTTTATGGGCGAGTTGTCTAGGCTTGCATAGCCTGACGGCACCACCACATCCTTTTGCAAGAAGGAAAGACACCATGACAACCAAACCGACCACTAAAAAGACGCCAAAAGCACCGGCTAAAAAAGCGACCGTAGCAAAACGCAAAGCACCCGCTACGACCAAGGCGTTGCAGGACAAGATTGTACAGCATCTGCGTGGCACCCAAGGCACCTACGAAGAGAAGGCGACGCCCCAGGCGTGGTGGCGGGCGACCGCCTGTGCGGTGAACGAATACGTAATGGCCGGTTTAACCGACACGCAAAAAACGCACTCTCGCTTCGACACACGCGCCGTGAACTACCTGTCGATGGAGTTTTTGATGGGGCGTTTGCTGTCCAACAACTTACAAAACTTGCACTTGTTTGACGTGACACGTGACGCCCTTGCTGGCTTGGGCCAGAACATTGAAAACCTGCTGGAAGAAGAGCCCGACATGGCGCTTGGCAACGGCGGATTGGGTCGCTTGGCGGCCTGCTTTTTAGACTCGTTGGCGTCCTTGAATCTGCCCGCGGTCGGTTACGGCATTCACTACGAACACGGCTTGTTTGAGCAGCATTTCCGCAACGGCCGCCAAATCGAGCGCCCTGACGCATGGCGCGAGTACGGTAACCCGTGGGAAGTCTGCCGTCCGGAGTCGGCGCAGGCGGTTAAGCTGTATGGCTATGTAGAAACTGTGTACGACGGCGCTACGCCGAAGAAAGTCTGGCACGCCGGGCGTACCATCAAAGCCGTACCTTGGGATATTCCGATTGTCGGTTACGACGGCGCCAACGTGAACATCTTGCGTCTGTGGGAAAGCCGGGCGACCGACTTCTTTGATTGGGATGTGTTCAATGCAGGCGGCTACGTTGACGCTCAAGCGGAACAGGCTCAAGCCGAAACCATCTCCAAAGTGCTGTACCCCAACGATGAAACAGACGCGGGTAAAGAGCTGCGCCTGATTCAGCAGTACTTCTTCTGCGCGGCTTCTGTGGCTGACATTGTACGCCGCTACCGCCGGGCGCACGGCGACGACTGGGCGCAGTTCCCTAAACTGGTGGCAATTCAGTTGAACGACACGCACCCAGCGATCGCCGTGCCTGAACTGATGCGCTTGTTGCTCGACGAATACAACATGGTGTGGGCCGATGCGTGGGCATTGTGCCAACAAGTGTTCTCCTACACCAACCACACGCTGCTGCCTGAGGCTCTGGAAAAATGGACCGTGCGTCTGTTTGAAAAGGTCTTGCCGCGCCACTTGGAAATCATCTACGAAATCAACCATCAGTTCTTAACCACGCTGGTGGAAACGAAGTGGCCCGGCAACGACGCCATGAAGCAGCATCTGTCGATCATTGAAGAAGGCCATGAGCGCATGGTGCGCATGGGAAATCTGTGCGTGGTCGGTTCACACAAGGTGAATGGCGTGGCTCAGGTGCACTCTGATTTGGTGAAGTCCGACCTCTTTCCCGAATTCAATGCTTTGTGGCCGGACAAGCTGACCAACGTCACCAACGGCATCACGCCGCGACGCTGGCTGAAAGCCTGTAACCCGCGCTTGGCGGAACTGATCGATAAGCACATTGATGCCGATTGGCCGCTGCACCTCAACAAACTGAAAGGCTTGGCCGCCAAAGCGGACGATGCCAAGTTCCAAAAAGCCTTTATGGACGTGAAACGCGCCAACAAAGTTGATTTAGCGGCAGAGATCAAACGCCTGACCGACATCGACGTCAGCCCGGATGCGATCTTTGATATTCAGATCAAGCGCCTGCACGAGTACAAGCGTCAGCACCTGAACCTGCTGCATATTTTGGCCTTGTATCGTCGCTTGCTCGACAACCCGAATTATGACCTTGTGCCGCGCGTCTTTATTTTCGGTGCCAAAGCAGCGCCGGGCTACAAGCTGGCCAAGGACATCATTTACGCTATCAACAAGGTCGCTGAGCGGATCAACAACGACGCACGCATCAATGGCAAACTGAAAGTGGTGATGTTGCCGAACTATCGCGTCAGCTTAGCTGAGAAGATGATTCCAGCGGCCGATGTGTCCGAGCAGATCTCTACGGCGGGCAAAGAAGCCTCAGGCACTGGTAACATGAAGCTGGCCCTGAACGGCGCTTTGACCATTGGTACCTTGGACGGAGCAAACATTGAAATTGCCGAAGAAGCCGGTGAAGAAAACTGCTTTATCTTTGGCCTGACCGTTGACGAGGTTAAAGCCCTGAACGCTTCTGGCTACAACCCGTACGACTATTACGACCACGATGAGGAGATCAAAGCGGTACTCGACTGGCTAGACAGCGATTTCTTCACCCCCGGACACCCGGGTGAGTTGTCGAGCTTGAAGCACAGCCTGCTGGACGGCGGCGACCCATACAAAGTACTTGCCGATTTCCGCACTTACAGTGAGGCTCACCAGCGCGTGGATGCGAAATACCGCGATGCCAAGGCATGGGCACGCAGCGCGATCATCAATACGGCGACCATGGGTAAATTTAACTCGGACCGTTCGATTCAGGACTATGTGGATCGGATTTGGCATTTGAAGCCGTACCCACGGGATAATAGCTAGCTGACGCCATGGTGATGTCGGAACGGGCTGCCGGACATCCGACGCCATAGTTCGGTGATGTCGGCATGGGCTTTCGGGGTATGCCGCCAGCGCTCAACGGCAGGCCGAAAATGCGCGCTTTGCGGCATACACCCTGCGCCCGTGCCTCCGCCAATGTGCGCTGTCACGTATAGGGCGGAAAAGCGCAGCGTTATATCCAAGGATGGATAGTATGCGGGCAACGCAGGACGCAGTTGCCCGTCAGTCATCCGCCGTTTCAATCAAGGGGCTATTGAAGCCCCTGCTTCTACCGACAAATAATTTCAATTCATGTATTGATAATGATTATCATTTAGATTAATCTGTTCTGGTCGTGATAACACAGCGTCCGGGAAGATACTGTGCGGATCGGTTGACGGTTGTAGGGGCCGGACACCGATCTTGTTGAAGGATCAACGCACCTCTGAAGACACTCTTGAGCGGTATTCGGTCGCCGGGCTGACGATCGAATACCGCTCCTTTTTTCGCTCTTTTTATATGTCGTCGCCGTACTGAAACGAAAAACGTTTATTTTCGTGGTATGGGAATACATCCTCCACATAGCCTTGCTGTAAACGCTCCTGTAACCCTCTCCAATAGTCAGATGTTAATAAGTCGCCGTGAGCATCTTCAAACACCCGCTTATCGACCTTATCGGTCACCAAGAAGTGTCGAAACTCTTCCGGAAACACGTCACTGGGGTGTACTGAATACCATGGCTCGCTGGCCATTTCCTGCTCCAGCGTCTGCGCCTCGGGGATCTTGCGGAAATTACATTCGTCGAGGTAGCAAACTTCGTCGTAGTCGTAGAACACGACGCGGCGTACCCGCGTTACGCCAAAGTTTTTGTGCAGCATGTCACCAGGAAACAAATTGGTCGCCGCGATTTCTTTGATGGCCAAGCCGTAATCGATGATGGCATCGGCGGCTTGCGCCGGGGTCGCCGTGTCCAAATACAGGTTCAAAGGCGTCATACGGCGCTCAATGTACAGGTGGCCAATAATGACGTCGTCGCCGTCCAAGCTGACCTCGGACGGCGCGACTTTCAACAACTCCTCAACCAGCTCGCTCGCGAAGCGACTGCGCGGCAAGGCGACGTGGCGATATTCAAGCGTATCAGCCATGCGCCCTGCCCGGTCGTGTTGCTTAACCAGTTGGTATTTTTCTTTTACGCCCTGCTTGGTGTTCTGTTTGCTGGGCGCGAATTTGTCTTTAATGATCTTGAATACATAGGGGTAAGACGGCAGGGTAAACACCGTCATAACCATGCCTTCAATGCCCGGCGCGATGACGAATTTATCGGCGCTGTCTTTCAGGTGATGCAGCAAGTCGCGGTAGAACACCGTTTTGCCGTGCTTATGCAGACCAATGGCGTTGTACAGTTCTGACTTGCGCTTATTCGGCATCAGTTCTTTTAAGAAACGCACAATGCCCGACGGATCGGTGGTGTCGACCATAAAATAACTGCGCGCAAAGCCGAAGACGATACTGACGTCCGAGGCATCCATCAGTAAGGCATCGATGTACAGCTCATGGTTATCGTTGATCAGGATAGGCACCACACAGGGCTGCTGCGCGTCTTTACTGACCACACGCCCGACCACATAGGCGGCTTTGTTGCGGAAAAACAGATTACCCAGAATGTCGATACGCAAATTGTCTTCCGGGCCAATGGTCACTGCCGACTGTTTGTAGAAGCTGTCGCGTAGGCGTTCGACATCGCGCTGTAAATCTTCAAATGGTTGCTTAAGGCCGAAGCTTTGCAGGATGTCGTGAATGTTGGTTTCAAAACCGTCCATGCGTGGGTAATAGCTAGCGTAGGCATGGCTGTCACGCACGGCCAGTATTTCGTCCGCGTACGAGTCCACAAAGATGTATTCGTTGTGGTAGTACTGGCGGTCAAACAGGTGGCAGAACACAGAGTTAAAGAAGGTTTCGGCCAATTCTGGTTGGCGATGCTGCAGCATCAGGCGGCAAAATGACTTCTTCACCAAACGCCACAGTTCGGGGTCGACCTCGGTCATGTTGGGGTATTCCGCGCGCACCTTGGTGACCGTCTGCGCCACACTGTCTTCGTACAGGTTAATACGCTCGCGGTGCTGTTGCTGCCCGGACTTCCAATGCTCGCCTTCAAAGCGGGTTTGGGCCCCCTGAGTGATTAGGCGAAAGCGCGCATAGTGGTCATCAAAACCAAAGCAGATGAGCTGCGCGATCAAACGGGCGATTTTTTCGGACATTCTTATTGTGCTCCCTTGTGTCCGTGCAGTGTAACACTCCAGTCATGCCTGCCTAGGGGCGGAGCATTCAGCGTGTTTATACCCACTATTGGGTTCGTTAGACATCGTTCTCGCGCGCCAGCCCACGATCAATCTTGGCCTGTATCTTTTCCGCCGCTTCTGCGACCTGCTGCCGTAACCAAATGTGGCTGCGGTCGTGATGCAATAGCGGGCTCCAGACCATCTTCAGTTCAATCGGCGGGATGTCAAACGGCGGCTTGAAAATAGCGAGTTGCGGCAACGGCGCATAAATCTGCGCGGCGCGCGCGGGCACGGTCACAATGAGGTCGCGGAACAGTGCCAAGTACATAGCAACGTGGTAGTCACGCGTGAACAGTTTGATTTTGCGCGTATGCCCCATCTGTTCCAGCTTGCGATCCACCCAGCCCAGCTTCTGCATGTCGGCACTGCTGATACCAGTGCCCACTCCGTAACCGGTTTTACTGACCCACACGTGGTCGGCCGCGAGATAGGACTCTAAGGTAAAGTCTTCCACACAGGGGTGCTGATGGTGTACCAAGCAGCGAAAATCGTCATGCCACAGATTCTTTTGATAGAACGACAACGGTAGGTCTTCGAACATGTTGATCGCCATGTCGATCTTGCCTTCTTCAACATCGCGGAAGTCGACGTCGCTCGGCGTCATGATGTCGAGCACCAAGTTCGGCGCTTTGTCGCGAATGCTGCGCATTAACTCAGGCAGCAAGGTGGTGGCCGCGTAGTCGCTGGCCATGATGCGAAACACACGTGGCTCGGTTTCCGCATTGAATTCTTCATCGGACTGCAGGGTCGCTTCCAACTCCATCAACAGTTGATGAATGACAGGCTGCAACGCCAAAGCGCGAACAGTGGGTTCCATGCCACGCGACGTGCGCACCAAAAGCGGGTCATGAAACATCTCGCGCAGACGTTTCAAGCCATTGCTCATGGCGGGCTGACTGATGTTCAGTCGGTCTGCGGCACGGGTAACGTTTTTTTCGCGTAACAAAACATCAAGATAAACCAACAGATTCAGATCGTGGCGGGCAATATTCACTGGTCTTATACCGAACATAGCAAAGGACTATTTCCGACCTTATCCCCCCACGACTATTCTGGCAAGCGTGGAGCATATAATTCGGTAAAGAACCATCTCCCGAGCCGAAATAAAGCACTTTACGACACCACTTGCAAATACCCGACTTATGTTTTGGTTGCTCACGAGTACTTGTGGTACAAAACGTAGCAGCGCAGTTTACAGTGAGCGCACACCGCTCCGGTAATGCTAACAGCGGCAACGCTGTGATTAAAATAGGGCACCGTAAGAGTGCCTGATAGGCCCCACAGGGTCTGTATAAAAAAAGCTCCGGCGAATGGTCAAAGGAGCTATCAGTACTACGGGATTCGACTAGAGGAGAACCGCCAATGAACCCGGCCAGCCCCACGGCCCAGGTAGACTTGTCTACTGAAGAATTGATCGAACGTGCATTACGGGATAACGAAGGCACCCTGTCTTCTACCGGCGCACTGGTCGTCAATACCGGACACCGAACCGGACGCTCACCGAAAGACCGCTTCTATGTATCCGACGCCGAAACACAAAGCACCATCAACTGGGGTGCGGTAAACAGACCTTTCGACGCCGCTCAATTCGATCAACTGTGGACCCGTGTTGGCGCTTACCTGAACGAGCGCAATCACTACGTCGGCCACCTGCACGCTGGTGCCGATCCTGACCAATACATCCCACTGCGCGTCAGCACCGAAACCGCTTGGCATCAGATTTTCGCCCGCACCCTGTTTATTGTACCTACGGCTTGGAATCCGGGCAGCAAGGACGGCTGGCAGATTCTCAACGCCCCAGGTTTTGTCTGTGAACCCGTGCGTGACGGCACCAACAGCGATGCCGTGGTGATCATCAACCTCAGCCAACGTAAGATTCTGATCGCCGGTATGCGTTACGCCGGCGAAATGAAAAAAGCCGTGTTCTCTGCCCTGAATTACCTGCTGCCGAGCGCCGACATTCTCCCCATGCACTGCTCGGCCAACATGGGTAAAGACGGCACTACAGCGCTGTTTTTTGGCCTGTCTGGCACCGGCAAAACGACGCTGTCAGCCGATCCTAAACGCCTGTTGATCGGTGACGATGAGCACGGCTGGGGACGTTCCGGCATCTTCAACTTTGAAGGCGGGTGCTATGCGAAGTGCATCAACCTGAGTGAAAAGAACGAGCCGATGATTTGGCAAGCCATTCGTCGCGGAGCGGTGTTGGAAAACGTGGTCGTTGACGCCGATGGCGTAGCGGATTACACCGATGTGAGCCTTACTGAAAACACACGTGCCGCCTACCCGCTGACCTTGATTGACCAGCGCGTGCCAGAAAATCGTGGTCCTGAACCTAAGGCCGTGGTGTTCCTGACGTGCGACCTGACCGGTGTATTGCCGCCCGTGTCACGCCTCAGCTCTGAAGCAGCGGCTTACCACTTCCTGAGCGGCTATACCGCACTGGTGGGTTCTACCGAAATGGGTGCTGCGAAAGGCATTAAGTCGACGTTCAGCATGTGCTTTGGCGCCCCGTTCTTCCCGCGTCCGCCGCAAGTGTATGCAGACCTGTTGCGCCAGCGCGTCGCCCAGTCGGGTGCGGATGTTTACTTGGTAAACACCGGCTGGACCCAAGGCGGTTACGGCGAAGGCCGTCGGTTCAGCATTCCAGAAACACGCGCCATCATTGACGCCGTTGTATCAGGCAGCCTGAAAGACGTGCCGGTTACGCGCCTGCCGGGCATTAACTTGGACGTACCCGCCGCCGTACCGGGCATCGACAGCACTCTGTTGAACCCGCGCGACGGCTGGGCTGACCCAGCGAAATACGATGCTGCGGCGACCAATTTGATCGCGCAGTTCAACGAGAATTTCAAACAGTTTGACGTCAGCGCTGACATCGTCTCTGCTGGCCCACAAGCCTTCTCTGGGCAATCCACTGTGCAAAAAAGCGCCTAGAGAATCATAGCCCAGTATCACCTTGATGCTGGGCTATGATTCTCGTGCCCAAGGCGCGACCTTTGCCGTCCATCTCAGATGGGCGGCATTTTTTTCGTTCCTCGTTAACGCTTGACGCCGTTGCCTTCCAGCACCTATCTTGGTGGTAGCTGTTCTAAACAGGGGGAAGTGCTATGCGCTTAGTTGATACCGCGAAAATTCATTGTCCGTATTGCGATGAGGCCCTAGACGTCACTTTGGACCCCAGTGAGCCGGAACAAGAATACACCGAAGACTGCCAAGTCTGCTGTCGTCCGATGATAGTGAATGTGCACTTGGACCCCATGCATGCGCCCTATGTGGTTGCACGCCGCGAGGCGGATATCTTCAGTCCTGGCGACTGACTTCTAGGGTAAGTCGAGCGATATAACGCGCCGACTGCCCAGACTGACAGGTGGTTCGTAGACCGCTTGATAGAACTCCCGTGCGATCTGACGAATCAACCCCGATGCTTCGGCACGCGCCATAACCTCATGCAACAATGCATGCAGGGATTCATCAGTCGGCGTTACATAAAGAATGTGATCTTTCTCATACTCGAAGACAAGATGTTGCTCCACCGCGAGGTCGGGAAACAGCGCCCACTCAAGAGCTATTTCATTAGCACCTCGGGGCAAATAGTCGACGCCGCGCCGCCCGGACGCTACCATGCCATAAAGGTATTTCCAATCACCCGACAGGGTATACAGCGGCAAGTCATTGGTTGTCCATATGGCGACATCACCCCATGCCTCACCCAGGCCACCGACCAAGCTACGCTGGCGCATATCGTCTAAGCTTGTCACACCGTCAAAGCGCACTTGATCGTCCGGTTTAATAAACAGGACGCGCTTGCCGACCAGATTGTCGGTCATGCCGATTCGTACCGGTATGTAACGTGCATTGCGCTCTGGAGTTTCACCCAGAATATGGGCGCTGACGTCGCCCCGCTCCATCATCACTTCCATGCGGCTCATGGGCACATTTTCAACGCGCGTAATCGTTACCCGGTAACCTTCGGATTCTAAGGCTTCCCGTAGCAGCAAAGAGCTATAGGCGAATGCCTCATCTGTACCACCCAAATGCAGCTCTACCGTGTCTGCCGCATCATTACTCTGTGCTTGCGCCGCACCGAACAGCAGAGCGCAACAAAGCGCACCCAGCAACCACACACGACAAACATTCATAGGGTCAGTTCCCACGTCATTTATGGCAAGCGCAAAGGCCGCACTTTCAGATTCATCTTCTTCACGCCATGCGTTTTCAAGGCGTCTTCCGCTTTGCGCGCTTGGGTGCGGCGCACGGCGACCAGTGAATACATCGGAAACAGGGTGATCTTGCCAATCGCATCACCGGGTAAGCCTGCCGTTCCCGTAAGGGCTCCCAAAATATCACCAGGACGCAGCTTCGCTTTCTTCCCTTGATCCAGTTCCAAGGTAATGAAGTCCGGTTTTTCCGGACGCACCGCACGAATGCTGGTATCCATAGGCACCAATTCTGGCGCGGTTGGCCGTTCCTCCATGATCACTTGTGCCCGGCGGCTGTCGGCGGTGGGCAGAATACTGACCGCCAACCCAGCCGCGCCCGCTCGGCCCGTTCGACCAATACGATGAGTATACGCCGTTGTGTCACGCGGAAGATCATAGTTAATCACCAGCGGCAGCGCTGGAATGTCCAATCCACGAGCCGCCACGTCGGTAGCGATCAGCAACTGCAAACTGCCGTGTGCGAAGCTGGCTAGCACCTTTTCACGATCACGCTGCATCATGTCACCTTGAATCGCGGCGGCACTGTAGCCTTCGTCTCGCAAGGCTTGCACCACGTCGCCGCATTCGGCTTTGGTATTGCAGAAAACAATAGCCTGTTCACGCGGCCAACGTTGCAAAGCCTGAATCAAGCCCACCGGCAGATCTCGGCCTGCCAACAACCAAATTTCTTCGATGTCCGTCGGCGCTTGCGTCATCTCGACAGCCACTTCCGCCGGATTGTGCAACACTTCCTGACAGAACTGCTCTATTTCCGGCACATAGGTGGCGGAAAATAACAGCGTTTGGTGCTTCGCCGGTAACGCCTTACGCACCGTGCGGATGTCGTCCATAAAACCCATGTCCAACATACGGTCGGCTTCGTCCAGCACCAAGGTTTTCACACCCTTGATGTCCAAGCTGCCTTTACGTAGATGCATCAACAAACGGCCCGGCGTACCGACAACGATGTCCGCACCGTGTTCCAGTGAACCCAGTTGCGGGCCCACAGGCGCGCCACCACACAGAGTCAGCACCTTAGAATTGGGCTGCCAGCGCGCGAGCTGACGCAAAACGCCAGCTACCTGCTCCGCCAACTCACGTGTCGGGCACATCACCAAAGCCTGTACTTCGCGTTGCTGACCGCGCTTCAAGTCGGCCGTTAACAGGCTGACCAAGGGCACGCCGAAAGCCGTGGTTTTACCGCTACCGGTAGGCGCTTTGGCCTTTACGTCTTGCCCAGCCAGAGCAACGGGAATGGCGGCAGTTTGAATGGCGGTGGGTTGGGTAAAACCCAGATCGTCCAGCACCTGTACTAAGTCGGTAGGTAAGCTGAAGTCGCGAAAATGTGATGACATGTAGAATTGGTTTCCGGAACACAAGATATAAAGCGAGAGAGTAGCACAGAACGCTCTTTACTGCGCTGCACGGGTACTGGCACTTTGTATTTTTCACTGCGCCCATCTACAGACGTCAAGCCGCAAGCTCTGCTATACTCGCGCCCAACTATTTTCCCATATGGGAGGGCACCAGGCTCTCCCGAGTGCCTAGGTATAAGCTGTGTTTAACGAATTGGATATCGCCCCACCCCTGTCTCGCGCCATGACCAAGCACGGCATCCACGAACCGACCGATGTGCAGGTAGCGGTTATCCCCAAGATCATGGACGGCAAAGACCTCATGGTCAGCGCGCAGACCGGCAGCGGTAAGACGGTAGCCTTCATTCTGCCCATGGTGTCGGCATTCAATTACACACCCTCCCCTCACACGGGTGTGCGTGCATTGATTCTTGCCCCAACGCGCGAGCTGGTACGGCAAATTCAGCACGTCTGTGAACAGCTTGGCGGTGCCATTAACGTGACCAGCTTCAGCGTCACCGGTGGCGTTGCCTTCAAGGAGCAAGAAGCCGCATTGCGCAAAACGCCCGACATCGTCATCGCGACGCCGGGCCGACTGAAAGAACACCTTGAACGCGGTACGATCGACCTCTCCGACATCGAGTACTTGGTGCTGGATGAAGGCGACCGCATGTTGGACATGGGCTTTCGTGACGACGTCATGATGATTGCCGAGCATTGCCCGGAAGAACGCCAGTCGCTGTTGTTCTCTGCGACCCTGGATCACAAAGGCGTCATCGCCATGGCGCAGAAGCTGTTGAAATCGCCTGAAACGGTGTCGCTGCACGAATCCCGTTCGGTACCCAGCAACATCACCCAGCAATTTATGCTGGCAGATGACGATGCTTTTAAAGAAAAACAGCTGGCGGCGTTGCTGGAACAGAGTGGTGAACAGCAAATTATCGTGTTCACCAACACCATTGTGAAAGCCGAGCGTTTGCAGGCTAAGTTTCGTAACGGCACGCGTCGTTGTGGACTGCTGCACGGCAACCTGACCCAAGAAGAGCGTAACGCCGTAGTCAGCGGCATGCGTGACGGTCGTTTTCAGATGTTAGTCACGACAGACGTTGCCGCACGGGGCCTCGACTTGCCGAGCGTCGGACTGGTAGTTAACTTTGACTTGGCCCGTAAAGGCGACGAATACCTGCACCGCGTCGGTCGTACCGGCCGCGCCGGTGCCGAAGGTCGTGCGGTCAGTTTAATTGCACCCAACGAATGGAACTTGTTGGCAACGGTGCAACGCTACCTGCTTACCGCCTTTGTGCGGGCGGAAATTCCGGGTTTGAAAAGCAGCTACCAAGGCCCCGCCAAAGTGCGCAACTCAGGCAAGGCGTATGGCAAGAAGAAACCTAAGGTAGACAAGACGAAAGCCGCTAAGGGCAAGAAGAAGCCAGCCAAGTCAGGCCCTCGCCCTTCTCGTCCACCGGCACCGCGCGATGGTTTTTCACCGTTGAAACGCAAGAAAAGCGACGACGCCTAAGTTAACTAAACTGATTAAGTGTTTTAAAACGTCACCAGCGCAAGCGCAGTAGTTTTTACTAGCGCCGCAACTGTACGCGGCCGTCTTGTACGGTACTAAAGGGAAACGCCTCCATCATCGGCAGCGTAGTGCCAATACGGCTTTCAAAGGCCAGTCCGTAGTCCAGTGAGTTACCGCTTAGAAACGCCTGATACAGTGCCATGCCCGCGTCGAGAAACGACAATGTTATCGGCACCTGCATCAAGGCTTGGCCTTTTTCGTCCATGCGCACACGCTGCTGCACTGAACCACTGGCGACGGCATTGTTGTCTAAGGCGAATTCATAAGCGAACTGGTCAATCAATAAGCCGAACACGTTGGGGTTCTCCATCGCCAAAGTCAGCGTTAAATCGGCGCTGGTCAGGCTCAAACGATCAGCCTTCAAACCACTGACACTGATTTGCGGCAATTTAGGGATTGGAACCTCGCCGTCCGTGGTGACAGGCACTCTGACTCGACCAATCACCGGGATATCAAAACCCATACCGGCCTTTAGCTGGTACGCTATACTGTCGCGCTGGCTGAGGCTGCCCAATAAATCCAGCACGTCACTGAACACTATGTCCACCGGCAGGCTGATGGTTTGAGAAGCGCCTGCAGCAATGTTGGTGCTCCGATCTTGCTCGCCGGTTAACAAACGTGACCGGTTCACACTCAGTTCATAGTCCAACGCCCCTAACGCAATGGCGTATAAATTGGGGTTGTTGACTTCGATCTGTGTATCAATGCGCGCGGTGGTGGGCGTCAGCGCCACGAGTCGACTGCTCAAAACCCGCGCTGTGGGTTCTTGCCAGCCAGCCTCCCCTAACATGGCACAACTGCTGAGCAAGGCACTGATCACTAATACAGCACTGGTTCTGGATATCGCTTGAAGCGTCGACATAAGCAATTCTCTCGGTGGCTCTGGTCACAGATAAACAGAGTATTGACGTAAAGATAAGCGCTCTGTTGGTTGGCGTCCACCGTTGCGTGTGCAATCCCTGCTCGCCTGCGTGAAATAGCCGTATAGGTTATCCACAACGCGGCTGATGACTGTTACAGTTAACCCCAGCTTTTTAACCTTGCCGTTCTCGATATGTCGGCGAGCACTACTGAACGAATGGATACATGCGACGCGAGAACAGCACTCGATTTATAAAGTCTTGGCTAACAGCTGGCACACCAGCGACAAGTCGGCACCCTTTCATCTCTGCGTTGTGGTTTCTAGCGTTTATGCTGTTGGCGCTACCTAGCATAGCTGAAACACGTTTCGACAGTACGAACGCCCAAACCCTGATATTCAGCTCCTCGGTCAACGACGATCTCGTGTCGACCTTGCGCGACGCTCTGAACGACTACCGTAGCGAGTTACGCCGTAATCGTCTGGTGGCGGTCCGTCCCTTAGCGCAGCAAAGTACCGAGGCAAGTATTCTGCGTGATCATTTGCGTGCGCTGGGTTACTACGACCACGAAATCATTCCGCGCCCAGCCGACGACTACACTGAGTTGCGTTATCAAATTCGTACAGGTGGCTTGTTTCGCCTGCGCCAGATCGCTTGGGATTGGCCAGATGACATCTCTCCCTTACCAGCCCAAGAAAATCTGCGCCGCGGTCAGGCCATCGTCGCGCAGAACATTTTGGACACTCAAGCCCAACTGCGTCGTGAGATTCAAAATACAACCTGCTATCTGCGCGTCAACGTACGCTATGAGCTGGCCCTCGACCGCCCCAATCAAACCGGTGACATCCGTTTCTTCATGGAGCCCAGCGAGCAGGTTAATATCCGCAACATCCGTATCGAAGGGCTAGAGACCGTAGCCAGCGGATGGGCGTCTCGCTTGGCTCAGCTTCAACCCGGCCAGTGTTTTCAGCGCCGTGCCGTGGACCAAGCTCGACTAGCGATGTATCAATCCAATCTGTTTGCGCAGATTAACGAAGAAATTACCGCACCCGATAACGGTGAAGTAGACATCACCTTTCATGTGCAGGAACGCTTTCATCGCACGCTCAAGCTTGGTGCCGGTTATGACACCGATGCCGGGTTCGGTGTGTCTGGCGAATGGACGCATCGGAACTTTGACGGCCGCGGAGAGAACCTCATTCTAGGCTCGCAATGGAGCATGCTGACGCAGGCCGCCAGCGCAACCTATATCATTCCGCGGCGCCAGCCTTACTACCCGCGATTCACCCTCAGTAGTCGCATTGAGCAAACCCTTTTTGACGAAACCCCCATCGTTGTGTGGCAGAATGGCATCAGTCTTGAACAAATTCTGAGTCCAATATGGACCGCCACGGTCGGTGGCAACCTGCGATCTACCTGGCTGCGCGCCGATACGGGCACCGAATACGACCAGTGGCTAGCGTTGCCTACATCGGTTACTAGGGATACCCGTAACGACGTACTAGATCCGCGACGTGGATCTCGGGTCATCATCAGCAGTGAGCCAAACTGGTCGCTTTCGGACACCCAGCCAGACTACGCGCGCTGGCAACTGGGGTTGCGTACTTACCAGACACTCTTTGACCCGCTAACCCTTGCGCTGTCGGCCGAAGTGACTACGTTAAGCGGCATTAGCAGCCCGTTAAATTTTGACCAGTTAAACGAAAGTGAGCGCTTGTTCGCCGGCGGTGGCGGCTCGGTGCGCGGCTGGCCTTTCCAAGGAGCGGGGCCAGAGGGCGGCGGGCGCTTTCGCTTACTGAACAGTTTGGAGCAACGGTGGCGCTTTCTGGATAACTGGGGGGCGGTGGCGTTTATTGACTCCGCGTGGTTGTCAAACGACGGTGCGTTTCGACTGGAAGATCGCATATCAGGTGCTGGCCTCGGCTTGCGCTATTTCACCAATTTTGCGCCTTTGCGCGTCGATGTCGCTTCACCGTTACCGAATTGGGGTGACGAGTGGAGCTTCTACATCAGTATCGGACAAGCATTTTGAAACTGGTTATTCGCAGCGTTACCACAGTACTGCATTCGCTGAGTCGATATCTGTTGCATATCGCCCTCACGATGCTGGCTGCGCTGGTGTTGTTATTGGTCATTTTGATCGGCACGTCTGGGGGCCGACAATTCGCTGCACATCAAGCGCTGTGGGTGGTCAATCAAACAACGAACTGGTACGTGCAAGCCATTAACATAGAAAGTCCCAGTTTAAGTGAATGGTCAGTGGGCACGCTGCGCGTGTTTTCACCTGACGAAACCACTGCCCACATTCAGCTCTCTGATGTCCGGCTGGGCTTGCTGACAAGGCCGTGGGAGCAACCCATTACGCTCAACTACCTCCACATTGCCCGTGCAAACATCGACCTTCATCCGTTTTTGCAACCGTCGGGCGATGAGTCAAATTCAACATCAGCAGCCCCCCAAGCGGATACCGACGGCCGACGCTTCGGCCTGTGGCTGTACGATCTGCGTATCGATGACCTGCAGCTCAGTGATGCCAACGGCGCGCCGCTGCGTGGCCCGGTATCGGGGCAAGTGCTTTGGGCGCCCGAACAGCAACTGCCAACTGTAGAAATGACCTGGGGCAACACCGACCAACCCTTAATGTCGGTAATGACTGCTGGCGACAACACCGCTTGGCAAGCGCGCGCACAAGTCGACTTGCCTGCCGGCTCATGGCCGCACCATTATCTGAATTGGCCTGTCGAAAGCCCCATGCAAGCTCGCGCCGATGCTCAGCTCGACCTACCTGCCGAGCGCTTGACACTGAATACCTTGCGCTTTCCATGGCAAGGCCATGCGATTGCGGCAGCGGGTGAGATTCAGAGGTTAACCGATGGCTGGCAGGTCAATACACTGTCTGTCCAAGTCGATGACTACGACAACAGCCTTTCCGGAACATGGAGCGACAGCAGCCGACAAGTAGAAGCCGAACTCAATTTGCCACTGTCTCTGGCAATCCCTTGGCTGCCCAAATGGTTAGCTGAGGCCGACCCAGTGCAAGCGGGCAACCAATTGGAACTGCGTCTGACTTGGCCCGACGATGCACCTTGGGAGCTTGCTGGACGTGTACAAGCGCACTGGTACGGCCAGCGCAGTTCGCTGCGTTTAAACGCCACAGGACGTGATTTGGACGTACAAGCCTTGGACGGCCAACTGAGAGTGGGTGCAAGCGAGTTAAGTGCGCAAGGCAATTGGTCGTGGCCAGAGCAAACCGGTACGCTGCAACTGGTGAGTACGCTAGAGTCTGCCTTCATGAGCCGATGGTGGTCGCACCCTGGGGTGTCCACACTGGCGCTACAGGGTGAGCTTCAGGGTGCAGGGCGAACAGCACGCGGCAATATAAACTGGCCACAATGGGCAGGCTCTGTAGCGGCGAACGGCCGTTGGCCTAGCGGCCCTACGTTGGCAGATCTTCCATGGCAAGCGCGCGCGAATGCCGAGGTCAACTATCCGCAAATCAAGTGGTCTGACTTAGTCCTAGATATCCGTGCCGCTGGGCAGAATGCCCAAGTGAACAGCACCGGTGAAGTGAATGTCAGCCAGCAGCAACTTGACATAGATTGGCGTTTGGCCGAGATACCTGTTGATCAGATTGCTGCCACTTGGAGCCAGTGGCCTGACGAATTGCGCATGCGGCTAACCGGCGTAGGAAGCGTAAGCGGCGATTGGAACGACCCACAGGGTGCAGCGAATCTCTCGGCGCGAGGGCTGTGGAAAGGCAGCCCGTGGAACCTAAGTGTTGATGCCCCCGAGCTGTCTATGCAGCGCATCAACATTGACCAGCTAACGGGCCGTTGGCGCGCCAGCCAATGGGCCGCTGATGTCGACATCACGCCCGACCTCTCTCAGTCCTGGCAGACTTGGCCGGTGGTTGCGCGCATCGATCCTTTAACCACCAGCTTTCCGGATCTAGCCGCTCATGTAGACCAGTGGCCGGACGAGCTATCCGAAGGCCTCATGACGTTAGAACTCGACGTTACGGGCTTGCTGGGCAACCCGGATATTATGGCGGCGGCGCAAGTGAGCGCAGAATATGATGACTTTCCGCTAGAAGGCGCGCTGAACTGGGCCGACGACACCCTGACCGCCGACTTTGACTGGCAGGATCGCTCATTAAGCCTACAAGGTACCGGCAGACCTTGGGATACGGGTAACTGGCACCTCACCGTGCAGCGCCTGCAAACAACGGACATTCAACCTTGGTTCACCCTACCAGAACCGTTGCTGGCAGCGAATTTGCGCCACGACCTGCATCTACAGATCACCGGTGGCCCGGCACAGGCTGATGTCAGCGTGACCAGCCAGCACGTTGGCCAATGGGATCGCGACGTGTTGCGCGCGGATCTGGACGCGTCGGCCCGTTGGCAGAATAACACTGTCGAACAGTGGGATATCCAGCGGTTAGACATCAATTGGGGCGACGCAAACTTAAGTGCCACAGGGCGTAGCACCGACGATGGCTGGCTGCCCGAAGTGTTCAATGCCCAGATGAATGACTTCCCCTTAAGCCGTTTTCTACCGATAGCCGATTTAGATGGCCGCGTATCTGGTTCAACTTCCATCACGTCCAAGTGGCCGGAGTGGTCGGGCGATATCGATATGCAAATTGAAGGTAATCAAGGCAGTGCGCCGTTGCAAGGCCAGATACAGGGTACTTTCTTTGGCAACGGCTACAGTGTAGGCCACGCTCAGTTAGAATCACTGAACATCACCTTAGGGGATGAACTGGAAGTGACCGGGCAAGGCGGATACTCGCCTGAACTCTGGAATTTGCGCCTAAACTGGCAAGGCGTTAATGGTCGCCCCCCGGCCAGCCTTGGCTTGCCCGATGCGGTATGGCGTGGCGACGGGTCACTGGCCATTGCTGGCGCTGGCTACGACCCTGAAATTTCTCTGACCTCACTGTGGCAGTCCACGCTCTCTACCGCTGACAATGGCGAACAATTGGATTTGTCATTGGCCCTGGACGTGGCGACCACAGACAATGACATTGAAGGCATGCTGACCTTACAGCGCCCCAATAAACAATTGGCGCAACTGGGTGCTTCGTTTCCACGACAACCACTGGCCGAGCGACTTGATGACGACTGGGAAGACTGGGACTTTTCAGCCTTCTGGGACATTGATATCGACATGTCCGACCTCTTCTTCTGGCTGGGCCTCGAATACGTACAGATTGATGGTGATTTGAGGGGCCGCGGCGTTGTCGGCGGCACGCTTGGCGACCCAACACCGGATGGCAACCTCGCGTGGATGGACGGCGCTCTCCGTCTTCCTGCTGCAGGTGCTGAGCTGGACCGCGTCAACGTCGCCTTGGTCGCCACAGACTTAAAGACCCTAACAGTTGACGGGTCAGCTCGGGCCGGTGGTGGCACCGCTCGCATCGGAGGAACGGTTTCGTTGCGTGGTGGTGTACCGGAGTCCGACATCAGCATAACCCTCAATCGAGCGGCTGTGGTGCAACGCTCTGATATACAGGGTGTCGGCACCGGAAGGCTGGACATAACGGGCGCTTGGCCAAACATACTGTTGTCTGGCGACTTAGGACTCAACAGCCTGAACATTCAGATCAATCGACTGGCGGGCCCTGCTGTAGCCCAGTTGGAAATACTCGGTGAACAAAACGGTAATGGCGCAGACGTCTCCTCAGCCATTCGCCTTGATATCGGTCTGCGCACGCTTGATATTGCTACCATCAGTGGCAATGGGCTCAACGCACGGCTAACGGGTGAACTCAGGTTACAAGGCACCGCCAATGAACTTGAAACCGATGGTGCCTTCGTGTTCGAGTCGGGCACGTTTAATCTGCTGACGCGAGAATTTCGTCTCGAAGAAGGTAATGTAAGGCTGGTGGACGAGGCCCTGAACATTGACCTTTTGGCGGTCTATGATCGCACTGATACGCGCATTGAAGCACGTGTCACTGGCAGTGCAGAACAGTTGCAACTGCAACTGTCGTCTCAGCCCGTATTGCCCGAAGATGAAATTGTGGCTCAATTGCTGTTCGGGAAAACCATCCAGAACATGACGCCTTTTCAGGCGCTGCAACTCGCCAGCGCCGTCAACCAATTGCGCGGCGGCGATACGTTCGACCTGATTGTCGCGACACGCGATTCTTTAGGGCTGGATACTCTGGAAATCGACAACATCGGCGAAGAAGAGTCCGACATTACCGTACGAGTAGGTAAATACCTTAACAGCCGAGTCTATGTTGAAGTAGACACCGAGCTGTCGGAAGAACGCGACTGGCGTGGCAGCGTAGAAGTAGAACTAACACCCAACCTGAGTGTTGAAACCTTTACCCGCTCGGGCAGCACCTTCGGTGGGGTTGAACTGCGCTGGCGGCGCGATTACTGATCAGTCGTGCTCTGGCTAGGTTAACCCAAGGCTGGAAAAGTGGCTTTCAGGTTATCCATCAATTGTTGCGCGGCAGCATCTGTGTTTGTCTCATCGCGGAGCCGACACAGCGCCCGAAACACGGCTGGGATCTGTACGGGAGAATTGCGTACCCCTTGAAAGCCCGTCAACGGCATATCAGGGCTGTCGGTTTCAAGCAACAGCGCCGATAGCGGCACGGTCTGGAACGCCTGCCGCGTGCGTTTGGCGCGCTCATACGTCATAACGCCCCCGACACCTAAACGCAGACCTAACCCAATATACTCTTGCGCCATTTGTACCGAACCGCTGAACGCATGCACTACCCCGCCCACGGGCGGCGTACGCTTCAAGGCTTTCAGCAACTCATTGTGCGCTTGATGTTGATGCAGAATGACCGGCAGGCGATGGTGCTGTGCCAGTTCTAGTTGGGCTTCGAGATACGCCAACTGATTAGCCATGTCCGGCACGGTGCCGTCCAAACCGATCTCTCCGACGGCGACCACAGGGTTTTGCGCAAGGAATTCATCTAATTGGGTCAAATGCGCCATTTGATGCTGCGCCATAAAGTACGGGTGCAACCCCGCCGCGCCCCAAACGTGCACACCTAACTCATCCTGTTCAGCGCTCAGCCAATGAAACAGTGAGCGCCATTGCGCTGCGCGGACCCCCGGCACAATAATCGTTCGCACGTCACGCGCGGCACAAGCAGCAAGCACCGCCCGACGATCCTGATCAAACGCCGGGAAGTCGAGATGGCAATGGCTATCGCTCCAGTCCATCTTGGCCATCTGGCACCTCTTGTGCGCCGCGTGCAGCGATATCGGCTCGTCGCAAGGCAAGCAACTGAGAAGGTGATACCACATCGATCCCTGCCTCTGGCAACAACGGCAGAATCCAAGCGAGAAACTCAATGGTTTCCGGGTAGGGATGACCGATAACAATGACTTCGGGGTGGTGTTCAAGAATAGCTAATGCCTGACCAAACTGGCCCATAATGAAATCGTGTGTCTGTTCATGGTCTAAAAACACATGGCGCCGCAATGCGGGCACTCCGTGCTGGCGGGCCATTTGATACGCCACGCTGTTCGGTGTAGTTAGGGAGTCGATAAAATACAGCTGGCGTTGATGCAGGTAATCCATCACGTCAGACATGGCTGACGTATTTTCCGTAAGCAAACTACCGGTATGGTTGTTAATACCCCGAACATGAGGCACATCAGACAACGCCTGCGCCAAGGTAAGCTGCAAATCCGCTCCAGACATCTCAGCTTCAAGACCCATGGGGCCCAAAGGCAAGCGTGCTTGATTAGCCATGGGCATGTGCAGCATCACTTCTCTGCCGCGCTCGTGGGCCATGTTAGCCAACTGCTTGCTGTAGGCTAAACCGGGCAACACAGCAAAGGTCACATTGCCGGGCAGCTCCACTGCCGCGCGTCCTAAAGCATAGTTATTGCCCACATCATCAATGATGATCACCATGCGAGGCGCAGGCTGTGCTTGGGCAACCAACGACAGCCCACAGCACAGCAATAAACCCACCACGCACCGATGCCACATTACGCTGGCCTCATCACTGCTGCTCAATCATCAAGGTTTGAGGATCGCCAAACCTTTCAGCATGTTCAGAGCTTCGTACATCTGGAAGTCTTCGTCACGCATGGTATCGCCCGCGTCCTCAGTATCCTCGTCAGTCTCTGTCGCCGCATCCAATTGGCCGTTAGTCAACGCGCCTTGGAGATCTCTTTCGCGATTGAAACGGACGTCTTGTGCCGTGAACGACCCTTGGCGCACTTCAATATCCGGCACGATACCGGTGCCCTGAATGGACGTGCCTGAAGGCGTAAAGTAACGCGCCGTCGTCAGCTTCAGCGCGGTTTGTTCTTGGCTCAACGGCATGACCGTCTGCACAGAACCCTTACCAAAACTCTGCATACCCATAACAATGGCGCGGCGATGATCTTGCAGCGCACCGGCAACGATTTCGCTGGCCGACGCCGAACCACCGTTAATCAACACCACGAGGTTGATGTCCGGCGCTAAGGTTTGCTGGCGCGACTGATAGCGGAACGAGTTGTTAGGGATGCGGCTTTCGGTATAGACCACCAACTTTTCTTGCAAGAAAATATCAGAGACATCCACCGAAGCACTCAACAGCCCGCCGGGGTTGTTGCGCAGATCCAGCACCAAGCCTTTCAGCTCGCCACCGTTTTCTTCACGCAAGCGATTGATTTCACGCACCACATCAGCCGCGGTGTTCTGCTGGAAGGAAGAGATACGGATACTGCCGAAACCTGGCTCCAACATGCGACTGCGCACCGATGTCACACGGATAACGGCACGTTCCAAGGTAATTTCCAACGGTGCTGACTGCCCTTGGCGTACCACGGTCAGAGTAATTTCGCTGCCTGGCTCACCGCGCATAATTTCAACCGCTTGGCTCAACGACAGCCCCTGTACTGGCGTATCATCAAGACGAGTAATCAGATCGCCTGCTTGAATACCCGCCCGATAAGCGGGCGTATCGTCAATCGGCGATACCACGCGCACAAAGCCGTCTTCCATCGTAACTTCAATGCCTAAACCACCGAACTGGCCGGTGGTAGACTCTTGCAGATCGGCGAAAGCTTCGGGTGGTAAGTAATCCGAATGGGGATCTAATCCGTTGAGCATGCCCTGAATAGCATCTTCAATCAGTTTGCGGTCATCAACTTCGTCAACGTAAGCCGTCTTGATTCGATCAATCACTTCCGCCAGCAGACGCATTTCGTCCACCGGTAATCCACGAGACGCAGTGGCGGAGTGCCGGTCTGCCCAAGAGCTGGCACTGAATGCCAGCGCAAAGCCGACGACCAGCATGGCCACGTAGCCAACGGCGGAACTTTTCTTAATCGTCATGGTGTTGCCCCTTAACTGCGCTGACGACCACAAACGCCATCAACTTCTCTATTATACTGATTAACGTCGAATCCAGTTCTGCGGATTCGTCGTTGCGCCATTGTGGCGAATTTCAAAATACAGTCCGGGCTGTTCGAACCCACCAGAATCACCCACATGAGCGACCGTTTCTCCCGCCCGTACCCAATCGCCGACGTTACGCATCAACGATTCGTTACGCCCATACAAACTAAGATAGCCCTGCCCGTGATCTAAGATCAACAATAAACCATAACCACGCAACCAATCAGCAAATACCACTCGCCCATAATGCACGGCTTTTACTGGACTACCGGTACGCGCTTCATACAATAAGCCATCGTAGACGATACCCGTCTGATTGTTGCGCTCACCATACCGGATTCTAATGGTTCCCTCTACAGGTGCACTCATCTGTCCCCGACGTTCTGCAAACGGCAATTCATCAGCGCCAAACTCGATCTGTGTGATAGCTGCCTCAACTTCACGAATCAAGGCCTCCAACTCTTCACGCTCCGCTTCTTTCTGCGCGATTTGTGCTTGCTGTGATGCAGCCTCTTCCGTCAAGCGCGCAACGACCTGCTGCCGTTGATTCCGACTGCGCATCAAACGGTTATTTTCCTCAACCACCGTTTGGTTCTGCTGCACCAAGCGCGTTTGGCGTTCAGCAATGCCTGCATCCACCTCTGCCAGTTCCGCTAGAGTCTGTTCGTATTCTTGCAGCTCTGCCAGTTGAGCAGCGTTAAAGAACTGGTAAAAGGTCATCATCCGCTGCCCGTGCGACAGAGACTCCGGCGACAATAACGCCTTTAACGGCGTTTGCTGGCCACTCTTGTACACACTGACCAGCAAGGCTTCTAAACGGGTCGCTTGCGCCTTGCGTTGGGCGTCCAAGGTTGCTAATTGCGTGCGCAAACCGGAAAGTTCGCGTTCGGTATTGGCTAGGTCGGTTTCAATGCGCGACAAGCGCTGACGGTTCGTAGAAATTTCACGCTCGGTTTCTTCTAGCAAGCGCTCCATCCGCGTGCGCTCGGCCCGTGTAGCACCCAAGCGCTCCTGCAACGCAGTGATTTCTCGCTTCAGCGCCTCCACATCGGCCGTGGAAACCTCTTGACCCATAACACCGGCACTCAACACCAGCACTGCCAAAGCACAGCTCAGCCAAAAGCCATAACGCAAGCGCGACAGAACCTTGAACAAAGACAATGCTGAATAGTGGCGCTGCAACAAGCGAGGGCTCTCTTTAACTGATCGATGAATGGAACCAAAATAGTGCCAACTCATTCTACAGTAAAAAGCAGGCAAGCCAACGCCTGCTGCGTCTCATTAAGTGTCTTTGAAAACAGTCACTCAATAAAAAGCCGCCCTCTTCCATGCCAGAAAAGGGCGGCTCGCTTGTAGCTATATTTCTTGTAGCTATAAAAGCAAAGCCAAAGCCTCACTTACGCAATCAGGTTTTTACCCGTCATTTCAGCCGGAATGGCATCACCCATCAGCGTCAGCAAGGTCGGGGCGATGTCACTCAGACCACCTTCCTTCAACTGCTTACCCGCCGCACGATTGCTCACGTACACCAAAGGCACAGGGAAAATTGTGTGCGAGGTCACTGCGCCGCCGGTTTCCGGGTCTACCATCAGTTCGACGTTGCCGTGGTCGGCGGTGATCAAACATTCGCCGTCCACTTCTAACAAGGCTTCAGTAATGGCTTTCAAGCTAACATCCAGCGCTTCTACCGCTTTTACGGCGGCGTCGAACTTGCCGGTATGCCCTACCATGTCGCCGTTGGCGTAGTTACAGACGATCAAGTCGTACTTACCAGACTTAATGGCTTCTACCAATTTGGCGGTCACTTCGGGCGCGCTCATTTCCGGTTTCAGGTCATAAGTAGCAACGTTGGGTGACGGAACCAGAATGCGGTCTTCACCCGCGTACTCTTTCTCTTCGCCGCCGCTGAAGAAGAAGGTGACGTGCGCGTATTTTTCGGTTTCAGCGATGCGTAACTGGGTTTTGCCCAGTTGTGATACATAGTCGCCCAACGTATTGGTCAAGGCAGTCGGCGGGTAAGCCACAACAGCTGGGATGTCGGCGGCGTATTCCGTCAGCGTGACGAAGCGCGACAGTGCCGGGCGCACGGTACGTACCATATCGGTCAGGTCGTCCTGCACGAACGCATTGGTCAGTTCGCGGGCGCGATCCGGGCGGAAATTCATAAACACCACGGCGTCACCGTCTTTAATCACGGCGGCGGATTTTCCAGCCGGTACGATGGCCGTCGGCGGGCAGAACTCGTCGTCTTTGTCTTGTTCGTAGGCAGCTTTCAAACCGTCGCTCGGGGTACTGGCCACATTGTCTGCGGTGCCTTGGGTTAGCAAGTCATAGGCTTTCTGCACACGGTCCCAACGATTGTCGCGGTCCATGGCATAATAACGACCCACCAATGAGGCGACACCGCGCACGCCCAATTCATCGGCGCGTTTTTGCAGGCGAACCAAGGTGGCGTCAGCGCTGCGTGGTGGCGTGTCACGACCGTCCAAAAAGGCATGTACGTAGACTTCTACGCCGTGTTTGGCAGCCAGCTCCATCATAGCGATCAGGTGGTCGTCGTGGCTGTGCACGCCGCCGGGCGAGGCTAGGCCCAAAATGTGTACGGCGCCGTTAGCGGCTTTGGCTGCCTCTACGGCACCCACTAACGCTTCGTTGGTGAAAAAGTCGCCATCATCAATGTCTTTGGTGATGCGCGTGAAATTCTGATAAACAACCCGACCGGCACCCAGATTCATGTGCCCAACTTCAGAATTGCCCATTTGGCCTTCTGGTAGCCCAACCGCCAAACCGGACGTTTTGATGGTGGTTTTCGGGTAGGTAGACCACAGGTAGTCCCACGTAGGTGTGTTCGCAGCTTCAATAGCGTTCGATTTGGAAGTTTCGCTGTAGCCGAAACCATCGAGAATGAACAAGGCCACTGTTTTTTTCGCCGACATAATATCCTCTATTTTCTCTGCTCTCTTGCAAATTCCCCGCGCGCACTGGTTTGGTAGTCGCCTTGTATTTTTTATAGATGGGAGTGCATTGACCGGTGGCCGCGGGGTCCACTGTGCAGTAATTGTACCCCCAATGAGAACGAGTAGCGAGTGCATTGCGCGGCGCTACTCTCTGCAGAATGGGGCTATTTGGGGGATGATGACGCCGTCCTTCTGCGTTATACTCGCGAAACTTTTTTATGACCGATTGAGCGGAACCAGCCTGTATGATGCAATTTTTTGCTTTTATCTCCGAAAACTGGATGCTCGCCAGCGCCTGGCTGGCGTTTTTCTTTTTGCTGATTATTTCTGAGTCCGCCCGTGGCGGCAAAGGCCTGACGCCGCAAGAAGTGACCATTAAGGTCAATAACGAAAATGCTGTGGTGCTTGATGTGCGCAAAAACGAGGACTTCCGTAAGGGCCACGTACCGAACGCCATCAACATTCCGTCAGCGCAGATTAAAGATCGCTTAAGCGAACTGGAAAAGCACAAAAGCAAACCCATCGTGGTGGTTTGTCAAACAGGTACCACTGCGGGCTCGGCAGGCGCGGAACTGCGCAAGGCTGGTTTTGCTGAAGTCTACCGCATGAAAGGCGGCTTGATGGAATGGCAAAGCAGCAGCATGCCGTTAGTTAAATCGTAATGACCACCCCTTCGGTGACCCTGTACACCACACGCTTCTGCCCTTATTGCATCCGCGCTAAGATGCTGCTAGACCACAAGCAGGTGGCGTACACCGAGATCGGCGTCGACATGGACGCCGCTAAGCGTGCGGAAATGACCGCGAAAGCCGGTAGCCACACCGTGCCGCAAATCTGGATCGGCGAGCAACACATTGGCGGTTGCGACGAGCTGTACGCCCTAGAGCGCGCCGGAAAACTCGATGCCATGCTGTCTGACGGGAACATGTGAAGTCCCGAATTTAAAGACACGTAAGCACTCACACACTTGATACTTAGATAAGACAAGAGAACAGAATTATGTCAGAAGCACCTAAAACTCGTTTCGGTATTCAGCGCATCTACATCAAAAACAGCTCTTTTGAAGCACCGAACTCACCCGCTATCTACCGTTCACCTTGGCAGCCCAAAGTGAAGGTAGACCTGAACACCAAAGCAACGCCTCTGGGTGAAGACGCTTTTGAAGTGCTGCTGCGCTTAACGGTAACGGCCGAACTGGAAGAGAAAGTGGCGTTTTTGGCCGAAATCGAACAGGCATGCATCGTCACTGCGGGCGGTTTTGAACCGGCTGCGCTGGACCAGATGCTGGGCGCTTACGTACCAAGCTTGTTGTTCCCTTATGCACGTGAAGCCATTGACAGCCTGGTTGTTAAAGGCAGCTTCCCTGCCGTGATGCTGGCACCGGTTAACTTCGACGTGCTGTACCAGCAGACCAAGCAAGAGAAAACCGAAGCGGCGCATTGATCCACCAACCGCGTAAATTAAAAAGGCTCCCGAGGGAGCCTTTTTAATTTGTGTGCTTTATAAACGAGAGCCTACCGGCTACCCGACCCGACGTAATTCACAACGTCCGACGGACACAGTCGCACGTTTTTGTACCCCGCGTCCTGCAATTGCAGCGCTTGCAGCTTGCTCATTACGCCCTTCGGACAATACAACCAGTATTCTTTATCTTGATCAAGCGCCGGAAACTGACCTTGCACACGATAGAACGGCAGCACCTGCACGTCATGCCCTGCCACAGCGATGGGCGCACGCTCAACGTCGTCCGGATGGCGTACATCGAGCACCACGGCGTCTGTATTGGCCGCATCGCCCACCGGCACTTCGGTCAGCGCCGATACCGGACGCACTACGTCGTGTATCGACTCAAACACCGCGTTGTCGATGGCCCACTGCAACACCTCTTCGTTCATGCGCTGCTCTTCGTGCTCAACAATGTGCTGGCGCGCGCGGGTGGTCGGGCGACGACTGATCACCCCGCAGTATTCGGGCATAACTTCAGAAAAGGCGGCCGCGCCAATGGCTTTTGCTTGATCAATGATCACCTGCTTATCGCTGGTAATCAGTGGACGCAGAATCAACCGATCCACACTGCGGTCGATGACTTGCAGATTGATCAGCGTTTGGCTCGACACCTGCGCAATGGCTTCACCCGTGACCAATGCAACAGCGCCCAGACGCTCGGCGATTTTATCGGCGGCCTGCATCATCTGACGTTTCAGCACCACGCCCATGTGGGAATTATCCACTTGCGTCAGAATCTCTTCGACTACTGGTTCAAAGGGCACCGACACAAAGGTAACCGGATGCGATGCACCAAAACGGTGCCACAGGAAGTGCGCGATTTCTTTTACGCCATCTTCGTGTGCTTGTCCGCCCAAATTGAAGAAAATAAAGTGCGTGCACAAACCACGGCGCATCATTTGCCAGGCCGCTACCGACGAGTCGTACCCGCCGGAAATCAGTGTGGCAACGTACTCTTGCGTACCCAGTGGGTAACCGCCCATGCCTTCGCGGCGATTGCTGACAATGAAGAGGCGGTCTTTACGTACTTCTAAGGTTACCGAGATATCGGGTTCTTTCAGGTTCACACCCGCCGCCGCCGTCTGTTCATTGAGTACGCCACCGACATGACGCTCCAGGTCCACCGAACGGAAGTCATGATTACCGCTGCGTTTCACGCGCACACGAAAGGTTTTGCCGTCTAGGTCATTCCCCACCGCAGCCAACGTTTGCTCGGCAATGGTGTCGAAATCGCCCAGCGGAAACTCTTTGGCCTCGGTGAAATTGGCGATACCGGGAATCCGCGTCAGGGCGTCGCTCAGCTCAATAGCCTTTGCTGTGGGGCAGTCGGACCCGGCATCAACTTCCAGCACATCCCAATTACCACCCACCCGAACGGAGGGGTGTATGGCCTTCAATATGATGCGCATGTTGGTTTTCAGGCGCTTCAATTGTTGCAGCCGCACGGGGCGCGACTTGATGATGATTTCGGGGAACAGCTTTACTATAAACTTCATGATCGGCTCAACGCACGTTAGAGGTCTGTGGCAGTCTTGCGTTACAGTTCCTTTCTGGCACGCCGGCGACCCTGTAAAAAGGGCGCGCATTATACCGAAAAAGCCGGACAACGGACAGGGCAGCGTTGTACAAAACTCAGGCACATCTCGCCTTAGAAATTACAGCACACAGAAGGGAACCTTTGCTGTACCCTGAATGCCGCTGCACCAGTTCCTAGCACAGCAAAGCCAACATGCACTATTTAGGTGCATTAGCGCACCCATAAAGTGCAAAGCCACCCGTGCTGCGCACCAGCATTGCCCTAGAAGCCCCAAAATACGGCACTTCAACAACTGGCACGGGCTTTGCTTTTTATGCTCACAAGGCGTGCACAGTTGTTCTACACTGCAGCAACTAATTAACAACCATTTTTGATCCGCATGGATCGCAAACTCGGAGAGTCTAGATATGTCAGAGCATACTCTGAAGCTGATTAAAGATAATGAAGCCAAGTGGGTAGACCTGCGCTTCACCGACACTAAAGGTAAAGAGCAGCACGTGACCATTCCTGCTCGCTACGTCGACGAAGAGTTTTTCGAAAACGGCCAGATGTTTGATGGTTCTTCAATCTCTGGTTGGAAAGGCATTAACGAATCCGACATGATCTTGATGCCTGATGACAGCGCATCCGTCATGGACCCCTTCACTGAAGACTCAACGGTTATCGTACGTTGCGACATCGTTGAGCCTTCTACCATGCAAGGCTACGAGCGCGACCCGCGTTCTGTTGCCAAGCGCGCAGAAGCTTATCTGAACTCAACAGGTTTGGGCGACGTTGCCTTCTTTGGCCCTGAGCCTGAGTTCTTCATCTTCGACGGTGTGACTTGGGACATCAACATGGCCGGTTGCAGCTACAAGATCAAATCTGAAGAAGCTGCTTGGTCTACTAACGACCAGTTCGAAGGCGGCAACTTGGGTCACCGTCCGCGCGTTAAAGGCGGTTACTTCCCAGTACCACCGATCGACAGCCTGCACGACATCCGTTCAGCCATGTGCGACGCGATGGAAGCAATGGGCTTGGACGTAGAAGTTCACCACCACGAAGTGGCCAACGCTGGTCAGTGTGAAATCGGCGTTAAGTTCAACACGCTGGTGAAGAAAGCAGACGAAGTACAGGTATTGAAATACTGCGTACACAACGTGGCACACGCTTACGGAAAAACCGCTACGTTTATGCCTAAGCCAATCGTTGGTGACAACGGTTCTGGTATGCACGTTCACCAGTCTTTCTGGAAAGACGGCGTAAACCAGTTTGCGGGCGACCAGTACGCTGGCTTGTCTGAAACTGCCCTGTTCTACATTGGCGGTATCATCAAGCACGCTCGTTCTTTGAACGCCTTCACTAACCCAGCGACCAACTCTTACAAGCGTTTGGTTCCTGGTTTTGAAGCACCTGTTATGCTGGCTTACTCAGCGCGTAACCGCTCTGCGTCGATCCGTATTCCTTACGTGGCTTCACCGAAAGCCAAGCGTATTGAAACACGTTTCCCTGACCCAGTGGCTAACCCATACTTGGCATTCGCTGCCCTGTTGATGGCTGGTCTGGACGGCGTGAAGAACAAAATTCACCCTGGCGATGCGGCTGATAAGGATCTGTACGACCTGCCAGCAGAAGAAGCATTGGCAATCCCAACGGTTGCTGGTTCTTTGGACGAAGCGCTGCAAGCATTGAAAGATGACCACGAATACCTGACGCAAGGCGGTGTATTCACTAAGGACATGATCGATGCGTACATCGAATTGAAAGAAGGAGACATCGAGCGCTTGCGCATGACGACTCACCCAATTGAATTCGACATGTACTACTCTGCTTAATTTGCAGACGTTGCTGGCAACGCCTCCCGTGTTGTCAGCATATAAAAAAGCCCGCTCATTGCGGGCTTTTTTATATCTCGAGAAAAGCCGTTATTCGGACGGGTAATGCAAACGACGCCATGCTTTGGTGTCGTCCAGCCGCTCCAAGCGCTGTGCCATCTGATTCATATTTTGCTCTATATCAACCTCGCCGTTCACCATACGCGGCAACTCAAAGGCCCACAGCGACCAAAACCGACCAATTTCTGGAATACCGGGCATGATCTCGCCCAGCTCGGCTTGTTGCAGGGTCACTCGCAGGTTAGCGTCTTGGTTTACTTCGTCTTCCATCTCGTTCAATACCACGGCACCCAATGGGCGATCGGCATTGATCGTACGCAGGCCTTCAGCCGACAGCAGATAGTCTTCTACAAACCGTACGGCTTCTGGCTGATTTGGGCTGACCGCATTGATACCCGCCGCCAAGATGCCAACGAACGGTTTACCGGGACCGGGCGTGCGAGCATCCAGGCCGGGCAGCGGTGCTAAAGCGAAGTTAACTCCGCGATAGTCACCCCAGCCCCATGGGCCATTGATCACCATGGCGGCTTCACCACTGGCAAACTGAGCCTGCATGCTGCTGTAGTCGTCTTCCGGCTGAATAACGCCCTCTTCCATCAAACGACGCAACATACGCACACCGTTGGCGGCACCGACTTGCTTAAAGCCCACATCGTTCAGCCTGTAGCTGCCTTCGTCATTGCGCCATGAATAACCACCACCGGCAGTAACCATGTGCCACATGAAATAGGTTTCGCTCCAATGCATAGCAAGTGCACGACGGCCTTGGCTACGCAATTCGCGGTCTAGCGCAATGATTTCTTCATAGGTGGACGGCGGGTTGGGTACTAAGTCGCGGTTGTAGATCAGGCTGATGGCTTCGGTAGCGATGGGATAACCATAATAAGCGCTGCCGTGCTGTACACCATCCCACGCAAAGTCGGCGATCTTGTCACGCGCCTGACCAGACGGCCTCACTTCAGCCAGGAGACCCGCATTGATCCACACACCAAACCGATCGTGTGGCCAGATCACGATATCGGGTCCTTCGGTGGTGTTGGCGAATTTGTCGAACCGTTCAGGCACTTCCATCTCGTCGTCCCAGTCGTCCGGGGTCAACACAAACACAGGGATTCCGGTATCCTGTTCGAAGCGGCGACCGACGTCGGCTAAGCCTTCATAGCCTTTGTCACCGCCAATCCAGATTTCCAGCGCGTCGCGTTGAAATGTCTGTCCTTGCACAGCGAAGGTGATACCCAGAATAAGGGTCGACAAACGTCCCCACGTGTAAGACATAGTGGTACTCCAGTTTTTCGATTCGTTGTAATTATGTATGTGTCAGGCAGATAGGCGGTAGGATTATGAGTGGTTTTTTCTTATTATCACAAACCAGTGCACACAATCATGCCCAAAACCCTGCTGCACTGCAACGCCAGCGACGCAACCAAACCATTTAGGGGATATTTTGAAACAGGCTGTAGCGAATAAACCCTGCGACATCGTCATCATCGGCGGTGGACTTGTCGGCTTTGCCTTTCTGTTGGCTCTGCCTGAGCATTTGCAACAGCGCACGCTGGTTTTAGACAGCGCCGAGCAACCCGACGGACAACGCCCCAGCCCCGGGTTTGATGATCGCGGCACAGCGCTCAGTCGACGCAGCTTAGAGCTACTTGACCAACTGGGCGTGTTGGCCGACCTTTCGCCCGACCTCGGCGCCTTACATGATATTGAAGTCAGTCAGCAAGGCTACTGGGGCACCACACGGCTAACCAGCGAAGAAGCCTTTGGCGCCGTGGTGAACAATCGCCAACTCGGCCATGCGTTGTGGCACCGCGTGCAGCAAACCGGCGCCGAATCCCGATTTCAACAAGGCGTTGAACGCCTCACGCCCACCGCTGAACACACCCAAGTACACACCAACGACGGCGCTACGCTGGCCGCCCGACTGGTGGTGTTGGCGGATGGCGGACGCTCCGGGCTGGCCAAGCAGTTGGGCATCACGCAAAAGCACCACGATTATGGCCAAACGGCGATTGTGTTTAATTTGGAGCGCGAAAAACCCGCCGGAGGACGCGCCTACGAACGGTTCACGTCGACAGGCCCGCGCGCTTTATTACCCTTGGCCGGACGACGACAAACGGTGGTGTGGACTGTCCCGACCGAGACCTTAGCAGAACATCTAGACTGGGACGATGCCGCTTGGAAAGCGCAGTTATTGCACTGCTTTGGGCACGACCAGGGGGCCATCGCGGCCATTTCTGCCCGCGCGCATTATCCACTGCATTGGCGGCAAAGCCGAGAGCAAGTACGGCATCGCTTGGCGTTAATTGGCAACAGTGCACTTAGCCTTCATCCGGTCGCAGGGCAAGGCTTTAATCTGCACCTGCGCAGCCTGATGACATTAGCTGAGGCACTAGCCACCAGCAACGACCCGGGCGACATTCGGCACTTACAAATCTGGCAAGCCAGCAACCAATGGGATCAGCAGCAGGTAGCACTGGCGTGCCACGGTCTCGTCAGTTTATTTGCCTACCCGCAAGCCGCCGCAGCGCATGCACGCGGGCTAAGCCTTAGCGCGCTGGACATGGCACCGACGCTGAAGCGCTGTTTAACGCAGTACGCCATGGGGTACACACAATGACACAGCGATCCCGCTCTAAATCCACACCTAACGCTAAAAGCAAAGCAGACGCCGACACTGATATTCTTATCGTTGGCGGCGGCATGATCGGCGCTGCACTGTGTCTTGGCCTGAAAAACCTGCCATGGCGCGTTACCATTGCAGACGGTCGGATCCCCGACGACATCCCCGTGCCGGGACTTGCCCATGACAGTGATTTCGACCAACGTGTCAGCGCTCTTTCACTCGGCAGTGAACACTGGCTAAAAGCACTGGGCGCTTGGCAAACCATGCACCCCAGCCGACTTGGGCGTTATGACCAAATGCAGGTGTGGGATGCCGACGGTGGCGATGCTGTAACTCTGTCGCGTGACGATGCTCAGTTGGATCATCTTGGTCACATCATTGAGAACCGTACCATCGAACGCGCGCTGTGGCACCAACTGAGCCAATGGCCAGAACTGAACAGGCAGCTCGGCCAGCCCGTAGTGGATGCTCAGTACGATGAAAACAGACAGTGGCGCGTGCGCTTTGCCGACCACAGCACACTCTGCACCCGCTTGTTATTAATTGCCGACGGTGCGATGTCGCCGTTACGCAGCGCCTTGGGTTTTAAAACCCGCGAGTGGGACTACCTGCATCATGCCGTGGTCGCCACGGTTACCCACGAAAAAACGCATCAGCGAGTTGCCCGCCAGGCGTTTCACCGTCATGGCCCTTTGGCGTTTTTACCACTGGCTACCGAGCATACATCGTCTATTGTTTGGTCACTGGTGCCAGAAGAAGCAGAGCGTTTCATTCAAGCCACGCCCGAGCAACAAGCAATTGCGCTGACACGCGGTCTACGCGACGAACTGGGCGCCGTTACGATGGCCAGCAGCGTGCGCAGCTTTCCGTTGTACCAACGCCACGCGACGCATTACATTTTACCGGGCGCAGCCTTGGTCGGCGACGCCGCGCACAGCATCCATCCGCTGGCAGGGCAAGGCGCAAATATCGGCTTACTGGATGCGCAAGCCATGGTGGACGAATTGACCCATGCGGCCACCCATCATATTCCATTAGAAGAAACGTTGCTGCTGCGCCGTTACCAGCGTCGGCGTAAGGTGGACAACCTGCTGACCATGGCAGGCATGGAAGGCCTACAGCATTTGTTCGCCGCCGACCACCATGCCATCCATTGGTTGCGCAATCGCGGCATGCATTGGTTTAACCAGCAGCCGTTATTGCGTCGGGCGGCCGTAGAGTTGGCCAGCCGGTTGGCGGATTGACACATTGCATCACATCACCCACCAGACCATGCTAATTGTTCGCAACTCATAGGGTGGAAAAGCGCAGCGTCATCCGCCGAACCAACAGTCCGCCATTTTTTTGCCACTTACCCGCCTTCAGGAAATCCCAACTGCCGCCACACTTCATAGACCACAATCGCCGCCGTATTAGACAGGTTCAAGCTCCGCGAATCGGCCCGCATCGGCAAGCGACAACGCTGCTCTGGCTCCAGACTGGCCAACAATTCAGTTGGAAGGCCGCGTGACTCAGGCCCCAAGATAAAATAATCGCCGGTCTGATACTCACCATCAAAGAACGACGCCTTACCCTTAGTAGTCAACGCCCACAGGCGCTCCGGTTGCGCCGTGTTCAAAAACGCCTCGTAATTGGCATGCACTTGCACCCGCGCCCACTCATGGTAGTCCAAGCCCGCGCGGCGTAGCGCACTATCCTCCATGGCAAAGCCGAGAGGCTCTATCAAATGAAGATGACAGCCCGTGTTAGCGGCTAAGCGGATAATATTACCGGTGTTGGGTGGAATCTCTGGTTCAAACAGTACTAGATTAAACATGGGCACTTCTTCTACATTGTTACAAAAGTAGATACCATGGACTCGGGCCTCAGGCAACTAAGAAGCCCAACATGCGTTCTCGCACGACTGACTCAGAAGCTGTTAAAGGAAAAACACGCTCTGAACCCAAGAAGGGGCATTATGAAGGAAACGTTACTCGGCAAGACATTGATAAAAAAGGGGTTGGTGACTCCAGCCCAGCTCAAAGAAGCGCTGGAACTGCAAGCAAAGAGCCCTGAGCGTTTGCTTGGCCATATTTTGGTGGACAAAGGGTATCTGCGCTACGCCACCTTGGTGACCACCATCGTCAGTGACCAGCACTTGCCCATGGCCCGCGACATGCTAGCAGAGCGCGAACGTGCCGGAGAGCAGTTGGACGAGCACGGTGTGCCCTTGCCTCGCTTGAGCGAGGCAGAGATGAAGGCGCTGGCGATCGAGGCGAAAGAATTCCCGGTGCCGCTGCCAACGCCGTCTTTGGAGCATTTCACACTGGATTCCAGCATGGAACGCGAGTTAGCCGAAGACGCTTTCAGCCTGATTGATCACGGACAGATGGACGAAGCCAAGCAAGTGTTGGTGCAGGGCCTCACCATCAGCCCAGACAGCAAACCGCTGCGCTACCTGCAATGCTGGCTGCTGGGCGAGCAGGGCAAAGCAGAGCAAAGTCTGCAGAGCCTAGAAAAACATCTCCCCGATTTCACCCGCAACCCCACTCTGCTTTGGTTGGCGGGCTACAATAGACAACGCCTACATCGCCACAATGAAGCGGTCGAGAACTACCAGGCCCTGCTCAAAAAATACAAGCCCAACAACCACTGGTATTTTGGCCTAGCTTACTCATTGCAGCATCTGCATTACTGGAAAAAGGCGCGGCAAGTGTACACGCACTTCATTCGTATCAGCAGTGGCGAAAACAAGTGGACTGTCTATGCTCGCGAGCAGATTTCGATCATCATTAAGCAGCACGGCGGGTAGGCTACAATGAAGGCGGGGTTATTGTTTAGTACTTCCACAACAGTAACGGTGGCTCCTGCCCCGCCCTGTTGTCCATATAGGCAAAAAACAGATCCGTATTAAACCCCGGCAACTCCTGCAGCTCGCGCCGCATCCCCACTTCACCGGGAATACCGCAGGGAATGAGCAATTCATTGCCTGCGCTTACTAAGTGCCAACAGAGCTGATTGCGCCACAACACCAAATGCACCTGGCGCAAGACAGCCATATCCATACTGGCGTACACACGATCACCGGGAAAATGGACGGAGATACCGCGGTGGCTGGACTCGACCCGTTCGGGCTGAAAAGGATGTAGCGGCGCGTTCATGGGGGCTCATTTCGACGGACACAAGACGCTCATTATGGCCAGTGACTGACCATCCAGCAAGCAGAGAGAGCACCTACGCTGCATTTGCTAGAAGGCGCTTTTACTCAATCGTCGCCGTCGTCGTCCTGACCATCGGTCGCCATGCCCAGTTCTTTTATTTTACGCGTCAGCGTATTGCGCCCCCAGCCCAACATCTGGGCTGCGTCACGCCGCCGCCCTGCGGTATGCTTCAGAGCGACGTCTATCATCGCCTGCTCGAACAAGGGCACCGCCGTATCAAGTATGCCCTGATGACCTTGCATCAACTCACGATCCGCCCAGTATTTCAATCCATCGACCCAATGGCTACCCGTCTCCTGCACTTGTTCTTCGGCAATGAGTTCTGGTGGCAAGTCATTAATAAAGACTTCACGGCCCGACGCCATCACGGTGATCCAGCGGCAGGTGTTCTCAAGCTGTCGCACGTTACCGGGCCATGGCAAGCTGGCCAAAAACTCTACGGTATCCGGGCGCAACAGCTTGGCTTCTACACCCAGCTCGGTCGCGGCGCGGCCAAGGAAATAACTCAGCAAGCGTGGAATGTCTTCGCGGCGATCGGCCAAGCGTGGAATATGTATACGGATGACGTTCAGACGATGGAATAAATCTTCGCGGAACCGCCCTTCCTTCACCAAGCCTTCGAGGTTTTGGTGCGTCGCGGCGATGATACGTACATCGACCTTAATGGCCGTATGCCCGCCAACGCGATAAAACTCACTGTCTGCTAACACGCGCAACAAACGGGTCTGTGTTTCCGACGGCATGTCGCCTATTTCGTCTAAAAACAGCGTACCGCCATTGGCCTGTTCAAACCGGCCCGGTCGTTGCCCACTGGCTCCGGTGAACGCACCTTTTTCGTGCCCGAATAATTCAGATTCAATCAGATCACGCGGAATGGCCGCCATGTTCAACGCAATAAACGGCTTGTCACGACGCGGACTGTGGCGGTGCAGCGCTTGCGCCACCAGCTCTTTACCGGTGCCCGACTCCCCATTGATCAGTACCGTAATATTCGAGTGCGACAAACGACCAATGGCGCGAAAGACCTCTTGCATGGCCGGCGCTTCGCCGATAATTTCCTGCGCTGCTTGGCGCTCTGGTTCCGCTATGTCCATCGACTGCTCACGCGCATGCTCCATCGCACGCTTGACCAAATCAATGGCTTCAGTAATGTCGAACGGTTTCGGTAGGTATTCAAACGCCCCGCCCTGAAAAGAGGCCACCGCGCTGTCGAGGTCGGAATGCGCCGTCATGATGATCACCGGCACCTCTGGGTATTTGCCGTGTATTTCACGCATCAGCTCCAGTCCGTCCATGCCTTCCATACGCACGTCACTGACGATCACCGTAGGCTTGTCACGCTGCAACCGCTGCAACAAGCTCTCGCCGTCACTGAATGCTTGGCAGGCCCAGCCTTCTTTTTCTACCGCCTTCTCTAGTACCCACCGAATGGAGCGATCATCGTCCACGACCCAGACTGTTTCCCCGTTATTCATCCCATCACTCCTGTTCATTTGGCCTCTGTCCGCGGGTCGGATTCACTGGTCAGCGGTAGATACACGCTGAAGCGGGTACACCCCGGCTCACTTTCACAATCAATGACCCCACCGTGCTGTGTGACAATTTGCTGCGCGATTGACAAGCCAAGGCCAGTACCCTGCGCACGCCCACTCACCATGGGGTAGAACACGTTTTCCATCAGCTCCTCTGCAATACCTGGGCCGTTATCCTCAATTACCAGACGCAGGACCAAACGATGGCGTTTTTGGCCAATGGTGAATTGACGTAACGCCCTGGTCAGCAGCGTCATCTGTTTGTCTGGATTGCCATCACCCTGCGATTGCAACGCCTCCATACCATTGCGCACGATGTTCAGCACCGCTTGAATCAACTGCTCGGAGTCACCAATGAACTCTGGGAGGCTGGGGTCGTAATCGCGGATAAAAGAAACACTGCCCCCTGCCTCGGCACGCATCAAGCTGAGTACGCGCTCAGTCACTTCGTGCACATTTGTGGGGCGTAGGCGGGGTAACTTATTCGACCCAAGAATGCGATCAACCAAATTACGCAGACGATCAGCCTCTTCAATGATGACTTGGGTGTACTCATCAAAAGCCGGATCCGCCAGCTCAAGGGCGAGCAACTGGGCGGCACCACGAATGCCACCCAAGGGATTTTTCACTTCATGCGCCAACCCACGCACCAACACCCGTGCGGCTTCCTGCTTGGCCAATGACGACTCTTCACGACTGATTTTGATGATGCGGTCCATCGACAGAAACTCGACCAGCACCGCTCGACGCCCTTGGTCATGCAGCGGCGTTAAAGTCATATCGACCGTGATCTTGCTGCCATCGGCGACCAACAGCAGCACTTCCGAGCGCTGCGTTGTCGGCACCTCTTCGCACAGCACCCGATTCAACAACAGCTCTAACGATTCTTGCGGCTCAAACAGCACACGCCAAGGCTGCCCCTGAACCTGATTGCCGCTGCGCGCAAACAGCGACTCTGCGGACGAGTTCATGTAATCAATGTGCAGATCGTCGTTCAGCAACACCATTGCGGTTGCTTGGTGATCCACAATCCACTTAAAAAGATCGATACTCAAAATGAGGTCCTCCATCGGAGGTAAGGGCAAATATCAGGCCAGAGTAGCGATGCCTGCACCAATAACGCGAACAGGCGCTATCGCGCCGCTCATGGTGTGAATAGCCGACAAAATGACGTCGAGGAATGCACCACTATAGTGCATAAAGAAAGTCGGGGAAATGCTGCGCACCTGAATGGTGCGAATTTTGAGAGCTGCATGCCACAGCGCGGAGTATTTGCCGGTAGTTTGATGGCGGATGACGCTGCGCTCTTCTGCCCTACACGCGATGATGGACATTGACTGAGGCAGGGGCGCAGGGCGTATGCCGCAAAGCGCGCATTCCCGGCCCGCCGTTGAGCGCTGGCGGCATACCCCGAAAGCCCTTGCCGACTAGCTTAAGGTCATCCGCCATGCAAGTCTATTGCTTAACCCAACGCACCCAAGTCGCGTTATCGCGCGCTTCGGGCTCGCCCTTCTTAAAGCCGAGTTTGTCGAACAAGCCGTCGGTCGTCGGTTGCTGACGGGTATCGATGTACACCGGGCGAGCGACTTCTTGCAATACCAATTCCATCATACGAAACGCCACGCCACGGCGCCGTGTGGTCTTGCGCACACCGAGGCCAATGACTTGCAAGCCGTCATCAGTAGGTTTGATACCTACCGAGCCTAGAATTCGTCCGTTGAACCAAGCACCCCATACCTGCTCACACGGGCGCATCCATTGCTCTACAAATTCTTCGCCCGACAAGTCGCGCACCATCCAGCCGGGGCTGTCGGCGTAGATTTTCACCAAGTCGGAATAGTGCTCCGGGTTGTCGAGACTTAGCTGTTCTACCGTCACAGGCATATTTTGCTACCTTATTAAAAGAATTTGTCACTCCACTCCACCTCAGGGCTTAGCCTGAGCGACAGAGTACGTTATAATTTTGTTCCTTAAGTATGGCAAATTTCTTTTTCATTTGCTGCCCGCGTATTACTAGGAGCGTCACATCATGGCTCGTACCGCCCAGATTGAGCGGAATACCACCGAAACACAGGTTCAGGTCAGCATTAATTTGGATGGCACTGGCACTGCAAAGCTGAATTCAGGCATGCCCTTTATGGATCATATGCTGGATCAGATCGCGCGCCACGGCCTGATCGACCTCGATATCACATGCCATGGTGACACCCACATCGACGACCACCACAGTGCCGAAGACGTCGGCATCACACTGGGCATGGCCGTAGCCAAAGCCATTGGCGACAAGAAAGGTATTCAACGTTACGGGCATTCGTACGTGCCGTTGGACGAAGCGTTGTCGCGCGTAGTGCTCGACTTTTCCGGTCGCCCCGGTTTGGACTACAACATCGACTTCACCCGCGCCAGCGTCGGCGGATTCGATGTTGACCTGTTCCGTGAATTTTTCCAAGGGTTCGTTAATCACGCCTTGGTCACCTTGCACATCGACAACCTGAAAGGCATCAACAGCCATCACCAGATCGAAACGGTGTTTAAAGCCTTCGGTCGCGCTTTACGCATGGCGACAACACCCGACCCTCGCATGGCGGATCAAATGCCGTCTACCAAAGGTGTGCTCTAAGGATAATCTGCAATGTCTGTAATTGCTGTCATTGACTATGGAATGGGAAACCTCCATTCCGTTGCCAAGGCGTTGGAATTTGTCGCGCCCGACCAAAAAATAGTCGTCACCCACGACGCTGAAATCGTCCGTAATGCCGACCGGGTGTTACTGCCCGGCGTTGGAGCGATCCGCGATTGCATGCAAGCCATGCGCGATACGGGCGTGGCGGACTTAGTGCACGCCGTGTGTCACGACCGCCCCTTTTTGGGCGTGTGCGTGGGCATGCAGGCGCTGCTCGAACACAGCGCGGAGAATCAAGGCGTCGATACCCTCGGGGTGTTTCCCGGCCAAGTGAAACGTTTCGCGTTGGACCAAGTGGACGCTCAAGGTCTGGCGATGAAAGTACCGCACATGGGCTGGAACCAAGTGCAACAAACCTTGGACCACCCCTTGTGGCACGGCATCGCCGACGACAGCCGCTTTTACTTTGTGCACAGTTTCTACGCCGACCCGCACCCCGAGAGCCAGGTGGCGGGCCTGTGTACCTATCAAACGCCCTTTGCTGCCGCGATCGCGCGCGACAACATGTTCGCCACACAGTTTCACCCGGAAAAGAGCAGCGACGCCGGCCTACAACTGTTACGCAATTTCACACGCTGGTCGGGCCAACCCTGACGCCTAGCCGAACCGCATTTTACGGAGCACAACATGCTGATCATTCCCGCCATAGACCTTAAAGACGGCCAATGCGTGCGTTTGCGCCAAGGGCGCATGGACGACTCCACCGTATTCAGTGATGACCCCGTGGCCATGGCCGCACAGTGGCGCGCGCAAGGTTGCCGCCGCCTGCATCTGGTTGACTTGAACGGCGCCTTTGCAGGCACCCCGGTTAACGGCGACATCGTGCGCGCCATTGCCAGCGAGCACACAGATTTACCGGTGCAGATTGGTGGTGGTATCCGCGATTTGAAAACCATTGAGTTCTACCTCGATGCGGGCGTGACCTACTGCATCATCGGCACCAAGGCAGTACAAGACCCCGCGTTCGTCGCCGAAGCCTGCAAAGCGTTTCCGGGCCATATCATTGTCGGCATCGACGCCAAAGACGGCATGGTTGCTACCGATGGCTGGGCCGACGTGTCCACCGTGAAAGCCACTGACCTGGCCGCTCAGTTTGCCGCCGACGGCGTCAGCAGCATTGTGTACACCGACATCGCCCGCGACGGCATGATGCAAGGGGTAAACTGGGAAGCCACGCTGGAACTCGCGCGCGTGGGCGGCATTCCCGTCATTGCGTCGGGTGGCGTCACCAATATGGACGACGTGCAGCGCTTGGCTGAAACCGCCGACCAAGGCATCTTAGGCGCCATTACTGGCCGTGCCATTTACGAAGGCACGCTGGACCTGCAAGAAGCCCAAGCCTACCTCGACCAACAGGGGCAGTAATCCATGGCACTGGCGAAACGCATTATCCCGTGTCTTGATGTCGACAAAGGCCGTGTGGTGAAGGGCGTCAACTTTGTGGGTATCCGCGACGCCGGAGATCCGGTTGAAGTCTCACGCCGCTACAACGAGCAAGGCGCCGACGAAATCACCATTCTCGACATCTCCGCCACCCACGAAGGGCGTGGCACCATGCTGGAAACGGTATCGTCCGTGGCCGGACAGGTATTTATTCCCCTAACCGTCGGCGGCGGTATCCGCACGGCGGACGACATTCGCGCCATGCTGAACGCCGGTGCCGACAAGGTGTCCATCAACTCGGCCGCCGTATCAAACCCCGACTTTGTGCGTGCCGCGTCCGAACGCTTTGGCGCACAGTGCATTGTGGTGGCCATTGATGCCAAGCAAACCGGCGAAGGCAAGTGGGAAATATTCACCCATGGCGGCCGCAAACCGACGGGTATCGACGCGGTAGAATGGGCAGTGAAAATGGAAGAATACGGCGCAGGTGAAATCCTGTTGACCAGCATGGACCGTGATGGCGTAAAAAGCGGGTTTGATTTAGCGCTGACGCGCACCGTGTCCGATGCCGTGCATGTGCCGGTGATTGCGTCCGGTGGTGTGGGCAACCTGGACCACCTCGCCGAAGGCGTTCTACAAGGCCACGCCGATGCGGTGTTGGCGGCCAGTATCTTTCACTTCGGTGAATTTACCGTGCCGCAAGCCAAAGCCCATATGGCCAGCCGTGGTATAGAAGTGCGGCTGTAAACAAACCGTCGTGTGGCGGATGACGGGCAACTGCGTCCTGCGTTGCCCGCATACCATCCATCCATGGATGTAACGCTGCGCTCTTCCGCCCTATATCGAGCGACGCGGTTTGGGCTAGGGTCGTAGGGCGTATGCCTCAAGGCGCGACTCCCGGCCTGCCGTGGAGCGCCGGAGGCATACCCCGAAAGCCCAACGCAGACACCAAGCAGGTCGAGAAAGTTACATCCGCTCCATCACTTCAATGCCTAGCAAATCCAAGCCTTGCTTCATCAAACGAGCCACCACCATAGACTGCATTAAGCGGCTGGCGCGCACTTCGGGTGCGATGCCGTCTTTTAAAATCGGGCAGGCTTCGTAGAACGACATAAACCGGCTGGCTAAGTCATACAGATAACCGCACAACACATGCGGCGTGGCTTCGCGCATCACTTGGTCCAGCGCTTCTTCAAAGCGCAGCACGGCCAAGGCAAGGGCTTTTTCTGCGTCTTCGTTGATCACGATGGGCGCGCTGAAGTCTTCCATCAGCTCAGCACGGCGCACAATACTGCGAATCCGCGTGTAGGCGTATTGCAGATACGGTGCGGTAGCACCCTCAAAGCTCAGCATGGCGTCCCAGTTGAACACGTAGTCGCTGGTGCGGTGCTTCGACAAGTCAGCAAATTTAACTGCGCCAATGCCTACTTTGCGGGCCACTTCATCGATCTCGTCCGCTGTCAACTCGCTGGTTTTCTCAGCGATGACGTTACGCGCTCGGGTCACGGCTTCATCCAGCAATTCCGACAGCTTCACCGTGCCGCCGGTGCGGGTTTTGAACGGTTTACCGTCGCTGCCCATCATGGTGCCGAACGGGCAATGCTCGTAGGTGCTGTCCTCACGGAGGAAACCGGCTTTGCGTGCCACCAGTTCTACTTGCTTGAAGTGTAAGCCTTGGCGGGCATCGGTGAAGATGATGATGCGGTCGGCCCCCAGCGTTACGCTGCGGTACTCGCACGCCGCAAGGTCGGTGGTGGAATACAGGAAGCCACCGCCGCGCTTTTGCACGATGAACACTGATGGGTTGTCGTCCTTGTCGGCCAGTTCGTGCAAAAACACCACTTGCGCGCCGTCGCTTTCTTCGGCCAAGTTTTGCTCTTGCAGGCGTTTAATAACGCCCGGTAACATGTCGTTGTAGGCGCTTTCGCCGCGCAAATCGGCGCGGGTCAGACTGACGTTCAGCTTCTCGTACACCTCTTCGCTGTGCTTCACCGAGGCGTTAATGAACAGCTGCCACAGCTTCAAAACGTGCGCGTCGCCGCTCTGCAGGCGTACAACATAGTTGCGCGATTTGTCGGCAAAGGCTTCGTCGTCATCAAAGTGCTTTTTCGCGGCGCGATAGAAGTCTTCCAAATCGGCCAAGGCCACGCCTTCCAAGTCGACACCCGCGGCCAGTTGGTCTTCCAGGTGCGCAATCAGCATACCGAACTGGGTACCCCAGTCGCCGATGTGATTGTGACGAATGACGTTGTCGCCCCAGAACTCCAACGAACGCGCGACTGCATCACCGATGATGGTGGAGCGCAGGTGGCCCACGTGCATCTCTTTTGCCAAGTTGGGTGCGGAATAATCCACCACCACAGTATTGGGCGTGGTGTTGCGGCTGACACCCAAACGCACATCACTCGCCGCAAGCATCAGTTGCTCGGCCAGCCATTCCGGCTTGAGCTTCACATTGATGAAGCCGGGGCCTGCGATCTCGGTACTGGCGGCAACGTCGTTGAGGTCCAACGCGTCGATGATCTGCTGTGCGAGTTCGCGTGGGTTCTTTTTCAGCGCCTTGGCGGCCGCCATCGCACCGTTGATCTGATAATCGCCAAACTCAGGGCGGGTGCTCTGGGTAACCGCCGGGTTGGTGTCGGCCGGAATACCAACCTGTTGCATTGCCGTGCGGGTGCGCTCGGCGAGTAATTCTCTGATGTTCATAGTGGCTTCCGCAGATCGAATTCGTAATGGGGCGCGATTCTACCACCAACCGAGAAGCGCGGCGACACAGACGCTCTTGAAGCAGAAGAGCAATGCGTTGATTGGTAGACGCGTTAGTTGATGGAAGCGTTGTAAATCACCGGCATCTTGCCCTGCCATTGCTGCCACATAACATCCTGCGTAATCAGCTCGGCCATAAAATGAGCGACATTAATGCGGCTGGTTTTACCGGGGTTGAACAAGGCGCTTCGGGTAGGGGCGGGGTGTAAGTCATAGTCCGTAACGGTGTCTTGATCGATCAGCGTGTCGGGCCGGACTGCTGCCCATTGAATCAAACTGCTATTTAGCGTGCGCAATACGTCTGATGCCTGTTCGTTGTCGACATGGGGTGGCAGCAGGCAACGAATCAGGCCAATCAGGCAGTGTTCGCGAAAAGATATGGGCTCTTGCCGGTCACGGTTCTGATTGCCCGCCGTATTCATCAACACAAAACGCGTAGGTGCGTCTGAGGCATTGGCGACTATGGCTTGGCACAACCGCGATGTGGCATCAGTGACCAGCCGACGCGGGGCGCCATAGATACCCTTCAATGTGAGGTTGTGACCGAGACAAGATGCCACTGCTCGACAACCTTGAACGTGCTGCGCTAACTCGGTGGCGCTGAAATCCAGCACGTTGCCCTGAATCAGCGTCAATTCATCATGCTGCTTAATCGACTCGGGCAGGCCATCGGGGCTACGCACGATCGCCCGAACCGGCTCGCCTCGGCGCAGTAATTCTTGTACCAATAACCGCCCGGTGGCGCCAGTGGCACCTACGACCAATACCGTCATGTTGTTAACCCTCGAATGCCTTCCTGAAAACCATGCGCACAGAATAGTGCGCAGAGTGAGCGGCAACCAGATACTAAAGTAGGGTTTTTTGCTCCTGAAACGAAAGGTGCACATCGCGCATTTGTTATTTGGTGGTAATGAGTCAACGTAGTCGCCCCAATTGTATATACTTTCGCTCAGACGCCTTAAGAGAGAGTTGCCGTGGCTACCCCGCGCTATCAAGTCATTAAACAATACCTGCTCGAACGCATTGAATCCGGCGAGTACGCGCCGCATCATCAGATTCCGCCCGAAGAACAGTTGGCGAAGCAATTTGACGTCAGCCGGATGACGGCCAACAAAGCCATCCGTGATTTGGTGCAAGAAGGACGTCTGACTCGCCAAGCCGGTTTGGGCACCTTTGTGACCGACCAGAAAGCCGAATCGCCTTTGTTGGAAGTGACCAACATTGCCGAAGAAGTGCGCCAACGACAGCACGTTTACAGCAACCAGGTGTTGGTATGCGAGGCCGTTCCGGCAGACGACGAAACGGCATTGCGCTTGAGTGTTCGCCTTGGTGCGGAGGTATTCCACACTATATTGCTGCACGAAGAAAACGGCGTACCGGTGCAGCTGGAAGAGCGTTTCGTTAACCCCCGTTGGGTGCCGAACTATTTAACCACCGACTTCTCAAAACACACCCCCAACGAAGTGCTGGTGGCCAGTTGTCCCATCACCGATTTAGAGCACATTGTTGAGGCCGTATTGCCTGATGCGCGTGCCGCCGAATGGCTGGGCATAGCAGCGCAAGAACCCTGCCTACAAATGACTCGACGTACGTGGTCAGACGATCACCTGATCAGCTACGCACGGCTAATGCACCCCGGCACGCGCTATAAATTGCGTTCTGCTGTGCGGCGAGGGTGAGACTAATGCGCCCAAGCCAATATACTCAGTTGTGTGCTGTCGCACAGCGCATCACACAGGATGCGGGTGAAGCGGAAGACGTTGTACAAGACGCTCTTCTAGCGGCTTTCCTGTCTGGCCATACGGACTTTGAAGCCATTGAAACCAGAAAGTGGCTGGTCGGCACGGTAAAGAACAAAGCGCGTATGGCACGGCGTGGCTCCGTTCGCAGGGAGGGCCGCGAAAGCCAATGGCTGATGACACAAGAAGAAGCCTTTACCGATGAACGCCATGAGCTTGCTGGGCTACTGGAAACCCTGACGTCGCCACTCAAGGCCGTCGCCGCTTTGGCTTTATCCGGTCACAACCGGCGGGAGATAGCTTATTTGCTCAACCTGACCGATGCTGCACTTCGCCAGCGTATCCTGGCGCTAAAACGCCGTATACTCAAAGAAGGCATAGCCATGCCTGCTGAATTGCCAGGGCTAGTTCTAGGCGTAGCGTATGGCCGCCTTCGTGGCGCTTTGTCGTCTAAACTGTCGCAACGGGGCGGAGTTCTGGCCAGTCATGATCCTGATGGACATCTTTTTGTTATCAGTGGCTCACAAAAGGGAACTCGGCGGCAACTAGAAGGTGAATAAACCAGAAAGGAGTAACCTATGAGTTTCAAACCCAAGAGTGCCAGCATCGTTTATTACGTCAGCGATATTCTTCGCACGGAAAAATTCTACAACGAAACCTTTGATCTTGGCCTAGAGCGGATGGAGGGTGCTGAGCCCTTTTGGCTGCAAGGGCATTTGGAGAATGGCCTCGACCTGATATTTTTCGAGATGGACGGCGTGCGCGGTGATACGCCGGCCATCGTGTTTGAAGTCGATGACGGCGGAATCGACGACATCGTTGCCGAATTGGCAGCAGCCGGTGTCACCATAGTGACCCCGGTGTCAGAGGCGCCTGGCGGTTGGAGCGCGGATTTCCTCGACCCGGATGGTTTTGGCATCGGGCTGTGGCAGTCGGGTGAGCTGCCGCGTTCGCTGAAGTCCTAGAAGTTATAAGAACAACCATGAGGAACCCGTCCAGACGGGTTCCTCATCATGCCGCTGCAATTGCCGGGTGAACGACGTTGCGCCGCGCGTTACACTGCACGCCTATAACAACAACCCAGTGACCCTAAAAGCTCATCATGCAGAACCTACTCAATGAGATTGCCAATACCATGGCGCAAACGAAGGAACGTGGTCGTGTGGCGGATTACATTCCTCAATTAGCGCACGTCAGCGCTAAGCATTTCGGCATCGCCGTAGCGTTACCCGATGGCCAAGTGTTCACGGCGGGGGATGCCTATGAACCCTTTTCGATTCAGAGTATTTCCAAGGTGTTTGCACTGACACTGGCGCTGGGTAAGCGGGGTGATGCTTTATGGCAGTACGTCGGCCGGGAACCATCGGGCGATCCGTTCAATTCCATCGTGCAGTTGGAGCATGAATCCGGCAAGCCACGTAACCCGTTCATTAATGCGGGGGCCATCGCGGTGGTAGACGCTATTATGATGGGGCACGAGCCTAAGGAAGTCTTGGCGGAAATGCTGAACTTTGTGCGCTATTTGGCGAACGATGCGAGCATTTGCTTTGACCATGAGGTGGCTGCATCCGAGCTAGAACACAAACACCGAAATGCCTCCTTGGCCCATTTTATGAAAGCTTTCGGACGTTTACAGCACGATGTGGATAAGGTGATCGGTACCTATTTTCACCAATGTGCGTTGGCCATGAGTTGCGTGCAATTGGCGCAAGCAGGGCTGTTTTTGGTGTCCGACGGGGTGAACCAATCAATCGGTTCGCGAGTGGTGTCGGCCCAGCGCGCCCGGCGGATCAATTCGTTGATGATGATGTGCGGGCATTACGACGGCTCGGGGGAATTCGCTTACCGCGTCGGCCTGCCTGGCAAAAGCGGCGTGGGTGGCGGTATTCTGGCTATTGCGCCCGGTAAGGCTTCTATTGCGGTGTGGTCGCCGGGTCTGGACAGCATCGGTAACAGTTTGCTGGGCACCCGTGCGCTCGAAATGCTGGTGCAGGAAACGGGCTGGTCGGTGTTCGGGCATTAATGCGTTGTTCTAGTTGAGCGAATCGTGGCGAGCGTTAGGCATATGATGCGGATGTAAGTCATGCTGAAATCCTTTTAATTTCTCTGAAAAGTGCGATTTACTGATCGCCGCTGTTGCGAGATATAGAATTTTCATCAATACCAGAAATCGTTGTTGTCCTCCCGTTCACTTCTTGTTTTTGTCCTTATCACTTTACACGCATTTAGTAGCACACACTTGACTTAACGCATTGGATGATCAATTGTATATACAAATGATCATCCAGTGAGTGCCAGCGATGCAAGCAACCACCAATCCACTACGCCTATGGACGAGCCTGACCCTGTTCGACGGGGTACAGATCCACGCCCAGCCGATGGCAGTGGTGGTGGAAGGCGAGCGAATTGCTTGGGTCGGGCCGATGTCGGATCTGCCTTCGGAGCACCAAGCGAAAGCTGAAGTGGTGGGGTCCGGCGGGGTGATGACGCCAGGCTTGATCGACTGCCATACGCATTTGGTGTTCGGTGGCGACCGGGCAGATGAATTTGCGCAGCGCTTGGACGGCGTAAGTTATGCCGAAATCGCCGCAAACGGCGGCGGTATTCTCAGTACGGTTAAGGCGACACGCGCGGCCAGTGCAGACGAATTGTTAGTGAGCGCACAGGCACGGCTTGAAGCTTTGATGGCCGACGGCGTCACCACCATAGAAATTAAATCGGGCTATGGTTTAACCGTGCACGATGAACTGAAAATGCTGCGCGTGGCGCGCCGCTTGGCCGAGCAAAACCCCATTCATATCCGTACCACGCTGTTGGGCGCGCACGCTTTGCCACCGGAATTTGCCGGTCAGGCGGATGCCTACATTGAGCTGATCTGCAACGAGATGATTCCGCGCGCTGCCGCCGAAGGCTTGGCCGATGCGGTGGACGTGTTCTGTGAAGGCATTGGTTTTTCCATTACACAGTGCGAGCGGGTGTTTCAAGCGGCGCAGCAGTACGGTTTGTCAGTAAAAGCACACGCCGAGCAGTTGTCGAATTTGGGTGGTTCGGCTTTAGCGGCGCGTTATCAGGCGTTGTCGGCAGACCACATTGAATGGCTGGACGAAGCGGGTGTTAAGGCCATGGCGGCGTCCGGTACGGTGGCTACCTTATTACCTGGCGCATTTTTCACCCTGCGCGATACGCGAGTGCCACCAATAGACTTGTTGCGCCAGTATGGTGTGCCCATGGCCGTAGCGACGGACGGCAACCCCGGCTCTTCCCCAATTTTCCAGCTAACGCTGATGCTGAATATGGCTTGTACGCAGTTTCGTTTAACGCCTATGGAAGCGCTCCGGGGCGTAACGCAACACGCCGCACGAGCATTGGGTATGGCCGAGCAAGCAGGCTTAATTGCCGCTGGACGACCCGCCGATTTCTGCTTATGGCGCATGCGCAGCCCGTTAGAATTAGCCAGTAACGTGCAACCCGGTCGGTTGCAACAACGCGTGTTCAGTGGAGCAGTAACGCATGGTTAAAACACAGCTTAAAGCGCTCAGCGTGTCGGTAGACCGTGGTCCGTTGATGAATTTATGGCGTGGCCGGACAGATGCAGAGCCCAACAGCGAACGCTGGCATCAAGTCGTGCAGCCCTTGCAGTCGGACAGTGAACCGGGTTTGGCCGTGATCGGTTTCGCCAGCGATGTGGGCGTAAAGCGCAATCAAGGCCGCATCGGCGCGCAAGAAGGCCCGGAAGTGCTACGCAAGGTTTTGGGCAATTTGCCCGTACATCATGCCAGCCCGGTGTATGAAGTGGGCGATGTGGAATGCCTTAATGAAGACCTCGACGGCGCGCAACGCCGACTGGCCCATACCGTCGCTTGTAGCTTGCAGAACGGTCATTTTCCCATCGTGTTGGGCGGTGGCCATGAGGTGGCCTTTGGCTCTTGGCTGGGCTTGGCGCAGTTTCTGCGTGCTCTGGACGACGCATCGACTCCGCCGCGTATCGGCATCATCAATTTTGATGCGCACTTTGATCTGCGTTCTTTTTCTGTTCAGGCATCGTCCGGTACGCCCTTTGCGCAAATTGCCGCGCAGTGCACAACACAGGGCTGGCCTTTCCAATACGCGTGCTTGGGTGTTTCGCGCGCCGCTAATACGCGGGTGCTGTTCGAACGCGCTGCCGAGCTGGGGGTTTGGGTGCGTGAAGACCACGCCATGACCACGGTGCAGTTACCGGAGATCACTCAGCAGTTGGATGCCTTCATCAAGAACTGTGACCACCTGTATTTGACCATCGATCTGGATGCCTTCCCCGCCAGCGTAGCTCCCGGTGTCAGTGCGCCTGCGCCGCGTGGTATTGGGCTGGACGTGGTGGAACCCTTGATTGGTCGCATCCGCGACAGTGGCAAATTGCGCTTGCTGGATGTGGCGGAATTGAACCCGCATTTCGATATCGACCACCACACCGCACGCGTGGCGGCTCGACTCATTCACTGGGCTACGTTGAATCAATAACCTAGGTTCGCCCTAACAATAATTATTTTGAGGACCCTATCATGACTGACCCCAGACACGATGCCACTCGCCGCATCACCGCGCCGACCGGCAGCACGCTGACCTGCAAAAGCTGGCTCACCGAAGCGCCCATGCGCATGTTGATGAACAACCTGGACCCCGCCGTGGCCGAACGCCCCGAAGACTTGGTGGTGTACGGCGGCATTGGCCGGGCGGCGCGCAACTGGGCGTGTTACGACAAAATTGTGGAAGTGCTGCAGCGCTTGGAAGACGACGAAACCTTGCTGATTCAGTCGGGAAAACCGGTCGGGGTGTTCAAAACCCACGCCGACGCGCCGCGCGTACTGTTGGCGAATTCCAACCTTGTGCCGCATTGGGCGAACTGGGAACACTTCAACGAACTCGACCGCAAAGGCTTGATGATGTACGGCCAGATGACGGCCGGTTCGTGGATCTATATCGGTTCGCAAGGCATCGTGCAAGGCACCTATGAAACCTTTGTCGAGGCTGGGCGGCAGCACTACGGTGGTGACTTGAAAGGCCGGTGGATTCTCACCGCGGGCCTCGGTGGCATGGGCGGCGCGCAGCCTTTGGCGGCCACCTTAGCGGGCGCTTGCTCACTGAACATTGAATGCCAGCAAAGCCGCATCGACTTCCGTTTGCGTACGCGCTATCTGGACGAACAAGCCACGGACTTGGACGACGCCTTGGCACGTATCGCCAAATACACCGCCGCAGGTGAGGCCATGTCCATCGGCTTGTGCGGCAATGCGGCGGACATTGTGCCGGAGCTGGTACGCCGTGGCGTACGCCCCGATATGGTGACCGACCAAACCAGCGCGCATGATCCGTTACACGGCTATTTGCCTGCCGGTTGGACGTGGGATGAATATGTGCAACGCGGCGAAACCGAGCCCGACGTCGTGGTGAAAGCCGCCAAAAAGTCGATGGCCGTGCACGTACAAGCCATGCTGGCGTTCCAGCAGCAAGGTATTCCGACCTTCGACTACGGCAACAACATTCGTCAAATGGCGCAAGAAGAGGGCGTGACCAACGCGTTCGATTTCCCCGGTTTTGTGCCCGCTTACATTCGCCCGCTGTTTTGTCAGGGTATTGGGCCGTTCCGTTGGGCGGCGCTGTCGGGTGATCCGGAAGACATCTACAAAACTGACGCCAAGGTGAAGGAGCTGCTGCCGGACAACCAACACCTGCACCATTGGCTTGATATGGCGCGTGAACGCATCAGCTTCCAAGGTTTACCCGCCCGTATTTGCTGGGTGGGCTTGAAAGACCGCGTGCGCTTGGGCCAAGCCTTCAATGAAATGGTGAAGAACGGTGAATTGAAAGCGCCGGTGGTGATTGGGCGTGACCATCTCGACTCTGGCTCGGTCGCCAGTCCGAACCGTGAAACCGAAAGCATGCAAGACGGCTCAGACGCGGTATCCGACTGGCCATTACTGAACGCCTTGTTGAACACAGCGGGCGGTGCCACTTGGGTATCGCTGCACCACGGCGGCGGGGTCGGCATGGGCTTTTCGCAGCATTCGGGCGTGGTCATTGTGGCCGACGGCACCAAAGCAGCGCACGCCCGTTTGGGCCGCGTGTTGCGCAATGACCCGGGCACGGGCGTCATGCGCCATGCCGATGCGGGTTATGACCTCGCCATCGACTGCGCGCACGAACATGACTTGGATCTGCCCATGATCCCTGCAACAAAAGGAGTGAAGTAATGACTCACTTACTGATTCAGCCGGGAGAGATGACCTTGGCGCAACTGCGCACCGTTTGGCAAACGCCGGTTCAGGTGTCGTTGCCGGACAGCGCCAATACTGCGATTGCCGCATCGGTCGCTTGCGTCAACACCGTCGTGGCGGAAGACCGCACCGTTTACGGCATCAACACCGGCTTTGGCCTGTTGGCGCAAACGCGTATTCACCATGACGATTTGGAAAACCTGCAACGCTCTCTGGTGCTATCGCACGCCACCGGAGTGGGTACTTACATTGACGACGCGCTGGTGCGCTTGATCATGGTGCTCAAGGTCAACAGCTTGGCGCGAGGCTATTCGGGTATTCGGCGCGAGGTGTTGGATGCCTTGATGACGCTGATCAATAAAGAGATTTACCCCGCCATTCCACTGAAAGGCTCGGTCGGTGCCTCGGGTGACTTGGCCCCGCTGGCGCACATGAGTGCAGTGTTATTGGGCGAGGGTCAGGCGCGCTATCGCGGCGAGTGGTTAAGCGCCCAAGAAGCGTTACAGGTGGCCGGTTTGCAACCCCTTGCGTTGGCGCCGAAAGAGGGTTTGGCGCTATTGAACGGTACGCAGGTGTCCACCGCGTATGCGCTGCAAGGGTTGTTTCAGGCCGAAGATCTTTATGCCGCCGCGACGGTGTGTGGTGCATTAACGGTCGAGGCCACTTTGAGTTCGCGCAGTCCGTTCGATGCACGCATTCATGCCATTCGCGGTCAGCAAGGGCAGATCGACGCGGCCGCAGCGTATCGTGAGCTGTTGGGCGACAGCAGCGGCGTCAGTGCCACGCACGTTGCCTGTGGTAAGGTGCAAGACCCGTATTCCCTGCGTTGTCAGCCGCAAGTCATGGGTGCGTGCTTAACACAAATGCGCCAAGCTGCCGAGGTGTTGGCGGTGGAGGCCAATGCGGTGTCCGACAATCCCTTGGTGTTTGCTGACAGCGGCGATGTGATTTCCGGCGGGAATTTTCACGCCGAACCGGTCGCCATGGCGGCCGATAATCTGGCGTTGGCGATCGCTGAAATCGGCAGTCTGGCCGAACGGCGTATTTCGCTGATGATGGACACGCACATGTCGCAGTTGCCCCCGTTCTTGGTGCAAAACGGCGGGGTGAATTCCGGCTTTATGATCGCGCAGGTGACGGCAGCGGCATTGGCGAGTGAAAACAAAGCGCTGGCGCATCCGCACAGTGTAGACAGCTTGCCGACGTCGGCGAATCAGGAAGACCATGTTTCTATGGCCCCAGCGGCCGGTAAGCGCTTGTGGGAAATGGCCGAGAACACGCGTAACGTGGTGGCAATTGAGTGGCTGGCAGCGTGCCAAGGGCTGGACCTGCGTGGTGGCGATTTGAAAACAACGCCGGTGCTGGAAACAGCGCGCACGTTGCTGCGCCAAGAAGTCGCCTATTACGACAAAGACCGTTTTTTTGCGCCGGACATAGCGGCCGCAGCCCGCTTGCTGGCAGGGCGTGCGTTGAGTGATCTGTGTCCTTTGCCGGTACTGCCCTCGGATTGACGCCTTTACAACTCTGGGGTCAGTCCGTAGCATTCTCGTAGACTGACTCCCGAGGCCTCGCATGAAGATCACACCCCCTGTTACTGAACTCACCATTACGCGTCCCGACGACTGGCACATTCACCTGCGCGATGGCGCTGCTTTAATTGATACCGTTAAAGACGTCAGCCGCTACATGGGGCGGGCCATTATCATGCCGAACCTGGTGCCGCCCGTGCGTAATGCGCACGAAGCGCAAGCCTATTACGACCGGATCATGGCGCAGCGGCCGCAGCCGCATTTTACGCCACTCATGGTGTTGTATCTGACTGAGCAAACCACGCCCGACGATATTCGCGAGGCCAAGGCTGCAGGTCTGACAGTAGCAGCCAAGTTGTATCCGGCGGGTGCGACCACTAATTCGGATTCCGGTGTGCGCGATGTAAAAAGCATTTATCCGGTGCTGGAAGCCATGCAAGAAGTCGGTATGTTGTTGCTCGTACACGGCGAAGTGACCGACAGCAGTATTGACATTTTTGACCGGGAGCAGGTGTTCATCGATACCGTCTTGACCGATTTGGTGCGCGCGTTTCCAGACTTAAAAGTGGTACTGGAGCACATCACCACCGCCAATGCGGTGGACTTTGTCAGCGCGGCCAGTGCGCACGTCGGTGCCACCATCACCGCCCATCACCTGTTGTACAACCGCAATCACATGCTGGCGGGGGGGATTCGGCCGCACTATTACTGCCTGCCGATTCTGAAACGCTCAACGCATCAAGAAGCGCTGATCAAGGCGGCGACCAGTGGTCATTCGCGGTTCTTCCTCGGCACGGATTCCGCACCGCACGCGAAAGACAAGAAAGAAGCCGCCTGTGGATGTGCGGGCGCTTACACTGCTCACGCGGCCATCGAGCTGTATGCCGAAGCCTTTGAAGCGGCGGGTGCACTGGACAAGCTGGAAGGCTTTGCCAGCCATTTCGGGCCGGACTTCTATGGCCTGCCCCGCAACCGCGACCGCATTACGTTGCGCCGCGAGGCGTGGACAGTACCGGCGGACTACCCAATGGGTGAAGACCGCGTGGTACCGATTTGTGCTGGTGAAGGCATTGCTTGGCGTGTGCTGCCTTAAGCACGGTTCACGCGGGGTGCAGTCGGTTGTGGGTGCGCTCTCCGTGTCAACCTGTCGTCAAGAGTTAGGTCGTGCTATACTCTTTCAACACTAAGTAAAAATGTTTGCGTCTGTGCTGGTAAATGTGGGCTTTTCCTGAAAAGAGCTTGTATTTATAAGCACATTGCTCAGCACGCATTCTCTATAAAGTACTATGGAGTGAAAGAAAAATGACTGACAACACGGATATCATGAAACCCGATGGAGAGGTCACGCCCATTGATACAGACTATCAAATCGGGCAGGACAACATCGCACTCAAAGTGGGTCCTTTTGGGCTCGACATCCACAACCGCGTTTTCCTTATTTCCGGTTTAGCCATCGTCGCCTTTGTCATTTTGACGCTGGCGTTTCAATCCGAAGTCGGACCCTTGTTCGCGAATATACGCAACTGGTTAACCGGGAACCTTGATTGGTTCTTTCTGACCGCTGGTAACATCTTTGTTCTGGTGTGCTTGTATTTGATCGTGTCGCCCTACGGTAAAGTACGTATCGGTGGTACTGAGGCGAAACCGGACTACAGTTATCTCGGCTGGTTTTCGATGCTGTTTGCCGCAGGCATGGGCATCGGTTTGATGTTCTACGGTGTATCGGAGCCCTTGTCGCATTACGGTGCAGCGTACGGCGGTACCAGTGTCGGAGCCGATGGCTTGCGCACCGACTGGGCGCCCTTGGGCGCTGCCGCCGGTGACACCCTAGCCGCTGAGCGACTGGGTATGGCCGCAACTATTTACCATTGGGGTCTACACCCGTGGGCCATCTACGCCGTTTTGGCGCTGGGGTTGGCGTTGTTCTCGTTCAATAAAGGCTTGCCACTGACGGTGCGCTCCGTGTTCTATCCCCTGTTGGGTGAGCGCGTTTGGGGTTGGCCGGGTCACATCATTGATATCCTAGCGGTGTTTGCCACCATGTTTGGTCTGGCGACGTCACTTGGGCTGGGTGCCTCGCAAGCGGCGGCGGGGTTGAACTACTTGTTTGATGTGCCAGCAGGAACGACGACCCAGGTGTTATTGGTGATCGGTATTACAGCGATTGCCTTGATGTCGGTGCTGGCGGGCTTGGATGCGGGTGTAAAACGGTTGTCACAAATCAACATGACGCTGGCAACGATTTTGTTGCTGTTTGTCATACTGGTTGGCCCTACGCTCGCCATTGTGACCGGATTCTTCGGTAATCTGTTGGCCTATATCCAGAACTTACCGGGGCTGTCGAACCCCATCGGCCGCGAAGACGCAAACTTCTCTCAGGGCTGGACAGCCTTCTACTGGGCGTGGTGGATTTCTTGGTCACCTTTCGTGGGTATGTTCATCGCGCGGGTATCGCGTGGCCGTACGGTACGTGAGTTCATGATCAGCGTGTTGCTCATTCCTTCGGCAGCCTGTGTGTTGTGGATGACGGCTTTCGGTAGCACGGCAATCAGCCAGGTGGTGAATGACGGGTATCAAGCGGCGGCCAACGCCGACTTGGAATTGCAGTTGTTTGAGATGCTGGATGTTCTGCCGCTGGCGCAGATTACATCGTTTCTCGCTATTATTTTGGTCATCGTGTTCTTTGTGACGTCTTCTGATTCCGGTTCATTGGTGATAGACACTATTTCTGCAGGCGGTAAGGTCGACGCGCCGACACCACAGCGCGTGTTCTGGTGTACGTTTGAAGGTCTTGTAGCCATTGCATTGTTGCTGGGCGGCGGGTTGGTAGCCTTGCAGGCCATGGCCGTATCGACCGGTTTGCCGTTCACCTTGGTGCTGTTGGCATCCTGTGTGGCGCTCTTTAAAGGGCTGGCAACCGAGCCACGCGGCAAGTAAACCGCTACACTGAAAACGGGGCCGGTGAGGCAGTCTGATTGACTGTGTCACTTGCCCCGTTTTTTATTTTCGGCGCTTTTGTTTGGGAGATAGGGGCATGCAGGTCGAGCAACTTGAAATCAGGGAGCACCTTCGCCGCTTCGCGCCTTTTCAGTCGATGGCGGACGAGGTGTTAGACCGTGTGGCCAGCGCCGTCGAAGTGACCTATTTCAAAGCCGACACCGAAATATTGGCCTTTGGTACGGATATTCATGACCTGTATTTCATCCGCAGTGGCGCGGTCGAAATCTATCGCCGCAGTGGAGAGCTGTACAACCGCCTCAGTGAGGGCGACATCTTCGGTCAACTAGGTCTGTTGATGAACAAAAGGGTGCGCTTTCCGGCAAAAGCCTTAGAAGACACACTGCTGTACTGCATTCCCGACACGGTATTCACCGAGTTGTTTGAATCCGACGAGCAATTTGCCGACTTCGTTGAAGTGGAAGATCGGTCGCGTTTACGTCAGGCAGTATCCGAACACAAAGAGTCGAACGAACTGCTGACCTCGCCGATCAAACAATTGATCAGCCGAGAGCTGGTGACCTTGCCGAGCACTGCAACCGTACGAGAAGCCGCCGAGCGCATGACCAGCGAGCGCGTGTCGTCGTTGGTCATTGTCACGGAGCATATGGATCAACCCGCAGACGCCACCATGGTTGGCATCATCACCGACCGTGATCTACGCAAACGGGTCATGGCGCAAGGACTACCGTTCGAGACGCCCGTGGCCGACATCATGTCGACCGATTTGGTGACCGTGCGAGGCGACCAATTTGTCTTCGATGCCATGCTGACCATGCTGCGTTACAACGTGCACCATTTGCCGGTGATGCACAATCGTCGACCGATTGGTGTGGTCGGTGTGTCCGACATTGTGCAGTACGAATCACAAAACAGCTTGTTTGTGGTGCGCAGTATTTTTCATCGTCAGTCGGTTGCCGAACTGCAGGAACTGACTAAAGAAGTGCAAAGCAGCTTCAAACGGATGGTCAACGAAGACGCCAATTCACGCATGATCGGTAGTGCCATGGCAGGAATCGGACGTACCTTTACGCAGCACCTGTTGACCTTGGCGGAGGCCGAACTGGGACCGCCGCCGGTGCCTTATTGCTTGTTGGGTTTAGGCTCCATGGCGCGCGACGAACAGTTGATTGTGACCGACCAAGACAACGCATTAATACTGCACGACGATTTTGACCCCAAACAGCACGACGATTATTTTAAACGTTTGGCGGCGTTCGTCAGTGACGGACTCGCGGCCTGCGGTTACAGCTACTGCACGGGTGGCATCATGGCCACCAACAAAAAATGGCGGCAGCCGTTAGCTGTGTGGCAATCGTACTTCACGCACTGGATTGAACGGCCGAATTTAGAGTCGTTGCTGCATAGCTCCATCTTTTTTGATGTGGATGGCGTGGCGGGTGATACGTCCATGGCTAACGCGCTGAAAGAGCTGATTGCCAACAAGGCACCGCAAAACCCTCGATTTTTAGCGGCTATGGCGCATAACGCACTGGGCCGTACGCCGCCGCTCGGCTTTTTTAAAGACTTCGTGATGGAAAAAGACGGCAAGCATAACGACTCCATTGACCTCAAACGACGAGGCACCGCACCGCTGGCCGATTTGATTCGTGTGCATGCTTTGGCCTGTGGTTCCCAAGCGCAGAACTCCTTTCAACGCCTTGAAGACATCGTGGCGGGCGGCTGGTTAACGCCAGGCATTGGGGCGGATTTGCGCGACGCCATGGAGTTTATTTCACGGGTGCGCATTCGCCATCAAAAACTCATGTTGGAGCAAGGAGAAGAGCCGGACAACTATGTGCAACCGGAAAACTTGTCGCCCTTTGAGCGGCGAAACCTTAAAGATGCGTTTCAGATTCTCAGCAATGCACAGAAGTTCCTGAAATTCCGCTATCACCCCAACCGGGCGCGCTGAGATGCTGCATCTGGATAGGAAACCGGCCACCACGCCTGCAATCCCTGACTGGGCAGAACGTTTCTCGGAGTTGCACGACCACACGCACCATGATCGGCTGCGCGCGTTTTATGGTGTCGGTGTGGTGTCGGGGGATACACCTTTGGCCGAAGTGCCCTTTGTGGCGCTCGATTTTGAAACCACGGGCTTGAACCCCGAGCGTGATGGCATCGTCAGCATTGGCTTGGTGCCCATGACCTTGGCGCGCATTCAATGCAGCGCGGCGCGACATTGGGTGGTGAACCCGCGACGCGTATTGCAGGATGAATCCGTGGTGATTCACGGCATCACGCATTCGGACATCGCCGAAGCGCCGGACTTGATGGACATCTTAGATGAACTCCTAACCGCACTCGCCGGACGTATTGTGGTGGTACACCACCATCGTATCGAACGGCAGTTTCTTGATGCGGCGCTTAAAGTGCGCATCAATGAGGGTATTCAGTTTCCGGTGGTTGATACTATGGAGCTGGAAGGGCGCTTGCATCGCCAGCGGCCACCCAGCTTTTGGGACAAGTTGTTGCGTCGGCCCCAGCCTTCCATTCGATTAGCCGATAGCCGAACGCGCTATCACTTACCCTACTATCAACCGCATCACGCCCTAACCGATGCGCTGGCCAGTGCCGAATTGTTGCAAGCGCAAATTGCGCATCACTACACCCCAGACACACCCATTAAATCACTGTGGTGATAGGTTGTCGTTATAATAAAGAAAAAGAATACAGCCCCTGTCACCGAATTTACGGTTTGCATAAAAAATAACCAGCCAAGGCGTGCCATACTGACCGCTGTACTCATTCGTTACGCTTTGTGGCGTATCTTAAACTCGCTTCATTCGATGGCTGCCCGACACCGGCTTGTCTCATGCAGCCAGCAAACAAGGAGACCTCCGTGGTCTGGTTTCTGCTACTGCATATGGCTGCATTGTTAGTCTGGGTTTCGGCCCTGCTTTACTTGCCCATCATGGTCGGCGCGTCGCCTTATAGACCGCCCGATATCGATCAAAAACCCAAGCCCTACGATTCAGTAAGCAGATTCCTGTTTACGCAAGTGGCAACACCAGCGGCTCTGGTCGCCATTATTGCGGGTACCGCAGTGTTTCTGATTAATCGCACCGTGGACACTTGGCTGATCATAAAGCTGACGCTGGTCACCGCTTTAGTGATGGCCCATACCTTGGCGGGTGTTTTGGTACTGCGCGAAGAGCGCTTGGGTAAACAACGCCATACTCGAATTATGAGCCTGATTTTGTTGGTCGCGTTGTGCCTGTTGATGACCGCCATTATCTGGGTCGTACTGGCCAAGCCCGCCATGGAGTGGTTGCCATGAAACGAGCACTGCCTAAAAAGCATACCCCGTTACTTCGGCGCCGCCTGTTTGCTCCCCGGCAAACTAGTGATCCCCGCTCCCTCAATGTCGACACCCACGGCGAATTCGTAAACCAGTTTCCCGCCGAGGAAGCTGGTGAGCGCTATCACCCCGGCGGTGAGCAACGACAGATACAGCCCCCAAGGCCACACAACAGCAGCCGGATCGCCCAAGCGCAACAGCCAGTTCAGCGATGCCAACGACAACAGCATAACCGCGAGGATGGCGTGACATCCCGCAGTAATGAGTCGCCGTATTCTCGGCACGATAAGCAAGTCAATGAGACCGACTGTACCGGATACCCATCCACCCAAAGCGCCAATACCGACCAGCCAGATGCTGGCACGTGCCCAGAAAAAATCACCTGTCCACAGGTAGGCCAGATCGGTACACACGAGACCCAACAAGGCAGCGACCGGAAAATGAATCAACACTGGATGAATGGGGTGACCTTTGATGGACATCCGACTGGCTATGGATTGCAAGGGCATAATGCCTCCGTTGGCAGAGCTAAAATAAGGGGGTTATTCAGATCGCTCTACACCACCCTAACAGGCGCAGGGGTGGTGGTCATTTCTTTACAGTTAACGGCCTGCAGCGGCCCGCTGTCGACGCTCGACCCGGCTGGGCCAGCCGCCCGTGACGTGGCGGGTCTGTGGTGGGCGATGTTTGGCTTTGCCACGCTGGTGCTGATCGCGGTGGTCGTATTGTGGATTTACGCCATACGCCGCCCTTCTTCGCACGCGGATGAACCGTCAGCACGGGCATTCCAGAATCGCTGGGTCATCTGGGGTGGTCTGGCTTTGCCGCTGGGCAGTATCGCCTTGCTGTTGGCCTTCGGCATTCCCATCGGCTATCGTATGTTGCCGATACCAGCAGCTGACGGCGAGGTGTTGCGGATAGAAGTCACTGGCCATCAATGGCGCTGGGAAGTGCACTATCCGGAACAGGACTTTGACCTAGCCAATGAAGTGCACATTCCGGTCAATACGCCAATCGATGTTGTGTTGCGTAGCAACGACGTGATTCATTCGTTCTGGGTGCCGCGCCTCGGCGGCAAGATGGACATGATTCCCGGGCGCACTAACGTGCTGCGTTTGCAGGCCGATGAACCTGGCGTTTACCGGGGCAGTTGTGCCGAGTTCTGTGGTGTCGGCCACGCGCACATGCAATTCACGGTGACAGCACATACAGAAGAAGACTTCGCTCGTTGGCAGCAACAAGCTCGGGAGCGCGCAGAATGACGGGCACGGTAGAGACGTCTAAATTTATTCGAGAACTGAACCGGGTATGGGCGAATTTGCCGGGCTGGGGCAGTTTGTCGGCGGTCAATCACAGTACCATTGGCCTGCGCTTTATGGTCACGGGGATGGTGTTCTTTCTGATCGGCGGCGTGCTTGCCATGCTGGTGCGCACTCAGTTGGCGTTGCCGGAGCAAGACCTGATCAGCGCCGAACTGTACAACCAAGCCTTCACCATGCACGGTACGGTGATGATGTTTCTGTTCGCCATTCCCGTGTTGGAAGGTCTGGCGATTTATCTGATTCCCAAGATGATCGGCGCGCGCGATCTGGTGTTCCCGCGCATCAGTGCGCTGGGTTATTACTGTTATTTATTCGGTGGCATCATCATTATGTCCAGCTTGTTTCTCGGCATTGCACCGGACTCGGGCTGGTTCATGTACACACCGCTGAGCAGCAATGTGTTTTCGCCCGGCCCGGGGTCAGACTTCTGGTTGCTCGGCATTACCTTTGTCGAAATCTCCGCCATGGCAGCGGGCATTGAACTCACCGTGTCCATTCTGCGCACCCGCGCACCCGGGATGACATTGAGCCGAATGCCGATCTTCTGTTGGTACATTCTGGCCATGGCGTTGATGATCGTGTTTGGCTTTCCGCCGTTGATTCTTGCCAGTATTCTGCTGGAGCTGGAACGCGCGGCTGGTATGCCGTTCTTCGATGTCGCTGCCGGTGGCGACCCGCTGCTGTGGCAGCACCTGTTCTGGCTGTTCGGACACCCGGAGGTCTACATCATTTTCCTACCTGCGGCGGGTATCGTATCGACCTTGATTCCGGTGTTCTCCGGGCGGCCGCTGGTGGGTTACCGCTGGATCGTACTGTCCATCATTCTCACCGGATTCATCAGTTTCGGGCTTTGGGTGCATCACATGTTTACCGTAGGCATTCCGCAGTTGGCGCAGGCCTTTTTCTCGGTCGCCAGTATGATGGTGGCGGTGCCGACGGCGATACAGGTGTTTGCGTGGTTGGCGACGTTGTGGATGGGCAAGGTGGTATTCCGCTTGCCGATGCTGTGGATCATGGGCTTTTTGGTCATCTTCGTGTGCGGTGGTTTAACCGGCGTTATGCTGGCGTTGGTGCCTTTCAACTGGCAGGTGCACGATACGCACTTTGTCGTCGCGCACATGCATTATGTGCTGGTCGGTGGCATGTTTTTCCCTTTAATGGCTGGCCTGTATTATTGGCTGCCGCTGGTGTCCGGACGGATGCCGTCGGAACGCATGGGGCGATGGGGCTTCTGGTTGACCTTCATCGGGTTTAATACCACCTTCTTGCTGATGCACCTGACCGGTCTGCTCGGCATGCCTCGCCGGGTCTACACCTATGAGGCGGGCTTGGGTTGGGATTGGCTGAATCTGCTGTCATCCATAGGCGGGTTCATCATGGCAGCCGGTGTGGCCATGGTGTTGTTGGACCTATTACTGCATTACCGTTTTGGACGTAAGGCAACCAGCAACCCTTGGCAGGCGGATACGCTGGAATGGGCGCTGGATAAACCGCCTGCGCCGTACAACTTCGTGTCTTTGCCGCGCATCCAATCTCGTAACCCGCTGTGGGACGACCCGGAACTGGGAGATCGCTTGCAGCTGTCTGAGGGTAGCCTAGTCAGTATCGAACACGGCCGCCGCGAGACCTGGGGCACCGATGCCGTGACCGGCGAACCCAGTGAAATCTGCCATTTGCCGACCAACTCCTGGTGGCCGTTAATGGCTGCAGGAGCGCTGGCATTGGTATGTGTCAGCCTGCTCATGCGCTGGTATCCGGTGGCGATACTGGGCGCTGTATTGGCGGCGTTGCCGCTGTTTCGCTGGAGCTGGGAGAACGGTGGGCACCCGAGTGCCGCGCCACTGGCACCAAATGAGGTCGAAGGCGTGCCAGAAGACGAGCTGTCGCTGGAATCCAGAACCCTGGACGGGCCGGGACGCTGGGGCATGATCATCACCTTGCTGGCCGACGGCGCGCTGTATCTGTCGCTGCTGTTTGGCTGGTTTTACTTGTGGACGGCGGCACCCCAGTGGTCTGCACCGGATGACGGGCCATTGAGCATATGGGGCTTGGCAGTCAGTGGCGTTTTGCTGACGCTGGCCAGTTTGCGCTTTCGGCAGCAGGCACACAGACTGGCACGGGGAGAGGAGACTGGCGTGCAGTCGGGGCTGTGGCAGGCGACTGCGCTAGGTGTCTTGCATGTGCTCTCTCTGGTTGCTGTGCTCTGGGCGGCACCTTTGGCCATTACGGAAAACGCCTACGACGCGGTGCTCTTTTTCATGTTGCTGTTCCTGCTGTTTCACAGCGGTCTGGCGGTTATCATCACAGCGTTGCAGGCATGGCGCACAAAGCTTGGATATGTGAGTGCCCGCTTGCCTTATGAACCGCAAGTAGTCTGGCCGTTCTGGTTGTATACCACCGGTATATTCTGGATAAGTGTGGCGTTGTTTGTGTTTCTGCCCATGGCGTGGGGCTCCTCGACATGAAACAGACCTTTATGAAGCTGTCGACTGGTCACCCGGCGCAACTGGTGATCGGGCTGACGGTCTGGTGTGTATGGTTTGTTGCGGTCTATGGCGGGCTGTCCGTGGCTTGCGAGCTGGCTGCGCCTGAGCCGGCTCGGGGCGCGTTCAATACCATCAGTCTGACGCTGATTGTGCTCACATGGTGCAACACATGTTGGTCATGGTGGTGATCGGGCCGTTATGGGTGTTGGCTCGACCCTTTCCACAATGGTTCCATGCGGGCTTGAAGAATAAGGCCGGTTGGCATCGCGTGACCCGCATCAGCCAGTACCCAATGACCCTAGCGTATTTTCACGCCGCTGCTATTTGGTTCTGGCATCTGCCGAAGCCCTACATGCTGGCGGTTGAGCAGCCGTGGTGGCACTGGGTAGAGCACCTGTGTTTCATGCTAACAGCTGTGGGGTTTTGGTGGGCCGTGCTGCTCGGCGGACGGCGCAATCGTCCTTTTGCGTTGCTCGCTGTCTTGTTTACCCTGATGCACACCGGCTTTCTCGGTGCCGTACTCACCTTCGCCAATGATGTGCTCTATGGCGAGGCGCGCAGCATTCAGGACCAACAGCTGGCAGGCCTGATCATGTGGATCGGCGGTGGCATTCCCTATATGATCGCTGCAGGCTGGATAGGCCACCAGTGGTTGCGCGACCTTGAACGCCGGATGCGCCACTGAAGAGATCAAGCTAAAAGGAGGACAAGATGGATATCAAGCTGAACGATGTGGTGAAGGAGTATCGCACGGTGCGTGCGGTCGATGGTGTGAGCTTCAGTGTTATGCCTGGAAAGATAACGGCGTTGCTGGGACCTAATGGGGCGGGGAAGTCATCCCTGATACGCATGTTGGTGGGCTTAACTCAGCCCGACCGCGGCAACATCGAAGTGACTTATCAGGGTAAGGTGTCAAGCCGCTTGCCTGCCGGGTGTTTCGCGTACTTACCAGAAGACCGAGGTTTATACGAAGAGCGCACGGTGCGGCAAAATCTGCAATACGTTGCGCGCTTGCGCGGTGTGAGTACCGACATGGCTATGCCGAGAATCGAGCACTGGGTAGCCCGGCTCGGGTTGGCTGAGCGCATCGATGAGCCGATGTCGCGGCTGTCCAAAGGCAATCAGCAAAAGGTACAACTTATCAGTACTTTAGTGGGTGAACCTGACCTACTTATTCTGGATGAACCTTTTTCTGGGCTAGACCCGCTCAATCAAGAACTCGTATTGGATATCCTGCGCGAGTTCCGGGCGGCGGGCAAAGGCGTGTTGTTAAGCGCCCATCAGATGTCGTTGGTAGAACGGGTGGCCGATGAATTACTGCTGCTCAATCAGGGCCGTGCCGTCGCGCAAGGTTCATTGGCCGATGTGCGTCATCAAATGGGTGGTGACGTAGTTTACCATGTGCAATTTGCTGCAGCGCTGAGCAGCGCACAGAACGCTCAGTTGAGCGACATCTGTCAGGTTCACAGTGACCGAGTCGCGGACGGTTGCATTGCCATGACGCCGCTTTCGCAGCGCAGTTTGCACGATACTTTGCAGGCGCTGTTGAGCATTGGTGAGGTGGTGCGGTTGGAACAACACACGCCAAGTCTGCACGATCTCTATTTATCAGCATTGACCAAACCACAGCAGGAGGCTTTAGCATGAAAGTCTGGACTATTGCGCGGTGGGAATTCGCCCGGTTTTTTAAATGGAAACAAGAGTTATTGAGCCTATTGTTTTTGCTGGTGGTTGTCGGTGCCATGGCAGGCTGGGAACTGGTTCAGTCGCGTTTGGATGAGCCGCGACGAATTGCGTGGTTGAGTGCGGAACAAGCGCCGGACTGGGCGGACTTCGAGTTTGTAGCCTTTTCGCCTTCTGTCGACCCTCTAAGCCTTTTGGATGACTGGCCGCTCGTTGTGCGGGCTGGGGAATACGAGTGGCATGCGATAGCCGCCAAACGAGCGGACTGGCAAGACCGTTTAATGAATGATCTACAGCAACACATGCAGCAGGCTCGTTTGCAGTCTTTGGTGTTGCCCGCTGACCAGCAGTCTTGGGTTGATGGATTGCCACCGGTTGAATGGCTGCAATCCGTCGATGCCGCGCCAGCCGACGATGAGGCAGGCGAAGCCATGGTGTTTATGTTGTTTATTCTGCTGGTCATCGGTTACTTCACCGGCTTTGGCTACCTGTTTTCGGCCATCACCAAAGAGAAGCAACAGCGGGTGACGGAACAGCTGTTGACGTTGGTGACGCCTCAGCAATGGATGGACGGCAAGATACTGGGCATTACCCTGCACTGCGTGAAGACGATGGTGGTCACAGGGCTGTATTTTTTGCTGATTTTTCAGGGCGTAGTATGGTTTTTAAGCGGATCACTGATGCCGATCAGTCTGTCTTGGCTCGGTATGCTGGCGCTGCCGTACATTCTGCTGGGTTTGCTCTTGGTCAATGCCTTGATGGCAGGCTTTGCCGCCATTATTGACGACCCTAACCACAGCGCCAAGACTTACCTCATGTTTATACCCGCAGCGCCCATTGCTTTTGCTTTTGCGCTGGCAGAGCGCTTGGACGGGGTGTTGGCGTTCTGGTTGAGTATGGTGCCGCTTACCTCTTTTGCCGTAATGCCAATGCGCCTTGTACAGGGCGGCGTTGCGGCCTGGGAAGTGGCAGTGTCCTTAATTGTTTTGGTCGCCATGGTGTGGTTGGTACGCAAGGGTGCCCAGCGCATATTTGCGCTGGGCATCCAAACGTATGGGCAGGAGCCGAGCTGGGGAACCTTGTTCGTCTACTTACTCAGTCCGAAGAAAATAGCGGCTGAGTAAACCGCTAAGCAGGTTGCTGCTGGGTAATGCAGTGAATATTGCCCCCGCCTAGCAGAATCTCCCGGCCCGGCACCTGCACGATCTCATGCTCTGGCAATAGGTCACGCAACAACTGCGCGGCCACTTCGTCCATCGGGTCATCGAATTTGGGCATGATGACGCCGCCGTTCACAAACAAGAAATTGATGTAGCTGCCAGCCAAACGCTGCCCGGCGCTGCGCGCCATGCCGTCGGCGACCGGATCAACGCCCAAGGCTTCTTCTGCAGTGATGAACAGCGGTCCAGGGACGGGGATTTTGTGTACTTTCAGGGCACGGCCTTTGGCGTCGGTCTGCTCAATCAAATGGTCGTAAGCCGCTTTGGAGCGCGCGTATTGCGGGTCTTGCTCGTCATCCGTCCACGCCAAGGCAATCTCACCGGGACGAATAAAGCAGGCCACGTTGTCGATGTGGTCGTTGGTTTCGTCTTCGTAGATGCCTTCGGCAATCCACAGGACTTTTTCAACGCTTAAATAGTCACACAGGCGTTGTTCGATATCCGTGCGTGACAAATCGGGGTTGCGGTTAGGGTGTAGCAAACACGCCTCGGTGACCAGTACCGTGCCTTCGCCATCCACATGAATAGAGCCGCCTTCTAGGATGAAATCGGTGCGGTAACGGTCTTTGCCTTCCATTTGCAGCACTTTGCGCGCTACTTGGTCGTCGCGATCCCATGGAAAATACAGCCCGCTGTGCAAACCGCCCCAGGCATTAAACACCCAGTCCACACCGCGCAATTCACCGGCCGCATTGCGCACAAAGGTCGGCCCTACATCGCGCATCCACGCATCGTTGCTGCTGATTTCCAGCACGCGAATGGCGTCGTCTGCGGCAAACTGCAAACAAGCATTCTCATACTGCGCGGCCGACACCCCAATGCTGACTGGCTGAAAACGCGCAATAGCACGTGCAACATTGATGAACGCTTGTTGCGCAGGCTTTGCTCCCAAACGCCAATTATCGGGGCGTTCAGGCCACAGCATCCAAGTTTGTTGTTGCGGTGCCCACTCGGCGGGCATCGCAAAACCGTCAGCGCGTGGCGTGGTCTGTAGGGTCCGGCTGGTCATGATGGCTCCAAAGAGTAGTAATACAATTAAATGGGTGCTTCGAAAAACGTTGCGAGCGATGAGATGGCAAGGCGAAATTCGGCTCAGAGGCGGAGTTTACTTTAAGTAAATGAGCAATCTGAGTCGAATTTCAACGCAGCAAGATCAAGCGCAGTAGTTTTTAGATGTGCCCATCAGAATGTGTGGCCGTCTTTGGTGAGTATGGCATCGTACAAATCCGGACGGCGGTCACGGAAGACTCCCCAACTGTGGCGTTTAGTGGCCAGTGCTTCGAGGTCAAAGGTGTGCACCAGCACGCCATCTTCGGTGCGGTTCAGCTCTTGTACTTTGGTGCCCGACTCATCAGCGATGAAAGACGAGCCGTAGAAGGTTTGTGATTGCTCGCCTTCGTATTCGGTGCCGATGCGGTTGCTGACGATCACCGGCATCAGGTTGGCCGCCGCGTGGCCACACTGGGTGTTCTGCCAATGCGCAGCGGAATCCAGCGAGCTGTCGTGCGGTTCGCTGCCAATGGCTGTGGGGTAGAACAACAGTTCAGCGCCCATGAGTGCCATGCAGCGTGCGGTTTCAGGAAACCACTGGTCCCAGCAAATACCGACGCCAATTTTGGCGTACGCGGTGTCCCACACTTGGAAGCCGGTGTCGCCGGGAGTGAAATAGAACTTCTCGGAATAGCCAGGGCCATCCGGAATGTGCGTCTTCCGGTAAATACCCATGACGGAACCATCGGCGTCGATCATGACAACGGTGTTGTAATAAGCGTTATTGGCGCGCTCGTAAATGCTGATAGGCAGCACAACCTTCAGCTCTGCGGCGACTTTAGAGAAATGCAGCACAGCGGGGTTTTCTTCTACTGACGTGGCAAACGCAAGGTAGTCGTATTTCTGTTTTTGGCAGAAATAGCAGCGCTCAAACAGCTCTTGCAGCAAGATGATTTGCGCCCCTTGGGCGTGGGCTTCGCGGACTTTTACTTCCGCGTTACGGATGTTTTCGTCGACATCCCAGCCGCAAGCCATTTGGGTGGCGGCTACGGTTACGTTTCTCATAATAACCTCTTTAATTGTTGGCGGCGCATGATGCCATGGCCGCGTTAATTATCTATCTTTTTCGGCCCTAGGTGATGGAGGGTACTTGTCGGGGACGCCGTGAAAGCCTATCAGACGCTTCCCTGCGTCTGACCCTCCGGGCTCCCTTCGGTCGTGCAAATTCGTTCCTGACGAATTTGTCCCTGCTGGCTCATTGCCGCCATCCATGGCGGCAAATGCCCCGCCAAATACCCTCCACCGCCTAGGGCGACAATTCATCATCACGTCTATCTGGGGCGTTTCGCGCCCTGCTACCTATATCATTATCGTTGAGCTGTCGGCGGGCTGTGCGAGGTAGGAGGTGCCTGTGCAGGGGCGTCTGCCGCCAAGGATGGCGGCAGCGAGCCAGCATGGATGCTTTCACGGCGTCCCCTAACAGGCTCTTCCTATCTTGTGCATCGCGCCCACTAGATCATTCACGGCGTCCCGAGGAAAGGTGCACCCACCCTCTTAACCTTCAAAAAGCTTAAAGATAGGGTAGCAGTAATTCCAATTCCATGGGGGTGATTTGCCGCTCAAAGAGCCGTACTTCGGACCATTTGCAGATACTGTACATCTCGATGAAGTCTTTGCCGAACCAATGCAGTACCCGCTGATCGTTCTTCATCGCCCGCAACGCATCGCGCGCGTTGTCGGCGAGTTCAGGATGGTTCTGATCGTACGCATTGCCTTCCGTCGGTGGCGGCGGATCGATCTTGTGCATTAAACCTTCTGCTGCACCTGCTAATACTACAGCTACCGCAAGATACGGGTTTGCGTCGGCCCCACTCATGCGGTGCTCAATGCGATGCGCCTCCGTGTTGCCCGACGGAATACGCAACGCCAAAGTGCGGTTGTCGTAGCCCCACGTCTTGCTTGTTGGCGCTAAGAAATCGGGGCTCAAACGACGGAAGCTGTTGATGCTCGGACACAACAAGGCTTGCGTAGCGTCGGCCATAGAAATGATGCCGCCCATCGCCCAGCGCATGTATTTGTTGTTTAACACATCTTCCGTACCGAAGATGTTATTACCCTCTGCATCCATCAGACTCAAATGGATGTGCATGCCGCTGCCCGCGTGCTCGATGTAAGGCTTGGCCATAAAGGTCGCTTCCATCTCCCACTTCTTCGCGACCTGCGTGATCACACGCTTCAGCAATACTGCATGATCAGCCGCTTCCAACGGGTCGTTGCAGTAGTTGAGGTTAACTTCAAACTGGCCCGGCGCGTATTCGGTGATGACCGTATCGGCGGGAATGTTCTGCGCGTGGGCGGTGTCGATGACATCACGAATGAAGAAATCGTAGTCGTCCAAGTCATCCATCGAATAGACCTGCTTGGAACTCATGCGACGGCCGCTGGTGGGCGAAACAGGTGGCTGCAAGTGACCGTCTGCATCACGCTCTTTGTCCATCAAATAGAATTCCATTTCTACCGCGATGCCGGGGGTGTAGCCCAGCTTATTGAAGGTCTCCATCACCCGACGAAGCACTTGGCGCGGGTCGATTTTGAACGGCGTCTCACCGTCGGTTTCGTACATGCTGAACAGCGCTTGGGCACGATCTGGGCCGATCCAAGGAACGGGCGCCAGTGTGCCGGGCACCGGAAGGCACAGGTAGTCCGGGTCGCCAGCGTCTGCGCCTAGGCCCGTTTCTTCTACCGTGGTGCCGGTGGCGTCGAGCGCCATCACCGAACCGGGTAGGTTAAACCCTTCTTCGAACACCTTTTCTAAAAGGTCGATTTCAATGCGCTTGCCGCGGATAACGCCGTTAAGGTCGCCAATCAGCAACTCAATGGTCTGCACATCCGGATTTTGTTCTAAAAATGCTGCTACTTCTGCGTTTGCCATGATCTTATCTTCCAATTCTAAGAGCGGTCTCTACAGACCGCCCATACACATATATTTGATGTCGAGGTATTCATCGATGCCGTAATGAGAGCCTTCGCGGCCGAGGCCGGACTCTTTCATGCCGCCAAAAGGCGCTACTTCGGTTGAAATAATGCCCTCGTTGATGCCGACCATGCCGTATTCCAGAGCCTCTGCGACGCGCCAAACGCGGCCGATATCGCGACTGTAGAAGTACGCGGCTAAGCCAAAAGGCGTATCGTTGGCCATCTGAATGGCTTCTTCTTCGGTGTCGAAGCGAAACAGTGGCGATACCGGTCCGAATATCTCTTCTTGTGCCACGGCCATGTCGGGTGTCACGTTGGTCAATACCGTGGGCTGGTAGAAATTGCCGCCCAGTTCATGGCGCGCGCCACCCATAACCACGGTGGCGCCTTTGCTGCGCGCATCTTCAACAAGGCGTTCAACTTTCTGTACACCGGCTTCGTTGATCAGCGGGCCTTGAGTAATGCCTTCGTCGGCTCCGTTACCGACTTTTAAGCCGGATACCGCTTTCGCCAGTGCGTCGGCAAAGCGGTCATAAACGCTAGACTGCACCAAAAAACGGTTGGTGCAGACACAGGTCTGACCCGTGTTGCGGTACTTGGACGCCAAGGCACCTGTAACGGCGGCATCAATGTCGGCGTCGTCAAAAACAATAAAGGGCGCGTTGCCACCCAGTTCCATGGATACGCGTTTAACCGTGCCGGCGGCTTGCTTGAGTAGAATCTTGCCGACGGGCGTTGAGCCGGTGAACGACACTTTGCGCACTAACGGGTGTTCGCTGAGTACCGCGCCGACGTCTTTTCCGTTAGCGGCCGTTACGACATTAAACACACCGGCAGGGATACCCGCTTGGCGGGCCAGTTCTGCCAGCGCCAATGCTGTTAACGGTGTGGCTTCGGCGGGTTTGACGACCACGGTGCAACCGGCTGCGATGGCGGGTGCGCATTTACGTGTGATCATCGCCAGCGGGAAGTTCCATGGCGTAATGGCTGAGCAGACTCCAATGGGCTGGCGCGATACCAACAATCGGCGTCCGTTGGCGTTGGTTGGAATAACATCGCCGTAGACGCGGCGCGCTTCTTCAGCAAACCATTCGATGAACGAACCGCCGTAGGCGACTTCGCCTTTGGACTCCGCCAGCGGCTTGCCGCATTCCTGCGTCATTAATAGCGCAAGCGTATCCTGATGTTCGTTGATCAGTGCGAACCAACGCTTTAACAGCGTGGCCCGCTCTTTAGCGGTGGTCTGACGCCAGCTTAAAAAAGCAGTATGAGCGGCTTCAACGGCACGTTCGGCATCGGCACTGCTGCAGTCGGCAACCTGCGCCAGAGTTTCTCCGGTGGCGGGGTTGCGCACCGCAAACGTTTTTCCTGTGTCGGCTTGCTGCCATTCACCGTTTATAAAGGCGTGGTCAAAAAGAAGCGTAGCAGTTGTCACGTTGAACCCCCGAGGCGGAAGTGCCTGTCGCATGTTGGGTATGGCGGTTTGGTGGCCAGTACCCGAATGACACGACAGGTTATTCACCTTGTCAGTGTGTTTGATTATTAATCTTTTGCTTGAGTGTACGGCACGAATGAACAGAATAATGGACAGTGCAGCACACAAAACCGGCATTTCAGGCCGACAAGTGTTTAATATAATTAACATTAAGCCGATTTTGAACACTTTTGTTAAAAATATTTTATGCCCGCTCTGTTTGTCGAGCGCTTGGGCATAACGTGGTAACGGTTCGCAATTGTCGTGCCGATCCCTACAATCATCGGAAACCTTTATGGAGTCCCGACCATGACATTGCTGCATAAGCTAGGCACTCAATGGCCTTTGATACAGGCGCCCATGGCTGGCGTGCAGGGCAGCGCACTCGCCATCGCGGTGTCTAACGCAGGTGGGCTGGGTTCGCTCCCCTGCGCCATGCTCAGTGTGGAAGCTTTGCGTGCCGAGCTGCAGCGCATCCAGGCGGGTACAAAGGCGCCTTACAATGTGAACTTCTTTTGTCATCGCCAGCCGACACCGAATGAGTCGGCCGAGCGTCGTTGGCGCACCGCGTTGTCTCCCTACTATAAAGAGTATGGTATTGATCCTGCGTCGATCGCGGTCGGCGCTGGTCGGCAGCCTTTTAATGAAGAGATGGCTGAGTTGCTGGAAGAGTTCAAGCCGCCCGTGGTGAGCTTTCATTTTGGTCTGCCGGAATCGTCTCTGTTGCAGCGTGTGAAGCGCTGGGGTGCGACCGTAATGTCGTCGGCGACCACAGTTGAGGAGGCGCGGTGGCTGGAAGCGCGCGGGGCGGACGTGATCATTGCGCAGGGACTAGAGGCAGGCGGGCACCGTGGGATGTTTCTTAACAATGACCTCAGCGCCCAAGTCGGGACATTTGCCTTGTTGCCGCAAGTCATCGCTGCAGTGCGTGTACCTGTGGTTGCTGCTGGCGGTATTGCAGATAAAGCCGGTGTGCGAGCAGCATTGGCGTTGGGTGCACAGGGTGTGCAAATCGGTACGGCCTATTTATTGTGCCCGGAGACCAGCACTAGCGCCGTGCATCGCGCAGCCTTGGGTAGCCCTGCTGCTGAGCACACGGCGCTGACCAATGTTTTTTCGGGTCGCCCGGCCCGTGGCATTGTGAATCGTCTGATGCGTGACTTTGGCTGCATCAGCGCTGAGCCACCGGAGTTTCCGCTGGCGACCGCCGCCTTAGTGCCGTTGCGCACCGCTGCTGAGCAACAAGGGTTGGGTGATTTCTCGCCGCTGTGGGCGGGACAAAATACTCGCGGTTGCGCGGCCATTCCGGCCGCTGAGCTGACGCAGCGTTTGGTTCAGGCCTTCAACGAAAAAGCCAATTGAATGCTCTTTTCACCGTGACGTTTCGTGCGGTGCCTTCTATCCTTTGATTGGGCGAGCGTGATTGGTGGTTGTACTTTATGGTGCAGCCTTTGCAGGAGCAGTGCACAATCGCGCTTTGCATTTATCAATGCAGCCCAGAATGCGACAGGGCTGTGAGTGAAGCGCGATAAATGATGCAAATTGGTGCGCACAAGCACCGTTGCGGCGCGCTTTTGGCTGTTCGATATACTTTACAAAATCGGTTTGCCCGTCTCTTGTGTTAATTATATTTTATGGTAATGTTGTAAAAAACAAACACCCAGCGCTCAGCATACTGTTGTGCTGACGCTCAAAAACTGTAGGTGCGTAATGCAGGAAACAACCCTTAAACCGTTAGTCGGTGTCATCGCGGACGTGAAGATTATTGCCCCGCATCCGTTTCACACCGTGGGCGACAAATACCTGCGCGCTCTGGTGCAAGCCGCCGATGTAGTACCTGTTTTGATTCCCGCTTTGACGGATATTGTCGACATAAAAAGCTGGCTAAGCCGCTTGGATGGCGTGTTTATGCCGGGTGGCTATTCGATGGTCCACCCTTCCCATTATGAAGGTGAGCACATCGACGGCACGCTCTATGATGAAGCTCGTGACGGTTTATCACTGTCTATTATTCGCGCCGCGCTCGACTTGGGTAAGCCATTGTTTGGTGTCTGCCGAGGCCTGCAGGAAATGAATGTCGCCTTGGGCGGTTCACTGCACCAGAATTTGCACCTCACTGGTCAATATATTGAACATCGCGAAAACAAAGCACTGACTTTGGAAGAGCAATACGCTGATGCGCATCCCGTGCGTTGTACTGCTGGTGGCCAACTGGCGCGCATCACCGGCGTGGAAGAATATCGGGTCAACTCCCTGCACACGCAAGGGATTGATCGTCTGGCACCGGGGGTAACTGCAGAAGCCGTCGCCGAAGACGGACTGGTGGAAGCCTTCAGTGTCGATGGTGCCACCGCATTTGCTATGGCAGTGCAGTGGCACCCGGAATGGCGTGTAATGGACAATCAACCTAACAAAAAACTGTTTGAGGCATTCGGGGCCGCCTGTCGTCGTGCAATGAAATAGCGACGGCGCCACCCCATTGAAACACTATGGAAAAGCTCACTAAGTGGCTGAAAGAACACAACATCACTGAAATCGAGTGCATCACACCGGATCAAACCGGTATCGCGCGCGGTAAAATCATGCCCACCGATAAATTTATCGCTGAGAAAGGCATCCGCTTGCCGGAATCTGTGTTGCTGCAGACGGCAACCGGTGATTACCCTGACGACGACATCTATTACAGCTTATTAGACCCTGCCGACATCGATATGCACCTGCGTCCCGATGACAGCGCTGTATTCTTAGTGCCCTGGGCGCTTGAGCCGACGGCACAGGTCATCCATGATTGTTACGACAACATGGGTAATGCCATCAATCTGTCACCGCGCAACCTGTTGAAGCGCGTGCTTGAACTGTACGCCGACAAAGGCTGGAAGCCCATCGTAGCGCCGGAGATGGAATTCTATCTGACCGCGCGTTGTACTGACCCCGATTTACCGTTGTCGCCCCCGATTGGTCGTTCCGGACGCACCGAAAGTGGACGTCAGTCGTTCAGTATTGACGCTGCGAACGAATACGATCCGATCATTGAAGACATCTATGACTGGTGTGAAGCCCAGAAATTGGACATCGATACGCTGATCCATGAAGAAGGCACCGCGCAGTTAGAGTTCAACTTCCGACACGGCGACGCGCTGAAACTGGCGGACCAGGTGTTTGTCTTCAAGCGTACCGTGCGGGAAGCTGCGCTGAAGCACAACATCAGTGCGACTTTCATGGCCAAGCCCATCACCAACGAGCCGGGCAGTGCGATGCACATTCACCAGTCCATTGTGGATGCGAAAACTGGTCGTAACCTGTTCTCGAACGAAGACGGCACGGCGTCAAAGTTGTTCTACAACTTTATTGCTGGTCTGCAGACCTACATTCCGCAAGCCATGCCGATGTTTGCACCCAACGTGAACAGCTACCGGCGCTATCTGCCGGGTGCGGCGGGCAATAGCCCGGTGAACATTGAGTGGGGCGAAGAGAATCGCACCGTGGGCCTGCGCGTGCCTGCGTCTAGCCCAGAAGGGCGTCGGGTTGAAAACCGTTTGCCGGGTTCCGACACCAACCCCTATATCGCTTTGGCGGGTAACCTCATTTGCGGTTACTTGGGCATGATCGAAGACCTAAAACCGCGTAAGCCAGTGGCCGGTCGTTTGGGCGATCAGGCGGATGATCATGTGCCATTCAACCTCGAAGTGGCATTGGACATGATGTCTGAATGCGTCGAGCTGCGCGAGATTTTGGGCAGCGACTTCGTCGATGGCTTCGTGGCTACACGCTGGGCCGAGTACGAAGGATTTAAGAAAGTGATCAGTTCGTGGGAGCGTGAGTACTTACTGTCATCGGTTTAACCGGTCGCCCCTGCAAAATAAAAAGAATAGGCGAGGCCAACTGGCCTCGCCCGGAGGTAGTAATGACTGCATTGAAGCAGACAGCAGATTGGCAGAGTGCCAACGCACAGCATCATTTTCATCCGTTCTCGGATAATGGCGCTATGCGTGCCGAGGGTGCGCGCGTGATCACCCACGCTGAAGGCTGCCATCTGTGGGACAGCAACGGTAAGCAATATCTGGATGCCTTCGCTGGTCTATGGTGTGTCAATTTGGGCTATGGTCGACAAGAGTTGATCGATGCCGCGACCCGCCAGATGCAAGAGCTGCCTTATTACAACCTGTTCTTTAAAACCACCACCATGCCGGTCATTGAACTGGCGCGCGAGATCGCTGAAATCACTCCGGCACACATGAATCAGGTGTTCTTCACCGGCTCAGGCAGCGAAGCCAACGACACCGTGTTTCGTATGGTCAGACGCTACTGGGACGTTAAAGGTGAGCCACAGCGTAAAGTGATCATCGGTCGTCGCAACGGCTACCACGGCTCCACGGTGGCCGGCGCCAGCTTAGGTGGCATGAAAGGCATGCACAAGCAGGGCGATCTACCCATTCCCGGTGTGGAACATGTGGATCAGCCCTATTGGTTTGGTGAAGGCGGGCAGTTGACGCCGGACGAGTTTGGCTTGCAAGCGGCGCGCAGTTTAGAAGAGAAGGTTTTAGCGCTAGGCGCTGACAAGGTAGCGGCTTTTATCGCCGAGCCGATTCAAGGGGCCGGCGGTATCATCATTCCTCCGGCGTCGTACTGGCCGGAAATCAAACGCATCGTCGAGCAGTACGGCATTTTATTGGTGGTTGATGAAGTTATTTGTGGCTTCGGCCGCACGGGTGAATGGTTCGGCTCGGACTACTACGACTTAAAACCCGACCTCATGCCCATTGCCAAGGGTTTGTCGAGCGGCTATCTGCCCATCGGTGGTGTCGTGATGGCAGACCATTTTGCCAATACCTTGGCCGCTGACGGCGGCAATTTTAACCACGGGTTTACTTATTCTGGCCATCCGGTGTGTGCCGCCGTTGCCTTGGAGAATATTCGTATTCTGCGGCGCGAGGGTATCATCACTCGGGTTAAAGAAGACATTGGGCCAAAATTCCAACAAGCCCTACGCACACTGGCTGATCACCCGCTGGTGGGTGAAGTCAGAGGTATTGGACTGCTGGGTGCGGTTGAGTTGGTCAGCAATAAAGAAACGCGCGAGCGTTTCCCCAATGAAGGCAATACGGGCACAGTGTGTCGAGATTTCGCCTTGCAAGAAGGCTTGGTGTTGCGCGCTACGGGCGACACTATGCTGATGTCACCCCCGCTGATTCTTAACGAACAGCATTTGGACGAATTAATTACAAAAACAAAGAGTGCGCTGGACAAAACCTTGCATACAATTAGATGACCGTGTCACAAGTATACGCAACAGCGTCTTGAAACTCGGTGTGATGCAAGCGTGATAGAAAGTAAACAAAACAAACACTCACGACCTGTAGGGGAAGAGAAAAAATGAAACCTTCAATTAAGAAGACGCTGTTAGGCGTAACCATGGCGGCTGTTGTCAGCAGCCCGGTTATCGCCAACGAAGTTCGGATCTATAACTGGTCCGATTACATCGCGGAAGACACCATCGAGAAGTTTGAAGCAGCTACCGGCATTCGTGTTATTTATGACATGTTTGATTCCAACGAAGTGTTGGAAGCCAAAGTATTGGCCGGTAACAGTGGTTACGACGTTGTGGTGCCTACGGCAAACTACATGGCGCGCCAAATTGCTGCAGGTGCGTACCAAAAAGTCGACATGTCGAAAATTCCAAATTACAGCAACTTGGATATGGATCTGATGAACACGTTGCGTGCCTACGACCGTAATTTAGAATACGGCGTGCCTTGGCAATGGGGTACTACCGGTCTGGGTTACAACGTTGACAAGATTCAAGAAATCCTGGGCGACGACGCACCATGGGAAAGCTGGGATTTGTTGTTCAACCCTGAATACGCTTCAAAGTTGGCCCAGTGTGGCATAGCGGTGTTGGATTCATCCGGTGAAGTATTACCATTGGCGCTGTTTTATTTAGGCTTGGACCCTAACAGCATCAGCACGGCTGACTACCAGAAGGCCGAAGAGTTGATGTTGAGCATTCGCCCATACATCACGTATTTCCACAGCTCACGTTACATCACCGACTTGGCAAATGGCGATATCTGCTTGGCCATGGGTTGGTCGGGTGATGTGTTCATCGCGCAAGCGCGCGCTGAAGAAGCCGACCGGGGCGTTGAAATCGCCTACATCATCCCTGAAGAAGGCACGGCCATCTGGTCAGACATGATGGTGATTCCTGCTGACGCTCGCAATGTGGATAACGCGCACGCGTGGATCAACTTTGCACTGGACGCCCAGATTGGCGCTGATATTACCAACTACGTGTGGTACGGCAGCCCGAACTTAGCGGCACGTGAGTTTATCGACCCTGATATCTTGGACGATCCCGGTATCTTCCCAGAAGAAGACGCGGAACTGTTTACGTTCGAAGTATTGCCACCGAGTGTAGATCGCATCCGCACTCGCGCCTGGACGCGCATCAAGTCCAGCCGGTAACTCGCGGCTCATTAAACTCTGAGGGGGCCAGCTTAGGCCCCGTTTCTCTCTAAAATGGCAGCCCTGTCCGCGCAACGGTTCAGGCGCTGCCACTGTGCTGAATACACTACAGTTGGATAAGGGGTTAGCCCGCATGACTAAATCTGCCGGTGCCATAAAGAAACAAAACGCCGCGACCCGCAGCACAGAATCCTTGCTGCAGATTCAAGGTATCAGTAAATACTACGATGAAATGCTGGCCGTCGATGGCGTCAGTGTTGATATTCGTAAAGGCGAAATCTTTGCGTTGCTGGGTGCTTCAGGCTCCGGTAAATCAACCTTATTACGTATGCTGGCCGGGTTTGAAATTCCCTCGGCGGGCAAGATAATTTTGGACGGTCAGGACATTACGAACCTGCCGCCGTATTTGCGCCCCATCAATATGATGTTTCAATCTTACGCCCTGTTCCCGCACATGACGGTAGAGCAAAATCTGGCCTTTGGTTTGAAACAAGATCGGTTACCGAAAGCTGAAATCACCGATCGCATTGCCCGCATGTTGAAGTTGGTGCACATGGAAAAATACGCCAAGCGCAAGCCGCACCAGTTGTCCGGTGGTCAACGGCAGCGTGTAGCGCTGGCACGCAGCTTGGCGAAACAGCCCAAAATGTTGCTGCTGGATGAGCCGATGGGTGCCTTGGACAAGAAACTGCGTACCCAAATGCAACTTGAAGTGGTCGATATTCTGGAAAGTGTTGGCGTGACCTGCGTGATGGTGACGCACGACCAGGAAGAAGCCATGACCATGGCCGACCGTATTGCCATCATGGACGAAGGTATGATCGCGCAAATCGGTAGCCCGATTGATATCTACGAAAGCCCGAAAAATCGTATGGTGGCGGAGTTTGTTGGTTCGGTGAATATTTTTGAAGGGCAGATCGAAGCAGATGAGCAGGATCACATGATCTTGCGCAGCCCAGATCTGACCGCGCCCATTTTCATCGGTCACGGTGTCAGTTCAGGGGTGGATGAGAAAGAGATGCTGTTCGCCGTACGCCCGGAAAAAACGTGGTTGAGTTTGGACAAGCCGGAAGGGGAGTTCAACTGGTCGGAAGGTACGGTCTACGACATCGCCTATTTGGGAGGCCACAGCCAGTACTACGTTGAGTTGCCATCGGGCAAAGTCGTGCAGTGTTTTCTGGCCAACACCGAACGTCGGACCGACCGACCCACGTGGGACGATAAGGTTTACGTCCATTGGCGCGACGACAGCGGGGTGGTATTGCGATCATGAACACTAAAGTGAAAGCGCGCTGGGACATGGCCCGTTTGCCGGGCGCCCGCTGGGCTGTCATTGGTGGCCCCTACCTCTGGCTGGGCATCTTCTTTTTGCTGCCCTTCATTATTGTTGCCAAGATATCCTTGGCCGAAGCACAGATATCCATTCCACCGTATTCGGCGATGATGGAATGGGTCGGTGATACCCTAACCATCAACATCAGCCGTGGCAGCTATGTTTGGCTATTTGGAGACACGCTGTACATTAATGCTTATTGGAACAGCATTAAAATAGCCTTCTTCAGTACAGTCTTTTGCTTGCTGATTGGCTATCCGATGGCCTATGCCATCGCCAAAGCGCCATCGTATCAGCAGCCTACCTTGCTGCTGCTGGTGTTGTTGCCGAGTTGGACGTCGTTCCTGATTCGCGTGTATGCCTGGATGGGGCTACTGAGTAATAACGGCTACATCAATCAGATATTGATGGGTTTGGGGCTCACCGACAGTTCAATCCAGATGATGAACACCAATTTCGCGGTTTACATCGGGGTGGTGTATTCCTACCTGCCGTTTATGGTGTTGCCGCTGTACGCCAACCTGTCGAAACACGACGGCACTTTGTTGGAAGCGGCCAGTGACTTGGGTGCACGGAAAATAGTCAGTTTTTTCCGCATTACATTACCGCTATCAAAGAACGGTGTTATAGCCGGTTCGATGCTGGTGTTCATCCCCGTGGTGGGTGAATACGTGATTCCTGAACTGCTGGGCGGAACGCAAACCACCATGATTGGTAAGGTACTGTGGCAAGAGTTCTTCGACAACCGCGACTGGCCGGTGGCCTCAGCGTTGGCGGCGATCATGATCATGATACTGATCATCCCGATCAGCATCTTTCAGCACTACCAGCAGAAAGAACTGGAGGCACGCTGATGAAATCATTCAATGTCTCTCGTTTCTTCTTTTGGTTCGGCATCCTGTTCTTGTACTTGCCGATGGCGATACTGGTGATTTATTCGTTCAATTCCAGTCGCTTGGTGACGGTATGGGCCGGTTGGTCGACGCAATGGTATGGCGAGTTATTTCGTGACCGGCAGTTGATGAACGCCGTGGGACGTTCGCTGCAGGTAGCGTTCTTCTCCGCTAGCGCGGCCACCGTGCTGGGTACCTTGGCGTCCATTGTTGTGGTGCGCGTGCGGCGCTTTCGTGGTCGTGGCTTGTTTAACAGCATGATCACCGCACCGCTGGTAATGCCGGATGTCATCATCGGTTTGTCGTTGCTGCTGTTGTTTGTGTCGTTGCAGCAGTGGATCGGCTGGCCGGCGAATCGTGGTCTGACGACGATCTGGATCGCCCATACGACCTTCAGTATGGCCTACGCCACGGTGGTGATCTCTTCGCGCTTGCGCGAAATGGACACCAGCATTGAAGAAGCCGCACAGGATTTGGGGGCTACCCCGTTGCGCAGCTTCATCTTCATTACCTTGCCGTTGATTGCCCCAGCGCTGATCTCTGCGTGGTTGCTGGCGTTTACCCTGTCGCTCGATGACGTGGTCATTGCCTCGTTCGTGACTGGCCCCGGTGCAACTACCTTACCGATCGAAATATTGTCATCGGTCCGGCGTGGCGTTACACCGAAGATCAACGCGCTTGCGACCTTGATCATTCTGGCGGTGTCCTTCGTGGCGTTCACCAGTTGGTATCTCACACGGCGCTATGATCTTAAACGCCGGGCGGAGCAGCGTATGGCAATGGAAGGCTAGAAAGGCGTATTGCACCCTTCCCTCAATCACGGATAATGCAAGCCCTTGCATCGTCCGTGATTGAGATATCTGAATATGACCACTACCGCTCGTGAACTGCGCGGCCGTTTTGAAGCGCTGCGTGCTAACAAATTCTTCGAAAGCTTTGTTATTGCGGTCATCATCGTATCGGCGTTGCTGATTGGTGCCAAAACCTACGATGAAGCCAGCCGTTTTGAACAGGCCCTGCGCTGGTTTGACCTCTTTATTACGTTATTTTTTCTCGCTGAAATTCTGATTCGGATCGCCGCCGAACCCAAAGTGCTGAGATTCTTCCGCAATGGCTGGAACCTGTTTGACACGGTGATCGTTGTCGCCAGTTTGATACCCGTGGACGACTCGGAAATGGTGTTGCTGGCGCGGCTATTGCGCATCTTCCGCGTTCTGCGCTTGGTATCCATCATTCCGGAACTGCGCATGCTGATGGGTGCACTGATCAAGTCCGTCCCGCGCATGGGCTACGTTTTGTTATTGATGTTTATTATCTTCTACATCTATGCGGCCATTGGGAGTTTTCTCTTTGCCGAGGTGGATGAATTCCTGTGGGGCAATATTTCTGTCGCCATGCTGACGCTGTTCCGCGTTGCGACCTTTGAGAGCTGGACCTCCGTTATGTACGGCACCATGGAGTTGTACAGTTGGAGTTGGATTTATTACCTGACCTTTATCTTTCTGACTGCCTTTGTTTTCCTCAACATGATGATCGGTATTGTGTTGGAAGTGATGCAAAAAGAAAGCGCTGCGATGGAGCTCGAAAGCGGTGAAGGCGAAGCCGCCGATGTGAAATGGTTGCGTGAACAGATGGTGAGTCTACAAGCTCAATTGGCGCGTATGGAAGACAAGTTAGACCGTAAATAGTGGGTCGTTAGTGCACCCGGAGATATGAATTGTGTGAACTTTGCGCTAACAGGCTATAGTGAGTAGGGCGATTAGACGGTCGCCGGTGGTTTTCGACGGAGTGAGATGAGTGCTGTATGAGCAACAATGAGCGCCTAGACGAATCTACCGTGCTGGCTGCGGTGAAGCTGTTAAACAGCACGCGTACGCTGGTTGCCGTGTACGACGATCACGACCAGATTTTGTACGCCAACGATGCCTATCGTGGTGCCTTCTATGTCGCCGATGATACATCGGGCTGGTACGACATGATGCGCGCCAACTACGAGCAAAAGCGTGGCCCCATTATTGAAACGGACGACATTGATGTGTGGCTGGCGTATGCGCGCTCCCGCCGCCGCCGCGAACATTACCGCGAGTTCGAGGTTGACCTGATCGATGGTCGATGGATTCGTATGACGGAAACGGTATTGGATGGCGTCGGTATGCTGTCCATTGGTATCGAAGTCACCGCGGCTAAACAAACAGAAAGCTCACTCAAAGACCAGTTTGGTCGCGCCTTGCGCGCCGCTGAAACTGACCAATTGACAGGCTTGGGCAATCGACGCTTGTTGGAACGCTTGGAGCGGGTCATCCTGCACGACGAGCAGACGAAAGAGCTGTCTGCGGTGATGATCGATATTGATCACTTCAAACCTTACAACGACAATCTCGGTCATCAGGCCGGAGACAGCTGTTTGCAGCGGGTAGCACAGGTGTTGCATGATACCTTGCGAAACGAGCAAGACAACGCCATGCGCTACGGCGGTGAAGAATTCCTCGTGTTGTTGCCAGCCACATCATTGGCCATCGCGACAGATGTAGGTGAGCGTATTCGGCGTACGGTAGAAGCTCAGGCTATTCCGCATCCGACTAGCGAATACGGTGTTATAACCATCAGTGTGGGTGTCGCTCACGTCACGACGGAAGCGCCGGAGTGTGTTAATAATGTGGTCAGTCTGGCCGATAAAGCCTTATACGCGGCGAAAGAAGGCGGGCGTAATCGAGTTGAGGTAGCAAATATTGAATAGGCGACAATGTCCTTTAAGTCAGTTCGGATTAGTAGGATTAATTCTGCTGAGCTTGTCTTCCATCAGCAGCGCAGATGAAATTAATGAATGGCGAGAGATCACTCTAAACATTGCTTCGCGCCAACTTGTCGCTGAAATAGCCGCGACTCCCAGTGAGCGCTCGCAAGGGTTGATGCATCGTGAGTCAATGGCCGAGGATCGAGGCATGATCTTCGTGTTTGAGGAGCCGGGCTATCATTGCTTCTGGATGCGCAATACCTTGATCCCGCTGACCGTGTTGTTTTTGGATGCGCAGCAGCGCATCCTCCAGACCAACGACATGCAGCCGTTATCAGAGCAGGTTCATTGTGCCAGAGAACCAGCGCATTATGCGCTTGAAGTGAATCAGGGTTGGGTGCAGCGGCAGGGTTTGCAGTTACAACTGCGCCGCCCCGGAGGATTGTTTGTAGAGTCCACTCCGGCACTGAGTACGTTCGTAACGCCTTGACATTTGCTTTACTGAGCCTACATTGAGAGCATTACCTGAAAGCAAGGCCGCCCTAGGTTATGCAGCAATTTACAGTTTTTCTCGCCATTATCACCACCGTTGGGCTGATCAGCCTGGCTTTGGGGTGGTTCAGTGGGCGTGCCAGCGGCATGTCCAAGGCACTTCGTACTTTGAACCAGCAGCGAAATACTCCGCCCCAACTGGGCCACTATGACGTCGAGCACGCAACGGCGCACTATCGTGCAGCCATTGATGTAGAGCCAACGCCCTCGCCCGTGCATGCCGCACCCGTGCCGCCGCAGTCTAAAACAGCAACAGCGTACGCGGTACAGCCTGCCAATCGTGCCACCAGCGACTACATTACCTCGACCTTACCCACAGAAGACGACGTGGACGATAAGGAAGAATTGAGACCAAGCCAAGGCTCGGCTGCAAAGCCTGTGCGTTGGCCGGTCAATCTGCAGCGTTTATTAGCACTCGAAGAAGACTTGCGGGTGCAACAAATCGCGCTCACGGAGTGTTTGTCTGCGCCGCCCGAACGCGCGTCCGTTATGCCGTCGGCAGAAGGCGCACCGCACACCCGCGACATCCTAGCGGCAGAAGATTTGGCCGACACCACCGCTAAACTGCGCCTAGTGGTAAGTCAGATGCAGGAAGCTTCGGAGCAGGCGGTAGAGATACATCAGGTCGGTAAGTCGGCCGAAATGCTGGCGCTCAATGCCGCTATAGAAGCGGCCCGGGCTGGCGAAGCCGGGCGCGGATTTTCGGTGGTGGCGGCGAATATGAAAATGTTGGCCCACACCAGCCAGGAAGCCGCAGACAATATTCGTGAATTGCTGGCTAAAACCAGCAAGGAAATCGGTCAGATTTCGGCGCATCTCAATGATGAGACGGCGGTTGAAGCGGGCGTTTTGCCTGAGGCAGAGGTGAGGGCTGACAGCAGTAAGGACGCCACTCAACTCGACGCAGATCAAGACTCAGAGTTGCGCATTCAAGCACGTGAATTGGGGGGTGTCGTTGAATCGGTATTATCCTCAATGCGTGCGATACGCCGCGAAGTAGACGCGTCAAAGAGTATGGAATAGCGCTCTTTTAATGCGCTAGCGAAGTGAAAACGGCGTGTGAAAGAAGCGCTCAAATTGGCGTCGCTCGGCCTGCAACGACGCCAATTCACCCCATGTAAAAAAGACTTCCGCTCCCGAGCCGCGTTGGCTCAAACGATAACAGTCGAGTGCGCTGACACAACCGACCTTGGGATAGCCACCGATGGTTTGTCGGTCTTGCAACAGCACAATGGGCTGACCGTCCGGCGGAATCTGCACGCTGCCTAATGCAATGCCTTCTGATATCAATCCCTCCGAGGGTGGTGTTACCGGCGCGCCGGTTAGACGATAACCCATACGATCAATCTGATCGGTCAATTCATAGGGAGCGGCACACAAATGCGCCAGTGCCTGCGGCGAGAATTGCGCGTGTTGATAGCCAGCAATCACCCGTAAGTTTAATGGCGCAGCGTAGTCAGGAATGAACTGCGGTGGTACCTGATGCAGTACGCGACGCGGCGCGCTGGCATAAGGTAATTCATCTCCAGGCTGCAGCGCCTGACCATTAAAGCCTCCCGTGCCTTCGCGTACGACCACCGAACGGCTGGCAAAGCGCAACGGTGTGTTGAATCCTTCGCTGATGGCGAGATAGGCGCGCAAACCAGACGCTGTACCCTTTTGTGGATGCTGAAAAGACAGTTCGTCGCCCGTATTCACTTGAAATGAACACCAAATAGGCTGCGGTTGTCCGTTCAGACGAAGCCCTAGGTCAGCGCCGGTAACGGCGACTGTGGCGGGCTGCAAAAACGTTACACTGAACAGCCCGAGGGTGACTTCGACGGTTGCGGCGTTGATAGGGTTACTGAGCAGGCGGTTGGCCCAATGGTGGGCGTGCAGGTCGGCCGCCCCTCCGGTCGTCAGGCCGTGCTTGCCAGCCAATGTGCGTCCGCAGTCCTGAATCAGTGCTAGAGCACCCGCCTGCTTTACTTGCAGGCTCATCGTTCGCCTCCTTGTGCATAAAAGGCTTCTTCACTGATGGCGACAAAGCGGACTTGATCTCCGATGTGTAAGGTAGCGGCTTCCGCGTCGGTTGCGTGGGGATCAAACAACGTCATCGCTGTGCGTCCTATAATCTGCCAGCCACCCGGTGACGTGCGTGGGTAAACAGCCGTTTGGCGTTCCGCAATGGCCACGCTGCCAGCGGGCACTTGCGCGCGTGGTGTGGCTTTGCGCGGGGTGGCTAAGCTAGGGTCGACTTCGCCCAAAAATCCGAAACCGGGCGCGAAACCTAGCGCGTACACTTGGTACACCGGGCGGGTATGCCGTTCGATCACCTCGCTGACACTGAGCCCGCGAGCGTCAGCCAAGGCAATTAAATCCAGTCCTACGGCAGGGTCGTACCAAACGGGAATCTCGATGCACCGGCCGGGCACGGTGACAAGGCTGCCGTCGGTCAGTTGGGCGTGCAAACGGTGTATACACTCGATAAGCAATACCTGATCGATGCGCAGCAGGTCGTAGGTAACCAGCAGCGTGGTATAGGACGGTGTGAGGTCAATCACCGCCGGAACCAATTCCGTTTCAATCAGTTGCGTCAACGCCATGATGTGCGGTGTTAACTGGGCGTCAACGCGGTCACCGAAAGACAGCAGTACAGCGTTCTCGGCGACGGGTACAACCTTCACTCACTGGCTCCCAGTGCTTGACGAATAGCGGCTACGGCCATCACCGACTCGGCATTATCGCCGTGTACACACAGACTGTCGGCCGGTAAGTCCAACCAGCGTCCGGACTGCGACTCAACCCCTTGTTTGTGGGTAAAACTCAGCGCTTGCGCGACAATGTCTTCGGGGTCGTGCAGCACCGCTCCGCTCACGCGACGAGAAACCAAGCGACCGGTGTCGTCGTACGCCCGGTCGGCAAAGGCCTCCAGCAGCAGAGGGATGCCGATTTCTTGCGCCATGGCACGATGTGTGGCGAAATCACAGCTCACCGGAATCATCAGTGGACATTGGTCATCGTACGCGGCGACGGCGGTCATGACGGTGTGCAGTAATTCAGGGTTCGCCATCATGTCGTTGTTCAGGGCGCCATGAGGCTTAATGTAGTCGACGGTGATCCCGTGAATACGGGCTAGGCCCTGTAAAGCGCCGACTTGATACCAAATCAGGGTTTTAACTTCTTCGGCGGTAAGCGCCATTGAGCGGCGGCCGAAACCCACTAAGTCCGGGTAAGCCGGATGAGCCCCCACACTGACTTTATGCTGAGCCGCCAGCGCTAGGGTGCGATGCATGGTGACAGGGTCTGAGGCATGGAAACCACAGGCGATGTTGGCTTGGTCAATGTAGGGCATGACGTCGGCGTCTTGACCCATGGTCCACGCGCCAAAGCTTTCGCCTAAATCACAGTTCAATTTCACGGTCGACTCTCCCAACAGTGGTGCTGTCATCATACCGCATTGACCGCAGGGATGCTTCCTGGTCAGGGCTGCGGTAGGTTGAACAACTGCTGCAAGAACCCATCCTCGCGTAGATGATTCAACGCATGTCGTAACGGCTCGGCAAGGTGCCCGTAGGGACTGAGGTGCGACAGATAAAGGTGGCCAACCTGCGACCGAATCAGCACGGTAGAACTGAGTTGACTGCGCGCGATACCCAGAAGATCAGCCGCATTATAAACCGCTTGGTCGGTGGTGATAATGGCGTCCACGCGGCCGCGCTGCAGCAGTTGTAGGGCTTGAGCACCGTCTTCAGCAGGTATCTTTATCGCATCGAGTTCTGCGAAAGCTTCACCGTAATAGGTGCCGCGAATGTAGCCCACTCGACGTCCGACGAAATCCTTCAGTTCGGGAGCGTCCCTGGAGGGCGATGCCAACACCGTTAACAAAGTGAAAGACTCGATGATGATAGCCAAACTGATGGCATCTGGATTGAGCGTGGGGTCGGCAAATAAATAAGCAAAATCGGCCGTGCCATCGGCAATGCCATTAATGGCCCGCAAGTGCGGACGCAATTCAACGCGAGCGTCAAGTGCCGCTTCAGCCAATAATCTATCGGTCAGTGTAACCAGCAACCCAGAGGGTTTACCGTCGTCGCTATAGCCCCATGGCCACACATCGGCGATGGCAAAAAGTGGCAGTTCGGACGAGCGGTTAGCCGCTGTATCGGCCGTCAAATTCAGGGGTAAGGTCAGCAGCGCGGCCAATAAACAGAGCACGCGCGTGCTTTTGGTTTTGCACAAAGACATCAGATGTTGGAGCCTTTTTTGTCGTTATTGTCGAACACCCACCGCAGAATATACTCCACCGATTTACGTCCTGCCACCTTCTACCTTTTCTTCGCCACCTCAGCATTAACATTAGCCTGCTGTGCAGCGACATTCATGCGTGAGACGCACGAATACAAAAATGCTAAGGTGTTTGTTATCGCCATCACAATCCCAATCACGGTGCTACATCTATGCTGCCATCGTTGGACACGTTGCCTCCTTGGATAACCTACTGGATCGATTTGCTGCGTTCTGCAGGGAAAAACTGGTTTGAGACAAAGGCGTTTATTCACGCGGCAGCATTGGCCTTTTTTACGGTTTTTTCCATCGCGCCGGTATTGATTGTGGTCGTGACTGTCACCGGAATGGTGTTGGGCGAATCGGCGGCCGAAGGGCGCTTGATGGAATATGTTTCAGCGTTGATCGGCACGGAAGCAGGCCAATTGGTGGAAGATGCTGTGATGAATTCTCAGCTGGATCGCGGTGGACTTGGCCCCACGTTGATCGGTTTGGTAGCCATTATAGTTGGCGCTACAACGGTGTTTGCGCAGATGCAGCAGTCTCTGAACGCCATTTGGGATGTGGTGCCGAAGCCGAATCGCAGCGGCGTGTTGTTGTATCTGAAACAGCGACTGCTTTCATTGACCGTGGTGTTATCGATTGGTTTTCTGCTCTTGGTGTCGCTGGTGTTGAGCGTCGCCGTGCAGGCTGTACTGTCTTATGCGGATCAATGGGTCTCGCTGTCGCCCGGTGCTGTGGTTGGCGCTGATCTCATTGGCTCAGTCTTGGTGATCAGTCTGTTGTTTGCGGCCATTTTCAAAGTGTTGCCGGATGTACGTCTGCGCTGGTTAGATGTGTTACCGGCGGGGCTTTTGACCGCCGTGTTGTTCATTCTAGGCCGTTATCTGATGGCGCGTTATCTGACGAATACCGCCATTGCCTCGGCGTACGGTGCGGCAGGTTCGCTCGTGCTGCTGTTGCTGTGGGTGCATTATTCAGCCTTGATTCTGTTGTTTGGTGCTGCCTTTTCGCGGGCACAGCTTGAAGCACGCGGCCTGATTATTCGTCCTACGCACGGCGCAGCACTGGTGACACGTCAATTGCTATGACGCTCCATACATGCCCTAAAGGGCCATGTGGTCAGACAAAAAATCAATGAAGGTACGCACCTTTGCTGACAAATAGCGCCGGCTGGTATACACCGCATAGAGACGACTTTCTTGCGGACAGTAAGCGGGCAGGATGCGCAGCAGGTTGCCCAGCTCGATTTCTCGGTCCGCCAAACCGCCGGGAATGATCGTGATGCCCATGCCGTTGAGCGCCGACGCAAGCAACAACGACTCATTGTTTGACTGCAGTACCGGTTTCAGTGCTACCGTCACCTCACCGTCTGGCCCTGCCAATGTCAGCTCGCCACTCTTCACCAATGAATAACTCAGCATGTCGTGTGTTGCCAGCTCGCTTGGGTGCGTTGGACAGCCGCGCTGGGTTAAATAGCTCGGTGCACCCACCAAGTGGAACTGAATCGGCATCAAAGGGCGAGCAATCAATTGCGGTTGCAGGGTCCGGCTGGCTCGCAGCGCCAGATCGAAGCCTTCTTCGACGATGTCGACGAATCGCCCGCTGATGTCGATGTCGAACAGTACCTCTGGATACAGTGTGCGGAACTCTCGCAGCAACCCGGTGAAGTAGTCGGTGGCGAGCCACATGGGGGCGGTCATGCGGATGGTGCCACGTGGGGTGACCGTTGCGCGGCTTATGGTTGCCTCCACCTCATCTAGCTCTTCCAGCATGGTACGGCAACGTTCTAAGTAGATCTGCCCTGGCTCCGTCACGCTGAGGTTACGACTGTTGCGGTTCAGTAGGCGAGCCCCTAAGCGGCTTTCCAGATTCATAACGTGCTTGCTGACCATGGCTTTGGACATATTCAGCTGTTCGGCCGCCTGTGCAAAGCTGTGGTTTTCCACCACGGCCACCAATACCCGCATGCTGTGCAACGTATCCATGCTGATGGTTTCTCAATAGGAAATGAACTGTCAATATTAATTCAGTTGATTGCTTGTGAGTAGTCTTCATACTGTGCGAACGAAACTAATTTCGAATGGCCAATCGGGCCTTTCTACAGGAGAATACTATGCTGAACATCGCCGTTGTCACTGGCAGTACACGTCCCGGTCGTAACAACATTGCCGTTGCTAACTGGGTGTTGGAAAACGCCAGCAAGCGCACAGATGCCAATTTTGAACTGGTGGACATTGCTGACTTCAATCTACCGGTATTGGATGAAGGTATGCCCGCAATGTACGCGCAGTACAGCCAAGAGCACACCAAGAAATGGTCTGCTGCCATTGCTAAGTACGACGGTTACATTTTTGTCACCGCTGAATACAACCACAGCATCACCGGCGCATTGAAGAACGCTTTGGATTACTTGAACCAAGAATTCAACAACAAAGCCGCTGGTTTTGTGGGTTATGGTTCAGCGGGCGGTGTGCGTGCGGTAGAGCACCTGCGTCAAATCGCTTCTGAACTGCAGTTGGCGCACGTGCGCAACCAAGTTCAACTGTCATTGTTCACCGATTTTGAAAACTTCAGCGTGTTCAAGCCCGCTGCCGATCACGTTGATTCATTGAACGCGATGTTGGACCAGCTGGTACCTTGGACGACCGCTATGAAAACACTGCGCTAATATCTATGCGTGTGGTTAAGAAAGGCGCTACGGCGCCTTTTTTTATGAGTTCTAAATATTGAAAAAGGCTCTAAGACTCAAGTGGGATTGATCAGCCAGCCCAGCGCCTCTATAGTCGGTCTACTTAATCGTCAGGCTTATAAAAACAAGAGGATCCACCATGCAGTGCCCCCATTGCCATCGCCCCATCCCCCTGTTCAGCGTTGAGCGCATTTTCTCGTCCTGGGTGGCGAAGCAATGTAAGCAGTGCGGCAAACAGTATCGCGCTCAAATTCCCGCCGCCGTAGCCATGGTGGTAGGTATTCCTTTAGTAGGCATGATATGGCTGGCGCCGGAACATTGGGGTATAGCTTATTACCTGCCGATCGGTTTGGGTTTTGGTTTGCTGTGTAATATGTTCAGCCGCCTGGTACCGGTGGAATCGAAAGGCGTGATATAAGCGAATACATTCTGATCTCTGCTGGATTACCTCGAATTTTCCAAAGAGTGCATTAACACCCCGCAGCTGTGTCTCTGTGCGGGTGTGCCTTACGATGGCGACGCGTTAACTTTTTTCTACCCGTCATCGTAAGGAGCCATCCAGTGATAAGCCATCAAATGAAGACCGTTCGTCGAACGAGACCTAGCCTTAGGCGGTTATCTAGTATGGGACCGTTGTTGATTTTGGCATGCGCTGCTTATGGCCATACTGCGCCTATAGAAGTCGAACTGGAGCGTTTGAACGAACAGGCCGTCGCTGCCGGTACGCTGGTATACCGGGGCAGCACCTACCCCCTTGATGCCATCGATGAAGAGCCTCTGTTTCGTTACGAACGCCATGTGTTAACCGTCGGTCAGGATCTGGTCGCCACGCATCGTACCCACGACCGGGCAGGCACACTGATGCAGTCAGAAGCCGTTTGGACATCGTCGGCGTATGACGTTCGGCAAGTGGCACTATCGGATCACCAAAGCGCCGTCAGTGGCACTGCCACGGTAGATTCTGCGGCGGGTACACTGACGTTCAGTTTGTCGGAGAACGGCCGTGAACGGCAGAAAACAGAGCGACTGTCGTTGCCTCTCGTCTCAGGACCTTCATTGTTTGGCTACATTCATCACCATTGGGATGAGGTGGTCAGCGGCGACAAGCAACCTGTGCGCTTTATCGTACTGAAGGATATGACGACCTATGGTTTCACCATTCGTGCCGAAGGGGTACAGGATGGGCTGATGGTGTTCAGTGTGACACCGACCAGCTTACTGGTGCGGTTGGCCGTGCCGCCCATGCATTTGATGTTTGATGCGCAAACTCGGCAACTGGTGCGATTCGAAGGGCGTGTGCCGCCGCAGGACAACCGCACCGATAAATTAAAAGCCTTGGACGCACGCGTTGAGTACGAAACTTTGTTGTCCTTCTATCAATAAGAGAGCATCAGTGAGACAGCCAAGGGTCTTCTTTATCGCCTTGATAGGTTGCTACAAGGAAGTCCAAAAAGGCACGGGTGTTGGCGGGCAGAAACAGCCGAGTGGGAATGGCCGCATACAGATGCAAAGCACCGGCGTGCCACTCGGGCAGCACGCGCTGCAAACGACCGTCGGCGAACGCGCCTTGCGCCATGAACGAGGGTAGGCCGGTAATGCCGAGCCCGGAAACGGCGGCGTTGAATAATAAATCCAGCTGTCCGGTTGAGAGCAGAGACCGTTGTGTTGGAATTGGCACTGTCGTCGGTTCTTGTGGCTCATGCAGCTCTTGTGGTATGGCGGACTGACGGTAAAGCGTCAGCTCTTTGCGCACGGCGTTCACAGCGGGCAGCAAGCCATTGTGATTCTGCAAGTCAGCAGGGCTGGCGGGGGCGCCGTGACGCGCCAAATAACCGGGTGCGGCACACAGCACGAACGTTGCCTTGCCCAGCGGACGGGCGATGAACTCACCTTTGGTTAATGGTTGCGGCAGAGAGATAATGGACACGTCAAACTGATCATTCAGTGTGGTCACCGTGGGGCGGGTGGTGACCTCAAGCTGAACGGCTGGAAACTGCTGATAAAATGCGGGCAGGTGTTTAACCAATTCATGCGCCGCGAAAGCGGGTGGGCAGAGCACACGTACAGTACCGGAAGGCGCTTGGTGCGATTCGGTGACCATGGCATCGGCTTCGTCCAGATCGGCCAGTATTTGTTGCGCTCGTTGCACATAGCGTTCGCCAATGTCAGTCAGTGCTAAGCGCCGGGTCGTTCGGTTCAGCAGACGTGCGCCGAGCGTCGATTCCAGTTCAGAAACGGCTTTGGTGACGACGGGAGGAGCGATGTTTAACGCGCGCGCCGCCCCCGCGAAGCTACCAGCAGCCACCACCTCTACGAAGATACGCAGAGAACGCAGTTGATCCATAAGAGTCGCTTCCTTGGTTGTGAACGGGCCCAAGCATGGCATAGTAAGAGAACGTCAGCCACAATACAGTGAAGTCAGTGTGTGGAACCGTTATGCAACCCTTGCCCAATCTTCTCTGCCCTCTTTGTGGCAAACTGAACACCTGTGCCCCCGCGGCTTCTGGCAGTTTCGACACACCGTGCTGGTGTACCGAAGTTACCATTGACCCCGAAGCATTGGCGAAAGTTCCCGAGCATCTGCGCCAACAAGCGTGCTTGTGCAAGAGCTGTGCGACCAGAGAGCGTGCTACCGGGGACAGCCTGCCAGATCGGTAACCGCGGCACAGGCAAATTCTTTAGCAATGCTCACATCCGTGACGTAATACAGCGAGGCGAAGCCAAATTGGTCGCGCCCAAGGTTGTGATATATCATCCCCAGCGCAATATCCTCTGCCGTAAAAAGCTCATGGTGTTGGACAAAATATTGCGTTGCGCCGTTAAGAGATTCGTCCGTCATCAGGCGTTGAATACGCTGTACCCCACCATGATAGGCTTGAAGCAGTAACAGGCTGTACAGCGTATCGGCTTTGTCTTCCGGTAGATGCCCAAAGGTTGCATCAAAGGTCGGACGCAGGTTGCGGTGGTTTTGTTCCAGTAAACTAAGAGCGCAATCGATCTGCGCCATGCGATGGAAATAAAAACGCTCGGCCAGTTCACAATCGCTTAGGGCAGCGGGCGACAATTGCATAATGCCCCGTGCGCCAGCGGCGGAATGCGATTCGCGTAAGCCGCCACTTTCAATAATGGTCTTGCCCGCCAATGTACTGAGCACTTCTGGCGGCATGCTGATGCGTCCGCGACCAACCCAGTATTCATATGTCTGGCGAATGGCGTCATGCAGGCTAATAGACTCTGACTCGGTGCCCAAAGCCAATCCGTCCCATGTCCTCCAAAGCCGGGCCGATTCGTCGGTGCTGGTATAGCGGGCCAATGATTCCTGCAAGCGCGCATCGGGTTGATTACAGTTTAAGGCAAAAGGGTAACCCACGCGGCCGTCTTCCCCCGCTGACCAGTCCGCCACCTGTGCGTTGCTGGCCCATTGTTGGCGTTGATCGTTCAGTCGTGTTTGGGTTTCGGCGCTGTCTTCCCCGTTATCGATGTAGCCTAGAAAAGCGGCACGGCGATCAAAGAATACATGACGATCAGGATTTTCACAGAAAGCTTCGCCATTCAATACCCAGCGGCGGATGGTTAACAGGTTGCTGTGCATACCTTGGCTTACCCAATACGGGCTTTGCCTAATGACATCCTGCCAGTCGCTAAGTGGCGACGGTGATAGGGTATTGGACTCGGTGGCTTGCGCCGTTGTGTTGCTTGAGAGCAGTACCCAAAGGCTGAGTACGGCGAGGAATCCCGCTAGCAGAGGGTGACGTCGCATGGTATTTGGCAGATTGAAATTCATTGCCTGTAGTCTTTCATGCAAAGGGGGAGTGGTTAAACCCCCTTTGCAGGAAGACTACAGAGTCCACTTTCTGTGGACGGACCAGATATTTAACGATATTCGTC
>JAGDZJ010000015.1:217870-265351 GCA_049115955.1 Natronospirillum sp.
CAAAGTTACGGTCGCCAAACACGTTGTCGACACGACTGACCGCAGGCCAGAACTTCGCTGCCCGAGTGGCACTGGACGGGAATACAGCGGTTTCACGGCTGTACGGATAGTCCCATTCCTTCACCAGATCAAACTGCGTGTGCGGGGCATTGACCAACGGATTGTTGTCCGCTGGCCATTCGCCGCTCTGCACGCGCGCGATTTCCTGACGAATACCCTTCATGGCTTCGATGAAGCGATCCAGCTCAGCTTGTGATTCCGACTCCGTCGGCTCCACCATCAAGGTGCCGGGCACGGGGAATGACATGGTCGGCGCATGGAAACCGTAGTCCATCAAGCGCTTGGCGATGTCTTCTTCAGAAATACCGCTGGCGGCCTTCAAGGGGCGAATGTCGAGGATGCACTCGTGCGCCACGCGACCCTTGGTACCGCGATACAGAATCTCGTAATCACCGGCCAATGCTTCCGCAATGTAGTTGGCGTTCAGAATGGCCACCTCGGTTGAACGCTTCAAGCCGTCTTTGCCCAACATGCGGTTGTACATCCAAGTGATCGGCAAAATGCTGGCCGAGCCAAAGGGTGCTGCCGAAACCGCACCCGCGCCATTGCCGTTCACGCTGTGACCGGGCAGGTAGGGTGCAAGGTGTGAACGCACACCGATCGGGCCCATGCCAGGGCCGCCTCCACCGTGTGGAATGGCGAACGTTTTGTGCAGGTTCAGGTGCGATACGTCGGAGCCGATCAGTGCCGGGTGCGTTAAGCCCACTTGCGCGTTCAGGTTGGCACCGTCGAGGTACACCTGACCGCCGTGTTCGTGAATGATCTTACACAGCTCCGACACGCCTTCCTCAAACACGCCGTGTGTAGACGGGTAGGTGATCATACAGGCCGACAACTTGTCACCCGCCGCAACGGCTTTGGCGCGCAGGTCGTCTAGGTCTACGTTGCCTGAGTCGTCGCAATTCACGATCACGACCTTCAAGCCCATCATCGCAGCGGTTGCCGGGTTGGTGCCGTGCGCGGACGCAGGAATCAAGCAGATGTCGCGCTCGCCTTCGCCGTTGGCGGCTTGGAAGCGACGAATGGCCAGCAAACCAGCGTATTCGCCTTGGGCGCCGGAATTCGGCTGCAAGGAAAACGCATCGTAACCGGTCACGGCGATGAGTTGCTGTTCCAGTTCTTGCAGCATGATCTGATAACCCTTGGCTTGCTCGACCGGTGCAAAGGGGTGCATGTTGGCGAATTCTGGCCAACTGACCGGAATCATCTCAGCGGTTGCGTTCAACTTCATGGTACAGGAACCAAGTGGGATCATGCCGTGCACCAAAGAATAGTCGCGATTTTCCAAGCGGCGAATGTAGCGCAGCATTTCGGTTTCGCTGTGGTAGCTGTTGAAGACCGGGTGCGTCAGCACCGCATCGGTGCGCCGCCAAGCTGCTGGAATGCCGGTTTCTCCGCTCTGCATCAATTCGCTGTCCAAAACACTGACGGACAAGCCGTGGCCTTCTCCAAGAATTAGATCCAGCAACTGCATGACGTCATCTTTGGTGGTGGTTTCGTCGAAACTGACACCGGCACGACCATCCTCAAAGCGGCGCAAATTACAGCCGGCGTTCACGGCACGAGCGTGTAAACCTGCATCGGCTGTGAAGGTGAGGGTGTCGAAATAGGTGCTGTTGGTGGTTACGCCACCCAGTTTCAAACCACGCGCCAGAATACTGGTTAAGCGGTGCACACGTTCAGCGATGGTGCGCAGACCGTCTGGTCCGTGATACACAGCATAGAAGGCCGCCAAGTTCGCCAGCAGAGCCTGTGCGGTACAGATGTTGGACGTCGCTTTTTCACGGCGAATGTGTTGTTCGCGGGTTTGCATGGCCATACGCAAGGCCGTGTCACCGTGGCGGTCTTTCGATACGCCGATGATGCGACCCGGTACTTGGCGTTTCAGGTCGTCTTTGGCGGCAAAGAAGGCCGCATGCGGACCGCCGTAGCCCATGGGTACACCGAAACGTTGCGCTGAACCGAAGACAATATCGGCACCCAATTCTCCGGGTGAGCGCAGTAACAACAGCGCCAACAAGTCAGTGGCCACTGCCACCATAGCGCCTTGGTCTTGCGCGGCTTTGATCAAAGCGCCCAAGTCACTCACCGTGCCTTCGGTGTCCGGGTACTGGAACAAGGCACCGAACGGCTGGTAATGGCTGATTTTATCAGCAGGAGCAACCACCAACTCCCAACCAAAATAGTGGGCGCGGGTACGCAGCACGTCCAGAGTTTGTGGATGAACAGTATCGGCTACGAAGAACACTTCGCTCTTATTGCGCGCATTGCCACGCTTACACAGCGCCATGGCTTCCGCAGCCGCAGTCGCTTCATCCAACAAGGAGGCGTTTGCCAACGGCATGCCGGTCAGGTCCATCACCACTTGTTGGTAGTTCAGCAATGACTCAAGGCGGCCCTGTGAGATTTCCGGCTGGTAAGGCGTATAGGCGGTGTACCAAGCGGGGTTTTCCAATACGTTGCGCTGAATCACCGCTGGCATACGAGTTGGGTAATAGCCTTGGCCAATGTAGCTCTTCAGCACTTGGTTTTGTTGCGCCAGTGCTTTCAATTCTTCCAGAGCATCCGTTTCTGATAAGCCGGCATCCATCGGGAGGTCGTGGTTGAGGCGGATGGCCGCCGGGACGACTTGCATCATGAGTCCATCGAGTGACTCCGCACCGAGTGTTTGCAGCATGGCGTGCTGTTCATCGATGGAAGGGCCCACGTGGCGTTCGGTGAAACTGTGGCTAACGAGGTCGGCCAAAGGTTTTTGCGTGGTGTTGCCTGTACTCATGAGGAGTCTCCCAAAAATGGTGTCAGTCGGCCAGTGATTGAGTATAGTCGTCTGCGCTCAACAGGGCATCGACATCGGCCGCATTGCTGGGTCGCAAACGTAGAATCCAACCGGCTGTATGGGCGTCGTCGTTGATGGTGTCCGGACTGTCGGTCAGGGCATCGTTCACGGCCACAATAGTACCAGCCACAGGGGCATAGATGTCAGATGCGGCCTTTACAGATTCAATAACGGCAATTTCCTCACCCGCAGCGACTTCACGGCTTTCTTCTGGCAGTTCTACAAATACAATGTCACCCAGCAGTTCTTGCGCGTGGTCGGTAATGCCCATCAAGAAGGTGCCGTCGGTATCGGCCTTTAGCCATTCGTGGGTCGCGGTGTATTTGCGGTCAGCCGGTACGTTAGACATAAAATTGTCCTGTATTTGTTATGAATGAGGGCAGGTTGATAATGGCGCGAGCCTAGCAAGCTGGGTGCTGTCGATCAACAAAAATTTCTTATCGGAAACATAAGCTAAATTTGTTCCTGATGGCGTATGATATTTCCGCTGTGTACACTGGTCGTTCCTCCAGAGCGTCGCCAGCACAACGGCGCAGAAGCCGGGCAGGTCTTTTTGGGGACGCCGTAAATCCATACCAGACGCATCCATGCGCCTGGCCCTGCGGGCTCCCTTCGGTCGTGCAAATTCGTTCCTGACGAATTTGTCCATGGAGGCTCATTGCCGAGATATCAGGCGCATCCATGCGCCTGACCCCTTGCGGGGCTCCCGATGGTCGTGCAAATTCGTTCCTTACGAATTTGTCCTTGGCGGCAAATGCCCCGCAAAGACCTACCCGGCTTCTACGCCTGGCACTCGGCAAGTGGGAGTCATAACACTAAGCGCTAGCACCGGAGCACACTAGAGAAAGTGAAAAGAGATCATGCCTGAAGAACCACAGTTTCTGCGCGATCAGCGCAAAGAGCCGCTGACCGTTGAGCGCGAAGGTGGTGTAGAAGCCACGGTAGAGCCTTTAAAGTTGGGCGAGCGCGTGCGTGCGATTCGGCTGAGCCAGCAGCTCACATTAGAAGAAGCTGCAAAGTTGACGGGCTTGGCGCGGTCTACACTGTCGAAAATTGAGAACGAGCAGATTTCGCCGACGTTTAGCGTGGTCACTAAGCTTGTGCGCGGCCTCAATATAGATGTGCCGCAGTTGTTCAGTCAGCCCAGCTCTGGCCCCAGCGCTGGCGGCCGTCGTGACATCACGCGCAATGGTGAAGGCAAGCCCCACCCCACGCCAACGTATGAGCACGAGCTGTTGTCGACCCAACTGACGCACAAGAAAATGATTCCGTTTCGGACGCGCGTACACGCCCGTGATTTCGCTGCCTTTGGCGGCTGGGTAAGGCACGACGGTGAAGAGTTTTTGTATGTGCTGCAGGGTTCTATTTTGTTCTATACCGAGTTCTACGAGCCGATTGAATTATTTGCTGGTGACTCGGCTTACTATGATTGCAGCATGGGGCATGCGTTGGTATCGACCAGCGAACAAGATGCCTTCGTGCTCTGGGTCACCGCTTAAAACCCGCTTTTACTTAATCTGGCGTTGTTAAAAATCCCCTTAATTCGCTCGTTTACTCGATGTAAACGTCGCTCATTGCGGGGATTTTTGCCTAGCCAGATTTTCGCCTCTTCGGGTTTTCCTCGTCATTAGTTTCCTGGTTTTGCAATCTTTTTCCTTGTCATTGCTTCGCTCGAAGTGCTTCTAGGGCTTCCCTTGTGCGCAGCAGCGTCTCACCACTGCGGGTTTTATTGGCTACATCAAATCATCGTGAGTATGATTTTCGCACGAAGTTTCCTATTGGAAACACGATGAACTTGGTGCATCATGGGCAAAAATTAAACACCCCAGCATAAGGTGATCTCCATGACCGAACAGACTGCGCTGCTTACCACCCCTCTGAACGATCTCCATATTGAACTCGGTGCCCGTATGGTGCCTTTCGCTGGCTATTCCATGCCGGTTCAGTACCCCTTGGGAGTCAAGCAAGAGCACCTGCATACGCGTGCCGCTGCAGGTCTGTTCGATGTGTCACACATGGGCCAGTTGTGGTTGAAGGGTGACAATGTCGCGGCCGAGCTGGAAAAGCTGTTGCCGGTTGATGTGATTGATTTGCCCGTGGGCAAACAGCGTTATGCGTTGCTGACCAGCCCGGAAGGCGGGATTTTGGATGACTTGATGGTCACCAACTACGGTGATGCAGGCTATTACATGGTGGTCAATGCGGCCTGCAAAACGCAGGACATCGCGCATCTGCGTCAACACCTGTCTGCCAGTGTGCAGCTTGAGGTGTTGGAAGACCGCGCCTTGGTGGCGTTGCAAGGCCCCAAGGCGGCGGAAGTGCTGAGCCGTCTTAATTCTGATGTGGCGTCCATGGTGTTTATGGACAACCGGAAGATTAAACTCGACGGGGTCGACTGCTACGTTTCCCGCAGCGGCTACACCGGTGAAGATGGCTACGAAATCTCTATCCCGAACAGCGACGCCGTTCGCCTGTGCCGCTTGATGTTGAATGAAAGCGAAGTGGAGTTTATTGGCTTGGGTGCGCGCGATTCGTTGCGCCTTGAAGCGGGCCTTTGTCTGTACGGTCACGACATGAACGCCACGACCACGCCACTCGAAGCCAGCCTTATTTGGGCCATTTCCAAAGCGCGTCGTGCCGATGGCGAACGTCCCGGAGGTTTCTTGGGCGCCACCGTGATTCTGGATCAGATCGCCAAGAAGAACTGGACGCGCAAGCGCGTGGGCTTGAAAGGCCAAGGTCGCGCGCCGGTACGCGAAGGCGCTGAATTGTTCGACGCTGAAGGCAATAAAATCGGTGTGGTGACCAGCGGCACTTTTGGCCCCAGCGCCGAAGCCGCCGTTGCCATGGGCTATGTACTGACCCCACACAGTGCATTAGAAACGGAAGTCTTCGCCGATGTGCGTGGAAAGAAACTGCCGATGACGGTGAGTGCCATGCCCTTTGTGCCGCAACGGTACTTTCGTGGTTAAGCATCGTGGTTAAGCATCGTGGTTAAGCATCGTGGGTGAGCGTCCCTCATTCTCCAAGCTGTCTAACTTAAAAAAGCTTAATTCTATTGCTTTTGAAATCATTCATAGCTATTGGCTATTGTATGCTTTAAGAAGATCAATTTTGAAATGTCACGCAAACCCCGTACGATGCAACCTGTTTTCAACCACTAACGTTTAATATTAAACCTTAAGGAGCATGTTAATGATCAACACTGAGATCAAGCCATTCACAGCTACCGCTTTCAAAAGCGGCGAGTTTGTACAAGTAACGGAAGCTGACGTAAAAGGTAAGTGGGCAGTATTTTTCTTCTACCCAGCCGACTTTACCTTCGTATGCCCAACCGAACTGGGCGACCTGGCTGATCACTACGAAGAGCTGCAAAAGCGTGGCGTAGAAGTGTTCTCTGTTTCAACAGATACCCACTTCACGCACAAAGCATGGCACGACAGCTCTGAAACCATTGGTAAAATCGACTACTACATGCTGGGCGACCAGACTGGCACCATCACCAACAACTTCGGTGTAATGCGTCCAGGTCAAGGCTTGGCAGACCGTGCTACTTTCTTGGTTGATCCAGAAGGCATCATCCAAGCAATGGAAATCACTGCAGAAGGTATTGGCCGTGACGCCGAAGACCTGATGCGTAAAGTGAAAGCAGCGCAGTATGTTGCATCTCACCCAGGTGAAGTTTGCCCTGCGAAGTGGAAAGAAGGCGAAGCGACTTTGGCGCCATCCCTCGACCTAGTTGGCAAAATCTAATCCAACGTCGTCTGCGGGTGAACTGCTTTGTTGTGGTTTGCGCTCAACCTTTCGCCTACCAAGTTGGTATGTCTCAGGTTTCGCTTAAACCACGCCGCGCATTTCACTCCGCAGCCTGTGTTGGATATCAGTTTCGGCCTCGCTAACGCTTTGGGGCTGTATGATACCTAAGCCCGAAACACTCTGTTTTCGGGCTGCTTTAACCCCAGAATTTTATGATCGACGGTTATTCTGCTGCTCTTTTGCTGGCTGGAACGAGGAAGCTTTGCCTTTTGTTTGCGCAATAGCTACCACCGTCACAAACTCAGGGGGCTTCTAAAAACGTAACGAGCGACGGACTGGCAAGGCAAAATTGGGTGAGAACGCGCAGTTTACCGTGTGTAAATGAGCATTTGAAACCAATTTTAACGCTGCCAGGACAAGCGCAGTAGTTTTTAGATGTGCCCGTAAACGGATGAATATGATGTTAGATGCAACCTTGAAACAACAGCTGGACGCCTACCTGCAACGACTCGTGAATCCGATTGAGTTGACGGTAGCCGTTGATGACAGCGCAAAATCGCAAGAACTGTTCGAGCTGGCGAAAGAAATCGAAGCCCTGAACAGCAAGATCTCTTTAACCGTACTGGACAACCCAACGGGTCGAGTGCCGCGCATGGAAGTCGGCCCACAAGGCGAGCAAGCTCGGGTGACCTTTGCGGGTATCCCCATGGGACACGAATTTACGTCCTTGGTGTTGGCACTGTTGCAAGCGGGTGGTTATCCGTCGAAAGAAGATCAGACTCTACAAGATCAAGCGAAAGGCTTGAGCCGAGAACTGAACTTCGAAGTGTACATTTCGTTGTCGTGCCACAATTGTCCTGACGTTGTGCAGGCGATCAACTTGATGGCGATTCTGAACCCGAACGTCACGGCTACAATGATCGACGGCGGCGTCTTTCCGAAAGAAGTGGAAGAGCGCGGCATCATGGCCGTACCCACACTGTTCTTGAACGGCGAAGAAATTGCCAATGGCCGTATGACGTTGGCGGATATCCTGAATAAAGTCGATGATGAGGCGGACGCCAAAGCCGCAGCTTTGTTGGCTGAGAAAGCGCCCTTTGATGTGTTGGTTGTGGGCGGTGGCCCCGCCGGAGCCGCTGCTGCCATTTACGCGGCGCGTAAAGGCATTCGTACCGGTGTTGTAGCCGAGCGTTTCGGTGGTCAGGTATTGGATACGCTGGCGATTGAGAACTTCATCTCTGTAAAAGAAACCGAAGGCCCGAAAATGGTCGCGGCGCTGGAAGAACACGTTCGCCAGTACGAAGTGGACATCATGAACAGCCAGAAGGCCGTCGCCTTGCGCGAAGGCAGCGATGGCTTGAAAGAAGTGGAGTTGGCCAACGGCGCCGTGCTGAAAAGTAAAACTGTTATTTTGGCGACCGGTGCCCGTTGGCGCGACATGAACGTGCCGGGTGAACAGGAATACCGCACCAAGGGTGTGACTTACTGCCCACACTGCGATGGCCCGCTGTTCAAAGGCAAGCCTGTCGCGGTAATCGGTGGTGGTAACTCTGGTATCGAAGCGGCGATTGATTTGGCTGGCTTGGTAGACAACGTCACCGTACTGGAATTCGCCGATACGCTGCGTGCGGATGCAGTATTGGTGCGCAAAGCGGAGTCGATGAAGAACATTCGCATCATCAAAGAAGCGCAAACCACCGAGGTGGTGGGTGCGGACGGCAAAGTGAAGAGCCTGACGTACAAAGATCGCGCCACGGACGCCATGCATGAGCTGAACGTAGACGGCATCTTTGTACAGATCGGTTTGGTGCCGAACACCGAGTTCTTGAAGAACAGCATCGAACTGACGCCGCGCGGGGAGGTCATCGTCGACGCACACGGCCAGACGAGTATGAAAGGTGTGTTTGCCGCCGGTGACGTTACTACGACACCGTACAAGCAGATCATTGTGTCGATGGGTTCAGGCGCGACCGCAGCCTTGGGGGCGTTTGACTACCTGATTCGTAACTAGGTTGCCGACAAGGCTCTGGCGCATAACTCTGCGTCGCCCCCAAAAAGCCTGACCGTAATGATACGGTCGGGCTTTTTGTATTTGAGCAAGGGCTGCGACGGCTGTCCATGATTGGTGTAGTGCTGTTAGTATAGTTTGTATTAGCGAAATGTAAGGTTTCTAAAATGCATAAAGTTTGTCGGGTGGCTTCATTTGGGCTGCTATGCTGCTGCGCCCTAGTGCTGTCGGCCGCCGTGGGTGCGACGGCACCGTCAGTTTTTGATCCTGCTCGCTTATTGATGCAGGGTCAGAACTCACTGAGCCAAAGCGATGTTGAGGAAATACTTGGTAGTGCCATTGCTGCTAACATTCGAGTGCCTGCAGAGCATCTTGGCGTAGCCTTTTATGACATGCGCTCTGGTCAAGCCTTCGATCGCACTGAAATACGCGCGCTAATGGGAGCCGTACGCCAAGATGGTGCCTATGAACTGTTAGCGATGGTTGAACAGTTGACGGGAGGTCGCTTGCCGCTTGCCTTGGAGCAGTTGCAGGATTTGATGGATGCGGCTTATTTAGCGAGCATGCGTAACCCGCCAGCCTATATTGATATAGAGTTTTATGATCGCCGTACCGGGCCAACGGGTATCGGCGGCGGCGTATCGGGGAGCACACCAGAATGGCAGCCGTCTCCCCCTAGTTCATCGAAAAGTCAGTCGCGCAAACAGCGTTTGCGCGACAGTAGGGGCATGTAGGCCGTTACATCGTATTCGTGGAATCAAAGATCTTGTCCGCGTTACCCTCGATGAAGCTGTCGAACAGGATGCCATCTGGCTGGACATGCCGACGGGCGAATTCATAGAAACAGCTTGGGATCGTCCGCGTTTCACCGCCAGCAAAGGTTACCTCTACCTTATCCGCCATGGTTGACGACTGTTCCAGGAACAGCGCTGGAGAACCCTTCACCAAACCACCGACTTGATTCAGGGCATAACCCTCGTCCAACAACAGCTGATTAACCTGCTCGATGGTGGAGAAGTGTTTTAGATGGTTAATGCTGACCGTAAAGTGGTTGGCCTGCATGCCCATGGTACCTAGCCAAGCCGCGTATTCACTGTGTTCCACCAAGGTTGAGTAGTCGGCTTCGCTGGGCATATCCCACAGACGTTTTTGCCAGAAAATCTCTGGACCTGTTACCGCATCCGCTGGAATCTCGGCGATCAGGCGGTGCAATATGTCTTGGCAATCGGCCGGTAACTCGTCGATCAGCAGCTCAGACAGAAAAATCTTTGGTGCATCTGTTTCAGATACATGCTTATAGCAACGAGCACGTAGGTGCTTGTTTTCAAAACGGAACGCGCCATAGGCTTCGTAACCCATTGCGGTGAGTTGTGGCTCTAATTTATCCAACGCTATGGGGGACTGTGCAAAAGTGCGAAACGCCACATGATCATTGATCACCTCTTCACCGCGGGCCGTAAACAGTGCTTGAATGCGCTGTGCTTGCGGGGTGACATCAGTGTAGGTATCCCACAGCTGAGCAAAAAAATCGTTAACCTGCATTGAGGGTTTCTCCATAGACGAGTCAATAGGCTGCTACTTTAGTCATGATCTAATGGCATGGCAAAAGGTAAAAATACATGTTGTCATGCCTAAAACGCATGTGACATCATGGGTTATTGATTTCTATGGCTAGAAAGGGTGCCTTGCTATGCGCCGCTATATTCCGTCGTCAACTGCGCTGACCTGCTTTGAAACTGCAGCACGTCACCTCAGTTTCACCCGCGCGGCACAGGAGCTGCACCTGACGCAAAGCGCCGTAAGTCGCCAAGTGAGCAAGCTGGAACAATTTTTAGGACGAAAATTGTTCATTCGTTTGAATAAACGGCTGATGCTTACGCAAGCTGGCATCACTTACTACAAAGACGTCGTGGCGCTGCTCGATCAGATGGAAAACACCAGTTTGCGATTGGTGCAGCGTGAAGACGAAAAAACCACATTGACGCTGTCTGTGCTGCCCACGCTGGCTTCCTATTGGTTGATGCCGCATTTGGCAGCGTTTCAGCGTGCCCATCCGCAATACCATTTAACGCTACTGGCGCTGGATGAGATGGACGCTATAGATCCCGAGCGTGTTGACGTCATTGTACATTACGGCGGTGATCATTGGCCGCGTGCCCAGTCGCACCACCTTTTTCATGAGCAGGTTATCGCCGTGTGTGCTCCGGACAAAGTGGCAGAGCCTGACACGGATTGCCTACGGTATCTTCCTTTGCTGCATTTATCGACGCGCAGTAGTGCGTGGCCAGATTGGCTTGAGAAACGGGGCATTGAACGCACCGAGCTGACGGGGCCGACCTTTGAGCACTTTCATATGCTATTGGAAGCGGCTAAGCACGGCATGGGCGCCGCGATAGTGCCGACGGTGCTGGTAGAGCAGGCATTGCACGAGGGCAGCTTGATTGCTCCGTTTGGCGACGCGCTGGATACGCAACATGAATACTTGTTGTCGTACCCAGCGGATAAAGCCGATCAGGAACCCGTGGTGGCATTTCGAGATTGGATTTTAGAGGCCGTGCGGCCTTTATAGTGCTTCTACAGCAATAGCGGTGGCTTCGCCGCCGCCAATACACAGTGAAGCAACACCTTTTGTTTTGCCGTGCGTTTTCAGAGCATGCAACAAGGTAACCAGAATGCGAGCACCGCTCGCGCCGATGGGGTGGCCCAGAGCACAAGCACCGCCGTGTACATTCACCTTGTTGGGGTCCAGTTTCAGTTCCTGAATAGCCAACATGGTGACCATGGCGAAGGCTTCGTTGATTTCATACAAATCAACGTCGTCTTTGCTCCAGCCTGCCTTAGCCAGCACTTTTTCGATAGAACCGATGGGTGCGATGGTGAATTCATCGGGCATACGGGCATTGGTGGCATGGGCGACGATGCGGGCGATCGGCTTGAGGCCTTGTGCGGCAGCATCACCGGCACGCATGATGACCATGGCGGAAGCACCATCAGAGATGGAACTTGAATTCGCGGCGGTCAGGGTGCCATCTTTGGCGAACGCGGGGCGCAGCGTGGGCAGCTTTTCGACGTTGGCGCGGAACGGCGGTTCGTCGGTGTCGACCACGGTTTCGCCCTTGCGATCTTTAATGGTTACAGGGGCGATCTCGTTCTTGAATGCACCACTTTCCACAGCTGCTTTGGCTTTTTCGATGGAGCGAATGGCAAAGTTGTCCATGTCAGCTCGCGTCAGGCCGTATTCGTCCGAGGTTTTCTGCGCGACGCAGCCCATGGCTCCGCCGCCGTAGGCGTCTTCAAGGCCGTCGAGCATCATGTGGTCCATAACTTGGCTGTGGCCCATGCGCATGCCGAAGCGGCCATTAGGCAGCAGGTAAGGGGCCATGCTCATGTTTTCCATGCCGCCAGCGACGACGACGTCGGCGCTGCCTGCTTTGACGAGGTCATGTGCGAGCATGACGGCTTTCATGCCGGAGCCGCAGACTTTGTTCATGGTCATGCAGGCGACGCTGTCAGGCAGGCCAGCGCCACGAGAGGCTTGGCGGGCGGGGGCTTGGCCCAGTCCGGCAGGCAATACGCAGCCCATGATGACTTCATTCACCAACTCCGGTTTGATACCAGCGCTGCTGACAGCAGCCCGAATGGCGGTAGCACCCAAGTCGGTACTGCGGACGGTGCCAAGGTTACCACCCATGGCACCTGTGGGTGTCCGCTGCGCAGACACGATGACGATATCGTCGTTATTCATTGTTCTTTCCTCTATGGTTCTTGGACTTGCATATCTGATCCACCGACTGAAGAGGGGTATGCCTTTACGGGGACGCCGTGAAAGCATCCCTGCTGGCTCGTTGCGGACGTCCTGTCCGCAAACGCCCCTTTAAAGGCATACCCCTCTTCAGTCTCAGTTCGTCGGCACTTTACCAACCAGTAAATGATCCGATAAATGTTCTCATTCAAATGATGCATATCGCATCGAGGGCTGGCCTGAGATAACTTGAACTTGCTGATGCGCTATCGGTTGGGGTGGGTATTAGGGGGTGTCATGGGGCGTTTGTCACCATGGATGGTGACAACGAGCCCCCATGGATGGGTTTACGGCGTCCCCAAGACACCCCCTAGTACCCACCCCAAACCTGGTTAAAGTTAGCTAGCCAACTCAGGCAAGTCCCGAAACAACTCGAGTGCTTGCGGGTTGGCGAGGGCGTCTTTGTTTTTTACGGTTTCGCCCATGACCATCTTGCGTACGGCTAACTCGACAATTTTCCCCGAAATAGTCCGGGGAATGTCGGCCACCTGAATCACCTTCGCCGGCACATGGCGCGGTGTCGTATTCGCACGAATGGTTGTTTTTATCGTATTGATCAAAGTTTCGTCCAGAGTGTAACCGTCTTTCAAGCGCACGAAGAGCACAACACGTACATCGTCGCCCCACGGCTGCCCAATACACAGACTTTCCTGCACTTCTTCAACTTTTTCGACTTGCCGGTAAATCTCTGCCGTACCGATACGCACCCCACCGGGGTTGAGTACCGCATCTGAGCGACCGTGAATGATCACGCCACCGTGCTCGGTGATCTCGCCGTAATCGCCGTGCGCCCAAATGTTCGGGAAGTTCTCGAAATACGCCCCGCGATATTTAGCTTGGTCAGCGTCGTCCCAGAAATAGATCGGCATAGACGGGAAGGGCTTAACGCAGACCAGCTCGCCTTTTTCACCCGTCACCGGCTTACCATCGTCGTTAAAAATTTGTACCGCCATACCGAGGCCACGGCACTGTAATTCACCCGAGTAGACGGGCAATAACGGTGAGCCTAAGGCGAAGCAGGAGACGATGTCGGTGCCGCCAGAAATGGACGACAGCATGACGTCGGATTTGATGTCGCGGTACACGTAGTCGAAGCTTTCAGGGGCGAGCGGTGAGCCCGTCGAGAGCACGGCGCGCAATTTCGGCAGGTGGTGCGATTCGCGCGGTTTGGCGTCGCCTTTTTCCAGTGCAGCAATGTACTTGGCGCTGGTGCCAAACACGCTGATGCCTTCCTGTTCGGCAATGTCCCACAAGCTGTCGATGCGGGGTGCCATGGGCGAGCCGTCGTACAGCAAAACAGTGGCGCCGACGGCGAGGCCGCTGACCAGCCAGTTCCACATCATCCAGCCGCAGGTGGTGTAGAAAAACAGCGTGTCGTCACGCTGCAGGTCGCAGTGCAACATGTGTTCTTTCAAATGCTGAATCAGTGTGCCACCCACGCTGTGCACGATGCACTTGGGCACGCCCGTGGTACCGGACGAGTACATGATGTACAGCGGGTGGTCAAAAGGCACTTGAGCAAAGGTGATCTCGGTGGCCGCGGTGTCGATAAAATCGTTCAACGTAACCGCTTTGGGCAGCCCTGCGAGGTCGGGCGTGGCTGACAGATAGGGAACAACCACAATGGCTTGGATCGAGGTGATTTTGTCGGCTATTTCCCGCACACGAACAAGGCTGTCGATGTGTTTGCCGTTGTAATGGTAGCCGTCGCAGGTGAACAGTACTTTAGGCTCTACTTGGCCGAAACGATCCACCACGCCTTGAATGCCGAAGTCCGGTGAGCATGAACTCCACAACGCACCCAGCGAGCTGGTGGCGAGCATGGCGACTACAGTGTCGATGCGGTTGGGCATAAAGCCGGACACACGGTCGCCCACGGTAACGCCTTGTTGGCGCAGCGCGCTGGCGACTTGCGCGACTTGTTGATAGAGCTCGGCGTAGCTCAATTGTGCACGGTTGCCTGCTTCGTCGCGGAAGATCAGGGCAGTACGGTCATCGCGGTTACGCAATAGGTTTTCGGCGAAGTTCAGACGTGCTTGCGGGAACCAGCGCGCGCCGGGCATCAAGTGGCCGTCGGCCAATACGGTGCCGCCTTTTTGGCTGGCGACAATACCGGAATAATCCCAGAAACTGTTCCAAAAGGACTCATGCTGATCGACAGACCAGTCAAACAGCTCGTCGTAAGTGCTCAAATCAAGACCGTATTGGTAGTTCATGGCGTGCATGAATTCGGTCATGCGGGCCGCGTTGATACGATCGGCACTGGGGGTCCAGAGTGGCGCAGTCATCTCGCTCTCCTAATACTTATTATGTTGATAGATTAACTCATTTTGCGGCCACCGTACGGGAGTGCGGTGGCCGAGATAGCTGCATGCTGTAAAAATTATTGTGCAGGCTAACAGGACAAGCTTATTGTGCATGGTCGCTGTGCATGCTTACTGCGCCGTGTAACCACCGTCCATTACGACCGCCTGTCCAGTCACACCGCGGGCACGCCCGCTGGCCAAGAACAGACAGTAATCAGCGATTTCCCGCGCATCCAGCAGACGGCGCTGCGGCACCAGCGGGTAAATGACTTCTTCTAATACGCGTTCCAGTGGCACGTTGCGCGTTTGCGCCAGGTCTTCGAGCTGGCCGCGCACCAAAGGTGTGTCGACATAACCGGGGCACAGCGCATTGACGTTTACACCGAAGGCAGCGCCTTCTAAAGCGGCGACCTTAGTCAGGCCGATCACGCCGTGTTTGGCCGAGTTATAGCCCGCCTTACCGGCAAACCCGACCAGCCCGTTAATGGACGCCATATTGATGATGCGGCCGCTGCCCTGTTTTTTCATTACAGGAAAAACATGCTTGATCGCCAAGAACGGTGCAGTGAGCATGATGTCGAGCAGCTTGCGATACATGTCGCTGGGAAATTCTTCCAGCGATGCAACGTGCTGCATGCCAGCGTTGTTGATCAATACGTCCAAGCCTTGAAAGTGCTCCATCACGCGGTCAATGGCGCCCAGAAAACCGGCCTCGTCAGTGACGTCGCAGGCCACACCCATGCGGTCTTGGCCTTCGCCGCCTAAGAGGTCTAAGGCGTGCTGCAAGGCTTCTTCGTTGCGATCGAGTATCGCAACTCGAGCGCCTTCTTCAAGGAAGGCGCGGGCTATTTCAAAGCCGATGCCGCTGGCGGCACCTGTGATGAGTACGCTTTTTCCCATCATGGTTTGTTACCTCTGTACCTAAGGTTTTGTATAGGCAACACCGAACCGGCGGCTCCGCTAGCGGGGCCTGAAACGGGGCTGAGCCCAGTGTCTTTTTTAGTTCAGCGTGCCAATTTATTGTTATTGAGCAGCGCTCTCTTACTGCGGGATCATGCCCGGTAACCACAACACGATGGCCGGAAACAGGATGCATAGAATCAATGCACTCAGTTGCAACAGCACAAAGGGAATAACGGACTTGTAAATGGTGGTGATTGGAATTTCACCATTGGTAATACCCTTCAGGTAAAACAGGGCGTAGCCGAAGGGCGGGGTTAAAAAGCTCGTTTGGAGGTTGATCGCCACCAATATTGCGAACCACACCAAGAATGCTTGTTGCGATAGGCCCATGCCGAAATCCATCAACGTAATGACGGGCAACAATAAGGGCAGGATGACGTAACTGATCTCTATCCACTCTAAGAAGAAGCCTAGAATGAAGATCAGCAACATCATCATGATCAGCAGCCCGTAAGGGCCTAAGCCGGTGCTATCGACCAACTCGAGAATCATATAGTCGCCGCCCAGACGCTTGAATATCGCACTGAAGCAGGCGGCACCCACCACAATGAAAAGAATCATCGCTGTTGTCTTCGAGGTGTCGTAGGTAACGTCACGCAAGTTCTTGAAGTTGAAGTTACCCCCGATCAACGCCAGGAGCATCGCGCCAGCCGCACCGATAGCAGCCGCTTCGGTCGGCGTGGCAATACCCATCATAATGGAGCCAAGTACCGCAACAATTAGCAGTACGGGGCCGACCAGGTCACGCAAGAGCGCGATAGGGAGCGGGGTTGGGTCGTGGTCTAGGGCGTTAGGGTCGGGCAAAGGCATCCATTCGGGTTTGATTTTGCCAACCAGCAGCAGGTAGCCGATGTAGAGCACCCCCAGCATCAGACCCGGCACCAAGGCGGCTTTGAACAGCGCACCGACCGACACGTTGAGAATGGAGCCCATTAATACCAACATGATGGACGGCGGAATCAAGATGCCCAGCGTACCGGAAGCCGCCACTATGCCCGTCGCCATTTCAGGCTTGTAACCTTGTTTGAGCATGATGGGTAAGCCGAGCAAGCCCAGCATGACCACTGAAGCACCGACGATGCCGGTACTGGCCGCCATAACGATACCCAGCATGGCGACAGAAATGGCTAAACCGCCGTGCACACGGCCAAACAAGCGTTGCAGGGTCAGCAGCAGGCGTCGCGCGACACCAGATTTCTCCAGCATCAAGCCCATGAACACGAACAGTGGAATGGCGATATACAGCCAGTTCTCAATCACACCACCAAAGATACGCGAGCCTACAATGCCGATAAAGGGCATAGGGACTTCACCAATGATAGCGAACAGGATGCCGATACCACCTAACAGGAAGGCAACGGGGTAGCCGGTAAAGATGCCCAACAGCAGCGCCATTACCATCAGAAAGGGAAGTAAATATTCACCGAACATAGAATTTCTCCTTGTCCATCCGAGCCGGGTCAAGTAACGCGGCAATGGTGGACAGACAGCGAGCGAAGGCATTCAGCGCCAAGAAGCCTAAAGCAACAGGCAGTGCGCCTTTAATCAAGAAGCGGTGTGTAAGCCCACCATAGTTGGACTGTTCACCGGAAATAAAGCTCATACGAACCTGTGGCCAGTTCATTTCGGCCACGATCCAGCAAAAAGGAATCAGCAGAGCCAAGTGTCCGATCAAGTCGATCACTAAGCGTGTGCGTGGCGAAAAACGTTCGTAGATAAAATCGACGCGTACATGACTGTTCGTATGCAACGCATAGGTTGCGCCAAACAACATGAGTATTCCGTAAAGGTGCCACTGCATGTCGATCACGCTGTTAATGGTTAGTGCACGCCCGAGCAGAAAGACTCGATCCTGCCAGCGCCCAAGTTCGTTCATGCCAAGCGAATTCATAACAACGGTGAGCAGTACAACGGCGATGATCGCCAGCACCAGCCAACTGGTGAGGCGACCGACCCAAAGCCCGGCCAAAATGACCGGCCGGGCAATGGAGTCAAGCACCGCCGCTACTCGTAAGAGAACGGCGGTTGTCATTATTTAATCTCCTGCAATTCATACCACTGATCGAACATTGCTTTGTGTTCCATCAGAGACTCATAAGCATCACGGAACCCGGGAGTGTTAGCGAACTCTTCTTCCAGAACAGTCTGCCAACCGGCTTCCAGCTCAGCCATTACATCATCGGAGAAGCGGCGTACTTCGATATCAGTAGCGGCTTGCATGCGGCTCAATGCATTGATCTGATCAGGAACGGCTTGTGCCATAGACCATTGCAGAGTAGAGCGGCATGCTGTCTCAACTTGCGCTTGCTGAGTTGCAGTCAAGCCGTTCCAGACATCGTTGTTCATCATCAAAGAGAACCAACTTGCAGACTGGTGCCAGCCAGGGAAGTAGTAGTACTGCGTGACTTCTTGCAGACCGGTTGATTCATCAACGCTCGGTACTGAGAACTCGGCAGAATCGATACGACCACGTTCCAGTGCCAGATAGATTTCGCCACCGGGAATCAACTGAGTAGAGGCACCAAACTGGTTCAATACGCGCGCGCCCAAGCCCGAAATACGCATACGCAGACCGTCAAAGTCTTCGATGTTGTCGATAGGCTTGTTGTAGAAACCACCGGTTTCTTGTGGTGAGATGAAGCACGCCAGTACTTTTACATTGTATGGGTCGTATGCTTCTTGCAAGTACTTGGTGCCGTCACCTGACCACATCCATGAAGCGAACACTTCAGCAGAAGGACCAAATGGCAAAGCACCATACATGTTGACCAGTGGCACAGTGCCGGCCCAGTAGCCAATCCAGTCCCATCCCGCATCTACAGCACCAGTTGAAACGGCGTTGAATACTTCGAAGGGTGGCACCAAGTCGCCTGGCTCATAGACACGCATGTCGATTGCACCGTCAGTGATGGTGCGCAGCTCGTCGGCAAGATGCACAGCACCTTGACCCAAGAACATGTTGGTGCCGAAGACACTGGCGACGTCCATACGCTTAGTCTGCGCCATTGCGACAGAGGCGCAGACGGACAGTGCCGCAGCGGAAGCAAAGGCAAGCGCGAGAGGCTTGATTTTCATAGGTGTTCTCCTGATTTTGAATCATTGTTGTTGTACTTGTAGTCAATATCTACTTCGGAGGGTCCAGGCTGCCTTCTATTATCGTTATCGGGGCAGGTGTTTACACGCAGGGTGTAGGACCACTGCAGAGGGTATTATCAAGAAGGGTGCCATGTTTTATAAATACTATTAAAAACAATAGGTTATGGTATTTTTGTTGATTTTTCGAGCGTTCCTGGTAGGTCGGAGTGATGCGGAATAGTCCGGAAACCCGGAAAAACGTAAGGATAATGAAGGAAATAGGGGCTGTGCTCGTTCCGAAAAAAAAGACACTGTCCGAAATTTCGGAAATAAAGGGCTTCGATTGAAGGCTTGAGAAGTTTTACAGCCCGAAGCGCGCTAATTTCTCATACAAAGTCGACTTCGAGATACCCAAATACTTCGCAGTACGCAAGCGATTGTCACCGCAGGTGGCTAGGGCTTCGCGCAGAATCATCCTCTCGGCGCTGGCCAGACGCTCTTTCAGCGTCCCACCCGTAATCACATCCTGCGCGCGCGCGCCGGCGATGTTTTCGGGCAATGCCTGCAAGGAAATCTTACGACCTTGACTCATATAGAAGGTTGCTTCTAAGACGTTTTCCAATTCACGAATGTTACCCGGCCAACTGTATTCCAGCAGGCTGGTGAGCGCTTGCGCGGTCAACTTGGGCGTACGGCGGCCGGTGCGACGGGCCAAACGGCTCAGGAAGTGCTCAGTCAGTGCAGGAATGTCTTCGGGGCGTTCACGCAACGGCGGTAAGTTCAGGGGAACCACATTAACGCGGTAATAGAGGTCTTCGCGGAATTCGCCCGCTGCAATCAGCTCCTCCAGTGGCTGGTGCGTGGCCGCGACCAAGCGAATGTTCACGGGCACAAGGCGTGTCGCCCCGACGGCTTCCACTTCGCGGTCTTGCAGCACGCGCAGCAGTTTAGCCTGCATCGACAGGGGCATGTCGCCCACTTCGTCTAAAAACAACGTGCCGCCGTCGGCCAGTTGGAACTTGCCCGGCTTGCCGCCTTTGTGCGCGCCGGTAAAGGCACCGTCTTCGTAACCAAACAGCTCGGCTTCTAGCAGATTTTCTGGAATGGCCGCGCAATTGACCTTAATAAAAGGGCCGTCAGCACGTTCCGACAGTTGGTGAATGGCGTGCGCATACAGTTCCTTACCGGTACCAGACTCGCCACGAATCAGCACCGAGACATCGCCCGAAGCGACCTTCTTCACTTTTTCGTTCAGCGCATGAATGGCTGGGCTGCGACCGATGATGTCATTGAGGCGGAAGTGCGCGCCAGTATCGGGCCCGGTGCTGTCTTTTTGACCTTGGTGATAATAGTCGCGCTCGGCGATCAATGCTTTGATCTGGCTGTTGATCTGCTTCCATTCGTGGGTGTCGTGGAACAGCACGGTGCCTACGGCGCCTACGACTTTACCGCTTTCCACAATGGGGTAGCGATTGGCAATCATGTAGTTGCCGCGTATTTCCTGCAGCGAGGTACGCTCCGGTTTGCCTGTGCTGACCGCTAAATGCATGCGGGTATTTTCGATCACGTCGGTGACTGGTTTGCCGGTGATTTCGTCGCGATTCACGCCAATAAACTGCGCGTAGGGCCGATTCATAAAGAGAATACGCGCCTCGTCGTCCACGATCACAATCCATTCTTCCATGGCGTCGAATGCAGCTGCGTAGCTCTCTATGGATTGCGACAGTTTATTGATGGGTGCGTGGTTCACAGACGACTCCGGAGAACGGTTTCGCCGAATAATGCCAGTTTTCCGAGTTTCTGGATAGTGTCCTGATCTTCGGAATAGGTCGTATCCCTAGCGTTCGTGGGGTGGCGGCGAGTCAGTCCGGCTTTCCGGATGTTTTGGCTCAACGCGGTAGGATCTGGAGTGGATAATTCGGCTAGAAATTCCTATAAGTAATTGATTATAAACAATAAAGATAGAATGGAACGGATATTGAATAGACAATCGATTACAACAATAGCGTGGTAAGTCGTCGCACAAAAGACGCCTCCAACCACCCATTCCGTCAAGATACAACGACAACAAAAAAGGCATTATGATGAAATGGCACCTTACCTTCCAGCAAAGTCTCTGGGGCTTGCTGGCACTTGTCATATTGGGTATGGCAACGTTAATGACCATTGGTATGCGCGGTCTGCACCAGCAAAACCAAGCGTTCGCCGAAGTCGGCAACACCGCCGATCAAGCGCTCGATTTGTTGGCGCTGGAAGCGGAGATACTCCAGCTCGAGCTGGTGCGGCGTGATTTGAGTACAGACGAACTAGAGGAATTTAATGCCCGTTTAGCCGCATTGCCAACCAGTATTGATGACACCTTGGCGTCTGTTTCCTTGGATACCGCCGACCTGGCGCAAATCGCCGATCGCTTTATGGCGTCGTTTGCTACCACCTTGAATGACCAAATTGCCATGGGCTTGTCCTCCACTGAGGGCCAGCAAGGGGCGTTGGCGGTGAGCGCTGCCGTGCTGTCCTATGAACTAGAGGGTCTGGGTGCATTGGTGTCCCGATTTAACGATGTCCGTTCCGTAGAAAAGGACTTCGTGATTGAGCCCGGTGCCGAAACAATAGAGCAATGGCGCACGGCCATAAGCGAATTCGCGGCTAACTTGGAGCGCATTGGCTTCGATGACGAGTTCGGAGAGTTTTTTGCAGATTACCAAACGGCCGCTACGGCGTTGATCGCCGGGCGGTTAGCGCTTGATCAATCGACGGCGGAACTGTTCGCCGTCAGCAATCAATTGATTACGGCGCTGACGACATTGGCTCGGCGTACGGCCGGTGAACAACTGCAGTTAGCACAGGCGCAGGCGCGGGCTCAGGTCGGTATTCAGCAGTTCAGCATGGTGTTGACCGGCGTTGTGGTTGCTGTGCTCCTCGCAGGTGTGATCTTGTTGCTCAGTCGGCGGCTGCAGCGCCGCATCAATGCCTTGCTGGCGTTCTTGAACAGCGTGGCGTCGGGCGATTTGCGCGAGCGTATGCCGGTGGCGCGTCATGATGATGAGTTGGGTGCGCTTGCTCGCGGTATCAATCACATGGTCGAGGCGTTGTCCGGGCTGGTGGTGGGCTTGCAGAGTTCCAATCAACAGTTGCAGCGCATGGCCTCAATGATGGAAGAGCACATTGCCGGTATTAAGTCCGCCGGCGAGTCCTTGCATGAGCGCAGTGATGCCTTGGCGTCGGCGATGGAGGAAGTCAGCGCCACGACGGATCAGGTCGCTAAATCAGCTGCTCTGGTGGATGAATCAACACGCGGTGCCGCCGAGGCAGCCACACAGGGCGGGCAAGTCATCGGGCAAGCCATTGATGCAATGCAGGACATCGCCGATACCGTTGCGAACATTGACCAGCGCGCCGGACATTTGGGCGAGCACTCGGAGAAAATCGGTGCCGTGCTGGAGTTGATTAATGGTATCGCCGAAAAAACCAGTTTGCTGGCCTTGAACGCTGCCATAGAGTCGGCGCGCGTGGGCGAAGCGGGGCGTGGCTTTGCCGTAGTGGCCGACGAAGTGCGGGCGCTGGCCGAACAAACGGCTGGGGCGACGGGTGATATCGGTCAGCGCATTGCTGGTATTCAAACCGACACGCGAGCCACCATTGAAGCGGTTAAAAACGCCCGTGGTAAAGTGGAACTGGGCAGCAAGCTCGGCAGTGAAGCGCTGGTGGCCGTGGATGGCATTCGTACCACCAGTGGCGAGTCCTCCAAGCGGATGGATGAAGTGCGCGTAGCCGTAGACGAAGTAGCGACCACGACCAGCACCATGGCGCAAGACATGGATCAAATAGCGGCCTTGGTAAACGAACAGCAATCACGCGTAGTCGAGTTGCTGGCCGTTACCAAGGATGTGCATGCGGAGGCGCATGGACTAGCCGACGGTGTCAGCCAATTTAAGGTGTAAAAACTATTTCTTTCGCACTTTGAGTCCAGATCAGTGCCTATTGGGAGCGTCTAAAAACCTCAGAGGCGAAAAGCTGGCTAGGCAAAAATGTCCGAGAAAGCGCAGTTTACTGTACGTAAATATTCGCTGCGCTCCCCTCCGGGCCGACCCATGGTCGTTCTGGCAAGCCAGTGAGCATTTTGAGGCCATTTTTAACAACGCCAGCTTGAGAAAAGGAGGTTTTTAGATGCTCCCTATTGCTCAGCCAGTAAGGTCTGCAACTCATCGAACAGAAACGGATTGGTCACCAGCAGGTTTTCCGATGCCATGCTGGTGGGCAAGCCGTTCAGCGGCGGCCAAATATGGCCATAGTGCGCACCCGCTTCGGTGGCGACTAATTGCGCGGCGGCGCAGTCCCACAAACTGACGGTTTCGTAATAGGCCGATAGACGCCCGCACGCAACCCAGCAGATGTCCAGCGCCGCCGAGCCATTACGACGGATGTCGGCACAGTTGCGCAGTACCGTTTCCAGGCGCGCGAGCAGCAGCGGCAGTTCCGGCACTTTGTCGTACGGGAAGCCCGTGCCCACCACGGCGTTCTTCATAACCGCGACCTTGTTGGGTTGTATCGGCTGACCGTTCAGCCACGCCCCTTTGCTCCGTTCGGCGGTGAATGTCTCTTGCTGAAAGGGTGCATGCACCACACCCAATTGCGGCACGCCGTGCTCGTAAAATGCAATGGATACCGCCACATGGCTATGTCCGTGGGCGTAATTCACCGTGCCGTCGATGGGGTCAATGATCCACAGCGGGCCTTGCAAGTCAGCGATGTCTTGCAACTTGCTGGCGCTTTCTTCGGCTAATATCTGATGCGTTGGGAACTGCTGGCGAATGTGGTCTGTAATGAGCTTGTCGGCGGCTACATCGGCGTTAGTGACCAGCTCATTGCCAGGTTTATAATCCAACACCAGTCGGCCGCCGCGTAAGCGTGCAATCAGTTCGCCCGCCTCGGTGGCCCATTCGGTCAGAAGATCTAAAGTCGGTCGCATGTGAACTCCTCAGTTGCTCTAGCTGTGTGCTTGCTTACGGTACGCAATCTTTGCCTTTATGGGCTCGTAAGGCGTAGACAAAACCCCCTAATTCCCATAGAATTCAGGGAATTTGCCTGCGGGACGGCAGGGCGAAAAAATGTATTCGAGCGAGGTGAGCTTCATGTTCATCTCGCTTTTTTACAACCATTTGGCAGTCAATCTAAGCATATCGCTGCATGATGTCGATAGATAGCAACAACTGCCAGCAAAATATGGTGTTCGTTCTGGGGTCTCCGAGCAAGCGTTTCGATTGAACAGTTACTGGGTGAGGACCTTACTTTGACTATACCAGCCATACTTGCGCTCGCCGATGGGAGCGTCTTCCATGGCATCGGAATCGGCGCGGAAGGAGAGACCACAGGAGAAGTGGTGTTCAATACTTCCATGACCGGCTATCAGGAAATCCTGACGGACCCTTCCTATGCAGAACAGATCGTTACCCTGACTTACCCCCACATCGGCAATACCGGTGTAAATTCCGAAGATGAAGAGTGTGATACGCTCTGGGCTAAAGGCCTGATCATCCGTGACCTCCCGTTGTTAGCCAGCAATTTCCGCTGTGAAGAATCCCTTGCGTCGTATATGCAGCGCCACAAAATGGTTGCCATTGCAGACATCGACACGCGCCGCCTCACCCGCATTCTGCGCGAAAAGGGCAGCCAAAACGGCTGCATCATGGCCGGTGCACAGGCTACCGCGGAAGCCGCCATTGCTAAAGCACAGGCTGCGCCTTCATTGAAAGGCATGGATTTGGCGAAAGTCGTCAGCACCGCAACAACCTACGACTGGCGCAGCGGCGTTTGGGCATTAGGCGAAGGCCACCCAGAGCTGGCAGATGCTGATTTGCCGCACCACGTGGTCGCGTTCGACTACGGTGTGAAGCGCAATATCTTGCGCATGCTCACCAGCCGCGGCTGCCGTGTAACCGTTGTGCCTGCACAGACACCCGCGAAAGACGTATTGGCCCTCAAACCAGACGGCGTATTCCTGTCCAATGGCCCCGGTGACCCAGAGCCCTGTGACTACGCGATTTCGGCGATCAAAGACATTCTGGAAACCGATTTGCCGGTATTCGGTATCTGTTTGGGGCACCAGTTGTTGGCGTTAGCCAGCGGTGCGAAAACCGAAAAGATGAAGTTCGGGCACCACGGTGCGAACCACCCGGTGCAAGACTTGGCGACCAAGAAGGTGATGATCACCAGTCAGAACCATGGTTTTGCCGTGGCGGAAGACAGCTTGCCAGCCAATGTGGAAGCAACTCACCGTTCGTTGTTCGATGGTTCTTTGCAGGGTATTCGACGCACTGATAAGCAAGCGTTCAGCTTTCAGGGGCACCCTGAAGCCAGCCCAGGCCCGCAAGACGTGGCAGGCTTATTCGACCAGTTCGTTGAGATGATGGCAGCGCGTTAGCACTGACAAAGGCCTCAGAGGGGCGATAAGCCCTTCCCTGACACGCCGTAAACCCATCCATGGGGGCTCGTGAACGCCCATCCGGGGCGTTCAACGGTCAGTTCAGGGCTTATCGCCCCTCTGATGCCAGCCCCCGATTGATCAAAGTGTGTCGGTTGCTTTGAATTGGGTACGGGGTAGAGCCGCCGACAGTGCGGACCACTCAAAGCAGACCCTTTGCGGCAGGACGCCGCAACGGAGCCCCATGGATGGGTTTATGCGTGTCTGCGGCGAGTGGTCCGCACTGTCGGCGGCGTTGCAGTCACGCGGGTACCGGCGAGCGTACGAATTTGAACAGTACTGAATACATTTAGGCACCAAAAGAGAAACTTGACTCATGCCGAAGAGAACAGACATACAAAGCATTTTGATCATTGGCGCAGGCCCGATTGTGATTGGGCAAGCCTGTGAATTCGACTATTCAGGTGCGCAAGCCTGTAAAGCCCTGCGGGAAGAAGGGTATCGAGTCATTCTCGTTAACTCCAACCCCGCCACCATCATGACCGACCCCAGCATGGCCGATGCCACCTACATCGAGCCCATCGTCTGGCAAGAAGTCGCCAAAATCATCGAAAAAGAGCGCCCTGACGCCGTACTGCCCACCATGGGCGGCCAGACCGCATTGAACTGCGCGCTCGACCTCGAACGTAACGGCGTACTGGAAAAGTTCGGCGTTACCATGATCGGCGCCAACGCCGACACCATCGACAAAGCCGAAGACCGCTACCGCTTCGACAAAGCCATGAAATCCATTGGCCTTGAAACCCCACGCTCGGGCATCGCCCACAGCATGGAAGAAGCGTGGATTATTCAGAAAGATTTGGGCTTCCCCACCATCATTCGTCCCTCGTTCACCATGGGTGGCTCGGGCGGTGGTATCGCCTACAACAAAGAAGAATTTGAAGAGATCTGCCTGCGCGGACTCGACCTCTCGCCCACCAACGAACTGCTCATCGATGAAAGCCTGATCGGCTGGAAAGAGTATGAAATGGAAGTGGTGCGCGACAAAAACGACAACTGCATCATCATCTGCTCGATTGAGAACTTTGATGCCATGGGCGTCCACACCGGTGACTCCATCACCGTTGCCCCCGCCCAAACGTTGACCGACAAAGAATACCAAATCATGCGGAACGCCTCTCTGGCCGTACTGCGTGAAATCGGCGTCGAAACCGGCGGTTCCAACGTGCAGTTCGGTATCGACCCGAAAACCGGCCGCATGGTCATCATCGAAATGAACCCACGGGTATCTCGTTCGTCAGCATTGGCCTCTAAAGCGACCGGCTTCCCGATTGCCAAAGTCGCCGCCAAACTGGCCGTCGGTTACACCTTGGACGAATTGAGTAACGAAATCACTGGTGGCTTAACACCGGCCTCGTTCGAGCCTTCGATCGACTACGTCGTGACCAAGATCCCGCGCTTCGCGTTCGAGAAATTCCCGCAAGCGAATGACCGCCTGACCACGCAAATGAAGTCGGTCGGTGAAGTCATGTCCATTGGTCGTAACTTCCAAGAATCCTTCCAAAAAGCCCTGCGTGGTTTGGAAGTCGGTGCGGCTGGTCTTGATCCGAAACTCGATGTTAACGAAGCCGGCGCGCGTGAAAAGCTGGTGCGTGAACTGAAAGAGCCCGGCCCGGCCCGCGCCTGGTATCTCGGTGATGCCTTCCGTATGGGCATGAGCGTGCAAGAAGTCTATGAGCTGAGCGGCGTTGATCCTTGGTTCTTGGTGCAGATGGAAGACCTGATCAAAGACGAAGCCATCATCGCGGCTTCATCTATGGCGAGTCTCGATGCCGAGACGCTGCGCCGCTACAAGCGCAAAGGCTTTGCCGACGAGCGTTTGGCTGCCTTGCTGGGCGTAAAAGAAGCCGAAGTGCGGGCCTTGCGCCATCAGCACGGTATTCGCCCAGTGTATAAGCGGGTTGATACCTGTGCTGCCGAGTTCGCGACCAGCACCGCGTATCTGTATTCCAGCTACGACGAAGAGTGTGAGTCCAACCCCACTGACCGCGACAAAATCATGGTCATTGGTGGCGGCCCGAACCGCATTGGACAAGGCATTGAGTTCGACTATTGCTGCGTGCACGCGGCCTTGGCGATGCGCGACGAAGGCTACGAGACCATCATGGTTAACTGTAACCCGGAAACCGTATCGACCGATTACGACACGTCCGACCGCCTGTACTTTGAGTCGGTAACCTTGGAAGACGTGTTAGAAATCGTTGATCTCGAAAAGCCAAAAGGCGTGATCGTGCAGTACGGTGGCCAAACCCCGCTGAAACTGGCACGTGCCTTAGCGGCTGCGGGCGTGCCGATCATTGGGACGTCACCGGAAGCCATTGACCGGGCGGAAGACCGCGAACGCTTCCAGCACATGATCCAAAAGCTGAACTTGTTGCAGCCGGATAACGCTACCGTGCGCAGTGTTGAGCACGCGGTGGTAAAAGCCGCTGAAATCGGCTATCCCTTGGTGGTTCGTCCAAGTTATGTCTTGGGTGGCCGTGCTATGGAAATCGTTTACGACGAAGAAGAACTGCTGCGCTATATGCGCGACGCGGTAAAAGTCTCCAACGACTCGCCGGTATTGCTTGATCGCTTCCTCGACAGCGCCATTGAAGTCGACATCGACGCCGTATGCGACGGTGAACGCGTGGTGATCGGTGCCATCATGCAGCACATCGAACAAGCGGGCGTGCACTCCGGTGACTCCGCCTGTTCGTTGCCGCCGTTCTCCTTGCCACAAGCCATCCAAGACCAGATTCGTGAGCAAGTCTCTGCGATGGCGCTGGAGTTGGGTGTGGTCGGGCTGATGAACGTGCAGATGGCTTGGCAAGACGACCTGCTGTACGTCATTGAAGTGAATCCACGTGCTTCGCGTACGGTGCCCTTTGTCTCGAAAGCCATCGGTCGCTCGTTGGCCGACGTCGGTGCCCGCGTGATGGCAGGCAAATCGCTGGTTGAGCTGGATTTCACCAAAGAGCTGATCCCGACGTTCTTCTCGGTGAAAGAATGTGTTCTGCCGTTCAACAAATTCCCCGGAGTGGACCCTATTCTCAGCCCAGAGATGAAGTCGACCGGTGAAGTCATGGGCGTCGGTGACACCTTTGGTGAAGCCTTCGGCAAAGCCACGTTGGCCACCAATGTGAAGATTCCGCGCAGCGGCAATGTGATCATCAGTGTGAAAGAGCGCGACAAGCCAAAAGCCGTTGAGCTGGCGCGTAAGCTGCAAACCTTAGGGTTCACCGTGTTCTCTACCAGTGGTACGGCCGCTTATTTAGGCGAGCGTGGTATCAACGTTAGCGTGGTGAACAAGGTAAAAGAAGGCCGTCCGCACATGGTCGACATGATCAAAAATGACGAAGTGCAATTCATTGTGAATTCCACCGAAGGCCGTCAGGCCACGGCTGACAGTGCGTTGATCCGTCGCAGCGCGCTGCTGCACAAGGTCTATTACACAACCACACTGGAAGGAGCGGCGGCATCTGTGGCAGCATTGGAGCATCAAGCGGACAGTACCGTTCGCAAACTCCAAGATCTACATAAGGAAGCGGTGCAATGACCACACGTTACCCCATGACCGTCGAGGGCGAAAAAGCCCTCCAAGACGAGCTGAAACAGCTGAAATCGATTGAACGTCCGAAAGTAATCGCGTCCATTGCTGAAGCACGCGAGCACGGCGACCTGAAAGAAAACGCTGAATACCACGCGGCGCGTGAGCAGCAGGGATTCATCGAAGGTCGCATCTCGGAAATCGAAGCCAAACTGGGTGGCAGTCAGGTCATTGACGTGAAGTCTCTGCCGCACACGGGCAAAGTGGTGTTCGGTACTACGGTGTCTTTGATTAATCTGGAAACCGACGCTGAGGTTAAATACCGCATCGTCGGCGAAGATGAAGCCAACGTGAAAGAAAACCGCATTTCTGTTACTTCGCCCATTGCCCGCGCCTTAATCGGCAAAGAAGAAGGTGATGTGGTGAACGTTGTAACCCCCGGTGGCCAAGTCGAGTACGAAATCGAGAAGGTCGAACACCTGTGATGATGACCCCATTGCGTCACTTGGGTGCCCGGTTGATGTTTGTTTTCGCCGTGGGCAGCCTGTGGTCAGTGGGGTATCTCGTTGGCCCGTTCTTGGCCGACAGCGTTGCACCGGACCAGCTTCTGGTGCTGCGCAAAATCACCATGCTATTGGCTTTGTTGTGTTTCGCCATTGTGTTGCTGGCGCGGGCGCAAGCTCTGCAGTGGCGACCATGGCAGGACACTGTCTTTCAAGTCGGCGGTGCAGCCAGTGCCGTTGGCATCATGTATGTCATGGTCGATGGCAGCGCCACGGCCTCCCCCATTCTCTACGGCATTGTGAGCTTGCTTTGCGTTGCTTGGGTCGCTTTCCAGCAGTAGATCGACTAGGGCTCTCGGGGTATGCCTCCGGCGCTCNNGCGCCTTGAGGCATACGCCCTGCGCCCTCGCAATACCCCGTCGTTAGCTATTAGATAGAATGTTCGACGTTCAAAAAGGTCAGTCCCGCGTAAAACCGCACGCTTTTTTTCCTTTCTCTGTCCAGAATCTGGCCATCAGCGTCTGCTAAGGAGAATGTCATGCGCGCCTTTCATTTTACGGCTTTAACCACCGCAGCGTTGCTGCTCAGTGCCTGTGCACGGAACGAAGGAGCTGATGCTGACGCCATTCCTGAACTGAGTGCACCTGACACACAAAGAGTTGAACGCATGATTTTCCCCGGCCCGGACTTTCCCGAGCCACGCGATCTCGGGCCGTCCAAGTTAACGCAAGTCACCCAGCCTATGGCACTGGAACGCTTTCTCAAGGCTGGAATAACGCGCGCCTATACCGAACAACCTCCGTACAGAATCATGCGCACCATGGGCATGGCGGAAACGACCACCATGGACAGTGCACCGTCTGCACCGGTCAGTGAAACCAATACCATTGAGCAGGGTGTCGACGAAGCCGATCGCGTGAAATACTTGAACGACCATCTCTACATTCTCAACCAGCCGGATGTGTTCTACCCGTGGCACTTCGTCGAAGGGGATTGGCGAGGTGAGCAGGAAATCAAACCTGCCAGCATTCAATCGTTTACCGTCCGTCCGGATGCCACACACCAAGCACGTGGGCAATTAGAGCTGCACCCTGACTTGGTATGGGTAGACGGCTTTTACGTGCGGGACGACTCCTTGATGGTCGTCGGTGGCCGTCGTATGCCGTATCACAGTTGGAATGAGCCGATGTATTGGCAAAACGGCAAGGTGGCGGTAGAGGCGCTTAATGTGCAGCGGCCTGAGCAGATGCGGCCGGACTGGACGCTCACCATCGATGGTGATCTGGTGGACAGCCGCCGGGTGGACAACCACCTAGTATTGGTCAGCCGTTTCAGCCCCGCGATTAAAGGGCTGGAGTACGCTTGGAACGATGACGACGCCCAAGCCCGCAACGCAGACCTGATCGCCGCAACGCGCCTTGAAGATCTGCTGCCCAGCATGACGTTCAACGGCGAAGAGATTGCACCGGCCGCCTTGGCGCAAGGTTGCTATTTGCCTCTGGATGGCGAATGGGCGGAAGCGGGCTACCACACGTTGACGCAGGTGACGGTGATCGATTTAGATCGCCCTGACCAGTTCACCACCGAATGTACGGCGACGCCGCTCAATGGCATATACCAGAACCGCGATGCACTGTACTTGCTCGACAGCCCGGACTGGAACAGCCAGCGCAGCCAGTTGCACCGTTTTGACCTCACGACCGCCCGTCCTGCGTACTACGACAGCTACGACTACGACGGCGCGTTGGGCTGGAGCAATCCGGAATTCCGCATCCGAGAACACAACCAAGTATTGACCTTGGTTACCACAGAATTTGTTAACGATGACTGGTGGCACCGCTTGATCAACGTCGCTGTTGAACCTTCCGGGTTCCGCGAACTGGCTGTTTTACCCAACGACCGCCAGCCGGAGCGCATCGGTAAGCCGGGCGAGAACGTGCAGGGCGTGCGCATCACCGACGAGCGAGCGTTTATCGTTACCTTCGAACGCACTGATCCGCTGTACGTGATTGATCTTACGCGCCCTGCCGAGCCTTATATGACGGACGCTTATGAAGAAACGGGCTTTTCCGATTACCTGCACCGCGTAACTGATAATTTGTTGGTTGGTATCGGCTTCCAGGCTGATTTGGATGGCGTGCAAACGGCGCTAAAAGTCAGCCTGTACGATGCTGCTGTACCGGGTGATTTGCGCTCGGTGTACGACGACGAATGGGGCGGACGCGGTTCATGGGCGCCCGTCTTACACAACCATCATGCATTAACCGGCTTGGCGTGGCCTGATCAGCCGCGCTACCGAATCGCCTTTCCCGTGCTGTTATCAGAGAACTGGGAGGACCGCGAAGCGGGCGTGTTGTTATACGACATTACCACCGCGCCAGCCCCTACGTGGGACAGCCAATGGGTGCCCATTCGATCGAAAGACGACAACAGCTGGCTTACCGTGCAGGACGCCCGAGCGTTTTTCTACGGCGACGCGGTGCACTTGGTCTGGGGGCAAGAGTTGATCTCATTCCCGTGGCAGAACCCGACCGCCCAGCGGCGCACTGCTTGGTAGGGTGTCGCTAGGGCGAGCGCAGTAGTTTTTTAACCCAGAAGGGTGGTAAGGGCATCAACCGCCCACTGATGATCCTCCTCCTGCGGCAATCCTGAAACGGTCACCGCACCGATCACCCCCATGCCACGCAGGCGCAGTGGAAACCCGCCACCGTGTCCAGCGTACTGCATGGGGTCGATGTATTCCTTGTCTTCAAAGGTTTTGCCCCGCGCCGAATTGGATTGCCCGAGGTAGAATGTGCTGTGTCCAAAACGCAGCACCGATGCCCGTTTACGCTCCACCCAATGATGCTGTTCCGGTTGCGCGCCAGCCGTAGCAACGCGGTAGACCACTTGCTGAAAGGCATACACTTCAATCACTAAGGCCACCTGTTTTTGCAGTGCTCGCTGGTGTAGTAACTCGCCTAATGCCCACGCAGTGGTGTGGTCAAAATGCGTAAACTGCAAGTCGGTTTCTTGTTGCAGTAATTGGTTCAGTTGGGTGTCTGTATTGGTCATAGTGTGTATTCCCACGGCAAAGTACGTTGTTCGGCCGCCGACTGCTCGGCAAGGTTCATGGTGTAGATCAGTGCGCAGGCGTGCTCGGTAGAGACCGGTGCTGATGCGCCGTCTTGAATGGCGCGCGCTAGTTGGCGATAAAAATGGCGGTAATCTCCCGGTTCGGGTACGGCAGGTGTTTGCTCGTCCGCTGTGCAGCGCACCGCGTGTTGGGCGCGGCCTTGGCTGGGATAATCCGCTGCCCACGGCATTTGCCCCTGGCGCAGTGCTTCTTCTTGTGGATCCAACCCCCAACACTGCCAACCACCAAGATCAAAGCGCGCATTGAAACGCTGCATGTCTCCCGCCTCAAAGGGCGAAGAGCCGACACTGACCACGCAATCCCCGTAATTCAGTTGGAGCGCAAACCAGTCCGTCGTGCTGCCGCTATTGCGCAATATACGCAAGTCGGCCTGCAACGAATCTGGCGCACCCAGCAACAGCAATACTTGGTCGAGAAGATGTGGGCCGAGATCCCAAAAAATGCCTGTGCCTTCGCCGGGCTGTTCACGCCAGCGTTGTTGTGGTTGTGGACGAAACCGGTCGAAGCGCGTATCCAAATGGCGCAGCGCTCCCAGCTCTCCTGACTCCAACATGGCCTTCAGGGCCAAAAAATCGCCGTCGTATCGACGGTTCTGGTACACCGTCAGTACCCTGTCTTGTTGTTTCGCTAAGGCCGTTAACGCTTCCATTTGGGATAGCTGTGTGACGGCGGGCTTTTCCAACAATACATGCTTGCCCGCTTTCAAGGCTTGTTGCGCCAGCGAGAAGTGTAGTTCGTTGGGTGCGGTGATCACCACCAAATCGACATCTTCGTCACTCAGCAATGCGGTACTGTTATCGACGACACGCGCCTGCGGCGCAATTTCGTGTACCGACGCTTCTTGACGACTTTGCACCACCGTCAGTTCAAATTCCGGCAAATCGAGCACAAAAGGGGTATGAAATATCCGGCCAGATAAACCAAAACCGATGAGACCAACACGAATGGGGGAGACGGACAAAACGGCAACTCCTAGTTGTTTTGGGTCATTTAAGCGGCCAGATAGCCCTGTGAGCAAGTATCAAAATGTAACCTATAGGCTTCATAGCTGCGTTTCTGGAAACTGGTGCGAATATTGCTATCTTGACCATGCGGTCAGTGAGGGTTGCTGTCAGCCAAAGCTGACGCCCCAAAACTTTCCATTACTTTACAGAAATGAGAAATTGCGCCATCTTATGGTGCATGGTGAGACGCGCCAAACGGACTCCGCAATAAGGAGTAGCGCCTTGTTTGACGCCTTGCACCTCGCTCAATACCAAACAACAACCAAGAGAGCAGAACTATGCTAGAACGTCTGTTTCAGATAAAAGCACAAGGCTCCAGCGTGAAGACGGAAGTGATCGCTGGTATTACCACCTTCTTAACAATGGCCTACATCATCTTTGTTAACCCGGATATCCTCTCGGGCACTGGCATGGACCGCGACTCGATTTTTGTCGCCACCTGTCTAGCCGCTGCGGTCGGCTGTTTGATCATGGGTCTTTGGGCGAACTACCCCATTGCCCAAGCACCCGGCATGGGCTTGAATGCTTTCTTCACCTACGGTGTTGTATTGGGTATGGGCCACGCATGGGAAACCGCACTGGGTGCCGTATTCCTGTCCGGTGTTTTGTTCATGTTGCTGAGTATCTTCAAGGTACGTGAGTGGATCATCAACGCGATTCCCAAATCAGTACGCTTGGGCATTGGCGCTGGTATCGGCTTCTTCTTGGCTATTATCGCCTTGCAGAACTCCGGCATCGTCGTCGGCAACCCTGCGACACTGGTATCTTTGGGTGATTTGACCGCTGCGCCTGCTATTTATGCTTTGCTGGGCTTTTTCATCATTGCCGCTTTAGCGTACTTGAATATCACCGGAGCGGTGATGATCGGTGTTATTGCCATTACCGTGGTTTCGGCCATCACTGGGCACAACAGCATCTCTGGTGTTGTTTCAATGCCGCCTTCCATCGCACCAACGTTCTTCCAGCTCGATATCATCGGTGCCTTGGACGTAGCGATGATCAGCGTGATCTTTGCATTCCTGTTCGTCGACTTGTTCGATACGTCGGGTACGCTGATCGGTGTGGCTGAACGCGGCAAACTGTTGGACAAAGACGGCAACCTGCCACGTATCAACCGCGCTATGATGGCTGACTCAAGCGCCTCTATGGCGGGTGCATTGTTCGGTACTTCCACCACCACCAGTTACATCGAAAGTGCCTCAGGTATCGCTGCCGGTGGCCGCACCGGTTTGACCGCTGTAGTGGTCGGCGTATTGTTCTTGCTGAGTTTGTTCCTGGCGCCGCTGGCTGGTTCTGTACCTGCGTTCGCAACGGCCGGTGCCTTGTTGTACGTGGCTGTTTTGATGACGGGTTCGCTGTCGAAAGTTGATTGGGACGACGTCACTGAAGCCGCCCCGGTGATGATTGCTGCCTTGGCGATGCCCTTTACCTACTCCATTGCGGAAGGTATTGCGCTGGCATTCATCAGCTACGCAGTGATCAAAACCTTGTCTGGTAAGTGGAAGGATGTCAGCATTGCGGCCTACGTTTTGGCAGCGCTGTTTGTGCTGAAATACATCTTCCTCTAATAGGACTCAAATGACGAACTCGACCCCCTACAGTGACTACATCAAAGGTGTAATCCGCACAGTACGCGATTGGCCTCAGCCGGGCGTTAACTTCCGCGATATTACACCGCTGATGCAACAGAAAGCCGCGTTTCGCAAACTGATCGACTCTTTTGTTCATCAGTATCAGGAAGTGAAAATCGACGCCATTGCGGCGGTCGATGCACGTGGTTTTATTGTTGGGGCACCCTTAGCCTATGAGCTGGGGGCGAGTTTCGTGCCCGTACGTAAGAAGGGCAAGTTGCCTTTCAAAACGCTGAGTGAGACCTACAAGCTGGAATACGGCGAAGCCACGGTTGAAATGCACACCGATGCCTTTAAACCCGGCGACCGTGTTTTGGTGATAGACGACCTCATTGCGACCGGTGGCACCATGCTGGCGGCCGCAAATTTGATTAAGCGTTTAGGTGGGGAAGTGATAGAATGTGCGGCTATTATTGATTTGCCTGAACTGAAGGGTTCGGACGCGATCAGGAAGGCTGGATTCAGCGTCTTCAGTGTCTGTACATTCAGCGAAACCGAATAGCCCCTCGACGCAGAATTGATCGTCTTCGAAAAGGTGCCCTAGGGCACCTTTTCTCGTATTCTGACATCGCATTTTTAGTGACGGGCGCATCGAACAACATAACGCTGCCAGTGCAGTCGTTTTTAGCTGTGCCCACGGGCATGTGCCAGAGGTAGAAAGTATGACAACAGATCGGTACCGTAAGTATTTCACCATCAGCTGGGACCAGATTCATCGTGACACACGTGAACTGTCTATGCGTCTGGCGGGTAACCAGTACAAAGGCATTATCGCGATTACGCGCGGTGGCTTGATTCCCGCTGGTCTGATCGCGCGTGAGCTGAACATTCTGTGGATCGATACCATTGGCGTGTCGAGTTACGATCACATGGAACAACGCAGCCTGAAAGTACTAAAAACAGTTTCTGCAGAAGTGGGTGACGGTGCGGGTTATTTGCTGGTTGACGACTTAGTCGATACCGGCTCAACCGCACGCTTGGTGCGCGAAATGTTACCCAAAGCGCATTTCGTGACGGTGTACGCCAAGCCAGAGGGCGCTAAATTGGTTGATGATTTCATCACCGAAGTGAGCCAGGATACCTGGATTCAATTCCCGTGGGACATGGGCTTCAGCTACGTTGAACCGGTTATCTCACGTTTCGGTAAGGCCGACGAATAAGCCGAGTGACGGTGCTTAGTCAGGCGTCAGCGTGTGAATTCTGGCTTCGGCTAAGCGCTCTTGTTGGGCTGGCGTAAGACGATTGGTGGCGATTAAATCAATTTGCGCCAGCGGACACACCTTAACCAAGGCGCGCCGAGTCCACTTACTGTGATCGAACGCCAGCAGCGTCTCGCTCGCGTTTGCCGCCATCACCCGGCTGATCTCTGCTTCCTCCGGGGTGAAATCCATCACCCCAAAATCCAGATCGATGCCTCCACAACCAATCAGCGCAACGTCCGCGCGAAATTGATTCAACCAGCCAATGGTGGCTGAACCGACCACGTCTTGATCGTTGTGGCGCAGACTACCGCCCGCCACCAGCACTTCAATGTCTGAGCTGTCGCACAAAACGCGAGCCACGGCCAAATTGTTGGTGATGATGCGCAGGTCGCGGTGTTGCCTGAGCGCTTGCGCCACAAACACCATGGTCGAGCCTACCCCGAGAAATAACGAACTGCTGTTAGGCACATGGCGCGCTACGACGTCTGCCAGCGCCAGCTTGGCTTCCGCTTCGCTGTGCTCGCGTTCCAGTAGGGTCGTGTTGTGCAGGCCAGCGGGTAAACCTACACCGCCATGATGACGCCGGGCCAAGCCCTTATCACAGAGGTCATTAATGTCGCGGCGAATGGTTTGAGGCGTGACTAATAACTGCTCTGCGAGTTCTTCAATCAACAGATACTGTTGCGCACGCAGGCGTTCTAAGATCGCTTGTTGACGGGTATTGAGTGGCTGCATGATTATTATTCAACGATGGCATTGATATCAGTCTAACGCAGAAATCATGACAGCTGAATGTAAACAGTCTAGGAAAGTCCATAGACTGGAAGTACACAAGATCATTCACCGGGCCTACCGGTTAACCTTATAAGGCGGAAGAGTGAAGCTTCATCCGCCATGTTGGGACAACCCTAACCCGTCAACTCCACGCCAATGATCACCCACAGCCCAATCAAAGCCAGATTGCTGACTTGAAATACCAGCATGCGGTGAATCACATTGTTGTAAGTTAAATGCACGGCGGCGTGTGCCACGCGCGATAAGAAATACGCCCAACCCAAACCGCTGATCAGCGTGCCTTCCAGCGGGTAGAGTACACAAATCAACGCCGCCACATAAAACAGCACTGGCATCTCGAACAGGTTCGAATAATGGCGAGTCGCTTGCTGCAAGTACTTCGGTGCGTCGCCGCTCACCAATCGGAAGTAACCCAGTGACACCTGCCCAGTACTCACCGCACGGTAGCGCATCACAAAGCCGATAAATAACAGAATGAACGTGAAGGCCACCATGGCCAATAAGGGGTAGATCATAATTCCTTATCCTCGAAAATTGTTTTCTTGCATGGTAGCAAGTTCGTTGTTGAGAAGGCTATATATCGCAAGCCGCAACTAATCTTAGCCGAGCTTCCGTGCATTACGGTCAACAATCGCGAGTAGCCGCGACACTTACGGCGTGCTGCAGCCGGAATCCGCTTAGCTATCTTTCTGGTGCTGCTTACTCAGAATTACCAACGCAATACCCCCCAGAATAGCCAACGATGCCAAAACAAACCGTATTGTTAAGGCTTCACTGAGAATAAGAATGCCGCCAAGTGCAGTGATGACCGGCACACTGAGCTGAACCGTCGCGGCGTTTGTAGCCTTCAGCATAGGCAGCACGGAATACCAAACAGCGTAGCCTAGTGCAGAGGTTATCGCCCCCGAAGTAATCGCATACACAACACCAGCGACGTCTAGACTATTGCGTGAATAGAATACTAAGGCCAACGGTACAGCAAAAACAGAAGCACGCAGGAAATTGCCAGCGGTCACCAGAGTAGGATCGCCCGCACCCTTTCCGCGCACGGAATAAACGCCCCAAGCAATACCGGCAGTCAACATCAGCAGCGAGCCAAACAGCGGTGGCGCAGACAAACCAGGAAGCATGAGTACAACCAAACCGCCCAAAGCAAGCACAAGGCCGGCCAATTGTTGTTTGATCAGTCGCTCACCCGTCCAGAATCCATAACCTATCATGGTCGCTTGAACAGCACCGAAGAGTAGAAGGGCACCTGTGGCAGCCGTCAGGCTGAAGTATGCGAACGAAAAACAGGCGGCGTACGCAAACAAAGCAAAAGCGGACACCCAGTTACCTCGGCCAATGCGGTCATGATGCAGGAAGATCGTGATTGCCCACAGCACCAAAGCACCAGAAATTAATCGAATAGAAGTAAAGCTGGCGGCGTCAATCGCCGTGTGCGTGAGTGCCAAACGGGCCAGAACGGAATTACCGGCGAAAGCGATCATGGCGAGTAGCGTTAGAACGGAAATGCGGATAAATGACATAAAACGTGCTCTGATCCAGTAGGCTACATGGTAATACGACGCATCAAGTCGTAGAAGCTCTTCTGCATCAAGCTACGGCTTCCAGTGTTTAGCTGACGTCCCTGTCAGCTTTCTATTCTGAATCATAGCCAGAACACTTAAACGCCTTCGTTATGGGCCAACCCTAACGAAGCGCACTGCATCGGCGATGGAATATCCGCTATCGCTTCCAGCGTCGAGCGTCACACGATTCTGGTTCGAGCTGCCCGCACTGAAGGTATAGGTGCCGAGTGCCTGCCAACTGCCGCCATTCTGGGTTTGGTCTTTCAGTACTTCTGTAACTTGCCCTTGGCTATAAACGCGATACTTGATGGCGTCCGGTCGGTTGGACGCCGATGTCCAGCGCGCATAAACGTGGTAGGTGCCTGTGGCTGGGAAGCTAGGGCGCCAGCTGGCCCAGACGCCCGGATTTGTTCCCGCACTGTTGTCAGCCAAATAGTTGGAGCCCCAAAAGCCGCTGATGGATGTGCTCGTATTCCAGTTGGCACTGCTTTCGAACCCGGCGCTGTTGTTATCAATCACGATATCCAGTCCAGGTGTGGGTACTGGGTCGCTCTCGTTGGCGTAGGCAATTTTCTGATTGAGTCGCGGGCCAACCGAGTAAAACATGTGCCACTGTCCGCCTTCAAAGTGCAGGAAGGGTTCGGCGGCTTTATTGTATTCGGGGCCTACGGACGCAGGATCGTAAAAAATGCCCAGATGATCTTCTTGCGTAAAGTTGGCACCTACTTCCGTATGAAAAATATTAGACCCACCGTGATACAGAATGTAATGACGCCCGTCGTCCTGCCATAGGAATGGGCCGGAAATGTTCGTCTGGCCATCCGGGCCCGGCGATACCAGTGCGCCGTCGCGCGGGGTGAATTGTTTACCGTCGTCAGACGTCGCCAAGGCAATACTGCGGGTGCCGTTTCTATTCACCATCATTACCATGGTATAGCGATCGCCCCATTGCGGGATTTCGTATTCGAAAACCCGAGCATAGGATGCTTCTGTGTAACCACTGCCTAGGCCAGCAGCCACGAAGTCGCCAGAGGTGATGGCCACGTTGTCATTGGTAATTGTCCAGTTAAGGCCGTCTGTTGACCACGCCCATCGTGTTGTCGTGTTTTCACCATGGAAGTACATGAAGAACTTCTGGTATTGCGGCATCCAACGCACGTTGGCCCCGGACACATGAGTGACGGAGAACTTGCCTTGGCCTTGATTGTCGATGATGGGGTTGCCGTTGTATTCCGTATAAGGGCCTTCAATGTTGTCCGCGTAGGCAATGGCGATTCCGCCGGGGGCATCATGTGGCGAGTAATACAGATAATAATTGCCCAAAGGATTGGCAACGTGGTCAGAGACCTTGAGTAGACTGGGAAAAATGATCTCCCCGGTCGGGTCAAAGTTCAGGAAGTCCGGGTCGAGTACAACGGATTTGAGCGACAGATTAGGAAGTGCTGAGGCAGTGCTGAAAACGCACGTCAACAGCGTCAGAAGGAGAGGGTACTTGAGATATTTTGTCATTATTATTCCTCAAAGATTGGTTAGGTCTAACGGTTTAAGGTGGGGTGTCTGCGACCACCCCGATATCGCAGCTCAGTTCAGATTCAGGCGGGCGTCTTGCGCTTGCAAAGCGCGCTGAACCTTTCCGACATTGACCGCGCTGATGGTGCTGCCGTCTTGAACGGCGACAGCGGCGGCGGCACCAGCAGCTTGGCCAATGGACATGGCGATGGGGGTTACGCGAATAGCAGAAAAAGCATTGTGGTCGGCACTGATGCATCGACCGGCGATGACCAAGTTGCTGCACTGTTCCGAGTACATGGTGCGCAAAGGAATGTAGTAAGTGTGGTGCGGCGACAGATGTATGGATTCCGTTGCCTCGGCATCCGGCGAGTGCACGTCAATGGGGTAAGCCCCTTGCGCAATTGTGTCGTCGTATTTCACCTGATTGATGACGTCGTCACCGGTCAGTGTGTACACGCCTTGAATGCGCCGCGTGTCGCGAATACCGACATGATAAGGGGTAGACAGCATAACGCTGTTTTCGAACCCGATGGCTTCGCTTTTGAGAAACTGAAAGATCTGATAACACTGTTTTCTGCCTTCGATTTCCGCGCGGGTGACGTCCCAAGGGTTTGTGCCGTCGTAGCCTTGCAGGCGCGACGAGTTAACCACCACGGTGCCGCGTTCATGTGTTTCAAAGAACAGTATGTACTTACGCGGTATGGTCACCTGATGACGATCGCGGTAGTCCATCCATTGTTTGCCGAACGCTTTTAGACTGAGTCGATCTGTGCTCAAAGCCCGCTTCAAACCTTCTTCCGGCCCAAGGTCGAATTCGTAGTTGCCGGGGTTCTGTTGCACATCTTGTTTGATTCGGTCGATGTCCACACCGCCTATTTTGAGGTTCATCGTCATCGGCTGTGTGGCGTTATCACCTTCACGGCCTTGGGCGAACGGCACACCGGCGCGGGTGGCCACGTCACCATCGCCCGTGGCATCGACATATTGGTCAGCGGTGATGGTGTTCAGGCCCCACTTGTTGCAAACGACCAATCCGGTCAGGCGGTCGCCGGACAAAGTGACGTCGGCCAGCATGGTGTGATAGAGAATGTCGGCCCCTGCCTCAACCACCATTTCTTCGAGCACGCGCTTGAGTGCCTCGGCATCAAAGGGTGTGACCGTCGAGCAATAGGTAATGGAATCCACAATATGCCCTGGGGAAGCCCCAACGCTTTTTAGGCGCTCCACCAGTTCGTCAGCCAGGCCCCAAACAACCTGGTCGCCGGCGGGGTTGTGAAAGCTCATCATGGGGCTTACCCCCATCATGGTCAGGGTGCCGCCGAGGAAGCCACCCCGTTCAATCAGCAAGGTTTTTACGCCCATGCGCGCCGCCATAGTGGCCGCCATAACCCCGGAGGGACCGCCGCCCATCACGACCAATTGGTAGTGCGGTGTCGCGTGAGTGGATTTGTTGGCTGATGATGAAGCTGTAATCGTTGACATAGTTACCCCTTAACGCCGGACATCGCGAAGCTTTCCACGATTTGTCTCTGAGCAATGATATAAACCAGTAGTACCGGAATGACCGACAGTGAAGTGGCGGCCAATTGCAGGTGCCACAATGGCAAGCCGTAGGCATCTGAAAAGTTAGTCAGTGCCAGTGGTACGGTGAATTTCTCTTGGCTGCTGATGAACACCAACGGTTCCAGCAACAGATTCCAAGAATGTAGAAACGAGATGATGGCCACGGCGGCCAGCGCGGGCCGTGATAATGGCAAGGCGATGCGCCAGTAAATCCCAAAGCGGCTTAGGCCATCCAACAACGCGGCTTCTTCAAGTTCTTTGGGCAGTGACATGAAGAACTGCCGCATCAGAAACGTGGCGATAATGCCTTGCGAGCCAAAAACCGGCAGCAGAATGAGTGGCCAATGGGTGTTGATCAGCCCCAAGTTCTTCATTAAGAAGAAGTTAGGGATGATGGTGACTTCGTCGGGCATCATGAGGCCCATCAGTAGGACCAAAAAGATGATGTTACTGCCACGAAATCTCAGGCGCGCAAACGCATATCCCGCCAGCGACGATGTGACCAAAACCAGCAGCGTCACCGCCACTGCAATGTACAGGGAGTTGAAATACTGTTGGGCAAAAGGCTGGTAGCTGAATATTTCGACGTAGTTGTTCCACGCGAACTGCTTCGGAATGATGTTAGGAGGAAACGCCGTTATTTCATTCTGATTTTTCAGCGAGCCAGACACCATCCAAATAAATGGAAACACGAAGGGTATGCTGGCGCCTGTTAAGGCCATATACCACAGTACTTTTTTCAGTGGCAGCGTGATCGTTCGCGTCAGCGTTTCACGGCGCTCAATGGCTCTTTGTGTTAGCGTCTGTTCCATCTCAATTCCCCTCCCGTTTTAAAAGCCATTGGGCGAGCGTGAGCATGAGCGTCACCACAAACAGCACCACGGCGAGCGCACTGGCGTAGCCGACTTCGAAGAACTGGAACGCCCGTTCGTATATGTAATAGGCCAGCACCAAGGTGGCATTTTCAGGCCCGCCGTTGGTCATCAGATAAATGTGGTCGAACACTTTTAACGAGCCAACCACGGTGACGATCATGATGACGAGCGTCGTAGGCGCCAGTAAGGGCCACGTGACATTGCGAAAAATTTGCCACCGATTTGCGCCATCAAGCATGGCCGCTTCGTTGTAGTCACGAGAGATGGCTTGTAATGCGGCCAGATACAGAATCATGTTGAGTCCGACGTTTTTCAGCACGCGAGTGAAAATAACACTCGCCATGGCCCAGTTCGGCTCGCGTAGCCAGTTGGGGCCTTCTATGCCGATCATCAACAGCATCTGGTTTATACCGCCTGATTCCTTCTGCAACAGAAAGGTCCAGACGATGGCCCACGCAGCACCGGCGGTGACAACGGGGGCGAAAAACATCGTGCGAAATACCATCACACCGTGGAAGGCGCGGTTCAATGCCAACGCCAAAGCCAGAGACAGGGCGATGTTGAGTGGCACCAGACCGCCAGCAAAGACTAAGGAGTTGCGCAATACTTGCCAGAAATCGGGGTTGTTAAACAGTATGTCGCGGTAGTTATCCATGCCAACGAACGTTGAGCTCTGCGCAAGGATGTTCCACTCGGTCAACGAGTAACCCACAATGGCGACGAGAGGGCCAACAAAGAAGACGCTGAACCCTAGCAATAATGGACTGATGAACGCCCACGCCGACAGTGTCTCTTGAAACTGCATCGAACGTTGGGTGGCGACAGTTGTATTCATAACTGACCTATTTGAGCATAAAGTGTTTAACGGTACCGGCGGGTTAGCCGGTACCGTGAGTGGACTAAAGCAGGCTTTCTATGTGGTTGCAGGCGGCGGATAGCACCGCTTCTACATTGGCGTTGCTGCGCCACAGGCGATCAAAAGAAGAGCGTGTGGATGACTTGATCATGGGTAATTTCGCATGAGCGGGTAGTACCTGCCCATGTTCTATTTCAGACCCGACGATGGCCATCATCCGAGCGTTCAAACCGGGGTTAGAGTTCAGGAATGCGTCAGAACTCAATACGCTGGTCCGTGCTGGCGGGAAGTATTCTGCCATGCGTTCCACACCTACTTTGCTGGTCATATAGGCCAGGAACTCCGTAGCGATTTCTCTATTTGGGCTCTTTTCAAACACCACAATGGCAGCTTGACCAATGGTGGGGCTGTATCCTGCTGGGCCGCTAGGCATAGGGGCAATACCCCAGTTAAAACTTGCATCTGTCAACTTGGACACGCGTGATATTTGCGTGTAAGTCATCGCGGACTGGCCGTTAAAGAAGTCGCCCGTTTCGCCCGGTGGCACTGCTGATCCATCAGCAAAAATCATGTCGTGGTAGAGCTGCACAGCTTCAACCGCCGCCGGCGTATCCAGTCGGCAATCATTACCGCGCCAGACGTCTTCACCATAAGCGCGAACTAAGGGAACCAGCGTGTCCCATACGCGTGCGTCATAGCCTTGTCCGTCCATTGACTCAAAGCCATAACGAACATTATCGAGTGCCGCAAGCTGGCGCGACGCTGATCGAACGGCTTCCCACGTCCAATTGCCTGACGCGGCCAGTTCAGTGGGTGATGTAAGGCCGGCGGCTGCGAAAAGGTCGGCGTTGTAGAAAAAGACGAAGGGCGAGGTAGAGAACGGTACGCCATACAGGCCACCATCTTCTTGCCAAAGACTCATCGCGGAGTCACTGAAGTCGTCTAGTTGATAGGCCGAGTTGTTGCGCAGAGCCGGGCCTATGTCGTGCAGGACGTTAGAGCCTATAAAGGTAGGTGCAGCTCCCTCTAGCATCCAACCCATGTCTGGCGGATTGCCGCCTGCGATTTGCAACGTCAGCCTCTGGATGTAGTCGCCGAACGCAACTGTTTCAAAGGTGATGTTCACGTTTGGATGGCTTTCTTTAAAGCCATCAGCAAAACCGTTCAACATGCCTAGGTGTTCGGCGCTGCCGGTCCAGACAGTGAAACGCAGTTCTTGAGCGCTGCTTGATGCGGCAGAGAACCCAAGGGCTAGGGCGAGAATTGATGTTTTAATAAAGCGCATTATCATTGAAACCTCTTGTTGTTGTTAACGGCAGACTGCAGGCTTGCCGAATTGGTTATTTAAATGCTCGGTTGTTGTTTTAGTTGAGTGGAAGCCTCTGTATTGGCGCGTGAAGGCCCAACCGTAACTCCCGGGTGAAAAGTGCACTGCAATGTAAGCTGTGAAGCACTTGGCGCACCGTTGTGCTCAAGCCGTGTCAGCAGTGAAACGAAGGCTTGATAACCCATTTCCTCGCGTGGAATGGTGAATCCACACCAGTCTAAATTCAGTCGTGTGGGCGCGTCTGGCTCTCCCAGTAAGCCAATGGAAAAGTCGTCCGGCACCCGCAGGTTGCGCTCGTTCAGAAGTCCATACAACTGTTCGGCTTGTTGGATGTCTTCCACCACCGCTGCCGTAGCACCTTGCTCCAATATCTCAGCAAGCAGTGCCGGTGTAATACCGTCGACATCGGCTCTGTGCAGTAAGGCAGCGTTGCCTTCAATCAGCCCCTGTTGTACGGCGCTGGCATAACCGGCTTCACGGTCTAAGTGCCGTTCAGCGGGCTGCGTTTCCCCTAAGTAGGCAATGCGTTGGTGGCCAAATTGCTTAAAATGGCGAATCACATCAACCGTTGCGCGACGGTAATCGGCGGCAACGTAGCTGAGTTTGTGGTCTGCGGCGTCTTTACGGCCGATGTAGACAAAGGGAAAACCTTCTTCTTCGAGTTGAATCAAGTCGGTTATTTTCGGGTCGCGGCCCAGCAAGATTACCCCATCGGCGAGGCCTAAGCGGTTGATGCCGTTTTGGTAGATGCATTTGCGCCCAGCTTCAATCGGTGCTGAGGTGAACAACATTAGGTCATAACCGTTGTCTTCCGCAGCTTTTTCTACGCCGAGCAAGAAGGGCCGGAAAAAGTCGTTCTGTTCTTTCGGGAAAACGGACTCGAAGCTGAACAGGCCGATGATCCGGCGTCTGCCGCCCGCTAGGGTTTGCGCCACGATGTCGGGTACGTAATTGAGCGTTCGCATGGCCTCAAGCACCCGCAGGCGAGTCGTTTCGCCGACGCGGATATTATGGCTGCCCTTACCGATGACCGCAGACACGACCGCAGGCGACACACCGGCCAGTTTGGCAACATCAGATTGTGTGGTTCGCTTGCGCCCGTTACTCATGTGGTTGTGCTCTACCCGTTTTGAGGACTGCTAAACTCGTTATTTTTAGCAAGATAATGCGCATTATCATTGTTGTCAACCTTTTGTGGCTGAGTAGATTTAGGTGCCGAAAGGTGGGTGACGGTGAGATGTTGTTGTGCATCACCGGGATAGCCTCGATGGGCAGGGCGAAAAAATACGCTTGACGATATATACGCTAGGGAGTATTTTTATTGCTAAGGAAGGGATGGTTATGGTGTGGGAAATACTATTTACTGATGTAGAGCAATAAGATGGCAAAGCCTTTAAGCGAACTTCGCAAGAAAATGAGCCCTGAAGTTCAAGCCGCTGCGCGTGCGAAAGCGGTAGGCATTGTTGCTGAAATGTCTTTAGCTGATACCCGTAAGTTAAGAGGCCGCAGCCAGGCCTCGATTGCTCAAGCATTGGGAATCGCTCAACCAAATATATCTCAGATTGAGAAACGATCCGACACTATGGTAAGTACGCTAGCGGCCTACGTTGAAGCGCTAGGTGGAAAGCTTGAGATACATGCGAAATTCCCAGATGGTCAGGATGTAGAGATTAAGCAGTTCTATCGAACCTAGCAGACTCTAGGACTCTTAGTCCTAACGCCAAATGGCTCTTACTTCGTGTTCACGACGTGCCCTTCACCCCAGCGCTGTCATCGTCACCGCAGAACTATCGTACTTCTGCTGGCTAAGCCATCAGTCAGTGGCCGAATTAACCACATAGCTCTTGCTGATCATCGCGAACAAGTGATGGTGGACGAAGCTGGCTGGCACTGCCGTCGGTTTTTCATTCCCTACCCAATGCAATGTGGATTTTGTAGGTTTAATTTTAGAGGAGGGGAGACTGTCATGCTATTTTGGTGGCAGACAGCTCGCTATTCAAGTTCAGGAGTCCGATTGATAAGCGCAGCTTCGGTATCACTATTGATTTAGTGAGTATTGGCGCAAGCCGCTTTGTAACTTTCTGCAAGCGTCAGACGTGCTAACATATTCTGCCGACCTTGCTCCGTTAAGCCTGAGCCGTATCCAATACACGCTAATTCCATGTGTTCTATGTGTATGATTGATCGAAGGCCTTCCATGTCTTTTGGACATTCAAACTCGCCAAGGTCAGCTCTTGCCATTAATTCAAAGCTTTCGATTTTAGCTGCGCCTTCGCTGACCTGCCCAGCCAGACAAAGTGAGTATCCCCACTCAAGCCGAAGGTTGTAATTCGGTGCTTCGAACATTCGAACGGCTGACGCTTGGCCATAATGCTCGGCGGCTTTGACATACTCTTCATTGGCCAAATATCTTTCAGCCTCGCATTTCTGCTGATAATACTCGGCGGGTATGCCATCGCCTGATCCTGTAAGCTCCATACAAAGGTCAGCGAAAGCACTCGAACTGAGTAACAACAAGGTTAAAAATGTAGACCTCATCTCAAACCCCCTTAAGAGGCAACCAGCCTTCTGACTTTCAGCTCGTTCCTATGTTGCTCTGCATGCCACAATTCGTATTGCGACTGCTGGTTGAGCCAGCTTTCAGCCGAAGTATCAAACGCGATGGAGAGCCGAACAGCCATTTCCGGGCT
>JAGDZJ010000016.1:0-15671 GCA_049115955.1 Natronospirillum sp.
GATTCCTGAGGGTGTCAACGCCTATCGTGAAAATAAACGTAACGAGACGATCGGATTATTAATGGCGGGCACAGTGCAGCCTTTAACGACGCTTAAGCCGCCAAAACACCCTGACGCCCAGTAACACGATAAGCATCAGCATTTGCACCATCGGCCAACCCCAATCACCCTTCAACTGCCACAATGCATGGACAACCGCCAAAATGGCGATGGGATATACCAACAAATGCAACGTCTTCCAGTTTTTCTTGAGTCGCCGCATAGCGGCTTGAGTGGAGGTAAAGACGAGTGGCAACAGCAATAGTAGCGCCAGCGCACCCAGCACTATATAAGGACGCTGAGTCAACTCTCGCCCGAACGCTGAAAGATTGCCAGCCAAAATGAGCCAATAGAAAACCAGCACGTGCAAAACCGCATAAGCAAAGGCCCATAAACCCACGGCCCGTCGATAAGTCACCCAGCGCAACCTGAACCACTTATTGAGTGGTGTCAACGCCAAACTGGCCAGCAGTATATTTAACGCCCACATACCTGTTTGATCTGCCAAAATCTGGCCAGGATCTGTGCTCAGTGCAGTGCGCTCACCCATCAGCGTCAGCGCCATTTGCCACAGCCAATAGCCCAGCGGCAACGCACACAGAATATGAACCAACAAACGCCGACTACCCGCCTTCATGGTCGACCACTGAACTGCTGTAAGACGACCTTCTGCCATACTCAATAGAACCGCCGCAGATCCATACCGGCGTACAGGTGTGCTACTTCTTCTTCATAACCATTGAACATGAGAGTATCAATGACATTAGGACTGAAGAAGGAGGTCGGCAGGCGTCGCTCCATCGCTTGACTCCAGCGTGGATGGTTGACCGTTGGATTAACGTTGGCGTAGAAGCCATACTCCCGAGGCGCTAAATTACTCCAACTGGTCGGCGGTTCCTCATTGGTAAAGTGGATACGTACAATGGCTTTTATGCTTTTAAAGCCGTATTTCCAAGGCACGACAAGACGAATCGGCGCGCCGTTTTGATTGGGCAAGGTTTCGCCGTACATACCCACGGCCATCAGCGTCAGCGGGTGCATGGCTTCATCCATGCGCAACCCTTCTATATAAGGGTACGGGATAGCCGGACGAAAGGAGCGCTGATTGGGGTATTGGTCGCGATCAACCAAGGTTTCGAATGCCACGTATTTGGCGTCACTGGTTGGGTCTAAACGCTTGATCAGGTCCGCGAGCGGAAACCCTAACCACGGAATGACCATGGACCAAGCCTCAACACAACGCAGGCGATAGATACGTTCTTCGAGATCTTTTTCTTTGATCAAATCTTCCAGTGCGTAGGTGCCAGGGTTGTTACAGGCTCCGCTGACCTGTATCGACCAAGGGTCTGTACGAAAATCCTGCGAGTTCCGCACGGGGTCATTTTTACCCGTACCGAATTCATAATAGTTGTTGTAGTGGGTGGCGTCGTATTCCGGCGTTATGGCGTCGTCCAACCGGTAGGTGGTCGGCCAATCTCGTTTGACTTGCTGCAACATCCAATCGGCAGGCTTCGCCCATGCTTCACTTCCAATGGTCACACCGCCCAAGAGCGCTGCGCTGCCCGCCAAAAAGCGTCGTCGATTCAGATACGCCGCCTTTGGTGTAACGTCGTTTTCCGTGAGCTTTTTGTGCTTAGCCATATTCTGCCGCCTACAGGGTTGGATGATCTATTATAGATACGTTAAAACCTGAGACTGGATTAGGTGCCTAAAGTTCCCAGCACCTCACAATTTACTCCGGAGCGCCACCGCGACGTTTCAGTTTCCGCCACCCTTCCATGATCGGGCCTGAAGCTGCATAGGCAAACGCCAACAACAGCAACACCACCGGAGGGTCCAGCGCGACCACAACGAACGCCATAATAATAAGCAACAGAGCCGTAAAAGGTATGCGCCCTTTCACGCCAACTTCTTTGAAACTCCAGTAGCGCACATTGCTCACCATCAAACAACCGACCGCCGACACCAAGACCACCATCAGTACTGACAACTCATGGCCGTCTACGTTAAGTTCGCTGAACGCCCAAACTGAACCCGCCACAATGGCGGCGGCAGCTGGACTGGCCAGGCCGACAAAGAAGCGTTTGTCGGTGGTGCTGATCTGCGTATTGAACCGAGCTAAGCGCAGAGCAGCCCCCGCCACATAGACGAAGGCCCCAGCCCAACCCAAGTTACCTAAAGAGTCCAATGACCAAAGAAATGCGACCAACGCTGGGGCGACCCCAAAAGCCACCAAGTCCGACATGGAGTCGTATTGCGCGCCAAACTCACTTTGCGTGTGCGTCATGCGCGCCACGCGGCCATCCAGACCGTCAAATATCATGGCAACAAAAATCGCTACCGCTGCATTGCTGTACTCGCCATTAATGGCCGCAACGATGGCATAAAACCCGGCAAATAACGCCGTAGTGGTCAGCAAATTCGGTATCAGATACACCCCACGACGCGCATGGTACGCTTCTGCTGCCGTCTGCGTATCCGCTTCTGGTTCACCCATTGGTTGTTCTGGTTGCTTGTTCTTGTCAGCCATTATCGACACATCTCAACATCAAATAGATAAAAATTACACGCTGCGCTTCAAAGCCCCCCGCCTTGTCCTTGCAGTTGCCAAAAAGCTTGAACAATGGGGTCTTGTAAACGCCGGCGCATGGCACACAAGCCAATCTCAAATGGCGCCAGCGCTGGCTGCACGGGTAACACACGCACCTGACTCCGCATTGGGCTGTTGGTTAACACCAACTCAGGCACCACGCCGACCCCAAACCCGAGCGCTACCATGGATACAATAGCCTCGTGCCCACCTACCTGAGCATACACAGTGGGCTGAAGGTTACGCTGCCGAAACCATTCGTACAAGCGCTGCCGCGCCAAGCCATGTTCCGCCACAATGAAGGGCACTTCGTCCCACAGAACCGTCTCGGATTCTACCTGTTCCGATACCGGACAGGAAATTGCTGGCGCAATAAACAATAATGGCGAGCGCGAAAACTCGAGAAATTCAATGTTATTTGGCAAGGTGTCCGGACGCGGTGCTATGGCGATATCCGCCTCATCCTGCTGCACTTTCGCTACGGAATAGGCGGCATCACCCGTTTCTACCACCACATCAATGCGCGGGTATAATGGACGGAACCTTTGCAACAGCTCTAAAAGAAGACTGTAACTGGCGGTTACCGAACAATAGAGACGTATTTGCCCGCGCAGACTTTGCGCCGAGTGTTGTAACTCGCTTTGCAACTGCTGCCAAGCCGACAACATCACTTCGATATGACGACGCGCCTGCTTACCCGCCGGCGTGAGTACCACGGTGCGATTATCACGTTCAAATAACACAGCACCCAGTTGTTCTTCGAGACGGCTAATCGTCCTACTCAAGGTCGAAGGACTCACATGCATCTGGGCACTGGTCTTACCGAAATGCAGCGTATTAGCCAACGACAGAAATAGGCGCAATGATTTAATATCCATCTACATTCCCGATTCATAAACAAACAATGGCTATCATTGCAGTTTACGCAATGCATTGTCATTCCTTGTTTGCCAATATTTCCGTAGCGCGCCACTGTAGTACCATCACAGCAACATCATAGCAACATCGACTAAAAGGTATCCCATTATGCCGCACGCAACACTGTTCTACGCTCATGACCCCATGTGTAGCTGGTGTTACGGCTTCAGTCCAACGTGGAAAACGCTGCAGCAAGTCCTTGGCGAGCGCTTCGACCAAGAACAACTGCGCATTCATTATTTAGTCGGGGGACTAGCACCGGACTCCGAACAGCCTATGCCAATGGACATGCGGGCCAAACTGGAAGCAACTTGGCACCGCATCGCCGATGATTTAGGCGTACCCTTCAATTACGATTTCTGGCGCCTCAACACGCCTAGACGTTCTACCTACAACGCCTGTCGTGCTGCGTTACTGGCGCGTGACGAGGGCAAAGAAATACTCATGATATCGGCCATTCAGCAAGCGTATTATTGTCACGCGCGCAACCCGTCAGACGTGGATGTGTTGCGCGACTGCGCGATCAGCATTGGCATGGAGCCCACCGACTTTGAACATAATTTGGGCAGTGCAGAGACAGGACGACGCTTAATTGACGAAATCGCGCTGACCCGCAGCCTAGGCCTAGACAGCTTCCCTTCGTTGGCGGTCTCCGTGGCAGGTGCAATCCACCCCGTTCCGCTGGATTACCGCAATCCAAACAGCATGTTGATTTCGATTGAGAGAATACTCAGCGTATAATGCGGCCCTTAATAATCAATCAGGCACTAGAATGACGCAGGAATACGACACGCCGGGCTTTGAAGGCCAAAAACATACGTTAGTGGAAGACGGCATAGCGCTGATTCTGGGCACTTTGTTCGTGTCGTTAGGTGTCACACTTTACAGCAACGCAATTCTGCTGACGGGCAGTACCGCCGGCCTAGCCTTTTTGATTCAGTACAGCAGCAGTTGGAGCTTCGGCCCTATTTTCTTTCTACTGAACCTGCCGTTTTACATCTTGGCGATCATCAAAATGGGCTGGAAGTTCACCATTAAGACGTTCATTGCTGTAGCCCTATTGTCTGCCTTTTCCGAATTGATGCCACACCTGGTCACCTTCGAGCGGCTTAACGCAGCCTATGCGGCAATACTCGGCGGTTGTCTATTCGGCGTAGGCATATTAATGCTGTTCCGCCACCGCGCAAGCTTGGGTGGAATCAACATACTGGCGCTGTATCTGCAGGATCGTTTTGGTATCCGTGCGGGCACCTTTCAGATGAGTGTCGATGCCGTCATCTTGGCGCTGGCCTTTGCCGTACTGCCTTGGCCACAGGTGTTGTTATCGGTCTTGGGCGCGTTGAGCATGAACCTGATTTTGACCATCAACCACAAGCCCGGCCGTTATATCGGCGTAAGCTGAACGGCATATCGGAATACAACCGCACGTGCACCGACGTAGTAGTCACATTTGCTTAAACCGATCCGCCAATCGGCGGCTGATGGCTACAGGCTCGGTGCAATGCCGCAACAATAAGCGGTATTGCCCGGCAAGAGAGCGACTGACACGATCAATCGCCGCTACCTGCACAATGGTGTTGCGATGCACGCGCCAAAAATGATCCGGTGACAACTCATCTTCCAGTTGCTTAAGCGAGCGACGAATAAGGTATTCACCGTCGGCGGTGACTACGGTGGTGTACTTATCCTCCGCCTTAAATTGCAACACCTGCTCGACCGCTATGACGTGAATATCCTCACCGCGCTGCGCAGTTATCCACTGCAAGTAAGGCGTTGAGCGCTGTATATTACCCTGTAACATGTGCTGCAATTTGTCCAAGTCCACCATGGCAGTTGCAGGCGCAGCACGCTGCGCTTCGATACGCAGCAGCGTTTTTTGCAAGCGTTCTTCGTCTACCGGTTTTAACAAATAATCAATGGCTTCACGCTCGAACGCCTCCACGGCGTATTGATCATAGGCCGTCAGAAAAACCACAGCACACTGTGAACTTAACCCCTCTTTCTGCATTACAGCGGCGACTTCCAAGCCTGATTTGCCAGGCATCTTGATATCCAGAAACACCACGTCCGGTTTTATCTCTCGTATCAACGCCAGGGCCTCGTCGCCATCGGCCGCCATGGCCACAATATCAAGCGTTGGCGCTAGCTCACCGAGCAAACGATTAAGATGGAACCGCAGCACTGGCTCATCGTCAGCAATCAGAGCAGTTAGCGAACGACTATTGACATTCATCATGAGGCAACCTTATTTCAGCACGCACACCGCTGGGTTGAATGGACGTCAATGTTAAACTGGCAGCATCCCCATACAATGAGCGCAACCGTTCACGCACATTGGTTAAGCCAACGCCGCCTTGTGCACTGTTTTGACCTAACCCCAAACCATTGTCTTGCACGGTCAGGCACAATAGTTGGTTTTCCATCACTGCGCTGACCACTACCTCACCGTGGTGCGTGCTGCGCTCGAAACCGTGTGTGATGGCATTTTCCACCAACGGTTGCAACAACATGGGTGGCACCACACAAGGCTCCAACGAATCAGGAAGTTCCAAACGATAGGACAACCGCTCACCCATGCGAATCGACTGAATGTCCAGATAGCAACGGGCTATCTCGAATTCCTCAACTAACGTTGTGCTGGTAGCGCGCGTACGCTGCAAATTGGCCCGAAGCATTTGCGTCAAAGAGGCAATCATCTGTTTCGCTTTGGCCGGTTCCTCGTCGACTAAACCCTGCACATTCGCCAGTGTATTGAACAAAAAGTGAGGCTCAATCTGACTCTGCAACACTTGCAACTGACTCTGTACCAGTAAGCGCTCACGGTCAGCGGCTTGCGCTTGGCGCTCCGACACTTCTGCTCGCAAGCACTGCATACGATAGCGCGTATAAAAGAAGTAATACACGGCAAGACAGATAGCAAAAGAGAACACCAGATTGCCAATCCACACGCGCACATTGAACTGAGCGATCGCCTCAGGGTTACTGGTGAAGATCACCGCCATCAAATTGAGCACACCGATGGCAAACCCCAGCACCAGTGCAATAAAATTATTATTCCATTCTCTGCCGTTTGGATTCAGGCGGTACACCCAATTTACCATCACCACGATGGGCACACCGAAGCCGGCCGACACCCATAGGTTGCGCCACAACGTCAAACCATTAAACGTCGTAATCACCACGGCAATCAGCATGCACAGCGCTAAGCACTGAGAGAGCGCGGCGAACCATTCACGCCAACCGCTGGAAATAAAAGATGGTGCACGTAACACGGGCCTACCCCAACCGAATATGGTGCCTGAGAGCATAGTAATAGCACGACTGACATGGGGACAAGCCGCACCTGCGACAAACGGTCTTCAGGTGCGACGAACGGTGCAATAAGCCGACAAACGGCAGAATCTCTAATATTGCACTTTATGCAACACAAAATTGCTAATAAGTCATTTTGCGCAATGAAGTATTCGCGTTACACTGCGCAGCGTCGAATAACGGAAGGTCGGTGCAGTCACCGGCCCTCCCACACACAAAGAGGTTTACCGTGTCTAATAACTATTTCAATACCCTGAATCTGCGCCAGCAACTTGACCAACTGGGTCGCTGCCGCTTCATGGATCGTAGCGAGTTCGCCAACGAGTGCGACGCCCTGAAAGGCAAAAAAGTGGTCATCGTCGGCTGTGGTGCGCAAGGTCTGAACCAAGGTTTGAACATGCGTGATTCTGGCCTAGACGTTTCTTACGCCCTGCGTGCTGCGGCAATAGCTGAAAAGCGCCAGTCGTGGAAGAACGCCAGCGACAACGGTTTCACTGTGGGCTCTTATGAAGAACTGATTCCCCAAGCGGACTTGGTGGTTAACCTGACGCCCGACAAGCAGCACTCAGACGTAGTAGAAACCGTCATGCCGTTGATGAAAAAAGGCGCGGCATTGGGTTATTCACACGGTTTCAACATTGTTGAAGTCGGCCAGCGTATTCGTGACGACATCACCGTTGTGATGGTTGCACCGAAGTGCCCCGGCACCGAAGTGCGCGAAGAATATAAGCGCGGCTTCGGCGTACCAACCTTGATCGCCGTACACCCGGAAAACGACCCACAGGGTGAAGGCCTGGAAATCGCTAAAGCTTGGGCTGCTGCCACTGGCGGTCACCGTGCCGGTGTATTGGAAAGCTCCTTCGTCGCCGAAGTGAAGTCTGACCTGATGGGCGAGCAAACGATTCTGTGCGGCATGCTGCAAGCCGGTTCAATCCTGTGCTACGACAAAATGGTCGAAGAAGGTATTGATGCGGGTTACGCCAGCCACTTAGTACAGTACGGCTGGGAAGTGATCACCGAAGCGTTGAAGTTGGGCGGCATTACCAACATGATGGATCGCTTGTCTAACCCGGACAAGATCAAAGCTTTTGATCTGGCTGAAGACTTGAAAGACTTAATGGCTCCGTTGTTCCAGAAACACCAAGACGACATCATCAGCGGTGAATTTTCTCGCACCATGATGGCTGATTGGGCTGCAGACGATAAAGATCTGTTCCGCTGGCGCGAAGAAACCGGCGAGACTGCCTTTGAAAAGTCGCCGACGTACAGTGGCAAAATTGCTGAACAAGAGTTCTTCGACAACGGCATCTTGATGGTTGCTATGGTTAAAGCCGGTGTTGAGCTGGCGTTTGAAACCATGGTGGCGTCTGGCATCATCGAAGAGTCAGCGTACTATGAGTCGCTGCACGAATTACCATTGATCGCTAACACCATTGCGCGCAAGCGTTTGTACGAAATGAACGTGGTAATTTCTGACACTGCTGAATACGGTAACTACCTGTTCGCTAATGCGGCTGTGCCTTTGTTGGCAGAGCACGTTATGCCGAAAGTAAAAACCGACGTAATCGGCAAGGGTACTGGCAGCAGCAACGCGGTCGACAACCTGCGTTTGATCGAAGTGAATCGCGAAGTTCGTGAGCACCCGATCGAGTGGATTGGTGATGAGTTGCGCGGGTATATGAAGGATATGAAGAAAATCGTAGAGGCCTGATCACAGGCCCGCAATCAGTAAGAGCTGATAAACACCAAGCCCGCGACCATCGCGGGCTTTTTTATGCTCTTATGCGATGAGCTCCTGGCTCAACGCCAATACGTTCGTCGCCTCAAACACCTCTTGCAGCGTACTTTGCTGCATAGACGTCAGTTTGGGGCGCGTCAACCCAAGTTTTTCAAGCGCGTTGTCGGATACACGATCCGCGGGATAACGCTGCATAAAGCGCGCTAGACGCAGCCATGCCCCCAAGCGCCCTTTATTGGCCAACAGCGCTTGTTGCAACAAATTGTCGAGCGGCAAGTTTTTCAGCAAATCCTCCATGGGTTCATCAAAGAACGCATCCAAACAACTCAACAAGCCTACCGTGAACGCGGCATCCTCCATGGGCGGACTGGTCTCACGCGCGACCGTCTGGCAGAAAAAAGCGTGAAATAGGGTCAATTCGGTTAAGGCATTACCTCGATCGGTGCTTTTATCCAGCAAAAGTAATGTCACCCAACTGCGTAACCGATTAAGACCCAGCATGGTAATGGCTTGTTGAATCGATTGAATGGCGCGCTGACGCCGATACAACGCCGAATTAACTAAGCGCAGCAGCTTTACGGCTATCGCCGGATCACGGTTAATCACCGCAACCACGTCTTTAACCTGTACGTCCTCACGATAGAGAGTGCTGATCAATTCCAAAATAGTGTGGCGGTCAGAACCGCGCGGACGGCCTGTTATAACCTGCGGATAACTAAAGAAGTACCCTTGGTACATTTCAAACCCAAGCACACGGCAGCGGTCATAATCGGCCAAAGTCTCCACTTTCTCTGCCAGCAGTTGCACGTTAAATGATTCCAGCGACTCAACCACTAAGGGCAGTCGCGAAGGGCTTACATGCAGCAAATCAACTTTAACAATATCAATTAGATTAAGCAGTTCACGGGGATAACGACGCGTTCCGTAATCGTCCAGCGCTAAGGTAAACCCTTTGGCTTTCAATTCGCGTAACTTGTCGATCAGGTGGGTAGTAACCGATATGTCTTCTAACAATTCTATAACAAGGTGCTTTTTGGCGAACTCGGGAACAGCAGACAGCATATCGAGGGTGAAGTTGACAAACGCACGCTTGCCGTCAACCACTTCGATCAGGTCAACTTCTGTTAGCGCATTGATGAGGACTTGAGCTGACGCTTCTGATCCGTCTTCAAATACAGCTTCGTTTCCGGCCAAGCCTCGAAATAACAACTCATAACCCACAATGCGCAGATCAGAGTCGAATATAGGCTGGCGGGCAAACAGCGGACGCTCTGCGGTTCCAGTCATGTCATCCTCGCTGACGATCCAAACATCACTCCGTTCGTAGAGTTTAGACCACGACTATATTACATGCACACCCTGATATGTCAGGAATAAATTGATACGCACGACAAACGTTAGCACAGTGGCCGAACATCACCAAATGAGCACTCACGAAAAAATAAAAAACCGCCGTGCAGAACTGCAGGGCGGTTTCCAGGAGGACATCTACTACTTATAGAGTGAGTGTTTTTTCGCCGCGCGAGATACCCGACACGCCGGTACGCACCACTTCTAACAACGTGGTCTGCGTCAACGAACTCAAAAACGCATCCAGCTTATCACTGGTACCCGTGATCTGAATGGTATAGGTATTAGGCGTCACATCAATGATCTGCCCACGGAAGATATCGGCGGTACGCTTCACTTCTTCGCGTTGTACACCCGATGCCCGAACCTTGACCAGCATAAGTTCACGCTCAACGTGCGTGCCTTCGGTCAGATCGATCAGCTTAACCACTTCAATCAACTTGTGCAGCTGCTTGGTGATCTGCTCAATGACTTCATCACTGCCATGCGTCACCAGCGTCATACGCGACAGTGTTGAATCTTCTGTCGGTGCCACGGTCAACGAGTCAATGTTGTAGCCGCGCTGTGCAAACAGGCCCACTACCCGTGCCAAAGCGCCGGATTCGTTTTCCATCAAAACTGAAATAATACGTCGCATGGTCTTAGGTCCTCTCTGTCTTGCTCAGAAACATATCGCACATGGCACCGGTCGGCACCTGCATGGGATATACGTGCTCTTTGGGTTCCACCAGTACATCCAGAAAGACCAGGCGATCTTTCATGGCGAAGGCTTCACGCAAAGCCGGTTCTAAGTCAGACGGTTTTTCAATGCGCATGCCGACGTGACCATAGGCTTCCGCCAAAGCAACAAAGTCAGGCAGCGAGTCTAGATAGGAATTGGAGTAGCGCGACTCATAGTTCATGTCTTGCCACTGCTTAACCATGCCCAGATAGCCGTTGTTCAGGTTCAGTATCTTCACGGGCAGGTTGTACTGTTTGCAGGTCGACAACTCCTGAATGTTCATCTGGATAGAACCTTCACCAGTCACGCAGCACACTTGCTCATCGGGGTAATTCAAAGCCACGCCCATGGCCGCGGGTAAGCCAAAACCCATGGTGCCCAGGCCACCGGAGTTGATCCAACGATTCGGCTTGTTGAACTTGTAATACTGCGCCGCAAACATTTGGTGCTGACCGACGTCGCTGGTCACATAGGCATTGCCTTCCGTCACCTTCCACATGGTTTCAATGACGTGCTGCGGCTTCATCATTTCGCTGTCATCGGTGTTGTAGCGACCACCGTGGCGGGTGCGCCATTCGTTGATCTGCTTCCACCACTGCGCCAGCGCAGCTTGATCGACGTCCAGCTTACTTTCATCAATGGCGTTCAGCATCTCTTCCAATACCGAGCGTACAGGCCCTACGATGGGCACATCTGCCGTAATGGTTTTGGAGATTGATGTGGGGTCGATGTCGATGTGAATGATCTTCGCACCGGGACAGAATTTTTTCGTGTTATTGGTTACCCGGTCGTCAAAGCGCGCGCCCACGGCCAAAATCACGTCGGCGTTGTGCATGGCCGTATTGGCCTCGTACGTCCCGTGCATACCAAGCATACCGACGAACTGATCGTCTGAGCCGGGAAAGCCCCCCAAGCCCATCAACGTATTAGTCACCGGATAGCCGAGCTTCTTCGCTAAACCGGTCAACAAGTCTGACGCCTTGCCGAGAATGACACCACCACCGGCATAAATCATCGGGCGCTTTGCCTGCATCAACAAGTTAACCGCTTTCTTGATCTGTCCGCTGTGACCGCGCAAAACGGGATTATAAGACCGCATTTTAATTTCGGTCGGATACACGTAGGGAAAACGCTCGTTCGGCATGGTCATGTCTTTCGGGATATCGAGCACAACAGGGCCGGGGCGTCCGCTTTCGGCGATATAAAACGCTTTTTTAACCAACATCGGAATGTCTTCCGCGCGGCGTACCGACATATTGTGTTTTACGATGGGGCGAGATATCCCCATCATGTCGGTTTCTTGGAAGGCATCTTCACCGATCAAATGGCTCATTACCTGACCGGTAATGATCACCATCGGAATCGAATCCATGTACGCGGTCGCAATACCCGTAATGGCGTTGGTTGCGCCGGGGCCACTGGTCACCAGTACCACGCCCGCCTTACCAGAGGCGCGCGCGTAGGCGTCGGCCATGTGGGTTGCGGCCTGCTCATGACGGACCAGAATGTGCTGCACGTCATCTTGGCGGTGCAACGCATCATAAATATGGAGTACAGCACCACCGGGGTAGCCGTAAATGTATTTCACGCCCTCGTCTTTGAGCGCTCGCATGAGCATTTGTCCACCGGACAACATAGGGGGCTGATCTTTGGTTTCCGTCATGATTAGACACTCGCTTTATCAAAGTTAAATGACTTACGAGTATTCAGAGGGCATACCTAAAATACAGGTATGAACACCAGGATGTTACAGCGATATGAGGAGAGAATAGAGACTCTCTGCGCTGACACATCCATGGTCCTTACAGAGGAGAAGACAACGCGCGACACTCGCCAAGGAAGGCAAAGCTGCAGCAACGTTGTGACAAACCTGTGTGGGCATGGTTGCGGTAACAATTCATGCTGGCAGGACCAAGTGGTCGTCCCTCGACTTGGACGGTTGCGGTTGACTAGTGGTATCTGTTTGATGATCCGCGATGGTAAGCCTTGTGAGCCTGCCAACTGCCATCGATATCCAGACCCGTACTGGTCGGTTGCAAAGTGTCATTAAGCCGAAGCAATCGATACTCGTTCAGTCGTCGGTCAACAATACGTCAAACCAACTTAAGCGTATTGTCGCTTTATGCGGTCAAATGTCAACCACGTAATCCCAGCGCGCCGCTTAGCATTTACCTTTGCGCCGCTAAAGTTTACTCTTAGTAAAAATAGCAGTAAGCGCGAGACTGACATGGCCCGAGCGTCCAAACGCGACCACATTGTTGCCGAAGCCACCGGCCTGTTCTTGAACCAAGGCTTTAAAGGTACTTCCATAGACTTGGTGGTCAGCACCTGCGCCGTCTCTAAGCCTACGGTATACAACCACTTCCCCGACAAAACCGTATTAATGGCAGCCGTTATCGACGACTGGCTAGCGCACCGCGCACTCACCCCACACGAGCTAAAACCGGGCACAGATATACTGGAGCACCTGCAAGCAAACTGGTGGACGCCAGACCATATGGCCATGTACCGCCTAGTGATCGCTGAAGGCTGGCGCTTCGCCGACGCTGCGCACCGTTTCTGGGCTGATTTTCATCAACCTTGGCAGAACGCCGCTGAAGACTGGCTGCAAACCCTTCAGGGCCACTCGACCAGCGAAGCCAAACAGTGCCTTGAAGCAGCCCTCTGGCAACGGCTGATGGCACTGTCCAAAAGCAACCTATAAAGACTGCTGGGAGCATCTAGCGCCCCGACAACAACCCTCCTACCAACTGCCCTTCCAACTCAACATTGAATGCCTGCGCACTCAGCATGTGTTCTGTCATCAGTTTCTTCACGTGTGCTTGATCACGCTGTTGAAATGCCGCATTCAATTCGCGGTGAAAATGCAGATTCGCCTCGGAGAACTCGCGCTGTTCCGGCAATTGGACTTTTTTGTAGATCACGAGGTCTTTGATTAAATCATTCAGAAAACGCCCTAAAAAAGCAAACAACGGATTCCCGCAACGATCCGCCAACACATTGTGAAACTCCAACTCCGCAATGCGTTGCTCTAAGCGCTCTTCAAGACTTGCTGGGGCCTCAGCGCACAACTCTGTTAAACGGTTCAGCTCTTCCAGATCATTGTCCATCAGATGTTCAACAGCCATTTCAGCTATTTGCGGTTCAACCAATACACGCAATTGATAAATATCTGGCCCGGTGGGATGCTGAAAATGCAAAAAATTACGCAGCAATTGCGAAGCCAATGGATAAGGCACCTGCGCCAACACCGCCCCTCCGTTCGGTCCGGTTTTAATGGTAATCAACCCCTGCACTTCCAGAGACTTCAACGCCTCCCGCACCGTACCGCGTGCGCAATCAAACTGTTCCATCAAGGTTGCTTCGTTCGGCAAGCGCTCACCCGGCTGCATATCTTGCAACACCACCCAACGCTTCACCGATTCCACAATCTGATCAGCACGTTTTAAGCGCCGTGTGGTGTCTAACCCTGACAAGGATTTCTTCATTATTTAGTCATCTCACTTGATTTATGGTATTTATTATAATAAATAGTAGGAAATAAACCAGCACTTTGATTGCCGTAATTAGGTCGTTCACTGTCTGGAGGTCTTCACACGGGGACGCTGTAAATACATCCCTGTAAGCTCATCGGCCGCTTCCCTGCGGCCGACGCCCCTTTGTTAAGACCCCCAGACACTGCCCAACCTTTACGTCAACTACCCCAACAATTCATTCAAATGAGGAAAGATGATGGCCGGATTTCAATGGGACGACGCATTACTGCTGGACCAACAACTTACAGAAGACGAACGCCTCATTCGTGATGCCGCCCGCGCTTACTGCCAAGAGAAATTGCAACCACGTGTCATGAGCGCCGCCCGCGAAGAACGCTTCGACCGCGAAATCATGAGCGAAATGGGTGAACTTGGTCTCTTGGGCGCTACCGTTGCCGAACAGTATGGTGGCGCAGGCGTCGGCCACGTCGCCTATGGCCTCGTCGCCCGCGAAGTAGAACGTGTCGACTCCGGCTATCGCTCCGCCATGAGCGTGCAGTCTTCCTTGGTGATGTACCCCATCGAAGCTTACGGCACTGAAGAACAGAAGATTAAATACCTGCCCAAGTTAGCCAGCGGAGAAATGGTCGGCTGTTTCGGTTTGACGGAACCGAACCACGGCTCGGACCCCGGCTCAATGGAAACCCGCGCCAAGAAAGTAGACGGTGGCTATTTATTGACCGGTGCCAAAATGTGGATCACCAACAGCCCCATCGCGGACCTCGCGGTGGTTTGGGCGAAATCAGACAGTCACGAGAACAAAATCAAAGGCTTTATCGTTGAGCGCGGCACCGAAGGTTTCAGCACACCAAAAATTCACGGCAAGCTGTCGCTACGCGCTTCGATCACGGGCGAAATTGTACTCGATAACGCGTTTGTGCCGGATGCAAACCTGCTGCCCAATGCGCAAGGTCTGGGCGGGCCGTTCGGTTGTTTGAATAAAGCACGGTTCGGTATCGCCTGGGGGGCGATGGGCGCGGCAGAAGCTTGCTGGCATGCAGCGCGCCAGTACACGCTAGACCGCAAGCAGTTTGGTCGTCCATTAGCAGCAACTCAGCTAGTGCAGTTGAAGCTAGCGAACATGCAAACAGAAATCACGCTCGGCTTACAAGCAGCATTGCAAGTCGGTCGCCTAATGGACAGTGGCAATTGGGCACCAGAAATGATTTCGCTGATCAAGCGCAACAACTGCGGCAAGGCATTAGACGTCGCCCGCGTCGCGCGGGACATGCACGGCGGCAATGGCATTTCCGAAGAGTTCAGCGTGATGCGCCACATGGTAAACCTCGAAACAGTCAACACCTACGAAGGCACCCATGATGTTCATGCGCTGATTCTTGGGCGGGCTCAAACCGGTATTCAAGCGTTCTTTTGATAGTTGTGGAAGGTATGGCGTGGGGGTTAGATGCCTAATTTAGACACGCCGTAAACCCATCCATGGGGGCTCGTCAAGCGCATCCTTGCGCT
>JAGDZJ010000017.1:0-168951 GCA_049115955.1 Natronospirillum sp.
ACCAGACTGCTCCATCCCGCATCAAACTGATTGTTGAGTCTCTTTTTAAGAGTTAGCGTGCACTGTCTGGGTGACTCGCCTCAACGTGGAGCGCATCTTACTCATGGCTTAAGGTCTTGTCAATAAGCTCTTGAATTTATTTAAAAAAATAATTCATACTCGCGTTTTTCACACGCTCATGCAGTGCGTCATACGCCGTTGAATCACAGCAAACAGGGACGACCAGCCAATCCACCAACGCTTGCTCTACCGTCGCGCGATTATTCTTCTGCCCCAACCCTTCAGCCAGCCGAGCTACCTGAACCTCCATCCTTAGCGCTCGGTCGGCATCGGGGCTGGCGGTTTCAGTCAAAATTTCCACCAGCACACACTGCTGATGAATCTGACGCAAACTCTCCTCTGGCGAGCTGTCAGTTGGTCGCTCTCCCGCGGCAAAGCGTTGCATGGTATTGGTCAGTCGATCATCAACGCGCGCTGCCAGCGCAGGTAACGCAGTTCCGTCTTCCCACACCGACAACACCTGTGCCCGCAAAGCCTCATCGAACTCACCGCGGCACATGGCGGCTTCCAGTCCGGCCAAAATCCGTAACCGATCAAACAACGCTTGCCAACTGCTTTCTTGCTGCTTTTGCTGTCGGCGGCCTTTGGCGTGGCGCAAGGCGTCGGCCGCTTGCGTGAACCGCGTTCGGGTTTCGTTCAGACGCGCCTTTGGCAACGGCGTGTAGGTTTTGAACTCTGCTTCCCAAACCGGCAGCTGTTTCAGTGCTGCGGTCAATTCGTCACCGTCCAGCTCGGCTGCTTGCTCAAGGCGTGTAATGAGCGCCAGCGCGTCCTTCAAGTGCTGATCAAGCTTACCCTTGAACTCTTGGCTCAAGGTATCACGGCGATCAAAGATTTCATCACAGATGGTACGGAACGACTGCCAGAGGCGCTGATCATCTTGGCGGTGCGTACGCCCTGCCTGTTTCCATTGCTGCTGCAACGATTTCAACTTATCGGTGGCCACACGTAAGTTCTCTTCGTCGCGCAACGCTTCAGCGGCGGCAATGATGCGCTCGCGGTCTTCTTTGTTGCGCGTGAACTCTTCATTCAGTTTCTGGCGAATGCGCTCGACCACTTGGTGGTAAACCTTTTCCGTACGCCGATGTTCTTGCGGCTTAACCGGGCTATAATTCCGCCAGTCACGTGCTGCTAAGCGCAGCACTTTCTCGACTTCGGCCCAATCCGGATTGTGCCAATCGTTGTTATCAAAATAGAGATTGAGCTGGCCAATCAGTTCGCGCCGTTTGTCGGCATTGAGGTCCATCAAGGCATCTTGCTCGGCAAAATAGTCTTTGCAGGGCGCAAAGGCTTGCTCGGCCAGTGCGTGAAATTCCTCCCACAGCGTTTGATGCTGGTCACCGCCACCTTTAGACAGTTCACGCCACGCTTTCTGCAAAGCTTGCACCGCATCCGACTTGTCTTGCGGGTGCATGCTCCGCTCGGTCAGGGCACGCATGTGATCAATCAGCTCCTGCTTTTTCGGCAGCACAGCAAACGCCTGCCAATCGCCCAATTGCTCTACCTCGCCGTGGTACTCTGCCGCCTCTTGGTGTAAATGATCGTGCCCGACGGGAACCGTCAACAAGGCCTCTTCAATGCTGTGCCAGATGCCACGCGCCTGGCGTAAGTGACCACCACGAACGGCACCGCGGCCACGCCGTATTAACCCCCTCACTTTGCGAACTACAGCCAGCTCGGCGTCTTTGTGCTCGGCCTGTTGCGCTGCGACATGGCCCAGCTTAGCGGCCACTTGGTCAATGATTTCCGGCCACTCGCCGGGTTCGCGCTTTTGCTGCTGCAGCGGCTGCAACAGGGCGCGCAAGGCTTTCAAAGCACTGGCGTCGTCATCTTCCGCAGCGGCTAAGGCAGCGCTTAAACCGCCCCAATGTTCAGTAATATCGTGCAGTTGTAGCAGCGACTGTTCGACCAACTGACTGGTCTTCTGCATATCTGCGTTCATCGCCGGTGCGACGTTAAGGTGCTCTACCGCAGCGCGGTGCGCTTGGCGTTGTTCTTCCAGCCATTGCTGACTTGCTGTCCAATCATCCGGCAACAACCGGCCATCTTCCAAATAATTCGCCAATTGGCGCCGCATGTCATTGGTGGTTTCGGCCACCACACGATGCGCTTCGCTGGTCGCAACGTCTGTGGCCACCTGAGCCGCCGAATGCACGGCGTCAACCGACTGTTCTGCCGCGATACGCTCGCGCACGGCGTTTTCTAGCGGTGCCAACTGGCTCAATTCATCCTCTGTTGGTTCAAGCTCTTGAAACAGTTGCAATTGGTTTTGCAGTCGCCCCTCGATCAAAGGGTCATAGGGACTGCTCGCTAGCCGCTCTATCGTCGCCATAATATGGGCAACCTGCTCGGCTCGGGCTTCGGCCTGTTGACGCTCTTCGCGCAACGCTTGCAGTCGGTTCTTAGCCAGTTTATACAGCACGTTGTCGCTGCCTTTTGCGGCCCGTTGCAAAGCCTGCAAGTTCGCTTCGTCCCGCAGTACACTGGCGGCGGACAGGCGTTCTTGGGCGCGCACGGCATTCAACGCGAGGTCTAAGCACACGGACTCTGGCTGTGTTTGCAACCATTGTTCAGCTCGTGCCAAATCACAGTCGAGTAACAAACTGTACGTCATAGGCACAGACAGTAGAGTTAAGTCTTCCGGTTGCACAGCGGCGTGACTCAAGGCGTCACGCAGCAAGCTTTTCGCGGCCACGGTCAATTCAGACGACGTACCTTCTTGCAGCAAGCGTTGCGCCAACACCATGTCGGCCAACTGCTGCAAAGCAGCGACCTGCACCTGAGAGTTGTCGTGCTGCAGCAGGTCTTCCAATAGTTTGCGGTCGTCGGTCGCCGACAATGCGCGAACCTGCGCCACCGAGGTTACGCTTGACCGTTTAAAAAGCTTACCCAGCACTGCTCGCTCCTCTTATTATTTACACCACCCTGCAAGCGGGTTAGTGTGCCATTAAATGACTCAGTATCTCTACACTATGCCTGCATCCAGCTTTCTTTGGTATGACTTTGAAACCTTTGGCCAACACCCTCGGCAAGATCGCCCGAGCCAGTTCGCAGCGATTCGTACCGACGCGGCACTGAATCCGATCGGCGAGCCGATGAATTGGCTGTGCCAGCCCCTGCCGGACTTGGTGCCGTCACCAGACGCCTGTTTGATCACTGGCTTGACGCCGCAACATTGCGCCGCATACGGCATACCGGAACCGGAGTTCGCCCAACGTATTCTCCACGCCATGAGTCAACCCAACACCTGCAGCGCTGGCTACAACTCCATTCGTTTTGACGATGAAGTCAGCCGCTTCCTATTTTACCGCAATTTGTTACCCGTTTATGATCGTGAGTGGCGCGATGGCAACAGCCGCTGGGACATTCTCGACGTTGTTCGCCTAACCTACGCCCTGCGACCTGAAGGCCTCAACTGGCCCCGCAAGGAAGACGGCAGCCCAAGCTTTCGCTTAGAAGATCTGAGCGCCGCCAACGGTTTGGAACACACCCAAGCGCATGATGCCTTATCGGACGTGCGTGCCACCATAGGGCTCGCCAAGGCCGTGCGTGACGCCCAACCCAAGTTATTCGATTGGGCGTTAAAATGCCGCGACAAAGCGTTTGTAAAAAGTCAGATTCCGGTATTGCGCCGCCAGCCGTTTGTGCACGTGTCCGGCATGATTCCGGCCAGCCAGGGTTGCATTACCGTGTTGCTGCCACTCGACTTTCACCCCACCAACAAGAACGAAATCATTTGCTTTGATCTGCGCGAAGACCCCGCGCAATTAGCGGGTTTGACGGTGGATGACATACGCCATCGCCTGTTCACCCCGACCGCTGAACTCGGTGATACGCCGCGTTTGGCAATCAAGTCCGTACACGCCAACAAATGCCCGATGGTCGCGCCCATCAGCATGTTCACTGAAGAGCTGGCAGAGCGCCACGGGATTGATCGGGCGGCCATGTCGCGTCATGCCGAGAACTTACCTCCGCTCAATGACATCTTGCCTCGCCTGCACGAAGCACTGACCCGCCCACCGCAAGAAAGCGATGCGGAGCAAGCGCTGTATCAAGGGTTAATCCGTGATCAAGACCGCGACATCGTAGCCGCCATTCACAGCACACCGGACACCGAATGGCCGACACTCGCACTCCCACGTGAACCGCGCCTGCGTACTTTACTGCGTCGTTATATCGCTCGCCACAGCACTCAGCCGCTGCCCGCAGACATTCAACAAGAGTGGTCGCGCTACTTACAAACCGCGTTAACCCGCGAGGACGTCGGCAGCGCCATGAGCTTAGCAACGGCCACGGCCCGAACGGAGACATTGCTGAGTGAGCAGCCCGATCACAAGGTGTTAAAAGACGTTTTAAACTACCTAAAACAGCAGCAGGCAGTACTCGACCACCTGCCCTTAGTGTAGAATCGCAACCCTAAGCACATAGAATCAGAGAAGAACAAGCGCTGGCGCTGTAGTGGCCCTCTGGCCTGCTCACAGCACCCAGAATCACGACACTATTTATCATCCGACCGGAGCCCAGCATGACCCAGATTCGCCAGGCCGACCTGATCGACAGCGTAGCCGACGCCCTGCAGTTTATTTCTTACTACCATCCCGTTGATTTCATCAAAGCCGTGAATGAAGCCTACGAGCGTGAAGAGTCTCCAGCGGCCAAAGACGCCATGGCGCAGATTCTGATTAACAGCCGCATGTGTGCCCAAGGGCATCGCCCGATCTGTCAAGACACCGGCATCGTCACCGTCTTTATCAACATCGGCATGGACGTACAATGGGCCGACGCCACCATGGGCGTAGAAGACATGATTAACGAAGGTGTACGCCGCGCCTACATGCACCCCGACAACGTGCTGCGTGCCTCTATTTTGGATGATCCCGACGGCGCGCGCCGCAACACCAAAGACAACACCCCAGCCATCATTCACACACGCATCGTACCCGGCAATACCGTCGACGTGCACGTGGCAGCCAAAGGTGGCGGCAGCGAAGCCAAATCCAAGTTTGCCATGTTGAACCCGTCTGATTCCGTGGCGGATTGGGTACTGGAGCAGATCCCCAAGATGGGTGCTGGTTGGTGCCCACCGGGCATGATCGGCGTGGGTATCGGCGGTACGGCAGAAAAAGCTATGCAGTTGGCAAAAGAATCCTTGCTCGACCCCATCGACATCCAAGACTTGCAAGCACGCGGCGCGAGCAACCGCAGTGAAGAATTGCGCCTGGAGTTGTTCGATAAGATAAATGATTTAGGTATTGGCGCACAGGGCCTGGGTGGGCTAACCACCGTATTGGACGTTAAAGTTAAAGACTATCCGACCCACGCCGCAAACAAGCCCGTGGCCATCATTCCTAACTGCGCAGCCACGCGCCATACGCATTTCGTTTTGGACGGCTCTGGCCCAGCGGAACTGAAAGCACCTAAACTGTCTGACTGGCCAGACATCACTTGGGAAGCCGGCCCGAATGCACGTAAAGTAAATTTAGATACTGTTACACCCGAAGATGTTAAAACGTGGAAACCGGGTGAAACGTTGTTACTGTCAGGCAAGATGCTGACCGGACGCGACGCGGCGCATAAACGCATGGTCGATATGCTGAACAAGGGTGAGTCGCTACCCGTTGACCTGCGCAATCGCTTTATCTACTACGTTGGCCCGGTTGATCCGGTCGGCGATGAAGTGGTCGGTCCGGCAGGCCCAACGACCGCGACAAGAATGGACAAATTCACTGAAACCGTGTTGGATAGAACCGGACTGCTTGGCATGATCGGTAAAGCCGAACGTGGTACCGCCGGATTGGAAGCCATTAAAAAGCACTCTGCGGTCTATTTGATGGCCGTCGGTGGCGCAGCTTATCTGGTTTCGAAAGCCATTAAGTCGTCGCGTTGCCTGGCGTTTGAAGACCTCGGTATGGAAGCTATCTACGAATTTGAAGTGGACGAAATGCCAGTAACGGTTGCGGTAGACAGCCAAGGTGAGTCGGTACATATTACGGGACCTGCGCAGTGGGCGCAGAAAATTCAGGCGAAAGCACTGTAAGGAAAAATAATGAGCACACCCTCCTCTCGGCGACATAAAACTTATCGACCCTTAGTCTTCGTACTGGTGGCGCTGGGCGCCGTCGCCGTCGCAGGATGGGTGGGCGTCGCCCACAACGTGCCCCTTTGGGCAGGCGCATTGCTAGGGCTTAGCACCATCGCCAGCTTGGTCGTCGGCACCGGATTCTTGCTGACCATGAATACCGAGTTCAGTGACATCCTGCGTCAGCAGGGCAATTTGAACCGCCGCATTCAGGAAGCCCATTTAGAGCAAGAGCGTTTGACGTACGAAGTGGCGCAAGGCGTTAAACTGCGTCGTCAAATGCACCGCAAACACGATGAACAAAGTCGAGCCACACTGAAAGTAGCCGACGTATTGAACGCCATTACGACAGAGGTACAAATCTCTGCGGCCAGCTTGAACCTTGGGCACCAAACTGCCAGCAAACTGGACTACATGACGCAGATCTCGTCCGACCTCATTGAGTTAGTGCAACTGGAAATTGAAGGCGCGCGGACAGAACAGGATGACTTCCTGGTCGTCGACTCCTGTCGCCGGGTGATCCGCTCATTACAGGTTTCAGGCTCTTTGAATGATAGCTTTGTGCTGGAAACCGAGGATCAAGATGTGCGCGGCCTGCTGTCTCGCCGCACGTTTGAGTCACTGATTCAGCGCTCATTACTTGGTATTGCACCCTTTGCACTGCAACAACGTCTTGATGGACAATTGATCAGTTTCATTCACGGAGACTTGGGTGATTGCATCCGCATCACTTTGACCGCACATGGCCATGGCATTACTGATGAAGAAGCAGACAACTGGTTCACGCAGTTCCAACTGCATTACGGCAACGATGGCGAGCTGTTAGGCCCAGGTTTAGGCATGATGATTGTGGGGCGCTACATCGACGCCTTGGGTGGTATTGCCAACATCGACAGCCAACTGGACAACCGTATCACTGTTGAGCTGACCATACCTTTGAATGCAGCGACTACGGAAATCCCGGAACCCGAATAAGGTAAGCGGGCGTTTAATGTCCTCTGCCCTCACTCTCCGCTTAATAAAAAAACAGCGCGCAACCCTAAGAAGTTGCGCGCTGTTTTTTTATGCATGTCTAGCCGTTACTACCAAGCATTAGAACCAGCAGGTAAGCGACGATTCTGCGCGTATTCGCTGCGCCACTCTTCGCCTATTTCATACACGCTCAACTGACGGGCGGTACCTTCCAGCAGCCACTGACGCATAAAGTATTGCCACCCCTCAAGGCTGGTACCTTCCAGCACTAATGCACGCTGCAGCCGACCGTTAAAATGCATGCGCTGCGCGCTGATATCATCCCAATGAAACCTTGCCAAAATAGGCAAAGACTCTGGCTGGGCTCGCAGTATGGCCGCCTGCCAACCCGTTCCTTCTTGGAAACGTGCATTGTTAAACTGATCGACTGACTGCTGCAACTCGGTCCAAAACGTGGTCAAGTAGAGCCCCAGTCGCGCGGGGTCCTGCACCGAACTACTCAGCGTTACCTGCAACGCAGGAATCCCGGTGGGATTAACCAATTCGACCGACACGTCGCCCGCAAAGCCTTGTCGTTGAGCGATGCGCTGTAACACTTCCTCAACCCAAGGTGCAGACCACTCCGCCAATACTTGGTGCCGTAGGTCATTATGAGGCAGTTGCAAGAAGCGCGTTACCGATGATGTTGAACCACTAACCTCCAACTCCGCGAACTGATGCCGAGGCGGCAGTGGGCTGGCTTCCATTGTCGGACTTGTCGGTACTACCATATCTTGGCGTGCTGTGCGCAGCCACGTCAGCATGGTGTTGGCACGCGGCCGATCAACACGCCCACTCAACAACACAGTCAACGGTTGCTGCGCCAGGTCAACAGGCATTACCATCTCCGGCCATTGTGCCCGCTGGCGCACCAAGCGCTGAGCCGCATTGCTGGTATCCGTCAATTCAGGCAATTGCGGCTGCATCCCCCACAGACTGCCAAGAAACTCGTAGGCCCACGCCTCAACGGCAGGCCATGCATCTTGATAATGCCAACTGATACCGGTGGCATCGACGGTCACCTGCAAGCCGCTGCCCGCGCTGCGCGTTGACAACGCCGACCACAAGGCTGTTTCATTCCACCACGCGGTTTCGTTCATCGCCCATGCTTGCCACTGAGCTTGACGCATGGGATCCGGCCCAATCGGCACACCAACACGCACATGAGCGCTGACCAAATCCGTATCGTATCGGTTATCTTCATAGTGCCAGAAGGTAAGCCCTGGGGTTGCCAGTAATTGATCAGGCTGCCATCCCAATAAGCTGTATTCGTTAGCTTCAAAGCGCGTACGCTCGACAGTATAAGTCGGTGCTATCACTGGCAACTCGGCGCTGACCGCGCGTTGTAAATAACCTTGTGCAACGGCTTCACGTCGCCAGTTGAGATTACCTGCACCGGGCGCCATTTCGAATACCACAAACAGGCTCGGATCCAGATTCAAGCCCTGTACCGCCAGTTCTGGCGCTATGCGACGATCACCCGCTACACGGCGTACCAGTTCAGAAGCATCTGGGCCATTTTGAATGTGCGCCAAATAACGGCTGACCGACCCGTATAACACAGCCTCATCTGCTCGTCCCTGGGCGGTAGGGCGCAGTGTCACAACGAAGTACTCGTCGTTAAAATGCGCTTTCAGGTCAGTAATCAGCCCCGCATCGCGCAGCCGTCGATTGAGGCCCGCCGCATAAGGGCTGGTTAGCCATTGCACCGCAGCTTCCGCTTTGTCACGCTGCTCAGCACGCAAACGCCAGGGATACAGAATGTGCAATTCATTGGTCAGTCCCGCACGACGCACGCGCACCACTTGCGGCTCCTGCAGTGCATCGACCAAGGGACTGTATATCAATTGATGATCAGGCAGCGCCGTACCTGAACGGAGATCCGCAAAGGCATCGGCCAATTCACGCAAGGATTCAGCCGACATCGGTGCACGCAGGGAAATACGTAACACGCCAGTATGCAGTTTTTCCGCTATGCGTTGCGCCAACTGACGGGCTACACCTTCATCGCTTAGCGAGCGCCAATGCTCCAGATCGCGCATCAGCGACGAAGCATAGGCAGAACTGTCTGCCGACAGTTCATCCAACACGCGTAACTCCGCAGAGTCAAAAAAAGCATACGCGGGGTCCTGACGCGGCATGCGCTGACGCTCGTAATCGATAGCAGGGAGTGGCAACGCAGGAAGCTGGATCAAACGGGCAAAGTAGCGCACTTCATCCGCAAATATAGACGGACTGCTGTCCAACTTAACACTGGAGTACGTGCGTCCGTGCTGCACAGTAAAACTGCCTAGTGGGTCACGAGCAGCACGGGTTTCCAGATGACGGTAACCCTGAGGGGTTTCGCCATAAAACATCGTGCGTAACAGTAAATCATGCAGGCCGGGAAGATCGGCGGGGTCTGATAAATTACCGACCTCCCACTGCAACTCGAGTCTTGCCTGCGCGGCATCAGGATCAGCAACCAAGTGCACTTCCAGTCCATTACTGAGCTGCACCACTTCCTGCTGCAAGGCGATAATCGCAGGCGCAACAGGCCGCGATTTCAACCACCAACTGCCCGCACCCAGCACAATGCTCAGCACTACCAATACTAACAGCCCATTCAAATACCATCGCGTCAGCACAATCTACCCTGCCTGTCGTTTGCAATTCGCTGGCAGTATACCAGTACGACTGAGATGCGACAGCCGCTTTTCTAGGCATAAAAAAGGGCGCCCGTCAGGCGCCCAATGCATGAACCCACGAAATGGGGTAATGGATCAGTTAGGTAAAATTACCGCATTGATCACATGGATTACACCGTTGGACGTTTCGATGTCTGTCATTACAACCTGCGCACCGTCGATGTAGACATTACCGTTACGCACTTCGATATCAACATTAGAACCTTGTACCGTCGTGGCAGTAGACAGACCTACTACGTCGGCCGCCATAACTTTTCCAGGAACCACGTGATACGTCAGTACCGCCTGCAGCGTGGGGATGTCAGCCAACAAACCTTCTACCGTACCGGCTGGCAACGCAGCAAAGGCTTCATCGGTCGGTGCAAACACAGTGAATGGACCAGGACCTTTCAGGGTATCAACCAAACCAGCAGCCTGTACTGCAGCAACCAAGGTGGTGAAGCTGCCTGCTTCTACTGCGGTATCTACGATGTCTTTTGGCGCGTTGTGTGAACCTGCTTGCGCTGTGCCCGTCAACAATACAGTAGCCATTAGTGCGGCTTTGAATAGATTGGGCATAACTCGTCTCTCTCTGTCGTGTTTATTGAAAAGTTAGTAGTGGCAAATCTCACGAGCAGCAACGTAAATCTCGACTACCTGCTCGCTGACATGTAACGAGGAGAATTACGGTTGCTTAGTAAAAATTGGATGGGTAAACAGAGTTGAGAAAAACCGCAGTGGCAACCAAAAAAAGTCATGAATCTGCACAACGGAAACGCCGTATACGGCAGGCAATAAAAATCAGAGCAATGAATAAAGTAAAGATTTTGTTAGAAATTACCGAAAACTAGCGGAATTTAGCGACAAGTTTAACATTAAAAATGCGACAGACACACAGAGCAAGCCGATGATCGTCAGCCGCTCGGATAAATAAAAAATAGGATTTTTTAGTTTTCGGGGGAGATCCAGCCGATATCAACCACGCGCAAGGGCTGCTTTTCGTGCGGAAACAGCGCCCACAAGGTACTCCACGTATGCTCAACATCACCCGGCACCGGCTGGTTAGGACGAATATCCGCCAAGGGCTTCAGTACATAGGCGTTTTTATAAACCTCGTAGCGCGGCAAACGAATGCCTTCCACCATGCCATTGAGCGTACCGAACGTCAGCACGTCGATATCCAGCGTCCGATCCGAAAACTTCGGCTGACTGCGGTCGCGGCCGCAGTCGTCTTCTATTTGTTTCAAGTGCAGATTCAGCGCAGGCAACGACTCTGTGGTCCAAATCGCCACCACCAGGTTAAAGAAGGCTTCACCGTCAAACCCGACTGCCGCACTTTCATACACCGGCGACACATCCATTGCACCATACGCATCGGCCAGTGCCGTTAACGCTGTCGACAGATGATATTCGCGATCCACATTAGAGCCCAGGCTCAGCAGCACCTCAGTTCCCGGCATCGGTAAGCCTCCGCGACAAATGGAGTTCCGCGCCTTGCGCGCCCGGTATGCAGCCGTCCTTGTAGATCACTAAATCCACTTGCGGCACAGCGTACTGCCGAAATAGCTCCGCACACAGATTGGTCGCAAAGGCTTCAAGCAGCTCGAACTTCGCTGCCGCACCGTAGGCCACAACAGTCTCCGCCACCGCCGCGTAATTCAGCGTGTATTGCAGATCGTCAGTGTCGCCGGCCTGCCGAATGTCCGTGTGCAAGGTGATGTCGAGGCGCAACGTTTGCGGCGCCAAGCGCTCAAAGTCGTACACGCCGATCAAGGTCGGCACCTGCAAATTGCGAATAACCAGTCGATCAGGTGCGCTCGGATGGGTCATAACACGTCCTGGGCTTGTGGTACCTGTAGCTCGGTTAACGGCCAGCGCGCCTTTAGACGCACCGCTTGGTCGCTGCACTCACCGGCTTTCAATCGCTGCGCGCCTGCATAGGCAATCATCGCGCCGTTATCGGTGCAGAACGATAATGCGGGATAATACACCCGAGCGCCACGGGCCGAGGTCGCTTCTTCTAAGGCCTCACGTAACGCCAAGTTGGCACTCACTCCGCCTGCGGCCACCAGAGTCTTGTAGCCCGTCGCATCCAATGCACGCTTACACTTAATCACCAGCGTGCGTACCACGGCGGTTTGAAAGGCCAGAGAGATGTCGGCTTTGTCTTGGCGCGTCAGGGGTTCATCCATCGCCTGCACGGCCTGGCGCACGGCGGTTTTCAAGCCGCTGAAGGAAAAATCCATGCCGGGGCGATCCACCATCGGGGACGGAAACTTAAACCGCCCGGCCACACCCTCATTGGCTAACGCTGCTAACTCAGGGCCACCGGGGTACGGCAAACCGATCAGCTTAGCGGTTTTGTCGAAGGCTTCACCGGCGGCGTCATCCAGGCTTTCACCCAGCAATTCATAGCGCCCAACGGCCTCTACCTTTATAAGCTGGGTGTGACCACCAGACACTAATAAAGCAACGAAAGGAAATTCAGGCGGATTCGCTTCCAGCATGGGCGCTAATAAGTGCCCTTCCATATGGTGCACGGCCAACGCTGGTACGTTCCACGCGAACGCCATGCTGCGTGCCGCCATCGCGCCCACCATTAAGGCACCCAATAAACCAGGGCCCGCCGTGTACGCCACGCCGCCGATGTCGGCGCGCTCAACGTTTGCATCGGCCATCACTTCACGTACCAAGGGCAATAAACGCCGTACGTGATCGCGCGACGCCAGCTCAGGCACCACACCACCGTATTGGGCGTGCATCTTTACTTGACTGTATAAACGGTGCGCCAACAGGCCGCGCTCCGTATCATACAGCGCTACGCCTGTCTCATCGCAGGAAGATTCAACACCCAATACCAACATAAAAGCGTCCAGACCGCGCGTGCGGCGATTCATAACCGGTGAGATTCAGGCGCGCATAATACTGGCGCAGCCCAGACTTTGCCAGCCCAGCGCTGGCATGCTGAATAAAAGCCTGTATCCTTGTTTTGACAACCGTCGCTGGCGGGCGTAAAATCGCGCCTCCCAAATCTGGGCCCTCAGTCATTGCTTAGGGATTACGGTTTGGGTTTACTGGGGGAATCGCTGCCAAGCGCACTTTTCTTCCCACAAGCAACTTTGCACACAACGGAAAAGGTCAAAAAGTACATGCCACAAGTAAAAGTAAAAGATAACGAGCCATTCGACGTCGCTCTGCGCCGTTTCAAGCGTTCTTGCGAAAAAGCCGGTGTTCTGGCTGACGTGCGTAAGCGCGAATTCTACGAAAAGCCTACTTGGGCTCGTAAGCGCAAAGCAGCCGCTGCTGTTAAACGCCACGCGAAGAAAGTATCACGCGAAAGCAAACGTCTGAACCGCCTGTACTAATTACTGATTACAGTAATCGTACACCGTTTTAGCCTATTGTCCTGCGGCCTTGACCGCCACAGGGTGTAGTATCTGGCGCCAGACATTGGTCTCGCTGCCCGATTTTTCCGTTATGCTGTAGCAAAACGCGCATCCACCGGAGACCACAATGAGTTTGAAGACCGATTTAACCAATGCGATGAAAGACGCAATGCGGGCGCAAGACAAAGCGCGCCTGGGTGCTATTCGCATGATGTTGTCGGAAATTAAACGGGTTGAGGTGGATGAGCGCATAGAACTGAGTGATGAACGCATCCTGGCCATTCTGGATAAAATGCAGAAGCAGCGCCGCGATTCCGTCTCCCAGTTTGCTGCTGCAGGTCGACAAGACCTTGTCGACGTTGAAGAAGCCGAACTGGAGGTGATCTCTCAGTTTCTGCCCGCACAGCTTTCCGAAGCAGAGTTGCAGGCGTTGGTTCAATCCGCAGTTAATGAAACCGGTGCACAGTCGATGGCTGACATGGGTAAAGTTATGGCTATACTGAAACCTCAGGTTCAGGGCCGTGCGGATATGGCCGTCGTCAGCAAGCTGGTGAAAGCGTGCATGGGTTGAAGCATATTATGCCCCAATAAACACCGCACAACCGCGTTTCCACATTCTGCCAGCCCAAGGTTTCCAGCATGGCCGGACGCATACCACAGTCCTTTATTGACGATCTGCTCGAACGAGTCGACATCGTGGACGTCATATCGCATCGAGTAAAGCTCAAGCGTACGGGTAAGAACTACTCCGGACTCTGTCCGTTTCACAACGAGAAATCCCCCTCTTTTTCGGTCAACCCACAAAAGCAGTTTTATTATTGCTTTGGTTGCGGCGCTGCCGGCAACTCACTGAAGTTTTTGCTGGAGCACGACCGCCTAGAATTTCCTGAAGCCGTGGAAGAACTCGCCCGCACCGCTGGCGTCGAAGTCCCGCGTGAACACAATCCGCAAGAAGACAAGCAGCGTCATCAACGCAAAAGCCTGCAAAGCGTACTCGACGTCGCCGAAACCTTTTATCGCGACCAACTTCGCCAGCACGCGCGCGGCGACCAAGCCGTGCGTTATTTGAAAGGCCGCGGCCTCAGCGGACAAATAGCCCGACAGTTTGGCGTCGGGTACGCCCCACCGGGCTGGGATAACCTAATGCAAGCTGCCGGCGCCGAAGACCCCGCTCAGCTTAAACGCCTGATCGACGCCGGCATGGTGATCGAAAAAGAAGACGGGAAAGTCTACGACCGCTTCCGTGATCGCATCATGTTTCCCATTCGCAATCAACGCGGACAGGTCATCGGCTTTGGTGGGCGTGTACTGACCGACGAAAAGCCCAAATACCTAAACTCACCCGAGACCGACCTGTACCAGAAGCGCAAGGAACTGTACGGCCTGTATGAAGCCCTACAAGCCGAACGCAAACCTGAGCGCTTCCTCGTCGTTGAAGGGTACATGGACGTCATCAGCCTGCATCAGTTCGGCGTGCCGTACGGCGTGGCCACCCTCGGCACCGCTACCAGCGAAGAACACCTGCGCAAACTGTTCAAACTGGCCAATGAAGTTATCTTTTGTTTCGACGGCGACAAAGCCGGTCGCCAAGCCGCCGTGCGCGCACTGGATGTTGCATTGAGCGAAGCGCGTGACGGCCGCACCATGCGGTTCTTATTCCTACCCGACGGCGAAGATCCCGACACACTGATTCGCCAAGAAGGCGTGGTCGATTTTGAACAACGGCTCGCCCGCTCGCCGAGCCTGGGTGAATTCATCTTGCAGCATTGGCAAGAACAGGTCGACATGACCAGCGTAGAGGGCAAAGCCCACCTCGTGTATATCGCCCTACCCGACCTGCAACGCTTACCCGCCGATGGCACGCTGCGCCCCATGATCATGCTTCGTTTAGCCGAGCTGGCTGGCCTGCCGATTGACGTCATCAACCAGCAGCTAGAGCAATACACCGCCAAACACCCCCTACGGCGTGTCACTGACGAACCCGCACAAGGTAAAGATAGCGTACGCAAAGGCAGCCCGGATTTACCGCCACTGATGGCGGCCGATGACGTTGCTGAACTACCGAGCTGGATGCGTGAAGGCCCGCCCGTCATCACCGATGACATGCCGGTCGATATGCATTCGCACCCGGACAGCGCGCACGACGAAGCCGATTTCGGCGTTTTTGAGCAAGGACTCGACCACAGCCAGCCGCCCCCGCAAACGCGGTACCGCGCACCCACACCGGTTGACCTCAAGCAGACTCGCCAGCCGCCGCCGTGGCAAAAAGCCATGGCGCTTATGCTGTGCTGGCCTTCTTTGGCCACCACCATCGACATCGGCCAGCGCCGTTTCAAGGCGGGTGACCACACTGCCTGGGTGGAAAGCATGCTCACGCTATTACAGAAACATCCCGCCGCGAACCGCTACGCCGCACATGACTTGCTGGCCCCGCATGGCTTCGACGAATTGCTGCAGGCCCTGTCGCGTACGGAATACTTCGCTATACTGACGCAATACGCGCAGGCGCAGGATTTCCATCGGGACATCCTTCGTGCTCTGATTCTAGATCTGACGCATCAACCGTCAGAACATGAGGAATACCAACAATTGCGGCAGTTATGGCTTACCGATCACCGCTTAATGAGCAAAGAACAGAAAGAAAGGTACCTTGCGCTGTTGAAATCCAGCAAAAGCGGCCCCAATAAGGGTGCCTAGCCATAGTAAGCAGTAGAAATTCCTCGGGTTAATCGCTATACTGCGCCGCTATTTTTTATAATCCCCGAGCACTTGACACAATACAGGTATTTGGATGGCTGAAAATTCTCAGCAACAGCAATCTCGTCTCAAGAAACTGATCGCCAAAGGCAAAGAACAAGGTTACCTCACATACGCTGAGGTTAACGACCATTTGCCTGAAGAGATCGCCAGCCCTGAGCAGGTTGAAGACATCATCAGAATGATCAATGACATCGGGATTAATGTTGTGGAAACAGCCCCCGATGACGGCGACATTTTCATGTCCGACGACGCCACCGACGACGACGCCTCTGAAGAGGCCGCTGCTGTTCTTGTCGCTGTAGAGTCAGACGCTGGCCGCACCACCGACCCTGTGCGTATGTATATGCGTGAAATGGGCACGGTGGAGCTGTTGACGCGTGAAGGCGAAATTGTCATTGCGAAGCGCATAGAAGAAGGCTTGCGCGAAGTCATGCATGCGCTGGCCTACTTCCCCGGCAACGTCGAACAAGTAAACGCCGCTTACGAAGCCAGTCAGACCGAAGAAGGTCGCCTGACTGACATTCTGAGCAGCTTCCTTGATCCCGACGACATGACGCCGGAACCGCCAGCTGTGAGCACCGACGACGCATCAACCGACGCCGCATCGGACGACGATGACAGCACCCTTGATGACGATGACGACTCTGACAGCCTGACCGAAGAAGATCCCGGCGACGGCGGCATCGACCCAGAAATGGCTCGAGCACGTTTCGACGAACTGCGTGAAGCCTATGTCCATGCCCAAACGGTCATGGCTGAGCATGGCCGCCAAAGCAAACAAGGCCAAGAAGCCTTGCGCGCATTGGGTGACTTGTTTGCGCCGTTCAAGTTGGCTAACCGTCAGCACGACACCATGATGAACACGGTCAATACCGCGGTTGATGTAGTGCGTACGCAAGAACGCAACATCATGCGCATTTGCACCGGCCCAACAGTGGGCATGCCACGTCGTGACTTCATCAAAAGCTTTCAAGGCAACGAGATCAACGACGAATGGTTGCAAGGACTGTTTGCGCACGCCAAGTACGGCGACAAACTCTTTGCCCACGAAATCGAACTCAAGCGCGCCCAGCGTAAGCTGCGTAACCTTGAGAAAACGACCGGCCTGACGTTGAGTGAAATCAAAGACATTCACCGTCGCATTTCTATCGGTGAAGCGCGCGCTCGCCGTGCCAAGAAAGAAATGGTGGAAGCCAACTTACGCCTGGTTATTTCGATCGCTAAGAAATACACCAACCGTGGCTTGCAGTTCCTCGACCTGATTCAGGAAGGCAACATCGGCTTGATGAAAGCCGTTGATAAGTTCGAGTACCGCCGTGGTTACAAGTTCTCTACGTACGCTACGTGGTGGATTCGTCAGGCCATTACGCGCTCTATTGCCGACCAAGCGCGGACTATTCGTATTCCGGTACACATGATCGAAACCATCAACAAACTGAACCGTATTTCACGGCAGATGTTGCAGGAGATGGGTCGTGAGCCAACGCCAGAAGAACTGGCCGAGCGCATGGACATGCCGGAAGACAAGATCCGCAAGGTACTGAAAATCGCTAAAGAGCCAATTTCATTGGAAACCCCCATCGGCGACGATGAAGACTCCAGCTTGGGCGACTTTATCGAAGACAGCACTATGGAATCGCCGTCTGACTCAGCGACCGACAAGAGCCTGGAAGAAGCAACCCGTGACGTCCTCAGTGGCCTTACGGCGCGCGAAGCCAAAGTACTGCGTATGCGCTTCGGTATCGACATGAACACCGACCATACCCTGGAAGAAGTGGGCAAGCAGTTCGACGTCACGCGTGAGCGTATACGTCAGATCGAAGCCAAAGCGTTGCGCAAATTGCGCCACCCTAGCCGCTCCGACCACCTGCGCACCTTCATCGACGAATAGTCGACTGACGATGCAAAAAACCCGGCGAAAGCCGGGTTTTTTATTGCCGAATCAAGGCATTAGCTAGACTTGAACAGACAGCCCGCTATAATGCGGAGCAGTTTTCCGTAGGAGCGCAGCCCTCCTGCGAAAGCTCGGTTATTACCGTAGGAGCGCAGCCCTCTGCGCGAACCCTTCGGCAAAGCCAACGCAACAACCTAACGCCTGATTTTGGTGTTGGGGCGCAAGATGGCAACAAAGCCATAGCGTCGAAAGACAAGTTAGGGGCCCATAGCTCAGTTGGTTAGAGCATCCGACTCATAATCGGCAGGTCGCAGGTTCAAGTCCTGCTGGGCCCACCATTTCCCCATGGCTAGCACTTGACTTTCTTCCTAAAAACCCTAAAGCTTGGCTGTATGAACATTCAAGCACTCAGTCTCGGCAACATTTCAATTATTCGGCCCCCAAACATGGTGGGTTGAACTGACGCTTGCATGCAAAAAGACATTCAGAAACCCGCCTTCCGGCGGGGTTTTTTTGCCCGCTTCGGGAGGTCTACTCGTCAACATCATGACAGGAGCACCGAAGGTGACAGCAGAAGTCAGTAAAGCAACAGAGAGTTTTTCCTTCGTAGAAACAGAGCACAATGTACTGAAGCTCTGGGAGGAACAACAGATTTTCCAGCAGTCTCTGGAACAGACCCGTCAAGGCAAACCCTATATTTTCTACGATGGCCCGCCGTTTGCCACCGGTTTGCCACACCACGGACACCTCGTCGGCTCCACCCTGAAAGACATCGTGCCGCGCTACTACACCATGAAGGGTTTTCATGTGCAGCGCCGCTTCGGCTGGGATTGCCACGGCCTACCCATTGAGCATGAAATCGACAAAACGCTGGGTATGTCTGCCCAGGAAGCTGTAACTAAATTGGGTATAAAGGGTTACAACAACGAATGCCGGGGCATCGTGCAGCGCTATACCGCTGAGTGGGAAAAAACCATTACCCGCATCGGTCGCTGGGTGGACTTCCGTAACGACTATAAAACCATGGACGCCTCTTTCATGGAGTCCGTGTGGTGGGTGATGAAACAACTCTGGGAAAAGGAGTTGATCTATCAGGGTGTGAAGGTGGTTCCCTTCTCTACCGCTCTCGGCACTGTGTTGTCCAACTTCGAGGCGGGCTCTAACTATCAGGAAGTGCAGGACCCAGCCGTGACCGTGCTTTTCAAACTCAGAGATGATGACGCCTACATAGCCGCGTGGACCACCACTCCTTGGACGCTGCCGTCGAACCTTGGTCTGTGCGTTAACGCCAACATCAATTACGTGAAAGTACATGATGACGAACGAAAACTGAGTTTTTGGCTGGCAAAAGATCGTCTAGCCATTATCGGCAAGGGCCGTACACTGGTGATCGAAGAAGAAGCCAGTGGTTCGGCATTGGTAGGTAGGCACTATGTACCATTGTTGCCTTACTTCAATCATTTGGCAGAAGAAGGTGCCTTTCAGATTCTGGCCGATGACTATGTCAGCACCGAAAGCGGTACTGGCATAGTGCACATGGCTCCAGCCTTCGGTGAAGATGACCATCGCGTCATGCGTGCCCACGGTATCGAAGCCATTGTTTGCCCCATTGATGACAACGGGCGTTTTACCGATGAAGTCAGCGATTTCGCCGGTGACTACGTTAAGGACGCTGACAAGCGCATCATCAAAAGGTTAAAAGAAGATGGCTCCTTGTATATTCAGGACGTGATCGTACACAGCTATCCCTTTTGCCCACGCTCCGATACACCCATCATCTACCGCACTATTCCGTCCTGGTATGTGAAGGTGGAGCAGATCAGGGAGCGCATGGCTCAGCACAATCAAAGCATTAACTGGGTGCCGGAATCTATTCGTGATGGCCGTATGGGCAACTGGCTCAACAACGCCATAGACTGGTGCATTTCCCGCAATCGCTACTGGGGAACACCGCTGCCTATTTGGATCAATGACGTAACCGGTGCCCGGGTCTGCATCGGCTCTATTGATGAGCTCGAAAAATACACCGGCGTGCGCGTAGACGATCTACACCGGGAGTATGTGGACGAACTCAGCTTCACGCTTGAAGGTGAAGCGGGCACCTACCGTCGCGTTGAAGAAGTGCTGGACTGCTGGTTTGAGTCCGGCTCCATGCCCTACGCCCAATTGCATTATCCCTTCGAAAATAAAGAACTCTTCGATCAAGGGTTTCCGGCTGAATACATTGCCGAAGGCTTGGATCAGACCCGCGGCTGGTTCTATACCCTACTGGTATTGGGTACTGCACTTTTTGACAAACCGGCATTCAAGAATGTGATCGTCAACGGTATCGTCATGGCCGAAGACGGCAAAAAGATGTCGAAGCGCCTGCAGAACTACACACCGCCGGATATTCTCATGGAAGAATACGGTGCCGATGCATTGCGCCTGTACATGATCAACTCTGGCCTGGTGAAGGGAGAGGAGCAACGCTTTACCGACAGCGGCGTCAAAGACATGGTGCGCCGTGCATTGCTGCCCTGGTACAACGCCTTCAAGTTCCTGAAAACTTATGCGGACATCGATGGATGGAGATCTTCTGGAAGTCAAATAGGCAGCCCCGAGAACATCACCGACCAATGGATCATATCGCGCCTGCAGAGCCTGAAGGCTAATGTGGCACACGAGATGGCAGGCTATCGCCTGTACAATGTGGTTCCCGCCTTGCTCGAATTCATCGAAGATCTGACCAACTGGTACATCCGCCTGAACCGCTCCCGTTTCTGGGCAGAAGAAATGACCACCGACAAGGAGTCAGCTTATGAAACCCTCTACAAGACCCTGCATGAACTGACCTCTTGCATGGCGCCCTTCACCCCCTTTCTGGCCGAGCACATCTTCCAGCAACTGAAGGGTTTTGCGGCAGAAGAGGCAAAAGACTCCGTACATCTGTGCAGCTACCCTGAAGCGGATGAAACGCTGATCCAGAGCAGCTTGGAAGCCGCTGTCGCGCGCATGCAGAACATCATTCTGCTGGGCCGTCAGAAGCGTAACCAAGTAAAAATCAAAACCAAGACACCACTGGCACGACTGACCATCATCCACCAAGACCAAAGTATGTTGGACGAGATTGCACGATTGGAGGACTACATCAGACATGAGTTGAACGTGAAAGTTGTGGAATACTCGACATCTGAAATTGACTATATCAACTTCTACGCCAAGCCCAATTCACCCGCACTGGGCAAGCGCTTAGGAAAGGACTTCAAAAAGTTCAAGCAATTGATTGAAGAGCTGGATGCCACTGCGCTGAATCGCTTCCAAGAAGAAGGCTGCCTAAAGCTGGAAGGAGAGACCTTTGACGGCGACGAAATCCTAATATTCCGCGAGGCAAAGGCAGGCACCCAAGCCTTGAGCAACCGTTTCATTTCCATCGACATGGATTGCGAACTTAACGATGAGCTGATAGCGGAAGGGCTGGCACGTGAAGTGGTGAACCGCATCCAGAAAACCCGCAAGGACCTAGGATTGAATGTGACCGATCGCATCAGCATCGACTATGAAGCCGATGCGAGACTGGGTGCCGCCATTAAAGCTAATCTTGATTACATTTCCGGTGAAACTCTGTGCATCACATTGCAGAGTGGCAGAAACTGTACCCAACACCAGTTCATTATTGATGATATGAGTCTGCACATGAACATCAGTAAACAACACTAGGACTGCAATGGAACTCACGGACGGCTGCTCGAATATTAAGATAAAGCCAAGCGGGCAAGAGTAGCTGCTCGCTTGGCCACAAAGTGGGCTTCAACATCTGAGGCTGGAATCAAGTTACCAGCTTCTGCAGAAGCCCGTGATTGCTCAACTTTGGCCGTCAGCCAAGCGTCATAATGTAGGGCTTCTTGTTGTGCCACATAACTAAGAGCTGAGCACCGAACAATAACTGACGCATATTAGGGTATGAGGTCCAGTTCCTTACGAATTTCTTCAGCCGTTGGCCGCAACTGGGCAAGCCCCTTACGGATGCGCCTATGGCTGAGGTAATAGAGAATCGGGGACGCTATAAAGACCGATGAGCTGGTGCCGACCACGATACCAAACAGCATGGGCAGCGCGAAGCTCGCAACTGCAGCGCCGCCAGCTATGCCCATGGGCAACAAAGCCAAAAAGGTCGTTACCGAAGTGAACACGGTCCGCGTTAACGTTGAGGATATACTCTCGTTCAGCAACTCGAGCATTGGTTTGTCCGGAGTTCGGCGCAGATTTTCGCGAATACGGTCGAACACCACGACCTTATCATTGACGGAATAGCCAATCAGTGCCAGCAGTGCCGCGACGGCCGTCAGATTAAATTCCACTCCGGTCAGAGCAAAAAAACCAATGGTTTTGGTGATATCTAGGGCGATGGTGATAGTCGCCGCTGCCGCGAAATGGGATTCATACCGTGCCCACAGATACAACAGCATGCCCGCACCGGCTAACAGTATGGCGAGTACGGTGGCCTCACCGAAGCCACCACTGACTTTCGGCCCTACCATATCTACCTTCGGGAATTTCGCCTCCGGCGTGACAGCCATAACCGCTGTTTTAAGCTCGGTGACGTGCTCCGCAGTCGCCCCCGGAGCCCCATGCTCAGCCGGCAAGCGGATAAGAAAGCGCCCGTCTTCGCCGAGTTCCTGAATACCCGCCTCGCCCAGACTGTGCATATGCAACGTGGTGCGCAGCTGCTCTAACGTTACTGCAGGGGCCTGCACCTCCACCATCGTACCGCCGGTGAAATCGACGCCGTAATTCAGCCCTGGCTGAATAAACAGACCGACGGCTCCAATGGACAATACCGCAGACACCACAAGTCCAAGCACCCGACCGCGCAGGAAATTGATTCCCCGCTCGCTAAGCCGATCAAGCCACGCAAGTCCAGAAATTATCAGGGGTTTACGCCCCTGGCTCCGGACCCGCCATTCCATCAGCAGGCGAGTGACTGCAATTGCCGTGAACAGGGATGTAACCAAGCCAATGCCGATGGTGACGGCAAAGCCCTTTACCGGGCCGCTGCCGAATAGAAACAGCAGGCTGACCGCAATCAGGGTGGTGACATTGGAGTCTAGGATCGTCCGGTAGGCCTTACCAAATCCCTCTTGGAGAGCCTGCTGGGCTGATTTACCCCGGCGGGACTCTTCCCGGATACGCTCATTGATCAGAATGTTGGCATCTACTGCCATGCCGATGGTCAGGATAATCCCGGCAATACCCGGCAGGGTCAGCGTGGCACCCAACAGGCTTAAAATCCCGAAAATAAGCCCGACGTTCACCGTCAGCCCGACGCAGGCGATCAAACCCCAACGACCGTAGAGCCCAATCATGAAAGCAATCACCATGGCGGCGCCCAACAAACCGGTGTTTAATCCCATGGCAATGGCGTCACTGCCCAGATCGGGTCCCACTGTACGCTCTTCTACCACATCCAGTGGTACCGGCAAGGCCCCGGCCCGCAGCAGCAACGCCAGGTTACTGGCTTCATAGCTGGTAAAGTTGCCACTGATCTCACCGCTACCACCGCCAATCACCCCCCGAATCACCGGGGCGGTAATCACCTTGTCATCCAGCACAATGGCTAGAGGTCGACCAATATTGTCCCGAGTCATGTCGCCAAACTGCCGGGCACCTTCGTTGTCCAGCTTGAAATTGACCACGGGCTGCCGAGTATCCGGATTAAAGGCCATGCGGGCATCACGGATGCGCTCTCCGGCCATGGCCACCCGTTTTTCCAGCTCATACTGCTCGGTGCCCTCAGCGCTCAGCAGAGTCATTGTTTCAACCCTCGTGCCGGCCAGAGCCACCCAATGAAACGTCATCTTTGCAGTGGTACCCAGCAATTCACGAATCTCGCTCGGGTCGGCAACGCCGGGCATCTGCACCAGAATACCGTCACTGCCCTGACGGGTGATACTCGGCTCCACCAGCCCGGACTCATCCAGCCGTTGCCGTACCACTTCTAGGCTCCGTTCCACCGCATCCTGAGCTAGGCTTTCTCGCCAAGGGCTGGTCAGCGCCAAGGTCAGGTGTTCAGCGCTTTGCTCAACGCTGAACCTCCGCATCCCTTCGGGGTTATCTTGGGCCTGTTTACGGGCCAAGCTGGCGGCTTCGGACAGTCGCTCAGGCTGGCGCACCGGCAACTTGACCCCTGCTTCTGTAATGATGGGGCGCCCGTAAGAAATATTCTCTTCACGCAGGGTTTTGGTCAGCGTTTCGGCGATGGCTTCGTGCTCGCTGGCAAACAGCGCCGGCATATCCGCTTCCAGAAGCAGGTGTGACCCACCCTGCAGGTCTAGGCCTAAAGTGATGGTGTTTTGTAGATACCAGTCCGGCAATTTCCCGGACAGATCAGAAGGAAGAACGTTGGGCAATGCACTCAGCAACCCGAGCACAATCACCAGGCCGTAGACTACAGCCCGTGAACGTAGCGATTTCATGGGTAACCCTCGAAAACAAATTTGGTTTACGCGAATGGCTGCTCCAGCGAGCAGCTATCAGTAGGTCGAGAATTACGCCAGAGGGGGTGCTCGAAGGAGCGGTGTTAGGAAATGGGTTGCGGCCTGAAGGTCCGCCACATAAGTGGGCCGGGTAGAGGTTGTGCCGGGCAAGTTGGCCCTAAAGCCAGTTGGTTCTTCGACCCAAAACGGGGAGTTGTTCCCGTCGCCATCCGGTGCTGAGTTATCGTTGTCGCCTTTCTGGCTTCGGATGGATTCAGTGTGATTGGCAACAACCAAGTATCCGAGAGCACCGGTAAATCCGTGATCAGAACGGGCATCAGTGATTTGTTGGTGGGAAACCGAAGTCAAAAAAACAAGCAGCAAAGCCAATAGTGGGGCTACTATCAGCGACATTGGCATCCGTGAGCGGATGGAATGAAGATTGTCGTTGGTCATGCTGTGGTCTCAGGGCACTCGTTAGATTTTGGTGTGCCTAGAATCCATAGTCAACATCATTATGGGACCATTCAAAAATACTCACTACTAACGGCCGAAGAAATCCTCTGCAGGAAAGCATTTCTGGGGTGCGGACAAACTATGGCCGCAAAAAAGCGCACAGACAACGGTCTCGATAGCACATTAGCCCTCACTTTTCTGTCACGATATTTTTCTTTCTCTGTATTTGAATTCGTTTATCCTATGAGCAAATGAAACCAAGGATATAGACGAGATGGTCACTGCACTGGGTAATTTAGTGGTTTTGCTGCTAGCAGCGCTGCATGTTTACATTCTCGTTCTAGAGATGTTTTTGTGGGACAAATCGCAAGGCAGAAAAGCCTTTGGCCTGTCACAAGAATTCGCCACGCAAACGAAGACTCTGGGAGCCAATCAGGGCTTGTACAACGGTTTTCTGGCTGCGGGGTTGTTCTGGGGTCTGATTCTTGGTGAGGCTGGCTTGTCCGTTAAGGTCTTTTTCCTCGTCTGTATTCTTGTTGCTGGCGTCTATGGTGGACTTACCGCAAGCAAGAAGATTCTCTTCATCCAAGCCGTACCGGCCACGGTAGGCCTGTTGCTTCTGGGCATTGGCACTCTGATGTAAGTTGTTTGGCCGGGCAGAACCTAGATGCCCAGCCTTAAATGCGACGCCACCTCCTCAACCAGTGACTTTGGCACGTCAAGCTCTGTGGCGCGCTGCCTCCAACTGGATACGGTGTCGATCGTTTCATCCAAAATGCTGTTGATCCGGTCACGGGTAAACAGCGGACTGAGTTTTTCCAGCGTATAGAAGTCCTGCCGCGTGAATTCATCGCGCTTGCCGTTCAGGGTCATCCAGTGGCTGTTGACCCATTTGCTGCCCGGCTTGAAGCTGTATGCCAAGTCATAAGCGGGTGCTAACGCCCATGCATTACCATTCAACATAAACGCGAAGTTCTTCGCATGGTCGTCGTGGTTGCGCGCGACGATATTGAACGTCATGCGCCGGAGCAGTTGCTCGGCGTCGGTGGCTGGCAGCTTGAGCTGTCTGGCTATGCCAAAGAGTTCCGCGTAGGAAAAAGAACCGGGCTTTTTGTAGTCCACATGCGCTAGGCCGTTCAGGGTTTGGACGTGGCGTTTTTTGTTTCCTAAGCGGTCGAAGCGTTGCGTAATGAAGTGCCGACGCTTGCCCTCTTCCAGCAGCCGACTCGGCATCATGTGGATGCCGCAGTCTTTTGCCATCAGATAATACACGTATTCCATGGCACCAAAGCCCAGCGGATCGCCAAAGGTCTCTTGGTTTTTGTTGTGTTCGCTGACGCCGTCGAACTTCATCAGGTAGTGGGTAAAACCTTCGGGCACTTTAGCCTGCCCGGAACGCACTTGTGTGAAGTCGTCGCTAAAGGCCAGCACAGCTTTTGGGCGCGCGCCACCGGCACTCATACCCACAGACAACAGAGCCATCATGGCGGCGCGATCTTCCGCGCCGTCGTTTGTCAGCTCAACGGAGAAGTCACCTCGCGCATCCAGTATGTCTTGTGCCATGGCAACTAAGGATTCAATAGCGACCGGTTGCGTGGCGTTCAGGTTCTTCATGCGAGTGGCGGGGGCGTATTCCAGCGCACCCATGCCGCGCTTGCCGGTGAATTGCAGGCGCTGCAAGGGTGTGATGTCTTGTGGGGATTTACCCTGCGCGGCCACCCAGGCATTCAGTACGGCATGGCCGAAGTCGTCGGGCAGTGAGTCAGCAATGAGCCCAGGCAAGCCTTTGAAGGTACTAAAATCAAGCTCCGGGAAACGGTAGATTTGTTTAGCCAACGGCATCTTGATGGGTGACAGCTCGATGCCTTGTTTGATAAATCCCGGCTCGTATTCAAACGCACCCAAGCCTGTACGAGTGTCGAAACTCACCGCGCCGACATCGTGCTGCTGGTATTGCACGTTGAGTACTTCCATTACCATTCTGGTGTGTCCTCTTGCGGTTTGGTGCGCTGCCCAGACGCACGCTGGCGCTTCTTGGCTTGCAACTTCGCCAATTGGATTGGCGAGATGTCTTGCCTAGGTAGAAACAGATTCAATTGTTCGGTGAGATTCAGCGCGGAAAGAATCGCCACGAACACCTCCAACTGAGCCTTACCCTTCTCTGCGTTCAACACGGATTTTCGGGTGATACCGGCGCGCGCAGCGACTTCCACCTGCGTCAGGTCGCGGTTAAGCCGCGCTTGCTTCAAGCGCTCTCCCAACTCTTCAACGATTGCTGCAGGCGACTTATCGAAATAATTCATAGCGTTCCCTAAAGCGGATATTAAATATAAAAGTAGGGTTAATGGCTCTAATTTAGCACACTATTGAATGATATTAAAATAACACCGACAATGTTCTCTATAAGGCACTTAATCCTCTATTTATTGGACTAATATCCGATTTTTTGGACTCTATTAACTAATTATAATGTATTGCACAACCAGCTCATTCCCTACAAGGCTTTTAGAAACGTCAGGCGCGATAAAACCGGCACCGCTAACCCACCATTAAATTCGACTAAAAAATTTATTGACCTCAAGCTCCGCTGCAGCCATTATATTTTTGACTATTAAAATAATTAAAAACAGTGGAGTGAATCGACCATGTATCTCGGTTTGGACCTCGGTACATCCAGCCTCAAAGCCGTCCTTATAAATGCATCCGGTCAGGTTCTGACCAGTGCGTCTGTGCCGCTTCGCACCACGCAGCCAAAGCCGCTGTGGAGCGAACAGGATACAGCCCCATGGTGGCAAGCGGTTGTGGATGCCGTCACTGAAGTGCGTCAGCACCATGATCTTTCCGGCCTACTTGGCATCGGGTTGTCTGGCCACATGCATGGCGCGGTATTGTTGGATGAACATCATGCTGTGTTGCGGCCCTGCATCCTCTGGAACGATGGACGGAGTGTAGCCGAATGCGCTGAGCTAGAAGCCTCGTTCCCCGACTTTCGTGAGCGCAGCGGTAACATTGCTATGCCCGGCTTCACCGCCCCAAAAGTACTGTGGGTGAAGCACCATGAACCAGAGCTGTTCAAGCGCATTGATAAGGTGCTGTTGCCTAAGGACTATTTGCGGTTCCGTTTAACGGGGACGTTCGTATCCGAAATGTCCGATGCAGTTGGCACGCTCTGGCTTAACCCAGCGCTTCGTGATTGGGACGACGATTTGTTGGCCATCACTGGTTTGAACCGCACGCATATGCCAAGCCTTATTGAAGGCAGCCAAAATAGCGGCTCGCTCAGCGCAGAAACAGCGCACGCGCTCGGTATTCCTCAGGTGCCCGTAGCGGGTGGTGCGGGCGACAATGCAGCGGGTGCGCTCGGTGTTGGCGTGACTGAACCAGGGCAAGGTTTTATCTCGCTGGGTACGTCGGGGGTCTACTTTGCCGTCAGTGCCGCGCATCATGCCGCGCCAGAACAGACGGTTCATGCTTTTTGCCATTGCCTGCCCCAACGCTGGCACCAAATGTCCGTTACGCTTGCTGCCGCCAGTTCTCTGGAATGGTTTTCGAGCATTACCGGCCAACCCGTTGCAAGCTTGCTTCAAGAACTGGATAACAGCGGCATCAGTGACACTGACGTTCTATTTTTGCCTTATCTCAGTGGCGAACGCACGCCGCACAACGACCCCTATTTAACCGGTCAGTTCTTCGGCCTGACCCACCGCAGCACCCGCGCTCATATGACGCTAGCCATTTTAGAAGGCGTTGCGTTCAGCATGGCCGATGGCGAGCGCGCCTTGACCGCCGCGGGCACCCAACTTACCGACGTATCCTTGATTGGCGGTGGCGCTCGCTCACCCTTATGGCGCCAGATCATCGCTGACGTATTACAACGCCCTCTGCATTTTCGTGAAGGCGGCGAGATCGGGCCTGGGCTAGGAGCAGCACGACTGGCGGCACTGATGGTTGAAGGGGACACCCCCGAACATATCGCGCGCATTTGCCCGCCACCCAGCATCATGCAGACCCACACACCGAATGAGAGTAAAGCACTCTACTTCCAAGACAAACTGGCGCGTTATCGCCAGCTACACCAACACACACAGCCGCTTAACCCGCGCTGACACCTAGAGGATTTTGACATGTCCGAGTATTTCAACTCCGTTGAACGCATTCGCTTTGAAGGGCCGGAATCAGACAACTCGCTGGCGTTTCACCATTACGACCCTGACCGCGTGGTCATGGGTAAGCCACTGAAAGAGCATCTGCGCTTCGCAGTCTGCTACTGGCACAATTTCTGTTGGGATGGTGCGGATGTCTTCGGCGAAGGCACCTTTCAACGCCCTTGGCTTCATGGCTCAGACGCCATGACACTGGCGCGCCAGAAAATGGATGTGGCGTTTGAGTTTTTCCAAAAGTTGGGCGCACCCTATTGGACGTTCCATGACTACGACATCGCTCCGGAAGGCGCAAGCATTAAAGAAAGTCGCGACAACTTTGCTCGCATGCTCGACGTAGCCGAGAAAAAACAAGCAGAAACCGGTGTCCGGCTGCTTTGGGGGACAGCAAAAAACTTCGGCAACCGCCGCTACATGGCAGGCGCAGCCACCAACCCTAATCCGGAAGTGTTCGCTTACGCCGCGTCTCAAGTGCAACAAGCGATGGAAGCCACACACCGCTTGGGCGGTGCCAACTATGTACTGTGGGGCGGCCGTGAAGGCTACGAGAGCCTACTCAATACAGACTTGAAGCGGGAGCAGGAACAGTTAGGGCGTTTCATGCAGATGGTGGTAGAGCACAAGCACAAGATCGGCTTCAAAGGCACCTTGCTGATCGAACCCAAGCCACAAGAGCCAACCAAGCACCAATACGACTACGACAGCGCCACCGTCTTTGGGTTCTTACAAAAGTACGGATTGGAGCAGGAAGTCAAAGTTAACATCGAAGTGAATCACGCGACACTGGCGGGACACACCTTTGAACACGAAGTTGCCACGGCAGCCTCGTTGGGTATTCTGGGCTCCATCGACGCCAACCGCGGCGATCACCAGAATGGTTGGGATACCGACCAGTACCCCAACAACGTCGAAGAAATGACCCTGGCCTGCTATGAGATAATCAAAGCGGGCGGATTCACCACCGGCGGGTTCAACTTCGACACCAAGTTGCGGCGCACGTCTATTGATCCATCGGACTTATTCCACGCCCATATTGGCGGCATGGATACGATGGCACTGGCGTTCATAAAAGCGGCAGAGCTGTACCAGCGTGGAGACCTCCGGCAGGTGGTCGAGCAACGCTACGCTGGCTGGAACGCGGAATTAGGCCAAAATATCCTGAACGGCAACATCAGCCTCGCTGATTTGGCTGATCTCGCGGTAAAACAGAACCTAAACCCGCAACCCGTTTCCAACCAGCAAGAACGATTGGAGAACGTGGTGAATCGAGTCATTTTTAAATAACGGGCAGTATGGCCCCTCGATAGAGGGGCCAGGCTCTCGTGCATCAGGTTCACTTCTCCCGGATAAACGGAGTTCCTAAGGCTCCGGTCTGGCTGCTGCCACGGCTGATAAAGGATGGCGGAAGGCGCTGCGCTCTTCCCCCTACATGGGAGGTGGCAATGCTTGGCCGCTCTTGCCTGCTTTAGTCGGCAACATTAGTCGAAAAAAACAGCCAAAACGCCCAGTTGACGGGGGTTTATCAACCTGGAATAGCCTTTGCTAAGTCTTCTTGAAACCGCCATTCTCACATACAGAGAGGACAAGCTTGATGGCCATTACACCGCTGACTTCGACGCCAAACACCACGGCCAATACGAAGACTCTTGAGGAGAAATCCTCGGTCACTGAAAGCGAAGAGACGGCTTCAGCGACGAAGACAGCCGCAGCGACGAAAGCCGAGGCAGACAGCGCTGCCTTTAGTACGCGCGCTGAACGCCTAGCGACCCTGAACAAGGAGTTTACGATCACTGGCCCCAATTTCAGGGTCAGCGCCGCCTTTATCAATCGATTACAGGAGCTTGAGTTCATTAATCCGGAAGAGGCCGGGCGGATGCTGGGACAAGCCACGGCTAATACTGAATCGAAAAACGAGGACGCCGGATCGCCTCAAGCAATCATCGACCTGCAGCAGGATATGACAGCCTTGTCCAAAAAGGTGCCCGAAGAGGGCCAATTAGCCCTGCTGCTTGCCGAGACCGCCGACGCTCTGACCAGCTTGAGGTCCTCGTCACCTATTGCCAATGCCCCTCAATACAAGAGCCTGCAACAGCGTCTGGAACAAGCACTTGCCAGCGATACCGACGCCACCTCGCTGAGCAGTGCTGAACGCCGCCGTATGACTCAGGCCATGGACGTCATGCTAATCGCCAGCCGACTCGCGCCCGGCTCCGAAACCAACGCAGGCATTCGCAGCTACCTAGCGAACACTTGAGGGGACGGATAAACGACAGCCACTGCTGCTGTCTGTGCGATCACGGCACAATCATCATGCAGCTCGAATCTGCTAATATCACCACCCCACCTAGGCTTGGCTAGACTCGAACTCAGCGGAAATGACGCAGGGCTAAGGCAATAATGCCTTGGCCTGTCATATCTTCTGACCAAGGCAAAGCCTCAACAGCGGTTCGACCCACCAGTTCGGGCACAAGTGCATCTTCGATACCGGTTTGAACCCCGGCCGCCATGAGATCGTACGCCCGGATGCCGGGGCCGGTGACCACGACGCGTTCTGGGCTCATCAGCGCCATCAGGTTGGCGATACCCAACCCCAGCACCCGCCCGGCTTGTGAGAAGAGCCCGCTCAAGTAGGGATCGCCGTCGCGCGCCATGTTGGTCAGTTTCAGCATCTGCTTTTCCGACGGATGACGACGATCAGTCGCGGCCAACTCCATCACGGCGCTGGCATCCCGATACAGGGCGTAATCGGCAATGTAGGCCTCTATGCAGCCGCGCTTGCCACAGGCACACTGTGGCCCGTCGTGGCTGTATTTGGTATGGCCGAACTCGGCCGCCGCGCCGAAATGGCCACTGTACACCTGCCCGTTCACGATCAGGCCACCACCGACACCGTAACCAATCATGACCACGGCGAAATTCTTGATCTCGGCGTATTGGGGCTGCCGTAATATCTGATAAGCGATGCAATTCGCATCGTTCACCAACTCAACCGGACACTGGAAATGTGCCGCCAAGGCGTCGGTCAGGTTCGCTTGCCGCAAATGCATAGCAGGGCTCCACACCACACTACCCTGATGCGTATCCACAAACCCCTGAACGGCAATACCGAGGCTGACTAAGCGTTCACGAAAACCAGGGTGGGCATTGATGAAGCGGTCGGCATGCTGCACCAGCTCGGCATTCAGCTCATCCTCATCCAACGCTTGAGTCTTTACCTTAACGACCTCCTCGGCAACGATGTGGCCTTTCAGGTCGCCCAGCATCAACCTGACCTCGTTGATTAGAATCTTCAAGCCCAACACACATCCGTGATCCGGATTAAGGTCGATCATCACCCGCGGGCGACCGCGCCCTTGCGGTGTCTCCTGACTTTCGCGCGTTAAAATCACGCCTTCCTCCGCCAACTCGGCGGTGATGGCGGTGACGGTGGCTGGGCTCAATCGAGTCAGTCGACCGAGTTCGACACGAGCAATCGGGCCATACACTCTCAACGCGACAATGATATCTGCCCGGTTAGCGGCCCTGATCTGTTCCGTATCATTTTTTTTCATCGTCCAGCGAATCCCAGTCTTGTGTTCATATTTGAGCGTCAGTGTAGAGTGATAAATTATTTAAGTCGACACTCGAATTTATTTTGACAGCGAGGCGCGGCTATGCTTTATTTAGTTTTAGACATGAATTTAAAGCCCACCCTGAACCCATCAGGGTAATACAACAATGACAATAAGAGGAAAGCTCCATGTTTAAGTTCACTCAGCTTATGCTCTCCGGCTGCGCCGGAGTGATGCTCGCATTGGGTAGCACCCAAGCCGTTGCTCAGACAACAGTAACCGTGCTGCACAACCAGCAGGACCAATTTATTCGCGATACTTGGGATGAAATACGCCAAGATTTCGAATCCAAAAATCCAGACATTCGAGTGCAATTGGATTTTATGGACGACGACGCCATGAAAGCCCGCTTACCTACACTATTGCAGTCTAACGCCAAACCACACCTTTACTGGAGCTTTGGCGGCGGCAATTACAGAGTGCGCGCCGAGTCGGGATTGCTCGCAGATATTACTGACCAAGCAGCCGGACTTAGAGCCAACATCGGTGAAGGTGCGATGTCCGCATTCGAGGTCGATGGTCGACTCTATGGTGCGCCTTATCGCTTGGCGCAGGTCGGTTTCTGGTACAACAAATCGTTGTTTCAACAAGCAGGTGTCCGTGCCGAAGACATTCAGACGTGGGATGACTTCCTAGATGTGGTCAGCACATTAAAAGCCGCAGGCATTACGCCGATTGCGGCGGGTGGCGCTGAACGCTGGCCGTTGCACTTTTACTGGACCTACCTGGCTATGCGCATTGGCGGACAGGACCTGTTTCAGTCGATTCTGGCGGACGAAGCCAAGTTTGAGAATGAGCACTACATCAGAGCCGGTGTTGAGCTGCGTCGTTTGGCAGCACTCGATCCTTTCCAGCCGGGTTACCGTGGCACCGTTTATAACGAGGCCGCGGGTGTGTTTGGTAACGGTCGTGCCGCAATTCATCTGATGGGCGAATGGGACATTGGTGTTCAAACGTCTGAATCTGAAAGTGGTGTTGGTGTTTCTGGCGACAACTTGGGATATTTTAACTTCCCTATGGTTGAAGGCGGCTTAGGCGATCCTACTGCGACATTGGGCGGTGTAGACGGCTGGGCGTTCACGTCAGGCAATGGCAGCCCCGAGGCCGTGCGCTGGCTGGAATTCTTCCTTGCACCTGAGCAACAAGCGAAGCTCGCTGCAGCAGGCATCATAATTCCGGTTGCCAATGGTGCAGCAGCGTACGTTGAAGACCCGCATTTGAAACAAATTGCGCAGAACATCGCTAATTCATCTTGGCACCAAGTATTCTGGGATCAAGCGTTAGGAGCCGATGTCGGTGGTGTAATTAACGACATATCTGCAGAGCTGTTTGCAGGAGAGATTTCTCCAGAGCAAGCGGTGCGTCGCGTGCAACAAGCATGGGATTTCCGCTGATACAACGCTGAATGACTCAGTGCCCCTGAGGGCACTGAGTCACCTTTCGATTGCAACCCTCGAGTACGCCATGAAGTCTGTAAATGTCGCACTGCATGCGAAGCCTGAAGGACGAATAGCCGCCATTAAGGAATGGCTGTATCGTCAAAACACCGGTGGTCGCATATCTACCCTGTTATTATTTTTACCGCCCGGGCTGATGGTTTTCACCTTGCTGGTAATCTTTCCCATCACAGAATCGGGAATCTACAGCTTTTATCGCTGGAATGGATTCACTGCACTGGCACAAAGTGGCCGGTGGGTAGGTTGGCAAAACTATCAATTCATCCTGCAGGACCCTATGTTTCATCGCGCGATCTGGAACACGGTGAAAATTGTCCTGATCTCTTTATTAATCCAATTGCCCTTAGCCATGATGTTGGCGCTAAGCGTGGCCAGTAAAAGCACTGTTAATAGCCTGTTCCGCCTCGTTTTTTTCTTGCCCTTCATATTGGCCGATGTGGTCGCGGGCTTGATCTGGCGCTTCATCTACGATGGTAATTTCGGGTTGGTCGCAGCCGTAACTCAGCTGTTTGGGTTGGACCCATTCTTTCCTTTGGCTGATCGCGCGTGGGCTTTTAACGCCATTCTGATTGTGGTGATTTGGAAGTACTTCGGTTATCACATGATGATCTACATTGCTGGCTTACAGTCAGTACCCAAGGATCTGGTTGAAGCAGCTACTCTCGACGGCGCTAGCCGTATGCAGATTATCTTCCGCATTAAATTACCACTGATTATGCCGGCCATTCGATTGTCCGTTTTTTTCAGTGTCATCGGTGCTCTGCAATTTTTTGAAATGGCCATGCCACTGGTGACTTCCGGAGGCCCTAGCGGGTCTGCACATACCATAGTTACCTACTTGTATGAGTTCGGTATCGTGCGTTCACGCATCGGGTTTGGCAGTGCCGTTGCAGTGTTACTCTTTGTGATGTGCGCAATATTTGCCTTCATCTATCAACGGTTTGTTATGGCGAGGAACAGCGCATGAGTGAATTGTCAGAACAACGAAGCTTACCCGCCAATACGGCACGCTGGGGCCTGCTGTTGCTGTCCGCCCTGTTCGTACTATTGCCATTTTGGATGACGGTGCTCGGTGGCTTCAAAAGTCTAGGTGAGTTGCGCGTAAGCCCTTTGGCGTTGCCGCGAGAATGGGACGCCACCGCTTACCTCGATATTCTCACCAGCAGCATGACGTGGCAGATGATGTTGAACTCCATCATCATTACAGGATTTACGGTGGCGTTAGTGTTAATCCTCGCCTCTATGCTGGCGTTTACCTTTTCACACATTCGCTTTGCCGGTAAAAATTACCTGTATTCTTACGTTATTCTCGGCATGATGTTTCCCGGTGCCACAGCTATTTTGCCGTTGTTCATAAAGATCCGCGATTTAGGTCTGCTCGACACCTACGCTGGGGTTATTTTGCCGCAGGTGGCCTTTGGGTTGGCGATGAGCGTGCTTCTGTTTCGTACCTTCTTTGAACAATTGCCTAAGGAACTGTTTGAGGCAGCCTTAGTTGACGGCTGCAGTTACGGTCGATTCTTTTGGACCATTGTCATTCCTCTGTCTAAGCCCATCTTAGCCACCGTAGGTGTCTTTATACTGGTGAGCAGCTGGAACAACTACATCTTCCCTTTGATTATGTTGAACGACCAAAGTGTCTATCCGTGGCCGTTAGGATTGATGGAGTTTCGCGGCCAATATGGCTCCGAATGGAACCGTATATTAGCCTACATCACCGTCACTATTCTGCCGGCGGTGGTGTTCTTCCTCTACGCTCAAAAATACATCGTCGCCGGGTTAACCGGCGGTGCCGTTAAAGGGTAATACAGCATGACATCGAATATCACTAATCCGATTCTACCCGGCTTTAATCCGGACCCTTCGATTTGCCGTGTCGGGAACGACTACTACATCGCAACATCAACCTTCGAATGGTTCCCCGGTGTGCAAATCCATCATTCCACGGACTTGATTCACTGGCGGCTCATCAGCCGTCCACTGAATCGCCCTGACTTGCTCGACATGCGTGGCAACCCAGATTCCTGTGGCATCTGGGCGCCTTGTCTTAGCTGGGATGATGGTATGTTCTATTTGGTGTATACCGACGTTAAACGGCACAGCGGTGACGCCAAGGACACCCACAACTACATCACCCGTTGTGCCACGATTGATGGCGAGTGGCAGACGCCGGTTTACGTGAACAGCAGTGGATTCGATCCATCCTTGTTTCATGACGATGACGGCCGACGCTGGTTCCTCAATATGCTCTGGGACTATCGGCCCGACAAGCCATCTTTCGGTGGAATCTTATTACAGGAACTGGATCGGGATCATCTGACCCCCATTGGACCGGTACACAATATCTTTGCCGGAAGCCCTCTCGGCATGGTCGAAGGGCCACACCTGTATAAACGCAACGGCTATTATTATCTACTGACCGCCGAAGGCGGCACTGAGTATGAACACGCCTGCACGTTGGCAAGGTCAAAGAAATTGACCGGCCCCTACGAGCTGCATCCACGCCAGCATCTGATGACCGCTCGGTTTGACCCCACCAGTCCGTTGCAGCGCGTGGGGCATGGTGACCTCGTCGAGACACCCGATGGCGATACCTATCTCGTGCATCTGTGCAGTCGGCCCTTAGCCAACCGTGGGCGCAGCCCACTGGGCAGAGAAACAGCCATCCAAAAGCTGCAATGGCGAGACGACGACTGGCCGTGGCCAATGTCGGAGTCGTTAGCGCCGCAGGTCGCCGTGCCTGCACCCCATTCGACAGCATCGTCACCCGGCAGAAGCACAGAACAACACTATTTGTTTGATACTGCGACGCTGCCCATCGACTTTCAATGGCTGCGCACCCCGTACCCGTCGCAGTTGTTCTCCCTCACCGAACGGCCGGGGTTTTTACGGCTCTATGGTCGTGAATCACTCGGCAGCTTATTCAACAGTGCTCTCGTGGCACGCCGCCAACAGAGCCATTGCTTCACCGCGTCGACCACAGTGGATTTCCAGCCCAAGCATTTTCAGCAGATGGCGGGCTTGGCCTGCTATTACAACAGCCGGAAATACCATTATTTGTTTGTTTCCTACGACGACGAAATTGGGCGCTACCTTGATGTAGCAAGCTGTCTGGCAGACCCTAACGGGCATGGGCACTATCCCCTGAAAGGTCAGCGTATCCCCTTACCAGTCCAAGGGCCAATACGTCTGCGCGTTGAGGTTCGGTTCGAGCACTGGTACGGATATTGGGCGACAGCCGACGGTGATTGGCAGGCATTACCACTGAAGCTGGATCATTCTATACTCAGCGATGAAGCAGGAACCGGCGCAGGGAATAACTTTACCGGTGCTTTTGTTGGCATGGCGGCACAAGATCTAGCGGGCACCGCACTGCCCGCTGATTTCTCGGAATTCATTTACCGTGAAGACAAACCGCTAGGGAAGCTCTGAAGTATTCCCTAGCTGATTAACTGCCAAAGCGCATGATAGAGCGGTATCCCTACGATCACGTTGAACGGGAAGGTGATGCCCAACGACGCCAGCATCGCCAGACCGATGTTGGCCGAGGGTATGGCTGCTCGAATCGCCACCGGTGCGGCAATGTACGAAGCACTGGCAGTGAGCGCGCCGAGAATAACCGCCGAACCGGCGGGCAAGCCCAGTGCGAAGGCTACCGCTAATCCGGGTAAAGACAGCGCGGTGGGTGCTGCCACAGCAAACACCATCAGCCGAATATGCTGGCGGCTGACCTGACGCAAGGTTTCAGCCGCCACCAGTCCCATCTCTAATAAGAAAAGCGCCAGCACGCCTTGGAAGGCATTGGTGTATAAGTCGGTGACCACTCGACCTGATTCTGGCCCATACAACCAGCCAATCACCACACCACCGACTAATAACACCACGCCTCGGTTGGTCAGTGTTTCATGCCACAAGCCCTGCGTAATGCCTTCCGTATTACTGCGGCTGAAGCGCCGGAACAGCATCAGCGCCAACATGATCGCGGGCAGTTCCAACAACACCAAGTACAAGGTTACTTGACCGCCAACGGTCAACTGGTTGGCTTCGGTGTAGGCCAGTGCCACGGCGAACGTACCCGCACTGACCGAGCCATAATGTGCCGCAAAACTGGCACTGTCCGCCAATGAGAGCCGAACCAGAAACCGCACCACAGGGAACACAACCAAGGGAATCAACACGCCCAAGAATGCGACTGCTGCAAGTTCGCCCAGCAATCCCCAGCTCACTGCGCCATGCAGCGACATACCGCCCTTTAAGCCGATGGTCAGCATCAACAACAAGCTCAACACGTCGTAGGCGGCGCGAGGAATACTGAGATCCGACCGCACCAATCCGGCCACGACGCCCAGCAAGAAAAACATTACGACGATATCTGGCATGGTTACTCCTAGTTCCTCGTAGCGTGTCAGTTAGCTGAAGAATATACAGGCACAACCGTGGATAAAACCAGTTTGTGCGGGTGTTGTACAGTCACAAAAAGTTCAAAGACTTTTGATTAACTCCACAACACATCTATAGCATTTGACTATCAAAATAGTTGTTAATGGTAACTGGCAACAATGAAACCCTATGCTATGTTGTATGCAGACCGATAAAAGCTCTCTCCAACAAGGTCATTTGACGTCACTTGGCCCATCAATTCGGGTGGTTTTAGGGAGCAAGCGTCGGCTTGTGCGGAGCGTATCCGCTTTTAACAGCACGTAGAGGAGATTGATATGAGCGCAAATACCAATGGCAGTGCAGGTAAATGCCCTGTTATGCACGGTGCCCAAACGAAACAAGGTGGCACCGGTCCAACCAACCGTATGTGGTGGCCAAACCAGCTTAACTTGAACATTCTGCACCAGCATGCCCCTAAATCGAACCCGCTGGGTGAAGACTTCAACTACGCGGCCGAGTTCAAAAAGCTCGACCTTGCAGCCGTTAAGAAAGATTTGGCTGCGGTGATGACCGATTCGCAAGACTGGTGGCCTGCCGACTACGGCCACTATGGCCCATTCTTTGTGCGCATGGCGTGGCACAGCGCCGGAACATACCGTACGGCTGATGGTCGCGGTGGTGCCGGCACGGGCAACCAACGTTTTGCCCCGGTGAACAGTTGGCCGGACAACGGCAACTTGGACAAGGCGCGCCGCTTGCTGTGGCCGGTTAAACAAAAGTATGGCAACAAGTTGTCGTGGGCCGACCTGATGATTCTGGCCGGTAACGTCGCCATGGAAACCATGGGTTTTAAAACCTTCGGTTTCGCTGGTGGCCGCGCCGACATCTACCAGCCAGAAGAAGACATCTATTGGGGTTCTGAGCAAGAATGGCTGGCATCCAGCGACAAGCCCAACAGCCGTTACTCTGGCGACCGTGAACTGGAGAATCCGTTGGCTGCGGTACAGATGGGTCTGATTTACGTCAACCCAGAGGGGCCTGACGGTCACCCTGACCCGTTGGCGTCAGCGAAAGACATTCGTGAAACCTTTGCCCGCATGGCAATGAACGACTACGAAACGGTCGCCCTGACTGCTGGCGGTCACACCTTCGGTAAAGCGCACGGTGCGGGCGATGCGGCCTTGGTTGGCCCTGAACCAGAAGCCGCTCCCATTGAAGAAATGGGCTTTGGTTGGATCAGCAGCCACGGCAGCGGTAAAGGTGGCGATGCGATCACCAGTGGTATTGAAGGCGCGTGGACGTCTAACCCGACCAAGTGGGACATGGGCTACTTTGATGTCTTGTTTGGTTATGAGTGGGAACTGACCAAGAGCCCCGCTGGTGCGAACCAGTGGAAAGCAGTTGGCTTAGCCGATAACGATCACGCGCCACATGCCGCAGATGCAGCAAAACGCGTCGGTTTGATGATGACCACCGCCGATATGGCAATGCGACAAGACCCGGAGTACCGGAAGATCTCTGAGCACTTCCATAAAAACCCCGCAGAGTTTGCGGATGCATTCGCCCGCGCCTGGTTCAAACTGACGCACCGTGATATGGGCCCGAAAGCGCGTTACTTAGGCCCTGAAGTACCGGCTGAAGACTTGATCTGGCAAGACCCAGTGCCGGCGGTTGATCACCCTCTGATTGACGCTAAAGACGTTGCAGACTTGAAAGCGAAGATCTTGGCTTCTGGTCTGAGCGTGCAAGAACTGGTGTATACCGCTTGGTCTTCTGCGTCGACGTTCCGTGGTTCCGACATGCGCGGTGGTGCCAATGGCGCACGAATCCGTCTGGCTCCGCAGAAAGATTGGGAAGTGAACCAACCTGCGCAGTTGGCTAAAGTGCTGAAGGTGTTAGAAGGCATTCAGACTGCGTTTAACAGTGGAAGCAAGAAAGTCTCTTTGGCTGACCTGATCGTCCTAGGTGGTAATGCCGCCGTTGAGCAAGCCGCCAAAGACGCTGGACACAGCATTGAGGTGCCGTTCACGCCCGGCCGTACTGACGCGACGCAAGAGCAGACGGATGTGGAATCGTTTGAATTCCTGAAACCCGAAGCCGACGGCTTCCGCAACTATCGCCGTGCTGCGTTCACCGTGGCCGACGAAGAGATGTTGCTGGATAAAGCGCACCAACTGCAACTCAGTGCGCCAGAAATGACCGTACTGGTGGGTGGCTTGCGTGTGCTGGACGTGAACTACGGCGGCTCAAAACACGGCGTGCTGACTAAAACACCGGGTAAGCTGACCAACGACTTCTTCCTCAACTTGGTGGATATGAGTACCCAATGGGCACCCACTTCCGCGAACGTGGATGAGTTTGAAGGCCGTGACCGTAAGACGGGCGCCGTGAAGTGGACGGCAACGCGCGTTGATCTGGTGTTCGGTTCGAACTCGCAGCTGCGCGCGCTGACGGAAGTTTACGCGCAAGCGGACGCCAAAGAGAAGTTCGTGAAGGATTTCGTGAAGGCGTGGAACAAGGTGATGAACGCGGATCGTTTCGACATCGCGTAACCATGATGGCTAGCGCGTTGTAGTCAATCACAAGGCTAAACGCCCGGCAACCGCCTTTGAAGGTGGCTGCCGGGCGTTTTTGTCTGCGCGCTAGCTAGACTTTCGAAACAACTTCACCACCGGGTGCTGCATAATGTTGTCTAAAAACACCTGCTGACTCAGTTGGCGCAGTGCATCGGCGTAACTCGGGTACGGATGAATCACCTTTTGCAGTTTGCCAAAGCTCAAACCTAGGGTTTTCATCACCTGTACTTCAGCGATCAAATCACCGGCCCGCTCACCAATGATGTGCGCGCCCAAAACGCGGGCTTTACGGTCCGTAATCAGCTTGATGCTCCCCATGTCCCCTTCTTTCGTTTGCGCTCGGTCCAGCTTGGCGAAGTCGTAGTGGTAGACCCGAATGCGATCGCCGTATTTGGCCCGTGCTTCAGCTTCTGTCATGCCAGCGTGGGCCAGTTCAGGATCGGTAAAGGTGGCCCAGCAAACGTGTTGATAGTCTACTTTGCGGCGAATCGGCCACGGCAGAATGGCATTCATGGCAGCAATCTTACCTTGGTAGTTGGCCATGTGGCTGAGCAGATAGGGCCCAGCCACATCGCCGCAGGCAAAAATACCCTTAACCGAGGTTTCCAAATAAGCGTTTACCACCACGCCGCCTTTGATCTGAACGCCAATCTCCTCCAGCCCCATGCCTGTCACATTGGGTGAACGACCCAGCGCGACAAGAATCTGCGCGGCTTCAAGGTACGCCGCTTTTCCATCTGACTCGGTATGCAGCTTGATGCCGTCGGCCGTGCGCTCTACGCGCACGGCTTTGGTGTTTAACGCAAAGCGCACGCCTTCACTGGCCAATTTCTCGCGCACCAGAGCAGCAAATTCAGGCTCTTCGCGCCCCAGCACTTCGGGCATCATTTCGACCACGGTGACCTGCACACCAAGGCGGTTCATGGCCTGCGCCAGCTCCATGCTGATCACGCCGCCACCCAACACCAGCAGTGACGGTGGCAGTGAGGTCTGCTCGAAAATGTTTTCATTGGTCAGAAAGTCAACGTCAGTCAGACCCGGAATATTAGGCACCAACGGCGCACTGCCCGTCGCCAGCATGATGCGCTTACCCACATATTGCTGACCACCCACCTCAATGGTGTTGGCACTGACGAAACGAGCCGCGCCATGCACATAGTCGGCTCCGGCTTTTTGCAGTACTTCCGGCGTTTCGTGCTCATAAATGCGTTCACTGACAGCACGCACACGCCGCAAGATATCCGCGCCATCAACCTCTACCGCACCGAATTTCTTAGCGATGTGTACGTCTTTGGCCAAGTTGATCAGTGCTTTACTGGGTACACAGCCCGACCAGGTGCATTCACCACCGGGGCGGTCTTTCTCCACCACCAACACTTTTTTGCCAAAGCCCAGTGCTGTAAAAGTGGCGGTTAAACCACCAGCACCTGATCCTATGACGATTAAATCGTAAGCTTTCATACCCTGTCCTTCTTTCACTGCGCGGCGTTGACGTCAGCTTGTTGATAGAGTTCTGTCAGGCGGGCAAAACGCTTGGCGTTCAGTCCCAAGTCTGACTTACCGGCCCGGCTTTTTGAGCGAAAATGTACCTGTTGTGTCTTATCGTCGAGGTAAAACTCGGCGTCGTCGCGGTAGCGCATCAGTTTGGTGACAAACACCACATACAGGTAGTCATCTTGCTGCGTTTGGACTTCGGCATTGCCATAAAGTTCAACAGCGTTGCGAATAGCCTGCATGGTGCTGCTACGATCGCCTTTGAACGGCCACGGCTGCACGCGCTTGGCGGGGTCATCCGTTTGGGTGGACACACCATTAGGGTCTTTACTCAGCGGCTTTAATTGACCATGGTCGTGACCCAGTGCAGGCACGCGTGCGTTCTGTGTGTAGATAGCAATGAAGGCCAAAGCGATGAGAGCGAGCGGAATGAACCATAACATTTGCATAAGGTCGTCCTGAGTTGACTGAATTTATCTTGTGCGCAAAACAATAGGACAAAACACTTGACCCGTCAATACCTTGTGCGCAAAATAAATACCTTAAAAGTCTAGAATGAGTTGAGCGATCATGTCATCCGCCGCCCATACCCAGCCGTCAGAGCATTTGTTTCTGCGCAACCAAGTCTGTCATTCGCTGTACAGCGTGACCAACGCGCTCGTGCGCGCCTACCGCCCTTTGCTTGAACCGCTAGGGCTGACGTACCCACAATACCTGGTGATGCTCGCCTTGTGGGAGCAAGATGACGTCCCGATAAAGCGCTTGGTCGAACAGACACGGCTGGACTCCGGCACCCTGACGCCCATCTTAAAACGCCTAGAACAAAAGCAACTGATACAGCGATACAAAGGAAGGGATGACGAACGTCAGTGGTTGATGCAACTGACGGACGACGGTCACACGCTGCGCACGCAAGCGGAAGAAATACCTCTTAAACTGTGGTGTTTGTCGAATATGACGAAGGAAGATGCGTTTGCACTGAAGCTCGCCGCCGAGCGCATGTACGAAGGATTGGTGCAGCAGGAATCCGCAACGCGGTAACGCGTCACGTACGGCGGGCATTTAAACCTGCTGGGTAGAATTACGACGAGATCAAACGCAACACATCACCACGGTTAGCATTGGCCTGGCTTTGCAACAGTATTTGCGCCCGACTGCGCGTATCGTCCTGCGCCAGATCACTGGCGAGCTTAGCGAAGTCGAGGTCTTGAATACGGCTCAAGCTGGCGGCATTGTCCAAGCGCTGCTGACTTAGATTATTAGACTGCTGCTCAAACCGGTTGGCAACGGCACCATCCTGCACCTGGCTGGCAGTGAACGCCGCCAAGGTATCATCCAACCGCTCAATGACGTTGCCGAGGTCTCCGCTGCTGTTCAATGTCAGGTTGCTGAAGTCTATCTCCGCCAAGGCATCCGGTAACGCATTGCCTTCTACTACCGTCGTTTGGCCAGCATTCGGGCCCGTTTGAAAAGTCTGCGCGCCGTCACCGAACAGCGGGCGGCCATTGAAGGCGGCGCTGCCCACTTGCTCAACGATGCTGTCGCGCAGCGCGGTGAATTCACGGTTCAGCAGTTCCCGTTCTTGTGGGCCATTGGTGGCGTTATTGGCCTGCACGGTCAATTCACGCATGCGCTGCACTTGTTCGGTAAAACCAGACACGGTGCCGCCTCGGGCCTGCAACAGGCTCATGCCATCACCCAAGTTGCGCATGGCCACTGTCATTCCCCGCCCTTGCGAGGTAAAGCCTTGGGCAATCGCTATTCCGGCCGCATCGTCAGCGGCGGAGTTAATGCGTAACCCACTCGCACCGGCACGCGCCAACGCATTGAATTGCGATCCAGACGAGACCGGCAGCGCAGGCGCATTAATGGAAATAGCCATGGCGATCACCTCACCAACAGAATTGTTTAAATTTTAGTCAATCCTATGCCAAGTTACCAGCGCTTTATGTCTGCGGCGCGCGCATGGGCTCCAGTGGCTGGAAGCCCGTCAAACGCGCTAGAATCACTTCCGGCAGTTGCCCGCGACGCACGTTATAGCGTTCCACCGCTTGGGCATAACCGCTGCGCATAAAGGCCACCTCGTCTTCCATACGCGTCAAACTGTCCATTAAGTGACGCATGGTGCTGTCACCAGCCAAGTCCGGGTAAGCTTCCCAGCGGGCTTGCAAGGTCTGGTGCAGTTGTTGCTCCGCCTGCATCAATTCAGTGGCATTGCTGGGGGTCAATTCGGGCGCCTCCATTTGCCGACGGAACTCCGCCAGTTCTTCCTGTACTTCACGCTCATGGGCTAAATACCCTTTGGCAACGCTTTCCAGCGCCGGTATCAGGTCACTGCGTTTTTTCAGCGCCACTTCAATATTGGCCCAGGTGCGACGGGCGCGCTGGCGCAGAAACACAAGATCGTTGTACATCAGCACCAGTAATGCCAACAGCAAATACAACAGCGGCATCGCCGCACAGAGCAGCCACGGCAAAGCGCCAAAGCTGCCCGATTGCCCAGCAATACCCAGCGCCACCCCCACACCGCCGACCAAACTGACGGTCAGCAAGGCGAAGCCTTGTACCGCCTTGCGCAGCATCAGCTCCCGTTCGGTCAGGTCGCTAACAATAAACGGCTCATCCGTCGCACCAGTGCGGATTTCCAGCTCTGCAGTGTCGTCCGCTACCTGCGCAGGCCCAAGTACATAGAGCGTGGTGTCGGGCTCTATGCGTGATTCGGTATAACGCAACTTACCCTCGTACTTAACGTCACTGTCGCGCAATATCAGATCGCTACCGCGTGGATTCACACGCAACAGAGGCGCGTTGCCTTTTTGCTCAGCATTGGCATCGTTAAGCCCGAATACCGGCAAGCGGTTGTCGACTGAAATATTTACCCAACGTGTGTTCTTACCCTGCTTACGTTTCTCGTCAATGCGGTAACGATAGGCCAAACATGCTCGACCGCTTAGCGGCCCGACCAAGGTTTCCTCGTCCGGCAGTGGAGCCGCTTTACCAATGACTTCACTGAGCCCATACGCCAGCCCACCGATGGGCGATGTCGGCAAGTTCTCTATCATACGTTTTAACGCCATGCGCCGAATGCCGTACCGCGCACCGAGCCCCAACATGCCCAAGCCAACAGAACCAAACAACAGTGAATACCAAAACGTCAGACGAGTACCGGCAAAGTCTCCTGTCATTTCGGCGGCACTGCTGGCCGAGCCCTGCAGCCGCATCAGCAAATCGGGCTCTACAAACGTCCGCTCGGGCCATTCAGACACCAAGCGCAACGTACGGACTTGTGCATCCGCTACATACTGGCGAATACCGTTGACACGTTGCTGCTGAGAGGTCGATAAGGCGGCGAGCGCTTGTGTATCCGGCCACGCCTGCCAATCACCCGTCCAAAAAATCTCTTGCGTCGCAAGCACCGCTCGCACGGCGGAAATGCCCTGCGTCTCGGCTCGTTGTAAGCGTTCGCTGGCGTCCACCACATCCGCTTCGGCCATGGCGAGGCCCTGATACACCAACAACACCATCAATACCAACGACTGACCGAGCAGAAACACAATGGTTTGGTGCACACGCAGCACCACCATAAGGCAATAGACGCCCAATGTCGTGGTCGCCACACCGGCTATCGCCAGCAGCAAACTAAACAATGCTAAACGTTGCCGTTCGTGATCCTCGCCGAATGCCGACATCAAGGGGGTATAGCTGCCTGGTTCATTGAATACAACAGTCAGTTCGTCACTCGGTCCACGAGGCACAGCCACACCCAGTACAAACAACCACTGACCCGGATCAATACGGTATTCGGAGTAGCGCATATCGCCCGTAGTGACCCTATTCGACAATGGCACATTAGCCGTAAGCCCAGTGGCATCGATTACAATCGCGCCACTGTCGTCTTCCAGCAAAAAAGTTGTCCAATAAATACGATTGCTGACCGTCCGCCACGTGTAATTGCCGTCGCTGTCACGCACATGGCGTTCGACGTGGTAGCGGTAGTACAGCGTTGGGGTTTGAGAGTCTGGCGCGGTAAGAAGGTCACTGCCTGACAGAGTGCGGGCGAAGCCCACTAAATTGACTTCGCCGGGCAAGGCCGCCGCTACCGGCATTTGCGGTAAACGCTCAATCTGGCGAAATTGATTCAGGGTGCTGAACCCTAAACTGACCAGCCAAAACCCGAAGGCCAGCGCCGCGGCTGCAGCAAAAATGAGTAACGTCCTTTTCATGGTGGCTTTCTCCTATTGTGCTTTTTACCGACCAGTGTAGCCGCTGCTGCGGATCAGGTACCGCAGAACGTGCGCCACACCTGTTCTTGCGGTTGGGCAGGCAGTTCCCATGTTTCGTCGTCCGGCACTTCAAATGGGCGCTGGACTGCTGCCAGCAAAGCATGAAATGGCGCAAAGTTTCCGTCGTCTTCTGCCGCTCGAATCACGCGTTCGACCAAATGGTTGCGTGGAATTACTCGTGGATTATGACGTTGCAGCACACTGCGCTGTTGCTCCCGCGTGTTCTCGTCAGCGGCCAATCGGGCGTGCCACTGCGCCAGCCAGTGATCGGTCAGAAAGCCGGATTCAGCACCCTCGTTCAATAGCGTAGACAAACTGCTAAAGCCCTGCGTGAAATCCACTTTGCTGGTGTGCAGCTGGTTAAGAAAATCTTGAATCAGCGGCTCGTCGTCGGCACTGACGACACTCAGTCCCAGTTTACGACCCAAGGCCAAACGCCATTGCTCGGCGTGCTGCGCAGCGAAGCGCCCTACGATGTCTTCGGCGTGCGGTAATACCGCCTGCGCATCGTCTTCACCCGCCAATAAGGCTTCCGCCAAGCGGGCCAGATTCCATTGCGCAATACGGGCCTGCTGGTCATACGCGTAACGGCCATCACGGTCAATGGCGCTGAAACTGGCATTGGGCTGATAAGTTTCCATGAACGCGCATGGGCCGTAATCGATCGTCTCGCCCGAAATACTCATGTTGTCGGTGTTCATCACACCGTGAACAAAACCTAAGGCCTGCCACTGGGCGACCAAGGCCGCTTGGCGTTCCGCTACGGCAGCCAACAGCACCATGGATGCTTTGCTCTGGTTACTCGGCGACGCAGCTTGGTAGTGTGCCCAATCGGTTGGATACAGCCGCGCCAAACTATGCTCTACCAAAGTCTGGATCGCGTCTTTGTCGCCGCGCGCGGCAAAATACTGGAAGGTGCCAATGCGTACATGGCTGCGGGCTATCCGGGTCAGAATGGCGCCCGGCACGGACGCATCACGAAACAGCGCTTCGCCCGTGGTCACTGCTGCCAAGGCGCGCGTGGTAGGGACGTTCAGGGCATGCATGGCCTCACTGACCACGTATTCGCGCAATACCGGGCCAATGGGTGCACGGCCATCGCCACCGCGTGAGAACGGCGTTCGTCCTGCCCCTTTGAGTTGGATGTCACGTTGAAGCCCCTGCTGATCGACGACTTCACCGAGCAAAACAGCACGGCCATCACCCAGTTGTGGGACGAATTGCCCGAATTGATGCCCCGCGTAGGCTTGCGCTAGGGGTTCGGCACCGGGCAACAACCGGTTGCCGGAAAACACCTCGGCCAAAACAGCGTCATCGGCTTCCGTCTGCATGTTCAGCTCGGCCAATAACGCTCGATTGAGCACAATCAAGGCGGGTGTGGGCACTCGGACCGGGTTGGCACGGGCGTAGAAATGCTCCGGCAGTTGCGCGTAGGTGTTATTGAACTGGACGGAGATGGGAACTGAAGGGTCAACGGACATAAGTAAGATGCGCCACGGTTAAACAGAAGGTGAGTATACCCTACCGACAAATATCTATTAGCAACAGGGGGCACCTAAAGATCCCGGAGGCGAAAAGCTGGCGTTGTTAAGAATGCCAGCTTGAGAAAAAGGGGCTTTTGGTGCCCCCTCCCCTACAGGCGTGTTAACCAGCCGTGTTTGTCATCAGCCAACCCCCACTGAATATCATTCAGTGCTTGGCGCAGTTTCACCGTCTTCGGCCCTACCGAACCGTCACCCACCATGATTTCTTTGTCATTGTGGATCAACGTGCCCACGGGTGCCAATACGGCGGCAGTGCCCGACAAAGCCGCTTCTGCACCCGGACGACCCGCACGTTCAACCAGCTCTTCAACTGTTAGGGCGCGCTCGGACACGATCATGCCCATGTCGCGTGCTAAAGTCAGAATCGAGTCACGGGTAACGCCGTGCAGGAAGGTTGAGTCCAACGCTTTGGTGATGATCTCGTTGCCGTCGATCAACAAGAAGTTCGCCGCACCGGTTTCTTGTACATCGCCACCAGGGCAAAACAATACCTGATCGGCTTGAACGCTGGCACGTGCTTTCATGATGGGTTGCAAGGCACTGGCGTAGTTACCGCCACTCTTCACCATGCCCATGTGGGCTGCACAACGTGCGCCATCTTCTTCCAACAACAAACGCAGTGTTTTATCGCCACCGGCAAAATAGTCACCTACTGGCGACAGCAACACATACAACAGCGATGACGCCGTAGGCGCTGCAGCCTTACCAATGGCCGCTTCGGTACCAATGTGGGTAGGACGAATGTACATGGAGCCCGGCGGCTCTGGCACGTCAGACGCGAACCGGCCCACCACATCTACGATCATGTCGTGCAACAGCTCGGCCTTAAACGCTGGTAACGCCAGCAATTCACTGCTTTGGATAAGACGCGCGATATTCCGGTCCATCCGGAAGATATTGACCGAGCCATCGGCATGGCGGAAGGCTTTTAAGCCCTCGAAACAGGTACTGGAGTAGTGCAGTACATGGGCACCGGGGTGCAATGTCAGGCTGTCGGACGGCACTATTTTCGGCGCGCTCCAATCAGATCCGTCAAATTGGGCCAGTGCCATTTCAGGCATAAAAACCGTACCAAACGCTGCCATAGTGTTTCCTGTTATTCTGATGGTGGTGATTTCGCGCTACCAATTAGGCAGAGCGTAATTCTGGGGTTCCATGAGTTTAATGGGCGAAGCTGAACTCGGCAATGGGTAAAGGGCAATGGTGTTCAGGTACGCACCGCCGTACCGTATACAAAGACCTCCAATGAACCAATTCCCGCTTGCCGACCGCGCCCGGAAATGGCTGCGGTTTCAAACTTCAGGTTGTAGACGTGGGTAGCGCCCAGCGCACGAGCTTGCTCTCGCAGGCGCAATAGCGCTTCACGGCGCGCCCGTTCAAGCAGCGTTTCATAACTGCGCAAGCGACCGCCAAACAGCATACGAATAATGGCTAGGAAGCGTTTGAAATAGTCGTGCGAGATCACCACCGAACCCATCACCAGTCCACAATGCGCCATGGATTCAGGACAATGCCGAGAGGCAATGGCTTTTGGTAAGTCGACAGCCACCTCCGCCACCTCTAACCGAGCAAAATGTTGGCGCTCTAAATACCCACCGACAAAATAACCTGTCAGCAGCAACGCGAGCGGTGCTAATAAGGGTAATAACGCGTTAAATAACATGGCGGCGTTACTCCAAGATCACGGCTGTGCCATACACAAAGAGTTCCGACGCACCTTGCGCCACCGAACTGGTCGAGAACCGTACGTTAAGAATGGCATTGGCACCCAACTGTTCGGCCTGCGCTTGCATGCGCTGCATAGCCTCGTCGCGCGAGTCGTTCAACAACTCGGTGTAACCACGCAACTCGCCACCAAAGATGTTTTTTAAGGTAGCGGCAATGTCGCGCCCGACGTGTTTGGCGCGCACGGTACAGCCTTGTACCAACCCAAGATGCGTTTTTACGACCCGACCGGGAATGGCTTCGATGTTACTGATCAGCATGGCCTAAGTTCCTTCTTTCTAGAGATAAAAGTAGCAGAACAATAACACGGCTCACGAAGCCGGCGAAGTGCCTCTTAGCGCCTGTTTTGAACTAAGCGTAAGCGCGAGGCCATCTGGGCCCGTTGTTTTGGACAAATGTATTGATTAATTGACTAAACGCATAAATACCGCCGTTTTAAGGGCTATTTTTCTTTACAGCTCTTTTTCTTACGCCTAAGGTTTAATTGCATTGAGGCAAAAAATCCTCTACGCCATAGGGATGCTGCCGCATAGCTGTACCGCGACGCGTCAAAAAAAGAAAAAAAAACGGAGAAGACATCATGGCCAACACGTTCATAGTGGGTTTCGATGGCACGGATTCGTGCAAGCGAGCCCTCGATTTTGCTGTGACCTGCGCGAAGCAGCAAAGCGGTACCCTACACTTGGTTCATATCCTTGAGTGGTCGCCCTACACCTTCCTGTCAAAAGACGAATTACGGGAGCGTCACGCACGTAAAGTCGAAGAAGTCGCAAGCGCCGAAAAATTCATCGCACCGACTGTAAAAGCGCTCAGCGATCAAGGCATCACCGTCACCAGCGAAGTGCGCTACGGCAATCCAACCGAACTGATGTGCGAAATAGCCAAAGAAAAATCTGGGGCACAGATTTTCGTCGGCCGAAAAGGCGCTTCCAAATTGAAAAATGTATTGGTTGGTAGCCTAGGGCTCTCACTGGTGCAGAGTTCACCCGTACCGGTTACCGTCGTTCCTTGAGCTGGAAAAAACAATAACAACCCGGAGAACACCTCTCATGCCAAAATTATTTAAGCAACTCAGTGCGTTGTTAGTACTGAGTCTCGTTTCCGCTGGGGCTTTTGCCCAGTCAGGTATTGATGCGGCCATCAGTCGTATCTTTGAGCCGATCGCCAACCCCATTGTTAACATCATCTTCTACTCCGTGCCCATCGCGGGTGTGCAGTTTCCATTGATCGTAGGCTGGCTGGTCATCTGTGGTCTGGTCGCCACCTTCTTTTTCCGCTTCGTGCAGTTTCGCGGCTTCAAACACGCCATCGACCTAGTCCGTGGCCGCTATTCCAAGCCCGGTGACGCGGGTGAGGTTTCGCATTTCCAAGCTCTGACTACCGCTCTTTCGGGCACGGTCGGCTTAGGTAACATTGCTGGGGTGGCCGTCGCTGTCTCCATCGGTGGCGCCGGTGCAACATTCTGGATGATTCTGGCGGGCTTGCTCGGTATGGCTTCCAAGTTCACCGAATGTATTCTGGGCCAGAAGTACCGCAATGAATTGCCCGACGGCAAGGTATCTGGTGGACCCATGTACTACCTAGAGAAAGGCTTGCGCGAAGAGCGCGGCCTAGGTGGTCTAGGGAAGGTATTTGCGGTAATTTTCGCCATTTGCTGTATCGGTGGCGCACTGGGTGGCGGCAATATGTTCCAAGCCAACCAAGCGTTTTCACAGATGGTGAACGTCACAGGCGGTGCTGACAGCTTTTTGGCCGATAAAGGCTGGCTGTTTGGCCTAGCCATGGCCGTTATCGTCGGTAGCGTCATCATCGGCGGCATTAAAGCCATCGGTCGAGTCACAGAGAAGCTGATTCCTTTCATGGCAGGTCTGTATCTTCTGGCCGGTTTGGTCATCATCATCGTCAACATCGATATGGTTGGCTGGGCTATCGGCCAGATCTTCAGCGGTGCTTTCACTGGTGAAGGCGTAGTGGGTGGTGTACTGGGTGCGCTGATACAAGGCTTCCGTCGTGCCGCGTTCTCAAACGAAGCCGGTATCGGTTCTGCAGCCATTGCGCACTCAGCGGCAAAAACCAGCGAACCGGTGTCTGAAGGTTTTGTTGCATTGCTGGAGCCTTTCATCGATACGGTCGTCATCTGCACCATGACCGCTTTGGTCATCATCATCAGTGGTGCCTTGATGACCGACCTGACAGGTGTTGAACTGACATCCGCCGCGTACGCTACCGTACTGCCTTGGTTCCCAATTGTATTGGCCGTTGCCGTGGTGTTGTTTGCGCTGTCTACAATGTTCGCTTGGTCGTATTACGGCTTGAAGAGCTGGACGTATCTGGTCGGTGAAGGCAAAACCAAGGAAAACATCTACAACTTTGTGTTTTGCTTGTTCATCATCATCGGTGCCAGCATGAGCTTGGGTCCCGTCATCGACTTCTCTGATTCCATGCTGTTTGCCATGGCGATCCCTAACATCATCGGTCTGTATCTGTTGATGCCCGTGGTGAAGCGTGAAGTGGACAAGTACTGGGCGAAGATTGAAAGTGGCGAGATTGCACGCGTGAAATAAGCGTTCTTTTTTTCTGCTATACGAGCCGCCTTCGGGCGGCATTTTTATGCCCATGGATGGGCGGACCGAGAATTGCTCCTGCATTCTCGGCATACAGGCTGTCCTAGCCTTATATGCTGGCAACGCACGACGGCATGGATGCCGGAGGTAGAGCAATGCAGGAGCGATTGCCGAGGAGCAGTTGCCAGCGATGTCGCCAATGCTTTGCTTTAGGGTCATTATGATCAGCATGAAAATGTTCTCTACGTTACTGACCAGTTTAATCTTAACGCCGTTACTCCTGCTAAGCGGTTGCGATAATATGCGCCCGCAACCGATTGAGTCGGCAGTGAGCCATTTGAGCGAAGCGGAATTAACGAGCCGCCTGTATCGCTCTCTGGATCGGCTGGGCTATGCCGACGGAAAGGTCAGTGCTAACCTCGGGCGTGTGGGTATGCGTATGGAATTACGCGACGCGCAAACGTACCTTGAAGCGCTGGAGTATTACGATGGCCCACGGCTGGGGTTGCTAGACCCAAATACCGTAGCAGCACTGGAAGCCTTTACGGCCGACCACCCACGATAACCGCATACCAGTAGCCAGGCGGGCTGTCTGCGCCGGTTGACAAACATCTACCACACCCACGCTTCGTCCTCTTTTCATTCGTCCGTTTTCTGCGAGAATACGCGGCTAATTTTCGGAGCAGCCGTTTCATGACCCCCACCGTTCGCGCGCACCTTGCTTTGTTATTGGCCATGGCTATCTGGGGCAGTTCGTTCATTGCCTTAAAAGTAGCTGTCGGCGCCCTGCACCCGATGCAGGTGATCTTTTTACGCATGCTGATCGGTAGTATGGCGTTTCTGCTGATTTTGCCTTTGTGGCGCGGCGGATTGCGTTATCAAAAGGGTGACTGGAAATGGCTGTTGGGCATGGCGGCGTTTGAACCTTGCCTCTATTTCATTTTCGAAGCCATGGCCTTGCAATACACCACAGCCAGCCAAGCCGGTATGATCACCAGCATGTTGCCTTTAATGGTCGCAGCGGGCGCTTGGTTCTTCCTACGTGAGCAGATCAGTCGCTATCAGTGGGGTGGTTTCTTGATCGCTGTGGCGGGTGTATTCTGGATGTCGTGGAACAGTGACGTAAGCGAATCGGCACCAAACCCGGCACTGGGCAATTTTCTCGAATTTATGGCGATGGCCAGTGCGGTAGGATACACATTATTGGTGAAGAAGCTGACCAGCGGCTATCGCCCGCTGTTTTTGACCGCCCTGCAAACCTTTATTGGCGCGGCGTTTTTCTTCCCGTTGGCGATGAGCCAACCTTGGCCTGAAACCATAGCATGGAGCCTGTGGGGCACTCTGTTCTATCTGGGCATCATTGTTACGCTGGGCGCTTATGGCTTGTACAACTACGCACTGAGCCAGATATCTGCGACGACGACCGCAGGCTACACCAACTTACTGCCGGTGTTTACCCTGTTCTTCGCAATGATTTTGTTGCAAGAAACCATGAACCTGCAGCAATGGCTGGCGATTGGTTTGGTGTTCGCCGGTGTATTGATCAGTCAGCGCCGCTTGCCGACGCTGCCTTTGGTGGTCGCGAGTGAGGTCGCTGCTGAAATTGCACCGAAAGGACCGGCACAACCTCAGTAGCAACGGCGCATATCGTCACTCTTCTTAGGAGTGCTCACTTTTAGAATGCTCTTCCGGGTGAGGAATCCGTTCGCTGTCGCCCGGCACCGGCGGAAAACGCCGCTGCGCTATCCAGTCGGCACGCGCTGCGGCCAGCAGCGCTCGATCACTGGCGACAAAATTCCAATCAAAGTGACGGTCTTCCGGAAAGGGTTCACCACCCAAACACACAAAGCGCACACCGGCGTCCGCCGACACATTAGGTTGCGGTAAACCGCGCACCGGAGGAATCACGAGCAGCTCACCGGCCGCCACAACTTCGGTACGGCCGCCAAAGCTGACCGTCATACGCCCTTCCACCACATAGATGCCACAGGACCAGATGCCCGGATAGGGCCAATCCCATTCATCCGACGCCTCGGTTAAACCCTCAACAAAGAACGTCGGCCAGTTGATGCGCAACGGTGAGTGCTCTTCCAGCCAATGCCCGACCACGACTTTCCACTGAATGCCATCACGCGAGAAGGTCGGCAAAGCATCGGCGGGTAAATGCTGAAACTCGGCGGGGTCTTGCTCGTGCTCGACACTCTGTGCCACCCAGCACTGCAAACCGTGCAAAGGTTGAGGTCGGTCTGGCGGCGTGCGCTCGGAGTGCGTGACGCCGGAGCCTGCCGTCATCCAGTTGAGCTCACCGGCTCGAATTGGTTGTTCAGTACCGATGCTGTCACGATGCATAATTTCGCCGCTGAACAACCACGTCAGCGTGTGCAACCCGATATGAGGATGCGGTGCGACTTGCATATGCGTCGGTTCGACCGGCCCGAAATGGTCAATAAATACGAATGGACCGACCGCACGACAAGTGCGATGCGGCAACACGCGCAGTAAAGGAATCCCCCCCAACTCGGCGGATCGCCCGATGACTTTTAAAACATCCATGACCACTCCATCTGTTTCATCAGACTACGGCAATGCAGGCAAGACAGACTACAACCCACCCGACGACTCTACCGAACCTGATGGCTTCTGTCCTGTTACAGATCAATTAAATTGCTGTCTCAGCCGCGCAATGCGAATTATTCAGAGTTTACCTAAGCACTCATGATAAACTGCGCCTGCCTTACCTGCACTATATACACACCATTTGATTCGCCACCGGGAGAGCCCTCTGTGACGTTGCTCGACAACCTGTTGTTTTCGCTGTCTACCACACTGCCTATTTTACTCTGGTTAGCGGGCGGCCACGCCTTAAAGCGCACCAACCGTCTCAGTGACGCCTTTATTCATGACGCCAACCGACTGGTGTTCACCTGGTGCCTACCGACCCTGCTGTTTCTCAATACGGCGCGATCGTCCATTGTCGACAGCTGGCAAGGTGATTTGATCGGCTACGCCGCGATCTTCACCTTGGCGACCATTGTCCTATTGTGGTGGATCACTCCCCTGTTTACTTCCGACCGCTCACGGCGTGGCGTGTTCGTGCAAGGGGCCTATCGCGGCAATATGGGCATCATCGGTTTGGCTATGGTGGTTAACGCCTTTGGACAAGAAGTGATCCCACTGGCGTCACTCTACCTCGCGTTTATTACGCTTATATATAATTTGGCCGCCATTGTAGTACTGCAAGCCGGTCAAACGCGTTTGTCGCCCGTCAAATTGGTGACGCAGTTGTTCCGCAATCCGCTGATCATCGGCGTGCTGCTGGGGCTGGCCTGGTCGATCTCCGGGTGGTCGTTGCCTGGTTTGGCCAACTCAACCTTGCAAGGCCTTGCAGACCTCACCCTGCCAGTTGCTCTGATCTGTGTCGGCGCGAGCTTGCAGTTTCAGAGCCTGCGCAATAACCGTTATTTGGTGATGGTCGCCAGCGGATTCAAGTTAATTGTTATCCCGGTGTTGGCAGTGGGCATTGCCTACCTGTTGGGTTTCCGAGCGGAAGCCTTAGGCATTCTCTTTTTGATGATGGCATCACCGACCGCAGCGGCCAGTTTTGTTATGGCTCGCGCCATGACGCCGTGGGGCGAATTGGCGGCGGAGATTATCGTGGTGACCACCTTTTTCTCCCTGTTGACCACCACAATGGGCCTGTTCTTACTGCGCAGCCTTGGCTGGGTGTAACCGCTTTACCTATGCTTGGCTCAGCGCTGAATCAATTGACGCGCAGATCAACCTGCTCGGCAAGACGCTCGCCTGAGTCTTCCAGCCACACGAATTCGGCTTGACCGGACTTTTGCGGCGCTAAAAAGAAGCGCACATAGGGATTAGCCGACACCGCGGTGTGCATGCGCACTTCAAACGCGGTTTCGCCACCAACGGTTACGGTTAAAGAGTCCACCAACCGCCGTGGCAGAATTGAGCCTGCGGGCCCTTCGCGCAGTCCGGTTTCCATCGGATGTGTTACTAAAGTGCGCACTTCACCAGGTCGGCCCGCATTGAAAGAACGGGGCACCGCTACGCGGCCTTGGCTGAGACGCACGGTTGAGTTGTCTTCAGCCGTTGTCAAACAACCACCCACGGTCACGCGTACATCACGACTGGTTACCCAAACCTCGCCCGTGTTACTGCGCGCCACGGCCCAGATGGTTTGACTTTCGTTGATCCGAATGCGGCTGGAAATTTCAGCCGAGCCCATCTTAGGCGTCAGGAAGAAATCGACCACCTCAGCATTGGGGTTACCTTCCGCAAAAATTTGAATACTTTGCACATACTGGTCGGCCCGCATAGGACTATCAACCTTTACCGTCATAGGCACGGCAGAACCGTCTTCCGACACCAAGGGCAACTCTAAAGTGATGCCTTGCGCTTTCGGCGTTGCGTCACCCACCGCCGCACGCACAGCATCAAAACGCTGCCAATCGGCCAACGCTGGCAGGGTCAGGAGAGACAATGACAAAAGAACACACACACGAAACAACATGTTTTTTACACCTTTAACGGGCTCAAAGGGAGCATTTAAAACCCTCGGAGGCGAAAAGCTGGCGAGGCAAAAAGGGCCGAAAACGCGCAGTTTACTGATAGTAAATGAGCATTTGAGGCCATTTTTAACAACGCCAGATTGAGAAAAAGGGGGTTTTAGATGCTCTCTTTAGGCCGATCCAAGCCCCCAATAAAATCCCGCCGACAGCAACAAAGGACGTCAGCGCCAAGGTTGAAAATCCGGTTAACCCTTGGCCAATACTGCACCCTAAAGACAATACGCCGCCAATCCCCATCAGGATTCCTCCCAACACAGAGCGCTGCATATGTTGTGGTGACGAGAACGTCTCCCACTGAAAGCGACCGCCAAGCAGCGCCATAACGAAGCTACCCACAATCACCCCGCCCACGACAGCAATACTGAACGTTGGCGCCATACCGGTAGCTATCATCAAGTACTGAACACTATCACCAATGGGAGCAATGAACGTTAGTGACGCTAAGCGTACTGGCGTAAAAATGTCGTTACCCAGCACGCCCGTCACCCACCAACCGGCCGCGACCAAGAGCCCCATCACCACGCCACCGGTTAGATCCGGACGTGACGCCACAAAGGCTTTGTTGCGTAACGCCCAGAACGCCAGAAGGCCAGATAAGACGGCGGTACACAGCCACAGTGCCAGCTTAGGATCTACGTTGGCTTGGGTTAGCATGCCCGGCAAACTGCGTGCCGGAAGCCGAACGGTGCTGATACCTTCCAGCCACAGGCGGATCGGGGCGAGTACCCCGGACATCGTCATATAAGCGGCGATACCCAAACACAGTAAGACCACGAAGGAGCGCAGATTGCCTTGACCAAGCAGCACCAAAGAGCGCGCCCCGCAGCCATTTGCCAGTACCATGCCATATCCAAACAGAGCACCACCGAGCGGCACCAGCAGCCACGACATGGACGGCTGCAAATACAGCGCCCGGTCGAGGCTGAGGTCTGTCACCAAGGTGAGCAGCTGGCTCGCCAGCAACGCCACAGCCATGGCCAACGCAAAGGCCCGCAACTTACGGCCATCGCCCTGCACCCATGCGTGTTGCAGGCCACGCATCAGGCAAAAGCCTGTACGCTGACCCACGCCGCCCATCAGCAAGCCGATCAAACCACCACCCAATAACACCAGCTCTGTGTTGCTCATGCTCTACTACTCAATTTCACATGCAAATAAAGGTCACCTAAAAACCTCAGAGGCGAAAAGATGCTCCCTTTAGGCGTTAGTGCCCCACGCATCGTTACAAATCGCATTATACCAACTGTGCGCATACTGCGCTTCCGCGCGCCGCACGCTGCGATCCGCCTGACGCGGGCTCAAACCGCCCGATTCCGGCACCTGCTGAATGTTGCCTTCGGCGTTCAGATTGTAAACACCGGCTACGGAAACTCCGTAGTCTGGCGCAATCAAGCTGTAACAGGTGTTGGTGAAATACGGGTTTGGCGCATCACGGCTGTCGAGCGAAGCCACGATAGCGGCCGCCGCGACTTTCGCCTGTGAATTGGCGCAAAAACCTGACTTCGGCATCGGCGCTGCAACCGTTGCGTCACCCACTACATAGATGTCTGCCGCCAGTTGCGATTCAAAGGTCTTCGCTTTTACTGGCACCCAGCCACTGCTGTCGCTGACGCCGGCACGGTCGGCAATCCAACCCGCTTTTTGCGCTGGAATCACGTTCAGCACCGCCGCTTGATGGCGTGTACCGAATTCGGTTTCTACTTCACGGCGTGCGGCATCAACGCGTGTTACACGTCCGTCGTTTGACAAGCCAACCCACTCAATGCGGTCGCCGTACAACGTGCTCCACGCATCAGTGAACAAACCTTGCTTCGAGAACGCATCCTTCGGATCCAAAATCAGGATCTTTGAATTCGGCTTATGCTGCGAGAAATAATGCGCCACCATACTGGCCCGCTCGTACGGCCCAGGAGGGCAGCGGTATGGGTTCGGTGGGGCGACCATCACAAACAAGCCGCCGTCTTCCATGCTTTCCAATTGGCGCTTTAGAATCTGCGTTTGTGAACCGGCTTTCCACGCATGCGGTGCGAGTTCCGCCGCCGCTTCGTCGTAACCTTCAATGGCGTCCCAACGCATATCGATACCGGGTGACATCACCAAACGGTCGTATTGCAGTGTGTTGCCGTTTGCCAGGCTGACCGTGTGGTTCACGGCGTCAATGTCTTCTGCCAGCGTGTGAATCACGCGTACACCGTACACATTGCGCAGCTCGTCGTAGCCGTGGCCGATTTCTTCAAATTGGCGCACACCACCCAGGTACAGGTTGCTGAAAGGGCAGGTATAGAATGTACGCGCGGGTTCAACCAAGGTGACATCAATATTGGGGTTGCCGCGCTTGATGTATTTCGCGGCTGTGGCACCACCGAAACCGCCCCCGATGACGACCACTCGGCCATCAACTTGACGACGGCTACCAATGGTCGCGCAGGCGCTCATGGTGGTCAGTGCGCCGACGGCACCCACCCCTTTGATAAGAGTACGACGGGAAACACCCTGCTTGCTCAAATTCTTGTCAGTCATGTGATGTCTCCTTATCAGTTGCCAACGCTGGCAAAGTAACGGGCAATTTCAGCGAGTTCTTCATCGGTGAAACCCTTGGCAATACGACCCATCACCGTGGATGGAATACGGTCGTACTTGAAATTCAGCAACTGAGTTTCCAGAGTTTGTGCCGGGCGACTAGGCAAGCCACTTAAGCGACCGTCGGTACCATGACATCCGGCACACCCGCCGGCCAAAACGGAAGACTGCAACTGCGCAGCCGTTAGCGCTTGCTCCTCAGCCGCCACCGTCCCGGCAATCAGAGCGCTCGATATAACGAGGGCCCCCAATGTTGTTTTTATCATTCTCATGCTTACGTTCCTGTTAGCGAAAGTAGGGAACGGAGCTCCCGCATCTGCGATTACTCCAACTCAGCCTCATAATATAGACTGCTGCGTGACAACCGTCTAATCACAATAAAGCATATACTTATCAAGGACTTTCTAAGCCAACCCTAAGCAAGGGCAGACAAGGCATCCTCACCTTCTGCTCTCTGCAACGCTGCATTGCATCCTGCCGCCACGGCATCCAATGCAGTGCGTACAATATCGCTACCCGTTGCGCAGCCCCAGAAGGTATCGTCCCCCATCGTCAGCGCTACAAAGGCCACAGCATCGGCGTCTTTATCGTGACCCAAACTGTGTTCAGCGTAGTCATCGACCTCCAGTTTCAGACCGCAATGGCTGTTGACGGCGTTGACCCACGCCGCCAATGGCCCCTGTCCTTGCCCCACCCAAGTTTGCACTTGACCACGAAAGCGCACTTCCACCGCTAACTGGTCTTTGCCGTCACGCGCTGCATTCAAGCGATAGCTTTCAATTTCAAGTGGCATTTGGCGGCAGTATTGCTCGTTGAATGCCGCTTCTATCCAGTCCGTACGGATCTCTTTTGACGAACGCTCGGACTCCTGCTGCACAACCTGACTGAACGCCACCTGCAGCGCGCGCGGCAACCGGAACCCGGTTTGCTGCTCCAGCAAATAAGCCACACCGCCTTTGCCCGACTGCGAATTCACGCGAATCACCGCTTCATAATTACGCCCCAAATCGGCGGGATCAATCGGCAGATAGGCCACTTCCCAAGGGTCATCGGCTTGGCGGGCATCCAAACATTTCTTGATCGCGTCCTGATGACTGCCTGAGAACGCGGTGTACACCAGTTCGCCAATGTACGGATGACGCGGATGCACGGGCAAGTTGTTGCATTCGGTATAGACCTGTTCGATGCGCTCCACATCGGCCAAGTACAATTCAGGGTCGACGCCACGCGAATACAGATTCATCGCCATAGTGAAGATGTCCATATTACCGGTGCGTTCGCCGTTACCCAGCAAGGTACCCTCAACGCGATCGGCACCGGCCATGACGGCCAATTCCGACGCCGCAATACCGGTGCCTCGGTCATTGTGGGTGTGCACGCTCAGCACTACGGCTTCGCGATAGGCCAGAGCGCGGTGCACGCGCTCTACTTGGTCCGCAAACACATTGGGTGTACTCATTTCGACGGTAGCAGGCAAGTTAATGATCGCTTTGGCGTTGGCTTTGGGTTGCCACACATCCAACACCGCGTTGCACACCGATATGGCGTATTCCATCTCGGTACCGGTGAAGCTTTCGGGCGAATACTGAAAACGCCACTGGGTGTCTGGATATTGCGTCGCGTAGTTTTTCACCCAGCGCGCGCCTTGGCGCGCCAAGTTCCGAATGGCGTTCATGTCCTGGCGAAAAACTTGCTCGCGTTGCACGCGCGACGTGGAGTTGTACACATGCACGATGGCCTTTTTTACCCCTTTCAATGCTTCGTACGTACGGGCTATTAACGGTTCACGCGCTTGCACCAACACCTGAATGGTCACATCGTCGGGGATACGATTTTCTTCGATCAGTTTGCGACAGAAGTCGAACTCGGTTTGCGACGCCGACGGGAAGCCGATCTCAATTTCTTTGAAACCCATGTCCACCAGCAATTCAAACATGGTGACTTTTTGTGGCACGGTCATCGGGTCAACCAAGGCTTGGTTGCCATCGCGCAGGTCGACGCTGCACCAAATAGGCGCTTGCGTGATCACGCTGTCAGGCCAAGTACGGTCAGGCAGTGCGGGGGCGTCGTAGGCGACGTATTTGCGGTGGTCGAACGAGGAATGATTGCTTTTGGGGGTAACGTGCTTTGAAGTATTAGTCGATGTGCTCATGGCTCAGTCTGCTCTCTTTAAGGTTTGGATATTCAAGTGCTTGGCGGCAAGAGATGAGGTGACTGAGCACCGCCAAAAACGCACGGCTCAGCCTCCGGGGGGCAGTCGTAGTAGGCCGAGTAGTAGCGCGTTGAATGGTGAGAAGACGAATGACAACATTTTTAAGACTCTGATTTTTAGCTTGGTTTTAATTGGGTGTTTCGTTGTTGTGTTTTGTGCTGATTTGAAGCGATTGTCAGGCAGGACCTAACGGACGATCAGAGTAGTCGTAGGAGGGATAGCGGATGTACGAACGAATGGGTTGTCTTCATGTTTTAAACCTTAACGAGTTCCAAGCGGGATGACAACTCCTTTTTTACCAAACAAGCCCATTCTGTTTTGGTCGTTAGGAACATTTTCCTAGATTTAGATTCGGCAGGCCATAACATAAGGAATAAATAATATCCGGATCTACAATTCTCAGCTATCCTTATCTTCCTAGATAGCGGCTATTTCGCGCTCGTTATGGTCTTTTCTGAGAATATATAATGAATTTCTTTTCTACGGTTGCAGGTCGTCTGCTAACTATATCACTGTTGGCTTTATTGGGTTTTGTTCTGCTGGCTGCGGTTGCACTAAATGCACTGAATACCAGCCTGATGGACGGCAGGGAAAGCCGGGTAATTGCGGTCATTGAAGCCAGCCTAAGTATTGTTAAGCACCATCAACGGCTAGAAGCCCAGGGTGAGCTCTCGACTCAGCAAGCACAGCAACAGGCTTTGACCGCGATCAAAGCAATTCGCTATGACGGCACAGAGTATGTATGGATCAACGATATGGGCCGCCCCATACCCCGTATGATCATGCACCCGACGGTACCCACTCTGGACGGCACCATTCTGGACCAGCCAAACTTTATGCACGCCACTCATATGCGCAGCAAAGATGGCAGTCAGTCACAACCACTGGATAATGCCAACCTATTTGTCAGCTTTGTCGATGCCGTGAATCGTTATGGCTCTGGCTTCGTTGAATACGAATGGCCCAAGCCTCTGGTTGGCGGCGGTGTAACAGAAGAGCGCTTCACCAAATTGTCCTTTGTGGATCGTGATCCACAATGGAACTGGGTGATTGGTTCCGGCATCTATATTGATGATGTTAAAGCTGAATTCTGGAATCTGGCAGTGCGTATTGGTGTACTGGCGTTGGCCATCATTGCCATCACGGTAGGATTTTCTCTGTATATTCGCCACTGGTTGTTATCTCAATTGGGTGGTGAAGTGGCAAAGGCTCGCGCCTTAGTACAACAAGTCGCCGGCGGTGATTTCCGCGTCGATTTTTCCCTGAAGAAAGGCGACAACAGCTCGTTACTGGCCGCCCTAAGCAGCCTTATGCATCGACTACGAGACATCATTCACCAACAACGAGATATGTCTGAGCAATTGACGGCCCGATCTGAAATGCTGGACAAAACCAGCCAACAAACGCAGAAAATTCTGCAAAACGTGATGGATCAGACAGATCAGGCTGCCACCGCTGTCAGCGAGATGACCGCTACCTGCGAGGACATGGCTCGCAATGCAGCCTCAGCCGCCCAATCGACCCGCGACGCCGACAAAGAAACACGCTCTGGCACAGTCGCAGTAGAAGACACGGTCACCGCTATCAACGCCCTGAATCAGAAAATCCTCCAGGTAGGTGAAGTAATTCAGCAGCTTTCAAAACGCAGTGAAGAAGTAGGCGCGGTGACCGATGTCATTTCCGGCATTGCAGAACAGACCAATTTGCTGGCTTTGAATGCCGCTATTGAAGCCGCCCGAGCGGGCGAAATGGGTCGCGGGTTTGCTGTGGTCGCCGACGAGGTACGGACACTGGCCAGCCGCTCGCAAGAAGCGACACAAGGCATCAGCAAACGCATCGAAGATATTCAGAAAGACTCCGCGCAAGCGGTGCAGTCTATGGCTGACAGCCAACAAGAAACGCAGCAGACGATTGAGCGTTCACAACAGGCCGGGGCAACTCTGGTCCGTATCAATACTGCCGTGTCCAGCATTACCGAAGCCAATGACCAGTTAGCCAGTGCGACAGAGGAGTTGGCGGCGGTGTCCGCCACCATCAATGAAAACATGGAGCGTATCGCCAATTCAGTTCAGGAAACCACCGACAAATCGACCGAGTTATCCGGTGCCAGTCACCAGCTTCGCCAGATGGCAGCGGACATGAAAGCCTCGTTGCAAGGCTTTAAATTATGACCGCAGGCGAGTAAGAGACCAGCAGAAAGCGGGCCCCTGAACGTTGCAGGGGGCCGCTTCACTGAATGATTAAAACGCCGGTACAACCGCCCCTTCATAACGCTCTTCAATGAACGCCCGCACGGCTTCACTGCGCAGCGCATCACGCAGCGCCAACAATGCCGGGTTGTCTTCTTGCCCAGCGCGCGTCACCAGAATGTTCACATACGGTGAGTCGGTACCTTCAATTACCAAGGCATCGTCCACCGGGTTCAAGCCTGCTTCCAATGCGTAGTTGGTGTTGATCAACGCTAGGTCGACCTGGCTCAACACACGCGGTAAGGTCGCGGCTTCCAATTCATTGAAACGCAGGTTTTTAGGGTTCGACACGATATCGCGTGGGCTTGCCGTAATACCTGCATCTGGATTCAAAGTAATCAAACCGGCGGTTTGCAACAACAGCAATGCACGGCCACCGTTGGTGACGTCGTTTGGAATCGCGACCTGTGCCCGGTTCGGCAGGTTATCTAAGCTCTCGTGGCGGCTGGAATAAATACCAAATGGCTCCACATGAATACCCGCCACACTGACTAAGGTGGTGTTGCGGCTGCTGTTGAAGCTGTCGAGATACGGCTGATGCTGAAAGAAGTTAGCGTCCAAACGGCGCTCCACCACCTGCACATTGGGCTGTACGTAATCGGTGAACACGCGAATCTCCAGCTTAATGCCTTGGCTTTCCAGCACAGGCTTTACCTGCTCCAACAACTCCGCATGGGGCACTGCCGTGGCAGCAATGCTGAGTGTTTGCGTTTGTGCCTGCGCCGAAAATGCAGCCAAAGCTGTCCATACGGTCAAGGCAATAAATAAACGTTTCATGTGAGTACTTCTCCTAGTCTTTAATGATCAATAAAAAGTCGATGTAAAACGATGACGGCGCTGAATTACCGTAGGGTTCAGCGCCGAGAAAAATGCAATACCAAGCGGTCACCCAAGGACTGCAATACCTGAACCAGCAGCAACAGCAGAACCACGGTGACCACCATGACGTCGGTCTGAAAACGCTGATACCCGAAGCGCACGGCCAAATCACCTAGTCCACCCGCGCCCACTACACCCGCCATGGCGGTGTAGGACACCAACGTAATGGCCGTCACCGTCGTCGCAGCTATGATGCCCGGTCGCGCTTCAGGTAGCAGCGCATGCAGAATGATTTGACGCGTAGAAGCACCCATGGCTTGCGTCGCTTCGATGATGCCTTTGTCCACTTCGCGCAACGCAGACTCCACCAAGCGCGCAAAGAACGGCGTAGCGCCGGCCACCAAGGGAGGAATGGCCCCGGCGACCCCGAGCGATGTACCGGTAATCACCAAGGTCAGCGGTATCATCACAATCAGCAAAATGATGAAGGGCAGAGAACGTAATGCGTTCACCAACACCGACAGCACTTGATACAACACCTTGCGCTCAAACATCTGCCGCGGGCTGGTCAAGAACAGCAGTACGCCCAGAGGTAAGCCCAACAGCACGGTGAACAGCAACGAACCGCCGAGCATCATCAGTGTGTCCATGGTGGCCCAGCCGATGTCGTACCAGTCAACGTTGACCAACAGTGCGCTCATATATTCGTTCATGCGCGAATCACCTCCACGGTTACCTGGGCGTCTTGAAACAGCGCAATGGCAGCGGAACTGTCGCCGTCGACCAACGCCACGGTAAATTGCCCATAGGGCTTATCCTTGATGCGGTCTACACGCGCCTGCAAAATCCGGTAATCAACGCCGGTCTGGCGCGCCACCGCGCCCAACAACGGCAAGTGCGTGGTCTCACCCACCATGGTTAAGCGCACGACCGTTCCAGGAATACTGCCCGTAATGGCCGCGAACTCGTCAACCTCGGGCAAGTCGTTGCTGTGCTCTGCTTCTTGCACAAAACGCTGCGTCGTCGGGTGCTGCGGATGCAAAAACACCTCACTGACCGGCCCTTGCTCAACAATGGCCCCAGCGTCCATCACCGCCACGTGGTCACACACCTTACGGATGACTTCCATTTCATGGGTGATGATGACGATAGTCAGACCCAGCTCGCGGTTCAGCTCCGCAAGTAAGTTCAATACTTGGGCCGTAGTCTGCGGGTCGAGTGCACTGGTGGCCTCGTCGCACAGCAGAATGCTCGGGCCGGTAGACAAGGCGCGGGCAATGCCGACCCGCTGCTTTTGGCCACCCGACAACTGTGCGGGGTATTTATCGGCGTGCTCGCTGAGACCGACGCGCGCTAACAACTGGGCGACTCGGGCTTGAATCTCGGCCCGTGTATGGTTGCCACCCAACATCAGGGGCATGCCGACGTTTTCCGCCACGGTTTTAGAGGACAACAGATTGAAGTGCTGAAAGATCATGCCGACCCGCTGACGAAAACGACGCAGACCCTGCGCCGACAACGCAGTGACTGCTTCGCCGTCCACCTTAATAGTGCCACCAGTCGGCTCTTCCAACCGGTTGATCAGGCGCAGCAGCGTGCTCTTACCCGCCCCTGAATGGCCAATCAAACCAAAAACTGTTTTTGCCGGAATCACCAAATCACAGGGCTGCACCGCAGGCACCGACACTCCGGCCACCCGATATGACTTGTGAACCTGTTGAAACTCAATCACAAAAAACTTACCTCAACTATGCACGCCAAAGGGCGTGGCACCGAAATGGTCGCGCATAGTACGGTTTTATGCCGCTATTGAAAACGATGTATTTTTTATATGCTTAGAAGGCAGTGGCTATCGCGCCCTAGAGACAAGAAAAGCGCGCCAGAATAAGCGCGCCGGGAGCGTTAAACGCGGTGTTCCAGAACGTCAGTCCGGCTTGACCGGCGTGCTGGCCTGCTCGCCAACCACCGTAGTCCATGGCCGCACACGGAACTGTGTCACTAACCCATTGCGTACATAGGGGTCAGCCTGTGCAAAGCGCTCCACTACGTCTGGCGAATCGGCATTGAAGATCAACACGGCGCCGTCGGGCGGCTCCGCCAGCGCACCGGCCAACACCAATTCGCCGCACTGTTGTGCCGTCCAAGCCAGCTTTAAATGTTCGTCGCGGAATTCACCACGGCGTGCCATGTAATCAGGGGCGTAGTCGTAGAATAAGATGTAATGCATGGGTGCCTCTCAGTGTTATGTTAAAGGAAGCCTAAACAGGTGGGAGGGGGGGCAAACGCCTCTGTTTTTCTCTCGTCAGGCCGCGGTTAATGGGTAGGTGAACAACACAAAATGACCGAGGTTCAGAAGCCAGTGAACCAGCACAGCCCAGACAATTCGACCCGTCCAATAGTAAGCCAGCCCGTAAACCCCACCGGCGATAACGGCTACCACCACATAGTCCCAACCTCCAGCCAAGTGCGCAAGACCAAACAGCAGTGCGGCTATCGCCACTGCCAGTAGCGGCTTTATGCGCTGTTGCAGTTGGCGTTGCAGCACACCGCGAAACAACAGCTCTTCGGCAATGCAGGTGTTCAGCAGGTTACCAGCGGCGAACAACCAGAACCAAGGTGTCCAAGCGGGTTGCCAGTCTATTAGGTCAAGAGTGACGGCTAAGGCCAAAGCTAAGGCGATGCCCAGCGTTACAGCCAAAGGCGTCAGCCAAAAGGGTTTTAGCGGCTGGGGAGTGGTGCTTCTACCAAACAACGGGATGAAATTGAGCAGTGACCAAGCGACCAGCACTTTGTCATGATTGAAGTAGAGATTGGTGGCGGTGCTGCCGGGCTTAAACACCACCTGCTCGGCAACCAATAAGCCTTCGTAGCCGGGCATGACGTGTACCACCAGCGCGGCGCTGGCCAGAAACCACAGCGCGTAACGTATCCAGCGCAAAGCGGTCGATACGGACTGTTCCACCATCCATACGGTGAGCCCGATGTAAGCAATGGCAACAGCACAGAACAACCAAGTGATATACCCGACGGCAGCAGCCGCCAACAGAATGAAGACGGCACCGCCATAGCGCAGTTGGGCTCGGCTATTTAGACCAGCCAGTATCAGTGCAACTGAATAGAACAAGCCAAAATAGAGCATAAGTCCCTTTTGCAGCGTGGTGTTATGTGTAATGGCGAAATTTATAGCATCGCTCTCTACTCGACAACTATCCTGACAGAAGGTGCCCACCATCCTGCTACTGTCTATTGGCCATTACTCACTGTCCCAGCTATCCTCTGAGATTCATTCTGCACATCAGGTACCGACCCATGCGTATTTTATTCACCGGAGGTAGCGGTAAAGCTGGCCGCCACGCCATCGCTTATCTGATTGAACAGGGTCACCGAGTGACCAATGCTGATTTGGTACCCGTAGAGATGCCCGGAGTCGATTCACTGCAAGTGGATCTAACCGATGCCGGGCAGGTGTTCAACGCCATGCACGCCTACGCCGATTTCGATGAGCTGGAGCCCGGCACCGGCGTGCCAGCCTACGACGCCGTAGTGCACTTTGCGGCTATCGCTCGCATTCTGCTGCGCCCCGATAACGAAACCTTTCGTATCAATACCATGAGCACTTACAACGTGCTGGATGCTGCGACCAAGCTCGGCATTCGCAAAGTGATTTTCGCCTCTTCCGAAACCACCTATGGCGTTTGCTTCGCCGATGGAGAGAAGAAACCTGAATACATTCCCATCGACGAAGATCATCCGACCGTTCCTCAAGACAGCTATGCCATGTCTAAGGTTGTCAACGAAGCGACCGCCCGCTCCTTTCAGGCCCGCAGCGGTTTCGACATTTACGGCTTGCGCATCAACAATGTGATAGAGCCGCACGAATACGCCATCAACTTCCCGGCCTTTATGGACAACCCGGCTCTGCGCCGCCGCAATATATTTGCCTACATCGACGCACGCGACCTAGGCCACATGGTAGACCAATGCCTGAAAACCGATGGTCTGGGCTATGAAGTCTTTAACGTTGCCAACGACGACCTCTCTGTTGGCATCAGCAGCCAAGCAGTCATTGAACGTTTCTATCAAGGTGTACCGCAGAAACGGGACATGGCACCCAACGAAACCTTCTACGACAACACCAAGGCCAAGCGTCTGGTTGGGTTTGCCCCTAAGCACTCTTGGCGCGACGTACTGAAACCTCAATAGTTTCGAAGATGGGCCTCTGGTGGCGAGTTGTTGAGGATGGCAGCGCAGTTGAATTTCTGCTCCGCTGGCCCCACTTCATGTAACAAATCCAATTACATAAGTGGTGTACTACTCACCACCTGTCCGTTTCTTATAGAGATTTTTACTGTATGCCCAGCCAAAGTACCTCGTCTTCACTGTTCAATCCGCTTCCCCTCAAACGCGGACCCGCATCCACAAACCGCCTAGTGCTGGCTCCGCTGACCAACACCCAAAGCCACGCCGACGGCACGCTGAGTGACGACGAATACCATTGGTTAACGATGCGCGCTCAAGGTGGTTTTGGGTTAGTCACTACCTGTGCCAGCCATGTGCAAGCTAACGGTCAAGGCTTCCCCGGCCAGTTGGGCTGCTTCAGCGACGAGCACCTGGCCGGCTTAACCCGCTTGGCTACGGGTCTTCGAGAGGCCGGAGCCGTGTCTTCACTGCAGCTTCATCACGCTGGCATCCGCGCCTTGAGCGATTTAGACGACGTCGTCGGGCCTTCCGATCATGCCGAAACAGGCGCCAGAGCCATGACCGAGGCCGAAGTGGACGCTCTGGTGGAGGATTTCATACTTGCCGCCAAACGCGCCGACCAGGCTGGCTTTGATGGCGTCCAGATCCACGGCGCCCACGGCTACATCATCGCCCAGTTCCTCTCACCCGAGTACAACCAACGACAAGATCGCTGGGGTGGCTCGCTCGACAATCGCGCCCGTCTACTCTTCGCCGTGCTGGACGGTATTCGCGCCGCCTGCCGACCCGACTTCCAAATTGGCGTGCGTATTTCAACCGAACGCTTCGGTTTGGTTCTGCCGGAAATGCTCGAAGTGACTCAACGCTTGCTTGCCAGCGATGCGCTGGACTATATCGACATGTCACTTTGGGATTTCAAGAAGGAGCCCGAAGACGAGCACTACAAAGGCCGTACATTGATGTCACTGTTCACCGAACTCGACCGGGGCGACGTGAAGCTGGGCGTGGCAGGTAAGATCATGACCGCAGCCGATGCCGAGCATGCCTTGGCACAAGGCGCCGATTATGTGGCCATCGGGAGGGCCGGTGTGCTGGCGCATGACTTTCCCAAACGCATTCAGGCGAACCCTGCCTATGCACCACCACAAACACCGGTACAACCCGCCTTGCTGAGGCAGGAAGGCATCAGCCCGACGTTCTTGACCTATTTACGGAAGTTTCCTGGGTTAATCGCCGACTGAGTATGTGACGGCGCCCTTTTCAAATAACTATTGTTTAGAGTCGGGTGCCCAGCCTGATTTCATGGGGTTTGGCCCTATCCTTTTCGCCATCAAGATGTCAGGCTTACCGTACCCATTGGCGTCTGGAATAACGCCAACAATGTGATAGCCGACTTTCAGGTAGAACGAAAATGGGTGATCACCCAAGTTTTCTATTGTTTGGAGTTTAGCCAAAACATCCGGGTACAGATCGATACCACCCAGGGATGTTCGTCCGTTCTCGTCGTCTGTCCCCAGCTTGACCGACAACCCGCCACGTTCCGCGACTTGCCTTTCGAAGTCGGCGACCAGTTGTCGTCCCACACCAGAGTTCTGTGTATCTTGGCGAACAACCAACGGGTGCAACTCCCATACGTTACCGCCGTGTTCTGCAAAACCACCGATCCACCCCAATACCGTGCCATGTTCATCCGTCGCAATCCGGCTGATTCTCCCCGTCTGAAGAGAGGCCATGACTTCCTCTCTCGCCTCTCCTACATTCTGCCAAGACCCCGAACCGGTACCCGAGAAGCCAGCAACCAGTAACTCGGCAGTTTGCTCAGTCGCTGTGTTATTAGCGGAGGTAAGGTCAATGATTTTCAAAGTTGTGTCCTTCATGGTTCATACGCACAACGACTTTTCCTATATGAGCGCCCGCGCCGAAGTAGTGAAAAGCGTCTCGCACTTCAGATTCTGTAAAGTCGTACATCTTATCAAGCACCGGCTTGAACTTGTCGGCCTCGAACAGTTCATTAAAGTAATCGAGGTCGCGGTTTGGTTTTAACTGGATAACACACAATTTCTTGCCCGACGCTCGCCCGATGCGCAAACCCGATAGTGCAATTCTCAGCAAGCCCCACATCGACCCACCCACTGTTGCGTAAACGCCGTTTGGGTGTAAGACTCGCTCGTACTCGGCAGGTGCTCGATGGGTCTTTACGTCCAGTATGAGATCATAGCGCTGAGCATTGCGCGTAAAATCTTGCTCGTTATAGTCGATCACCTGATCAAATCCCCAGGAGCGCATAGCCGCCAACTTGTCTGCGCTATCAACGCCCGTCACTTCAACTTGATGTGGTTTCAACAGTTGAATAACGATACTTCCTACGCCGCCCCCAGCGCCGTTTACTAGGATAGACTGGCCGTGCTTCAGCGGTTCACCCGCCATGAGTCCTTGTAGCGCCAGCATACCCGCTTGCGGAATGGCTGCAGCTTGCTCGAAGCTCATCGCTGGCGGCTTGGTCATCACGGCGTTTTCATCCGCACACACAAATTCAGCAAAGCCGCCAAACCCGCAACTAGAAAGATCGCCATACACCTCGTCACCGGGCTTGAATTTCGTCACATCGCTACCGACCGCCTCAACCCGCCCGGCAATGTCTGACCCGACAATCATTTTAGGCTTGAATAGCCCTGCCATTAAACGATTCGGCACGAACGGAGTACCATTGAGCAGCGCCCAATCCCAGTCATTGATCGATACTGCATGAACCTTAATCAGCAACTGGTGCTTCTCAGGAACAGGCTTATCGACTTCTCTAATTTCCAGAAAATCCGGCGAACCGTATTGGCGTTGATGCAGTGCTTTCATCAGTCAGACTCCATGAGGCATGATGTGACAAAGAGCATGGATTCACTTGCTCGAATCTCATCACCCTTAAACTCAAATTGGCAAGCACCTGCATCGTGCTGATACAGATGTCTGTCCATTAATCAACCAACTCAACGCCCAAGTACTCTAACAAGCTAAGTGCTTCATAGCGTGAGAATTTGGCCCCTTTCACGTCGTTTTCCAGCACGTTGATTCCATAGGCGGTCGATTCGCTGAAATCGACTTTTTGTAGGTTAGTCCGCATGAACACGCTGCTGGTAAAGTCGCAGTAGGTCATGGTGGATTTGGAGAAATTGCCTTCACGAAAATCAACATCCTGTAACTTGCATTCGTCCAGAACCAGCTCGTGTAAGGTCAGCCCGAAGAACGATGAATCATTCAAGATGCAGCGCTCGAACTTCAATTCAAAGTCTACGCGATAAATAGCCCAAGTGGCTTTGGTCCAGTCTACGCCCACCAGCTTGCTCTCTCGAAAAGTAACGCCGAACAAGCTCGAATTGGACAGATTGATCAAGCTGAGATTGCAACGCTCGAACTCGCAGTTAACGAACTTACACCCCCGAAAGCTCGCGCCGGAAAAGTCACAGTCTGAAAACTGGCAATCCTCAAACTCGATGTCTGTGTAGCTTTCCTCAGGCAGCTCAAGCTTCTTGAAGGAGGCATCGAAATACTGTTCGCCATCGTTAAAGTGGGTCATGGTTTTCCTTTTGTTGGTCAGTGCAGAATTTAGTTCCGCGAGTGGAGTTTGAGCTGATCGGCACAACCCTAACTTACGCTGCCGCGTGAACCTTCGACACTTAGTCTTCGATGACGTGAAGCCCGCGACGCTTAAGGTCTAGCAGAGAATCCAACATGCCACGAAGCGCTTCCTCGGAGTGCCCTTCCCAGTCCTCCACCACGCCCACCACTCTGAGCCGGTCTCGCGTGCGATAAGACTTCGTAACATTGCCCGGAAACCGCTTATTGGTGAGGTTGGGGTCGTCTTCAAAGGTACCCGTTGGCTCAACAATGTAGATATGTCCGCGCCCTTCTACATTGGCCAACGACATCGCCAATTCTGCTGCCCAGACAGCAGGCTCTAAGTTAGCAGAGAAGTATAGGTTGTTGGACACTCGGCCGGCCTCGTAATTGGACGGGTAGCCGGGACTCAGCAATTCACCGACGGCAAAGGCCGTCTTTGTACCGTGATAAAACGGCCCAAGTACGTGTTTGCAGTCTTCGTGCGTGACAGGTATCCACTGATCTTCGTGCATATTCGGATTCTCCTAACTGTAAGACCATTATGGACGTCGCTGTGAACCTAAACTACTCGGTTAAACTTCGGATTCATCGTCGTCTAAAAATAAATACTGAAGCATACGCTCTGGCCCATTCAGGAACTCCTTGGTGACCAAATAATGCTCTGTTTCGCGGTAAGCGACTTCTCGAATACCACTGTCCTCGAACTGATACAGAGTGGCACCCGGATAGGCTAGTAGAATCGGTGAGTGGGTAGCAATCAGAAATTGGGCGTGGCGCGGGACTTCAAGCTCATGAATGATTCTCAAGAACGCGAGTTGTCTCTGCGGCGATAAGGCGGCCTCCGGCTCGTCTAGGATATAGAGTCCGTGTTCAAACCGGTTTTGAAACAATGCCAAAAATGATTCGCCATGAGATTGATGATGCAGTGATTTTCCGCCATAAGCTCTGAAGTCCGAAACGCTGTCGAGGTAGCTTGCGAAGTTGTAGAAACTTTCCGCACGCATAAAAAAACCTTCGGTCATTTTCGGCAACCACGACAACCGCAGAGCCTGCGCCAGCTCCGACCGATCTTCTCGCATTTCCCGATAGTGATCCCGGTTTCCGCCTTCGGGGTTGAACCCACAAATTTCGGCGAGCGCTTCAAGCAGGGTCGATTTTCCGCTGCCATTCTCGCCAACGAGAAAGGTAACTGGCGTTGGCAGTTCGAGGTCAATGCCGTCCCGGAACGCCGGGATGTTAAAGGGGAAGCCTTGGCCAGTCATGCGGTCGGGATTACTATGGATGCTGCGGAGGTAGGGTGCACCTAAACCGGAGGGCCCTTTTCGCGACGTTTCTTTAGACGCCATAACTATCTTCCCATATCAACCCAGAGAGCATGCAGAGTCTACACTCGCGTTTTTATGCTTCGATGCGTTTAGTCATTACCAGAACATCGACGCCACGATAGTTCACTTGCTCAACCGACTGCCAACCTAAACGGGCATAGAGCCCACCACTTAAGCTTTCCGTCTGCAAGTGCAACTCGCTGACCCCTTGTGTAAGAGCGACCTGCTCGATTCTTTTAACTAATGCTGAGGCGACATTCTTGCCGCGGTGTTCAACGTCCACATAAACGCCACCTAGCCAGTGTTCTTTCTCAGGGTAGATCGACATTTCGTGAAAACGTAACTGTGCTACCCCCATGACCTTATCACCATCAACGGCCATAACAATGAGTGGTATACAGTCTCGGTTAAGATAATCGTTCAGCTTATCATCAAATGACGCAACTGAAGCACCCTCCCTAAGCCGCCCCCACTCTTCGAAGTACCATCTCGCCACGACTGGCTTCATATCTTGTTTGTCTGCGAGGAAAATAAAGTCCAAAACGCTTCACCATAAATGCCGTGCCCAATCGAGCGCCAAGCCCAAATATATCACATAGAAATCTAGGGTTTGGCCTTCCTAGAAAATCCCTCGGCCTGTTGGGGGGCGCGCTTGGTGGAGCATCTGAAAAGAACTAGGGATCTGCACTTACTGCGCTAAAATGCCGCTGCTTTGTACGTCATCCAGCATGGCATTCAATGCCAACAGCCCACGGGCGCGTGACCAGTTGCTGCGGTCAAACCGATACACACGTTGGCTCTCTACGGCAGCTAAAGAGCCCCACAACGGACTGTTTTGCCATTCTGATATAGGGTTCAGCGCTGCTTCTTCTGGCGCTTCCATCAGGATCAGAATATCAGGGTTCAATGCCAGCAAACCTTCAAAATCTAAACTCGCTGAAATCGCACCCGCGGCGGGCACAACCGCGTTATCGAAACCGAAGTCACTCAACATGCTGCCCACAAAGCTGGTTGCGCCGTGCGCGGTAAAGCCACCGGGGTGAGACACCGCCACCACGACACGCTGTCCTTGGTTCTGGTTAGCATCACGCACCCGTTCATAACGCTGGCGATGGGCACGCAACAGCGCCTCCGATTCTTCATGCTGCCCTAGTAAGTCGCCGATTTCTGCAAACTGACTAAGTATGTCGTCATAACTGCCACGCAGACTGTTATAAACCACGGTGGGCGCTATAGCACTGAGGTGCGGGTAGATGTCAGCGTGACGCGCTAAGTCAGCCAGTATCAAGTCTGGATTCGCGGCAGCAATGGCTTCGAGATCAGGCTTGGCACGTGTCCCCACACTGGGAATGCCTACCATGTGCACATCCAAAATGGGTAGTGGCAGAGCATCACGGGCAATGGCAACAGGCTTTACGCCGAGGTTTAATGCGGCGTCCATGTAACTGAATTCCAGCGCAACCACGGCATTGATCTGCGCAGGAACACAGGTAATACCGAGTTCGTGCGTCACCGAGGTGGTGTTTGAAGGGCAATCATTAGCGAATGCAGGCAAGGCGCTGAATAGGCTAATGGCTGCGGTGATGAGCCAAGTGCGTTTCATATATCTACTCGTTTTGATGATATGTTATGAAGTAAAGATGATTCAATAGGGCTGAGCGTCAGTTGCCGCCGGTTAGCCTACCGGTGGTCATCAGCAACATGGCGTCTGTTACCTGATGCAATGAGGCAAATGTGTAGCCCACCCACTCATCGCGCGGATACCAAAAATGGTTACCTTCACGAACGGCCGACAGATTGCGCCAAAACGGCGCAAATGTGTCCCACTCGGTGCTGAGTTGGTTGACTGTTTGGCCAAAGTGGCGCGCGTGGCTAGATATCACAAGGTCGGCGTCAAACTGATCAATCACCTCAAAGCTGAACTCAGCGTTTTCGGTCAAGTTCGCCAAAATGGCGGGCTTTGCAAATCCGGCATCGTTCAAGACTTGATCTATGGCACCCCAGTTCGGGTAGTACCAAATACCGCCTTCGTAGAGGTCAAAGCGGGAAACGCTGATCTCGGCGGGGTTGCCTACGATGGTTTTCAGCTCGGCTATTTTTGCCTGATAGGCGATTAAACGCTCCGCATACACATCGGCCATGCCTGCGGCGTCGGCAACGAATTCAAGGTGTTCTAGAAACGGCAGGTTTGCCGTCATCACTACGGTAGGTGCGATCTGTGACGCCTGCGCGTACAGATTGCTTTGCCACGGGCTGAGCAGGATAAGATCTGGATTCAGGCCGATGATAACTTCGAGGTCTAGCCCTTCTGGCCCACCAATGTCGGCAATGCCTTCGGGGCCATTGATGTTGATACCCAGAATATGGGTTGCGCCACGAATGAAGCGCTCACCTGTTTGTTCGTCCACGGCGGTGTTGGTGCCGATGACAGGCGCACCGATATCCAATAAAGGCGTGGCGATACTGTCGTGCCGCGCTGCCACGATGCGTTGCGGAGCGATGGGTATGCAGCTTTCACCCATAGAGTGGGTGAACGCGCGAGTGTTGTCGGGGCAGGCTTGCGCCTGTGCTTGCACGGCACCGAGACTCAGTGTTAAAGCCCCGGTAATCAGCCAAGTGTGTAATTTCATGCTTATGAGTCCTCGTTTAGGGGCGGTCGTCGTTATGGGTATCGGGGTTGCCATCTAAAGCTGCTTCTAAGGCTGGTACGAGTCGATCAATCGCATAGGGCAAGCTCAGCAAGGAGGCGTGCGAAAAAGCACTGGAAAGCAGGTTACCGATCAGCACCTCACGCCCTTCCCTATGTGCCGCTAGGAAACGCCGCGCAGGCACAGCATCAAGCTCGCGGAAGTCGTCACTGGTGGAAACCCACAGCAGCACATCGGCATCCAGTAAGTCGATGTCTTCCATCGAAAAACTCACATGAAAGGCATTGCTTTCAACACTGCCGTCTACCGCTTCGGGCGTGGTGAACCCCAGGCCATCCAGCAGTTGCGGGCGGACGTCAGCAGAAGTGTAGGCGCCCAATTCGCCATTCCATGCGGTAGCCACCACGGCCGTTCGGCCGTCCCAATCGGGGTTCGCTTGTGCAACGTTGGCTAGACGTTCTTGCAAGATACCGACTTGCCGCTGCGCTTCCGCTTCGCGCCCTACTGCACGCCCGGCAATCAGGGCTTGGTCTTCCCATGACAGCGCATAGTCACCCACGCCCGGGGGAACGGCGACAACGGGTGCAATCAGGCTCAGGCGTTCGTAATCTTCAACCGTAATACCCGACCAAACCGCAATGATGACGTCAGGATTGGTGGCGGTGATTTGCTCAAAGTTCAGATCGCCGCGCAGGATAGCTGGCGTTTCGGTCATCACTTCCTCGGCCCATGGCCATACAGCGCGGGGGTAATCACCGTACCAATAACGAATGGCGACAGGCTGTACGCCCAATGCCAAAAGGTTATCGGCGCCGTTGTAGTCCAGGCTGACGACGCGTTCCGGCTGAGATTCGATCACCGTGGTACCGAATTTATGTTCGATAGTAAGCGGGAAAGTCTGGGCCACTGCCGCCGAAGTAGCCGCAAAACAGCAAAGCACTATTAATATTCGAGTTATGCTCATAATTTAACCTTAATTAGAATGATTAGCATTTCAGTATGATGATAAAAAATATCAGCTTGCCATTGCCGTTTGCTGAATTTGCCGCCGCCATAGGCCTGCGTAGTTCCCATTACGCGCCAACAATTCGGCATGCGTTCCGCTTTCCCGCACGTGCCCGTTTTCCAGATACAGGATTCGGTCCATGTGCACGAGCGTCGACAACCGATGTGCGATGGCAATTACAGTACGGCCCTCCATCAATACCGTCAGGGCTTGCTGAATGGCATGTTCTGATTCGCTGTCGAGCGCCGAGGTCGCTTCATCCAACAGCAAAATAGGCGCGTCTTTTAACACCGCCCGCGCGATGGCAATACGCTGACGCTCGCCACCCGACAATTTAACACCGCGCTCTCCGACTAGGGTGTCGTAGCCCTGCGGCAATGCGGCGATAAAGCCTGCGCACTGGGCCGCTTGCGCTGCTGCTTCGACTTCCGAATCACTGGCGTCTGGCCGACCGTAGCGAATATTTTCTCGCACAGTACGGTGGAACAGCTCAGCGGTTTGCGATACTTCCGCTATTTGGCGTGCCAGTACGTCGGGAGCCAGAGCATTGATGTCTTGCCCATCTATACGGATCCGGCCGTGCTGTGGGCTGTAACGTCCAGTCATCAGTTTAAATAGGGTGCTCTTACCGCCGCCAGACGGCCCGGCTAATCCCACTTTTTCACCCGACCGAATGTTCAGGTTCAAGGCTTGATACAGCGGGAGTTGCCCGGGATAAGTAAAATCTACGGCAGCCAAAGTGACTGCCCCTTGTGAGGCAACAAAGGGCGTAGTTGGATTCATAGCGCGCAACGGCAAGGGTTTGGCTAGAACGTCCAGTGCCTCTTTGACCTCCCCCAATTCCAGATAGAAATCCAGAATGTAGTCGCCCAAATTGGTGATGGACATGGCCAGTTGCAAACCAATGGTTAGTAACATGGCGACCGCCCCGATGGACACTATGCCAAGTACGGCGTCTTGCAGAGCAAACGCCACCAGCACACTCATGAAGCCCGCAGTAAGCACGAGCTGGGCAACCCGCATACCGCTGAACCAAAACCGAGCTTCTTTACCGCGCTTTTCTTCTTCCGCCAGTCGTTCAGATAGGCGCGCACTTTCATAGAGGCGGCCGCCAAAGCTGTGTACCACGTCGATCGCGCCCAAGGCGTCAGCGAGTTGCCCGGTCACCCGAGAACGCGCGCTGCCTAACGCACGTCCAACATGCAGGACACGCCGCGCCATCAGCAGAGACACTACGACAAAGACTGCGGTGAACCCAACATACGCCCAGCCGTAAAATGGCTGTGCGGTAAATATCCAAAACCCGGCCACCAAAATACCCACAAAGACTTGTGCGAACTGCAACACGAAGTATTCCACCAAGTTTGGCCCGCCCTGCGAAGCGCGGCGAATGCGTTGGGTAAGCGCGCCGGTAAAGGTGTTTTGAAAGAACTCGGACGATTGTCTTAGCGTATGCTGAAACAGCATGGCGTTCACCGACGCCGCCAAAGTCGGCAGCGTGAACGCATTAACAAAGGTGTACAGGCGGCCCAAAGCAGGACCGACCAACCACGCAACCAACAACAAACCGAACCACCCGGAAACCAAGGCGGCATCCTGCTGCGCTACCGCTTCAGGTAAGGCGTCGATTAAGCGCCCCACCACCCACGGTGTGGAAGACATACTGGCCGTCGAAAAGACCGTAATGGCTGCCAGCAACAGCAAACGCCCCAGCACAAAACGGCGGGCGATCCACGCGCAGAAGGCAAGTGGCTGCGTGGGAAAGTTGTCGTGCGCGTTCATACTATTCCGTAGCCTCAATGGCGTGATTACACAGGTAGCGGGTTAAACGCTCGCGCCGCTCATCTTCGCTGACGTGCACGCAGCTTGTGCAATAGTCTTTTCCTTCCAGGGTGTAATACCGGCAACAGCCGCCACGGGCGCGAAACCAGTTGCCTAAAGGTTGTTGGGTGGGGCTGTCTTCTGCGGCTACCGAGTAGTAATTGAATTGCCATTGTTTGTTGGCTAGCGGTTTGCCTGCGGCTTCAATCACCGCTCGTACCCGCGCCATGGCACGGTCGGGCTGCTGCTGTTCTTTGCCCACGTACAAATAGGCGGCGCTCAGTCCGTCGGTCACCAAGCGCCATAATGCATTGGCCGACAGGCGTACTTGGGCCGCTAACGCGGGTATCAAATGCTCAAATAATTGATAGGCGTATCCTGCTACGACTTCCGGTGGCAGTGTTTCACCCGTAGCGTTCAGGTCAGTCAACGCAAACTGATAGACGACATAACGGTGCCATTCACCTTTATGCCATTCGCGCTCGATGACGGAATGTACACCCAGCGTTTCAGGCGTTAATGCAGACAGGTCATAGTGATTCAAGTCCAACCACGCCAACACCGCACTGATGTCCCATGCCAAGCGATTCACTAAATACGCACCAGACGCCTTAACATCCAGTCTGGGCTCGGCCTGCTGATGCAACAACAGCGCCGTACTTAAGACGCCTGGGGTCGGGTGCGACAACAGGCCGGTCGTAAACTCAGGCGACGGGTTGCCCAGCTGGATTTTGAGTTGTGCGCAGGCCGCTTGCTCGACTGCAGTCAGTGTTGGGGTTTTATTGGGGTTAAATACACTTACGGTCATGCTTGGCCTCCGCGCGCTTGTGTGCGGTACATCAAAACAATGAACAAGGGCACGCCAATCAGAGACGTCACGAGCCCGGCCGGTATTTGGATAGGCGCAAACAGCGCCCGCCCCAACAAGTCAGCCAGCGCCACCAGCAATGCGCCTAGGGATGCGGCCAACAGGAGATGCATGCCCATGCCGGCATGTGCCAAACGGCGTGCCGCATGCGGCGCGATCAGTCCAACAAACGCAATCGGCCCTACAACGGCTGTCGCAATGGCGGCCAAGGCAACGGCTACGATGATTAAACCGCGACGCACCCAAGTCATGGGTACGCCCAGCCCCAACGCCATGTCGTCACCCAAATTTTGCGCAGCCATCGGACGACTAAGCACCAATAGTAATGGCACTAAAATGCCGGCCCACAGCGCGAGCATACGCACGTCGTGCCAATTGGCCGCGTTCACGCTGCCGCTGAGCCACGCCAGTGCCGACATGGCGCGGTCGATTTGTCCGTAGGTCATTAATGCCGAGGTGATGGCGCTGATAAACGCCGCCACGCCAATACCCATCAAAATGAAACGCATTGAGTTATTGCCGTCACGCCGCCAACTGAGAGTTTGGATCAGCGCCGCCACGGACAGAGAACCCATCAAGGCTACCCACGGCCGCCACGCGCCGACCGCGTCGGGCCATAGCACCACGAGTAAGACCACCGCCAACCCTGCGCCTTGTGAGATACCAACCAACGAAGGGTCGGCTAGACCGTTGCGGGTCACGCTTTGCAGTGCACTGCCTGACAGCGCGAACATGCCACCGACCAAGGCCGCTGCGAGCGTGCGAGGGAAACGAAATTCCCAAACCACCACCATCATCTGTTGATGCTGTTCGGCGCCTGATAACACGCGCCACACGTCAGGCAGCGCAATGTGATAACTGCCGACAGTCAGGCTGATGGCAACAACAAGACCCAATGTCGCGAGCAATAAGACTAAGGCGATCAGAGGCCGAACCAGCAGACGCAACGCTATGCGCTCCCGCCAGACACGCAGCACCATGCCGCGCGGTTTGAACTGGTCTAGATGCACACTCATCAGCGCGCCCTCTGGCGAACGAGATGAACAAACAAAGGTGCGCCCACCATCGCCGTTACAATGCCTGTGGCAATTTCTTGCGGCCGCAACACCAGACGCGCTAAGGTATCCACGCCAATCAAATAGGCAGCACCGACCAGCGCGCAATAGGGCACAATCCAGCGATAATCCGAACCGACGAAGAGCCGCACCACATGCGGAATAACCAAACCGACGAAGCCCAATGGGCCTGCGAGTGCAACCGAGCAGGCCGTTAACACCACCACAACAACCAGCAACTGAGCTTTCAGCCAGCCCGTACGCACCCCCAGACCACGTGCTGTTTCATCGCCCATGGCCAACACGGTAACTTGGCGCGCAAGCCCCAGCGCAAACACCATGGCCACGGCCACCCACGGTAATACGACCGGCAGAATGTGTGTCCGCCGGGCACTCAACGAACCCGCCAACCACACGCGTAACTGCTCGAAAGTTTCCTGGCTCAGTAAATGCGCGATGGAGATCATGGCACCGAGAAACAGCGTAACCGCCGCACCCGCTAACGTAAGCGTAAGAGGGGTTGCCCCGCCGGGTGAGCCCTGCGCAATTACCCATACGATCAACGCGGCCATTAACGCACCCAAGGCCGCGACGGCGGGCAACCATAATGTGGAAGTCAGGCCGAACACACCCACCGCCATGACCACCGCGAAAGACGCTCCGGCCAGCAAACCCAAAATACCCGGTTCAGCCAGGGGGTTACGCGTTACGCCCTGCATCAACGCACCAGCAACACTGAGGCTGGCACCCACCACCATCGCCACTATGGCACGCGGCAGGCGTAGGTCACGTACGATCATGTGATCAAACAAGGCATCATCGAAATTTAAAAGCGCTTGCATGACCGTCGTCAGCGGCAGCGACTTGGCCCCCACAGCGATGTGCCAACCAAAGAACAGCGCCAAAACGCCTAAGGCGATAGGTAGCCCTGCGAGGTTGCGCTGCCATTGCGAGCACGCCCCTATGGATGCATCCGACAAATCGGTAGCCGCCTGCGTCATGCCGACAGTGCCTCTTTTACCTTCACGGGCGCTATTTTTTGGGCTTTCACGGCCTGTGGGGCCACACCGACACGCGGCACGCAGAGCAGGCGTTGCGACGTTTCATCACGCACTACGTGCGCGTCCAAGTCAAAAACAGCCTTCAATACGTCGCCCGTGAATACGTCCTCCGGCGCACCGCTGCATACCACTGCGCCCTCACGCATCATCACCAAGCGATCTGCATAAGCCGAGGCTAGGTTCAATTCGTGCAGCACCAGCACCAATGTACGGCCTCGCCTGTGGGCCAGGTCTACCAGCAAATTCATCAGGTCAACTTGGACTTTTAAATCGAGAAAGGTGGTGGGCTCATCCAGTAAAATCAGGTCAGTCTGCTGTGCCAGCACCATGGCGATCCAGCAGCGTTGGCGTTGTCCGCCGGACAAGGCGTCGACCGGACGATCTGCAAAGGCGCTGACCTGTGCGGTTTCCATGGCTTCCATTACCGCCTGCTCGTCAGCAGCCGTCCACTGACGCAGCAAGGACTGATGCGGGTACCGACCCTGTGCCACTAGTTCACGTACGGTCAGGCCCTCGGGCGCGATAGGCCCCTGCGGCAACAAGCCCAACCGTTTAGCAACTTCACGGGTTTTACTGCGATGTATGTCTTTTCCGTCGAGCAACACGTGACCACTTTGCGGCGTGAGAATGCGCGCCAGTGCTTTGAGCAGGGTCGACTTACCACAACCGTTTGGTCCCACCAAGATGGTGACTTCGCCTTTGGTGACTTGGAAATCGACGTTCTGGAGAATAGGGGTGTCACGGTACCCGACCGTCAGCGACCGGCCCTGCAGTGGATGATGTTCGAAGGTGCTCGGCATGGGATGATCTCAATTCGTAAACCACTGCAATCGTAATACGAATTGTTATCATTTACAAACTTATTTAACCACTATTACCAACGCCAAGGAAGAAAGATAGCAGACTCATCACTGCGGGCCTTTCGGGGCATTCCTCCAGCGCTCCACGGCAGGCCGAAAGTCGCGCCTTGAGGCATACACCCTGCGGTATCTACCACGCCCACCCAAGCAGCAGCAAGACCATCAACACCCACGCGGTCATTGCCACGGTGCCCTTTTGCCAAAACCGATTCCAGCGGCGCTCCAAAGCCCGTGGTGACCAAACCCTCTGGCTTGCGGTAGATTGACCTCGGCGCGGCGACAACAGGCGTTTTATTTGGAACGCCACCAAGGGTGCGGGGCTGCGTAGGCGAAGCAGTACTTCCGGTGTGCGCCAGCCGAATTTAAGCGCGGCGAAAGCCAACGCAGCCGCGACCAACAACGGCCACAACAGCGCCCAGCTGGCGTACATGGATAGACTGTAAATCATGGCGCTGCGCAGCTCCGGCCACAGCCACGGCAAGGCGATTGGCATCACACAGACCAGCGCCCAAGACCCCAGCATGGCCGGATGCGTACCCGATTCATTCTGGGGATCACTGGCGGCAGAGGGCTGCATCTGTTGCGTTAACCAGATCACGCGCGCCAGCAACAGGGCTGTGCCAAACGACCCAGCGGTCAGCAATACCAACCAACTCGCTATGGCCGTATCGTCAAAAGCGGCTTTTAAGGCGGTTTTTGCTGCCCCGCCGCTGGTCAGTGGAAACCCCACCAGCGCCAACGCGGGCAACGCCATCAACACCCAATACCAGCGATTGAAGCGCTGGTGCATCGCCACTCCAGCGCCCATGAACAGTGCGCCCTTGGCGAGGCCGTGATGTACCGCGTACAACGCTAATACGCCGCCCCAGAGTGTTCGTTGTTCCGGGTGCATCCACGCTAAGGCCATGATGACCAACAAGTAGCCCACTTGACTGACCGACGAATAGGCCAAGGCAGATTTGGTTTTCACCTGATACAGGCCGATCACAACACCAAAGAAAGCACTGGCCAGACCCACGCCGACTAACGTCGGCGCTATTTGCTGTATCCACGGGTCGGCTTCGGGCAGAAAACGCCACAAGCCCAGCACTCCGGCCTTGATCATGGCACCCGACAACACGGCACTCGCGGCGGCAGGCGCAGCCGGGTGCGCTAAGGGCAACCAAACGTGCAAGGGCCAAAACCCGGCCTTTAAACCAAAGCCGACGATCAACAGAGCCGCTGTTAATGTATTGGTCGGTGCGGGTAGCCAATCGGCCAAATTAAGCAGTCCATTCGCTTCAAATATGCGCATCAGCAACCCGGCATAGATGAGCATTTCACCCAATATAGCGAGCTGTAAGTACACCCGGCCAGCGTGCCGGGGGGCGGGCCCGCCGTTGTGCACAATTAAGCCGTAGGCCGATAAGCTCATGAGAGTGAAGCCAACGTAGTAGCTGACGCCGTCTTGCGCGATGATCAACAACAGGTTGCCGGAAAGAGTTAACAGCCAGAAAATCCAATAACGCATCCGTAGCGGGTGTTCCCGTTGGCTCACCCAACTGAACACGCTGGCCGCCGCCCACAACAGTGCCGTAAACCCGAGAAAAGCCCGGCCTACCGTGTCACTGCCGAGTTGACCCAAGCCCCACTCGGCGCCGGGCCACAACCACGACAGCACCAGCGGTTCCGGTGTTGCCCACACCATCCACAAGGCGGGCAGGCACACTAACCACAACCAAGGCATTAAGCGGTCGCGCATTGCTGGCAAGACCACCAATAGCATCAAGCCCAGCAGCGGAGCGAGGGGCACCATCAACCATAGAAATCCTGTCATAGGTCAAACTCCCGATTAACAATCAACTGTGCCCAGTTCAACGGACTCAGTTCGGTGCCTGACAGCACGCCAACAATAATGGACAGGGCAGCGGTGAACAGCACCGGTAACAGCAGCATCCAATGTGTCTCCCGCCAACCAAAGCAGGGGCTGATGCAGATGCATGGCCTGCATGGTGCCGACTCCGAACACGTCGTACACCACCCGCACAATGCCGAAGGCACCGGCTTTCACCACCGCCACCGCGTGCAACAGTGCGCTGACCGGCGCAGGGGCGACCATGGCTTGCGGCAGCCAACCATGCAAAGGCACCAGCGTGGCCTTGACGCCCAGACCGGTAATCAGCAACACAAAGGCCAATATCAGCGCAGGGCTGAAGTCTTGAATGAACCCGGACAGATAACCACCGGCAACGAACTCTGGACTGCCCGCAATGGTGTGCAGCAACGCCACACCCATCAGCGCTAATACGCCACCACCCATGGTGAATGCCAAATAAATGCGGCCCGCACGCAAGGCCTCTGGTGTGCCTCGGTGTACCACTAACGGGAAGGTTGCCAAAGTCAGCAACTCGTAGAACAACAAAAAGGTAACGAGGTTGCCCGCCAGCGCCAACCCCACCGTCGCACTGACGCACAGACTGAAATAGCCGAAAAAGCGTGAGCGCAGCTTAGCGCCTTCTAAATAGCCAATCGCATACACTGTGGTCGCCAGCCACAGCACAGACGACAAGCTAACAAACTGCAACGACAACGCGTCACCCTGCAGAATCAGTGGCGCAAACGGCAAGAACGGCAACTCGAAGTGGAAGTCCCTACCCTGGCTGACGCCGTACAGCATCAATCCGACCAAGGCCAGTTTCAGCACCACGCCTGTTAAATTGAGCACAGTGCGCGTGCGCACCCGCTCTTCGCGCAAGGTGAATATCAAGAGTCCGGGTACTAACGAACTGAGGACGATCAACACCGGCAGAATACTGGTCCAACCGAAGTTCATCCGCTTACCCCCGTCAGCCATTGAATGAGCGGCTGACTGATCAACGCCATACCCCACACCAACAGCGCTGGCAGCAGAGCGAGCCATTGCGCAAAGCGGTCGGGCACGAAGTCAGTGCGCACAGGGTCTGCCCGGTCAAACGCCAAGGCCACCACGCGAAACACATAGGCTGCACTGACGAAGGTGCCGACCATCACACCCAGAGCCCAAGGCCAATTGGCGGGCTCCATAAACAAGGGTTGCAACAATATCCATTTCGCCACAAAGCCACCGCTCGGCGGCAGGCCGATCAAACTGCCTCCAGCCACCGCAAAGGCAAACATGGCCACCGGCATGGTTTCCGTCGCGCCTTTCAGCCCCACTACACGTTTGGTGCCAATGGTGGCCTGCATTTCACCGGCGGCCAAAAACATCGAGACCTTAGCCAACCCATGGGCAATGATGAACAGCCACAAGGCGACTTCTAATTCAGGTTCCTGCCAATACAGCAGCAGCCCCAACGCCAGCAAGGCGTAGCCTAACTGGGCGACTGTGGAATAGGCTACCAACACCTTGATGTAGGGCGTGCGAATGGCCGACCAGCCCGCTGAAGTTAAGGCGATCACACCTGCGACGGCCATCAACCAACCGGCCGACACGCCCAGTTCTGGCGGTGCGATTTTTGCCCAGAGTACCCACAGAATGAAAATCGGCCCTTTCACCACTAACGCCGACAACAACGCACTGACCGAGGTCGGTGCACCGGCATGCGCCGGGGGTAACCAAAGGTGCAACGGCCACAGCGCGCCCTTAACCATCAGGCCCAAGGTCATCAACAGCAACGCCATTTGGGTAGTGGCATCGGCCACCGTGAGCTCGGCCAACAGGGTCACATCCAGCACGCCATAGCGGCCATATAACAGCGCCACACCGAGCAAGTAACACAGCGAACCGACCAGCGACAGCAACAGGTAACGCAATGCCGCACCGTACGCTTTGCGCCCCGACAAGGTCACCAAGGCAACCGCCACCAAGCCGAGCAATTCCAGCGTGACGTACCAGTTGAACAGATCGTTCGACAACCATAACGCCGCTAAGCTGGCGTGTAGAAGACTCGACAGCGGCCAATAGTCGGTGTCGCGCGTCTGGCTGTGGCTACTGCGTTCCGCGTACACCGCCACCAGCAGATGAATGAGTGCCGTGAACACCAATAACAAAGCCGCAACGGGCTGGAGATGAAAACGAATACCCAATGGCGCTTCCCAGCCACCGAGCGCTAAGAACTGCACGCCGCCGTCCATCACCGACAGCAGCGCAAAAACCGCTGCCACCAAACTCAGCGCGCTGGCCAGAATGACCCAGATGCCATGACGTGACCCGGTGAGTAACAGCAGCAGCGCAGTCAGTAAGGGTAATAACAGGCTGATGAGCGCGTAGGTCATGCTTTCGGCTCCCGCGCTTTTTTGTCATCGTACTGCGCCGCAGTTGCCAGCCGCAAGGCGAACGCCGTGGCGCTGACGGCAACCACGAGCCCTGTCACCACCAAGGCGTGCAATACCGGATCGCGGACTTCCCCGCGTGCCGCCAACGCCACCATGACCAGAAACACCCCACTGCCCATGATGTTAATGGCGATGATGCGGCGAATGGCGTGGCGCGCCAGCAAGACACCGTGCAGACCCAGTACGAACAGCACGATGCCAATCCCCAGCCAAAACATCACCGGCGTCATGCCCTCACCTCGTCTGGCTCCCCGACCACCAACAACGTCAGAGTGGTCGCAATGGACACCGTAGCCGCGACTTCAATCAGCAAAATCAGCAAACCACTGTATTGAAACGGGTAATTAAGCCAGCCGGCACCCAGCCAGTAGGTGAAAACAGCGACTGTGAGGAACACCGCTACGCCGAATAAAACCAGGATGCGCACCAGCCAAGACGACCAACGCACCGGCGGCAGAAGATGATTCAAACGCAGAATGACGGCCCCAGCGGCCAACAGCGCACCGGCCTGAAAAGCCCCGCCGGGATAATCAGACCCGCGCCACAACAAATACCCGCCCAATAACACGGCCAGCGGCGCCAACATGCGGCTCCATGCTTGCAGGAGCGCCCAAGGCGTGGCAATCACCAAGGGTTTGGTCGCCAATTGGCGCACACCTAAAAGAGCCAACAGCAAGACCACCAATTCGAGTAACGTATCCCAAGCACGGAAATTCAGCAGCACCGCCGTGACGGGGTGCCCGACACCAGAGTCTGCCATATTCTGCGTAACGGCTCGCGTTAAACCGGGCTCGGCAATGTGTTCCAACCCCAGCAATGACCGCACCAGCAATAGGCCGACGAGCAACGCCAACACCGTTGCTGGCCAACGCTGACGCGTCCAGTTGGCGCTGCGTTGTTCGGCAAAGGGGGTCGTCGAAGCCTGCGACAGTGCCGCTAATAACAAAGCACCCGTCAGACCTGCGCCAATGGCCGCTTCCGCTAAAGCTAAATCGGCTGCACCCAAGCGTGCCCACACCACGGCCAACAGCAGACCGAAAGCAATGAACAGCACAATGCTGGAGTACAACGTACGGGCATACAGCACAGCGCCAGCCAATACGACAACCAACAACCCCAACACGCCATCAAACAGCCACTCAGTCGGCGCCATCCACATCCTCCTTCAGGGTGCCATCGTCTTCGCGGGCATAGCGCGCCAGCAATTGGCCGGCCGTTGCTCCTGAGACCAATACCAACACCCACACCAACAGCATAATCACCACCGCTTGCAGACTGTCGGCGCGCAGACTCAAACCGATCACCACCAGACCAAACCCAAGCGTGTCAGCTTTGGTCACCGCGTGTAGACGACTGAAGACATCAGGGAAACGCAGCAGCCCTAGCGTACCGGCTACAAAGAAAAAGCCACCGGCAACAAAGAACAACCCGCTGACCCAATGCAGCACATCACTCATGCTCGCTTCTCCGCAGATACTGCACCAGAGCAGCCGACACCACGGCCGCCAGTAACGCCAAGACCAAGGCTGCGTCGCGTAAGGCCGGTGCATCTTCCATTTGGGCCAGAATCAGCATGATGGCGACACCCGCCGTGCCGAATAATTGAATGGACATCAATCGATCAACCGCAGTTGGTCCGCGTACCACACGATAAAGGCCCACAAAAATCGTCAGCAAAAGGAGCGTCGCGAGCCACATCACAATGAGTCTCCCGGAAACATCTGGTCCAGATAATTCTCCAGTGTGTGAATGGCCTTCGTCCACTCGCGCTGATCATCCAGCACATGCACCGCCATCCGGTCACCCTGCACACCGGACGACAGAGTTCCCGGCATCAGGCCAATGCAGGCGGATACCGCTAAACGCACACGCGGTCGCTGCACGGTAAAGGTGTAGTGTGTCCAGCGGGGAGACAGCGGCAGATTGGGCGTAAACACGCGACGAGCGACATCCCAACCGCCAACCACGACTTCACGCCCGATAAAGAATAGAAAACTCGGTAGATGACGCCACTGTACACGCGGCATACGAAGGTCCAAACGAACCGTCAGTAGCGCCGCTGCGGGCGCTACGAAAATGCCCAAGTACCAACCGCCACCCGCAGACAGCAGTGCCCATAGCAGGGCATAAAACATCACCCACTGGATCACCGAACGAGATTGAGCAAGCATGCTCACGGACGCTTTTTGGGGTGCGCGCTCAGGTTTTGCCACAATCACTCCTTGGGTCATTCCGTTAATAAAACATAGTAGGGTTTACCTAAGAATGTCTCAAGGGAGCGGCGCTGACCCAGATCAGCAAAACAAGCAGTCTCCGGTGACCTCAGCGCCCAAAGCGCTGTTCAAATTGGTCAATATCGAGCGGTTTGCTGAACCAGAAGCCTTGAAAACCATGGCAACCCAGTTCGGCCAGCATGTCTCGCTGTGCGGCACTTTCAATGCCCTCAGCGATCACGCTCAACCCCATGCAATCAGCTAAGGCGACATCCATTTTTGCAATGGCAACGTCGCTGGTATCGTGCAAAATGTCCTTCACAAAGCTTTTGTCTATTTTTACTTCGGTCAGCGGCAGATGTTTGAGGTAACTCAGCGACGAGTATCCGGTGCCAAAATCATCGAGTGAAAAGCCCACGCCCTCCGCTTGCAGCAGCATCTTCTCAATGACATCGGCAATGTCTACCGCCAGTAAGCTCTCGGTGATTTCCAGTTTTAAACAGGATGCATCGGCCCCTGAAGTGGCCAGCGCCCCACGTACTTGGTCAACGAAATCGGCCTGCCGGAACTGCTTTAAGCTGATGTTGACCGAAATACACACTCCTTTAAATGCCGGCATGCCCGCCCAAGCTGCCAGCCGCTGGCAGGCTTGATTCAGCACCCAATGCCCAATGGGAATAATCAGCCCTTCCTCCTCAGCAAAGGGAATGAAGTCTAATGGCCCCACTAACCCTCGGGTTGGATGTTGCCAACGCAGCAAAGCTTCCGCGCCGATCAAGCGTGACTCCAAATCAAACTGCGGTTGGTAGTGCAAAACAAACTGACGGTCTTCGACTGCCGTGCGCAACTCGCGGCCCATCGTCGCCCGCGCATTGGCTTGTGCTTGCATGGCGGAGTCATAAAAGCGCAGCGTATCCCGCCCCGCCGCCTTGGCCTGATACATGGCAATTTCGGCGTGTTTCAATAACACATCGACCGGTTCATTCAGGGCATGAAAGACACACGCGCCTACACTCAACGAAATACGATGTTCGATGTCTCCTAAACTGAACACTTGGCCACACACCTGCATAGCGCGCTCAAACGGCGCGCTAGCTCCACCAGCAACATATCACCGTACTGATGCCCGTGGCTGTCGTTCAAGGTTTTGAAATGATCGAGGTCCAGCAAGAGAAGAGCGCTTAGACCGTCTGCGTTCCTCGCCTCTGCCGAATGCGTGGCTACCAGCGCACCAAAATAACGACGGTTAGGCAGTTCGGTCACCGGATCGTACAACGCGAGCGTGCGCAGTTGTTGTTCAGTCCGCCCGCGCAACAAGCTACCGCATATATTACCGGCCACCAGCTTTAAGGCAGCCACTTCCTCCTCTGTCCAAACGTATTGCGCACGCACGAGGTCAATACCGAACATGCCCAATAAGCCATCACTGCTGTGCAGTGGCAGCATAATGACGGAGCGAATGCCTTGCGGTTCCATCAATACACGCTCCGGGCTACCCTCGGGCAACGCCAAGACATCAGCGATTTGCACCACGTCACCACGCACCCAAGGCTCTAACCAAACACCGAAGTCTGCAGTGATGATATTCTGTAAATGTTCCAATTGAGGAGTGACGCTCGGCGCACACCATTTATAGGTATTATCAGCTCGCGTCCGATCAGCAGAAAACTCAAAGATGTAGGTGCGGTCAGCATTAAAATAGTGCCCGATGACCGCTAGCGCCCGCTGATTGACGACACTGAGCTCATCATGCCTTGCCGTGACGAAAGCCGTCGACAATGCTGAAACGAGCTCGAAGAAGGTCGCATTTGAGTGGTTGGCCTCAGTCATTAATTACCTGTAGTGGAATATTCGGCGCGCAAACGCTTCCACCAGAGTGTAGTAAAAAATACCGAGTTTCGCCGAAGACCTAGGTATTGGGCGCTTCACCTCCCAGCGGCCGTACTATTCGACAGGGGTTGCCAGCCGCAAAGACGTCCGCAGGCAGGTCACGCGTCACCACGCTCCCTGCCCCGATTACCGTGCGCGCACCAATAATAACGCCGGGGCAAATAATGGCGCCGCCGCCGATCCAGACATCATCGCCAATGGTCACGGGCAGCGCTCTTTCGGCATGCGTTCGACGAGTTGCGGCGTCCATCGGGTGTAAGACGGTGTAAATCTGCACGGCGGGGCCGATCAGAGTGTTGGCGCCAATGCGTACTTCTGCCGCGTCGAGCACCACGCAATTCACATTGAAAAACACGCCCTTGCCGAGCAATATCTGCGCGCCATAATCACACTGAAACGGCGGTGCGATACGCGCCGAATTACCGCCAGCCCCTAACAGTTCCTTGAGAATACGCTTGCGCTCTAACGTTTCGAACGACCGAGTTTGATTGTATTCCCGGCACAGATCACTGGCGCGATGACGTGCTTGCGTCAGTTCTCGCGCCATCGGGTTGTAGTGCGAGCCGCCGAGCATGTTCTCTGTTTCAGACATCGTGTAAAGCCTCCATTTGCTGTATTCTCCGCCTTAACTCCACTGCGCATCAAGGACCGCATGAAAATCCCCAAAAGACTCCAACCTCTGGTCGACGACGGCCTAATAGATGAGGTGCTGTACCCCTTGATGAGCGGTAAAGAAGCAGCCGTGTTTGTGGTGCGGTGTGGCGACGACATTCGCTGCGCCAAAGTTTACAAAGACGCAGCGCAGCGCAGCTTTAAAAAAGCCGTCACTTACCGTGAAGGTCGCAAAGACCGTAGCAGCCGCCGTGCCCGCGCCATGGAAAAAGGTTCGAAGTTTGGTCGTCAACAGCAAGAAGCCAGTTGGCAGAACGCGGAAGTCGATGCGTTGTATAAGTTGGCCGCCGCTGGTGTCCGCGTACCGGAACCCTATGGTTGCGTCGACGGCGTTTTGTTGATGGAACTGGTGACCGACGACGAGGGTAACGTCGCGCCCCGCTTGAGCGAAGTAGTGTTGACCCACGAACAAGCGCTCGAAGACCACGCGCTGATGATGCATTACGTCATGCGTATGCTGTGTGCCGGACTGATCCACGGCGACTTGTCAGAATTTAACGTACTGGTCGACGACTACGGTCCGGTGATCATCGACCTTCCGCAAGCCGTTGATGCCGCCGCGAACAACCAAGCTGAAGCCATGTTGTTGCGCGACGTGGAGAACATGAACGCTTACTACGGCCAGTTTGCCCCCGAATTACTGAAGGCGCGCTACGCCCAAGAAATGTGGGCGCTGTATGAAGAAGGCGAACTGCACCCCGACTATCCGCTCACCGGCGAACACCCGGAAGACGAACACGAAGCCGACATCGACGGTGTATTGGCTGAGATTCAAGCCACCATCGAAGAAGAGCGGGAACGCCAAGAACGCTTGCAAGCGGCAGAGTCACCCGACGACGACTGACCGATCCTGTGTGGTTTCCGCAGTAGCTCTCTGATCAGAAGGGCTTTTATGCCCTTCTGACGGCTTCTCTTAACGTTTGTAGCCCGACTACACTTTCTTCACAAACTCCGTTTTCAACTTCATCGCGCCGATACCATCGATCTTACAGTCGATATCGTGATCTCCATCGACCAAGCGAATGTTCTTCACCTTAGTGCCCACTTTAACCACCGACGAACTGCCTTTGACTTTGAGATCCTTAATCACGGTCACGGTATCACCGTCCGCTAATACCGTGCCATTAGCGTCACGGAACACCTTATCGTCACTTTGCTCTCCGGTAGCGGCTTGCGCCCATTCGTGGCCACAGGATGGACAAACAAACATCAGACCGTCTTCGTAGGTGTATTCAGCTTGGCAGGCGGGGCAATTCGGTAACGCACTCATATTAGCATCCTGTTCTAGTGATAAGAGCTGTGGCAAACGTTCTGTAAGAGCTACTTTGATAAAGGTATAAAAAACGCGACTATTATACAGAAAAGTTGCATTAAAGAGCTTAAAAGGTACTGAACCCCCAACGCTCCATCAACCAATACAAAACCTGCCGCCATTGACCATCATCTGCATAAGCGGCGTACTCAGTACTCAGTTGCTGCCCAGGCACCTGATACCAATAGCGGTCAAACCATCTTACCGCATCACGCATAATCCGGCTGTCGGTAGTACTTTCCATTAAGACGTTGGTTTCAAGGTTATAGTTATCGAGATTGCGCCGGGTCAGATTCGCCGAACCCAGCAACAGAACACTGTCTCCATTGACATAACGCACTTGCAGAAACTTGCTGTGGCACTGCTCGCCGTGCGTCGCACACCAACGTACCGGCACGCCTGCTTCGTGCAGCGCTAGTGCAGTCTGGCGATTAGGAATACCTTTTTTTTCTCGCCCAAAGGAGTCTTTCGCCGGGTCCAACAACACACGCAGCGTCACCCCTCGCGATTGTGCCGCCATCAATGCCGCCACAATGTCGCGATCCGCTAAATAGAACGCCGCTACGTCAACCAGATCGTCACTGTTGGTGCGCCCCACTGTGTCCAGCCACGCCTGCTTAATCGCCCGCTCCGTTAACACCTGCAGGCGCTCGTCCGCGGGCTCAGCATCGGTTGGAATCACGACATTCAAGTCTGGACCGCCAGAAAATGCCAACACCGCTCGTTCGGTTTCCAATAGATCGGCCACTGCCGGGCCAGTGAACCGCAGAGCGACATTACCGTGAGCACTGCTGGCATCGTGCGGGTTCGCGGAGGTCACTACGGCCACGTATAGATCACCATTATCGGCAATCATTAATTTGCGGTGATTCGCTTTGAAATTAACCAACGATAAATAGCTGCGCAGCGAGATGCGACCAGCGCCTATGGGGTTTTCGATGGCCTGTCCTGGCCCGACGCCCCAAGGCGCAATCAAAGTACGCCACAACGCTGAGAAGACGGGATTGCTGTCACGTAAATCCGGCAAATGGGTGATCACCACATCGACATTGGCGGCTTCGAGACGCTCGATAATAGTTGATTCTATGCTGCCATAGAGCATGTTGATCGGGTCAGTAATGACGACGATTTGCATATCGGGGTGTGCGGCACGTCGCGCCAGCAATCGCTCGGTCAGTTCCGAGGACAGTGCACGATGCCGTTCGGATGACGCCCCTTGGAAGCTGTTGAACAGAAACATATCGAGCAGCAAAAAATGTTCGGCCGCGTCGATTAAGCCAAATATTTCATCGAAGATGGTCTGCTCAGTGTGCCGTTCGCCTGCATCATCAACATAGGTCACATCAGCCAAGAATTTTACATGATGCGCCGGGCGTAACTCGCCTGTGTAATTCAAACCCGCAGGTAAAGGCTTGGTAGCATGAAACCAACCAACGCCAGTAATGGTAGCCAGCAAGGCCACAAACACACTCAACAACCCATACTTGATGTGCCTGATCGTCATAACGCTCTCCGTGCAACGTGACTGCGTCCTATAGTGCCTTCTTATTCAGGTTCTGTCCTCGGACTTTTCTAGCCAAGTTCGAGCGCGCCGCACCGGCACGCGAACTCAATATGAGCCTAGGCATTGTTCATTAAGTCTCCCTGAGCCGTCCCAATCGAACGGTTTCCGAACTCGAACACAGTTTCGGACAGTCGTCAGCCTTTGGGGGCTCGATTCGGCTTGGGTGTCGATCGGGATTTCGAGCCGGATGTCGCAGGCCTCTTCTTGCGACTGGCTGGCCTACCGCCCTGGGGAGGTTTGCCACCCTTGGGGGAGGAAGTTGGTCGCGAGTCAGTGCGACCGGTTTTATGCGGACTATGCTTGGCCTTACCGGGTGGTTTGCGGTTACGTCGTGATTTACCGGCCGGAGTGGCGGCATTGCCTTCCGACTCTGCCAACATACCAAACAGCGTTTTCAGCTCTTTGGGGGTGAGATCACGCCAATCACCCACCGGCAAGCCTTTCAATGAAACGTTCATGATGCGCACGCGCTCAAGCCGCACGACGTCATAACCGAAGTGCTCGCACATACGACGAATCTGCCGATTAAGCCCTTGCACCAACACAATATTGAAGCTGTCTGCCGAGGCTTTGCGTACTTTGCACTTCTTGGTGACCTCACCCAGTATGGGTACGCCGTTCGCCATGCCGGCAATGAACTCATCGGTCACCGGCTTGTTCACCGTAACCACGTATTCTTTTTCATGGTGATTATGGGCGCGCAGCATCTTGTTAACCAAGTCACCGTTATTGGTCAGAAAGATTAAACCTTGGGAGTCTTTGTCGAGCCGCCCGATGGGAAAAATCCGCACGCTGTGCTGCACGAAATCAACGATGTTGTCTTTCTCGCTGCTCTCGGTGGTGCTGACGATACCTACGGGCTTATTGAGCGCGATCAGAATCAGGTCTTCCGCTTCTTGCGGTTCAATGACCTGACCATTGACCTTAACCACACTGCCCGGCACCACTTGGTCACCGGTAGTGGCGCGGCGTCCATCAATGAACACATTGCCTTGCTCAATGTAGCGGTCGGCGTCGCGACGCGAACACAGACCACTTTCACTGATGTACTTATTAATGCGGGTAGAGGTTTTGAACACTGCGCCAAATACCGCCTAAAACTGATCGAACAGCGGGAAACGCCGGGCGATGTCGGTACCGGTGAAATTCGCTACCCAACCGTCCGGATTATTGAACAACCGAATGGCGGTGAACTCAGGCGTTGGCCCCATATCAAACCAGTGTGGTGTATTAGCGGGAACACTGATGAGGTCGTTGCGTTCACACAACACCTGAAACACCTTGTTACCCAAGTGCAGGCAAAACAGTCCCTGCCCTTTTACGAAGAACCGCACTTCATCTTCACTATGGCGGTGCTCATCCAAAAATTTCTGCCGGAACGCTTCGCGCTCTGGATGATCGGGCACCATATGCACCACATCAACCGTTTGGTAGCCGCCGTCGGCTTTCAGGCGATCAATGTCTTTCTGATACAACGCAATGATGTCTTCGTTGCTGGCGTCAGCGGTCAGTTCGTGTGGCGTCTGCCATTGTTCAAACTGCACGCCGACGGTACTGAGTTCAGTGCGAATGTGATAGCTGTCGTCGGTATCTAATAGCAACCTGGCGGGGTCATCGTGGGCATAGACTTTAAGGTGAGACATCAAAGCACTCCTAATAAGGGCAGCTAAAAAACAAGCTGGTAAAAGTCGGTCACTGTGGCGTGTTCGTTCGTCGGCTCGGTGCCGGGCCGCACCAGTTGCACCGTCTGCATACCCGCCTGGCGCGCCGCATCCAATTCTTCCACGATATCAGACAAGAACAGAATTGTATTGGCCGGACGGCCAATCTGCCGCACGATGTGTGCGTACGCCGCCGATTCCCGTTTATGCCCTATTTGGGTATCAAAATAGTCACTGAACAGCGGCGTAAGATCTCCCGCTGGAGTGTGGGCAAACAACAATTTCTGCGCTTGCACAGAACCTGAAGAATACACATACAACGCTTTGCCTTCCGAGGCCCAACGCTGCAAAGAAGGCGCGACGTCGTCGTACAAATGCGCGGTGAAGTCACCGGTTTCGTAGCCCTGTATCCACACCATGCCTTGCAGGGCTTTCAGGGGTGTGACTTTTTGATCGGTGTCTATCCAATGCAGCAACTGCTCAATCACTGCGTCTAACGATGCATCCGACTGACCCATTTCTTGGCGCACCGCTGCCAGTTCTGCCGCTACAACAGGCTCTGTGCTGTGCGTACGCACGAATTCAGGTAAAGCCTCATAAGCGTAGGGAAACAATACGTCTTTCACAAAGGCGATGTCGGTGGTGGTGCCTTCAATATCGGTGACGATGGCTTGGACGCCGGGGATCGTTAACGTTGCCATCTTTCTTCCTCCAATACGCAGGCCAGCAAGAATTCCAAGCCTTCTAAATGTCGCCGACAGGTCGCAACGTCTTCACCGACCGCATACAAACCATGCCCGGCAACCAGAAAACCCCATGACATGGGCCATTGTGCTTGAACCTCTGCGGCGATGTCTGCCATGACTTGTGAGTTAGGCACCACCGGCAAGGTAATGCTGGCGTCATGAGTGCGATTTCCGGACAGGGCTTTTTGCATCTCGAAGCCGGCAAATATTACACCCTCGGGGTGGCGACGCGACAACACAGTAGCGGCGACCGAGTGCGTGTGCAGTACACAGCCGATGGTGTCGTCCATGCCATAAAGCGCGGCATGCAATTCACTCTCGGCACTCGGCACGCCTGTGCCATCCAGCACTAAGCCAACGGCGTCACACAGCAGCAAATCGGCGGCTTGGATGCGTGTCTTGTCGCGCCCTGATGCGGTGACCAAATACCCTTGTGGTACGCGCGCCGAAAAATTGCCACCGGTGGCAGGCGTCCAGCCTTGTGCCGCCACCCATGCGATGGCATCGAGCAATTCTTCTTGCGTGGTCATATTGGCTCCCATCAAATATTCGAAGCATTGTATATGATATCATTTTGCCCGTTAACTGAGGGGTGTCTATAAAACCCCTCTTTCTCAATCTGCCGTTGTTAAACCTGAGGATTGTCCCAATGCAGGATCTACAGGCCCGCAGCCTGCGTGTAACCAGCAACCATATTGAATACCTCGACCAGACTCAACTGCCGCAGCAGGAAGTCTGGCAACCTTGCGACACCCCAGAACAATGGCAAGCGGCGGTGAAATCTCTGGCTATTCGCGGTGCGCCCTTGATTGGTTTGAGCGCCGCACTGGTACTGGCGCGCTACGCCACCGAGTATCCAGTCACTGAATGGTCGGCAATGAGTGAGCGCTTACGGGCCACACGCCCTACCGCCGTCAACTTGATGTACTGCCTAGATGAAATGGCGAAGACTTTTGCCGCCGGACCAGAAGCCTTGAGCCAACGCGCCGCCGAACTGTTTGCTGAAGACCGCGCGCTCTGTCAACGCATGGCGGAACGCGGCGCTGACTTGCTGGCCGATGGCGACCGCGTACTCACGCATTGCAATACCGGTGCGCTGGCGACCGCTGGCGTTGGTACGGCCATTGGCGCATTGGCCATTGCCCATCAACGCGGCACACGCCTGACGGTGTTTGTCGATGAAACGCGACCCCTGTTGCAAGGCGGCCGACTGACGGCGTGGGAGATGGGCGACTTGGGCATCCCCTACGAACTGATCTGCGACAGCATGGCGGCCAGCCTGATGGCTGCGGGCCGTGTGGACAAAGTCATGGTCGGTGCCGACCGCATCTGTGCCAACGGCGATTTTGCCAATAAAGTGGGTACTTACATGTTGGCTGTACTGGCCCACCATCACAATGTACCCTTTTATGTCGTAGCGCCCTACACCACGGTCGATCCGCAGTGTCAGTCCGGCGCAGACATTCCCATCGAACAACGCGACCCTAATGAAGTACGTGGCGTAAGCGGGGCTTTTGGCTCGGTCAGTTGGGCGCCAAAGGACGCGCCAGTATGGAACCCGGCCTTTGATGTGACCCCGGCTGAGTTGGTGACGGCATGGATTTTAGACACGGGGGTGTTTAAGCCCTACGATATCGCTCGTGGTGTTCACATGATGCGTCCCTAAAAACACGCTGAGCTCGTGCTGACAGCGTTAAATTCGGTTTCAAAATGCTCACTTACAAGGTGTAAGCTCCGCTGTTTCAACCAAATTTGCCTTGCCAGCCCTTCGCTCAGCACGTTTTTGGTCTTGGAGTTCATGCTGACTGTGTTTCATTTGAGTTCAAAACATTCACTGGCTTGCCACAGACGGCCAATTTCCCTATTGTTCGGCGCACGATTATTTGACAGGTTTACCACATGGAATGGCTACAAGTACTCCTGCTGGGGTTGATTCAAGGTATTACCGAGTTTCTGCCCGTATCCAGTTCGGCGCATCTTATCTTGGTGCCGGTACTGAGCGACTGGGACGATCAAGGGCTCGCCTTCGACGTCGCTCTGCATTTGGGCAGCCTGTCAGCCGTGGTGCTGTATTTTCGCCGTGACCTGATCAATATGACGGTGGCGTGGACACGCTCCGTTACTCAACGCAGTTTAGATGCCGACAGCAAACTGGCGTGGGCGGTCATTCTCGGGACTATTCCGGTCGGTTTGGCGGGACTGGTGTTCAAAGACGCCATCGAAACCCATTTGCGCTCGCCCATCATCTTGGCGGTATCGCTGATCGTCTTTGGTTTGGTGCTGGGCTGGGCGGACTGGCGGCAGCGTGGTACGCGTTCAGAGCACCAAATGACGTGGAAAGACGTTGTGTGGATAGGCTTGGCGCAAGCCTTGGCATTGATTCCCGGCACCTCACGCTCTGGTATCACTATGACAGCAGCACTGTTGGTCGGTATGAGCCGCGAAGGCGCGGCACGTTTTTCCTTCCTGCTGTCCATCCCCGTCATCACGTTGGCTGGCCTGTTAGAAGTCTGGGGGCTGATGCAGGCTCAGGAGGCCATTGACTGGACGGCTATGTTCTGGGGTACGGTGATTTCGGGTGTCAGCGCCTATGCCTGCATCCATTATTTCTTGGCGTTTATTAAACGCATCGGCATGCAGCCTTTTGTGATTTATCGCGTAGTACTCGGTGCGTTGCTGCTGATGGTTTTTCTTTGACCGTCTAACAGAAGTGTGGCATTCCTGAATTCCTGTCAGCAATGTCGCACTTCTGCACTTGAGTCTGGCTGCTTGGGCAGGCACTCGCACACCAACGTTCACCTCGCCGCGCTGTACAAACTATACTCAACCCAATAAAAATTATTATTGGTTGTCTGCAATGAATCCCATCAAGTTGTACGTGCGTTTATTTACTCCCCAAGGAAAGGACTTTCAAGACGGTCAGCACCCGCAAGAAAACATGGTGCTGGTGTTTGCTTTCTTTGGCGTGGTCATCGCCCTTTACAGCTTTTTGAAATGGAACGGTTACGGTGTGGCGCCCTTGGTGCTGAGTTCGTTGGTGCTGCTGGGTCTAACCCTGACCGCCAGTACTTTGATGAAGATCGGCGCCCCAACGGTCGTGACCATCAACGTGACCTTGACCGGTTTTGCCGTGCATGCCATCAACATGGTATTTCAAACAGGCGGCATCGACTCGCCGCACATTCTCTGGCTCATCGCGCTGGTCGTTGGCACCTACTTTATGGCCGACGCTCGCTCGGCTTTCGGCTGGACCATCGTATTTGTGTTGGCCTTGGTGTTTATGATCAGTCGTGATGTGTCCGGTGCATATGTACCCAGTCTCGAACTCGATGCCCGAGCATTGCGCGTGGAAACCTGGTCAGGCTACCTCCTACCAATGATCATGGTCTGGGTGATGCAGAGTATTAGCCTGAAGGTGCGCAACAACGCCATGCAGTCGACTCGTGAGGCGTTAGCCGCCGCAGAAGTGAGTGCCGCCGAAGCGAGTCGCAACTCGCAACACCTCAGTGCTGTGCTTGAACAGGCCGAATCGAGTGTAAGCCATCTGTACGAGGGCGGCGCACATCTGAGTGAACTGCAGGGTTCGGTGCAAGAGCACAGCCAGAGCATCCAAGAGCAGTCACAGCAATTGGCTGAAGCCGCGACCTTTTTTAATGACCGTCTGAATCAAGTATCGGCGTCGCTGAGCGAAGGCAATGAATTGGTCCAGAGAATTAATCGTGAAGCCGCCACCGCCTCCACCGACAGCACCGAAAGCGCGAGCGCGATGGAAGCCGTGGTGAGCAGCATGGATCAAATTAAAGACAACAATGACCGCATTGAAGTGGCGACCCGCCTGATCAATGACATTGCGCAGCAAACCAACTTGTTGGCCTTGAACGCAGCCATCGAAGCGGCCCGCGCCGGTGAAGCCGGACGCGGCTTTGCCGTAGTAGCGGACGAGGTGCGAAATTTGTCACAGAAATCCGACACATCGGCCAATGAAATCCGCACTTTGTTGAATCAAAGCATCGCCGACATCGACAGTGGCATTACCGTGGTGGGCACCGCACGCGAGACCCTGACTCGCGTACTGACGTCTGTGACCAGCATCAGCCAGTCTATCGAATCCGTCAGTGCACAGATCGTCGAGCAGAATCGTGAATTGGTGGAAATGGCGCAGTCGAGCAGTGAACTGTCTGACATCAGTCAGCAGCAAACGCACTCCGCCGCCGCCCTGATTGAAAGCCAGAAAGCACTGAAAGTGCAGGCTGAAGAGCTGACGCAGCTCTCAAGAAGCATGCAGGATGTGATGCACGGCGGGCACAGCTAAAACGACCGTTCTTGCCTGGATTTAAAAGCCTCAAAGGCAAAGAAGTGACTATAGGAAGCCTTGATCGCGGGCAATCCGCGCCGCATCTACCCGATTCCTTGCGCCCAGTTTACTGATCGCCTCGCTGAGATAATTGCGTACCGTGCCCTCGGAGCGAAATATCTTGGCGGCGATAGCTGCGGTGGTTAAGCCTTCTGCCGCCAGCTTCAATACCTGCCGCTCTCGGTCACTCAAAGGGTCAACCACTTGGCGCGCTTCGGCCGCCAATTCGGGATCGATCACGCGCCCACCGGCCAGCATACGTCGTACAGAGGCGGCCAGTTGCTCGGCGGGTGTGTCTTTCAGCATGTAACCACGCACACCGCTGTCCAGCGCGCGCTTCAGGTAGCCACTACGAGCAAAGGTGGTGATCACCCCCACTACGGTGTCAGGACTGTGCTCACGCATCCTGCGGGCCAGCTCAAGGCCACCCATGTTCGGCATCTCGATGTCGGTCAGTACCACATCAACGGTATTGCGTTGAAGGAACTCCCACGCTTGCTGGCCATCGGCCATCTGCCCAACCACGGTCATGTCCGGTTCCATGTCCAACAACGCCGACAAGGCACCGAGAATCAGCATTTGATCCTCAACCAGCAAAATACGAATGGGCTGACTCATGACAGCACCGCCACCCCGACCACTTGGTCTTTGTCTATGGGAAAGGCTACAGCCATTACCGTACCGCCATCGCTGTGCCAACGCACCAAGCCACCCGCCGTTTGCACACGTGTACGAATACCCATGATGCCGTTACCGGCGGGGCCGCTCAGCCCGCAACCGTTGTCACGCAATTGCATCTGCAAACGACCGTCCTTATGCGAAATGGTCAGCTGGGCTTCCGAAGCGTTGGCGTGACAGACAATATTGGTCACGCCTTCGCGCAACACTTGTCCTAACACGGGCTCTAGCTCTTCCGGCACCGGTGCGTCGGTATCAGCCACAAAACGTACACCCGCCGACGATAGGATGTTACGCGCTGAGTTGATCTCTAACGCCAGTCCACCCAGATGGTAACCGCTCACGGCCGCCCGCACTTGTTGCAGGCTTTCGCGCGCGGCTTTTTCGATGTCTTTCATTTCTTGACGTGCGCGCTCTGGGTCGCGCTCTAATAAGCGCTCAGCTAATTCAGCCTTAATACGAATACCCGACAGGGTGTGCCCTAGCAGATCATGCAGGTCACGCGCGATGCGCTCGCGCTCGGCCGTGCGCGCCAGCTCTTCCGCTTCATTCTGGGATTTTAGTAGGGCTTGATGCTGGTCGATGTAGCGAATGAACACTTCGTCCATCAAGCCACCAAACACTGCCAAGAAGAAGACAATGGTGAGCAGCAAGCCACTCATTCCGAGATGGAAGCCGTAGCCCACCGCGATGCTTAACACGACCAGTTGCGTAATGAAGGCTGGCAACTTTTGGCGCGCGCGCGACAAGAACGTGAGACTGAACAAAAGAAAGACATACCCGGCTTCGGTAAACGGCAGGGTAAACAGACAGATCGCTAACATAGCGAAGACGAAGAACAAACGCCCAGCGCCCTTTTGCCACAACCCGGCAAACAGGAGCACGGGCGCAACGACGCTGACCGTTAAGAGAATGGTCAGGCGTTCGACCGTAAAACCGGGCCACAACAAACCCAACCAAAATACGGCCAGATGCACAGCCAACATGCCAGGCACCATCCAATCGAGAAAGAACGGATGGTCGTCAGGCAGCCAAGCTTTGTAGTGCCACCAGGGATAGGCTGACAGGCGGTTACGAGGAAAGTCTATAGTCATGCCCTCATTGTCGTCAGAACGGAGGTCGAAAACGAGTGACCTTTGTCACCACCCCAGCCCTCCATTAAGGAGTCTCAAGCAGCGCCGTCACCGTCCATCAATTCTTTCTGCACCTTATCGGCTGCTACGGTTAAGCCCAACACCTTGCCGATGCTCTGCGTGTCTCGCCACGCATTGCCCAAACAACTGGTTGCACCGGGCGATGGCGTCATATTGAAAATCAGGCCCACTCCGGTATCCATACGGACCTCACCGGGCACTAGATTCATGGTCGCTCGCTCAATCAACTGTGGCCGTAAACCGCCAACACCGACAGCGCGCGACAGATCTTTGCGCTTCAATTCAGGGACGACTTTGCGTGCCTGACGTAAGAAGCTGTAGCGCCGTAAACCGGGTATCTGATACATCAGATTGCGCAGCATAAAGGGGCGCAAATCGCCGTCTTTAAACCACTTCCAAAGCGCCCGTGGCGCCACGTTACGCGCCCCCTCTACCGCACTGAAGTCGCGTTTCGATGTACTCAGGTAGCGCTCTAAGCGGCGAATGGGCCATGTCGTGGGGCCAAAGCGCGTTTGCGTCAAGTCGAGTACATCGGCGTCGCCGTGCACCGCGGCAAAAGGTAGCTTGTCGTTCTGCAAGGTATACACCTTACCTTGTAGACAACTGGCCGCCACGTAGTAATTACCGGCCACCGGCAAGCAGGTGTACTCATGCCCATACCCCATACGCTGGGCGTACAGCAAGCTGTGTCCGCCCGCACACACCACCACGGCGCGGGCATACCAGACGCCCTTGGCGGTCTGCAACCGATAGCCATCAGTGGTTGTCGTCAGAGATTCCACCGCATTACCCAACTGTACGTCCAAGGCGGAATTGGCTTGCTGCGCTTGCGCTAACAACGAACGACTCAAGGCGGCGAAATCGATGGCTGACACGCGGCCCGTCACACCGATTGCCGCCACGGGTTCCGTGCGCCCAGCCATCACCTTAGGCTCTATGGCGGCAATGTCATCGGCTTCTAGCCAACGCAAATAGGGAAAGCTCTGCTGTAACCACTGCCAGCGCTCGCGCAATTTGGCTATTTCGGTCTCACCCACCGCCAACACCATTTTTGGCATACGAAAGCCAATACGCTCTGCATCCGGCTGTTGGCGCACGTAGTTAGCCAGCATATTAGCTGTCGCCTTCACCTCTTCTGCTTTTTCGCGGCTGTAATTAGTTTCAATATCGCCGCAGTGCAGCGTCTGAGAATTGTGCAAACTGCCGGAATTCGCCTGTGCTACGGCGGCGTGGCGGTCGAAGATCGCTAGCGACTGCACGTTGGTATAATGACTGAGCATATAGGCATTGGCGCAACCCGTTGCCCCCGCGCCAATAATGGCGACATCAACCTGTTTACTGCCTGTACTGCTCATGAACTCAGTCCTCTTGCGCTTGATAGTCGTACGAAAGGTTTTCGAATCGGGTGTATTCGCCGATGAATGATAAATGGCAGGTACCAATGGGGCCGTTACGTTGCTTACCAATGATAATCTCTGCCACGTTTTGCTCCGACGTTTCAGGGTTGTAGACCACATCACGGTAGATAAAGGCAATGACGTCGGCGTCCTGCTCAATAGCGCCCGATTCACGCAAGTCCGAGTTGACGGGGCGCTTATTGGGGCGCTGCTCCAAACTCCGGTTCAACTGGGACAAAGCCACCACGGGGCATTTGAATTCTTTGGCGATGGCTTTCAACGAGCGCGAGATCTCAGAAATCTCATTCGTGCGGCCTTCCGTGAAGCCCTTTATTTTCATCAACTGCAGGTAGTCGATCATAATCAGCGCGGGCTCACCGTGCTCGCGGATCAAGCGCCGTATGCGTGAGCGCATTTCGGACGGTGAAATACCCGCCGTATCATCAATAAACAAAGGACGATCGTGTAACTTGTTGACGGCGTTGGTTAGCTTGTCCCAGTCATCGGCTTCCAACCTACCGGTACGCACCTTGGTTTGGTTAATGCGCCCTAATGAGGACAGCATACGTTGCACCAACTGTTCACCGGGCATTTCCAGCGAGAATACAATGACGGGCTTGTCGCTGAACATCAGCGCGGATTCCACCAAGTTCATCGCGAAGGTGGTTTTACCCATCGAAGGACGCGCCGCAACGATGATCAAATCACCCGGCTGCAAGCCCGTCGTCATGTTGTCGAGTTTTTCAAATCCGGTACTCAAGCCGGTGATAGGACTGTCGGAATGCGACAGCTCATCAATACGCGCCAAGGCCGTCTTTAGCAGTTCTTTAACGCCCACAGGGCCGCTGTCGGATGGTCGATCTTCAGCGATTTGGAACACCGCACGTTCCGCCTCGTCTACCAGTTCTTCGGCCGTGCGCCCTTCCGGATCATACGCACTGGTGGCCATGGTATTGGCCACTTCGATGAGGCGACGTAACAGGGCGCGCTCACGTACGATGTCCGCATAGGCATCGAGGTGCCCGATGCCCGACGCGTTCTCAACCAGCTCGGTCAGATAGATTACGCCACCGGCTTCATCCAGACTCCCTTCACGCTCCAGCTCTTCGGTCAGCGTAATAACATCAATCGGCTGCTGCGCTTCAATCTGCCCAAGCATGGCACTGAAAATAGCGCGGTGCTCAGGGCGATAGAAATCCGGAGCCGTGACTTTTTCCGACACACTGTCCCAACGCTGGTTGTCCAGCATCAAGCCGCCCAGCAGGCTTTGCTCGGCTTCTAGGGAATGCGGGGGTGTCTTAAGATTAAATTCGTCCGTCATGAGGCTGGTTTATCGCACTGCTTTGGGTTTAAAGACTGGTTATCTTACTGACTCACGGGATGTATGGATAGGCATTAGCAACTTTCATTGGCGGATGACGCTGCGCTTTTCCGCCCTATGGTCAACGACGGGCTACAGCGTGGGTGCAGGGCGTATGTCTCAAAGGGCGATCAATTGCGCCAGCAATTGACACCGCCGCTAGGCGCCCGCAGGGCGAGAAAAATGCACAAACATTTTTCTCGGACACTTTCGGCCTGCCGTGGAGCGCCGGAGGCATACGCCCTGCGCCCGCGCCGGTATACACCGACCCATGGACATTACCAGCAACCGCTCCTGCGTTGCTGGCATACCGCCCATCCTTGGGCATAAAAAAACGCTCGGGGGCCTAAGCCGCCGAGCGTTTTGTTATGCAGGAAGAGTAGCTTACTCTTCAGGAACTACGATAACCGTTACGGTTGCAACCACTTCAGGGTGCAACTGCAAATCGATTTCGAATTCGCCAGTGGTGCGCAAAGCGCCTTCAGGCAAACGGATTTCACTCTTGCTCACTTCAACGCCAGAAGACGAAATAACGTCTGCCAGGTCACGCGTGCCGATTGAACCGAACAGCTTACCTTCGTCACCAGCGCGTACTGCGATAGTGAGTTCCAGCTCTGCCAGTTGCGCAGCGCGCGCTTGAGCCGCGGCCAGTTTCTCACCAGCGGCTTTTTCCAGTTCAGCACGACGTGCAGAAAAGGTATCGATGTTTTCTTTAGTCGCAGCAACTGCTTTACCCTGAGGGATCAGGTAGTTGCGGCCGTAACCAGCCTTGACGTTTACTTTATCGCCCAGACTGCCGACCTTGCCGACTTTCTCCAGAAGTATTACTTCCATTTCAAATTCCTCTTGTTCAGGCGCATCGCAACGCGCCGTTACTTACCGATAATACGTTGGCACCGTGGCCGGCTTACTCGTGACGATCAGAGTAAGGCAGCAGAGCCAGAAAACGAGCCCGCTTGATCGCAGTGCCCAGCTGACGCTGGTAGCGAGCACGAGTACCCGTAATACGGCTAGGAACGATTTTGCCAGTTTCACTGACGTAGCCTTTCAGCGTTTCTACATCTTTGTAGTCGATTTCTTTAACGCCTTCGGCGGTAAAGCGACAAAACTTACGGCGACGAAAAAAACGAGCCATGATTTATATCTCCTGATTCCGATCTGTTTAGACTTCTTCGCGAGTTTCGTTGCTAACTTCTTCGTCAGCATCGTCGTCGTTGTCGTCATTGCCACTGTCGTCATTGTCATAACGGCGTGATGTGTCATAGCTCTTGCGCGCTTCTTTAGCTTCAACTTCTTTCATCATAGGTGATGCTTCAGTCACAGCTTCATCACGACGGATCACCAAGTTACGGATGATGGCATCGTTGAAACGGAAGGTAGACTTCAGATCTTCAATGGTGGCGTTGTCGCATTCTACGTTCAGCAGGATGTAGTGAGCTTTGTGCACTTTCTGGATAGAGAAAGCCAGCTGACGACGACCCCAGTCTTCGTGACGGTGCAACTTGCCGCCGCTTTCAGTCACAACACTGGTATAACGCTCAACCATAGCAGGTACTTGTTCGCTCTGGTCTGGGTGGACCAGAAGAACGATTTCGTAATGACGCATAAATGCTCCTTTCGGGTTCAACAACCTTCAGTGTCCCGGTCCGCCGTAAGGTAAGGAGAACGCACGATAAATATCAGATTTTATCCGGGGTCGCGGATCATAGGGGAAAAGCGGCTGTGATGCAAGCTTCAGGAATGAGTTACGCCAAAGGAAGTAGGTAAAGCGTCACGAGCGACGTGCTGGCAAGGCAAAATTTGACGAGAACGCGCAGTTTACTTCAAGTAAATGAGCATTTGAGGATAATTTTAACGCCGCCAGAACAAGCGTAGTAGCTTTACAAGCGCTGACGGACAGCCTCGTAAAGGCACACCCCCGCCGCGACTGAAACGTTCAAACTGCTCACCGTGCCCACCATGGGGATGTTTACCAGCAAATCACAATGCTCGCGCGTCAGGCGACGCATGCCCTCGCCTTCAGCCCCCATCACGATGCCAGTAGCACCTTTGAGGTTGGCGTCGTAGATCGAATGCTCGGTTTCACCGGCAGTGCCGGTTAACCACACACCGCGATCACGTAATTCGGCCATGGTACGGGCTAAATTCGTGACCAACACCAAGGGCACTTGTTCGGCCGCACCGCTGGCGACTTTGACCACCACAGGTGTCAGTCCGGCCGAGCGATTCTTCGGCACGATGACCGCCGCCACCCCGGCCGCATCGGCGGTACGCAAACAGGCACCCAAGTTGTGGGGGTCTGTCACGCCATCCAGAATCAACAACAGAGGATCGGTGGTGTTATCCAACAAATTCCAGAGAAAATGCTCGTCTTTCGGCGCAATGGCGTGCACCACGGCAATAACACCCTGATGATTGATATCACCCAGTTCCAGTTTCTGCAGGCGCTGGTTGAACGCTGCGGGCTGCACTAAGTCGAAGCGCACACCGGCGGCGCGTGCTTGCTCAATAACGCGCTGCGTGCGCTTGTCCTGACGGCTGGCATTGACCAGCACTTCTTTTACGCGCTCGGGCTGTTGCTCAAGCGCGGCACTGACGGCGTGGATACCGGCGATGGCTGACATAGTCTCTTTACCTAGATTTGTAACTCAAACTGCGAAGTTCGCACCATGCGGGCGTCTACTGCCAGGGGGTCTCTGCGGGGTCGGCGTGAATCCGTCCATGGAGCCTAGTCCGCAGCATCCTTGCTGCGGACTCCCCCGCCAAGGCCCCCTGGCAGTAGGCGCCCACCCACAACAATACGATAGACTCCGGAGCTTGGCTAAAACAGATACCCTAAACAAAGGGGCATCAGAACGGACGGGGCGCGCGCTTTTTCTTGCGATTGGCTACCGGCTTACCGCCTTTTTTCTTCCGCTCGGGCTTTTCCGAAGGCAAGGTGCCGGGCTCAGCACGCTTCTTCTTACTGTCGCCCGAATCTTCCAGTTCGAAATCGATCTTACGGTCGTCCAACGACACCCGTGCAACCCGCACTTTAATCTCGTCACCCAAACTGTGCATGACGCGCGTCCGCTCGCCCACCAAGCGCTGCTTCGCGGCGTCGTAGACATAATAGTCGCGTGACAAGGCGGTAACGTGCACCAAACCATCGACCCAGAAATCATCCAACTGAACGAAGAAGCCGAAGCCCAGTACGGCGGTGATCTTCCCGCTGAATACTTCGCCAATGTGTTCCTGCATGAACTCACACTTGAGCCACGACACCACATCACGCGTGGCTTCGTCGGCGCGACGTTCATTGTGCGAGCAATGCTCGCCCAAGGCGTACATGCGCTCTTCGGTATACGGGTAGGATTTTTCGAGCTTAACCTGCGGTGTGTCTTTGGTGCGCTTCAACTGACCACTGCGGCGTCCGCTGTGAATCAGACCGCGCAGTGCGCGGTGCACCAACAAGTCGGGGTAACGACGAATGGGTGACGTGAAGTGCGTATAGGCGTCATACGCCAAACCAAAGTGGCCTAGATTTTCCGGCTGATACACCGCTTGCGACATGCTACGCAGAATCATGCTCTGAATGGCATCGTGATCTGTACGACCGTGAATCTGCTCCATCAGCTCGCGATAATCCGACGGTGCAGGCTCTGCACCACCACGCAACGCCAGGCCCAACTCGGCCAAATAACCGCGCAGGTTTTCCAGCTTCTCCGCCGGGGGTACGTCGTGTACGCGATACAGCGCCGGAATGCCGGACTTGTCCAGAAATTCACCGGTACAGGTATTCGCTGCCAGCATGCACTCTTCAATGATTTTATGCGCGTCGTTACGGGCATAAGGTACGATGCGCTCAATCTTTTTGTCGGCACCAAAGATGATGCGCGGCTCAATGGTTTCGATATCCATGGCGCCACGTCGAGCGCGGGTGCGGCGCAACGCTTCGTACAGCTCAACCATTTGCGTCAGCGACTTGCGAACTTTAGCCGGATCACCTTGCACTTGGTTCATAACCGCCGACTCATCGCCCTGCATCCAGTCCCACACATTGGTGTAGGTCAGTCGTGCCTGGCTCCAAATCACCGCTTCGTAAAAACGATAGCCTTCAATGTCGCCGTTGTCTTTGATCAGCATCTCGCAGACCAACACCAAGCGATCCAGAGCCGGGTTCAACGAACAGAGACCGTTCGACAATTTTTCCGGCAGCATGGGGATAACGCGCTCCGGGAAGTACACCGAGGTGGCACGCACCTCGGCTTCTTTGTCTAGCGCAGAACCGGGGCGTACATAGTGACTGACGTCGGCAATGGCTACCCACAGTTTCCAGCCGCCGGGGCGTTTCGCCACACAGACGGCGTCGTCGAAATCGCGCGCGTCTTCACCGTCGATGGTGACAAACGGACGGTCACGAAGATCTACCCGACCGACCAGATCGCTTTTGCGCACTTCATCGGGCAGGTCAGCCAATTGCTGAGTGACTTCTTCCGGCCATTCGTACGGAATGCCATGGCTGCGCACAGCGATGTCGATTTCCATACCCGGCGCCATCGAGCGACCCAATACTTCGGTGACTTCGCCGAGTGGCTGACGTCTGGCATCAGGCTGGTCAGTGATACGCGCCGAGACAATATCACCGGGCTTGGCACCACCGGATTTACCCGGTGGAATCAACACGTCGTGCGACAGACGACGATTTTCCGGCAGCACATATGAAATGCCGGATTCGCTGTGATAACGCCCAACCACAAAAGCGGTGTTGCGTTCGATTACTTCGACAATATGACCTTCTAAGCGACCACGATGATCACGATCTGTAGTACGCACCACAGCCTTATCGCCATCAAAACAGGAACGCATTTGGCGGTGCGACAGACTGATGGCTTCGCCGCCGTGATCCGGAATCAGCAAGCCGTGGCCGTCAGGGTGTCCCTGCACGCGCCCACGGATCAAACTCATGCGATCAATAAGGCCATAAGCGCCCTGACGTGAACAAATGACTTGGCCATCACGCACCATGGCAATCAGCCGACGACGCAAGGCTTCAATTTCATCTTCGGTTTTAAGACCCAGTTCGGCCACCAACTCAGGGTGAGTTGCGGGAGTGCCACGTTCGGTCAGATGTTCTAACAGAAATTCCCGGCTCGGCACCGGATTGTCGTAACGTTGAGCTTCCCGCTCCGCAAAGGGGTCTTTGTTCTTCTTTTTATTTCCCACTTAAATTTTTCCTCTTAAAGCAGAGCGCCATACGGCGCTCTGACAGCAGCGTTGCACGAACCTTCGTGCCGCTGCCTTAATGGTATTGCTCAACCAGCCCCCTCTGTTAAACGGAGAACGCGTGACGCAAGACGATGGTCTCGCTGCGATCCGGTCCGGTTGAGACGATGTCGATGGGAGCACCGACGACTTTTTCAATGTATTTGATGTACGCCTGCGCATTAGCAGGCAATGCATCTATAGATTTAGCACCGACGGTGCTTTCTTGCCAGCCCGGCAAGCTTTCATAAACCGGCACGACGCTTTCAAAGCCTTCCGACTCAGCCGGTACGGTCATGGTGTTGCCATTTAGGTCTTTGTAACCAACACAAACCTTCACTTCATCCATGCCATCCATGACGTCCAATTTCGTGAGGCAGATGCCGGAAATGGAGTTGATCTGAATGGCGTGTTTTACCGCCACAGCATCAAACCAACCGCAACGACGCGCGCGGCCAGTGGTTGCGCCAAATTCGTGTCCACGTTTGGCCAAGCCAGCACCAACATCACAGGTTAGCTCGGTCGGAAAAGGACCGCCACCAACGCGCGTGGTATAGGCTTTAGTAATACCCAGCACGTAGTCTAGGTACAACGGGCCAACGCCAGAACCGGTCGCCACGCCACCCGCGGTGGTGTTTGACGATGTCACGTACGGATAAGTACCGTGGTCGATGTCGAGCAACGAGCCTTGCGCACCTTCAAACATGATGTTTGCGCCACGATTACGGAACTGGTGTACGAGGTCAACGGTATCGCAGGCCAGATCTTTAATCTGTTCTGCCCATTCCATTGCGTCGTCGTACACTTGGTCAACCGACAGTGCCGGTTGCTTGTAATACTGCGTCAGTGTGAAGTTGTGGTAGTCCAGAATCTCAACCAGCTTTTCGCGGAAGATTTCCGGACGATACAGGTCACCCAATTTGACTGCACGACGCGCCACTTTATCTTCATAGGCCGGGCCGATGCCACGTCCTGTCGTACCAATGGCTTTAGCACCACGGCGCTCTTCGCGCGCTTTGTCCAAAGCCACGTGGTAAGGCAGAATCAACGGGCACGCCAAGCTCACCTTGAGTCGATCACGCGCAGGCACGCCGTTGGCTTCCAGCATGTGAATTTCTTTCAGCAGCGCATCCGGAGCCACAACGACACCATTGCCGATAATACAGGTCACGCCGTCACGTAGGACGCCGGAAGGGATCAGGTGCAGTACGGTTTTTTTACCGTCAATCACCAGTGTATGCCCCGCATTGTGGCCACCCTGATAACGTACTACCGCTTCGGCTTCGTCGGTCATAAGATCAACGATCTTACCTTTGCCTTCGTCGCCCCACTGCGTTCCGAGAACTACTACGTTCTTACCCATGAGTTGCTCTAACCTTTATCAATAGTCAAAAAATGAGTAGGCTTCATGCCATGTCTTTTGCCGCGCATCACAGCGGCGTGACTTGCCATGTGCCGGATAGTTCGCTCAGTCGATGCGAACATTCCAATTCAGCAGCTTCATCTGGCTGCTGAGAAAACCCTTGCACCACCACGGAGCCTTCAGCGCGCAATTGCGCAATGGTGCGCTGCAAAGTTGTGTCGTCCTGCCCGTCATTGGCCAAAACAGGCGCATAAATACGGCGGCGCTGCTGCCTAATGCTCGGGTCTGTCAAACCACCTAACGTTTTGAGGTCGGCGGAAAATCCCGTCGCTGGGCGACTGCGTCCGTAGGCCGCGCCGGTGTCGTCGTAACGCCCCCCTTTTGCGACGGCATGCCCGTGCTCTTTATGGAACAACGAAAACACCAGACCCGTATGATAGTTGTAGTCACGCAATTCAGCGAGATCGAGATGCAAACGTACTTCCGGGTGTTTCTTCTGCATCACGGTTACAAGTTCACGCAGAGCGTTCAAGGAGGTTTGTACCGGAAAATCGCTCAAGGTATCGTCCAGTCGGTCCAGCAGCTCAATACCACCCGACCATGTCGGCATCGACATCAACAACTGCCGGTGCGCGTCATTCGCCACATGCATATTCAGCCAAGCTTTCAGTTCTGGCAACGCACGCTGACGCAACAGACCGTAGAGTTCAGACTGCTGGGCGGAGGACAGGTCCAGCGCATTCACTACAGCATGATAGATAGCCACATGACCCATATCGAGGGTCAGCGATTCCAATCCCAGAGACTGTGCCAAGGCCACCATCAAACAAATCACTTCGATGTCTGCCGCCAGCTCAGAGCTGCCGTAAATTTCCGCTCCAACCTGCAAAGGGTTGCGTGAAGACAACAAGGAGGATTTGCGAGCGTGCAAAACAGGTGCGCAATAACAGTAGCGCGCCACCGCGGTACGCCCAATGCTGTGCGCATCCATCCGAGCAACCTGCTGGGTTAAATCGGGACTGATACCCAATAGGCGGCCAGACAATTGGTCGGTCACCTTAAAGGTCAGCAAGTCTAGGTCACTGCCCAAACCCACTTGTAAGCTTTCTAGGAATTCTGCCTGCGGTGGCATTACCTGCTCGTAACCCCAGGCCTGAAATAAATCGAGAGTGCGACGGCGCAACGCTTCTACATGCGTTGCCATCGGAGGCTGGACTTCTTCAATGGCGTCCGGCAATAGCCAACGGTCGGTGTTGTTCATGGCACCTATAACTAACAGAACATAAAAAAACCGGGACGCTGCCCGGTTTGCGGAAGTATAAACACTTTATGATCAATACTCACCCGATTTTTGCGGAGTGGGTATTGTTACTCAAGTGTTCGGCCAGAGGGTTGGCCTTCTACGTCAAAACATAACGTAGGGGCATGGCCCTCTACCGTGCGAATCTTAGCGCAGCCCCGAACCTTGATTCAAGTAACGGAAGAAGTCGCTCTCCGGCTCCATCACGAACAGGTCGTTACCAGTGAAGGAATCACGATAAGCCTGCAAGCTGCGCCAGAACGAATAAAACTCTTCATCCTGTGTGAACGCTTGCGCATACACCTGAGCCGCTATCGCGTCACCTTCACCACGGATGATCTGTGATTGACGGAATGCATTAGCCACGATTTCCGTGCGCTGACGATCAGCGTTTGCACGAATACCTTCCGCTTGCTCGCTACCGCGCGCCCGAATCTCGGTCGCCAGCTTTTCGCGATCAGTCGCCATACGGGTGTAAACGTTGTTACTCACCTCTTGAGGCAAGTCGATACCCTTGATACGAATGTCTACGACTTCGATACCCAAGGCTTCACGACCCAAGGCGTCTACTCGATCGCGGATTTCTAACATCAACTGATCACGTTCGCCGGACACTACTTCATACAATGTGCGCGTACCGAAGGCACTGCGCAAACCGTCGTTGGCTAACGCCGACAGACGTTCAGAAGCCGCCAGCTCATCACCGGCTGTCGCACCGTAATAGGCTCGTGGGTCTGAAATACGCCATTTTACAAAAGCATCTACGTTGACCGGCTCTTGGTTAACCGTCAAAAAGCGCTCAGGGCGTGACACATTGGTCAGCACTCGGCCATCAAAACGTCTCACGTTGTCGATGAACGGGGCTTTAAGATGCAATCCCGCTTGCACGTCCGGATTAACTACCTCACCAAAACGCAACTGCACAGCACGCTCTTTCTCGGTCACGATGTACAGTGTCTGACTGGCCAGAAACACCACCAGGGCGATGACGACCAAACTTATTACATTACGATTACTCATGGTCATATCTCCTTAGTTACGGCCAGGATTCTGACGAATCCGGCGTTCCAGTTCATCGGTGATACGACGCAACTCGGTTTCACTTAAGCCACCCGCTGCACCCGCGCCAGAGATGCGATCCAAAGGCAGGTACATCATATTGTTACTGCCTTCACGCACATCGAGTAAGACCTTGTTCGTATCGCTGTAGATAGACGATAACGTTTCGAGGTACAGACGTTCGCGGGTTACCGCTGGCGCCATGGCGTATTCGGTATACAGACTCAAGAAACGTGCCGCGTCACCTTCGGCTTGCGCCACCAGCTCCGCCCGATAACCTGCTGCTTCTTCCAATTGACGCTGGGCCGAACCACGCGCCTCAGGTATAACCTGATTCGCATACGCCTGCGCTTGGTTGATCACCCGCTGTTCATCTTCGCGCGCTCGAATCACGTCATCAAAGGCTTCACGTACCGCATTGGGCGCTTGCGCCTCACGAATGTTGACAGCACTGATGGTAATGCCTGAGCCGTAATCATTAACGTAAGCCTGCAATCGGTGACGAATGCCGACGGCCATCGCAGCACGACCGGCTGTAATTATATCGTCAAACGCCAAGCCACCCACTTCATGACGCAAAGCGGCGTTAGCAGCGTCTTCCAAACTGCGCTCGGGGGAACGAACATTAAGCGCGAACGCCCGTGCATCCGAAGCCAAATACTGAACCGTCATGGCAACATCAACAATGTTGTCATCTTCGGTCAGCATCAAGCCTTGATAGGCATAAGACCGTAGATTGGTAACGTTCACTTTTTCTACTTGATCGATCAGTGGAACCTTAAAACGCAGACCGGGCATTTCCATCTTGTGGAAAGTACCAAAGCGCAATACGACACCGCGCTCCTGCTCATCAAGGGTATAGAAGGCATTGAACAAACCGGCGCCCAACAAAATGACGATACCGGCCAGCCAGAAGCCTTTGGCACTGCCCGGCTGGCCACTTGAGCCACCTGTGCCGCCGCTGTTATTGCCGCCGCCTTTCTTGTTACCACTGAGCCACTGGTTGATTTTCTTAGTCCAATCACTGATCAGCTGATCCAGATCCGGCGGTCCATCTTGCTTACCGTTATTTCGGCGGCCCCAAGGATCTTGGTCATTGCGCTGATTATCAGGCGGTTCGTTCCACGCCATGGTTCTCTCCGATTTATCGTTATTAACGTTCAAAAAACTCTTTAGGTCGCGGCGCTAAATAGGCATCTGGTGCTATTCCGCAGCGGTTCAGCATACGCTGAAAATCTTTCTTCTGCAGGCTGATGTCCAAGCACGCATTACCGACTTCGTCGTAATGTTCATGCTTCACGGCATCGACTTCAAACAATTGAGCCCGCAAGGCTGACCACTGAGGCGGCACAGCTATTTCGCCGGTGAACATCTCGTCGCCTAACCAAGCAATAATAGCATCACGCAGCAAATCAAACCCGGTGCCATCCAACGCCGAAACCCAAACGGCTTCTGGCTTGCCCTGTGCATCGTAGTCAATTTGCGGCTCTTTGCCGAGCAAATCCGCCTTATTAAACACCAACAAAGTCGGTGTTTCATCCACCGCCAATTCGCTTAACACTTCGTTTACTTGTTCAATATTGGCGTCACGCTCCGCTGCCGCGCAGTCTATCACATGCAACAACAAGTCAGCTTCGGCCGTCTCTTGCAGTGTAGCCTTAAAGGCTTCCACCAGTTTGTGCGGCAGGTGACGAATAAACCCTACTGTGTCTGCCAACACGACGTCGCCCATATCACCGACTTTAAGCTTTCTCAATGTCGGATCCAAGGTGGCAAACATTTGATCGGCTGCGTATACATCCGACGACGTCAGCGCATTGAACAACGTGCTCTTGCCCGCGTTGGTGTAACCAACGATCGCTACCGTGGGCGTATCAGAGCGTTGACGTGCACGGCGGCCTTGGTCGCGCGTGCGCTCCACTTTGCTCAAACGGCGCAATATGCTGTTAATACGCTCGCGCAGCAAACGCCGATCTGTTTCAAGCTGAGTTTCACCCGGACCGCGCAGGCCGATACCGCCCTTTTGGCGTTCCAAGTGAGTCCAACCACGCACCAGACGTGTGGCTTGGTACTGCAACTGGGCCAGCTCAACCTGTAATTTACCCTCGTGCGTACGTGCACGCTGGGCAAAAATATCCAGAATAAGGCCGGTACGATCCAATACCCGGCATTCCACCAAGCGTTCAAGGTTACGTTCTTGACTCGGTGAGAGGGAGTGATTGAACAGCACAACGTCTGCTTCGTACTCTTTAACAGCGGCTTTTATTTCATCGGCCTTACCGGATCCGACAAATAATTTAGGATGGCGAACAGAGCGTTTGCCGGTGATGAGTGTTACGGGGTCGGCGCCTGCTGAGTTCACAAGTTCAACGAACTCAGCGGCGTCCTCACGGTCGTCACCCTCGGGAAAATCGATGTGGACCAATACTGCGCGGTCCCCACCCTGGGCACGTTCAAAGAACAATCAGATACTCCAGATTATGCGTCCGCCGCATCTTCTTCTTCGCCATCGTAAGGCAATTTAACCGGGCGCGACGGCACCACAGTTGAGATGGCATGTTTATAAACCATCTGCGATACCGTATTTTTCAACAGAATCACAAATTGATCAAAAGACTCTATCTGACCTTGCAGTTTGATTCCGTTCACCAGAAAGATGGAGACCGGAATGCGCTCTTTACGCAGGTAGTTCAGATAAGGGTCCTGAAGGCTCTGTCCTTTAGACATCGTGTACTCCTCAGTTATTTTAATAGTTATCAGGGTGATGCACGGTAGCCTTAGCTTCTTGCGGGTAACACTCATTACCACGCCAGCACCAACTGGGCACACACGGCGTTGCGTCTTAATGACGCGGTACCCTGTATTCTGCGGCAACACCGACACCAATGTGCCAAGCGTCACTGTGTATTCTACTTGCGAGAAAGGCTCGCCCCATACTGCTTAAGCTGGAACTAAAAATGCTTTTCCAGGCACTTCAAGACATCAGTCGTCAGATTGGGCGAAAGAGTATCAAAGCTCGTCAGGTTGCGCCAGCCCCGCAGCCACGTAAGCTGACGTTTCGCCAACTGCCGTGTCGCTGCCAGACCCTGCGCGCGCATGTCCGCCCACGTAATGTTCTGCGCTATATATTCCCACATTTGGCGGTAACCAACACAGCGGATTGACGTGTGATTGACATCCAGATCACCCCGTTCGAACAATTGACGTACCTCTTGCTCAAACCCGTGTGCCAACATCTGATCAAAACGCTGTTCAATGCGCGCATGCAAGGTAGCACGCTCCTCCGGCTGCACCGCCAACTGCACCACTGCCCAAGGAAACTGAGGCGATACTTCACCAGAGGGCAACATGGGCGTTTTCTCACGCCACAGTGCGCTCATAGGCTGACCAGTACTGAGGCAAACTTCCAAAGCACGCACTAGGCGCTGTCGATTATTGGCGTGAATACCGGCTGCTGCTTCGGGGTCTAAACGCTCAAGTTCGGCGTGCAACGCCGACCAACCTTCGTTCTCGCCGCGCGCTTCAAGCTCGGCGCGCAGTTCCGGCTGCGCGGCAGGCAGTTGCGCTAAATCAGATAGCAAACCACGAAAGTACAGCATGGTGCCACCGGCCAGAATAGGCTGCTTGCCACGCGCCATAATGTCGGCGACCAATGCCATGGCGTCGTCACGAAAGGCGCTCACTGAATAGCTTTCAATGGGATCGATGATGTCCAACAAATGGTGTGGAATGCCCCGCTGTTCTTCGGCGGTTGGCTTGGCGGTACCAATATCCATACCGCGATAGACCAGCGCCGAATCGACGGAGATCACCTCGCCATCCAGCCGCTTTGCAAGCTCAACCGCCAGCCCGGTTTTACCGGACGCCGTGGGGCCCATGAGGCAGATGATCGGTTTCATTGTATTCCATGTCCTTAGTCAGCGGATGACATTGCAGGGGGAGGGGGCTTTCTAGGGGACGCCGTATACCCGTCCATGGGGGCTCGGATGCGCCCGTCCAGGGCGCATACGCCCCTAAGAAAGACCCCTCCCCCCGCAACGCCATCCTGAGCTCGCCGCCTTTGCTAACAGACACACCAAAGTTGTTAGTACTGGAGATGTGTCACTCATCAATCATTAGAGATTAGTCGTGCCCGCCATATCGTGGGCTATCAGCCATTGAAAAAAGGCGATCAGGTGTGTCAGAGGGCCTCTGCGCACAGGACGTGCGCAGCGGAGCCCCCATGGACGGGTTTATGGCGTCCCGATGTCATACCTGATCGCCTTTTTTCAATGGCTTCGATTCTCACTGCCCACGCATGAACAACTTGTCGAGCTCGTGCATACTGAGTTGCACCCAAGTCGGACGACCGTGATTGCACTGACCACTGCGCTCAGTGGCCTCCATATCGCGCAGCAAACCGTTCATTTCTGGAATGGTCAATTTGCGATTGGCGCGCACGGAACCATGACACGCCATGGTCGATAGGATTTCATTGCGCGCTGCCAAGATCGCATCACTGGTGTCGTACTGCACCAATTCTGCGAGTACGTCACGCACGAGGTTTTCTATTTGCTGCGCGGAGAAAAACACTGGCACCTGCATGACCGACACTTGCTCCGGGCCGGTGCGACGAATATCAAAACCAAAGTTTTGAAATACGCCGCCAAATTCTTCCGCTGCGTCGGCTTCACGCTGACTGACGTTTAAGGTCGCGGGCACCAATACGGGTTGTGACGGCATGTTCTGGCTGTCCATGGCGCTTTTCATGCGCTCATAGGTAATGCGTTCATGCGCCGCGTGCATATCCACCAGCACCATGCCTTCCTGATTCTGCGCCAGAATGTACACGCCATGCACCTGCGCCAACGCAAAGCCCAGCGGTGGTACCTCGGCATCCGGGTCTGGGTGCAGGTTTTTGTACGCACTGATCTGATCGGAAACGTTGGCAATGGGTGCTGGGCGAGACTGCGCCAACCAGCTCCGCGTACCCGCGCCGTCGAGTGCTGTTGTCTGCATAGACGATGTGTCTGCACTCGGCCAAGCCGAATCATGTAAGGGCGTAGGTGACGAGGCTGAATTTGAATCATCACGCAAGGCCATGGTGCCTTGCTCGGGCACGGGTTGCTGCCATGCGTTTGATGTACCTGGCATCTGCGCCAAGTTCGCCTGCTTTTGGGCTTCCGGCGTAACACCGGCTAATGCCTTATGCAGGGTGCGGAACAGGAAATCGTGAACGGTTCTGGCGTCACGAAAACGTACTTCGTGCTTGGTCGGATGCACGTTCACATCCACACCGGCAGGGTCTAGGTCAAAATACAGCACATACGCCGGATGGCGACCATGAAACAAGACATCGCGATACGCTTGTTTGACGGCGTGTGACACCACGCGGTCACGCACTGGACGTCCATTGACAAAGAAATACTGCAAATCGGCTTGGCGTCGATTGAAGGTCGGCAGGCCCAGCCAGCCCCGCAACGTTAAGCCTTGATGAGAGACTTCAACGTACAGGCTTTGTTGCATAAAGTCCGCCGAGCACAATTGGGCAATGCGCTTTTCCTGCTCAGCCTGACTATGACACGCCGCCAAACTGTGCACGACCTTGCCATTGTGTTTCAGGCTGAGGAAACGGTCCCATTGGCTGAGCGCCACGCGCTTAAAGGTTTCTTCCAGATGACCAAACTCGGTTTTTTCGGTTTTCAGAAACTTGCGTCGTGCAGGGGTATTGAAAAAAAGATCACACACTTCCACGCTGGTGCCGACGGGGTGAGCCGCCGGCGTTACGGTGGGCACCATATCGCGCCCATCGGTACGCGCCTGCCAACCTTCGGCGGCATCCACATGGCGCGAACTCAACGTCAAGCGAGACACTGAGCTGACCGACGCCAAAGCCTCACCACGAAAACCGAGCGAGGCCACGCCTTCAAGCTCGTCGAGATCGTAGATTTTACTGGTGGCGTGCCGACTGAGCGCCAACGGCAACTCGTTTTCACGAATACCGTGGCCATCGTCACGTACCAGCAAGCGTTTTACGCCGCCCTGCTCCACATCAACCTGAATGCGTTTAGCACCAGCATCCAAGCTGTTTTCCAGCAGCTCTTTCACCACGGAAGCAGGTCGTTCCACCACCTCACCGGCCGCAATTTGGTTGGCCAGTCGTGGCGACAGTACTTTAATCGCACGGTTACCGAGCTGCGTTTGTTCGGTTTTATCCACTGGGCACCCGTAATACTTGGCCAATTCGAATCACATCTGAATTCATGCTGTTAATTTCCCGCAAGCGGCTCAAGCTGACCCCATGCCGAGCCGCGATACCCGACAAGGTGTCACCGCTGCGCACCGTGTATTGAGCAAATGAGCTGCCGTTACGCCGCTGCGCGTACACCCACGTATTCGGTGGCGGATGGGCATCAAAATGGTCTCGGATACCAGAAAAAATAGACTGCGCAAGACGACGCCGATAGGCCTGTGAGCCCAAATTCCGCTCGTCGTTCGTATTAGACATAAAGCCCGTTTCTACCAGAATGGAGGGCACATCAGGCGATTTCAAGACGGCGAATCCGGCCTGCTCAACGCGTGATTTATGCAAACGTGTAACGCTACCGACCTGCTGCAGCACCGATGTTCCGACGGTTAAGCCTTCTTGCATCGAATGCGTCATTGCTAAATCAACAATCACACCACGAACGACCGCATCCATGGATTCTAAATTCACCCCGCCAACACCGCCGATGGTGTCCGCCGCGTTCTCACTCTCGGCCAGATAACTTGCCATCGTTGAAGTAGCCCCACGATCCGACAGCGCATAAACGGACGCGCCAGACGGCTGCGGGCTGGTGAAGGCATCGGCATGAATGGACACAAAGAAATCCGCATTGGCCTCGCGCGCCAGTTGGCGTCGGCGCACCAAAGAAATATAGTAGTCGCCCGTGCGCACCATGAACGGCGTATAGCCAGGCGTGGCCTCTACGATGGCTTCCATCTCGCGTGCAATGGCCAGCACCACGTTCTTCTCAAACGTTCGATTGCGCCCGATAGCGCCGGGGTCTTCACCGCCATGTCCGGCATCAATCGCAATGATGATGTCGCGCTGTCCACCGGTTTGGGCCTGACTGGCTTCACGCGCTGCTTGCACCTGTGACGACTGCCCTTCTTGACGTTGCAAGTCGATCACTAAACGGTGCCCGTACTGCTCATTCGGCGGTAAGACAAAACTGCGCGGGCTGAGCTCTTCCGCCAAATCCAACACGACCCGCAACCCGCCGTTTTCACGCTGCGCCGCCCGCACTGACCGAACACCACTGTCGACTAATTCAAGATCGCCAATGGAGGCAAAGAGATTGGTATTGTCGAGATCGACCACCACGCGTGATGGTCCACTGAGTGTGAATACACGATGATCAGCTTCACGGGTAAGATCCAACACCAAACGAGTGTGGTCAGGGGCGCGCCAAATACGCAGATTGGTAACGATGTTGGTGGCGCTGGCGATACCGGCCAACAACCAGAGGACGATGAGAGCGATGACTTGACGCTTCATGCTGGCTTCCATTGTGCTAGACGCTGCGCCCAGTGTTGTCCGATTGGCGAATAGGCTGTCCACGTCAGTACACGTCCACTGCCCTGTTCGGACAGCGCGAGCACCAAATCAGCAGGGCGCAATACACCAGTACCGCGCTCAGGCCATTCAATCAAACACACTGAGCTTGGCGTATCGTAATCCCGAATACCAATAAACTCCAACTCTTCTGGATCACCCAAACGATAAAGATCGAAGTGGTATACGGCATGGGATTCCCATTCGTAAGCTTCTACCAAGGTGTAGGTTGGACTTTTCACGGTACCGAACCAACCCAACCCGCGCAAAAAACCGCGGGTCAGCGTCGTCTTACCCATGCCGAGATCACCCAGCAAGTAGATCATAATGCCCTGTTGCTCGGCGGTTGCCAGAGCGGCACCAACTGACTCCGTCGCGTCCGCGTCCACAAGCACACACTGACCGGATTGCAGAACCTGTTGCTGTAAACTGTTGTGCATAGATAGAACGTCGCCGCCGCTGTAACTGTCGCTGTACATTGCATGGGAGTGTATCATTGTCGTTCTATTCACACTACAGCGCAGCCCCAACCATGCCATGCAACGCCTGAACGCTCTGGACCTCAGCCACTTTCGCACCCGCCTCAATGAACAGGCCAAAGCATTGGGCTTTGCCGACCTTGGCGTCACCGGCATCGACCTGAGCGCCGAAAAACCGCGCTACCAAGCGTGGCTCGACAACGGCTACCACGGCACCATGGCCTATTTGGCCGAGCACGGCGACAAACGCTTCTACGCCGACCAACTGGTGCCCGGCACGCGCGCCGTCATCAGCGTGCGCATGGACTACAAACCGCCCGCCCGCACCCATGAACTGCTGGATCATCCGACACAAGCGTATATAGCACGCTATGCGCTGGGCCGGGATTACCATAAATTAATGCGCAAGCGCCTGGTGCAACTGGCGAAATGGATGGAGCAGGAAGTAGGAGAACTGGGCTACCGGGCTTTTGTGGACAGCGCACCGGTGCTGGAACGCGCTATTGCGCGCAACGCTGGCCTCGGCTGGCAAGGCAAGCACACGCTGATCATTAACAGCCAAGCCGGATCGTGGTTTTTTCTCGGCGAGTTGTTTACCGACCTCCCACTGCCACCCGATGCACCACAGGCCACCGAGCACTGCGGCAGTTGTACGCGCTGCCTCGATGTCTGCCCTACACAGGCCTTCACCCACGCATGGGAACTCGACGCCAGCAAATGCATCAGCTATTTGACCATCGAGCACAAAGGTTCTATTCCGGTTGAGCTGCGCGCCCCCATGGGCAATCGCATTTTCGGTTGTGACGACTGTCAGATTTTTTGCCCATGGACCAAGTTCAGCCCGACCACCCAAGAAGCCGACTTCCAACCTCGACACTCTCTTGATGAAGCCGACTTGCTGACGTTGTTTTTGTGGGACGAAGCTACCTTTTTGCACCGCACAGAAGGCATGGCAATCCGCCGCACGGGCTATGAGAACTGGCAGCGTAACATTGCCATAGCGCTGGGCAATGGCGCAGGCTCGGCCGATGTCATAGCGGCATTGCACGAGCGCCATTCGACCAGCACACCCATGGTGCAGGAACACATTGAGTGGGCCTTGACCCAATTGAAAGGTCAGAGCTGACAGTTGCCGCTGCGGGCCGAGCTTATTATGATAAACCTATGCCCAGCCAGTAGGCCGTCTTATGACTACCAGCGCCCAAGAAAAGCTCGACCTCGAACACGAGGCAGCCAAGCTGTTCATGCGCTTGTATGAACGGCAATTTGGCGTGCCGATGCGGCATATTTGGCACAACGAGCCACGCAAGCCCGATGTGTCCTGCTATTTAGAAGGCGAAAAACTCGACCTTGAAATCGCCCACCTATACGGCAGCGAAGCCGAAGCCATTTTGATCCACAAGCGCGAAATCAATCAGCGTACCATCGAAGCACTGCATCGCTTGCTCGACGTACCCATCAGTCAACGTTTGTTGGCCGCACTCAATACTATTTTGGCCAGCAAGGCGGAAAAGAAGTACCACAGCGAACGGGTTTGGCTGGTGTTGCGCAATACCAACCCGCTGTGGACGCGGGCCGATCTCGAAGCCAACTTGCACCATGTCACGCTGCCCAAAGCACACCCTTTTGAGCAAATTTGGGTGGTGGGTGACATGAACGGCGAGTCCGGTATAGTGCAGTTGTTCCCATAACAACAACTTAAAAAACCACACAGGATCAAACTCCGACCATGGACGCCCTCTCCTTCAGCTTATTTGTTGCGCTCGTGCTGGCGGGTGGCTGGGCGGCCTCGCGTCTGGCGTTAATGATTCGCCTGCCCGGCATCTTGGGTATGTTGGTATTTGGTCTGCTCTTAGGCATCTTCGCCATCGACCACATTCCCGCGTTGGCGTGGGATGTCGAGCCCTTCATCAAGAGCCTTGCACTGGTCATCATATTGTTGCGCGCGGGTTTGGGCTTACGGCGTCGGGTATTAGCGCAGGTTGGCCGCACGGCCCTGTTACTGGCGATCGTGCCTTGCACCTTAGAGGCGCTGGTGCTGATGCCATTGCTGCATATCGCCTTCGGGCTGGACTGGTTAGTCGCGGGCCTCGCCGCATGGATGTTGGCCGCCGTCAGTCCTGCTGTGGTGGTGCCCACAATGCTTTCTCTGCAGGCTGAAGGGCGAGGACAAAGAAACCAGATACCGGCCATGGTGTTGGCCGGTGCCTCTGTGGATGACGTCATCGCCATTACGTTCTTTGCCGCCTTTCTGGTGCTCGTCAGCGGAGGTACTGGCAGCTCCGCCCTAACCAGCTTAAGTCTGGTGCCGTTTTCTATTATGGGTGGTGTGGTACTGGGTGCCCTTGTCGGTTGGCTGCTCGCCTGGTGGTTACAACGTGCTTATCGCCACATTCGTGCCACCGACAAAGCCATGCTCATTGTGATGGCCTGCTTGGTGGTCGTGGCCGTAGGTGACTGGCTGTCGCTCGCCTCACTACTGGCAGTAATGACCATTGGGTTCGTGTTGCTGGAACGCGCCGAACCGGTGGCCAATGAAGTGGCGGTCAAACTGGCGAAGTTCTGGATTCCAGCCGAGATCGCTCTGTTTGTGTACATCGGCCTGCAAGTGGACCCCACCGTGGCCTTAGAGACGGGCTTGTTGGGCCTGCTGGTCATCGGCGGCGGCTTACTGGCACGCACCGTTGGCGTGCTGATCGCCACGGGATTAGACCGCCGTTTGGCATGGTCTGAACGCTGGTTCTGCGCCGCCGCCTTTGTACCCAAGGCGACAGTTCAAGCAGCGTTGGGCGCAGTGCCTTTGGCGCTGGGCATTGCAGGCGGCGAGATTATATTATCGCTGGCGGTCATTGCTATTTTGTTCACCGCGCCACTGGGGTTGGTGTTGATACGCCACCTTGGGCCACGCTTGCCTTAGCAGGCATAACTACGAACGGCTGCGCAATAACGCTGGCAAGTCTGCGATACCCGTAATCTGCTGAAAGCCCAGCGTACCGGCTTCGGGCGTCGCGGCCTCTTCATGTTCCCACGTCAGTTCGTGCGGCACGTATACGGCCTGCGCGCCTATTTCCAAAACCGGCAGAATATCCGAGCGCATGGAATTACCGACCATCATGAACTGCGTCGGCGCAATATTCAGGCGCTTCAGCAGTGCATCGTAGGTTTCGGCGTTTTTCTCCCGCACCACTTCAATATGCGCAAAATAAGGCTCAAGGCCCGAGCGCTCGAACTTCGCCTGCTGGTCAAGCAAATCACCCTTGGTGATGACCATGAGCCGATAATGCGGAAACAAGGCTTCTAAGGTGTCCGTGACACCATCAAGCAAGCGCACATCCGCCGTGAGCATGGTGCGTGCAGCGTCCAATATGCGCTGAATATCAGCCCCCGTCACGCGACCTTCGGTCAGCTCCACCGCCGTTTCTATCATCGACAAGGCGAACGCTTTAACGCCATAACCGTAGTGCGGCAGGTTTTTTATTTCCGTCGCGTACAGCCGCTCGGCAATCCATTCCGGGCTGTGGTACTGCGCCAGTAAGGTTTTGAATTCCGTCTGTACCTGTCGAAACAGGTGCTCGTTGTGCCACAGCGTATCGTCGGCGTCGAAGGCGATGACCTTAACTGACTGCATCATACGCCCGTACCCAAACCAGTGCGTGCCATGTACTGCGCCAATGCTTGGTCGTCAGGCCGGTTTGAGGCGCTGAGTGCGGCGAACACGCCTTGCTGGTCAGCGGCTGAACGTTGCTGCCCTAATTTCTGTTTGCCTTCGCTGTGGGTGATTTCCAAGCGAAACCCGACAATGGCGGGTAGCAATTTGTCGCGGTAGGCGTCGGTGATGACGATACGCTCCTCCAGCAGTTGCGGCTCGTACTGACGCACAGTGTCTTCCACTACGGTTAATGTGTGCTCGGCATCCAGCAGCGAGACACGCCCCTTAACGTGCACGGCGGCGTAATTCCACGTTGGCACATTGGGTGTCGCGGCGTACCACGTCGGCGAAATATAAGCATGCGGACCACTAAAAATAGCCAAGACGCCTTGGCCGTCCAGACTTTCCCAATGCGGATTACCCCGTGCAAAATGCCCGTACAACACGCCAAATTCGCCCTCGTCTCGTTTGAGTACCAGTGGCTGATGCGTGGCCTGAAGATCAGCCGAAACCACCACGGCAAACCCGTGGGCGTCGATGAAGTCATGCTGCGCCGCGAGATCAGCCATTCGCATGGCCTTGGGAATGTACATGAACAGGTCCTTACGGTTGGAATACAGACGCTGCCATGATATCGCAACGATGACATGTGGCGCACCCCTCTCGCGTTGGGGCCTTCAATGGAGGTTTTTCAGGCGTTCTCTAACGCCTGGTATCAATATTGCTTTATTCCTAATCATAGTGCGATGAAGCACACCACAGAACCGGGATTTGTTCCCGCAAGGCAAAGACGCCTGTATGCACCACGGTTAACTCCGCCGGTGTCTACAGGCGTTTTTTTTGGCTTTCCTTTAGAGGTTTATACCGATGAAATGGCTCACCTACCCTGTTTTATTACTCCTTCGAGAACTGGGTATCCGCGGCATGATTCGCTTACTGATTGGCATTGCCGTATTGAGTCTGTTGCTATTGGTGCTCACACCTAGCGCACCTCTTAGTGCGCTTTCCGCACTGCTGATCAATGCTCCCTTGTATGCATTATCGTATCTGGCCATCACCACCCTCTGGCTGGTGCAGTGCGAAAGTAACGCGGTGCAGCGGCACTTCACACAGGCTTCGCTGCACGATGATTCCGAGCCGAGCCACGGTTCGGATTGGCCCGCGCTGGGTTACATGAGCAATTTGATGCCCGTGTTGACGCAAGCGCGCCGACAGCACCAACTGCTGCAACACCGATTGGATGAAATTTCTCATTCATCAAAAGAATTGGATCAAAGTGCGGAGCACGTTACGCGCAACGCCGAGAGCCAAAGCACGGCGGCAAGCACGGCCGCTGCTGCCGTGGAAGAGCTGAACGTCAGCATCGTGCAGGTCGCAGCGCTGGCCAATGCCTCACGCGATGCCAGCACGGACGCCAGCGCTCAACTGAACAACGGCGTCCAACAACTCACCATACTGGTGCAGCAGCTAACCGAAATGGCGCACCAAGCCATTGCAACCAACGAACTGATTCAGGTACTGAACACCAATTCTCACATCATCAATGAAATGTCGGGCACCATTCGTGGTATTGCGGATCAAACCAATCTGCTCGCGCTCAATGCCGCCATTGAAGCAGCGCGCGCCGGTGAAAGCGGGCGCGGGTTTGCGGTGGTCGCCGACGAAGTCCGCAGACTGGCGATGCACAGCCAAGACTCAGCCAACGAAATCAGCAGCAATATTGACGTTGTACAGCAACACATCCGGCAAGCGACGGTGCAGGTGTCTGACCTGTCCGATTTGGCGCACCTCAGTGCACAAAGCTCCGAAGCTGTGCGTACCCTACTCACCCACGTGCAGAACCACACGCACACACTCTCCGAGCAAGTTCTGCAAGTCGCGATCAGCACAGAGCAACAAGGGCAGGCCGTCGCGGAAATAGCCACCTTGGCGGATCAAGTACGGCAAGGCAACGAAGACAACTTGCACGCGGCGGCGCAGGCACGAGCCATTGCGCACCACCTCGCTCAACTGACGGGGTAAAACACCATGGACTTTTCAGCCGACATTCGCGTAATCGCCACTTCTGGCCTGCTGCTAGTACTGGCGAGTCTTTTTTTCCTGGCGCTACACCTTCGTCTGCAACGGCAACAACGCCAGCGCCGACAGAATACCGTGCAGCAATTGAGTTTGCTCCGACCCTTGATTGCTGACTTGCAACGCCATCGCGGCCTCAGCAACGGTGTGCTTGCCGGGGATGAAACCCTGTGTGCCGATCTGGCGCGCGTGCGCCAGCAGGTCGACCACCACATTCAGCAAGCGGTTGCCCGATACGCCGCCGAACACACCGGGTGGCAAGGCCTGATCGATCATTGGTCGCGCCTGCGCGAAGGCAAAACCATCGACCCCGCGAATAACCTGACGCAACATCATTTGATCATTCGTAACGCCATTTTCTTGCTGGAAGACGTTGCCCGCGACATTGAGCTCGGAGAGGGTGACGCCAGCTTAACGCACCTGCGTGTTGTCTGGCGTGATGTGGTTCAGGCCGCAGAGTGGGCCGGACAGGCACGGGCGTTGGGCACCGGCATGGTCGCCAGCGGACAGAGTACGGCGTCGCAGCGTGTGCGCATGCGGTTTCTGTATCAGAAAATGCAACAATTGGCCGACAGCGCCTTCGCCGCCTTGCTGCAACTGACTTCAGAGCATTCGGCCATCTTCGCGCAGCGCTTACCGTCTTGCCAACACGCGGTCGATACGCTGTTGCAGTGTATTGAGCGAGAGTTGCTGGCCAATGAACACCCGCGGTTATCGGCCAAAGACTATTTCCAGCAAGCGACGGCAACCATCGACGAACTCTTTGCGCTCGTCGATGCAGCGCTTTACCACGTGCAAGCAAAAGCCAGCCAGCGCCGCCGTTAACGCTGTTTAATCATCGACGCTGCAGGCGAGAATCCGCGAAAGGTGACTGTATGGGAGTCCGGTCTCTGCATGCCATTCGTTGAAAGCCGCTTGCGCCTGACGCAGGCCTTTCTGGCTGAACGGCGCGGCGTCCAGAATTTTCTCGCGCTTCAGTGCGGCAACGACATCATTAGACAATATGTAACCGTCCCAACCAACGGCGCGCAGAAAGTACTGCGGCGTGGCACCGCCGAGGCGTGCGCCGTTTTGTTTGAACCAGCGCTGGAGACCGGATTGGTCATCGGACGGCCATTGCGCCAAAAAGCGGCCAAACCCGTCGCTTTCGCGCGAGGCATCGACAATCATTCGGGCGTTATGGGGCACCGTATTGATCTTCTGCATGTTGCGCACAACGCGCTCGTCTTTGCCCAGATTCTCTAACACAATAGGTGGCACCTGCTGCCAATAGCGTGGCACAAACCCTTCAAAAGCCGCTTCAAAATCTGGCCATTTGTTACGAATCACACGCCACACAAAGCCCGCTTTAAACACACACTGGGTCAGAGCCGACAAGTAGCGGTCGTCACCGAGGCTCACCAATTCTTCTGGCGTGGCTACGTCGGGCAACAGCGCCTGCAAACCCGCGTGGCCGCCTTTGCGCGCCAGCGCTCGATCATGTATTGCTTTGAATCCCACGGTTTAACCCTCTAATGCTACTGACTGGCAAACGTCTCAATATACAGCCGCTCTACCTGCTCTCTGGCCCAAGGCGTCCGACGCAAGAACTTAAGGCTAGACTTCACCGACGGATCACTTTTGAAGCAGTTAATATTGATCTTTTGTCCAAGCACCTCCCAGCCATAATGACCTTCTAGCTGCACGACAATGGCTTCTAGGGGGATTCCGTGCAGCGGGTTCTGTGGTTGTTCATTGCTCATGGTGCTTTGTTCCTCTGGTACTATTAAGGGCGCCTCAAAGGGCTTCATAGCTCTCTGGTGGCACATAGGCCGCGCGTGCCTCACGCACTTGGTCATGATGCTCATCAGCCCATTCAATAAGGTGATGCAACGGGCCAAAAAACGACCGCCCTAACGGTGTCATAGCATACTCCACACGCGGCGGCACCGTAGGATACACATGGCGACTGACCAACCCGTCTTTTTCCAAGTGGCGTAATGTCTGTGCCAACATGCGCGGCGAAATGTCGGCAATCTCTCGGCGCAATTCACTGAAGCGCATCGTCCGGTCACTCAATGTCATCAGAATGAGCACCGTCCAACGATCACCCAAGCGATCCAGCACATCCCGAATGGGGCAGGCTCTATTTAATTCTTCAAATTCCGGTTTGCGTTTACCCATTCTAATTCCCCCATGGTTACACAGCAGTAACCAAGTCACTTTCTACACCCTACTTCTGCACCATCAGCTAGCTGGTATTATAAAATAACTAGCTAGTGAAATGTTATCTAATACACCATGAAAGGATAAATTTATGTCGCATCAATTCCCCATTGCCGTTACCGGTGCCGCTGGACAACTGGGCCGTCAAGTTGTGCAGTATTTACTCAACGAGTTGAGCGTTCCCGCGCAAAACATCATCGCACTGAGCCGTGATACCACAAAACTGGACGATTTCGCCGCACAGGGCGTGCAAGTCCGTCGCGCCGATTTTGACGACAGCGCGTCACTGGCGAGCGCCTTTGCCGGTGTACAACGTTTGCTGCTGATCAGCACCGACGCCCTAGGCGAGCCGGGAAAGCGCTTAGCACAGCACAAAAACGCCGTAGCAGCCGCAGAAAAAGCCGGTGTAAAACACGTGCTGTATACATCCATGCCGAAGCCCGAGGGTTCAGCCATTACCTTTGCGGGTGATCACCTAGGTACTGAGCAGGCCGTAGCTGCAAGCACCATGAGCTGGACAATTCTGCGTAACAACTGGTACTTCGAGAATCTGTTCATGGAAACCGAGCACATTTTGGGCAGCGGGCAGTGGTTTACCGCGGCAGGCGAAGGTCGATCGGCACACATTGCACGTGATGATTTAGCGTTGGCGGCCGCTTACGCACTGGCCAGCAACGACGTGAGCAATAAAACGTACACGTTAAGCGGTACTCGAGCCTTCAGCATACCAGAAATGGCAGAATTGCTGAGCAACGTCAGCGGCAAAGCAATCACTGTTGTGCCCATTACTGATGAACAGAAGCAAGCAGGCTTGGAGCAAGCCGGTTTGCCGCCTGTACTGGCAGAAACCTTCGCCAGTTTCGACATCAACACACGCCAAGGTGGCGTAGCTGAGGTGACTGATCACTTCAAGCAGTTGACCGGCAAAGAGCCGATGTCTTTTGGAGCGTGGTTAACCAAGCACAAAAGCCAACTGACTGCAGCTTAACTTAGCCTCTTCACGACCACCGCGAATCACGCTAGGGCGCAGTTGAATTGCGCCCTAGCTTTCGCATGCCGAACTATCCCTTGCAGAAGTACTTGAGAATTCCTTAATATAAGACTATTCTAATTTAAACTTCTAGCGAGGATACGAACATGGCTTACACTGAAAAATTTCAAGCAATGGCTGATCGAGCGCGCGATCAAGTAGACGAAGTCGCCCCGACTCAGGTAGATGCACTGGTGCAAAACGGTGCGATTTTACTTGATATCAGAGATAAAGAAGAGCACGACACCGATCACATTGAAGGCTCCATGCACATCAGTCGTGGCAAGCTGGAAATGAATGTAGAAGGTGAAATTCCAGACCTTGAAGCCACCGTAATCTGTTACTGCAACGCCAACAATCGCGGCGCGCTGTCGGCCGCGGCACTGAAGAACATGGGCTACAAGAACGCGAAGTTCATTGGTGGCGGCTTGCGCGCTTACCGTGCTCAGTAACGCTTGCGTGGTGCCCGCGCCAGCCGGCACCACTGCGCCATAACTGCGGGGAGCTAAAGAATGAACGACACCACAGCACCCGTCACCATCAACCCTGCAACGGCATAGCCACCATCGACAGCCATTAAGGCCCATGGTTTTGTCCGGTCATCAAAGTTGTACACCGCTTTCTTGGCGTTCTCGACCAAGGCCACACCAATACCGAGTGCCAAGCCCAATACCATGCCATCCACCACACTGCTCCCGCCGAGTGCTTGGAACATCCACACCAGCACCGCAGCCGACAGCCAAGCACCGACCAAGGTCAACAACATTTCTGCTCCGGGAGCCTTACCTTCGAACTCTTCCGGCGTGCGGCCCGTCGCCGACACCCACTGTTTCTGAAACAATGTCATGTACCATAATGCCCCCAACATAAAGTTGGCTAACCCACCCACTAAAATCGCTATTAAGGTACGCACACTCATATCCAGCAGCATAATGTTCATGTCTTTATCCTTCTTGCAGTTGTTGTTCTTAGGGTTTTATCGCTATGGGTAAGATGCGCATTACGGCAATAATTCCAACAACACCTCGCACTGTTGCATCAGTTGAGCGTGCCATTGTGCCGTCGGTGTATTACTGCTCAAGCCCTGAAACAACTGTTGAAAGTAAAAGCCCATCCACGCCTGCGCCATCACCGTGCGTTGCGCGGCTGTGCCCTGCGGCCACTCTGCCACCAGCCGGTCGGCAACGGTCGATACAAAATCCGTCATTTGCGTCGCAAAATAGTCTTGCTCGAACAACGCATGCTGCAACAAGGCCACCGACAACGCACGATCTTGATCGTAATAGTTGTAGAGCAGTTTGGCGTGTTGTGCAAAGTAAGCCAGCCCAGCGTCCGTTGCTGCCAAGGACACTCGATGCTGCATGAGCTGTTCGTCCAACTCTTGGAGAAACAACGCTTTGGTCAGCTCGTTCTTGTCCTTAAAGTGCGCAAACAACGTGCCCGTGCTCACTCCGGCGGCGGCCGAAATGTCACGCGTGCTCACCTGCTCGTAGCCGACCGCTCGGAATAACCGTTGCGCCGCTGCCAATAGGCTCCGGCGTGTGGCTTGTTTCTTTTCATCTCTATTCATCGGTGCATTCTAGAAGCTTTTGCACACCACGCCCAGCCATCTTTCATAAAAAATTGAGCTTGCTCATTGAGCACGCTCATTTTATTATCGACACGAATTCATTAAATGACTGAGGCACCACATGACCGCACACCGTTATGCACAATGGGTACTGGCAATCGCGCTCACACACTTTACCTTGGGAGTATTAATTTTCTGGTCGGAACTGGGGGAGATCGCCCGAGCGGGCGTGATTGCAAGTCTCAGTCCGGATAATCTACAGACTGCCGTTGCCTTCTGGTTTCTGATGTTCACTTTGCCGCTGATCACTGTGAGCGCCGCGCTGTGGCATAACAAACAGCCTGTCGGTCAACCCGTCACTATCATGAGCTTGGTGAGTGCAGGCATCGGCTGTGTGCTAATGCCTGCCAGCGGCTTTTGGACGTTGCTTGTGCTGGCGCTTGTTGCACTGTGGCGTAAGCGCTCGCCAGCCATGGCTCACGCCTGAATGAAATGTTCGCGATAGTAGCGCAGTTCTTCGATGCTCTCGCGAATGTCGTCCAGCGCGCGGTGGGAGTTGTGCTTTTTAAAGCCGTCAATGATGCCGGGCTTCCACCGCTTCGCCAGCTCTTTCAGCGTCGAGACGTCCAAATTGCGATAGTGCACATAGGCTTCTAACTGCGGCATGTACTTCACTAAGAAGCGGCGGTCTTGCCCGATGGTATTGCCCGCCAACGGCGACTTACCGGGGGTGACCCACTCCTGCAAAAAAGCCAGCGTTTGCGCTTCTGCTTCGGCGTCACTGATGGAGCTTTCTATCACTCGTTGCGTCAGTCCGGATTCGCCATGGTGTTTAACACACCATTCATCCATGGCATCGAGCAAGCTCTTGGGTTGGTGAATTACCAGCTCGGGGCCTTCCGCCAGAATGTTCAAATCGGCGTCGGTGACGATGGTCGCAATCTCGATGATGCGCTCTTTCTCTGGATCGAGACCGGTCATCTCAAGGTCTATCCAGACCAGGTTGGTATCTTTATTCATGCTGTCCACGCTGTCGGTTCAATCCCCACAGTTTACGGGTTCCTCCCCGTTCTCGCCAGTTGTGCACGTTCAACCCTGTAAGTAAATCAGCCATGCAAGCGTCATCGTTGTGCATTATGCTGGCAGTCAATTTGCGAGAAGCCGCATCACAATAATAATGGAGCCGGAACAATGGAGCTGGGAATGACCCGCTTACGCCTGCTGTTGACCTGTATAGCTACCCTATTCGTTTTCGCCTCACCCCTTTGGGCAACCGATTTGCCACGCATCAGTGGCTTGTACGAGCCTTACCCTAATGAGGCAGTGATCTACTACAACCGGGCAGATGGCGATTATGAAGGCTGGGGGCTGCATCTCTGGGATGACGACAGCCGCTCACAGGTACCGGGTGAACTCGCACAGGGCGGTACCGCTTGGTCAACGCCACAATTACCCAGCGGTATTTCCGAAACCTACGGCGCATATTATGTGGTGCAGATGGCATCGACCGACTGGTCGGACTTTATGTTCGTTGTGCACCGCGGTGAAGAAAAAGACCTGGGCGGCCTAGACCATCGCTTTGACCGCGCCCGATTAGGGCACGAAGTATTTACCTTTCAGGGCGTGAGCAATCTCTACAGCGAGGCCGTATTGGCGCCACCGATTGAAATCGAAGGTGCATCAGCGCATTGGGTCGCGCCCAATACCTTGGTGTTTGATGAGGGAGCTGCCGCCGAGGTGCAATTATTTTATTCGCCCATTGCGCGCTTGGAAGTAGACGAAGTCAGTCGGGTAATCCGCGGCGCCACCGACAGCGTGACCCTGACTTGGAAATCCATGCCCGAGGCGATTGCGCGCCAGTTCCCACACTTGGCGCATCGCAAAGCCTGGATGGTACCGAGCCGCATTGACACCAAGCAATGGCTGAAAGGCCAGTTGGTCGTTGGCACCTTCGATGTCGATGGGCGCCTGGAAACCGCCACCCAAGTACAAACACCGGGTGTGATTGACGCGGTGTACGCCGACCGCGCCGAACAAAAAACACTGGGCGCGCTGCCCTTTAACTCGGGCACCGTATTCCAACTCTGGGCACCCACGGCGCAACGCGTCAGCCTGTATCTCTACGACGACGATCTGCAGTTACTGGAACGCTACCCGCTGCGGGAAGATCCGACCAGCGGCGTATGGTCACATTTAAGCCGCGCCGCGCCACACGGTACGTTTTATCGTTACGAAGTCACCACCTACCACCCTGATACGCGCCGTATTGAGACGTTCCGCATCACCGATCCTTACAGCCAAGGGCTGTCGACCAACAGCTTGTTCTCGCAAGTCGTCTTCTTGGATCATCCCAGCCTGCAGCCCACCGGCTGGGCAGACAATCGCACAGACCATGTGGTCGCCGCCCCGGAAGACATTGTGTTGTACGAACTACAGGTACGGGACTTCAGCGTCGCCGATCAGCACGGCACCCCTGAGTTGAATGGCAAGTATCTGGCCTTCACCGAAGCCGAGCGCGCCAGCGTGCAACACTTGCAAAAGCTACGTGATGCCGGGCTTACCCATATTCACCTGATGCCCACGTTCGACATCGCCACTATCAATGAAGACCCCACACAAGTGGTCAACATCAATGACACCTTCGCTCGTTTATGCGCCATCAACCCGTCTGTCGCCGACAGTCGTTTTGCCGACTACTGCACCAGTGACCGCCTCATCATGGACATTCTAGGCGACTTCGACTCCAGCACACCCGACGCTCAAGCGGTCATGCAACTGGTGCGCAACCACGACAGCTTTAATTGGGGTTATGACCCTCTGCACTACAACGTGCCCGAAGGCAGCTTTGCCACAGACGCCAACGGCATGCAGCGCATTCTCGAATATCGCCAAATGGTGCAAGCCCTGCACGACATGGGGTTCAGCGTGGTGGTCGATGTGGTGTACAACCACACCAACGCAGCTGGCCTACACCCCAAATCGGTGCTCGACAAGGCTGTACCTGGCTATTATCACCGCCGTAATCCCGACAGCGGTGCGGTGGAAACCTCTACCTGCTGTATGAACACTGCCACCGAACATCGCATGATGGAAAAGTTGATGACGGACTCACTCGTGCTGTGGGCCGAGCAATACCACATCGACGCTTTCCGTTTTGATTTGATGGGCCACCACATGCGTGAAGAAGTCATGCGCTCCTTAGTGGCGGTGCGCAATGTGCGACCACATGTGTATTTCTATGGCGAAGGCTGGGATTTTGGTGAAGTCGCCAACAACCAACGCGGCCAGAACGCCACCCAGTGGAACATGCCCGGCAGCGGTATTGGTACTTTTTCAGATCGTTTGCGTGACGCCGTGCGCGGCGGCTCACCGTTTGACGAACAAGAAGGCTTGCGCATCAGCCAAGGATTCGCCAACGGGCTGTATTTTTACCCCAATGAACTGCGCCCCGCCGACGACCATGCACGCCAAGAGCTGTTGCACCTGACGGATTTAATTCGCCTCGGCATGGCCGCCAACTTGCAAAACTTTCAACTGGTGAGCCATGAAGGTTTCTTACTGCGCGGCCGAGACTACGATTATCGCGGCGCACCAGCGGGTTATGCGCTCGACCCGCAAGAAGTAATCAATTACGTCTCCAAGCACGACAACCAAACCTTGTGGGACAACAACCAGTATCGCATGGCACGCGGTGTCAGCACCGACGACCGAGTACGCATGCAGATGGTGGGTCTCAGTCTGCCCATGCTCAGCCAAGGCGTACCGTTCTTTCACGCCGGTTCTGATTTACTGCGCTCGAAATCGATGGAGCGCGACAGCTACGACAGCGGCGACTGGGTTAACCGCATTGACTGGACAGGCGATACGCACAACTGGAACATCGGCTTACCTTCAGAAGAGAAAGACGCTGCGAACTGGCCAATGATTCAACAGATCATTGCCGACCCCCATGCAGCACCCACGGCCGAGCACATCGCGCACAGTGCAGAGCTGTTCCGCGAATTTTTACAGATTCGCCAAAGCAGCCCGTTGTTTCGCCTGCGCACGCAGCATGATGTAATGAGTCGAGTGGATTTCCGCAACACCGGGCCAAACCAGGCACCGGGGTTGATAGTGATGACCTTACACGACGGCCAAGGCGTAACCGACCTTGACCCCGAGCGAGACGCCCTGATGGTCATTGTGAACGTCAGCACGCAAGCACGCACGCTGCGAGTACCGGGCTTTCGATTGCACCGCGTCCAACAAGAAGGCGCGGATACGCGCTTGCACGATATCGCGCGCGACGATGACCTCTTCGTCATCCCCCATCTGTCCACAGTGGTGCTGGAGCAACCCCAACAAGGCGCGCCAGGGCGTGGTATGCCCGTCGCTCGCAAAGACACCAGCATGATGCCGCCGTTCGGTGGAACACGCTTGTATCTACAAGGTTCATTAACCGGCATGGACAGCATGGCAGAAGAGCATGAACTGCGCTTTGTGGGTAACGGCCGCTATGAAATGACCATAACGATGCCGGAAGGCTTTCACCGCATTCGCATCGGCGGCAACGACGGACTGCAGTTCGCGCGAACCGGTGGCCCACTGCAACTGGACACCGACTTCGTGCTCAGCGAACGCGGTACCTTGATGGTGTTACGGATCGTTGAAGAAACAGAATTGAAAGTGGGGTTGGACGCAAGTGATGCCACCGCGCCCGTGTTGCACCTGACGGCGCCCTAGCGGACGCTGGTGCTAACCCTGCTATTCGTAACGGCGGTAGCCACTGACTTCGGCCAGTGAGGACAAAATGCTGTGGTAGCTGTCTAGGCGCCGCCCCATCACTGCGCCTTCCTCAATGGCCGCCTGAATAGCGCAACCGGGGTCATCTTGGTGCGTACAATCGCGGAACTTACACAACCCATTGTAGGCGAACAGGTCGGGAAACCCCTGCATGACTTGGTCGGGCGGCACATGCCATAGGCCAAACTCGCGAATACCCGGCGAGTCGATCAAGTCACCCCCTTGTGGCATGTGATACAGCATGGCAGTGGTGGTGGTGTGCTTGCCTTTGCCCGTAGCGTCGGAAATATCGCCTATAACGATGTCATCGTCACCCAACAATTGACGAATCAGCGACGACTTGCCGACCCCGGACTGCCCAACGAACACCGTGGTTTTCTCGCGCAGCTCAGGCACCAGGGTTTCTTGTAAGGGCTCCAAGGCGCTCAACAACAGGGTGCGATAACCTAGCGCTTCGTACTCTGCCAAATACGTCCGGTATGGATCATCACGCGTCAGCAGGTCCGACTTATTCAATACCAACACCGGCTCGATGTTCGACAGCGCAGCGGCCACCAAATAACGGTCCAGCAGGGCCAACGGCGTCGCCGGTAAGCTAGAAAACACAATCATGATTTGATCGATATTCGCCGCCACGGGGCGCAATTGGCCGCGCATATCGGGGCGCACCAAGAGGCTAAGACGGTCTTCACACGCCACGACCACACCCGTTTGTTCTTTGCCCGCGCACCAGGTCACCCGGTCACCCGTAACCAGCGCCGGTAAATTAGCGCGTTGATAGCAACGGTAGACTAAGCCATCAGCAGGACATTCAATGGCCAGAGTAGCGCCGTAGTGCGCTTGCACCACCCCAGCCTGTTCCGGACCGACCGAGCCCTCTTCCAGTTGCTGTTCGGCTTGATTCGATTTGCGTTCGGTACGGCGCTGACGCTCGCTCTGAGTATGGCGAATACGCGCTTGCTGCTGTTTGGTGAGCTTACGCTTGGCCATGCGATGAGGCGTCCTGTTCTTGCTGGTTCTGGGGCTGGAGTTGTTGCTGGTGCTTCCAATCGTCGGCAATCAGTGAGGTCAATACGTGGTCTTCCCATACGCCATTAATGTTGAGGTAACGTTGGCCCAAGCCTTCACGCAAAAAGCCTAGGCGTTCCAGCACGGCAGCGCTGCGGTGATTACGGGGCATGTAGTTAGCCATCACCCGGTGCAGCGCCAGTTCGGTAAAGGCGTGGTTCAGTGCCGCGCTCAGCGCTTCCTGCATGTAGCCTTTTCCCTGCAACCTGTGATCCAAACCATAGCCCAAATAGGCGGCCTGAAAATAACCCCGCGTGATGCCGGTCAATTGCACCGTGGCGACAATACGGGATTCACCGGACAGATGCACCATCCATGGCATTGCCGTACCTTGTTGCGCCAGAGTCTGCATCTGCCGCAGCCGTTGCCGACAATGCGACAACGAGAAGTACTCGGCATCGCGGGTGGGCTCCCACGGCTGCAGATGCTGACGATTCGCCAGAACATAAGCTTGCAACGCATCAGCCTGTCCTTCATGCGCAGGATGCAAGACCAGACGCTGCGTGGCGATGAACTCACTCATGCCTGTGCTCCAGCGTTGCTACAAATTAGCACAGCGTTCAGTGCTGGCGCGGTAAGCAATAAAAAAGTACCCTTCTTCACCATCTATATTCCAGTTATCACAAGGACACCGTTCATGTCGGACGCCCTGTTTGTTGTCATACAAAAGATTCTACCGCAACACGCCCTGAGTCGTCTTGTGGGAAAGGTCGCCCACAGTCAGCGTCGCTGGTTGGCGCAGCCTGTTATTCGCTGGTTTGCGCGGCGTTATGGGGTGAACATGGCTGAAGCGGCCAATCCCGATTTAAAGAGCTACAACAGCTTTAACGAATTCTTCACTCGTGCCCTCCAGCCCGATGCGCGCCCCTTTACCGCCAATGACCAAGCGTTGATCTGCCCGGTAGACGGCGCGGTGAGTCAGTCGCGCCCTATCGCCGCAGGCCGGATCTTTCAAGCCAAAGGCCACGACTACTCTACGCAGGCGCTGCTGGGCCGCCACGCTGACCAGCCGACGGAGTACGACAACGGCTTATTCAGCACCGTCTATTTGTCGCCCAAGGACTACCACCGCATTCATATACCCTGCGACGGCAAACTGACCCGCATGACCTTCGTGCCCGGCAAGCTTTATAGCGTCAACCCCGCCACGACCGAACGCGTAAACGGCTTGTTTGCCTTGAATGAGCGCGTAGTGTGCGAGTTCGACACCGCGCACGGCAGCATTGCTGTGGTGTTGGTTGGCGCCATGATCGTCGCCAGCATCGCCACCGTCTGGGCGGGTACCGTCGCGCCACAGTCTGGGGACATTCGCACGTGGCACTACGGCGCCGACGCACCGGTTTTCAAGCAGGGCGATGAAATTGGACGTTTTTTGTTGGGTTCGACCATTGTCGTACTGACCACTGACCAAGCCTGGGATTGGCAGCCCGATATGCAGGCAGGCCACGCCGTACGCTTAGGCCAAACCATGGCGCAACGTAAAAACTGACCTAAAAACCACGTATCTGCGCATAAAATCGACGCTTGTGCTGCCTCAACCCTTGAGTCTAGCGCACCGAATCGCTATGCTGCGCTCTGTTTGATTCCACCATACGAGTACGCTGTGACCGACCAAAAAACTGCTGAGGTAGCCGAGCCAACCGCTCCCGCTGCTAGCGAAGAAGTAAAAGCACCTGCCGAGCAGGCGCCTAAGATCCACCCGAATCGGGCAGCGTTCGAATTGCTGGCGGAGCAATATCCTGAATTGTTTAATTTGCGTGCGCCTAAGCCACTGCAGATCAACATTCACGTGAGCTTGGCGGAAGACGGCAAGTTCTCTAAAACCAAGATTCGTCGTGCGTTGAATTTCTACGTACAACAGCTTTCGTACATTAAGTCAGTGGCCGCCGGTGGTGCGCGCTATGGTTTGAAAGGCGAAGCCGGTGAAGTGAAAGCGGAAGACGCTGAACACGCCAAGACTCGCGTTGCTGAAATCGAAGAGCGCCGCAAAGCCAAACGCGATGCACGCCGCAAAGCGGGCCAAGCCGACGCTAAGCCACGGGCTAAAAAACCACGCCCTGCGCAATCGACGGACGGCAAGAAGCCGCACAAACCGGCCACAGCGAAACAGCCTGCCGCAGCGGCTCAGCCGACGGTAGCGAAAGAACAAAAGCCGGAAACCCCGGAAGAAAAAGAAGCGCGTTTGAACGAAAAGCTGGCGTCGCTGGCGAACCGTTTCGCACGGAACTGATACAGGCGGCCAGTTCTCTGGCCGAATGTGTACGCGGTATAAGGCGAGTGTGCTCATACAAAAAAGCACCCGCCCTATATTTACGCCCGATCAGTAGTAAAGCTGATCACCCGCCCAATTTCCCTCTCCTGCAGCAACACCATCATCAAACGATCAAATCCCATTGCCACTCCGGCACAGCTTGGTAATCCTGCGCGCATCGCGTGGTCCAAACGTTCGTCTAGCGGCCCAATCACTTGCCCCTGGCGCTCACGCTGTCGCACATCCTGTTGAAAACGTTCTTGCTGTTCGTCGGCGTCTAACAGTTCGTAATAGCCGTTGGCCATTTCCATGCCACGATAAAAGGCTTCAAATCGTCGCGCCACCGCATGGCCTTGAGCGTCTGGCTCAACGCGCGACAGTGCGGCCATACTGGCCGGCCATTCGGTGATAAACACCAACTGATCCGCCGGCAGCGCTGGCTCAACTTCTTGCGCCAGCCACAAGTCCAGCATCTCGGTGCGCACGTCGCTGTGCCAACCCAACTGTGCCCGCGATCGCACCTGCAAGTCTTCCAGCGCTATTTCGTGCGGATCAAACCCCGCGTAACGCTGAAATGCAGCGCGGTAGCTTAGGGTTTGGCGCTGCAGGTCTGGCAAAGGCTCGGCAGACAACGTAGCGAACAGCTCGGACAAGAGCGCATGCACTTCGTCCATCATCGCGTGCTCGTCGAAGTCGGGCCGATACCATTCCAACATAGTGAATTCAGGATTATGCCGTTGGCCAGACTCGCCGGCACGGAACACCTTACACAGTTGGAAAATCGCCCCATAACCCGCCGCCAATAGGCGTTTCATAGGGAATTCAGGCGAAGTATTGAGGTAATAGGTACGGCCCATCTGCGTTGCTGCAATGGACTCAATATTGGGGTCGCTGTTCATGGCACTGCTGAGCAGCGGTGTTTCGACTTCGAGCACATCACGCGCCGCAAAAAAAGCCCGCACAGCGGCAAGAGTCGCGGCACGGGCTTTTAAGTGTTCGCGTGGCGCCGTAGGCTGCCAATCGCTCATAGCAAGAGCTCCTAGTGCAGAGTTTACTGGTCTACGGCCCGAAGAGAGCGCCTAAAAACCACAGAGGCGAAAAGCTGGCTAGGCAAAAATGACCGCAATGAGAGACGTTTACTGCGTGTAAACGAGCGAATTAAGGCCATTTTTAACAACGCCAGCTTGAGAAAAAGGGGTTTCTAGGTGTTCTCTACTGTTTGGCGCGCGAAACATATTCACCAGAACGAGTATCGACTTTAATCACTTCGCCATTGTCGATAAACAAAGGTACTTTAACCACAGCGCCCGTGGTCAATTTCGCAGGCTTCGTACCACCCGTTGCGGTGTCGCCACGCACACCCGGATCGGTTTCAACAATTTGTAGGTCGACAAAGTTTGGCGGCGCAGCGGTCAGAATCGCGTCGTTCCACAATGTAACCGTGTAACGCTCTTGCTCTTTCAGCCAGTCTTGCACGTCGCGGATCGCGTCGGCGTTCGCACCGTACTGCTCATAAGAGCCGTCGGTTTTCATGAAGTGCCAGAACTCACCGTCGCTGTACATGTATTCCATGTCCAGATCGATGACATCAGCGCCTTCGAGGCTCTCACCCGACTTAAAAGTACGCTCCCAGACCCGACCGGTCTTCAGGTTTTTCAACTTTACGCGGTTAAACGCCTGACCCTTACCGGGCTTCACGTATTCGTTCTCAATGATGCTGCAAGGGTCCCCTTCCAACAATACTTTAAGACCGCCACGAAATTCGTTGGTAGAATAGCTTGCCATAGATCTTCCGTCCGTAAATAGCATCGACCCCTACAGGGATATCGGTGCAGTGAGAATTCAGCCGCCTATGATAACCGGAAAACCCATTGCTGTGCAGTCAGTCCCGACAGAAAAAAGCGGCTGGCAGCAGCAACTTGCAGAAATGATTCAGGATCTGCCCACGCTGCTCGACACCTGCGGTTTAAGCACCCCACCAGCGCCCTTGGCGAACATGCTCGAAGTGAGCTTTCCGGTGCGCACTACACGCCATTTTGCGGGCTTGATCACGCGCGGCGACTGGCACGATCCCCTGTTGCGACAAATTCTTCCTTGGGCGGCTGAACAGGCGGTAGTACCCGGCTTCATTGCCGACCCATTGGAAGAGCGAGAAGCATCCCCCTTGCCCGGCCTGATCCACAAATATCGCTCCCGCGTGTTACTGGTGCCCACTGGAGCTTGCGCCATTCATTGTCGCTACTGCTTCCGTCGTCATTTCCCGTACGAAGGCCATCGTATGGGCGCACAAGAGCGCGCCGCCATCATTAACTACCTGCGCGCTCATCCAGAAGTTAACGAAGTCATATTCAGCGGCGGCGATCCTTTAATGTTGAATGACCGCACCCTCAACCACTGGCTCACCGAGCTGGCTGGTATTTCCAACCTGACCACTGTACGATTTCACAGTAGGCTTCCGGTTGTATTGCCGGACCGTCTTACACCTGAACTGTTAAAGGTACTGACCGAGACACGCTTAAATACGGTGTTAGTGCTGCACAGTAACCATGCGCAAGAACTGGACGACAGCTTGGCCGCGCGCCTGTCCGCGCTGCGCGCGGCAGGCGTCATATTATTGAATCAAGCGGTGCTGTTACGTGGCGTAAACGACAATTTGATGACGCAAATGGCGTTGTCACAGCGATTAATACAGCTTGGCGTACTGCCGTATTACCTGCACCAACTGGATTCCGTCAGTGGTGCAGCTCATTTTGCCGTCTCAGACAGCGAGGCACTGTTATTGCATGATGAGATGAAAGAAGAACTTGCAGGCTATTTGGTACCTCGACTGGTGCGGGAAGAACCCGACCAACCGAGCAAAACCTGGTTGCCCTGACACCGCACAGACGGACGTGTCCGCGCCAAACTATTATAATCGAGACACCCGATACTGTTAGAACAGGACTAAGGATGCCCGATAAAACGACTGCCTATTTGAAGCCCGCTGAGGCCACGCAGAAGACGCTGTCTTTCTGTGCCGCGCGCGAACGGGATCTGACCGACTGGGTGGGGCAACTGCCTATGGTCAACTTGGCAGAAACCGGCCGACGGCTTTACGGTGCCCTGCGTGAACTGAACCAACTCAAAGTTAGCCCACAAGACCGCCTAACGTTTTTGAACATCTTGGCACCCAGCGTGGCGTACGCCGCTGACGGCTTGTTTCGTCGCCATCTCGACAGCTTGTATAACCTGGATGAAACGGAGCGCAAGGTGGCTGGTTTAGCACAGGCGCTCCATGTTGAACTGGCTACGGGTTATAAAACCGTCGCCTTAGAAGCGGGCAGTGGTTGGGCGCTTTCACGCAAAGACACCGTTGCGCGTGCATTGCACCACTGCACTTGGGCTTTATTGCCCAACCTTAAACGCGCGTTAAGTCTGTATCTACCGGCGCCCGCTGGCCTGTGGGGTGAGCTACACCAGCTGTATCGAGTGGCGCGCAAAGCAGAAACAGCCCGCACCGAATTTCAATGGCAAGATCACGCCAACACCTTAGAACAAGGCTACTTCGCTGCCTTGTTGCTGAGCACCGCGCAGACGTTTCAGTTGCAGAAACATGAATTGGAACCCCTATTTCGAGCCTATACGACTTGGAGTCGCTACCTAAAACTGGCCCGCGCTCCGGGTGGTGTCTATCTGGTTGACCCCACCCGCGACCAGCCGCCACACTACATTACCGAGCACACGACGCTGCTGCCAGACTCTCTATGTTTGGATACCCGCGCGTTGGTACAGGCGCTGAATGAGAAACGAGCACAACTGCCGCCAGTGCATGGGCTGACTGACCGGCTGGCCGACCATCTGGCCCTGGCATGGGACCGCGCGCATCCGCGTCGTTTTCGGCGCCAAACAGCCGACGGCCGAATTGGCGTCACGGTCGGTTTATCGGCCGTGCACAAACTGCTGAGCGGCGGCCAGCCGTTTGAATCCTACATCCGCCGTTACCGCAGCGCCGCGGCAGAACTGGCGTCCGAAAAACGCTTTGAAGCGCGCGCCACGCGCACTGAATTAGCCACCCGCGATGTCTGGGAAGGTTCATTTGATGCCGGCCTAAACACCATCGCCAGCATTCAGGTTGATGCCAGAAAACCCGAAGAAGACTTCGTAGATGTGTCGCCGGTCACAGAATACGGCGCACAATTGCGTAATATGAGCCCGCGCGGTTATTGTCTGCAATGGATGGGCGAAACGCCGAGTAATCTGGTGACGGGCGAATTGGTTGCGGTGCGCGACGAGCGCTCGAAACACCGCACGGTTGGTTTGATCCGTTGGGTACGTAAAGCACCACGGGAAGGCCTATTATTAGGGATAGAGTTGCTGGCCCCCAATGCGCAGGCCTGTGCGACGCGCGTGTTGAATAAAACCGGCCAGCACAGTGATTTTTTGCGCGCCATCGTGCTACCAGAAATCAAAACCATTGCCCAACCGGAGTCGGTGATCATTCCTCGACTGGCCGTCAAAGTCGGGCAAAAAGCCCAACTGTTTCGCCAAGGCAAAGAACAAGCTTATCGGCTGACGCAAAAAGTGACAGAAACCAGCGCTATTGGCCAATTTTCCATCAGCCCCGTCCAGAGCCAACTGGACAAACCGACAGAACAAAAAACAAACGCATGGGCGGACGACCCTCTTTGGCGATCGTTCTGATAAAAACAGTCCAGCCGACATCTGCAGTACGGTGCCGCACCTCGAAAGCCTATACGCTTAAGGGTTACGTGGGCACCGATAAATAGACGGAAATGACATGAGTGTAGAAGACAACAACAGTATTAACTTGATCATGTTGCACCGCACACAAAACGAAGCGGAGCCCCTGCTAAGCGCCTTGCGCAACCGTGGCCAAGCGGCACGCAGCCATTTTGTGGCATCGGCTGCTGAGCTGGAAAAAATCATCCACGAGCAAATTTTCGACGTTGTGTGTGTGCACCTAGCTGCCGACACCGTTGACCCTAAAACCGCCATCGCACTCATCAAAAACAGCGGTAAAGACCTTCCCGTCATAGGGCTCACCGACGGCTACACACCGGAGCACCTAACCCAAGGTTTAGCGCTCGGCGTGGAAGACGTGGTCGACACCGCACAAACGAAACACGTTTTACACGCCATTCAGCGCGCGTATAGCCAATTGATCGTGCGGCGCCAAAAACGCGCTTTAGAACACATGCTCACCGAATCCGAACGGCGCTGCCAACTGCTGCTCAACGGCTCTAAAGACGCCATCGCCTATGTCCACGAAGGCATGCACATCTACGCCAACGACACCTACCGAGAACTGTTTGGCTACGACGACATGGAAGAGCTGTCGTGTATGCCGCTTGTGGATCTGGTCAGCACCACTCCCCCGGACGCCTTAAAAGCCCAATTGAAGAAAGTCTCCACGGGCAAAAAAGTGCAGCTCGACGTACAGGGTGAACACGAAAGTGGCGAACACTTTAAAGCCCGTTTGTCGGTTAGCCCGGCCAGCTATGAAGGCGAGCCCTGTATTCAAATCACCATCAGCAAAGACCAAGCGAACAACGAAGACCTGCAGGCCCGTGTGCGCGAACTGGCAAGTTTGGACGCCCAAACCCAACTGTACAACCGCGCCTATTTTGATGAAGCGCTTGCTGATGTGATCAACGACGTGCAACGCACCCACAGCAAAAGCAGCTTAGCGTTTCTGCAGATCATCAATCTCTCAGAGCATAAGCAAGCACTGGGTATCGCTGGCACCGACTTACTGCTGTCTTACGTTGCCGATGCCTTGCGCAAGGCGTACGCCGACACCGAATTGCTGGCCCGCTTCTCGGACGATGCTTTCACGTTGATCTGCCCGACCGACATCGACACCTGCCGTAAGAAAACGGAACGTTTTCTAAAGGCTATAGCGAACCACCTGTTTGAGGTCGACGGACAAACGGTGCAGGTTACGTTACACGGCGGCATGAGCCCCATCACCGAAACCACCAGCTCTGACACAGAAACCATAACCCAAGCGCACGAAGCCTGTATGCGCGCCATCAAAGAAAACACGCCGGTCGTGGTCTATCGCCCCGGTGACAAGCAACTGACCGATAACACCATGGCCTCACAATTGCGCAAAGCGCTGGAAAGCAACCAGCTGCGCATTCTGTTCCAGCCGTTGATGAATCTGCGCCACAGCAGCGAAGAAAACTACGAAGTGTTGGTACGCATTGTCGGCGACGACGAAAAGCTGCTGACCCCGCATGAATTTCTGGAAGCCGCCAACGTGGCCGACTTGGCCCACCACCTCGACCGCTGGGTATTCCGTAAAACCGTGATTGAACTGGCCCGCCACCGACGCGACAAAGGCGCCACCACACGAGCCTTCGTGCACCTGACGGCCGCCACCGTGCAAGACCCAACCTTTTTGCCATGGGCGAACAAAACCCTGCGCGAAGCCAAGCTGCCCGGCGACGCCATTGTTTTCCAAATATCAGAGCACCTGGCCCACAGCTATTTGAAGCAGCTCAAAGCCTTCAGTAAAGGCCTGAGCGTGCTGCACACCAAATTGGCCATTGGTCGTTTTGGACACCCGGAGAAAGGCGAGTTGCTGCTGCGGCACGTCAATATCGATTTCATCAAGGTTGATCCCAGCTTCGTCAAAGACTTGGATAACAGCGACAACCTGAACAAACTGACGGAGTTAGTGAATTTCATCAACGACCACGACGTGGCGTCGATTGTGCCGCACATTGAAAGCGCGGCGATATTGGCCAGCCTATGGCAGGCGGGGGTGCATTACGTGCAAGGGCATTATTTGCAACAGCCCGCGAGCAGCATGGATTATCAGTTCGAAGAAGACGAGTAGGTGGCTAATGGCGGATGACGCTGCGCTCTTCCGCCCTATACCGCCCACCACGTTATATTATCCATTGCTGATGACACATAGGGCGGAAGAGCGCAGCGTCATCCGCCGTCACTCGTAAACTGCCCCATGAAACCGCCCTACAAACTGTCGATTTGATGCTGGTCCTTAAACCCCAACAAATACAAAATGCCGTCTAACCCGATGGTACTGAGTGCCTGTTTGGCGTTCTGCTGCACAATGGGCTTGGCGCGAAACGCAATGCCCAAGCCGGCGGTGCTCAGCATCGGCAGGTCGTTCGCGCCGTCACCGACGGCAATCACCTGCTCCAATGAGATGTTCATATCCGCAGCAATCTGCTTCAGCAACTCCGCCTTGCGCGCGCCGTCGACAATAGGCTCAATCACTCGCCCGGTCAGCTCATCGTTCTCATCGAACTCTAACGTGTTGGCGTGCACATAATCGATGCCCAATTTAGCTTGCAGATATTCACCAAAATAGGTGAACCCCCCAGACAGAATGGCCGTGCGATACCCTAGGGTTTTAACATGTCGAATCAGTCGCTCGGCGCCTTCGGTCACCGGCAGCTGCGCCGCCACTTCGGCCAATACCGACTTCTTCAAACCTTTCAGCAACGCCATGCGCTGCCGAAAGCTTTCTTGAAAATCCAGCTCACCACGCATTGCGGATTCAGTAATTTCTGCCACCTGATCACCCACGCCTGCGGCCTTGGCTAATTCATCAATGACTTCCGCTTCGATCAACGTGGAGTCCATATCAAAGCAGATCAAGCGCCGATTGCGGCGATACAGGGTGTCTTCTTGGAAGGCGATGTCGACGTCTAATTCACCGGCGACTTGCAGGAAACGCGCGCGCATGGCGTCGGCATCGACCGGCTTACCACGCAACGAAATCTCCACACAGGCACGGCTGTTCTCAGGGGCTTTACCGAGCGGTACGCGGCCCGACAGACGTACAATGTCGTCGATGTTCAATTCTTGTTCGGCCACCACTTCGGCCATGCGCGCAAAGTGCGCGGCGGTGATCTTGCGGGCCAGTAAGGTCACGGTATAACGCTCTTTACCTTGGCCGCCCACCCAGTGCTCGTAGTCTTCTGCACTGACCGGCGTGAACTGCACCCCGACGCCCATTTCATGAGCCTTGTACAGCAAGTCTTTCAACACCGTGCTCGCCATGCCTTCACTGGGCAACTCAATGAGCATACCCAGATTCAGTTGGTCGTGAATGACCGACTGGCCAATATCCAGAATGGCAATATTGTGCTGTGCCAACAAATTGGAAAAGGCCAGAGTCAGACCACGGCGGTCTTCACCCGACACCTTCACCAGAATAACTTCAGACGTCTTCTTAGAGACAGCGGGTGAGGTGTCGGTCATCTTATTTCAGGCTTTCAACAGTGCTTTTAACGCTGGCCGCCAAGGCGCGCAGTTCGGCTACAGTCTCGTCCACTTCATGCGTAGACATGGCACGCGGAGCGTCGGGGCTAATACGGAACAAGGCGTTTTCAATACGGTTCAGTTGCTCTAGGGCCTGATCAATCTTCTCGCTCATGGTGCAATTCCTCAGATAATGAAAAGGTGGTGACGACTGCCTGCACAAGGTAGACTAGCCCCCGTCTAAATTGGCGGCTATTGTAGCGTCAATCATTCCAGAATACAGCCATCTGCCTGGATCTCTAACGCGCATTATGTGGAAATTACTGGAGCGCCTCGTACGCTCACCTAATATTATTGTCGTCGCTTTGTGCGTTCTGTTTCTGACGGTACTCAGTGCAACTCTGCTGGTATGGCCTAATCAGCAGCAACTCGAAGCCGCATGGCGCCAACAAGGCGAACTGCTGGCGCGCGAGTACGGCCACCGTGCGGCCGGGCTACTCACCATTGACGACCGCATCAGCCTCACCGTGGAAGCACGACGCTGGGCGCGTGAACCACTGATCAACGGCATCGAAATCATGGATCCTGCCGGCCGCACCATCACCGATGCGGGCAGCGTTCACAGCGACGATCAGCGCAATTTCAGTACCCCGCTGTATTACGAAGACCAACTGCTCGGCACCCTGACCCTGTGGCAAGACGACAGCGGACTGCGCGCCGCACGATTACGAGGCGCAGTGCTGATCGCCCTTACCCTATTGGTGCTGGGTGGCCTGTCTGGCGGCATGATGCATTTGTTTTTGCGTCGCCAAGCACGCCACAGCGACCAAACTCAGGCGTTGCTGATCGCGCACTTCCCCGAATTACATGTGCCTGAAACTCTCGAGCCCGAAGCACGCTTAACCCATTTACTGCACCAGCTCGGGCGGACGCACGGTGAAGCGCTGGACCTGCTGTCCGCTTTGCGCCGCCGCCTGCCCGAACATCAGATCAGCGAAATCCTGGCGAATTTTCGCGCCAGCGACCTGCCCGGTGCACAAACCGTCGGCGCGCTGATCAAGATCGAGCTGGTCAATCTCGACGCTCTGGAAAAGAAACTGCCGCCCGATGCGGTGAAACGCTTGATGGATTTTATCCAGCAGCGCTGCGACGAAGTCATGCGCTTGTATCAAGGCGAACCGACGCAAGACCCTTGGCGCTTTCTGGTACAGAACGACGCCGAAGACGGCGACTTCGTGCAACGTGCGCTGTGTGCCAGCTATGTGCTGGACCAACTGCTGAACAACATGGAAGGCTGGACAGCCCGCCCGCGCCCTGAATTCAGCGTGTCGGTTATGGCTGGCCCGATGTACGCGGGTATTCAGAACAGTCGCGGCTTACCGGTACTGACCATTTTTGGTCATATCCTCAAAGAATTAGACGCCCTGAGTAGCCACAACCAAGGGGCACAAATCCTGATCGGCGAGCCGGTGTTCCAATACGCGCCGCTCGGTGACATTGTGGATGCCGAGATTTACCGAGACATCGCCTTACCCAACACTCAAACGTTAGAAGTCTGGCGTTTGCTCGGCTTCACCGAAAACTGGCAACGCGTGCTCGACCGGCAGGTGGATTCGTTGCAGGACCGTGTCTGATGGCGCGCCGCAAGCCCTGGCTGATCTATCTCGGCCTGAGCCTTGCACTGGTCGGGCTGGCCTTGTGGAGTCTGCGCTCCGGCACATTACCCATCACCCTGCCAGACATTGTGCGCGCCTTGCTGTTTCCCAACGAAGGCCAACATAACCCGTTGCTCGATACCGTCATTTGGGACATTCGCGCCCCGCGTTTAGTGATGGCCGCGCTGATCGGGGCGGGCCTCGCACTCGCCGGAGCCACCTTGCAGGCGTTGTTTCGTAACCCATTGGCCGAACCGACCATATTGGGCATTACCTCTGGCGCGACGGCGTTTGCACTCGGCACCATGATCCTGCTGCCCAGCCTGTTTGCCCTGCTGCAAGGCACGATTGGCATTGCGACCATTCCGCTGCTGGCCAGTCTCGGGGCTGCTGCCACTCTTGGCTTAATGCTGTTGTTGGCGCGCCAGCACGGCTTCGACCCCAATCGCGTTATCCTGATCGGCATTGCCATCAACGTTTTCGCAGGTGCGGTTATCAGCGTCTGCGCTTATTTGGCCACCGACCAACAGTTGCGCGTATTGTCGTTTTGGAGCCTAGGCTCTCTTTCCGCCGCTACTTGGAACAAGGTGCCGATCTTACTGATCGCCATGTTCGTCGGCGGAGCCATCATCATTCGGCACGCTCGTTTTCTTAATGCGTTATTGCTCGGCGAGTCCGAAGCCTATCACCTGGGCTTTCCAGTGCGCCGCGCCAAACAACTGTGCTTGCTGGGCGTCACGCTGATCAGCGGTTCGGCTGTTGCGTTCACCGGCATGATTGGCTTTGTTGGCTTGGTGATGCCCCACATTATGCGCCTGCTGTTTGGCCCCAACCATAAACACTTGCTGTGGTACGCCGCGGCGGGTGGCGCGGGTTTATTGATGTTTGCAGACACACTGGCGCGCACCGTTATTGCGCCCATCGAATTGCCCGTTGGTATACTGACCGCCATGATCGGCGGCCCCTTCTTTGTCCTATTATTGGTGTATTCGCGCTTATGGCATCCGAACTCCTAACGGTCGACCAACTGTGCTTTACGCGCGGCGGTCGGCCGTTGCTGGAGCGCGTTGACCTCACGCTGAACGCCGGTGAGGCGCTGGCCTTGGTGGGCATGAACGGTGTCGGCAAATCGACCTTGCTGCGCTGCATCACCGGCGAGTGGGCACTCACCAGCGGCCAGGTGCTCGTTGGTCCGCGTGAACTGCACCGCTATCCATCTGACGACCGCGCCCGCTGGCTTGGCGTGTTGCCACAAAGCTCACCGCTGACTTTCCCTTTTGAAGTACACGAAGTCATTGCTCTGGGGCGTTACCCGCATCGTACCGGTATCCAGCGTGACCGGGCAATTTTGGCTGAGGCCGCCTATGCCTGCGATGTGAATCACTTATTGGGCAAGCCGTACACCGCGTGTTCGGGCGGCGAGCAGCAACGCATCCAATTGGCGCGGGTACTGGCACAAATTTGGGAACCGGTCGACGAACGCGAGCGTATCTTATTGTTGGACGAACCGGTCAGCGGGCTGGATCTATCCCACCAGCACGCACTGTTTCGGCAAATGGCGCCGTTGCAGCAACAAGGTGTTGGCGTTATTTTTGTGGTGCACGACCTGAACCTTGCCGCACGCTACGCCGACCGCATTGCCTTGATGGATGAGGGGAAAATAGTGTGTACTGACACACCCGAGCGCGTATTGACCGTGGAGCGCGTGCAACAGTATTTTCATTTGGACGTCGATATCATTCCGCACCCTACTCTGGGGTGCCCGACTGTCATTAGCCGTTAAGAGGACACAGACCGACCATGGCGTACAAGCTTTGCCACTTTAACGACATCCCTGAAGGCGATTCCAAAGGCTTTACCGCCAATGGCCTCGCGCTGTTTGCCGTCAAAAAAGACGCCGAACTCTACCTGTACAAAAACGAATGCCCGCACTTAGGCGTGAACTTGGAGTTTCAAGACGACCAGTTTCTGGATATGGATGCCGAGCTGATTCAATGCTCGATGCACGGTGCGTTGTTCAACATCACCGACGGCATGTGCATTTCCGGGCCTTGTCAGGGCGACGAGCTGACCCCTATTCCATGGAAGATGGATGATGGGTATGTGTATTTGACGATGGTGTGAGACTGCACGCTACGGCATAGGCTTTCGGGGTATGCCTCCGGCGCTCCACGATGCCTGTACCATCGCAAACTGATTGTCGGTGTTCATAAGTTTGATGAGTCAGGTATTGAGCGTCGTCTTCGTTAATTGCTTTGTGAAGCGAACTTGCCCGTCTTCTTGAATGCCATCATCTATCCAGCCCAAATAGCGGTAAAACCCATTGGCTCTGACTGCTAAATCGGCGTCGGTCAGCAGCCATACGTCCGCACAGCCTTCCGCTTGCAGCCATTGCTCAGCTTCATTCATCAGTAATCGACCAATACCCTTACCTTCATGGCTGGCGCGCACAAACATGGCGAACACCGTGGCTTCGCTGGCATCTGCCATCGCAAACGCCACCACGTCACTGTCATCCACTGCTACCCAGCCCCGACCACTGCCGGTGAGCATGTCTGGTAGAGACTCCGGCGTAATGCCGCGTTCCGCCAGTTGTTCATACGACAGGTGGTTCTCACGCACACTGGTGCGCACCTCGAACATCGCTGTTACATCACCTGCCGTGGCGATTCTAATTTCCATTGAGTACTCTCTCTAAATTCTGTTAACCAACACTGACTGCCACGCTATCTATGATGTCAGCGCACTCAGTCGTCCTGAAAAGCCAGACCTCGGCTCGCCAGTTCGTCTTCCAAAATCCTCACCGCCTTGGGACCGACACCGTGGATGGCCAGCAGAGCCTTTTTCGACACATGAGTTAGCTGCTCGAATCGCGTGTAGCCCGCGAGTGCTAACTCACGTGCCGCGACTTTTCCGATGGTACGCGGGAACTCAGTGACAGGTGGTTGGTTGTCCGTCATGAAAGGCTCCTCACCCACTGCGAGCGCCGCTTGAGGGCACTGTGGTCGCAACGCTTTCAAAGCCGGCAATCATTGGCATCGCTTGCTCAATGGATTGCCTAACCGCAGGGTTCTTAAGCGAAGCTTGGTGCGCTTCCGCATCCTCCCACACCTCAGTTATCCAGATGTCGTCCGGCTTTTCGGCATCCGCTGCCACGATATATGAATGGCACCCCGCCATGTTGCTGGAGCCTTGCAGGATCAGCCTCATCACCTCATCGCGTTGCCCAGTTTGGGCCGTGATCTTGTTGATAAACCCAATCATCCTAACCTCCCCCACTGAATGCCAAACTGGCGGGATTGTATTATTAACTCTCCACTTGACGAAAACGGCGATACGCCAAATACCGCCACCCTTTCTCCAGTGGCCCTTGCCCATACTTTTGCTGCCAAAAGCTAGCAAACCACAGTTGAAAAACGGTTAACGCAAAAACCAAACTCAGCAGCTCAGGTCGGCCGAGTTGACCCCAATACTGAGGTACCAACCAAACAAAAATCAGATACGTCAAAACACTCTGAGAAATGTACAGCGTAAACGCCATCTTCCCGGCATTTTTCAGCAGACGAACCAACACATTGCTGCTGGTAGCCGCCAGCACCAACAGAGAACAATACCCGACGGCAGACAACAGACCCGTCAGCATCATCAATAACATCGTGGCGAAACCGACGTCCGAACTGTAACCGATCTCCGCGCGCAATTGCTGCACCCACCAACCCAGCACTAAACCCAAAACTAAACTGGCCAAGCCCCAAGGTATGAAACAGCTCTGATGGAAGAAACCTTTCTTATAAAGCAGAATGCCAATCAGCATCAAACCCGTGTTATGCCAAAGGGCGGCTGCAGGTATAAATAACAGGAATTGGCCAAATTCAACGGTTTGCGCAATCAATCGCTCGGGATAACTCGTCCACGTCTGCTGCAACGCCAACAAGGTTTCAGTGCTCAACGGCACCTCCAACATGACCATCGGCACGCCCTTAAAGAAGACTGCCGCAACCAAAGAAAGCATCAACAATTGGCCGAGTACCAAAAACAACAACGCCAAGCCAAACTGCTTTTTGTTGCTCATGCCCAACAGCCAAACCAACAAAAACCCGCAGCATGCATAGAGCGTTAAGATGTCGCCAACGAAGAGCAAAAACCCATGCAAAAGCCCGAACAACAACAGCCAGCGTAACCTTGAAAACAGCCTAGCACGTGCAGGAAGGTCTTTTGCCAAAGCACTTTGATACTGAATATACAGCCCCACACCAAACAACAGGCTGAACATAGACATGAACCGGCTCTCAAATACCATGCTCTGCATCTGATACAACGGCATTTCTAAAGCAGACAAGCCCTCTCGCCAAAAAGGGCTGTAATAGGCCTCTATCGGTGTCGCCATCGCCATGATATTCATGAAAAGAATGCCTAAAATGGCGACACCCCGAATCAAATCTAAACTTTCTATGCGCTCCGACATATCGTATTCCTTTTTGATTACCTTAAACATCGCAGGCCACACGGGAACAATCCCCCGAGACTAGCCGAGCGCTTGTTTAGGCTTGACCCACCCACCACTCAATCTATTAAACAACAATTCCGCCACCAGCAAATTCGGCACCCAACACAACCAAGCGATGAAGGGATAAGCCACTTCAAAGGGAATGCCGAACACCATTGAAGACGGCAAATAAATGCGCAAGGTCACGGCGGCTAGCGTGAGCGACACATTGCGCACCACCCACTTACGGTGCTCCTGCACGTCACCCCGGCGGATTGCTTGCAGAGCCCGCACACCCGTGTAGAGCCAGCACAGCGCTAAACCAGCAAAGCCCACTTTTGCTACCGGCCCGCCAAAAGCATAGAACGCCATGTACAGCCCTGAAAGACCGCCCAACGCGACGCCCACGCCAAGGTACATGCGACCGATGATACGATGCACTTTCGGCCACTTATTCCGTAGCGCCGTAGTGAACTGAAATGGGCTGAGTGACAAAGCCACCGCCGAGGCAAAAATGTGTGTGTAGATACCCAGCTTATTAGCGAGGTAGGCAACTTGCATGTCAGGATGAACCAGAGACCCCAACGGCAAAAACCCATAGGCGAAAATCGCATAAGCCGCGATACCAAACGCGAGAACGTAAAACCAGAACATGCCGAACATTTTCATAGCGTTAGATCTCCAAGACCATTCCATCCGCTCGCATCATTTCTTCCAGCGCTCCCACCATCGCCTACAAAAGACTAAGGTAGCTCCTTACCAACGCTGTTCTCCGTGCCTTCTCCGGGCGTCACAAACAGCATGCGTGTTTTTTCTGCTACTCTCGCCGTGTGCCAAACGCCCGCAGGAACCACAACGTAAGAGCCGGGCTGATTCAACGACACGCGCTCATCCTTACCGTCCACACGAAGCATCATATCGGCTTTACCAGAAAGGAGCACTACGATCTCGTCGCCAGCCGGATGGCGTTCCCATGTCGGCCAGTCCTCAGTGAATGCGTATTGCGCAACCAAGACGTGGCTCCTGAATTGATCAAACTTTTCATCCAGTTCCTCATAGATCGTCGGCGAAACGTTGACCGTCTCCACCGAAAGATCCGGTTTTAGCACCGCGAAAACGTCGGTCAAATTAAATGCTTCACTCATTGCCATCTCCTGTATCGCATGCCCAAACCGGGATCAACTGCGTCACAGTGTAGACCATCTGTAGCAATTCATAGATTTGGCGTCAGAACGCACCCGAAGTGGCTAGTGAAGTCATGGCATTGCTGCCATGGTGAGAGACATTAATGCCCCTCATTCAGTGGTGCTTACGGTCTCGTTCCCGTCGCAGGATGTCCGGTGCATTGAGTGAGGCAATAGCGATCTCGGCATCCGTGGGGATTTCGCCTTGAAGTTGCAAGTTGAGGTAGCGCAGCGCGCAGACGCGAAGAAAGGACGTGAAGTTGCCGAGGTCATGCCCGGCATCAATGGATTCGTGGTACAAGCGGGTAATCAGTTGAGGAGTGTTCATGCCGTCTCTTTGGGCAAGGTTTTCCAGTATCTGCCAAAAGGCATTTTCCATGCGAATGCTGGTGACCATCCCATCGATACGCAGTGAATGGGTAGCGCTCTGCCAGAGTTGCGGGTCGGCATTAATGAAGAGCTGACACATGACACTCCTCCTCTATTGTGCAGATTATTGCAGCAATTTCTGAAACTGCGCAAGCCAGTCCGGATGGGCTGGCCAAGCTGGCGCGGAGACCAAGTTACCATCCGTGACTGCTTTGTCGACGGCGATGTCGGCATAGCGCGCGCCGCTCATTTCCACTTCAGGTTGGCAAGCCGGATAGGCTGAGCAGAGTTTCCCTTCAAGCACTTTAGCAGCTGCCAGCAATTGTGCACCATGGCAAATAGCCGCAACCGGTTTATCGGCTTTAAAAAAGTGCTGCACCATGCGGATGACCTCAGGGTTGAGGCGCAGGTATTCGGGCGCACGGCCACCAGGAACCACCAACGCATCGTAGTCACTGGCCTGAATGTCACTGAAGCTGGCATTAAGAGTAAAACGATGGCCGGGTTTTTCGCTGTAGGTTTGGTCACCTTCGAAATCATGAATGGCGGTGGCGACGCTATCTCCCGATTTTTTATCGGGGCATACTGCGTGCACTTGGTGACCAAAAGCCTGCAACGCTTGGAAGGGCACCATGGTTTCGTAATCTTCGGTGAAATCACCTGTAATCATCAGAATCTTCTTGCTCATGTCCGAGTTTCCTATTGTTGTTGTACTCGGATCAAGACTGCCACAGCGTTTCGGCTTAGTGGTATTACATGACTACTACCGGCCCATTTTTTACCATCGACGTCGGAATTCAGCCGTGCAGGTACAGAATGACCTAGCCAAACCCTGAACTCAACCGATGTTCAGCACAGGTTGTTTCAACTCGTTCTCTGATGATTTCTGCTAAGCGACTGACGCCAGGGCCGACGGCTTGAGGATCTGGATAAATCAGATAAAGATCCACGAAGCGTTCGCTTCCGTCGATTAAGGGCAGGGGTTTAAGAACGCCCTCATCCAGTTCCTGGCGGATTTTTTCCGTCGGCAACCACGCGAAGCCGTAGCCCCGAGACACCGCACCAATCAAGGTCGCCATATTGGTAACCGTCCAACGATCAGCCACATCCACCGTGTAAGTTTTATCCGTGCGAAGGGATGACGTATCACGCACGACAATATGGCGGTGTTTGCGCAGATCCCGTAACGACAGTTCACGCTGAGTGTGATGCAGCGGATGGTCGGGGTGGGCAACAGGAACAATGGTTGCGGAGCGCTGCAGCACAATGCCGTTATAGCCCGGAGGGACACCCGGCAAAATCGCCAAATCAAGCTTGCCTTGCTGCAGCAGTTCCGTGCCACCATCAAGCACGGTTTCATGCACGTTGATGCGCGTTTGTGGGCTCACTTCCCCAAATGCATTCAGGCACTCTAACAACAACCACGTTGGAAAAAGTATCTCCACAGCGATATTAATTTCACTCTCCCAACCGACAGACGCTTTACCCGCTGCCCGCTCCATACTCAGCGAATCTTCCAACAACTGGCAAGCACGCTGATACAGCATGCGCCCAACTGGCGTCAACTCGGCTTTTCGCCCGTGGATAGAAAACACCTTCACATCCAACAGATGCTCCAGACGTTGCACGGCATAAGTGATGGAGGACTGACTCTTGTGCAGCGCTTCAGCGGCTTGCACATAGCCGCCGGCATCGACCACGGCGACAAGGCAACGCCATTGGTCCAGCGAGATATGAGGAAAAGTGCTGGTGTTGTTTTCCATACATCTATTCATCCGATAGGTTTAAGCGAATATTTGCATTTTTACATCAACAAAATCAATGTTGAAATGCCCTCGTCAATCAATACCATATTTGAGGGTTACCACATGAGTACATTACTGAAAATTCATAGCAGCCTATTTAACGGCAATGGGCAATCATCCGCACTGGCCGGACGTTTCGCTGAGCAATGGCAGGCACAAAACCCGAACGGGCAAGTGGTCAGCCGTGATTTAGTCGAGGGCCCGATTCCCCATCTCAACTTGGCTCGATTCCAAGCGTTGATCACTCCACCCGATGAAGCGACGGAAGCGCAACGCGAGGTTGTTGAATACTCCGATGCGTTGATCGAAGAACTGAACGATGCCGATGTGATTGTTTTCGCCATACCCATGTACAATTTCAACATCCCATCGGTCTTACAATCATACTTCGACCATATTGCACGCGCGGGTGTTACCTTCCGCTACACGGAAAACGGCCCCGAAGGCATGATCAAAGGCAAGAAGGCCTACGTATTCATTACCCGTGGTGGTTTTCACGGTGAAGAACACTCCCAAACGAACTTCGTACGGCAAATACTCGGGTTCGTTGGCATCACCGATGTTGAATTCATTCACGCCGAAGGTCTGTCCATGGGTGAAGACGTTAAAGCGAAAAGCCTAGCGAATGCTGAGCAGCGGATTGCACAGGTATTCAATGAGCCAGTTGCTGTCAGCGCTTAACACTCATGATGCCATTTTTGACTGGGCTACCGTTTTAAAAAAACCGGAAGGTCGGTTGTGGGCGGAGTGACGTTGAGTTGATACAGCATGCCAGCAACGTGTCCGCGGTGATAGGTGGTGTGGTTGACCACATGCAGGATAATATCTCCGCGCGACATGGCTCCGACACCTCCGCCAATAAATTCGAACTGCACTAACTCACCCAGTTGGTCACCGGATAACGAGCCGGCATAGTCGACGTACCACGCGTCTATCTCACGCTGAGATGCGACAAGCTCTTGAATGGGCGGATGATCTACTGGATTTCGAGTCGTAAGGCCATGTTTTAGTTCTAGCAGGTGTGACTGCCAAACGTAGTCCATACAATACGAATGATTGAGTGTGCGAATAAGGCTACCAAAAACGATTGGACGTGGCGCAACAAGCTCTGGCTCGGGCAGGTCAGCCACGACCGACAGGAAGAGGTCGTCAGCCCACGCTTTGTAACGGGTGAGTGTTTTAACTGAATTCACCGAAGTCTCCGTTTAGTGTTTGGCACGCCTGACGTTACTAACCGGTAGATTACAGTTGAAATACCGAACCCACGCGCTCATAGCCGAGTTTTTCATAGTACAGGTCTTCATCAGACAGCACGTAAACGTCCTGATCCGGATACGCTTGCTTTAGCTTGCTCAATAGCTCTTTTCCGTACCCATTGCTTCTGTAGTGGGGCCCGACATAGAGCTCACTCACATAGATCCCGAATCCATCAACTATTGCACGGAGATAGCCGCACACCTTCCCGTTGATGACGCAAACATAGGTTTCACTGCTCGACAACGCTTCCTTAAACGCACCGATCGAGCCCTCATTGGTAAACGAGTTCCAGTCCGGTTCCATTATTAAGAGCGCTAATAACTCAGACTCGTGATTTTTGTCGTACCTGAAAATGTGGCTCATGAACGCCCTCTTCACCTGCCGATGTGCTTTTGAACGCAGCGATACAAAAGAAGATACGTGCCTTACGTGATTTTGTCCGTCATTGCGCGCATAAACAACACTTCACCGGTAGATTCCGACTCTACACCTGTAAATCCGAGGCTTGAATACAGTGCAAGAGCAGCTTCGTTGTCTCGATAAACCCGTAGGGTTACCGTAGATGCCCTCGTCGTTTGTACGGCCTGCGCCATGAGCTTCTCGACCAGCAAGCGACCGGCCCCCATTCCTCGTGCTGTCGGTGAAATGATGATTCTGCCAATATGCACAGCCCCTTCACTAACCGCCCAGTATTGGCCAAAACCGATGCAGTCATTGTTTTGGGACAAGCAATAACTTGAACCTCCTACGACTGAAATCAGCTCAGGCAGTTCTTGAACGGCAAATGGAAACGGTACCAATGGGCCGGCCCAACGGACACAAGCACTGGTGTCAGGTATCCAAGAAGCAATTGTCTCGTAGTCTGCTTTCTCAGGGAGTCGTAAAGTTACGTTCATAAGGCCTACAGTACCTAACGAGCTCAGAGTTGCGGGATAACCGAAGACGCAAACCCCACTGATTTACGCGGATGATCACCATAGCCAACAGCAGTGGAAATTTAGCGAGTACACTTCTTGTTAAATGCCATAGTCTCGCTCAACTTTGGCAATTCGGAGCTTGAACGTTGAGTACCACTTTTCATGACCCAATCTCTGCGCCTCGCGGTGCTCTGAGTTACGCTTCCAATTTTTAATAGCTTCAACACTCTCCCAATAAGATACCGTGATACCCAGTCCATCACGAGCCGACTCAACGCCGAGAAACCCTGGCTGTTCAGCAGCCAACTGCACCATCCGGCCTGCCATGGTGCCGTATCCGTCATCGTCTTCAGTAAGGTGGCTGCTGAAAATGACCGCGTAATACGGTGGTTCGGGTGTTTGCGCAATATCAGACATAGAGACCTCTAGAAATTTAGCGTTTATACCTATGGTAAGCGGATGAGAGCCTCCACAACGAAACACCCGCAGTAACGGCAAGAGCAAAACAATCACGGGATGGGAGACGGTACTCTTGCTGCTGGCACAGATTACTGCAAAAAATATAGCCTCGCTACTTAGGCTATAATGGGAATCGTGAAGTGCATTGCGAATCTTCAAGGCTGACCTGCACACAATGGGCTGTCGGGAATGAAGGCCGACAGCCCCGTGCCAGAGCTACTTTTTCTGCGCCAGCGCGACAGCGTCGGCTCCGGCAGGAAAGTGCAACTGATCCGTTTCATCGTTCGCGGCGCACCAAACCACTTCTGCCACGTCAGACGCCTGAGTGACTGCACCGAGCGCCGCCATTTCGCTAAACACAGCCTGAGCAAACGGCGCGTACTCTTCTGGAATAAGACCCTGCATGCGCTCTTGGCCATTCTCTGTAAAACTGGTCGATGGCCCGTAACCCGGCTCAACCAGCTTAACTCTGATGCCAAAAAACTTCAGCTCATGCTCTAACGACTCCGTAAAACCCTGTACCGCCGTCTTGCTGGCGGCATAGCTCGCCACCAGCGGGAACGGTGCCAAGGTTGCACTTGATGTGACATTCACGATAGTGCCTGCCCCTTGGCTCCGAAAATGCGGAATGATCGCCTGACACATGTTCATTACGCCAAACGTGTTGGTTTCGAACACTTCCCGCACTGTGCTCATGGGCGTCGCCTCAAAAGCACCAAACAGACCGATGCCGGCGTTATTCACGAGCACATCGATCGGGCCGCAGTCGCTCAGGGCCCGAGCAATACTGTCTGGCTGGGTAACGTCCAGTGCGAGCACTTTAAGGTTACCGGACTCAGGCAAAATATCGTTACGCGGGTTGCGCATTGTGGCGATGACGTTCCAGCCTTGAGCAAGAAAATGCCGTGCGATTTCTAAACCGTAGCCGGAAGAGCAGCCAGTGATAAGTACTGTTTTCATAATTTACTCCGTTAATGGTGGTTGACTCGGAGCGAACTATAGGTCAGCTTATCAGGACTTTGAATAACTTAAAGTCCATACAATTTTAGAGATAGTCCATATATGTCTGACCCTTTATCCGAGGTAGTGAAATTCCTCCAACCGCAAGCTCTGTTGGCCAACATTATTAGTGGCCGTGGCGACTGGGCTATTCGCTACTCGGAATTCGGGCTACCCAGTTTCTGCATCATGCTCGAAGGCAGTTGTCTGCTGACGGTAGATGGGCATGAACCGATCTCCATCAATGCGGGCGACTTCATACTGCTGCCCACCACACCGGGCTTTACAATTTCAAGCTTCACACCGGCACCTCCGATTTACGTGGACCCTAACGCCGTGGCGGGAAGAAAAGACGAACTGCGTTACGGCGAGCAGAGCGGTGCTGCTGATATGCGCTCATTGGGCGGGTCGTTTCAGTTTGATTGCGCCAACCCAGATTTGTTGGTTGCCATGTTGCCGAGAGTAATCCACGTACAAGGCTCGGAGAGATTGTTGCGACTTGTGCAGTTGGTAGCAGAGGAAACCGCGAACGAACAACCGGGGAGCGAATATATGCTCTCGCGCCTAGCAGAAATATTGTTGATCGAAGCTATGCGATCGACCACCTCCGAAAGCGCACCACCCGGACTGCTGAGAGGCCTCGGCGATGAGCGGCTGGCGCGGGCACTCAAGGCAATTCACGCTGATGTTGCGTACCCGTGGACGGTTGTTCAACTCGCCAAAGCCGCTGCGCTATCACGGTCCGCCTTCTTCCAACGCTTTACTAATACTCTAGGCTTGGCACCCATGGACTATATAGTGAGCTGGCGCATGGAGCTCGCAAAGGAACTGTTGCAACAAGGGAGATTGGCAATCGCTGACATCGCCCAGTTGGTGGGCTATGGATCGTCGAGCACATTCAGTGTCGCTTTCAAGAAACGGCTCGGACAGACACCTAGCCATTACGCACGCAGATACGAATAAGCGGCTCACAGTAAGCTGAGAGCCCAGATTAGACGCGTTAAACCTAAGTTTCTTCGGGAATCTGGACTAATAAGTCAGTCACCCCAACGTCTTGGCCTACCTGTGACAGTAAGGTAGTGACTTGGCCTCGGTGGTGAGTCTGATGATTGAATAAATGCAGAAGCAGACTCGAGTACCGTTTACCGGCAGACTTTCCGCCGCTGTTGCGGTAGTTGAGAGTAAAATCCAGATCACTCTCCGAAAGTTCGTCTATCCAGCGGATGATTATTCGATCCAGCCTGCTCCTGTGTTCCATCAACGGGCCAAAGTCGTTAAAAACTATTTGGTTCAGGCTGGTAGGCTTTGGTAGATCAGCGACTTCTCGTAACGTACTCTCGCACGAAGGATGAATAGCAAAACGCTTGAGCCAAATCGTGTCCGCAACCACGATGTGATTCAGCGTACCAAGGATCGAGCCGAAAAATGCGCCTCTATCCTTTGCCAATTCGTCTGCATCAAGGCGGCTGGCAGCCTCATATACTTGCAATTCATCCACTGGTTATAGGTGGCAAGCAGTTCAAAGTGATTTTTTAGGCTCATGTGGACTCCCGATTATGAATCTCCGACAACGGCCACCCTTTTATTGATCACTACTCTGGCCGAACATCATTTAAAAACGCTTTAATGGCGCGTGGCGACCGCAAGTGATACACGTTCTTCGAATCCTTTGAGTCAGACACAAGCTTTCTGTATGCCGGGGTCAATTTGGTATGGCACAACCAAAGAACCCGGTAGCTGTTAAGTGTTCCTTTCAATATTGGGCTGTTCTCTGGCCACCCTTCAGGGGTTACAAACAACCCCTTCAACAACCGTTTTGTCACCCACAAACCATGGGTGAGTAACGGCAGATCAATGAATACTAACGTATCTGCAGCAGCAAAACGCTCCCATGCGGATGGAACACAGCCAAACCCGTCGATGATCCACGCCTCTTGGCTCAGAAGATCAGAATGTGCGCGAAGGTATTCCGTATGAGGCACTTCCTTACCGCCTGCCTGATACTTTATCTTGTCTAAAGAGTATAGCGGCAGGCTAGTGGCCTCGGCCAACTGCTTGGCCAGAGTCGACTTTCCGCCTCCCGCATTCCCAAATATCGCTACTTTTTGCATGCTGCCTCCTTTGGCTTTCACTAGAACCCAAGAAGCAGACAGCAAAAACCCGCCTCTTGGGCGGGTATGACGAACAACAGACGTGTCAAAACCCACCATTCCTATGGAATGATGAGAATAATTCGAGTGTGCTGGAGCGAAAGGTCTGTGTTCATATTTTGATCTTCCCAAACAAGGTACGGCAAGTCAATGTCGTTCACCGCACCACGGGTATATCAAAATGCAGTACGTCTTCACGCTCGCCCATTGAGCTGTACAGCGCAATGGCTGGCTGGTCATCTTCGTCTGTATCGGCCTGCACAAAGATCACATAAGCACCGCGTTTAGCGCCTAAGTTTTGCAACTCACCGATCAGTCCGCGCGCTATGCCTTGGCGGCGATGTGCGGCACTGACGGCCAGATCGTATATGTAGATTTCACTGCGGCGCTGTTCGAACTTGCGCAGTTCGTAGGCAGCCAAACCACCCACTACGTCTTTACCCTGCATTGCTACGAGGGCGATAAAGGTATCGCTGGCGAGCAAGTCGCGCAGATAGTCTGCGTCCGGTGGTTGGCCGGTGTATCTGTCGAGGTCGTCAAAGACCTCGCCGAACAATTGGTTCAGTCCGACCATGGTATCGAGGTCGGTAGAGGTAAGGCGCTTGATGACAATATCTTGGGTATTTGACATAGCGTTACTCACTGTTATTTAAAATTCTGAAACTGATAAAGAAAAGGCTCTCTTCCTTTGGGTAAATCTTACGAACTATCCGTTTAAGAAGAAACACAAACGGCAGGTTTTCAGCCTTTGCATGACGACGATTTGATTCACTGTACGCTACCGGCTCAACACTCAATATTTCTATGCTGCATCGTAGGCTTTCTCCAGTTCCGCCACGTCGAGCTTAACCATCGTCATCATGGCGTCCATTACAGCCTGTACCTTTTTCGGGTTCGAGTCGGCTATGAGTTCCATGAAACGCGACGGCACAATTTGCCAACTGACGCCAAACTGATCTGTAATCCATCCACATTGCACTGGGGTTGCGCCAGCGCTGATGAGTCTGTTCCAGTATTCGTCGACCTCGTTCTGATCCTTGCAGTCAACAAAGAGCGAAAAGCCCTGGGAGAATTGAAAGTATGGGCCGCCGTTATACCCCATAAAGGACTGACCTCCGACGACAAATTCAGCAGACGTGACTGGACCGTCCTTACCCGTGCGGGCAACAGTCTTGATCTCGGAGTCTGGGAACGTAGCGGTATAGAACGCGATTGCTGCTTCAAGTTGGTCATTGAACATCAGGAAAGGTGTCACTTTACCCATCTGCTTATCTCCTAATTTAAGGCCGCCGCCTAACGAAGAAGCGACATTGATCCAATTGTAGTCGATTGAGGCGGCCTCAGATCGACATCAAAAATCGGAAATCAACGACGGGATACCGTTTGACCTTTGCGCAGAATTCCCGGTACTGCACCTATGGCGTTTAACTTTTCGCACACAGGCGCGAGTTTACGAGCCACCCTCAAGAAGAGTCTTTAACGTCTGGAGATCTTTAACAACGGCATGCGCGTCCTCTTCGAATTGATCTTCGGACATTCCAGGTTGCCGCAATAAGGTGAAAATGAATTCGCTCCCATCACCATTCGGAACAACCCGCATGGGGTTATGAACGACAACGCCCGATTCAAGTTCAACATCATGATCCATGACACCAAACGTATTCGACTGCGCAAACCTGATCTTTACCTTTCCGAAAGGTGCATCGGCAACCCATACATCACCTTCTTTTTTAACTTCAGAACTGGCTAATCCCGCGGCCCAGATCGGCAGGTTCTCGGGGTTCGAAACAAAGGCATAAACATCTTGCGGGGTTCGATTAATATAGGTGCTGATATGTTGAACATCATGCATCGTAAAAGTTCCTCTAAATTCGGGCGTGCTGCAGCGCCTAGCGATCCACGCTTTTGGCAGGAAGACCTTGGCTGGCTTTGAAGATTCGTGACCTTAAAACGTTCAGCGAGCATTGCGTTGTCGATACTTGTTCTTAAATCTTCAAGTGATTCCATGATCATCTCCTGAACCATTTAACGTCTAGGCAACAGAGCGCAACACTGTTGCGTCTAATACGCGCCACGGAACGCAGGTTTTCTCGGGCATGAAAAGCTTTAGCTTGTTAACTGCTGTGGCCAAGCACCTTGGTTAAATAATGCAATTGATCCGTCTCTGGGCAGTTTTCAAGCGTCATTTTTAGTACGTAGCCATTTTTTAAATAGAAGTCCTTTGCTTGAAAGCTATAGGTTTCAAGCACTGATTGCTGCGCTCCGAGCGCAGCTGCCTTACTTTCTAACTTTGACAACAGTGTAGTGCCAATGCCTTTATTCTTCTCGTCAGGACTGACAAAGAGGTACTTTACCGAAAGCCAGGCACCCCAAACTTCACCCACAATTCCACTCTCGATATTCCCATCAACTGATTCAACGTGGACGGAAATGCCAGTTCGGACTACGTTTTCTAAAAATGGCTTGTTGTGATTCTGAAGGCCCGCCCGTATTCCATTCACGAGTTCATCAGATGGATTTTCAGTAACTAAATAGTTCAAATGTATCTACCTAAAAGCCGTGAACGCCGCCAGCACGCGGCTTTGTAGTGAAGACGAAGCCGCAGCGCCTAGTCTTGTTATCTATCTCTTCGAATGAACTTGGCAATCTCGCAATCCTCTGGCACCCGTTCTACACGGTCATCTAGATCGGTAGCTTCAGCAACCAACTCAGATCTACGGGGAAGTTGCTTTGGCAATCGGATGTTTTTGACTATGCCCAAGTTATGAAGTGCATTCAGAACCCACCAGCCTGGATCTGGTTCATCGGTATACAGACCAAGCATGGCCGAACCGGGATACGCATGATGATTATTGTGCCAAGCTTCGCCCATGGAAAGCAGGCCAGCAAGACGGATGTTATGCCCTTGAACCGCTGCGCCATCGACTCGCCAAGTACGCTCACCTTTATTATGTGCGAAATACCCTATGAGCCAGTGCCCACCCACCGAAACAACGTAAGCGATCCATTAACCCCACCTG
>JAGDZJ010000018.1:0-126698 GCA_049115955.1 Natronospirillum sp.
CAACCGTACCGTTCGTTGGGTTAGATACTTCAGTGATCGTGAGTGTATCACCATCTAAATCCGTGTCATTTCCTAGCATTTGCTCTGGAGTTACCGTAACTGGCGTATCTTCCATTCCCCAGAAATTATCAAATGCAGCAACTGGCCCATCATTCTCAGGAGTTACATTGACCGTTACTGTTGCTGTTGTCTCGCCACCATTACCATCACTTACGGTATATTCAAATGTAGCAGGACCTGAGTAATTAGGTGCGGGTGTAAACGTTATTGTTCCATCCGCGTTTAATACAACAGTACCGTTACTTGGATTACCAACAGCCGTGATTGTAAGGTTATCACCTTCTGGATCAGAGTCGTTTGCTAAGAGGTCTGAAGGCTGGATAACTAATGGCGCATCTTCTGCTACAGATAAAGTATCGTCAGCCGCGACAGGTGCATCATTTTCACCAATGATAGTAATTGTCACAGTTGCATAGTTAGACACATTACCTTCTGGGTCTTTAACCGCATAGGTGAATGTATCGGTAGCCGTCTCACCCGCCGCTAAATAGTCATATGCAGGCCCCGGAACATAAGTAAATTGACCGCTTGCTTCATCGAATGTGATGGTGCCGTTAACTGCGTCTGTGTAATCACTGATGACCAGATCACTAATTGGAGTGTCATCATCACAGTCGTTTGCTATTAGCAAATTAGCATCTAACGCCAACGAGCCATTTTCTTGCACGGTAAAGGCATCTTCAGCAATTGCTGGACCACAAACACTAATGTACTTAATTAAGTAATCTGAAACATCGCACTTATAACCGTTAACTGTGTCTGATGCTGTGAAAACGATTTCATCAAATACTAAATCACCCGTATCGATGTTCAGCTCTTTGAAGCAACTTTTGTTACCGTAAAAATCGCCAGAAGTGACAAGGTTCCCTTCGTAATACGCTTCCCAATGTCCACCTTCATTCCCTGAAAGCTTTGAGATACCAACAGTAGCTTGGTTTAAGACTTGATCAAAGCTAATGGTAATTGATTCAGATTGTCCCGTTTTAGCGTTGTATTCAAGTTGCCCCGTTTTATCACAACCAGCATCAACCCCAATGCCTTCACAATTGATAAGTGAAGCATGTGTTTTATTACCGTTAATGTCCGTTGCTGAAATGGATACACCATCAAGCTTCCAATCACTAACGCTTTGAGATGTACCAGTAGAACCTAAAAAGGCTGAATACTTGCTAGAACCAGGATCATCTTTTGCTACAGGAGCAATGGATGTATAGCACCAATCGTCGTTGTTATTATCGTGATGTTTATATTTAGACCAGTAAGAGTTGTACCAGCTAGAACCGGAATACCCAGAACTCGTATAGTAAAAAGACATGTAATTTCCTCCATGATTTTAGACTCTGTCTATGAGGCAGTTAGCCCGAAACAAAAACCACCTCATCGCAGTCAAAGGCATGTATAACAAATCCACATTACTAATAAAATTTTTTTTGATTAAAAATTTGATTTTTTTGCATCTATAGACTACATCTCTTAATTAAATTAATAGAGCCTGAATGCGGGAGAGTATTTAGAAGATTTTTACAGGAATGTATCGATATTTCAGCCGAAAATATACCGCTGAAACTTGTCGCCAATCGACAACTATAATAAACAGCTACGTTAATTATTGGACTGCGAAACCATGCTGTCTTCTTTAATAACTGAGCCATCAAGCATCTCTTCAATAACCCAATCTTTAAAGGCTTGCATACCATAAGTTAATAATCGATTTTTTTGGTAAACCAAATAAAACGATTTATGTGTATCCATCATTAAATCAAACGGGACAACCAGTTTACCCTGCTCAATTTCACGTGAAGTAAGCGTGCTATCGGCCAGTGCTACGCCCAGACCTTCTTGAGCTGCTGCCGTTGCTAATTGACTACTAGACAACTGCAGTCCTCGACTAAAGCCCGTATATTCTACCCCTGCTAATTGCAGCCACTCTGGCCATTCATACAATCGTTTACTCACGTGTATGAGTGTATGCCTACGTAAATCAGCGGGCTGAATTAATGGACGAGATCCCGACATAAGCACAGGACTGCATACCGGAACTTGGAAAACATTACGCAGAAAATGTACTTCAATGTCATGCCAATCTCCATGACCAAAGTATACGGCCATATCAACTGCCGACTTATTAAAATCAATAAGGCCTGTCGATGCACTAATTTGCAGTTCTACATCAGGGTATTTTTCTTGGAAACGACTCATTCTAGGCATGAGCCAACGGGTTAAAAAGTTAGGTGCAACACTGATTGTAACAACATCATTACCCGCGCTGGTTGTTATTCGCTGAGTCGCGACTTCAATTTCATCAAGGGCATGTTTAACCGAAACCAAGTATTGGTGGCCTATTGGGGTAAGCTCAACTTTACGTTTGTTTCTTCTAAACAGAACTAAGCCTAAAAATTGCTCAAGTGTTTTTATTTGATGACTAACCGCTGAAGCCGTGATGAATAGCTCTTCAGCCGCCGCAGCGAAACTTTCATTGCGCGCAGCAGCTTCAAATACACGAATGGCGTTGAGTGGGGGTAAGCGTCTGATAGCAGCACCTCATTGATTATTTTTTCTCATCATTCTACTGAGAAATGATCGTTTGTCCAATTCCGCATTCGACCTTAGTATACCTACATACCTTAATCAATTGAGCTTAACCGGAGGCTTAACATGCATACTCAACACAGCATCAAAACAGATTCTACTGGCAACGTCGACACCCAGTACTACATTGATCGCGCTTACCAAATGCGTCGTGAATACAACGCTGAATTATTTACATCAACAAAACGTTTCGTTAAATCTTTGTTCCGTATGGAACTACCTAAACTTCATATTGGTCGCCACGCACACCATTAATTGACGGGCATCATTTAGTCTTCCGGAATACGGGGTTCCTTTGCCCCGTTACTCCTACCCAATCCTTACAAGGCACCTAGCCCAACATCTGTTTTCAATACCCTATCTTTTTGTCCTATACTGCTCTAAAAAAAGAAGAGCACTTATGGATACTATACGCCCTTTCATCACAGGCTCAGGCCTCTGGAAACCCGCTAATACCATCTCTAATGACGAACTTGTGCATAGTTATAATGCATGGGTGGAACAAAACCTAGCACTATTTGGTGACAAGCCTCCTTTTTCTAATAGCGAATTTATAGAAAAAGCTTCCGGTATTAAAAGCCGTTATGTAATAGAAAAAGACGGTATTTTAGATACAAATAGAATGCGACCATCACTGACTGAACGCCCTGATGATGACATCTCTTTACAAGCCGAGATGGCAATAGAAGCCGCTAAAGACGCCCTCTGTGCAGCGAATAAACTCCCCAATCAAATAGATGCCGTTATAGTTTCTTCATCTTACACGCAACGCCCTTATCCTGCGATCGCAATTGAGGTTCAGCACGCGTTAGGAATAGAAGGGTTTGCGTTTGATATGCAAGTCGCCTGCTCCTCTGGCACCTTTGGTTTGCATCGAGCTTATGAAATGGTCAAAGCCGGTACGGCTAACTCGGTATTGGTTATTTCCCCGGAGTTAACATCACCTCAAGTCAACTTCACCGACCGTGACAGCCATTTTATTTTTGGTGATGTTGCAACGGCAATGGTTGTTGAAAACTCCAAAGCCATTACTTCACCTTTACATACATTTGAAATGATCAGCGTCCGAGCGGCGACACAGTTTTCGAATAATATACGCTCTAACTTTGGGTATACCGCTCGTGCCTGCGATACAGACCCTTTTTCACCTCAAGCGTTGTTTCATCAAAACGGGAGAAAGGTTTTTAAAGAAGTTTGCCCCATGGCTGCTGATCACTTAGAGAATCATGTAGCCTCTAATGGCTTAAAGACTAGTGATATAAAACGTTGGTGGCTACACCAAGCAAACATCAATATGAATCAACTAATTATCCGTCGTTTATTAGGGAAAAATGCAGATCAACTCACCGCTCCAATTATTCTTGATCAATTCGCCAATATAGCCTCTGCAGGATCTTTGGTTGCCTTTAATTTATATCATCAAGATATGCAGCCAAACGACCTTGGTGTTATCTGCTCGTTTGGCGCAGGGTACTCAATAGGGAGTCTGTTACTGAAAAAAATTTGATGCTCATATGGCCCTTATAGATGCAAAGATTTAGCGCGCTCATTAAGTCTTGTATCTATATGGCTAATAAATACGAGAATATTAGGCTTATACTCACCCTCTAGTGATGTGATTAAATGCTCTATGGTGTCTTGATCTAAGCCATCAAACGGTTCGTCTAATAACAAAATAGGGGCCTTGCGAATCAGCAATCTAGCTAAGGCTAGACGCTTAATCTGACCTCCGGATAAATCTTTTCCCTGAGCACTTAAAAACGTATACACACCTTGAGGTAGCCCGTGAGCCCAATCATCCAATTTGACTGCCGCTAACGCCTTCAACACTTCTTCATCGGAGGCTTCTGGCTTTCCAAGCCTAATATTAGCTGCAACACTTTGCTGGAAAATATAAGGACTCTGAGGCAAGTAACTGACATAAGCTTGATAAGCTGGTTCTCCATATAAATCGATCACCTGATCATTGATCAATGAAAGGCCTTGCGAATAACACTCCCCTGCCATTGAAGATAATAATGTCGATTTGCCACAACCACTTTTTCCTATAATAGCTAGAGTGTCTCCCACTTTAAGCGACATAGATACAATAGGGCTGCCCAAAAGCGAAGGAAGATGTACCCCTTTCCAATTTTTAAAAGAGAGCGAATCAATGTGAGAAATAGCTAGGTTGGATTTTGGTTTAACCTGCACTTCAATCTGTTTTAGCCGTTTCAAGCCAACTTTCGCTTGTGCGTGTGCTAAAAACAACTGAGCCAATGGAGTCATCAGCTCATTAAGTGCTAGGAGAGATAGCAGCAGACCAACAAACCACGCGGCATCTATGCCGTCAATCAATGTAAAGTGTTTATTTGAAGACTCATACTGAACGGCTAATGTCACGAGCAAGGTTAGCAAAGCAATTGTAACAAGATTGATTAAGAACTTAGCGACGCTCAATAACATCTGTATCTGTTTATCATTTTTTCTCTGTCGATTATCCAACTGGAGCAAGCGCGACGAATAAGAAGACCAATTCCCACGAATAGTTAACGTAATTAGAGAGGAAAATACGCTAATAAAACGACTTCGGCGATGTATACCTAATACTTGAGATGAGTAAACCCTCTTTAATCCCCAGCGCATCAAGAGATAAGGTATAACACAAAGGTGCAAAATAGCACCAACCAGCAAAGGCCACCCTAGTGAAGCATTAATATAAAAAGCCAAACAGATAACCAAACAATAGGCACCCAACGCATATAGCCAAGGGAAAAAAACCATCAACGGCCAGCGTATAATTTGGTCTACGTCTGCTACTATTCGTTGCAACAAATCGCCTTTACTTTCTTTTGAAACAAGAGCGGGATCTCTATCCGCGCGCTGATCCCAGACCCATAAACGCAACAACCTCAATAGATCAAGTAAATGACTATGAGCAAAAACTTGTTCGCCGTATTTTCCAGCAGTTCTTAATATAGCCATAAGGCGAATGATTGCCCCCGGCGTAAAGTAATTAAAAAATAGGAGACCACCGGCTAAGCCCGCAGCCGAAATAAACCAACCGGATACACCGAGAAGTGCTACGCCCGCTATACTTGATATTAACCCTAAGAGCCCGGACATAACCAACCCAGTTAAACTGGCCGTTAACAGATGCTTTAAAGACAATTTATGCAACTTCATAAAGCCCTTCCTTAGTCAGTTTCCAATGTTTATCAACCCACTCAATGGGGTGCGTATCATGACTAACGACTAATAAGGTCTTCTGCTCTGACACGCGATTAATTGTTTCTAAAACCGCTTCAGCTGTCTCTTGATCAAGGCTTGCACAAGGCTCGTCTAAAAGCCAAACATCTGCGTTGGATAATAACGCTCGCGCAATAGACAGTCGTTGCATCTGCCCACCGGACAGCCCTGTCCCTAACTCTGAAAGCTTGGTATCTAAACCGTTAGGTAATTTTCTAATAAAAATATTGGCTTTGCTTTTTTCTAAAGCGTCATGAATGCTTGCACTATCTAAATTGCTCAGGCCTAACGTAAGATTTTGACGAATGGTTCCATTAATCCATTCAGGAGACTGAGGTATCCAAGCTAGTCGTGAACGCCATTGAGATAGGTCGGCTTGTTTTATATCAATACCGTCAATTAGGCATTGCCCCCTATAGCTATCTTCAAAGCCTAAGAGAATATAAAGCAAACTGGATTTACCAACACCTGACTCCCCACTGAGCCAAATACGTTCGCCTTCGCGTATATGACCGGAGATTGACACTAGCCGAGTCCGCTTATTCGCGTCTAAAGACAATGAATCAAAAAGCATCAGTGTTTGTGGGGTCTCACTATCTTTCAAGTGAACTTGTGTTGTAGAACTATCACTAGTAGAAGCCTCTAATATCTGCAAAATTCCTGATGCTGCTGCTTCTGCTTTTTGTTTGGCGTGATAGTCTTGCCCTAATTGGCGTAAAGGAAGGTAAAACTCAGGGGCTAATAACAACAAGAAAAAAGCATTAGTCAAAGTAACAGGCGAAGAACCCAGCTGCCAAGGCAACTTTTCGAGCAAACCTAGTCCTAAATACAAAGCAACCATTGCGATAGATAATGAAGCGAAAAGCTCTAAAGTAGCAGTCGATAAAAAAGCGAGACGCAGTACCCCCATAGAAGTACTTTGATAAGCTTTTGCACTTGATGAAAGTCTTTCCCTTGCATCTTCAACTCTTGAGAGACGTCTAAGCTCAGATAAACCTTGGTTCATATCCATAAATTGATTGGATAACATAGCCAGCACTGAAAACTGCTTTCGGTTAGCATTTGCAGCTTTATGCCCCACCAGAACCATAAAAAATATCACTAAAGGTGCCGTCAATAAAAAAATGAAAAACGTAATAAGCGATATAGGCAATACGGCTAGCAGTATAATAAACGGGACTACAGTCACCATAAATGTCTGCGGTTTATACCGTGAATAATAATCATCTAAGGCATCGACTTGCTCATAAACTCGAGTCGATAAAGCGGCATCTTCATCAATAACCGATCGTTTAGGCCCTAAAAATGTTAATTCGCTCAATAATTTCTTCCGCAAGTTGAAACGAATGTTACGACTCGCTTCAGAGGCGATAACATCTCTGCTGAGATGTAAAACTGATCGCAGAAGCCACGCTAACAGACCTAAAATCAACATAAAAAACGATAACGTATTAAATGAGACGAGACCGGCAAAGAGGTTAGACAAAGCCCACGCTTGTACAACTATCAAAAGCCCTGCCAACATGCCTAGCACATTCACATAGCGATATTTTATACGTTGAAAACCGACTAAATCTTTCAGGAATAACGTTTCATTAGTAAAAGAGCGCCCTTTATGGCGCTCTTTGTTTTTAGAGTCTTGATTCATTTAGCTCAGGCTTCCTCTTCACCCTCATACCCTTTAAATTCGAGCCAAACAGCATTAATGATGCCAAATGAACACGCTAGCAGCACACCCAGAATCCAAGCAAAGTACCACATATTTTATTCCTCCACCTTGAAGCCACGCTTCAAAGTTATTTACATATTAATACAATGAGTGCGTATTCTTTTCTATGTGAGCTTTACTAATACGCCCGAACATAACCCAGTAGCTCCATAAGGTGTAAATCAAAATAATTGGCACAAAAACACACGCGACAAAAAACATGATTTTAAGTGTCATTTCACTGGATGTTGCATCCCAGAGAGTCAAGCTCATTCCGGGCTGTGAAGAAGACGGCATTAAAAAAGGAAACATTGATCCCCCAGCGGTAACTATAATGCCCGCGATACCCAACGATGAACTCAAAAAAGCCAATGCGCCTTTACGCAGAGCACCAGCCAAACTAGCTACCAACATGCCAGCAACCCCCAACACAGGCGCAAGCAATAACACAGGATATTTTTCATAGTTATTCAGCCATGCTCCAGATTGAATCTCAACCGACTTCATTAATGGAGTTAAGACGTCATTACCATTCACCTGGCTGGTGATCACATACCCATCTATTCCAAAAGCTAACCACAAACCTGCAAGCACAAAGCACAAACATGCCAATAACCCAGTGATTAATGTTGCGCGTGCAACTTTTATTAGCAAGTGGCCATCAGTCTTCATCAGAAGCCAAGCCCCACCTTGAGTCATGATCATTAGTAAGCTAACAACACCGCATAACACAGCAAAAGGATTCAATAGAGCGAAAAACGTGCCTGTATATGTCACCCGAAGGTAGCTATCAAACTCAAAAGGTACTCCTTGCAATAAATTACCAAATGCCACACCGAAGATAATTGGCGGCACAGCAGAGCCGAACGTAATCCCCCAGTCCCAACTATTACGCCATGAAGGGTTCGGTAATTTAGAACGATAATCGAAGCCAATGGGTCTGAAAAAAAGCGCGACTAAGGTCAAAATCATTGCAAAGTAAAAACCGGAAAAAGAGGTCGCATAAACAATAGGCCATGCTGCAAAGAGCGCACCACCGGCGGTTATAAACCATACTTGATTTCCATCCCAATGCGGGGCAATGGAATTAATCATTACGCGACGTTCGATATCATCGTTGCCAACTATTCTCAGCAGGCTACCTACTCCCATATCGAAGCCATCGGTTACCGCAAAACCAATCAGCAAAACACCTATCAATGCCCACCATATTAGTTTTAATAATTCATAATCCATTTTACTGCTCCCCCTGAACGCGCATTTGAGCTATGTCACCTTCTAAAGCATAGCGCCCTGTATGTAAGCTGGATGGTCCTTTTTTGGCGAATTTAATCATTAGATACATTTCTGCAAAAAGGAAAACAGTATATAGAGCTGTCATCAAGCCCATCGATAGCCAAATCTCGCCTGCTGACAGACTAGATACGGCGACATGTACCGGTAATATTTCTCCTATTGCCCATGGCTGCCTGCCATACTCAGCGACAATCCACCCAGTTTCACAAGCGATCCACGGAAGCGGTAGACTACATAAGATAATACGAAGAAATAAACGGTTGTTGCCGATGCGTCGACGCGCATTTTGATAAAAAGCAGTGGCAAAAATGATTAGCATGATGAAACCTGCCGCGACCATAATACGAAAAGCAAAAAAGATAGGCGCTACACGAGGGATACTATAATCAACAGCTTGATCTATCTGTTCGGAGGTTACGTTGTTTATGTCATCCGTAAATGCAGTAACTAGTAACCCATAACCTAAATCGTCTTTTACCTTTTCGAAATTTTCTTTAACAAGTGCGTCTGTAGAACCCGAGCGCAACTCATCAAGCAATTGATTAGCATAAATGCCATTTATTATACGTTGACGGTTATGAGCCTTTAGATCCTCTATCCCTTCCACCTCCTCAGTAAAAGAGCGTGTTGCGATTAAACCTAAGACTCCTGGGATACGAATAGCATATTCCGTCTCCCCTATTTCCTGATTCGGAAAACCGATTAGTGTAAAAGCAGCAGGTGCTTCATGCGTATGCCATTCAGCTTCGACAGCAGCCAGCTTAACTTTTTGAACATCACCTAGCTCATAGCCAGACTCGTCACCTAAGATAATGACACTGATAATAGAAGCCAGACCAAAAGCCGAAGCGATAGCAAATGAACGCCGCGCAAAGGGTAAATCGCGATTTTTTAGTAAGTAATAACTGGAAATTGCTAATACAAAAACCGCACCTGTTACATACCCTGCTGACACAGTATGAACAAACTTAACTTGCGCTACAGGGTTAAATAGCAAAGCGCCGAAGTCGACCAACTCCATTCGCATCGTTTCATAATTAAACTCTGACCCAACAGGATTTTGCATCCATCCATTAGCTATCAAAATCCACAAAGCCGAAAAGTTAGAACCCAATGCAACACCCCAAGTCACTAATAAATGCTTAAGCTTGCTTAGGCGGTCCCAGCCAAAAAAGAACAAACCAACTAAAGTTGATTCTAGAAAAAAAGCCATTAAACCTTCAATGGCTAGTGGAGCTCCAAAAATATCTCCCACATAATGGGAATAATAAGACCAGTTTGTTCCAAATTGAAATTCCATGGTTAAACCGGTTGTCACGCCTAAAGCAAAGTTGATCCCAAACAACTTTCCCCAAAACTTGACCATGTCTTTATAGACTTGTTTTCCGGTAATAACATAGACCGACTCCATGATGGCGAGAATGAATGACATTCCCAACGTCAGGGGAACAAAAAGGAAATGGTACATTGCAGTTAAAGCGAACTGCAATCTAGACAGCTCTACTACAGCTTCGTTAATGATCATCATTTTGACCTACTTCTGCATATTTAAATTAGGCGCTTAACACAGTAAGAAGCACCTACCACTAAACTAGTGCAGATTAAAATAGGCCCACATTTAAATCATTAACTTACATCAACAAATGCTAATATACATAGACAAAAAAAGCCTAGCTAACAAGCTAGGCTTTTTCATATACGTCTGTTCTATTTACGCTCAATTTCAGCGCTATCAGTAACTGACTTAGCAACCATTTTATACGCTTCCTGACCTTTCATTGAGGCTAAATATTGCCCCATTGCGTTCAACGTATCTTCATTTTCTGCCGCTTCTGATTGAGTCACAGCAGTTAATTGAATGACCGCCACACTTCCGTCAGCTAATACAGCTTTAGAGGCTGTAGGAGCACCATCAGGATGCGGCATAGCAAATAGTTTACCAACCACTTCCGCGGGAGCTGAAGAAGCTGAACGGCTAAGCGACTCAAGCGCATTTACCTGAGCATCATCAGCAGCCATGGATAATGATGTACCGCTATTTAACGCGGCTAATTTACTATCAGCTTTTTCATTCAACGCTTTTGAAGCATTATCATAGGCTATTTGATCTCGTAACTGATCAGAGACTTCTTCTAACGATAGCTCTCGAGGCTCAAAATGGTCTTTGACGCGTAAAACCATAGTGCGGTCTTGATCAATCTCTATCGGCGCACTATTGAGCCCTTCATTTAATTGCTCATCAGCAAATGCCGCTTCAATTACTTGAGCGTTACTCGTAAACACATCCGCCCCACCAGAACGATCGAAAGGCGCACTCACTTCAATAGGTAAGCCCATTACTTCCGAAGGCTCAGCAAGGTCTCCTGCTGAATACGTGGTATCCGCTAATTGCTCTAAACCTTCTACGTATTCAGACTCAACTTTACGAGTCACGATATCATCTTCAAGAGAACGCTTTAATTCTTCAAATGAAGGCATTGTAGACTCGGTTTCGCTGATCAGTTTGATGATATGGTAGCCAAACTCTGTACGCACTGGCCCAGAAACATCGCCAGGTTTTAACGCAAGCATCGCATTGTCAAAGGGCTCAGATAGCATACCCGTTGTTACATTACCGAGATCACCACCGGATTGAGCCGAGCCAATGTCGTCCGATTCAGCTTTAGCAAGCTCATCAAACGCAGCACCCTGATCCAATTGCGACTTAATTGATTCAGCTTTAGCTAGCGCTGCTTCATCATCTTGGTCAGGAGAAATTTCAACCAAAATATGCGCTACATGGCGCTCATTTTGCGGTGCGAAGGACGCTTGACGCTGTTGGTATTCAGACTGTAACTCTTCATCAGTAACCGTTATCGCATCACGCATCGCCTGCTTATCAAGCACAATGTACTCTATAACGACCTGCTCAGGTGTTGTTAACGAACTACGCTCTTGATCATAGCGAGCCTTAATTTCATCGTCGGTGACTGCTACTTTAGCGGCTTCTATATCTAACGGCATAGTAAAGTAGTTACCTGAACGCGTTTGCGTTTCAAGGTCAACTACCTGTTTTAGCTGCGCTGGCACAACAAACGATGAAAGCTGATAAGCATTAGCCTCTTGAGCTAAGATTCGCTCTTTGCGCATCAAGTCACGATACATAAGTGGCGTTAAACCAGCGTTACGAAGTACCGCCTGAAATTGATCCGAATTAAACTTCCCGTCAATTTGGAAGTCAGGCGTTTCTATGATCATTTGATCAAGCATACGATCAGAAACATACAAACCTTTATCTTGCGCCGAGATCAATAAAGCTTTTTGTTCAATTAAGCTTTCTAAAACCATACCGCTGATCACATTCTCATCAAGCAATGCAGGGTTTGCATTCTCGCCCATTTGAGAAAGCAACTGGCGACGCTGTATTTGCGTTGCCTGATACAGTTCTTGCTCAGTGATCTCTTCACCATTTACGCTGGCTGGCGCGTTGGAGCCTGCCGTTAGACTGACTAACGATTCGACACCAAACAGTGCGAAAGTAACAACGATTAAACCAACAATAACTTTAGCGACAATACCTTGAGAATTATCGCGAATCGATTGCAGCATGATTCACCTAGTATCCATTGTTCAAAAAAAAAGCGCATTCCCAGAATGCGCCTTTTTCAAAAGTGGCGGAACGGACGGGACTCGAACCCGCGACCCCCTGCGTGACAGGCAGGTATTCTAACCAACTGAACTACCGCTCCAGATTCGGGATTAAAACGCTTACGCGATTAGCCCCTATTACTTATTAACTGCGTCTTTAAGCGCTTTACCCGGTTTGAAAGTCGGCAATGTAGCCGCAGCAATTTCAATTGGGTTGCCTGTCTGAGGGTTACGACCTGTACGTGCCGCGCGCTCTTTTACAGAAAAAGTACCAAAACCAACAAGTGCTACTGACTCACCTTTCTGCAAAGCAGAAGAGATAGAATCTAAAGCACCGTCTAATGCGCGACCAGCAGCTGCTTTTGGAATGTCTGCAGATGCTGCAATTGCGTCGATTAATTCAGACTTGTTCACGATGTTCCCCTTTATCGAGTCGATTATTTTTTATGTTCTGTAGTCCATGCCCAGCACAAATATCTCGCACTTTATACCAACTGGCAGAAACAAGTGTCAAGCTCCAACCCCCTGATTCTGCCTATGTTTCCGGTTAATGCGTGTTTATTTGTCCTGTTTCAGACTTAGACGATTTTTTTTCTGAAGAAGCAGCTTCTACTTCTTCATCTGATAGCGGCTTAGGTTGATAAGTCAAGGCAATTTCAAGAACTTCATCAATCCATTTTACGGCCTTAATATCTAGGTCGGCCTTAATGTTATCAGGTATTTCTTTCAGGTCACGCTGATTTTCATCAGGAATGACTACCGTTTTAATACCACCACGATGCGCGGCTAATAACTTCTCTTTTAAACCACCAATTGGCAGTACTTGTCCACGCAACGTAATTTCACCTGTCATCGCTACATCAGCCCGGACAGGTATATTAGTCAGCGCTGAAACCAGAGCTGTACACATGCCTATACCTGCACTTGGGCCATCTTTTGGCGTAGCACCTTCTGGAACATGAATGTGGACATCATTTTTCTCATGAAAATCCGCGGGAATACCTAAAGAACGTGCTCGACTTCTGACTACAGTCAAGGCGGCCTGTATAGATTCCTTCATTACATCGCCTAGGCTACCCGTAGTGACTTGCCTACCCTTACCCGGTACAACAGTGGATTCTATTGATAAGATATCACCGCCTACTTGGGTCCAAGCTAATCCTGTCACTTGGCCAATTTGATCTTTCTCTTCAGCTAAACCAAATTTACATTTTTGGATTCCGCTGTAGTGCTCTAATTCTGCAGATGTAATCTTAACCGGAGCTTTCAATTTGCCTAAAGATAAATCTTTTACGACTTTTCGGCAGATTTTAGCAACTTCTCTTTCAAGTCCACGAACACCTGCTTCACGCGTGTAGTAACGGATCAAACCTGTGATGGCGTCATCGCCCACTTCGATCTCTTTATCTTTAAGCCCATTTTGCTTGATCTGCTTTGGCACAAGATATTTACGCGCAATGTTTAACTTTTCATCTTCTGTGTAACCAGGGATGCGTATTAGTTCCATTCTATCCAGTAACGGGCCAGGGATATTCATGGAATTAGATGTACATACGAACATAACGTCCGATAAATCGTAATCCACTTCCAAATAATGGTCATTGAATGACGAGTTTTGCTCAGGATCAAGCACTTCTAATAACGCAGAGGAAGGATCACCACGGTGGTCCATACCCATTTTGTCGATTTCATCAAGTAGGAATAACGGGTTTCGAACACCCACCTTCGCCATTTTCTGAATCAACTTACCAGGCATCGAACCGATATACGTGCGACGGTGTCCACGAATTTCAGCCTCATCCCGCACGCCACCTAAAGCCATACGCACATATTTACGGTTAGTTGCGCGCGCAATAGAACGGCCTAGAGAGGTTTTACCGACCCCAGGAGGACCTACTAAACACAATATTGGTCCTTTGAGCTTCTTAACCCGTTTTTGGACGGCTAAATACTCTAAAATACGCTCTTTGACCTCTTCTAACCCAAAGTGATCTTCATTTAAAATCGCTTCGGCCTGAGCCATATCATGGCGCACTTTTGAGCGTTTAGACCAAGGTATTTGCAGCATCCAATCGATATACCCACGTACAACGGTTGCTTCAGCGGACATTGGGGACATCATTTTGAGCTTATTATACTCTGCTAACGTTTTATCGTACGCCTCTTTGGGCATACTCGCTGCATCGATCTTATTTTTCAGTTCTTCAATATCGCTTGCGCCATTCTCATCGAGGTCACCCAACTCTTTCTGGATGGCCTTCATTTGCTCATTGAGATAGTACTCACGCTGGCTTTTTTCCATCTGCTTTTTAACACGACCACGGATCCGTTTCTCGACTTCAACAAGGTCGATTTCGGCTTCCATGAGTGACATCAAATGCTCTAAGCGTTGGCGATTATCAAGCATTTCGAGAATGCTTTGCTTTTCATCCAACTTTAATGACATGTGAGCCGCAATTGTGTCCGATAAGCGGCCTATATCATCAATATTCTGTAGTGACGTGAGCACTTCAGATGGTATTTTTTTGTTAATTTGTATAAAGCGATCAAACTGCTCTAATGCTGTGCGCTTATAAACTTCACTCTCAGCTGCACTTAACTTTTCAACAGGCAAACTACTAACAGTCGCCGAAAAGAAACCTTCATCGTCTGCGAGCTCATTAATTTGTGCTCGATAGTCACCCTCAACCAAAACTTTAACTGTTCCGTCGGGCAGTTTTAGCATTTGCAAGACACTGGCAACGGTACCAATATTGAAGAGATCGCTAGCTACAGGTTCATCGTCAGAGGCATTTTTCTGGGCTATCAGTAAAATTTCTTTATCACCCTCCATTGCTGCTTCCAATGCTTCGATAGACTTTTCACGGCCAACAAACAAAGGAATAACCATATGAGGGTACACAACAACATCGCGTAGCGGCAGAACGGGAAGCTCTACATGTAACGTATCGGCATTAGCTTCTAACTTATCCATAGTGGATTTTGCCTCTCTACAGGGCACCTTAGGTTAATAGATAGTAAGCCTAGGTGCGAAAAAATGGACATTAATATCAAAAATAATTTATGGGGACGCTAAACAGAAAAACAAGTTAACATACTCACATTATTGCCCGATATTGAATGACAAGCTCTTGGAGTTATAGCAACTCATTTGTAAACACGCAATGTGGATGCCGCATACAGACACCCTGAATGCGGCCAAGGGAGGATGTTTATTTATAGTACGCGTTATCTGTCACCGTGTGATCGGTTACATCTTTAACAGCGACTAAGCCAGGAAGCCTTTCTATTAATGTTTTTTCGACCCCATCTTTAAGAGTTAGGTCAACAGCACTACAGCCCTGGCAACCACCGCCAAATTGTAAAATGGCAATGTACCCTTCTTCTTCCTCTAGCAGCTCCATTAGCTTTACTTCACCGCCATGAGAAGCAAGGCCAGGATTGATTTCAGAATATAAGATATAGTTGATTTGCTCATTCATCGGGCTGTCAGATGACACTTTAGGGACTTTAGCATTTGGGGCTTTAATCGTGAGTTGGCCACCCATGCGGTCCTGAGAATAATCGACTGTCGCTTCTTCTAAGTAAGGAAGGCTGTTGCGCTCAAAATAGAAACGCAAATGTTCCAATTCTAAAATTTCATCTTCTGGATTGATTTCATCCGGGCGACAATAAGCCAAACACGTTTCAGCATACGGCGTACCGGGCTGTGTAACAAACATTCTTACTGCGATACCTTCTACGTTCTGCTTTTCAAGCAGATCAGCCAGATAAACTTCTGCGCCTTTGGTAACCGTCATATTCATAATAAAACACCTGATGACCGACTTACATTTACACTCAGGATACACGCATTGCAATCCTGAGTAAATTGATCAGCTATTAGCTATAGTAGTACTTTTTACATTGTGTCAGCTGAGCCTGTAGAAGTGATTATTGGTGCGAAAACAATCTTTTCAAGTAACGGTATTAAATTCGCATTACTTAGCCATAACAACGCCTGCTTTATCAAAACTCAAGCACCACGATTAGGCATTGCCCGAACAAACTATATTAAAAACGCGCTTTATTACGCCGTTTCCAATACAACTCAGCTAAGGGCACCGCCGAAGCTTGATCCTCCGCCTTACCTAATAAAACGAGTAAAGCAGCGAGTGTTGATATTAAAGCCCCTTCTCCATACTCATGTGTCAGTTCGCCGCGCCACAATGCTAATAGCTGGTCTGTTTCGAGTGTCTCCTCTTTTACTAATCGACGAGGATAAACACGAGACCAAATCTGATCTGATAGCTGACCTTCTTTTATCCATCTAACCTCACAATCTGAATCGGGTTTTAGCTCAGCCTCACCACCATCCCCTCGAATCGTTAAACTATGTTGAACACCTAATAAGTGGCTAGCTTTTTGGTGCATAGGCGCATAAGCCGGATGGAAGACACCATCGACGGTACAGCTTGCAGAAAGAGGATTTATAAGTCGGCACAACGTGTGCACGGGTGAACGCAAACCCAAGATAGATCGCAATTCAATAATTTCACCAAGTCGCGGAACAAGAGTATTAATAGACATAAATGCAAAGCTGTGTGAGTCTAAGGCCTGCTGCACCTCATCCCATGTTTGGGAAGCTGACATACCAAACAAAGACAGCATATCTTCCGTGTAAATGCGTCCGGGTGTATGCCCACGAGAACCGTGCATGAAAACACGCATACCTTCTCCCGATAATACAAAGGCAGCCAGCATATACCACGGAAGTTGGCGCTTTTTACCCGCATAGGACGACCAATCCAAATCGACTTGCAGAGAACTTGGCGCATGAGCGTGTAAGCGAGCGGCTTTAACAAAACCGGTAAGTTCTTCGGGCGACTCTTCTTTTACTCGAAGCAACATAAGAAATGCACCTAACTGCTCGGGTCGTACTTGATCAGTTAGGATCATACTCATTGCGTCAAAAGCCTCATCCTCAGTTAAAGAACGAGACCCTTTTTTGCCTTTTCCTAAAATACGTACAAAGGGAGCAAACGGATGTTCTGCCACAATTTTTCTCCTAGAAGCGATTGGAACTACTATATCGCAAAATAGAGAAGTTAGTGTGAGACACGCGCAAAATGTAAGCTAGCTATTTGCTCAAACTGTTCGTAAAGAACGAAAATGTCGGCGATGGCTGAGTGGAATCGACATCAGGTGCCGCTTCTGACTCATAAGCTGAAGAACAGGAGGCCCCACAGTTTGCGTTACTCGTACAGCCAATCCGTGCAACTGGAAAGTTTTTTGCATCATTCACGCCCTCTAAAGCCTCACCAACAAGCGAATAATAAAAGCCATCTTGTACTTTAAGCAGCTCGTCAATTGCAAACAATAAAGGTAGCGCAGGCGGGTTTACATGATCAATTTTTTCTCGTTCACACGATAGCCGCCATGCCCTTTTTAGACTTGCATTGCCCATGTGTTGTGCGGGATTGTTAAGGGGCAAACTTGGCACATGATCTAAGAAGCGGCCCAACCCCTTTTTACAAAACTTACGATACTGCGCTGTAAATAAAATAAATTCATGCCACGCCTCGTCTACAACTTTTGATGGCATAGCGACCGCGTTGTTACCGGCGACATTACAAATATGAAAGTACGAACGTAAACCATCCAAGATCATATCGATATCTGAATCGTTAAAGTGAGGGTACTTTTCCAGCAGTTTATTTCGAATAGTGTCGGGAAATTTGTATCGATTTATGTAAGGGAGTCGACGTTTATGGCGCCTTAAAAATAAGGCCAATAGTAGGTTCAGTAGAATTGCTACCGTTAAAATCAAATCAAAATTAACGCGGGTACCGGCCTCAGTAAGCACATCATGTTCCTTATGCTGCTAATCTGAATTACTTCTTCCTTGAATTCATGCGGCTTTTGCATGATTACACGCAGAATTTGCGCCCAGTGACAAAAAAAGTCAAGGCAACAAACAATTTCAATCAACACAACAAACCGATCCGGTAATGCTTTGTGCTACTATAGCCGCGCTCAAATTCAGGATACCTCTATGAAAAAAAATGCCATTCGCTTTGGCCGGCCTGCCCCGCGCAAACCTGCATCGTCCAATGCCCCCTTTACAGTAGATATTGAACGATTAAGCCATGATGGACGCGGCGTCGCGCGCTTAAACGGAAAGACCATTTTTATTGAGGGAGTGTTACCTGGAGAGACAGTTATAGCCAAAGTCACACAAACACATAAACGGTTTGACGAAGCCTCTGTGCAATCAATCGTTACACCATCCAGTGAGCGTGTAAGCCCAACCTGCGAGCATTATGAAGATTGCGGCGGCTGCCAGTTACAGCATTTAGCTACGGCTGAACAAATACGTTACAAAGAAGAAAATGTGCTGAGCCTTCTACAGCGTATGAGCAGCATTACCCCAGCACAAATAGATGCGCCTATTCTATCTGACGCTTTCGGATACAGGCGATCGGCTAGGATCGGACTGAATGTCTTGCAGCGCAACGATGAAGTCATAGCAGGGTTTAGACGACGTCAGTCAAATAAACTTTTATCCATAAAACATTGCCCTGTTTTGTCGCCCCGCCTTGATGGAATCTTTACTGACCTACAAAAGAGCTTATCTACCCTGAGCAACCCCAAACATCTTACACATGCCGAAGTACAACTAGGTGATGCAGGTATAACCTTGACACTACGCTGCAAAGGCAGTTTAAAAAGCAGTGACAAAAAACTCCTTAGCGTATGGGCAGCACAAAAGGCATTCAATCTGTTTATACAAACAGATACAAAAACACTAAACCTACATCAGCAACATGATGACTATTATCAGCTGCTTAATGGCAACTTGAGACTAGACTTTGCGTCAGGTGATTTCTTACAAGTAAACCCTGCCGTTAATGAGAAAATGATTGATCAAGCATTGAGCTGGTTAGCTCTAGAGAAAAGCGACAACGTACTCGATTTATTCTGCGGTTTAGGCAACTTTACTTTACCCATCGCCCCCTTTGTTAACCACATTATCGGTGTTGAAGGTATCGAAAAAATGGTTGCACAAGCAACCGCTAACGCAACCCGCAATAACCTTACTAATGCCCAATTTTTTCGGGCGGATCTGAGTAAAGATCTATCAAGCGAAACATGGCTTAATCAGCCTATAAACAAAATAATCCTAGACCCTCCTAGAACCGGCGCATACGAACTGTTAAAACAATTACCCGTAACAGCAACTGATATCCTTTATGTTTCTTGCGAGCCGTCGGCATTAGCGCGAGATGCAGAACTGTTAACCCAAAAAGGTTATTCGATGGTACGCTTTGGAGTAATGGATATGTTTCCACAAACGAACCACGTTGAATCGATGGCGCTATTTCAAAAAACAACAAAAGGTAAGAGCTCATGATAGAAGAAGTACAGATTCCAGTACTTTACCAAGATGAGCACCTTATTATTGTAGATAAACCAGCTGACGTGCTTTCAGTACCAGGACGAGGGCCTGACAAACAAGATTGCGTCATTAGTCGTGTGATCAATCAAGGTTTTACCAGCGCTAAAATTGTTCACCGCCTTGATTACGCCACTTCAGGATTGATGGTAATTGCCCTAACGCCAGAAACTCACAAAGCGCTGAGTCTATTGTTTCAAAATAGAAAAACTGAAAAAGCCTACGAGGCTATAATCTATCAATGCCCTGCTGAAGATAACGGTATAATTACAGAGCCTTTACGTTGTGACTGGGAAAGAAGACCTTTACAAATAGTGGACTACGAACACGGCAAACCCTCAACTACTCATTGGAAAATACTAGAGCGTATGGCCAATAAGGCCCGAGTTGAGTTAACCCCCATAACCGGGAGATCACACCAACTCAGGGTACATATGCAGTGGTTAGGCCATCCGATTTTAGGCGACCACTTTTACGCAGAAGAAGACATACAAAAAGCGGCCGATCGTTTATTACTGCATGCAAAGATGCTCAGCTTTGTGCACCCTCAAACGCATGTGCCAATGCATTTTACATCAGCTCCAAGCTTCTAAAACCACACATGCTGATTTAGGAGCTAGGTTTAAACAACTCGGCGTTCGCCCTGCTCACCACTCAAGAACACGTTAACGTTTTCTATGGTTTGCTCAACTATACGCTGACGTGCCTCTTTGCTTCCCCATGCAGAATGAGGCGTTACAATTAGATTAGGCACACTTGAATCAAGTAAAGGGTTACCGTTTTTAGGGGGCTCTTCTATTAGCACATCGGTAGCCGCCCCTGCGATAACACCCGACTTTAACGCGTTAGCCAATGCCTGTTCATCCACAATCCCTCCACGTGCCACATTGACCAAAAAAGCGCTTGGTTTCATTAAATTTAGCGCTTGTTCGTCAATTAGATTCTGTGTAGCGGATGTTAAAGGACAATGCAGCGTTAACACGTCAACCTGCGGGAGCAGTTGCGCCAAAGGCAAACGATTTTTTCGATAGTCAGACTCATCGCGACTTGCAATCAGCACTTGCATACCAAATGCTTTTGCAATCTGCGCAACGCCTTGACCCAAGCTACCATAACCGACAACACCTAATGTTTTACCGGCTAGCTCACTGATGGGATAGTTAAGCAAGCAAAACTGATCCGACTTTTGCCAATCGCCCGCTTCGACAGACTGCTGGTATTGGATTAAGTTAGTGTGGAGCGCAAGTATCAAGCTAAACGCATGCTGAACAACCGACGGTACGCCGTAAGCCTGGCAATTAAACACCGCTATCCCACATTGCTTAGCGGCTTCTAGATCAACATTATTTGTTCCTGTGGCCACTATGCATATTAACTTTATTTGACTTGCCTTTAATAAAGTCGCATCCAATTTTACTTTGTTTACAATCACAACATCCGCGTTTTGTATACGAGGCGCGATATCTTTCTGGGTTGTTTTATCAAAGATAGTTAACGATGAGAATGCTTGTTCTAAACCCGATAGATCCAAATCACGTAAAGTTTCAGCATCTAAAAAAACGGCCTTCATTACTACTGCTCCTGCATCTTTATGCTTAATAATTGGCGAGGGCTGGTAATTTTTCGACAAAAAAAGGGGCTAGAAAGCCCCCTATTTTATCGGTAATGTAACGCATTACATTACATTGAGTCTTTCAGATCCCAGAGAATTTCTTCAGCTACTTGAGCATCGGCATCCTCACCCTGATCATCTAAAACGGATACCAGAATACCTGAGCGAGTACGATTCAACTTAATCTGATATCGGCCAATTTGCTGGTATGCGTCACCATCTTTGCTAATTCGCCCTTTAGAAGAGCCTGAGTTAAAGACGTACACTACTCGCCCGGCCAGCCAAATTTTATAGCCATCTTGAGCCGATAAATCTTCCGGATCTCCAAACTCTTGCACTAGCTCTTCAGCTGATTTCGACGTGTAGCGAACATCATTATCACCTTCGTCATCTGCACCCACTAAAGCACCTAGTGCCCCTGTATTTAGGGTGATATCGCCACGATCAGAGAACATCCACTCAAAAAAGCCTTGGCTTTTCTTTTCGATCGGTGTCGTGGTTACGTACGTCATGTAAAGCAACCCTTGCTTTTGATCACGCGTACCTATGTCCATGCCTGCGCTATCTGCTGCTTTGTTAACCTTTTCCCAGGCTTCATCCACTGAATCTTCGAGCTTTAATACAGGGTTTCCACTAGAGTCTCGCCCAAGCAAAGGGCGTGCATTTTGGTGGTTCTGCATAGACAGTAAGGTTTGCTCAGCAGACTGATCTGATGCTTTACTCATGTAGCGTAATAAAGAAAACATCATATCTGTTTTATAGCCAACATCGGCCGAATCTTGCTGCCAATCCACCTTATCGACTTGCTCGTTCTTGGAGAACTGAGCATGCTGCATAACAATTGCAGTACGCTGTTCTGCGTCTTTTTCAGGACGCAAGGTAACACGTATTTTATCCTGTGTGCCTTCGGGTATGTTCTGCAAGGTTAAATGCTTTATCCAACGATCTACCGCGTGATACTCAGGGCCATTGGTTTCGATCCAGTCAGTCTCAATCACCCCATCACGCGCATCAGCATTAGCCACTTTGATATTGTTGTAGGCAAAGAAGTCCAACACTTTTGTCCAAGTAACATCAATTGGCTCATCAACAACGATGATTTTTTCACCACCTTGACGCTTCAAGCTAACGGCATCACTGCCTGTATCGGCATAGAAAAATTCTGGCCGCGGGACTTCAAAGCCACTTTGCAAAGCACTCGAAGTTTCACCTACTCTTGGTATTACCAGTAGATCATTTGTCTGCTTAGCCCGTAAACTTGGCGGAATTTCTAATCGCTTAGCAACGGTTGCTGTTTCGTACTCCTGATTTCGATCTCGGATAATCCCGTTTTCACCATAAATCGGGTTCTTATCGATCACACTGCAACCGCTGATCGTCGTGATAGCAACTACCGACGTGACTGCAGCGGGAAGCAACCGCATTTTAATCAAAGCAATACTCCTTACTTAACTAAACCAATATCGACTAAAGCCTGCTTAACAACAGGGCGGTTCGCCTCTGACAACACGGTCAAAGGAAGACGTATACCCTGACCAATCAACCCCATTTCATGCATAGCCCATTTTACGGGTATGGGATTCGCTTCAACAAACAAGTGCGTATGGGCCGGCATCAGCTGTTGCTGTAATGCGCGTGCTTTGTCAGCCTCCCCCGCCAAACCTAATTTGCAAAGCTCTGACATCTGAGCTGGCGCAATGTTCGCTGTTACAGAAATATTTCCGTGGCCACCCGCTAAAATAAGCTCGATTGCCGTTGCATCATCACCCGAATAAATAGCGAACCCTTCTGGTGCTTTAGCAATTAAATCACGCGCTCGCTCAACATCACCCGTCGCTTCTTTGATACCAACAATGTTTGGAATTTCAGCTAAACGCAATACGGTTTCCGTAAGCATATCGCATGCAGTACGACCCGGTACGTTATACAAAATTTGAGGAATATCAACCGCTTCTGCTATCGCCTTAAAGTGCTGATAAAGCCCTTCCTGAGTAGGCTTGTTGTAATAAGGTGTAACAAGTAAACACGCTGATGCGCCAACATTTTTTGCTTCACGAGTTAACTCGATAGCTTCACGCGTGGAGTTAGCTCCTGTACCAGCAATAATAGGCATACGGCCATTAACACGTTCAACTACGCGTTTGATAACCGCACAGTGCTCATCGCAATCTAAGGTAGCAGACTCACCTGAAGTACCAACGGCGACAATTGAATCTGTCCCGTTCTCCAAGTGAAAGTCGACGATCTTATCAAGCGCTTCCCAGTCGAGTTCACCGTTGTCTAACATTGGGGTCACAAGCGCTACAAGGCTGCCGGTAATCATTTTATTCTCCATTACATAAGCTCGAATGATTAATACAGTACATCCGAAACCCGTTCTGATATCGTATAAGACCCGATATTCTATACGAAATAAAAGCGTAAGGCGTAGTCACCATAACGCTTTTTTACAAACTGAGGTAAAAGAAATATGACAACGATTGCTGTAGGCCAGCCAGTAGCCGACTTTTCCGCTCCTGCAACAAGCGAAACCACTGTTAAACTGAGTGACTTAAAAGGTAAAAAAGTCGTTATTTATTTTTACCCTAAGGACAACACACCAGGCTGCACAACCGAAGGCCAAAACTTCCGAGATTCATTTGCCGAATTTGAAGCCAACAACACCGTCATTTTCGGAGTCAGTAAAGATAGCCTTCGTGTTCACGAAAACTTCAAAGCAAAGCAGTCTTTTCCATTCGAACTGATCAGCGATCCTGAAGAACTGGTTTGTAAACATTTTGATGTGATTAAGCTCAAGAAAAACTACGGTAAAGAGTATATGGGGATCGAGCGAAGTACATTCTTAATTGACGAGAATGGCGTTTTACAACAGGAATGGCGTAAGGTACGCGTTAAGGATCATGTCGACCAAGTTTTAGCCGCAGTTAAAGGCGAATAACCCTTGCCCCTATCAAAAAAGCCGATCATTTGAGGATCGGCTTTTTTATGCGTCAAATTCTGAATTATGGAGCTTTAATAACGGGACTTTCCTCATCAGCCGATAAATGTCGAGGCCAAGCATTCATGATCGCTTTCACAAAAGTTGCCAACGGTATTGCAAAGAACACCCCCCAAAAACCCCACAGCGTTCCAAAGATAAGCACCGCAACAATGATAGATATTGGATGCAAGTTGACGGCTTCGGAAAACAATAATGGGACAAGCACGTTACCATCTAAAGCTTGGATAATGGCGTATGCTATCAACAAATACATAAAGTCATCGCTCAGCCCCCATTGGAAAAAACCAATCAGTGCAACCGGCAATGTCACCACTGCTGCCCCGATGTATGGAATAAGAACAGACAACCCAACAATAATGCCCAACAATGCCGCATAATTAACATCGAGCAAAGCAAACGTTGCATACGTCACCGTACCTACAATCAATATTTCAATGACCTTGCCACGTATGTAATTGGCAATCTGGTCATCCATTTCATGCCATATATTGGTCAGCATATTTCTTTTTTTCGGTAAGAAAGAAGTCCACCAGCCAATTAACGAGCGTCCATCCTTTAAAAAGAAAAACACTAAAATGGGTACCAAAACGAGATATACCAACAAGGTCATCACACTAGCTAACGAATTAAACGAGTATGTCAGCACCCATTGACCAGCCGAGGTTAGCTCCTGAGTCGCCAACGACATAATGCTTCGAATTTGAGTTTCAGTAATCCAATCAGGGTATTGCTGTGGCAACACAAGCAAAAGAGACTGAACCTGCTGGACCATTCTCGGCAACTCAGTAAACAAGGTTGAAAGCTGCTTCCACGCCAAGGGGACAACTATTAATAATAGTGCCAATACAAAGCTAACAAACCCCAAAAAAGTAATGAGAACTGCGCCTAAGTGAGGGACTTTCTTAGCCTTTAACCAATCAACGCCACCTTGCATAAGAAAAGCTATGACTATACCTGCAAAAACGGGAGCAAGTGGCTTACCCAACGTTGCCATTAACACTAGCGTTGCCACAATCAGTATGAAGAGGAACAACGCCTCCTCATCTGAAAAATAACGATCTATCCATTTGTTGAAAATGGCCTTCATTTTTTTACCCCTAACCCACAACGAATAATGTAAATATACTCAGTCTCACCAATGAACGTATCCAGTAAATCATGGTCAGAATGCTCAATAAATACTGTGATATCGCGCACTGAGCCAGCATCAGTTGCTATAACTTTTAACACACTCCCTGATGACATTTTATGAAGTGCTTGTTTCGTTTTTAATAAAGGCAGAGGACAATTTAGCCCGGAGGCATCCAAGACAGTATCAATGTTAATATTTAGCATGAAGCAACATACTCTGCAGCAAATCAGGAAAAATTCAATTGAATTCAGGCATCTGCCCATCCAACGGGGTAAGATAATGACACGCTTCCCTTTGGCATGAAAGAGAACAGGATTACTGAATGCCCTTTCTACGACTTTTTATTTTTAGCTTTTTACTTTCACCTGTCACTTCTCATGCTGACAACAATCTGCCTATTTTTGGTGATACCACATCCGGGATCATATCTCTGAGCAAAGAACACGAGTTAGGACAGGCTTGGGCAAGATCATTACGTGGCAGCGCAAAGCTCCTGGATGATCCGATTACATACAGTTACCTGAATGATTTACTGTGGAAACTAGCCTCCCATAGCCAATTGCAAGATAGGCGGCTTGATCTCATTGTATTAGACAACCCGACTCTGAATGCCTTTGCTGTTCCAGGTGGTATTATTGGAATACATGGAGGACTCATCCTTAGCGCCGACAACGAGGACGAACTCGCCTCTGTTGTAGCTCATGAGCTGGCCCATTTAAGCCAACGCCATTTTGCCTCTCAACTAGAGGAGGCTCGCCGCAACCGACCGTTTACACTCGCAGCTTTGCTAGCTAGCATCCTAGTTGCTAGCGCAGATGGTCAAGCCGGTGCCGCCGCTATATCAACGACCATCGCCTCTCAACAATCAGCCGCACTGGCTTTTAGCCGTCAAAATGAACAAGAAGCTGATCGAGTAGGCATGCAAACCCTAGTCAACGCGGGTATTGACCCAGAAGCCATGCCTAGGATGTTCTCGCGCTTACTAAGGTCGCAGCGCTTTGATCAAAACCGTTTACCTGAATTTTTGCTTACACACCCTGTATCTGAATCTCGTATTGCGGATGCTTTAAATCGCTCAGCGCAACTGCCTGATCAGCCGGCCTCTAAAAACTCAAAAGAATACGAAATCATACGCACACGTATGACCGTACACTTTGCCAAATCGCCACAAGATTCGTATGCATTTTATCGGCAAGCAGTAGATGCCAGCCCGACGCCAACGGCTTTGTATGGCCTTGCCCTTTCCAGCATAGAAACTAACCGGTATCAAGAAGCGCACCAAGCCCTCAAGCAATTGCCCAATGACTGGCAATCAATGCTTTACATCAAACTCACCGTTGCCGAGATTTACTTAGCTCAGCAAAACTGGCAAACAGCAGTTGAGTCGCTTCAAGCGCTTAATGAACTCTACCCGTATACCTATACCGTAGAAAAACTCTTATCAAAAGCTCTAATGGCGCAAGGGCAGCCGGCTCAAGCCATACGCGTTATGAATAATATTAAACGCGACTACCCCAAAGACGTAGATAATTGGTATTTGCTGGCAGAGGCATACGGTCAAAACAATGAACGAATGAACGTGCATCTGACGCGCATCGAGTACTTCTTACTCACCGGACAAACTGATAGAGCTAATCAACAGATTACTTTTGCACGCCGAGAGAAGAACCAAAGCCAATACGAAATAGCTAGGCTCGACCAGCTTGAGCAAGAAACCAAAGCCGTGCGCGATGCAATGAAAATGGATATTTAAAAACGAAGACTGATGGATAACACATCCTCAGTTGATAGGCTATTGGGCACACCCAGTGCGCGGTCAACTGCTTGCTGTTTAACGATTGAAACAATAGCTCTAGCAACCAGAGGCTCCTCAACTATGGATAAGCACGCCTCTACAGCCTGATTATTTAACGAATTATCCAGCTCAAAGAAAAGCGCCAATACATCACTATTGAGCTTTTGTGATTCCCCTATGCAAATACGTAATATTGATAAGTAAAACGTTTCCTGGATAAGAAGCTCATAACCATTAAGAATGACGTTGAGTGCCTGTTTATTAGCAGGTGACGAACATGTTTGAAGACAATCAGTTTGTATATTTTTTGCGGAATCAAAAACAACCATGGATAACAAATGATCTGATTGTAAAATCAGCCATTCATGAAGCAATGAAAGCTTAGAAGGAAAGTTATTGTAAACTGTTGGTTTTGATACACCGGCAGTTTGCGTCACAACATCAATAGACGTCGCTTGATAACCCAACTGAGAAAACAATTGACCAGCAGTATCAATAATATGCTGTTTTTTAGATGGACGACCACGTGCCATAGGTTGAATCTTTTGATAAGAATAAGGCGCGATTGTAGAGGGGATTCATATAAAGATAAATGCGCCAAGGCAAAAACCTCAGCGCATTTGTATTCAACAGCTTACTCAAACACCTTATAAGCCATTCAATTTCGTGAGCAAAATTCGCTCAGATTAAACCTTAAGCTCACCTTCAACTTGCTTAAGCTTACGACGAGCCAGCGCAAGGTTGCCTGATTGGTTTAACACATAATAAACGAACAACTCGCGATCAGAAGCCAGTGGGCGAATCAGATGGATTTGATCAGACAACGTAATCAAAATATCTTCAATAGTAGACGTCAAGCCTAACATCTTAATCGTTTTGATTTTAGCGCGTACAACTTCTGTATTACCACCAGCCGCTATATCTAGGTCTACGCCTTGACCTGCAGAACCAAGCATCATCCCGCTATTATAATCAACCAATGCAGCGCACATAGCGCCATCAACAGTTAATAGCTCTTGTAGGCTTTCATTAATTTTGCTCATTTTTTTCCCTTTCACGTCATTCTATTTGTGGGTGATTTACTAATAATCCAAATATTTTTCTATGTATTCAGACCATTCAACACTGCATCATAAGCTTTCTGCAATGTCCAATTCGCTATACCGTGATTTACCGACCGCTTAAAGCCGGTCAATAGGACAAAGTCCGTTTCTTTAGTAAACAATAGTCTAGAAAGCAACAGCCCTTCACTACCTTCGACAGAAGCACCTTTCACTTCACCAATTTCGCACTCAGATGCAAGGCTATAACTCAACCCTGTAAAGGAAACCGCCATAGTGGCGATACGGTTTGGATCCATTTTTTGCTTATCAACTTGCGCCCCCGCGTGAGCAACCAAGAAACCATCTGATGTTGCTAACACAACAAATCGTAGGCCTTCATACTCATCTAACAAGGACTTTAATAACGCTTCTAACTGCTCAGACTGCTCTGCTAAATCTTGGCTCATTACTAATCCAATAAAAATCTCAATTCCGCATTTGAAATCAATACGTGCAATAAAACCGTGAGATCTTGCTCATTTCGTGGATCCGAGCAAAACACCGGCATTGTTAACCCTTCATCCATGAGTAATTGATTGCAATGATCAACGTCGCTGTCCGTGGCGCGATTTAGGGCGACGATAAAACTGCTAGGATCAACAAACTTTGTGAATTCGTCTACGAAATACTTAAAGTCCTTCCAGCAATTCTCTTGGCTACAATCCAGCAACATGATTGCTCCCATAGCCCCTTTTGTGATTATAGGCCACATAAAGTCAAAGCGCTGTTGTCCCGGCACACCATAAAGTGCAACTTTACCGTGTTCGCCTAAATTTATTTCTCCATAATCCATCCCCACCGTGGTCGTGGGTTTATCAACTTTAAAGCGCTCTGTATTGCGTGCCTCTGTTTTTACCGGCTCAATCTCGCTTATAGTCTGAATTGCTGTACTTTTTCCTGACCCCATGGGCCCAATAAAAACAACTTTCAGCAACATGTACTACAGTCCTAGTTTTGCTTTGAATGCTTGTAAAACCGATAGGCTTGCATCGATAGGCGGTTGCGTTACCGTGTCGGCTTCTTCGTTTTCAACGTTAACTCTCAAGCCAGAAACACTACATGCGTGAAGGAAAGTACATACCTCTTCTGCATTGAGTCCGCTTACCATCATCCCTGTTTTCACAGTTGCAGCCTTTCGACCATATAAGGAGGACAACCTAAACATTGGCGCCGTTGACTCCCAATGCCCTAATTGAGGCCAACTCAACAAACGGTAAAGTGCATCCGGCCGATTCCACTTTTGCGCTGCATAACGATGTTCTTTAAGCCCTAAAGACCAAAGCAAGCTAGCTATTGGCAACTCCAAGCTTGGCTTAAGAATAGATACGTCTTCTGATTTTTTCCAATCTACATCATCAGAATTAAAAATTAATTCTACTAATTCTGTTTTATCTGAAGCATTAGTACGCAGAACCTTATCCTGAGCACAAATAAATGTTTGGGTATTATTATGAACATATAGGCTACCGCTACCCTCTTGGGCCAAACCTACTATCCATTCTGCCATTGAGACCAACCCTACCTCTGGCTCTGCCGATAGGCGGCTATCTGCATAATTTAAAAGATCAAGCAGGGTAAAAACACGTAGCGGCAACTCAAACTCACCTTGACTAAGAAACCTTAGTTCGTTTGTGAGCATAATATTGAGCGCATCATCGTTAGGGGCTTTCGACCTCCCCTCTATTCCAATGCGCAAGTCAACGGACTGGTCGTCATTACACAATACCCAGTTTGATGATAAATACGGACGAATCACATCCAGTTGAGCTGGCATTATCTGACAGCTGAGATCATCAAAACCATTTAATGAAAAAGTATAGGTATTCAAACAAGCCTCATTGATAAATGTCTGCTTTCACAGCTTATTACTCATACAAACTAAACAGGTGCATAAGTAAACCCTTAATTAGATAAGTGTAGACTAGTGCCTGCTCCTTTTACAAAACCTGAATAAACAAATATCTGTCTCTTTTTTACACCAAATCATCTATTACAGCCGAAACTTGACACCTTAATCGTAAAGCTCTATTTTATTTACCAAACCGTTTAGTAAACAAATTAATTTAAAGAGAGCGACATGAAAGATCAATTTTTCGGACGTTTTGGCGGAAGTTTTATTCCAGAGATTCTCTACAACAGCCAACAACAGCTCATTGACGCATACGAATCAGCGATGTCGGATGCCGAGTTTGTAGGCCGATTAAAATCTGAATGGCAGCATTATTCAGGTCGCCCTACACCACTGACTTTTTGCAACAACTTAACGCAACAGATAGGCGGCGCCCAAATCTACCTCAAAAGAGAAGATTTAAACCACAGCGGCGCGCATAAAATGAACAACGTTATTGGTCAAGGCTTGTTAACCCAATACATGGGAAAAACACGCGTCATTGCTGAGACGGGTGCTGGTCAGCACGGAATTGCGACCGCTCTAATATCTGCTCGCCTAGGCCTTAAATGCACTATTTATATGGGCGCTACAGACATCAAACGTCAATACCCTAATGTGTTTTGGATGAAACAGCTCGGGGCAGAAGTGATACCGGTCACCACTGGAAGCGCTACTTTAAAAGACGCACTGGATGAAGCAATGCGAGATTGGGCCGCAAATTATGATGACACCCATTATCTAATTGGTACGAGCTGCGGCTGTGCTCCCTTCCCTGAAATGGTCGCTGGTTTTCAATCGATTATTGGAGAAGAAGTCAAAGAACAGTCAATCAACCAAATCGGCAAACATCCTGACAGAATATACGCCTGTGTAGGTGGAGGCAGTAATGCTTGCGGCATTTTCCTGCCCTTTGTCGACTCGTCATCAACAGAGCTTGTTGGTGTAGAAGCAGGTGGCCGCAGCGATGCACCAGGAGATCACGCAAAACGATTTAATACCGACCAAGCACGTTTTGGTATTGCCCAAGGCTATGCAACCCGCTTTCTTCAAGACAGCGAGGGCCAGTTAATGCCGACACACTCTATTTCAGCAGGCCTAGATTACGTCGGTGTTTCGCCAATATTGGCCGACCTAGAAGAAAACGGAAAGGTCAGAATGATCAGTGCGAACGATGACGAAGTTATGACCGCGTTCTCCCAGCTAATGCGCAACGAAGGCATTATTCCCGCATTAGAATCAGCTCATGCGGTAGCCGGCGGTCTTCGTGAGGCAAAAAGCATGAGCCCTGAGCAATCTATTGTTATTAATCTGTCTGGGCGCGGCGATAAAGATATTTTTAATGTCGCTAAAGTAATGAAGGACGAACCTTTCAGCGGCTTCTTAAACGACTTTTTATTGGAGGCAAATTAATATGCATCCTTTAACCCAATACATCCGTGACAAACGTAAAACACAAGACATTCTTTTAATGACACACGTCGTTTACGGATACCCAAGTATTGAAGACAGCCTATCTATTATGAGAAGCCTTCTCAATCAGGGTGCGGATATTTTAGAGGTACAATTTCCTTTCTCAGACCCTGTTGCTGATGGCCCCACAATTACCACTGCATGTCATCATGCTCTGGAAAATAAGCCGCGACTGGAACAATTATTAGCAGATATAGAAATGCTAAGTAAAGAGTTCCCAAAACAGCATATCTTACTTATGAGTTATCTAAACCCGCTTCTCCAATTCGGTTTAGACAACTTAGCTAACACTATGAAAAATCGTGGAATTAGCAGCTTGATAATCCCTGACATACTGCAAGACAGCTATCCTCTATTGGCCCCATTGACGGAGCAAAGCATATCCCCCATTTGGCTTGTTACTCCGGATATGTCTGATGAGAGGATTAAGCAACTCAAGCAACGAGCCGACGGAATGTTGTATTGTGTCAGCCGAAAAGGAGTAACTGGAAAGCAACAACCGGACAGCGTTGATAAATCAGCAACGATCCAAATCGGTAATTATTTAAATAGAGTGAAAGGCTTAACCGAACTCCCTCTCGCCATGGGCTTTGGCATTCGAACCAGAGAAGACGTGAAGGCATTAATTGGACATGCCGATGTTGCTATTGCTGGCTCTGTCTTTTTAGACGCCTACAATGCAGGAGGGATTAAAGCGGTAGGCGAACAAGTAACCTCTCTTAAATCTGCTTAATTAGTATATAACGAGCGCCCCGAAACTACTGACAAGCACTAGTGGTTAATGGGGCGATTCGCTATAATTTTCGGCCAACTAGCTGCTTTTAAATAACGAGTTATTACAACAATGAGTAAATTCTGGAGTGACGCGATCCGTGATCTAACCCCTTATGTTCCAGGCGAACAACCTAAGGTTAGTAACATAATCAAACTCAACACAAACGAAAACCCGTTTGGCCCTTCTCCCAAAGTTACTCACGCCATTCATTCATTTGAAAGCAACAAATTGCGTAAATACCCAGACCCAGACTCTACATCACTCAAAAATACGCTGGCTGAGTACTATAATGTAAGCTCCAATCAAGTATTTGTGGGTAATGGATCAGATGAAGTGCTAGCGCATGCCTTCATGGCCTTCTTCCGCCAGAGAGAGCCGCTGCTCATGCCTACCATCACCTATAGTTTCTATGATGTGTATTGCAACTTATACAATATAAACTACGAGCATATTCCCCTTGGGGATGACTTCTCCATCGACCTAACAAAATACCAGCGCCCTAATGGCGGCATTATTTTTGCAAACCCTAATGCACCTACCGGTAGGGCACTAACCCTTGATACAATTGAAGGCCTCCTCAACACCAACACAGAATCTGTCGTGATTGTTGATGAAGCCTATGTAGACTTCGGGGCTCAAAGCGCCGTTAGCCTTATCAATAAATACCCCAATATTTTGGTGATTCAAACGTTTTCCAAATCCCGATCTCTAGCCGGTATGCGAGTTGGTTTCGCCCTAGGGAATGCAGAATTAATCGAAGGCTTAGAGCGAGTTAAAAATAGCTTTAACTCTTACCCTTTGGATATGCTCGCTCAAGACACCGCTATTACTGCGATACAAGACGAGCAATACTTCCAAGAAACAACGCAACAAATCATCAGCACACGCGAATGGACAACCGCTCAATTGGAATCGATCGGGTTTAATGTTGTTCCATCTAAAACAAACTTTGTCTTCGCGACGCATCGTTATTTGCTAGGCGCTGAGCTCATGGGCTTTTTACGTACTCATAACATATTAGTCCGTCATTTTAGCCGACCAGGCATCGAAAACCATTTGCGCATTACCATTGGAACCCCCGATGAAATGAGTGCCTTCATTGACTGCCTTAAAAAGCATCCTGATATAAGCACATTGGATTAAAGCCCCCTCACAAGCGTCTGGAGTCGCTACACCTTTAGACGCTTCTACCATTCAATCCAACAACGCACTGTTCCCTTGTAGATACCTAATTTATTGATAGAATCGCGCTTTATATTAAGGATTCTACCGTGATCGAGCAAAACCGCGGCCTTATCTACGCCCTAACCGCCTACCTTATTTGGGGAATATTCCCACTTTTATTTAGCTTATTCAAAGGGGTACCTGCAATGGAAGTGCTCGCGCACCGCATTGCGTGGTCTGCTGTTTTTGTAGCCATTATTATTACTCTGACCGGAAAGTGGCACCGCATTAAAGCCGCCCTTACCAACAAGCAGCTGATCTTAGCTTTATGCTGCTCAACCACATTAATTGCTGCTAACTGGGGACTTTATATTTGGGCAGCTATGAACGAGCGAGCCGTTGAAGCAAGCTTGGGCTACTTCATCCATCCACTAGTGTCGGTAGGCTTAGGTGTTTTTTTCCTAAAAGAATCGTTAAGCACTTATCAAAAAGTCGCACTGTTATTAGCGATCATCGCTGTTGTTTACAAAGTTACAAGCTCTGGAGCTATCCCGTGGATCTCATTATCCTTAGCCGCAAGCTTTGCTCTTTATGGGTTTGTGCGCAAACAAACGCAAGTGGATACCGTAACGGGGCTAATGATAGAAACGACCTTAGCCCTCCCTTTCACGCTGATATTTTGGCTGTTTACCCCAGTTAACCACTTTGGATTCAATCTACAAGGTGGCCTTTTCATTTTAGCCGGCATACTCACTGCCATCCCATTGTTAGCCTTTGCAGCCGCAGCGAGGCGCATCAGCTTATCAATGATAGGATTCCTGATGTATTTAAACCCTACACTTCAATTATTGTGCGCTGTATTTATTCTTGGGGAGCCCTTCACTCACACCGATTTAATAACATTCTCACTCATTTGGATTGGCCTAGCTATTTTCACTGGTGGAACCTATTGGCGGCACAGAAAAGACCGACAAAAACTGCGCCCAAGCGTAACTTCATCATAATGTGCTTACGGGACGCGGCTCCATTTTTTCTAGCTCATCAAATGCGAGTATTAAATCATCCACGCGACTTGATAGCATGGCTTGTGCATCCCTTACGCCTTGATTATAAAAATAAGCCCCCATTTCTTGAGATATAAAATCCAATAGGAATTGGGCTTGAAACTGCCCTAATTCGTAGTCCAATTCTTTGACAAAATATTGCTTTAATCGTCTTTCTAACATTTCAAGGGACGCTTTTTCTAACGCAATCACACTCATTTAGCGATCTTCCTTTTCATTTAAAATCAAGTTATTCATAGGGTTGCTGCACGTTTAGGATTACAATGCTCACATGCTTACTATATTAAAACACATTGTTATTAGTGCAGATGAACTTGAATTTACAGCCATTCGCGCTCAAGGCAGTGGTGGACAAAATGTAAATAAAGTCTCATCAGCCATTCATCTTCGCTTTGATATCAAGGCATCATCACTCCCCGATTTTTACAAAGAGCGCTTACTTGAGTTTAAAGACAAACGGATAACGGCAGATGGTATTATTGTCATTAAAGCGCAAACTTTTCGTACCCAGCAAAAGAACCGAGAAGATGCACTGGAACGCCTGAAGACACTCATCCTTGACGCTACGACTATCCAAAAAAACAGGCGCCCTACAAAGCCTACCCGCAGCTCGCAACGCAAGCGAATGGACAGCAAAACCAAGCGAGGAAACACCAAAGCAATGCGCGGCAAAGTGATGTAGTTAATCTTGCCCCCATGAACTGAGGGCAGATAGAGAATTAATACGTAAAAACCTTAAATAGGTTCGCCTTCAATACGGTTACTGCCCGATTGCTTAGCAATAAACAGGTTTTCTTCTGCACGCTTGAGCATTACTTCAGGCTCATCTTCTGGATACATTAAAGTCGATATACCTATGCTGACAGTAAAACTCAGGTCACCGGTAGGGAAAGGAATTTCTAAATTTTCTGCAAGAACACGAACCCGTTCAGCCGCCAACATCGCTTGATCTTGGTTAGTTTCAGGCAAAAACATTACAAATCTATCATCGGAATAACGGGCAAAAAAATCAGCGGTTCGCTTAAAGCCATGCAGAGCAGTCACAAATGCCTGCAACACTTGGTCCCCTGCATCTAAGCCTTGCTTGTCGTTGATATCACTAAAATGATCGATATCAATTAAGAGAAATGAACACACCCAGTCATAACGCAGCGCTTGCGCAACAGACTGCTGCAAAATAGTCATGAGAGAACGGCGATTATAGGCACCTGTCAGCGGATCTCGTTGAGCTTGCTGCGAAATTTTTTGATTTAACTGACGTGACTCTGAGATATCACTCATCATAAAAAGAATATGATGAGGATCTATGGCCGAAAAGCTAAATTCTATAGCGCGCTGCTGATCCAAACCCGCCTCATGCAACTGCAATAAATGTTCAGGTTTTAGTGTGATCTGATGCTTTTGCACACCCTCACCCGCTGGCGCAGTTAATGATTGATCAAATGCTTGCTTTAGCACCTCGGCATCGGGCTCTTCGAACAGAGGAAACAAAGTGAGACCCTGTAACTTTTCGCCTCTCATCCAACTGGCAGTTCCTTCATGGACACGTGTTATTTCACCTGTGCCATTAAGAAGAAATACGGTTTGATCAACACCTTTTAGTAACGCCTCTAATACTGGCAGATCCGCTGTAGCTTCGTCTGCGGCACTCTGAATAGCACCCACCATGACAACACTCCTAATTGTTTTTTTAACTCCATGTATCTTTATAGCACAGACTAGGAGAATTGCCGTTATTCTTACGCCTAAAGGCAGCGCCAAAAGCAAAAGGTAACCCTGTAAGACTTAGGGAAGCGCTAACCAATAAAACGTCTAACAAGCCTAGCCGCATCACCAAATAGATCTATAGAAAATTGTAGAGGCTTTTCGTCGTTAGATGATAAACGTATCAGCTCATTAATGAGTGGCTCAATGGTAGCCGGTTCGCCCTCATAGCTGGCGCTGAGCAAAATAGAATTAATCTTTGACAGATGAGCACTTGATTCAGTTTCAGAGTCAAGAGCCAACATAACAGGGGAATTGTGAAGCAAGGTCTCTTCATCGTCAGCGCTTAATATACGCCAACCTAACGCTTGTAGATGAGTCGCTAACTCCTGACGAGTTAGCGAGGTTGTTAAGGTTCCTAACAAGCGATAATCTTGCATTTTACTGCTATCGCTTCATCGATTTTTTAGCCAACGCTTTTTCGTTTAGTGCTCGTTGTCGTTCACGCTCAGCACGTTTAGCGGCACGACGCTGATCCATTGTTGTAAGAGCATCTTTACCAATATGCCCTTCACCACGCGCTTGAGCTAAAGACATTTGCAATTCGCGCTGACGAAAACGTTCGATTTGCTCCGGCGAGTGAGTACCAAAACAATGAGGACAACTCACGCCTTTTTCGTACTGATCCGATAGTTTATCTTCTTCTGTTATAGGCAAACGGCACGCATTACATAAATCATAATGCCCTTTTTCGAGTTGATGATTTACAGTTACACGATCATCGAACACAAAGCATTCGCCTTCCCATAAAGATTCCTCTTGAGGAACTTCTTCTAAGTACTTGAGAATCCCACCTTTTAAGTGATAAACCTCATCAAAACCTTGTTCTTTCATATACGCTGTCGATTTTTCACAACGTATACCGCCCGTACAAAACATGGCCACTTTTTTATGTTTAGTCGGATCTAAATTCTGTTTTACGTACTCAGGAAACTCACGAAAGGTATCTGTTTCTGGATTAACCGCGTTTTTGAATGTCCCTACTTGAACTTCATAATCATTACGCGTGTCCACCAGCAAAACTTCAGGGTCACTGATGAGATCATTCCAAGCTTTAGGGTCCACATAAGTACCCACAACCTGCTTAGGATCAATCCCCTCAACTCCTAACGTCACTATCTCTTTTTTAAGCTTAACTTTAGTGCGTTTAAAAGGCGGCACTTCATGAAGTGACTCTTTGTAATCGAGATCAGCCAATCGACTATCTGATTTCAACCAAGCCAATAACGCATCAATACCCTCACGGCTACCTGAAACAGTGCCGTTAATTCCTTCTCTAGCAAGCAACAAGGTGCCTCGAACGTGGTTACGCTCCATTACTTGAGTTAAAGGCTCACGAATGGCTTCGTAATCATCTAGTGTTACAAATTTGTACAAAGCGCATACGACGGTATGAGACATTATCTAGCTCCGATGCATTATTTAAACGGCGGCAACTATACAGCAAGGCCGCCATTTTGTCTTGCAGCACAGCACAACGAATTAACCGGTGTGCTGCTTGGTTTGATTAATGTCATACCGGTTTAATGTCTCTAGCGCCGCTTCTAACCACTGCCCTGATTCGCCGCGCATCCAACTGGATGTTAACTCTATCTGTATGACCTTTTTCCAGTCACGCGTTTGCAGCTGCTCGGGAAGCGAGAAGCGATACGGCAAATTTTTCAGAATAGAAAAAACTTCAAAATCGATGGAGAAATTAAAAAAGTGTTCCCGCGCATACATTTCTAACTGCGGACCATTACAGGCAGAGGGATCAAATGAACGCCCTTTAGATACGTGCGCAATCGGATCAATCCCTTTCAGCCCCAGCTCTTCTTTTTTAAGAGGAAATACGCCATAAAGATTGAAAGCACGCAAATAAATTTGGCGCAAATAAGAGCTGTAACACTGATTACTGATCGCTTCCTTGCGAGACATACCCGTTATATTCTGAACCTCACATGCTGCATCAGCTATTGCGTAAGCTCGACCTTGGCTAGCAACAATGTCTATTTCTGATGCCTGATGGCGAATCCAGTGGCAAATTGGCCGCTCGGTTTTCCAAAGAAACTCCAAAAAAGCAGCGGACAGCTCGAAAGGCTGAGCCATATCCGTAGTGACACCGCCCACACCAAAGCGGACATTCAACATCCCCAATTGCACGTTGCCTAACAAGGCCTCAATCAACTTACCAGACTCCTCATGAAAACTCAGAAAGTCGTCCTCATAATGAGTAATCATATCGGCCGGGCTATTAAGGATTGCCACTAAGTTAGACACAGGCCAGCGCTCACAAAGAAGCGATTCTTCTTCAATACCACCCGCTTTCGGTTCTAGATTGTTCGAAATCGCGATAGTTTGAGCCGTTTTGTCTTCTGTATGCTTAACCATGAAATACCTTCCCTTGATGACCGGTCATCCATGATCGCGTTTGTTATTTTTGCGTCCAAGCTACTTCAACCGGTTAGTTAATTCCGCTTCTCAATAGTGAGAGGCAAATTAACGTGTTGCGCCAGCCTCAATATCTGCTTTAAGCATCAACTTGTTCAATACCCGTGATGCTGCAACCATACCGAATGTGGATGTCACTACAACCGCAGCGCCAAAACCCCCATCACAATCTAGTCGAGTCAGTCCTTCATCAAGGTTTTTTTGGTTACAAACCGAACCATCCGCTTGCGGATAGCGCAGCTGCTCCGTCGAAAACACACATTCCACGCCAAACTTCTTACCACTTTTACTATAATTATAGTGTCGGCGGAGGAATGATCTAACTTTAGCAGCTAATGGATCATTATGTGTTTTAGATAGGTCGCATACACTCACACAAGTAGGGTCTAACTGCCCTCCAGCACCACCAACACAAATTACTGGTACTTTATTGCGACAACAATAAGCAATTAATGCGGCTTTGTCTTTTACACTGTCTATTGCATCAACCACATAGTCAAAGTAATCACCAATTAGGTCGGCAGTATTCTCTTTATTAATAAAGGCTGATTCTTCATGCACTAAGCACTCCGGATTAATAAGCCTTATCCGTTCTGCCATTTGGGCTATTTTTGATTGACCTACAGCACCGTCTAACGCATGTATCTGCCGATTAATATTCGTTTCACAAATGTCATCTTGATCAATCAGAGTAATTTCACCTACTCCTGAACGGGCCAGTGCCTCTGCCACCCAAGAACCTACACCACCGATACCTACCACGCACACATGCGACGAACGAAAACGCTCGACTGCATCGCTCCCATATAAGCGACGCGTACCCCCAAACCGATTGTCATAACTAGACACGCTAATCACCTACCTGAAAATATTGACTGCCAACCACTTAAACCCATTGTCGCCCATGCAACTAAATATCATCATCCGTTAACTCGGTATACACGGCTTGACCACATTGCAGACACTGTCCTTCAATGAAGATTGTGCCTTCTAGTTCATATTCAACAGGCTCCTGCATCCCTAAATCAGCTTTCATGCAGTGATCACACCAAGTGGTTTCTAAAAATGCCTTTTGCTCTTCTTTGTCTCGAGCATAAAAATCACGTGACGTAGGCGTTCCCATAACTTATCTCTCTATTCGTTGTTTGCCGGCCACTTGAGGCTGGCTGGTTGTTCCCAGCGCTTCAGTTGAGCCTCGACTTCTGGGCAATCAAAAAAACGTCCCCATTCCGGCTGGGCAATAAAATGATAATGATTTTCGTTAAAAGAAAACATCAACTGCCATGCGTGCAAATACGTTCTATCAGCTGGCGAACCACTATATAGAGCGTCTCCAAGGACAGGAGCCCCTATGCTTTTTAAAGCCACACGTAGTTGGTGAGTTTTACCAGTAGAGGGCTTTAACAAAAACAAACGACGCCCTGGCGAGGGGCTCATACTAAAAAAATGTGTCTGCGCTGGTGAAGTATTAGTTTTAGTTAACTTCCATGCGCCACGTCGCGCTTTTATCATGTCGCCTTTAACAAGGCCCTGTTTTTTACTGGGTTTTTTATCGCTCAGCGCTATATAGAATTTTTTTACCGTCTTCTTAGCAAACTGATCAGCTATCTCAGCAGCAGCGTCAGCTGACTTAGCAAAAATCATAACACCCGACGTTACTTTATCAAGCCGGTGTACCAGGTAAACATGAATACCCAGTGCAGCCGATAACTCCATTGTTAGGCCTGACTCATTATCATCTTTATGGACAGAGATACCTGGCGCCTTATTGATAATAATAAAATCGGCATGATCAGCGATTATACGAAATGAACTCATGATAGGGAGACGACAAAAGTAGCAGAAAAAACTACCACCCCATTTCCTGCTTGATGAACGGGATTGTGACTTTGCGCTGAGCCATCAATGATGCCTTATCCAAACGCTCTAACATTAAACAAAGGTCAGACATATTGCGGCTAGCATGATGAACTAAATACTTAGCGACTTCTTCTGTTAATTCAAACCCGCGAATCTTGGCGCGCATGGCAATAGCAGCGGCTTTACCTTCATCGTCGAGCTCGGAAACACTAAACACACCACCCCAACTTAATCGAGAAACCAAATCAGGCAACTTGATAGTCAATTGTCTGGGAGGTGTGTTTGCCGCTACGATAAGCGTGTTTTGTTCTTGCCGGATGCGGTTATAAAGATGAAAAAGTGCTTCCTCCCACACTTTATTCCCCGCAATTGCTTCCACATTATCTACGCACACCAAGTTAAGATGCTCCATCCCTTCTAAAATAACGGGACTTAAGGAGATCAAATCAGCTAATGGTAAATAGACAGCTGTACGCTTTAGCGGCTCTGCAGTATGGCAAGCGGCTTGTAGCAAATGGGAACACCCCACTCCTTCATAACCCCAGATATACAGGAATTGCTCGCCTCTGCCTTCTGCCGCTTGTCGCAGCATAGAGCACACAAGACCATTTTCCCCGGTCATAAAGTTTTCAAACCGAGCCTCGTCTTGAAGGGAAACGCCTAAAGGCAGTTGCTGAGGCGCATTAGCGCTGTTCATCTGTCTCAAATTCCTGTGTGTCGGACGGCTCATCCTCAGCGATAGGCCGGGGAGTTTCTGAACCATAAAGATGGCTATTTTTATACCCATCATGAAGATGGCGCAAAAATACCATAATTACGGCCGCAACGGGTAGTGCTATAAGAACACCAACAAAACCAAATAACTGACCACCGGCCATAATGGCAAAAATTACCGCAACCGGATGCAAACCTATTTTATCACCAACCAGTAAAGGAGTAAGCACCATGCCTTCTAACATTTGGCCTATTCCAAACACCAATGCTACCCACAACAGTATGGATGGCTCATTAAATTGTATATAAGCAGCAATAGCCGCTACTGCGATACCTACAATTGTCCCCATGTAGGGAACAATGCTAGCCAACCCTGCAATTAACCCAATTAGTAGCGCTAAATCAACGCCTATTGCCCAAAGACCCAGTGCATAAATAGCCCCCAGCATCAACATAACGAGCAACTGGCCTTTTATAAACGCAGCCAGGACCTCATCACACTCAGTTGCCCATGAGGTAACTGTTGGCTCTAAGTTACGAGGCAACAGACGGCCTATCTTAGCCATCATGACGTCCCAATCACGTAATAAATAGAAAGTAACGACAGGGATTAACAGTAAATTTGTTAGCCAGCCCATTACCGCCAAACCAGACTTGGTAAGCCCAGAGGCCACCTGAGCCATTATGCTTCCGGTTTGCTCCCAATGAGTGGTAATCAGCTGTTTAATGGACTCACTTCCTCCAAAACTAATCTGGGTGCCAAGATATGTTTCTATTGCAGGAAACACCTTGCTCTCAAACATATCAGCAATCGCCGGTATTAATTTTATAAGGGTCTGAACTTGAGCGCTCAACTTCGGCACCAGCAACAACACAAACAAACTCAAAATAGTTGTCATTACGACAAACACAACCACAACAGCTGAGGTCCGTTTTAGGCCTACCGCTTCAAGGCGATCGGCTAAAGGATCCGTCAAATACGCTAAGAGAGCGCCAGCCAGAAACGGAGATAATATAGGCCCTAATAAATACAACAAAACTCCAGAAATCACAGCAACCGTGATGATGAACCACCGCTGAGTTTTCAATAGCACTTCCACTGAGCTCATGCCCACTCCCTATTACTTAACTAAGCATCTCACTAAAAACATAAAACAAGCTTGTAACGAGGCTGCCTACTAATCAATATATGATATTACGAATAAGCTTACGGCACTGTAACTGAATTATGAAAAAGCCTAAAACCTTATTTTTAAGAATATTTTTTTTCTTTCAGGCATAAATATGGCAGGTAATCGGCAACAGACAATAGCCCGCGCTATATCAACCTGATAGAATACTGCGCATATTTTTACACCTCACTTACCCAGTCTGAAGGTTAAGATACATGTCTACTGGTTCCGACAAAAAATCCTTAAGTTATAAAGATGCCGGCGTTGATATCGATGCAGGTAATGCCTTGGTTGATCGCATTAAAGGGGTTGCTAAGCGTACGGCTCGCCCTGAAGTAATGGGCGGTTTAGGCGGCTTTGGAGCGCTCTGCGAAATTCCAGAGGGCTACAAGCAACCCGTTTTAGTATCCGGAACGGATGGCGTTGGGACAAAACTACGTCTAGCAATGGAGCTAAACAAACATGACACCATTGGTATTGACCTTGTTGGCATGTGCGTCAATGACCTAGTAGTAGCAGGTGCAGAACCTCTTTTCTTCCTTGACTATTACGCTACCGGCAAACTTAATGTTGAAATGGCAGCGGATGTCGTAACCGGTATTGGCCAAGGCTGCGAACTTGCCGGTGCGGCTTTGGTAGGCGGCGAAACAGCTGAAATGCCAGGCATGTACGAGGGTGACGATTACGACTTAGCAGGCTTCTGTGTTGGCGTCGTTGAAAAAGCCGACATTATTGACGGCTCAAAAGTTGCCGCAGGCGACACTTTAATTGCTTTAGCGTCTTCAGGGCCTCATTCAAATGGCTACTCTTTAATTCGCAAAATCATTGAAGTATCGGATGCAGACTTATCACAAGAAGTCGATGGTCGACCATTACGCGATGCGCTTTTAGAGCCCACACGTATTTATGTTAAACCATTACTTAAGCTGATCAAAGAATCACAAGTCAACGCACTTTCCCACATTACCGGCGGCGGACTGCTAGAAAACATACCTCGCGTATTACCCGCTGATGCCAAAGCTGTGATTAATACCCAGTCATGGACACTGCCAGGCGTATTCCAGTGGCTACAATCTGCAGGTAATGTTGAACCACGCGAAATGTATCGTACATTTAACTGTGGCGTTGGCATGGTAATCGTTGTTCCAGCAAGTGAAACAGACAACGCACTTAGCATTTTAAAAGATGCTGGCGAATCAGCATGGGTCATTGGCCATATCGATAATGCTCAAAATGGCGAAGAACAGGTAGAGCTGAGCGATTCGGAGTAAGCATGTCCACAAAACGGATCGTCGTACTGATCTCGGGTAGTGGCTCAAACCTGCAAGCAATTATTAACGCAATCGATGCGGGTCATATTAATGGCCGCATCGAACACGTTATCAGCAACAAAGCAGATGCCTACGGCCTAGTACGCGCAGAACAAGCCGGTATTTCATACTCGGTTATTGATCATAAAGCCTTTGACAGTCGCGAATCATTTGACGCCCACACCCGTCAAGTGATCGACAAGTATGCACCTGACCTTGTAGTGCTAGCGGGTTTTATGCGGATTTTATCCGCCGCATTTGTTCAGCATTATCACGGGAAAATGCTCAACATACACCCTTCGCTACTACCAAAATACAAGGGTTTACACACGCACAAACGGGCCCTAGAGGCTGGCGATAATGAACATGGCTGCACCGTACACTTTGTAACTGAAGAGTTAGACGGCGGCCCATTGCTAGTACAAGCTTGTGTTCCTGTATCCTCTGACGATACTGAAGCTTCCCTTCAGGCCAAAGTCCACCAGCGAGAGCATGTAGCTTATCCACTGGCCGTAGAACTTATTTGTGCTGACCGCATTCGATTTGACGAGGCAGGTATCTTTCTGGATGATGAACTTTTACCACCTTCTGGATTCAGATTAGCATACGACGCGTAACTGACCTGATCAAAGGAGATCGATTTTGCGCCAGCTTATATCCGGTGTAGTACTCTCTGGAATTTTACTATGCCCTACTGCACAAGCAGATGTGACCGCATACAAGGCGACCTATGCTTCTGAATTTGACATCGGCATTGCTATGTCTGGAGAGCTTACTCGGTCACTTCGTCAAACATCCAACGGTCAATGGCTCTTTTCAACCAATGCTGAAGCAATGATCGCCTCTATTAAAGAGAATACATCCGTTACTTTTTCCAACGATCATGTTGTTCCTCATACTTACCTTTACAAGCGTAAGGTGCTGGGTAAAACACGCGAGGCCAAACTGACCTTTGATTGGAATAATAACCAAGTTACCAATGATGTTGAAAAAAAGCCTTGGACTATGCAAGTTCCCGATGGAACGCAAGATAAGTTAAGTTATCAGCTACAAATGCGTTTGGATCTCATGTCTGGTAAGAAAGGCCCTTTTAGCTATCAAATAGCCGATGGCGGGCGCCTAAAGACCTATGATTTTAATATTATCGGTTCTGAAAAAATCACCTCACCCATGGGTGAGTATGACGCCATCAAAGTAGAGATGGATAGAGGGACGGATGCCAAACGTGAAACTTATATTTGGTATGCACCAGCCCTTGATTACATGATCATTAAGCTCAAGCAAACAGAGCCTGATGGCAAAACCTATGCTCTACAACTTAAATCACTAGAAACTGAATAACCGGGTTTTACACAATAATGTCTATGCTAAACGGCGAACAACTTTACAACTGGCTTTTACAACAAGAAGCTGAAGGCGATGATGATCGCCGTTTCTACTCAAGCTATTTGCTAGGCCACGTTAGTCTCGCCATCGCTGAAACAGAAGAAGCACCAAGCCAATTCAATAACCAACTCTACCACTGCGTCGAAGAAGCACTAGGAATTGATAAATTGAGCGAGGCAGATATTATTGGCATACGAGAGCTACTCAAACAAGGAGCTGATCAAGCATCCAATCAGCTCTCGCCTGCTTAGTTTTCTAGCTCTACGCCCAGCGCATGTGCTCGCTGCTTAACAGCAGCGGACACCTGCTCATCAGTCAGCGTTCCATTGCCATATGAAATACTTAATACCCTTTCACACTGCTGATGCATTTCATCGATGTACCGATTATCAGCGTCAGTATTTTTCCACGCCATTGATTGACGCCTAAAACCCACGTAATCCTCCCGAAAAGACTCCAACGTGTAGGGTGTAGCCGGCTTTACTGTTTGATTGAGCAAGGCAATAAATCCCTTGGTCATAATAATAGCTGCCGTGGAATATTCGAATAGATCTTGCTTAGACAAACCTGGTACAACCGATTTCAAATCCGTCAGCATCACATGGCTCTTAGCCTCGTCTAAGTTATGCACCAAGGCATATAGGCCATCGTAATAACCAGCACACTGCGCACCAACTGACGTAGCCAAACGAACTTGCTCCACATCAACCGAATTCGTTTGGCTAAAAGTTACATTAGCCCATGTGCAGGCCGCTACTATGCACGTCAGCCGAGCATTAACTGAAAATAATTGAGCGACACTTCTACGCTTCATTGGTTTTCCTTATAACCTTCAAATATAAAACTATCATACCAATTCTTAACGTAATTAAATGTGTTAAGTTACGCACAACAAGCCCTTAAGAAATAGCCTCCTCAGATACCTCTTTGTTGGCAATATCAACCTGCTGCACCAGCCCCACACCTCCTGACTCCTTCAAGAACACGCCCGTCTCACGAACGGCTGCCGCCACCGCCCCATTGTCGTTATACTGCATAAATGGTGTACTGGAAGATGCCAACCCAATCGCACCTACATCAGATCCAAGCAACGAAGTCAGCTCATCTCCTGCCTCTGTTTTTTTCCATAGCTGCAAACTGTCAAAAACTGAGTCAGCCTCATCAATAAAGCCATTATTATCTTCATCGTATTGTAGGAGATCATCAAAACCATTTCCTGAAATAGCACCAAATAATTCAGAACCATCATTGATTTGACCATCATTATTTTTATCATAAGCTAACCAACCACTTCCACTGACGAGATACGACATTAAATCGGACACACCGTCATGGTCTATATCGAACGAAAAAGTCTCATCGCTTAACTCAACCGCCCCGCCATCAAAATTCAACACCAGCGGATCTTTAAAAACAACAGTCTGCTTTTCGACGCTATCGAATTGATAGCTTTGCTGATTATGCATTTGCAAAGAAACATCGACATCAAACACGTGGCCATCCAAGGTTTCAATTGTACCTGTTGCAGAAAAATTGGTTGTTTCTGTCCGCTCATAACGCTGGGTTAACGTAACCTCGACAGATTCCCAAGCCATGCCACCGAGCCCTTGAGTAACAGCCGAACGCTGCACTCGTCCACCTTCCCAGCCACCCACTGGGGCACTAGAATCAACGCAATCGCACGCAAGCTCAGGACTATTCGGGACATACTCCTTACCTGTAATAGCGGCAAACAGAACATTAAAAAGTTTTGTTTTTGTATCCTGGATCGACTCTGCCTCAGAAGTAGAGCTTGCCTGACTTACACCAGATAGATCAGATGAAGCCTGAATAAACTGCGCATTAAATAATACGCCTGATTCCCTCACCTCTTTTTTCATGATCTGAGTTGACTCATTCAATACATGCCCAGACTGAAGCTGCATATCATTTTTTGCTACGATCATATCCACCTCACCCAATTATTTTCGGATTCAATAGCCATTTATTGCGGCCAATGTTTGCCGCATTGCCGCCCTGTTAATCAAAAGAAAAGTGAAGGTAATACCTAAGCAACTGTTATTTATATAAATAAAACCGTTAGCTACACTTAACTTCCTTTGATTTCTACTAGCACTTGCAAGACCTCTTATGAAGAAGCAAGATACAGGCCTCATTGTCATTCTCGGGACATTTCCATGCCATTCGCACATTTAAAGACCCCACTACTTATCACGCTAACCTGCCTATGGATGACAGGCTGCTCGACTATTAATCAAGATACTTCTACAGAACATCCAGCAGCCGGTATTGGCGACCCTATATGTTGGAGTCAGCTACCAAATTGGCATGAAGATACAGCTTTACAAGCCATACCGGCGCTTGAAAGCCAATGCCCTCGTTTGGGAAAGCAAAGCGAGTGGTCAAACTTTTGTGAAGCCCTAACCAATCACACGCCGATCGATGAAGAAGGCATTCGCCAGCTACTAGAAAGCCACTTTGTACCGCATCGCATCAATGGCAATAACGGTAATAACCGCGGCCTGTTTACAGGCTATTATGAACCCACACTCAATGGCAGTTACCAAAGATCAGATCGCTATTATTACCCACTCTACCAACGCCCTCCTTCAATGCTGCAACTGGAATTAGGCTCCCGTTTCCCTGATCTAAAAAATCAGCGTGTCAGAGGTCTATTGAAAGGCAATAAAGTAGTCCCCTTTTATGATAGAGCGGCGATTGATGGGGCAAACAAACCACTGGCCGGTAACGAAATATTATGGGTAGACGATGCGGATGCCGCTTTTTTCTTACATATTCAAGGTTCCGGACGTGTTCAACTTCCTGATGGCACAATGGTAGCCGTGGGTTACGCTGACCAAAATGGTCAACCTTATGTTGCTATTGGCAAAATCCTCATTGAGCGAGGAGAGCTAACACCACAAGAGGTTTCATTACAGACCATCAACGATTGGCTAAAGTCACACCCCAAAGAAGCGGATAAACTCAAAAACTACAACCCAAGCTATGTATTCTTCACTTTACGTAACGATGTAGAATCAGGGCCAAGGGGATCCCTCAATGTTCCTCTGACTCAAGAGAGAAGTGTTGCCGTTGATCGTAGAGTCATCCCTTTAGGTACACCGCTATGGATTAATACCACACTCCCTGACAACACCCCCTACCAACGCCTGATGGTTGCTCAAGATACAGGAGGAGCGATTAACGGCCCAATTAGAGCAGATATATTTTTTGGCCGCGGCAATCGCGCCGAAAAATTAGCGGGTGAGATGAAACAAAAGGGAGAAATATACGCTCTAATACCTAAAGAAAGCTCAAAAAGCGCCGAAAGTGCAGAGTGTAAGTAGATGAAAAGCTCGATTACTTTGCATTGCGGGCATAGGATACAAGCTCAACGCTACTAAACACCCATGGAGCATTACCTACAGGATGTCACTCAAAAATCTATGACATTAACGGAGCGCCTCAAAGCGCTCCAATAAGCCTGGTACAGGTAGGAGTGATTATGCCACGCCAATACATAAGGCATCCGGCACAAATACCCATCCAAGTCGAAGATGCATCACACACATTAGAATGCCCAGCACAAACTCACAATATTAGCCTAGGCGGCTTGGCTTGTGAGTCTAGGTTGGCCTTCTCTCCCGGCGACCGTGTTGAGATTGTCATACCCATACTTCAACCCGCTTTTTCTGCTCAAGGCCATGTTATGTGGTGCGAGGAATATATAGACCACTTTCTTCTGGGTATAGGGTTTGACAACCTGCAACAAGTTTATGCCATACGCATGATCGAACAAGTGTGTCATATAGAGCAGTATAAACAATCCATAGAGAAAAACGGACGAGCCATCACTACCGAAGAAGCGGCTCTAGAATGGATCAGCAAATACGCTAAGGAATTTCCAAAACTACATTAAGCCGCACACAAGTTACGGAAGATAATGAATAGCCTGCAGATTAACAGCGGACGACGTCTGCCGCTGGGGCTGATTAGTAAAAAAATCGGCAGCGGATGACGCTGCAATATTCGCTGGCAATATCGCTAAAATTTTACCCGCCAATTCGGTATTTTCTCGAGTTTCCCACATTTCCTTAAACTGCGAATCACTATAAGTTCTATTACCCAATGAAGAATCGGCCAGCCAAACCGTATTCACATCAATACCGCGCAATACAGAAAAATGATCATCTTTACGGTAGCTCAAATAAACAATTACAGGGATTTTAAGCTTAGTTAGCTGCTCATAAGATGCTGCGTAACCTACTCCCTTAAAACCTATTTCATTGAGTGCTTTTGACATATCACTAAATGACGCTTTATCTTGCTTGCCAATTAAGTCGAGTACTTCTGCTTCAGTAATCTTGTAACCATAAAACTCACTTAAAATAGTAGCTATTGATGCAGAGCCACAGGAGTAATCAAGATTCTGCTTTACTAGACGCTCATCCCTGAGTGATTTCCAACTTTTAATCGGTATAGCACCGTTTATAGTATCGCTCTTGAAATACAACTCATCCTTCGCAAACGTTTGGTCTAAGCAACAAATGACACCTATTAGAGTACTGAATACTCTGCTTCTCAAACACCGCATAAAGGTGATAGCTCCTGTACACAACCCTGCCGACAAGTAGAAAAAGGCCGCTAAGCGCGGCCTTTGCGTCTTACAACGCCTAATTTAGCAACCGCAAGGAACGTAACCACCACCATGGCCACCGCCATAGCCACCGCCATGTCCACCATGACCATAACCATAGTGGCCGCCAAAGTAGCGGTACTTATGATGGAAGATACCACCGAACAAATAATGAAGGAAAAAAGCACCTTCAGTTTTTTGCATTTCTTCCTGAGATAGGACCTCTACTTGAGCTGAGTCCATTGCATCCAAAGCAAATACAGCATTGATATCAGAAGCATCATCAGCTGCAATCGCAGGTAATGAAAACGCAGCAGTGAGTACGGCTGTGGCTAACATTTTTTTCATCTGTACACTCCATGTGTCAGGGGACATTAAAAGGCTTTAAGCCAATTAAACCTCAGGTCTGCCCCGTCACGACCTGTGGCATCCGTCCTAAAAGAAAAGCTCATAGTGCTTCCCTTAGAGACTCCATAGCCAAGACCTAACATCAAATCAGTGCTGGTCTGACGAATTCCATCTCGTTGATCACTCCATTGATCTGGCTGCTTATTAATCCACTGAACCCCTGTAGTTAGAGTCACTCTATCGTTCACAGCGAAAGATACAGATGGATTGATAGCTAAATAATTACCTGGGTTATACTCAGAATCGCCTTCTTTGCGCTCTAAATTAAACCGGTAACTCGCCGACATTGACAACACGACTGGATCTAAAGCCCTGTATGTCGTAAAGCCAACCGCCCATGACTTTGCTGACGAGCTACTCTGCTGGCCTTTCTCACGCAGCGCTCCTTCAATAAAGCCAAGTAAAGCTGGAGTTTCATTGTCTTCTGAAAATCGATAATTCAAACCCAGCCATGCATCCAAAAACCCATTATCACTACCCGAGGCCGACTGGTCATCAGCGGCTAAATAGCGATAGTCGCTGTAATAGAAATTGGCTCGTGTATAGATTTCTGATGAGGGGGTTACACCCATTCGTAGCCCGAGCGTTGTAATAAAAGTATCAACGTTAGTTTGGCTGGTTCCATATCCGGTAGGAATATACACATAAGAGGAGTCACCGGTTTGAACCAAAACAACCTGACCAGCTTCCACCCCCTCTCGATCTTTATTGGCATACGTCAAAGATAAATCTAATTTAAGACTACCTTCTTTTGTGATGAGATTTTCAACAGTTAATGGCAATTCTGCCTTTGCATGAGAAGCAAAGAGAGGCATACAGACTACCGCCACATGAACGAGTACTGCCTTGTTCATTATCTTATTCCCTTTAGTAACGAAAAGAGCAATACCTTGCCCTCAACAGTTATTCCTTAATTGAGGAGTCTGTACCTAAAAGAATGAACGTATACTGAACATCTCTAACAAATAGATTAGATAAAAAATATGTACAAAAATAACGAAATAGTGCCACCAATAAGCAACACTAATCATAAAACCTGAGGAGGACCCATTACAATGAGACTCGTAAGCCAACTCTAAACGTATACAAATTTAGCGTTTACCTTTGGGTCATCATTGATTGTGAGGTCAGTTGATGTATCAGTCGTCCGGCCTGCTGATGGGTTAATGGAGGAGATAAATTAAAACCTTGTAAGCGATCTACATTTAGTTTTTTACAGCATTCGTATTGCGCCTCACTCTCGACCCCCTCAGCAACTGATTCAAGAGAAAGTGAGCGGATCATAGACGTTAGCCCCGATGATAAGAAAAAATTCTTTTCATCATGTTCATCAACAGGGATGAGGGACCTATCAATTTTGACGACATCAATTGGAAAACGCTGTAAGTGCGAAATTGACGCGAACCCCGTCCCAAAATCATCCAACGCAATAGAGCACCCTAAATTGCTTATACCCTGCAACTTTTGAATATTATGATCAGAATGATCTAACAACATAGTTTCTGTAATTTCAAACTCTAAACACTGCGGATCAATTTTATATTTACTGATAACCGAAGAGATGAAAGGAACAATATGATTATCTTCTAACTGCACAGCGGATAGATTGATAGCCATTTTTACTTTCGTACCAAAGCTTATCTGCCATTTTTTTAGCTGATGTACCGCCGAACTAATGATCCACTTTCCAATAGGCCGAATTAAACGCGTCTCTTCTGCAATATGGATAAACGAATCTGGTAGCAAGAGCACCTCATTTCGTCGCCACCTCAATAGAGATTCAAACCCCCATAAGACTTTGTTCTTTTGTTTGAAAACTGGCTGAAAATACAACTCTAAAGAATTATCGAGAATTGAGCTTTTTAAAGCATTTTCTAGCTCTACCCTGGCGACAGTCCGTCTTTGCGCTTCGGCTGTATAGTAGCAAAACTTATTTTTCCCTTGTTTTTTAGCCCGATACATCGCCATATCAGCATGCTTAAGCAACTGCTCGGCACTCGTCCCATCTTCAGGGTACAACGATATACCAATACTAGCGGACACTTGCCCCCCCATGGCCGGCTTTAAGGTTATAGGGTATTGCAAATTATCTAGAATACGGCGACTAACCCTAGCAGCGCTATGCTGCCCTTCATTACCTGTCAATAGCAACGCAAACTCATCTCCCCCTAAACGTGCTAACAACTCACCATCACGTAAGCAAGAACGTATGTTGTCAGTTACACGACGGAGAAACTCGTCACCAATATCATGCCCATGCGTATCATTGATACGCTTGAAGTTATCTAAATCAATGAGTAAAACTTCAAGGTGACCAGAGCTTCGCGATGCATTAGCTAGTGCCGCGTTAAGAGAAGCCTCAAACATGTAGCGATTATTTAAACCTGTTAACGAGTCTGTTTCAGAAAGGTGCTTAACCTTCTTATAATCAACTAATTGTTTTAATTCGATATCATAGCGGGTGCGCGCGTTAGCTAACGCAAACCATAAGCGCTTTTCGCTTATTTCAGATTTAAATAAGTAATCTTGAGCACCTGCATGCAAGCAACGCTGTATGAGATCAACATCTTCAAGACGGCTCACCATAACAATGGCTGGTGCGGTATCCCATGGCCAAGAGCGCAACTCATAAAGAAGAGAAATCCCTTGGCATTCGTCGCTCGAACATCCAATAATGATGACATCATAGGTTTGGTTTTTTAGACGAGGAACGACTTCGGAGAACTGAGCCACTTTGTCGACATTTGCCGGCGTGTTTTTGAGGGCTCGACAAATTCGCTCCCTATCAAAATGCACAATATCGACCACCAGCACATTCATATCTATCATCCTTAATATACAAACCGCTCTTAGGCGGGGTTTGTTCATATAGAGCGCTTACATCCTTAAAGCGCGAAGCTTTTATCAACTATGAGCAATGAAGCTTGAGTTTATAGCCTATCTAAATGCTCAATAAACGCTTTTGGCTCCATAAAGCCAACTACCGTGTAATCTGATTGTAACCGGCCTTGGGCATCATAAAAAATTAACGCCGGCGGTCCAATAACTGAGTACCGCTTACTAAGCGCCTTAGCATTATCATCATTAGCCGTAACGTCTACTTTTACACGCTCATATTGAGCCAATCGCTGCTGAACTCCAGCATCGGCAAAAGTAATCATATCCAGCTCAATACAGGATACACACCAATCCGCATAAAAATCCAACAGAACAGGACGTTTAGACGCTTTAGCCGATGCTAAAACGGCTTCGAGCTCACTCGGTTCCGTAACACGAGCAAAACTTAAGTGCTCTTGGCTAGCAACACTTGTTGAAACTGACAAACCTTTTAGAGGAGTAATAAAACTTTGCGAACCTGATAATAAGCCAACTAGTAATGAAATCGCATAAATCAACAGAATTAAGCCAACGCCTTTCCAGAGCTTTAACCACCGCTTACTACTGTCAGCAATAATGTCCATAGCCCCCATATAGACTGCTGATATAATTAATATAATGGCTGTCAGCAGCATGGTGATTTTAATATCGACTATACGATCAAGCATCCACACTGCCATTAGCAACAATACAACGCCAAAGCCGGATTTAATCGCGTCCATCCAGTCCCCGGCTTTAGGCAACAGCTTACCCGCGGACAACCCGACCAGAATCAAAGGCACTCCCATACCTAAACTAAGGGAGAACAATGCTAGCCCTCCCACCAAGGGATCTCCGGTCTGACCGATATAAATCAACGCACCAGCCAATGGCGCTGCCATGCATGGCCCGACAATCAGAGCAGATAAAAAACCCATTAAGGCGACACTGAGCGTGCTTCCTCCTTTTTGCTGGTGACTAACTCCAGATAACTTAGTCTGCAAAGCCGCCGGCAATTGCAACTGGTAAAATCCAAACATAGCTAATGCCAGCGCAACGAACACCAACGTGAATAAAGAAATGACCCACGTATTTTGGAACGCTGCTTGAATATTGGCTCCAAACAAACCCGCTAACACCCCGGCAACGGTATAAGTAATCGCTACAGCCAACACATAAACCAGCGACAACCAAAATGCTCTAGCCGTCGTTATTCGGTGCCCATGCCCCGCAATGATACTGGAGATAATAGGGATCATAGGGAACACACACGGTGTTAACGATAACGCCAATCCAGCAACAAAAAAAAGCCCCAAAGTTAACATAAGCCCACTGCCAGACAACAAAGCAGCAAAGCGGTCTTGCTCGCTTACAAACGGGGCCGGTTCATTTTCAGGCGGTGATATAGAACTTACCGTAGTAGCGGGAGGAATATCACCAACAGCTAATGGTGTTTTAACGGGTGGGTAGCAAATACCGCCTTCCCAGCACCCTTGATAACTGACCATCACCTCAAAATTAGGTAGTACCTCAGCGCTCAGCGCTCCGAGTTGGACAGTAACATTTGCAGCATTATGATAAACCTCAACCTGTCCAAATAGAGGATCGTCTTTACTCTCAGAAGGAGCGTTTATTCGCTCAACAAGATCGACATTTTGAGGGAGATCTAACGTTATACGGTCACGATACAGATAGTACCCATCGGCTATCTGCCAATGCAGCAAAACACGACCATCAGCTTCGATTGATGGCTGAAAAATAAAAGCCTGCTCAACTGGCAACGGACCTGAATCTGACGATGAAGGTTTTTGATCAAAAAAACCTGCATAACTTCCCATTGAAACAACGCAACTGCAAACTACAACTAATATGCCACACAATTCACGTACACGTTTTAACACGCAAAACCTCTTAATGCTGAGCAACTTCGGCTACATTCAATGGAAAAAATAAAGACAGGCCTGAGACCTTCACATTAGCGCTCAGTTCTATTTCATATCAAATTAAAGTCATACATCACTATTTTTAATAATTTTAGCATTCTATCATTGTTGGACAGCTATCTAATGGCAAAAATGGAATATTAGCCACTTATAAAAGTTATAGGTTTATGATAAAACACTACGCTCTAATTATAAGCCGCAAACAAGCAAGCGACTAACATCGATTGCTCCAGGAATAAACATCATGTCAGATAACCGTGTAGATAACCTTAATATTGAATCCACCTCGGTTCTGATGACGCCCGATGCGTTAAAATCAGAACTACCTATTACCGATGCTGCTGCTAAAGCTGTTGTAGAGGGTCGCCAAGTTATTCGTGATATCTTGGATCGTAAAGACAAGCGCTTATTTGTCGTTATTGGTCCGTGCTCCATCCACGATGTCGATGCCGCAATAGAATATGGTCAGCGATTAAAAGCACTAGCGGACAAAGTAAAAGATTCTATCTATCTGGTGATGCGCGTTTATTTTGAAAAGCCACGTACCACCGTCGGCTGGAAAGGATTAATTAACGACCCTCATATGAATGATTCGTTTGATATACAAACGGGTCTGTTTAAAGCACGCAAGCTGTTGATTGATTTGTCTGAGATGGGCTTACCATTAGCGACAGAAGCACTTGATCCTATTTCTCCTCAGTACATACAAGATTTAATCTCATGGTCGGCTATTGGCGCTCGTACAACAGAGTCACAAACCCACCGCGAAATGTCATCCGGTTTATCCTGTGCTGTGGGCTTCAAAAATGGTACTGATGGCGGGCTCGAAGTAGCGACCAACGCTCTGAAGTCAGTCAAGCACCCACATAACTTTTTGGGTATTAATCCAAACGGACAGGTAGCCGTCATACGCACCAAAGGCAATCAGTACGGTCATGTCGTATTGCGCGGTGGTAATGGGCGCCCTAACTATGACTCTGTAAGCATCTCTATTTGTGAGCAAGAGCTAGACAAAGCCGGGCTAACCAAAAACATTATGGTAGATTGTAGCCACGCTAACTCATCAAAAGATGCTGGTCGTCAACCTCTAGTAGCAAAAGATGCTACTCATCAAATCATTGAAGGAAACACCTCTATTATTGGCTTAATGATAGAGTCAAACCTTGGATGGGGAAATCAGTCGATACCTAGCGATTTATCTCAGCTTAAATACGGCGTATCCGTTACTGACGCGTGCATCGATTGGGATACAACCGAAAACTGTATCTTAGAGATGCATGACAAACTAAAAGACACTTTGCACAACCGCTAATAAGAAGCCACGGCCTTAATTATTTTAAGGTCGTGGTTTTTTCATTTAAGCTTAATAAAACCTACACCTTAATTTAATTAACGCAAACCGCTCCTTCCCTTCCTGGGCAATTAAGCTCATGTTTTCAAAGCATATATAGCTTTAGTCGTATAAAATCTGATATAAAAGCATTATAAAAATGCGCTGTGAAACCTGCCGCTATCGCAGCAATACCCAATACAAGGGCCTTTGCTCTTACTTATCGGAGAATAATCGGTGACTCGACTTCCTTTATTTTGGATGCTTATTTTTGTTGTATGTGCTGCCATGGAAGGAATTGCGCTTTATTATCAATATGCACTAGATTACGGCCCTTGCGTACTCTGCGCCCAAATCCGTGCTTTCATATTTTTAATAATGATTGCCAGCCTACTTGGTCTACTAGCTGGTAAATATAGACCCGTACGCGTTTTTGCTACCGTCTTAGGACTACTAGGAAGCATAGGAATGATGGAGCGAAGCTATAAAACCTTTGGTATTGAGCGGGGGTTTATTGATGGAAGCTGCTCTCTAGATGGAGGCTTCCCTGCTGCCCTTCCTCTTAACGAATGGCTTCCCTCCGTATTTGAACCTTGGGAATCATGTGGCTACACACCCGATTTGCTGTGGGGAATAACCATGGCAGAAGGGCTGATTGTGATAGCTGCTGCGTTAGTTGCAGTTTTTGTTCTAGGGTTACCTTCTGCATTTAGCCAGCCTAAACGCCGTTTTTTCTAACATTAATTAGGATAGCGCGCTCCTCCACTCAACCGAGCGCGCTATCCTTTTTTATAAACGAATAAGCCTAACCTGCCATTAATCAAGCTCCGTATTAACGCTCAGTAGCTGATCTACAAAAAAGCCCGGTACTTCTAAACGCGTGGCTATCTCCTTGAGCACCACTATTTCTGGATGGTTTGCCTTACCTTCTGCACGCGCCATCACACACAAATCTTTAAGAACCTGCATACGCTTGGGTAAACTATTATATTTGTTCACCGTATCAATCCTCGTTGAGAGATCAGCCCTTAAACGTTCTAAGTTGAAATCATCCCGAAACTCATTTTTACCGAAAAACTTTTCGAAAGCCTGTATCTCTGCTTTAGAAATGCTTCCATTTGCATTTGCCACAAGCAAAGCACCTGCGAACAACAAATGACGCATAGATAGAGCCGCATCTGTCTTAGACTCTAAATAGCTTGGCTCCATCAGAGCCATTATGCTTTCTAGCCCCAATTCTAAAGTGGCGGAGTTAACACCGTCTTTTTTCATATATTCTGATTGATGAAACATCTGTAAAGCTTTGACCCTGAGCGGACTAAAAGGATGTGTCATAAACCAATCTTCAGCGCTAGAGCTTGTCTCCACTAAATCATCGGTCATTTGCATATCGTCTATTTGCTGGAGAAAGTCTTTTAGATTGAAACGTACAACCGTGCTCGTTACACCAGAAGCCAGCTTAAATAATGACCTAGCAACCGCATCAAAATTTTGAGTACATAATGCCCCAGCCCTGTCAGCCGAAATTTCCGCATAACGGGACCAGCTGGTTAACTGTAACGCAAGCGAAGGAGAAACTGGCGGCTGACCTTTAAGCATGTATCCAACCGGAATATCATGATGCCCGTACACAAAATGCCCCAACTCGTGACCCATAACAAAGCGAAGCTCTTCATCATCAAAACTATCGAGCAAGCTAGACGAAAACATAATAAACAAGCGGCCACTTTCTGGCTTAACGCAAGCCGCATTGAAATGAGGGCTAGAATAGGCATACAGTTCTACAGGCATATCGACACCTAAAATATCCATACACTGTCTAGCTGTCCTATTTAAGCCTGGAGCCATAGCAGAACTCATACGTACAGAGGTCGATAATAAACGTCGACGGACACCTAGATGGCCCTGAGCTTCGTGCAGTGCTAACTTTTGATTGACCGCCTGCACCTCTGGTAGTGAAAGTAATAGCTCAGATAGAGCTCTATCATGTTGTGAACGTATCGAGTCAGACGTTGTCATTCTTATTATCCTTCAACAGTATTAAGCCCTAAATCCTATATCATGAGCCAGAAGCTGTCCAAAGTAGAAAGTCTATTTAATTCAGGGCACTTACAGGCTTACCATAACTTAAATGACACACATAAAATCTATTAATAGCAGCTTAAAAAGCTCGGTAAATTCACCAGAAGGATCATCAACATAAATTTATACATACAAACTAATACTTAAAATTATCCTCCATAAAATCAATATTTTGTGGTTTTATTCAAACAACTGTTTTAAAAACACTCCAAAATTGAGCTAATTAACACTCTTTGTTTGAATTTATTCAAAAATGATTAATCACACGATTAAAGTACGCTAGTATATTGCCGATATATTATGAATACACATCCGGAGCACCTGCATGGCATTGTTGATTTACGACAATGGGAATTTAGTTAAAAATCCCGCTGACTCAAAGTTTACACCGACAGGTGTAGCGACGGTCGGCAATAGCCAAGGCGCACGCGCAACGGTACAAAACAATGCCAATCAGCCTCTACCAACACGCACACCTTACGTTCCGAGTAGCGGCGGACAGCCTTCTAATACAACGCGCTCAACTGTTTATTCGTCTCGAGCTTATCAAGAGACCAGTAGAAAGTCAGACTCCCTCCAGGACAGAAGGCGGCTCAATGCAATACACGTGATGAGCGCTCCCGTTATCACAACAAGTCAGTTTGACACCGTAAAAAATGCGCTACAAAAAATGCATACAGAAGACATTGACCACCTAGTGGTGGTCAATAATAGCGGGCATCCATTAGGCGTTGTAACGGATGGCGAGTTATTACGCCATGGGGCAGAATCAAATAGCTTCATAGAGAACTTACTGACCAACTCATTAGTCGCAGTGTCCCCTGATACTCTAGTACGAGACATAGCGCTAATTTTTATGGAACAAAAAGTAAGCTGTGTGCCGGTCATCAACTCAGAGCATCAAGTCGCTGGTATTATATGCCGCAGCGACCTATTACGATTACTCGTTAGCGGCCCCAACATGGAACAACGTGTATAAAATTGATTATAAATACTGACTTACCGACAGCGTGTGATGATTATCGCCACTGTTCAGCATTAAATCATTCCCAGATATAGTGACTGATAAATCTATCGAACGATCAACCCACGGAATAAGTACTTTAACCTCCTCATACTTAAATCGGTAAATCTCAACTTTTGACAACCGAGCAAAGTCATCTGAAAAACGTTGCCACCATATTTCTGACTCGCTTCCGTAAGCGTAAAGCTTAATGTTTGCAGCCCTACTTACGGCTTTACGCAAACGATCTGGTGATACCTGACCTACTTCTATCCACTCCATGATTTCTTGAGTCGGAGCAACTTGCCAAAGGTCGGCTTCATCAGCAGCAGACAACCCTTTACAAAACTCCAAATCTTCATGGTAGTTAAGTGCATAAGCTAAGAGTCTCACCATCATTCGTTCAGGCAGCTCCGACGGATGAAGCGCTAGCGTCAGCTTAACGCTAGGATACACATTTCTATTCAAATCAACGATTTGCAAATCAACTTTATAAATTGTTGGCTTCAAAGCCATAAATTACTCACTTAGTTTTAGTCAGCTTATATGAATGTATTACAGCTTTGCACATCGCCACTGGTAAATCCTTGATTAAACCATTTCATGCGCTGGCGTGAAGTACCATGGGTAAAAGAGTCTGGCACTGCATAGCCTTGAGCCCTTTTCTGTATTGCATCATCTCCAATTTGACTTGCTGCATTCATCGCCTCTTCAATGTCACCCGGCTCTACAACCGCACGCTCTTTATCCGCATAATGCGCCCAGATCCCAGCAAAGCAATCCGCTTGCAACTCTACTTTTACCTGCAGCGCATTCGCCTGTGTTTGGGACATGGATTGTTTCATTTGGTGAGATTTTTGAAGAATTCCAAACTGTTGCTGAACATGATGCCCTACTTCATGCGCAATAACATAAGCTTGGGCAAAATCACCTGGCGCTCCAAATGAGTTTTTAAGCTCATTATAGAAATCTAAATCGATATAAACACGTTGATCCCCTGGGCAGTAAAAAGGCCCCATAGCAGACTGAGCAGTTCCACAGGCAGACTGAACTACATTACGAAAGAGTACTAAGGTAGGCTCCTCATATCGCTTTCCCATTTGAGTAAACAACGGCACCCACGTATCTTCTGTATCAGCTAGTACCACTGATACAAAGTCTGCCATCTGATTATCTTCAGCACTGCTGGTTTGCGTAGGATAAGATTGTGTATTGGTGGTTTGAGTTTGCGTTGGAATACCAGAGTTACCCATTAACAGCCCCAGCACAGTATTTAGGTCTCCACCCATTAAAAGCACAACACCGATCATAATAACCAAGCCGATGCCGCCTCCCTTTTTTGCACCACTCATACGGAATCCGCGGCCACTCGACACCTGTCCCGAAGCAGAGCGCCTGTCATCAATATTGCTACTACGCCTACCTGATTTCCAACGCATCCTATCTACTCCGTATTCGGCTCAATGATTTATTACTATTAACTGCGTGATTATGATCTACTGCGGCGATTTATTTAAGCTGAATCTTCATAATTAACCGATACCCGTCAACGCAACACTGACAGACACTTAAGATTCGCCTAAAATGCGCTCTCCCCAAAGGGATGATACAAACGCAACACAAAGGGTGGCATTTTGGATATTAAACAACTAGTGATACGTGAACTCCAAGAATCAGAAGAGCGTAAAGTAAACCTGACGCCGCGCGGCGGTGTTATGCGTGCAGACTCTCCTGTTGCCGCCGATATGGTTGAAGCATTAAGTGCGGCCCTCTCAAGAAGAGCGACCTTGATACATGGGTCATTTGACCCAGAGAAAAAAGGGGAAACGCCATTCGTTCCAGCATTTGAAAGCTATGTGGAACAAGAACCGCAGGCCAATAGCTTTTTAGCATTAGCCGATGTCACGCTAAGTGATTTAGTGGAAAAGATGAACAACCGGCAGTCTCTCTCAAGCAACGCCGGATATGTTATTTTTAGTCACTACCAAGAAGATCGCTACGAATTCTTGATGATCGCCCTAGTTCGAAACCGTCCAACTATTTCCTTAGACAACGAACTTCACCCCACTCAAATAGATGAAGTCGATCTAGACAAACTACATCAAGCCGCAAAAATTAACCTAACAAACTACCGCAAAGGCAAAGACAGCTATTTAAGTTTTATTGGTAGCAAAGAAAAGGGAGATGTTAGCCAGTATTTTGCCGAAACATTCGGATGCACCAGCGCTACACCCTCTAAAAAAGCAACAGGCGATCTCATAAAAGCGGCTAAAGAGTTTTGTAGCGAAAACGGCATGAAAGAACAGCAAGAACAAATTGTAGAAGATGTTGTTAGCTATATGAACCGCCAACGCTCAGAAAAACAATCAGCCCAGCTACCTGATGTTGAGCAAATTTTCGACCAATATATACCGCCAGAACAAGCTGAAACCCTTACCGGAACATTCGGAAAGTTTGCTAATAGCGATCGGTATCAAGTAAGCCACGAATTCCAACCTCACAGACACACTTTAAATGCAGTAACCAAGGTAAAAGCCAAAGCAGACAACTGGCAACTAGACTTTGCTAAACGCGCGGTCGGGCCTGCAAATTCAGGGCAAGAGATAGAGTTTGACGAAGCATCTCAGACACTAACAATTCGCCGCATTCCAAGCAAAGTCGTTGAGCAATTGAGAGCTATATTAGCGGGCGAAGAAGACTAACTTGAATCGCTTAACAATAAAAAAGGACGCAAATGCGTCCTTTTTAAATACTATTAACAACTATTTTTGATCAGCTGTTTTTGCTTCTTTCTCTGGTGTTTCGTAAATCAAAATTGGTTCAGACGTACCTTCAATGACGCCCTCGTCAATCACGACTTTACTCACATTCTCCAAAGATGGCAGTTGGTACATAATATCCAGCAAAGTAGCTTCCAAAATCGAGCGCAAGCCACGCGCACCGGTTTTACGGTCTAGCGCTTGCTTTGCAACAGCGCTTAATGCCGCCTCACGGAAATCAACTTCAGCACCTTCTAGCTCAAACAGTTTTGAATACTGACGAGTTAAGCTGTTTTTAGGCTCCGTAAGAATTTGTATAAGTGCCGCTTCATCCAATTCAGCCAATGTGGCAATCATTGGCAAACGACCAACAAATTCCGGGATCAAACCAAACTTCACTAAATCTTCAGCTTCGATATCCTTGAGCGTATCTGTCATAGAACGACTGTCGTCTTTGCTCTTCACCGTAGCGTTAAAGCCTATTGAGCTCTTTTCCGAACGGCTTCGGATGATCTGATCAAGCCCCGCAAACGCACCACCACAAATAAACAGAATATTTGAAGTATCTACCTGCAAGAACTCTTGTTGCGGATGCTTACGCCCACCTTGAGGCGGAACTGATGCAACAGTACCCTCAATCAGCTTCAACAACGCCTGCTGAACACCTTCACCTGAAACATCACGAGTAATAGAAGGGTTATCAGATTTACGCGAAATTTTGTCAATTTCATCGATATAAACAATACCTCGCTGGGCACGATCTATATCGTAATCGCATTTTTGTAACAGCTTCTGGATAATGTTCTCAACATCTTCACCCACATAACCCGCTTCAGTTAGCGTTGTGGCGTCTGCGATGGTGAAAGGAACATTCAACAAACGGGCTAATGTTTGCGCCAATAGCGTTTTACCACTACCTGTAGGACCAATTAGCAAAATATTACTTTTACTAAGCTCTACTTCTTTATCTTTACCTGTAGCGTTGCTTTGGAAACGCAAACGCTTGTAATGATTGTATACGGCGACTGCGAGTACTTTTTTAGCCCTGTCTTGACCTATAACGTACTCATCCAGCTTATCCTTAATCTCTGCTGGTATCGGCAAGCGATCTTGTGATTCATGCTCTTCAACATCCTGAATTTCTTCACGGATGATGTCATTACACAGATCGACACACTCATCACAGATAAAGACAGAAGGACCAGCAATTAACTTACGTACTTCATCCTGGTTTTTACCACAGAAAGAGCAGAACAGTTTGCCGTTTTCATTATCTTTATCGTTGATATCGTCGCTCATTCGGCTTCCTCATAACAAAGCGGTATTAATTATAAATAGTGGCTAACCGCTTAAATTTCAACTCTAAGCCACAAAAAGGTCCGCTAAAGCGCTTTTTATTCACCAATACGCTTGGTGAGTACTGAGTCAATCAAACCATATTCAGCCGCTGTAACGGGATCCATAAAGTTATCACGCTCTGTGTCACGCGCAATTGTTTCTAAATCTTGTCCTGTGTGCTCAGCCAATTTTCGATTTAATTTCTCACGAATTGACAGAATTTCACGTGTATGAATTTCGATATCTGTTGCCTGACCTTGATAACCACCCAGAGGCTGGTGAATCATAACACGCGCATTGGGCAACGCATGACGCTTGCCCGGCTCACCTGCTGCCAACAAGAAAGCCCCCATACTAGCAGCCTGGCCGATACACATAGTGCTTACATTTGGCTTGATAAACTGCATTGTATCGTAAATAGCCAAACCAGCCGTAACCGAGCCACCTGGTGAATTGATATAAAGATGAATATCTTTATCTGGATTCTCTGCTTCCAAAAAAAGCAACTGAGCGACAATCAAATTCGCCATGTGATCTTCTACTTGACCAACCAAGAATATCACGCGCTCTTTGAGAAGACGCGAATAGATATCGTATGCGCGCTCACCCCGGGCAGACTGTTCAACGACCATAGGTACAAGACCCGCATTTTGGATCTCTGACGCACCACCCTGATGGATTATTGACATACTAAATTACTCCTTTAACCCCTAAAAACAAAAAACGACAGCCGGATCGCACCAACTGCCGTTTTTCATTCAGTCAATGCGCCTGTTAACGACGCAAGACTTCTTAAGCTGCGGCGTTTGCTGCTGGCTTGATCGCTTCTTCATAAGCTACTGCCACTTCTGTGACTTTAGCAGATTCGAGCAAGTGATCAACCACTTGATCTTCTAGCACCAAACTCTTAACTTGGTTTAACATTTCTTCGTTACTGTTATACCAATCAATAACTTGCTGCGGCTCTTGGTAAGTTGACGCCATCTCTTGGATCGCTTCAGCTACACGAGCATCATCAGCTTTAATGTCATTAGCTTTGATGATTTCTTGAACCAACAAGCCCACTGTTACGCGACGCTTAGCTTGCTCTTCAAACATCTCTTTTGGCAACATGTTTGGATCAATCTCTGCACCGCCACCAAACTGCTGAACAGCTTGTTTGCGCAAGTTGTCGATTTCACTGTCAACCAACGATGTTGGTACTTCGATACCATTAATATCGACCAACTGAGTGAAAACCTGATCTTTCAATTTAGCTTTCAATGCATTTTTTAGTTCACGACCCATGTTAGCACCGACTTCTGTTTTGAAGCCTTCAAGATCGCTAACGTCTAAACCAAACTTAGAGAAAAATTCGTCATTTAACTCTGGCAACTCTGGTGCAGATACACTGATAACCTTCGTTTTAAAGACAGCGTCTTTACCCTTTAAGTTCTCAGCCTGGTAGTCTTCAGGGAATGTGACATTCAAATCGAACTCTTCACCTGCTTTTTTACCAACAATGCCAGACTCAAAACCAGGAATCATCGAATTAGAGCCTAGTACAATATCTGTACCTTCTGCTTTTCCGCCTTCAAACGCTTCACCATCGATGAAACCTTCAAAATCGACTTTAACTCGATCGCCGTCTTCAGCTGCACGCTCAACTTCAGTCCACGTCGCCTGCTGCTTACGCAACGTATCGATCATTGTATCAACATCAGCATCAGTCACTTCTGACGTTTGCTTTTCGATCTCAGCCGAAGAGAAATCCGCTAACGTGATTTCTGGGTACACTTCAAAAGTGGCAACAAACTGGAAATCTTTACCATCTTCATCGTTTTTGAATTCGATCTTAGGGCTGCCAGCAGGCATCACTTTCTCTTGCTGAACGGCTTCAAAGAAACTTTTCTGCACTACTTCACCGACAACATCCTGGCGGATACCGGCGCCGTAACGCTGTTTAACAACTTTCAAAGGCACTTTACCTGGACGAAAGCCATCAATACGAACTGTACGTGCGGTCTGCTGTACACGCTTATCTACATCATTATCAATGCGCTCTGCAGGCACCGTAATTGTCATCTGACGCTCAAGAGCGGAAGTCGTTTCAACAGAAACTTGCATGGGGTTCCTCACCAAAAAATACTATACCGGTTAAATTGAATCACTAAGCAGCTTGGTACCGGGATACGTGTCTTAGTTTTATGATCTGTAATTGTACAGGTTCACTTCAACAAAGCGCTAGAAATATAGCTCAAGCCGTTTTTTTCAAAGCGCGAAATTTTCAGCCACTTGGCCGCATTAGTCAAGGAAGAATCACAAATCGATGAAAATAGATTGAGTTTTGGGAGAGAAAGCAGGAGGAATATCAGAAACGGAAAAACTGCGCTAGGTAGTAAAAATGACTTATTGCCAAATAACCAACCTACACAGTAATTTGCACAGCATCAACTGCACTTAGACACTAAATGGTGCGGACGGAGAGACTCGAACTCTCACACCTTTCGGCACCAGAACCTAAATCTGGCGTGTCTACCAATTTCACCACGTCCGCATATCAAGAAAATGGGGTGGACGATGGGGCTTGAACCCACGACCACCGGAATCACAATCCGGGGCTCTACCAACTGAGCTACGCCCACCATAACCGATATCTTTAATACTGCGGACACCTGCCTACAAAGACTAATGCTTGTAAGCTGGTACGCCCGGCAGGACTCGAACCTGCGACCCCCGGCTTAGAAGGCCGGTGCTCTATCCAGTTGAGCTACGGGCGCTCTACGAGAGACTGCCTGCTAAAAAGTGGTCGGAGCAGAGGGATTCGAACCCCCGACCCTCTGGTCCCAAACCAGATGCGCTACCAAACTGCGCTATGCTCCGACGACCCGCGTTTCAGCGTGGTGCGCATATTACTGACGGGTATGATGGTCGTCAACCTATTTTTTAAAAGAATTTCTAAAAAACCACAGACAAAACAAATGGATAGCTATTAGTAGCCTTGCTTGGACTTGCCGCCACGGGCGTGCGAAAATACCCGTATCAGTTCAAGGAGTTACAGGTTCCATGGCAGCAACACTTATCGACGGCAAAGCCATCGCCGCCGACCTTAAAGCAGAAATCAAACGATCCGTCACGTCATTGACGCAAGCCGGTCATCGCCCGCCGGGCTTAGCGGTCATATTGGTGGGTGCCGACCCAGCCAGTGAAGTATATGTTAACTCAAAGCGTAAGAGCTGCGATGAGATCGGCTTCAAGTCATTATCGTATGATCTGCCCGACACCACCAGCCAACGCGAACTGCTGGCCTTAATAGACGAGCTGAACGACGACCCAACCATTGACGGGATACTCGTGCAATCTCCCCTGCCCGATCAAATTGATGAGCAAAAAGTGGTTGAACGCATTCGCACCACCAAAGACGTAGACGGATTTCATCCTTATAATGTCGGTCGATTAGCGTTACGTATGCCGCATTTGGAATCCTGCACACCGCGCGGCATCATGACTCTGCTGAAGTCGACGGGCGTTAACATTCGCGGTAAACACGCGGTGATCGTCGGTGCATCTAATCATGTTGGACGACCAATGGCATTAGAACTGTTGCTCGCAGGCTGTACAACCACCATTACCCATCGTTTTACCGATGACCTGTCCTATCACGTAAAACAAGCCGATATCGTGGTTGTTGCGGTGGGCATTCCAGGCCTGGTGAAAGGCGAATGGATCAAGCCCGGCGCCATTGTGATTGATGTTGGGATAAATCGCCAAACAGATGGCAAACTGATCGGTGATGTAGAATTTGATATCGCGGCGCAACGCGCGTCGTTCATAACCCCCGTTCCCGGTGGTGTAGGTCCCATGACGGTGGCTACTCTGATGGAGAACACTTATATCGCGGCCACCGCGCTGCATGGCTTAGGAGCAGAATAAAATGAACGTATTAATGAAAACTTCCATGGGTGACGTCACGCTGGAACTGTTTGAAGACAAAGCCCCGCTAACGGTGGCTAACTTCGTCAAGTACGTTAAAGACGGCTTTTACGACGGTTTGATTTTCCACCGTGTCATTGACGGCTTCATGATTCAGGGCGGTGGTTTCGAGCCCGGCATGAAGCAAAAAGAGAATGGCGAACCGATTAAAAATGAAGCAAATAACGGCGTTTCTAATGATGTGGGCACCATCGCTATGGCCCGCACCATGGATCCCCATTCTGCAACCGCTCAGTTTTTCATCAATGTATCTGATAACAGCTTCTTGAATCACCGCAGCGAGACAATGGACGGTTGGGGCTACGCGGCCTTTGGAAAAGTAGTCGATGGCATGGATGTGGTTACTAAGATCAAGTCCGTTAAAACGGGTATCGGTAGTGGTCATCAAGACGTGCCATTAGAAGACGTTGTTATCGAATCCATGACCCTTGTAGAGTAAGCCATGCACATTGCCATCTCCGACCTTCATCTAAGTCCTGAGCGACAGGATCTGATCGCCGGATTTCAACGTTTTTGTCTGCGTTTGCCGGCAGAAACGAAATCCCTGTGGATCCTTGGCGATCTGTTCGACTTCTGGATCGGTGACGATGCACCCAACCCAGCAGCCGAGCCGGTTATCAAGGCTTTACGGCCGTTGAAAGCCAGAGGGATAAACCTGCATTTCGTACCAGGGAATCGTGACTTTCTGCTGGGCGAACAGTTTGCTCAGGCTGCGGGGCTGCAGATTCACCCGGAAGGCAAAGTGCTGTCGATCAATGGCCGCGCGACCTGGCTTATTCACGGCGATCACCTGTGTATCGACGATGCTCGGTATATGGAGTTTCGGCGTTTGGTACGCAACCCGGGATGGCAAATGGATTTTCTGAGCAAGCCGCTGGACGTGCGGATTGCCATGGCGAAGCAAGCACGCAGTGTTTCGGCATCAGAAAACGCGACCAAAGCCGAAGACATTATGGATGTTAACTTGGAATACACCTCAGCGCAGGTCTCGACCCATGGTGCGGTTGATATTCTGCATGGGCATACCCATCGTCCGGCCTTCCATGAGTTGAACGAAGATGGCACGCGTTATGTGTTGGGTGATTGGGAAAACGGTCAAGCTGTCATTTGTCAATGGGACAATGACAGCGCGCCCGTCCTCAAACGAATGAATTACGCTGCCGACGTCGCCTCTCTCGGCACACCACTGTGAAAACGAAACTCTTCTGAAGTAGAGTTGATCAATTCGTTTTCCCGCACTCTGAGCTCGTCGATGCGCGCGTCGATGGGTTCAGGTGCAACCGCCCTTGCCTGCTTGAGGTAGATTTCAAAATGTCGCGCTTCCGATTTCAGCAAACCGCGGTAAAAAGTCTGTAGCTCGTCGTCCAGATAAGGCGCCAGCGCCGCAAAGCGCTCACAAGAGCGCGCTTCAATCAAAGCACCTATGATCAGCTTGTCCACCAACTGCCATGGCTCGTCTTTGCGCGCCAACTTCATCAGCTCGCTGGCGTACTTCGCTGCTGTCAGGTGGGAGTATTCGATTCCACGTTTCTGCATCAATTTGAGCACTTGCTCGAAATGCACCAACTCTTCCCGCGCCAACTTGCTTAGTCGATTCAAGAAAGTGGGATATTCAAGATAACGATACATCATGCCCAGCGCCGTTGAGGCCGCCTTCTTCTCACAATGGGCATGGTCGATCAGCATGATCGTCTCATTATCCAGCGCCCAATTGACCCATGCTTTTGGCGTAGGAGCGACCAAAAACGACGTAATATGAGCCAAATCATCGACCGCGGGTGTGCTGGGCATATGCATCATTCCTCATTAAAACCGCGCGCATTCTACGCCAGAGCCTGTCGCTGTAGCAAATAGGGGTACAAAGAGTTCGGGGATTTTTTGCTTTGGTAAGTACAACGTCAGTTTCCTACGTTATAATGATTGTAACTAAAGGTAGAGGCCGCGAATGGACATCAGCAACCAAGTCATACTGTTTACCGGACTGCTGTTTCTGGTCAGCATTCTAGCCAGCATTCTATCAGCTCGTCTGGGTGCCCCACTTCTCTTGGTATTCTTGGTACTCGGCATGGTACTGGGCAAAGATGGCTTCGGCTTGGTCTTTGAGGATACTCAAGTAGCTCACTTAATCGGCAGTTTGGCACTGGCGATCATTCTTTTTGATGGCGGTTTGAACACCCAGACATCGAGCTTTCGCGTCGCCTTAAAACCCGCCATTTCGCTAGCCACGCTTGGCGTTCTGATTACCACTGGCATCACCGGCTTAATCGCGACCTACGTACTGGGGTTGCCACTCATTTATGGTTTATTGATGGGCGCCATTGTCGGCTCTACTGACGCCGCCGCGGTATTCTCACTGCTGCACACCGCCAAATTAGAGTTGAAACAACGCGTTGGCGCGACACTGGAAATCGAATCCGGCAGCAACGACCCCATGGCCATTTTCTTAACCGTGGTGTTGATCGAACTCATTGTTTCCGGCCATACCCGAGTCGACTTCATTGTACTGCTGGAGTTCTTACGCCAAATGGGCCTAGGTGGGCTTTTGGGCGTGATTGGTGGTATCGCCACGGCGCGTCTAATCAATGCTGTGCCGTTGTCGGCTGGTCTTTATCCTCTGCTCGCCATGGCCTCCGGACTATTAGTCTTTGGCTTGACTTCAGTGCTAGGCGGCAGCGGTTTCTTAGCCGTGTATCTGGCGGGGATCATGATCAGCAATCGCCATGTCCAGTCGTCACAAAATATCCTGCGTTTTCACAATGGATTAGCTTGGATGAGCCAGATTATCATGTTCTTGATGCTCGGGTTGCTCGTCGCGCCTTCTGAACTTATTCCTACCAGCTTAGAAGCCCTATTCATCGCCATTGCATTGATATTTGTAGCCCGCCCCATTGCAGTGGTCATTAGCCTATTGCCCTTTCAATTTTCGTGGCGAGAGCAGGCGTTCATCAGTTGGGTGGGACTGCGCGGCGCGGTGCCGATCATTCTGGCGATATTTCCCTTGCTGGCCGGTGTGGTGGGCGCCGAAATGCTCTTCAACGTGGCCTTCTTCGTAGTACTTGTATCCTTGGTGGTACAAGGCTGGAGCCTCACGTGGATGGCGCGCTGGCTGAAAGTGGATATACCACCGAATGACAATTTAGCGCAACGATTGGAACTTGATTTGCCCGGTCAACCTGACTATGAATTGGTCGGTTATCGCATCACCGAAGACGCGTCTGTCTTTGGCCGATCACCCTTAAGCGTTAACTACCCAGAGGGCGTAAAACCTGCTCTATTGCTGCGCAACAAGGAAATCCTAAGCATCGATGAAGTGGATAAGCTGGCTGAGGGTGATGCGATCTATCTGGCCGCGCCGCGCGCCATGGTGGATGAAATTGACCGGCTGTTTGTGTCCGTCAAAGCCACCAGCCGCTTGGCTGACATGCAGTTCTTCGGTGAGTTCGTCATTAACGGCGACACTAGCCTGCAAAATTTGTCGTTAATGTATGGGTTTGCGGTCCCTGAAGATGCGCTCAATCTCTCTCTACACGACTACCTATGCAAAAAGTTCAATCAACCGGTTGTGGGTGATCGGGTTGAAATGGGGGCCGTTGAGTTTGTGGTGCGGGAGATGGAAAAAGATCGATGCGTTAAAGTCGGTTTGAAGTTGGTGCTTTAGGGTCTGAACCGTAGGGCGGCGTGTTTACACCCGCCACCGAACCGCTGCGGGTGTAAACACACCGCCCTACTGCCGAGATCATAATTGCTTGTATCAGTCGCGAAAGTTCTCGAACTGCAACGGCAACGCTATGTCTGCTTTGCGTAACATAGCGATGGTTTCCTGCAACTCGTCACGCTTTTTACCGGTCACACGTACCTTGTCGCCCTGAATAGAAGCCTGCACTTTAATTTTGCTTTCCTTGATCAACTTGACGATTTGCTTAGCCGTCGGCTGATCAATGCCCTGCTTGAACGTCATATTGAGGGAAAACGTCTTACCGCTGTGTACGGGCTCGTCTTCAATATCCACACCCGATGCGTCGACACCGCGTTTGACGCATGCGCCACGGAACAACTCTTCCATTTGCCGCACTTGGAAATCCGACTGTGTTTTCAGGGTTACCGTCAGTTCTTTCAGTTCAATGCTGGTTTCAACACCGCGAAAATCAAATCGTGTACCCAATTCACGCGTTGCGTTTTCCACCGCATGGCGCAATTCAACTTCATCGACTTCAGAGACGATATCAAAGGTTGGCATGTTTCACCTGTCCATATTATCCAATTAAATCTGCGCCGAATTGTAGCACGAGCGCGGTAGTTGTGCGCCACAGGATGCATTTTCAGTGATCATCACAGACGTGTGGAAACCCGCACATACAGATGGTTGACCGATCACCACCCCGCATCGCTGGACAGTTCGGCCATACAGTATATCTTTATAGGAAGCGGGTTTGCCTCAAAAGGGCATCCTCCGTTTGAGATAACACAAACCCTATCTCGTACGCAGCGGTGATCCTGCTGCCAATTACACAGGAACAATAATAATGAGTGTTTTCGCCCACCCCGATTTCGACCACCACGAGCAAGTCAACTTCGTCAGTGATAAGGCATCTGGCTTGAAGGCCATCATTGCAGTTCATAACACCAACCTAGGTTATGCACTTGGCGGCACACGCTTCTTTCCCTATCCCAATGACGATGCCGCCTTAACCGACGCCCTGCGCTTGTCACGTGGCATGTCCTATAAAAGTGCCATGGCACGTTTGGCATTGGGTGGTGGTAAATCGGTGATCATTGGCAATCCACAGACGGATAAAAGCCCCAAATTATTGCGCGCCTTTGGGCGTGCTCTGGAAGGTATGGGCGGACACTACGTGGCAGCGGAGGATTCCGGCACTTCCGTCGCAGACATGAAAATCATTCACGAGGTTACGGAACACGTCTCTGGGCATCACGAAAAAAAGGACGCAGACGGCAGCGTACGATCAGGCGATCCGTCTCCGGCAACGGCCTATGGATGTTTTGTGGGCATCAAGGCCGCCGTAGAGCATCGTTTGCACCGCACTGACCTCCAAGGCTTGGTTGTCGGTATCCAAGGCCTTGGCAGCGTTGGCTATCGCCTAGCCAGACTATTACACGAGGCGGGCGCACGCCTTTTGGTTACCGACATCAATAACACCGTGCTGCAGCAAGCAGAAAAAGAATTTGACGCTCGCGTTCTTTCGCCGGACCAACTCCATCGAGAGCCCATGGACGTATTTGCGCCCTGTGCTTTGGGTGGCGCCGTCAACCCGAACACCTTGGCGGTGTTGCAAACCAGCGTTATAGCGGGAGCAGCCAACAACCAACTGGACCAACCCGAAACGGGCGAACTTCTGCACCAACGTGGCATCTGCTACGCCCCCGATTACGTGATCAACGCTGGGGGCATCATCGACATCTTTTACGAACGCCAAGGTACGCATGAGCCTGAGCGCGTCAACGCGCACATTGAAGGCATTCACGGCACCTTGACGGAGATATTCCAGCGCTCCGCCGCCACTGGCACCGCCAACAGCGCACTGGCCGATGCCATTGCGCGCGAGCGACTGTCAGGTATTGGAAAGGCTTTGTAATTAGCATACTGTAAGACCCGTTTCGACGTCCCTTTTTCTGTATTGTGCGGAGATTTACAATGCAGCTTTTTGGCAGCTACACCTCACCCTTTGTGCGCCATTGTCGTATCGCGCTGATCGAAACTGGCCTAGATTGTGAGTTCGTCGAGACGGACTACGCAGAGAGTGCTCGACGGTCACCGACAAAGAAAGTGCCCTACCTGCAAGACGAAGACATAATGCTGTTTGATTCTTGTTCGATATTGAAATATTTGCGCGAAAAAGCAGGCGGTACTTTTCTGGCTGATGTAAAAGAATACGACCGTTTCAGCATGGTGAACACGGCATTGGATGCGACGGTGAACCTGTTTTTGCTAGAGAAAGAAGGCGTTACACCCGAGAATAACCAATACCTCAAGCGCCAACAGGCTCGGGTTGTATCCAGTGTTGAGGAAATGAACCGTTTCAAATTGCCCGTGCAAGCGCCTTACAATGACGCTGAATTACGGGTAGCGTGTTTCATCGACTGGATACTGTTCCGTAACCGGCTGGATCTAACGCCCTACCCTGAATTAACTCAATTTGTTGCTCAAGCTCACCGTTATGAGCCTTTCCACGCCACAAGACCACCACAATAGCGATTCAGAGGGCGGCTCGTCAGCGCCGCCACTCAACTACAGTTCTGCGTCTAGTTCGGGGTCGCCATAGCGTTCGTCCAGCAACTGCAACCGATACACTATTTCCTGCCGCTCTTCGTGCAGCAAGTTGATCAAATTTGCATTGGTGTGAAAGAAAGTACGGACGAGAATTTTGTCACGGTATTGGGTTATATGGCCGCGATAACGCAGGCACAGCAAGCCGGTAGGCGGCAGCAGTCCGATATAAATCAAGCTGGTGCTCAAGTCACGTTCGGTGAACTGCCACAACCAAAGCCAACAGAGGAAATAGAAACCCACGAACGTGAGCGTCCCGACACCAAAATAAGCGAAGGTGCGTACCGCCTCATCCTGAAATCGCCGACTGATGATTTTGGTGACAAAATACGGCAAGAAGTTGTGCACCAAACCAAAAAAAGCGACCGGTGCCATCAGTACCGCATACAGCGTCATGCGCAAGCGAATCAATCGCTCACGAATGGGTTGCGCAAAACTCTGCTTCAAATCTTCCTTCAGATGCGTTTGCCGCAAGTGCGCCTTGTATCGATCAACTCGGTTACGCAGGTCTTCCACCAGTTCCGGCTCTGCCACCGATGCACGTGACAGCGCATCATTTAACGAACGCCGCCCTTCAAAAATTGCCGATAGTGAATCGTGGTTCACCGATGCTGGCCGAAACCACGCCCGAGTTTTCTCGAGGGTTCGACGTAATATACCCCAGCTACGACGCGCTACTCGCGCTTCAATTGGCTCGTTGATCGCCTCGTGGTAGACGGCTCCCAGATCCTCCACCAATTGCCCCAATCGCAAGTCGGAAATGTGCATAGCTTCTTTGCGCAGGGCTTGTTCGACATCATTAGTCAGTGTCCGAATGGCCAGCTTACGGTCTTTTTGGTGCATCTCGGCGTAATCGGCGACCTTGATCGGTGCACCGAAACGCAGTAGCGCCGCCGATAAAAACAACTCGCGATTTTCAAAGTTTATCCCCACCGGGATGATCTGTAACCCTAGGGAGTAGTTGTGCCGCGCTTCAGCCGCCAACGCCATGCGTGCGGTACCGCTTCTCAGGTTGGCCACTTGCAACGCTGGGGAATTCCGGCCTTCAGGAAAAATACCAATGCAACCACCACGATCCAGCAGGTCATAGACGTGCTTAAAGGTATTTTCGTTGTCATCCGCTCGAGTCCCGCGGTTAATAGGGATCGCGCCGATACGACGGTATAAAGAGGCCAGTATAGGAGAACGAAAAAGCTCGCTTTTGGCCAAATAGTGCACTTGTCGTGGCAGCTCGATACTCAAAAGTATTGAGTCCAACAACGAGCTCGGGTGATTAGCCGCGAGAATTGTGGGGCCGTCTTCTGGCACTAGGTCTTTGCCAATGGAGCGCACCTCAACAAAATACAGGTGTGATGCCAAACGAAAGATATGACGGAAGAAGTTGTAGAGACGCATTCCTTAAACTCTTGATGACGTTCCGGTGGTAATTGGGGGCATTCGGCCCTCTTTAAAGCATGAAATCAGCCGATAAGTGTTTCTGTATACACTATTCGTACCCGTTGATCGACTGCCGCTCTGTATAGGAAAAGTCTATCTTTGACTTTTTCTAACAACAATTTCTGGTCTAAGATGCCTTGCCTCAGCGCGCTGAGGTCGCCACAATGCGGTTAATTCACCTCATAAAGGTAGTCATTCGTGTTTCTTGACCCCTACTTCGAACAACAGAATCAGCAGATCGTTATATCAGCAGAACAAGCGAGCGCTTTCGCGAAGGACGTTGCTGGCGACTTTAACCCCATCCACAACGTTGATTCTAAACGTTTTTGCGTGCCGGGGGATCTGTTGTTTGCAGTGGTGCTAAGTCATTACGGACTGAGCCAGTCCATGTCCGTTCGGTTTTCCGGCATGGTCGGCGCCGACGTGCCATTGATTTTGCCCAGCCAAGACACGGGTACCATCGATATTTTAGACACCGCTGGAAAGGCTTATTTGCACGTCGAACATGCAGGCGACACCAGCCATGATGCGGCGCAGATTGAAGCATTTACGCGTGAATACGTCTCTTTTTCGGGGCAGAACTTCCCCTTCATCATGGTTCCTATGATGGACGCTAAAGGCGTTATGTTTAATCCTAAACGCCCGCTGGTCATCTATGAAAGCATGGCGTTTGAACTGAGCAGCATTGACTTCCAAGCGCCAAAGCTTGAGTTAGCAGGCACAGAACTGACGATTAATGGTCGCCGTGGGGATGCAGAGTTCCGCTTCAACATTACCGCGCAAGGCAAAACGGTCGGTACGGGCATTAAGAATCTGATCATTTCAGGGTTACAACCGTTCAACGGCGAAGAAATGGACGCCGTCATACATGATTTCAATGCTGCGAAAGATGCCTATCTGAAGCGCTAGAAAACTGCTGCACAGATACATTGCTCGTCGGATACCACTTTTCCTTATCCGACGAGCATATTCACTATCACTCCCCTTTATTTGCCAAGCGCTCGGTCAAAACGCATACTACGCGCGCGTGAAAACGCACCCTCCTATCAACCTATAATAAATTTATGAGGTAGCCTTAGTGAGCGACCGCATCGAAGACTCCCATCTGGACCAATGGCAAGAACGTGAAGCGATTGCCGAAAACCTGATCCCTCTGATTGGCCAACTGTATCGTCAGTTCAACGTGGTAACGTCGCTGTTTGGGCGCGCCATGGTCAACCGTTCCGTAATGCGCATCATTAAAGACCACCGGTTCGTTCGCCACATTGAGGGCGAAGAACTGGACGTCGCGTTGACCGAGCGCCTGCTACAGGCGTTAATTCGTCTTAATCCCGGCCCGGCGCATATTGATGTGGGCAAACTCGCCACACAGTTCCGCAAAGAAGCCCATAACGACCTTGATGCCTTCCTGCGTACTGAACTGGCCAGCATAGTCGACCAGCACGACACCGTTGCACCCGGCGGCGAATCACAAGACGTGGTGTTGTATGGTTTTGGCCGCATCGGTCGCTTGCTGGCGCGCATCATGGTGGAGAAAGCTGGCGGCGGTAACAAGTTGCGACTGCGTGCAGTCGTCGTGCGAGGCGGCAAGCCAGGCGACTTACAAAAACGTGCCAGCCTGTTGCGCCGTGACTCCGTGCATGGCCCGTTTCACGGGACTATTCAGGTTGATGAAGCCAACAGTTCCCTGATCGTTAACGGCAACTTCATTCGCTTCATCTACGCCAACAGCCCGGCCGAGGTGGACTACAGCAAGTTCGGCATTAACGATGCTCTCGTGGTCGACAACACCGGTGTATGGCGTGATGCGGAAGGCTTGGGCAAACACCTAGAGTGCAAAGGCAGTAAAAAAGTACTGCTGACGGCACCGGGTAAAGGCGAACTGAAAAACATCGTGTTTGGAGTGAACCACCAAGACATCGCAGACAGCGATACCATATTGTCTGCGGCCTCGTGCACCACCAATGCGATTGTACCCGTGTTGAAAGCCTTAAATGATAAGTTCGGCGTGGTGGAAGGTCATGTCGAAACGGTGCATTCGTACACCAACGACCAGAACCTGATTGACAACTTCCACAGCGGTGAACGCCGTGGTCGCTCCGCTCCTCTGAACATGGTGTTGACGGAGACGGGAGCCGCAAAAGCGGTCGCAAAAGCATTGCCTGAATTAGCGGGCAAGTTGACCGGCAACGCCATTCGCGTCCCGACCGCCAACGTATCCATGGCGATCCTGAATCTGACGTTGAATCAGGCTGTCGATAAAGACGAGCTGAATGAGTATCTGCGTTGGGCCTCCATTTACTCGCCGATGCAGAAGCAGATCGACTTTGTTGATTCGCCAGAAGTGGTGTCGAGTGATTTTGTCGGCAATCGCCATGCCGGTATCGTTGATGGCAAAGCCACGATTACCAACGACAAGCGTATTGTGCTGTATGTTTGGTACGACAACGAGTTCGGCTACAGTTGCCAAGTTGTGCGCGTTCTACAGCGTTTAGCGAAGCTGCAGGTTAAGGTATTCCCGCACGATCATTGATTGGTTGCATAGCCTTAAATAGAAGGCATGCGGGGTGACTCGCATGCCTTTTTGTTTTTCGTGTGTTCGAGCTTGCACATTTGATCATCAGACCGTCACAGTAATTTGCTACACTACCCTCCTGACTTACATATGCCCTACGAACCACAAGGAAACCATGAAGATTCTCGCGGATACGCACTCGCATACTGTCGCCAGCACACACGCTTACAGCACCGTCCATGACTACTTTCAGATAGCTCGCGAAAAAGGCTTGCAGTTGTTCAGCCTGACCGATCATGCGCCGACCATGCCTGACGGCGCGCATCCTTGGCATTTTGGTAACCGGAAAGTCATACCTCGCGTAGTCAACGGCGTTGCTGCGCTGCGCGGCATCGAAGCGAACATCCTGCCGCCTGATGGCGGGCTTGATATCGCCGATGGCATGCTGCCATTTCTCGACTTCGCCATTGCCAGCTTTCATGAACCGGTCTTTCCGCCGACCGATGAACGCAATCATACCGCCGCGGTAATCAAAGCCATCAGTAGCGGTAAATGCCAAATCGTTGGGCACCCCGGCAACCCGAGCTATCCTATCAACCAAGAAGAAGTAGTCCGTGCTGCGCGTGACAACAATGTCGTTCTAGAGATAAACAACAGCTCTTTTGTGGCGTCACGACTGGGCAGCGAGCCGCAGTGCATTCGCTTAATGGAGTTGGTGGATAGACTCGACTGGAAAGTATCCTTCGGCAGTGATGCCCATATTGCGTACAGCGTGGGGGACTTCAGCACCAGCATTGCCAAAGCCAAGGCCATTGGGTTCCCCATAGAACGTATCGTGAATCGCGACGCGCCGACGTTCTTGCGCTTTCTCAGTGAGCACGGAAAAACGACGGAAGCCGAGCTGTCAGAGTGGCTAGCCACGCTGTAAAGAGCAAGCAGGCTCAAGGCATCCAGGCCCCTATAGATTAGTTAAATTCATCCATCGCGTGAAAATCAATCGTTTGTTGCAATGCTCGGCACCTCCTATCATAGCGTCATTCCTGATCAGTCAACGTCAGGCAAGAACCTAATCAATCCATGAGGAACCGAACATGAAAAACACCAACGAAACGAACTTAGTGATGAACGCTTGGGGCGAAGTGGATGTAGCATACTACGAAGCCGTAGCGCGTAAAATGCGTGCAGAAGCAATGGCCGAACTGTCTTCTAAAGCATTCAAAGCTGTTGCTCAGCGCATTCGCCAACTGTTTGCACCGGCTCGCGTTGCTACCAGCGCCTAATTCTAGGCGCTTTTGCCGCAGTAAGATTAAACGCGATAAAATTGAGCTAAGGGGTTCTGACCGTCAGAATAAGAACATACCCCGCTCCCTCCCCTCTTCCGCGAAGCTAATACCTAACGTTGCTCAAGCAGCACCATCTGTTCTTGAAAATCTTGTGCAGGTGCTGGCTTACCGAACAAATACCCTTGATAGCGAAAACAACGGCTATGGGCCAACAGCTTTTGCTGTTCAACGGTTTCTACACCTTCCGCGACCACCTCCATCCCCAGATCCTGAGCAATGTTGATGATGGCCTCAACAATGACCCAATCTCTTGATGAGTAATCCGGTTTAGCCCGTTGCACGAAAGACTGATCGATCTTAACTTCATCAAAGGGCAGCAACGACAAATAGGCCAAAGACGAATACCCGGTACCAAAGTCGTCCATCGAAAACTTAATGCCGTCTTCTTTCAGCGCATGCATTTTTTGCAGCGTGTCGTCCAAATCCGCCAATACCAACGTTTCCGTCAGCTCCAGTTTGAGCATGCTCGGATCAATACCATAGGTATTCACCACGTGCCGCACTTGCGCGACAAAGTCAGCTTGGTGAAATTGCCGTGCACTGACGTTCACCGACAGCACCAGATGCTCAAACTGTGTCTGCGCTTGCCAGTCTCTGAGCTGACGGCACGCAGTGTCCAGCACCCAAGACCCTAGCTGGATAATGAGTGAGCTACGCTCAGCCAAAGGAATGAACTGACTGGGTGGAATAAACCCCTGCTCAGGATGACGCCAACGTGCCAAAGCTTCCGCCCCGATGGGCTTACCGTCTTGATTAACTTGAACCTGATAGTACAGTTCCAGTTCACCGTTCGGCAGCGCTACGCGCAGATCTCTCTCCTGTGCGTATTCAATCTCTAGTTGTGCATGGGTGGCTGGGTCAAAAAACCGAATGGAGTTACTGCCCGACGCCTTTGCCTGATACATGGCGATGTCGGCGCGCTTAAGCACCTCCTCAGCGCTCAGGTCGATGCCTAAGAACATACAGATACCAATACTGGCCGAACAACTGTATTGGTGACCATCCAAGTTGTACGGGCGGCTTAAAAGGTTACGCACCTTGTTGGCCACCAGTTCAGCTTCTCGGGCAGCTTGGTCTTTATTGGCATTCAATCCTTCAACCACAATCAAAAATTCATCGCCACCCAAGCGAGCCAATGTGTCATTAGCTCGGATACAGGATTCTAATAAGCGCGCCACCTGTTGCAGCAATAAGTCGCCTATCGAGTGTCCTTGCGTATCATTCAGGTGTTTGAAATCATCGAGATCGATAAAGAACACGGCACCGTGCCGGTTCAATCGGTGCGACGACGCTACGCTCTGGTGCAAGCGATCTTGCAACAACTGCCGGTTCGGCAGTTCTGTCAATGGGTCAAAATAGGCCAGTCGCTTAATTGTTGCCTCCGACTCCTTGCGGTCGGTGATATCAGCGATAAAGCCATACCAGGACACGGAGCCATCGTCATCTCGTTCAGGCTGGGCGTTACCCCACAGCCACCGTACAGTGCCATCAGGAAACTTGACACGGTACTCTTGCTGCCACGGCTCTAATACCCGAGCGGATTCTTCAATCGCAGCATAGACACCAGGAAGGTCATCAGGATGGATGTTCTCCACCACCGGCCCGGCGTCTTTCGCGACCTGCTCTGGCGTCACGCGGTAGATATCACGAATAGCATCGCTGGCGTACGGAAACGAATAGGCACCATCGGGCGACTGGCGAAACTGGTACACCACCCCAGGGACACGGGAGGAAATTTTGCTTAAACGGTCATAAAGAAAGCCTACCCGTTGCTGAGACTCCATCGCATTCCGCTCTGCTCGACGCACACGGCTATGCATGGCTTGACTCAGGGTCAGCATAATCACGATGGACACTAGAATCAGACCAGCTACAGTAGCTATTAACGCACTGTTCAGCGCTACGCCAGTACCACCGCTCATGGCCGAGTCCAACGGTAAAAATACCGTCGCATGCATAGCAACAAAATGCATGGTGGCGACCGCCGATCCCATGATCACCGAGAAGATCAATTTACGCAGTAAACGCGATACCACCGTCGCGCGCAGCAAAACCGCACTGGCCAGTGACAGCGTTGCTAGGACCACCGCAACGAACAAAGACACCAAAAACCAGCCTCGGTCGTACAGCATGTCGGCATCCAGCAACATACCGCTCATGCCGGTATAGTGCATGCCGCCAATACCACCACCCATGAACACACCGCTGACGATGATGATCCCGGCGCCCGACAGACGCTTCTCTAAGGTGTGCAAAACCAAGGCACTGGCTAATACAGCAGGTAATACCGACCATAGGGTCGGCCATAGCAAATATTCGACATTGATCGGCAGTTCAAACGACAACATGCCAATGAAGTGCATGGCCCAGACGCCCAGTCCCATCGACAAGGCGCCACTCGTATACCACGCTACACGACGGGCTGGAGAACGAGCGTAGCGAATCAAATCTAGGTGACTGACACTGGTATAGGCCGCCATCATGGCGATCAATACTGATACTACAACCAGTGCTGTGTTGTGTGAGCCAACCAACGCGTTGGTTACATCCGAGTGGCTGACAAACCCAAAATCATGCATCCAAGAGTCCTGACTTAAGCGCTGTGAATTTTGTTTAAGGCGGCTTGATCAGCGTCTTTGCTCATCTGCTCCATGATCCAGTCACGAAACATCCTCATAGCATAGCCTGCGGGGCGGTTCTTCGCGTAAACCAAATAGAAAGATTTATTCTTGGGCAGCGGAATATCCAGCGGCGTGATCAACTCACCCGACTGAATTTCTTCGCTGATCAGGCTAACGTCCGTTAAGGCAATGCCCAATCCTCGTACCGCCGCGCCAGCGGCTAACGAGCCGCTGGACAACACCAAGCCTTTACGATGTTCCCGATACTCCGTGTTGGCGGCTTCAAACCATGTACGCCACTCATCAATCCGTTTGCTCACATGGATTAACCGATGCTGCGACACATCGGCAGGTTCTAATATGGGCTTCCGCGCTACCAAACTGGGTGAGCAAACTGGGATCAGTACCGACTGGCGCATAAACAGGCACTCCAGACCGTCCCAATTTCCGTCGCCATAGTAGACCGCCATATCCACATCATCTCGGCTAAAGTCGAGCAACCCGGTAGATGCAGAAATCTGCAATTCAATATCCGGATACTGTTCCGAGAACACCCCCATCCGAGGCAGCAACCAACGCGTTAAAAATGCCGGCGCCACGGCCAACCGCAATTCACCTGAGCCGTGCGTAGACACTAAGTTCTGCGTCGCGCGTTCAATATCGCGCAACGCCTTTTGTACGGTCTTCAAATACTCTTTGCCAGCGGAAGTCAGGTGAACTCGACGCGTCTGACGCACAAATAAGGGTAAGCCCAAGAATTCTTCCAACGACTTTATTTGATGGCTCACGGCCGACGGCGTAACAAACAGCTCACGCGCCGCCGCCTGAAAGCTGCCTTGTCGAGCCGCGGCCTCGAAGCTGCGTAATGTATTGAGCGGCGGTAGTCGTTTTATGGCTTGAGCTCCATTGTTATTGTTATGTACGCGTACGGCCTTGAGTTTAACGCTGATGGGCGGCAGGTTGAAAGCGTTGCCAGCTCAGAACGAAATGCCGCTGCAGCTCGTACAGGGGAGCAACCTCAAAATCCTGCGTAATTTGTAAAACCCACGCCACGCTTTCTAACGTCGAGCAGGCTACGGCATTAGGCACCTTACGAATATGATAGCCGCTCAATGGTGCCTGAGAAAAACGGTACGACGGCACGTCCGCTAGCCAAGAATGCTCGTGCAACAAACGACGTGTCTTCTTCCAAGTACCATCCAGAAATAACCACGCTGTAGGCCATACAGTTTGGCGCCTGGCAGCCTCCTTTTCCATGCTATGGCTGTCAGCGGTTGGGTAAACCAATCCCCAAACCTCTGGTTCACTCAGCACGCGCGCTTTCAGTCGCTCTACGGCCGCAGCATCATCCGCTCCAATTACCTCGACCTGCGGTAACGCGAGTTGTAGCAAGGGTACGGTACTTTTAGCGCTGCGCCGTTCAAGAGCGTCTTGCAGGATAACAACAGGTACCGGCAACGGCTGAGGCTGAACCCAAGCACAAAGGCATACTCTCGGCGCATAACCACAACCATTGCATCGTTCTCGCGAAGCGCCCATGGTCAGGTAACCGCCTGCTGCGCCTGATATTGCGGTTGTGCCCAGTGTTTGTACGTCATGACGTCGACGAGCACATCAACCGCCTGCCAAACGTCCTCATAACTCACGTATAAGGGTGCAATGCCAAAGCGCACGATATCAGGAGCGCGAAAATCGCCGATGACACCCCGGTCAATCAGTGCCTGCATGATGGCGTATCCTTCGGGATGGCTGAACGACACCTGACTACCGCGTAACTCAGCGTCACGTGGTGATACCAGAGAAAAGCCAAAATCAGCACAACGCTGTTCCACCAACTCAATGACGAGGTCCGTTAACGCCATAGATTTACGGCGCAACGCAGTCAGCTCGACGGTCGAAAACAGATCCAAACCCACTTCAAGCGCACTTGCACCCAACACAGACGTGGTTCCCGTCAACATTCGATTAATACCTGGCGCAGGCGCGTAGTCGTCCCGCATGGCAAAGGGTTGTGCATGGCCGAACCAACCGTATATGGGCTGTTTGAGATCAGCCTGTAAACGCTTGGCCACAAAAACGAACGCGGGCGCACCGGGGCCACCATTAAGGTATTTGTAGCCACAGCCAACCGCCAAGTCGACTCCGCAATCATTCAAGGCCAGAGGCACAGCCCCGACACTGTGACTGAGATCCCACAGCACCAAGGCACCCTTAGCATGCGCAAGATCGGTGATGGCTTTCATATCGTGCAGCTTGCCGGACTTGTAATGCACATGCGTCAACACGACGACAGCGGTATCTTCATCTATGGCGTCGTTAAGTTGTTCTGCGGGCACGGTAACTAGTTCTGGCTCACCGGCCGCGAAATCACAGAGGCCTTGCAGAATGTAGCGATCGGTGGGGAAGTTACCCGGCTCCGTTATTATCTTTTGGCGACCAGGGCGCAACTGCAAGGCGGCAGCCGCTAACTTAAAAACATTGACGGACGTTGAGTCCGTCATCAGTACTTCATCGGCAGACGCGCCTACCAACGGGGCGATCTTGGCTCCAAGGCGCTGCGGTAAATCAATCCAGTGCGCGGCATTCCAGCTGCGAACTAATCCGTTGGCCCATTCATCCTCTACCACCGCCCGCATACGCGCCGCGGTGGCTTTAGGCATACAGCCCAGTGAATTGCCATCAAGATAAATAACACCCTCTGGCAGGTGAAACTGTTGACGAAAATCGGCTAACGGATCTTCTGCATCCTTTTCTTGGCACCACGCTTGTGACATATCGACCTCGATCTAAACCTATAGATCGATAGTATCACCCAAAACCGGTACGTCCACTGTCATCCCTTCTGCGCGCATTTTTGTCTGCAACACTTCCAAGGCGCCTGGCTCACCATGAATCAGGTAAAACCTCGGCTGGCCGCCTATTCCGCGTGCCCATTTTAACAGCTCTGTCTGCCCTGCATGAGCCGAGAACCCACCTAAGGTATGGACTCGCGCCTTTACAACCATCTCCTGACCAAACAGCTTTACCTTCGCCACACCATCAACCAGTTTGCGTCCCAAGGTACCGCGCGCTTGAAAGCCGACAAAGACGATATGGTTATGTTCTTTCCAAAGGTTGTGTTTCAGGTGATGTACAATGCGTCCACCGTTACACATACCGCTCCCCGCGATAATGATGGCACCTTGAGTAATGCGATTGATCGCCATAGATTCTTCAACCGACTCCGTAATTCGCAAGATAGGCAGGAAATCTTGCAGCTTACTGACGTCTTTATCCGTCAAAGCCTTGGTATCATCCTTGTTCAGGCTTGGCATACTCTCGTTGTAGATTTGGGTAATGCTCGACGCCATGGGGCTGTCGAGAAAGACCAGTTGTTGCTTTAACCGGCCTTGGTGATAGAGCACACCAAGGTAATACAAGATTTCTTGCGTGCGCCCAAGCGCAAAGGCCGGCATGAAGACATTGCCGCCACTGGCGTGTGCTTCCTCTAATGCGGTGGCAAACTCTTCTACGGTTTCATCCAGCGGACGGTGATCACGATCCCCGTAGGTGCCTTCCATCAGCACCACATCGGCCTGTTTGATGGGCGTTGGGTCACGCATTAGCACTGTATCCGGATTACCCAAGTCGCCCGAAAACACCAGATGACGCATGGCTTGCCCGTTTTTCAACCACAGTTGAACAATGGCAGAGCCCAAGACGTGCCCGGCGTCACTGAATACCAGTTCCAGCCCTGGCATAGGTACAGTGCGCTGTTCGTAACCGATCGCCTCTGTCAGTTCCATTACCCGCTCAACGTCTTGCGCCGACATCACCGGTGGCATGACCGGTTTCCCCGCTCTCGCCAGGCGTTTGTTCTGCCACTCTAAATCCTTCAAATACAGAAAGACCGAGTCTTTCAACAGGACTGGCAGCAGCTTTTTCGAACCTTTGGTACAGAATATTTTGCCTTTGAACCCCTTGGCCACCAATAAAGGCAAGAGGCCGCTGTGGTCAATGTGCACGTGCGATAAGATCACAAGATCGATGGATTCAGGCCGGAATTTGAAGCGAAATTTATTCCAGTCACGCACCTGGCTTTCGCCCTGCGTCATACCGCAATCCAAAAGAATGTTCTGTTTGCCCAAACGGATGTGATAACAGGAACCGGTTACTTGCTCGGCAGCGCCGAGAAACTTAAGAGTAGCATTCAATGACATGGTTACACTCCACAGTGGAAACCTGCTTGCAGTGTAGCCGGTCTCATTAAACAACGTGGTTGATATGGATCAACCTGTCCGAACCTAAAGACCGGCCAAGGTCAAATCGAGTGTCTCTGATATCCTCGCATTGAGTTTCGAGGTGACCAACGGGTCAGCGCGTGTATGGCCGAGATTCAAGGTCGCAATGGGTATGCCCCAGTCGTGCGCATAACGACAAAACCGAAAGCCGGAATAGACCATCAATGACGAGCCAATCACCAGTAAACTATCACTGGCTCGCAACGCATCCAATGCTGTCTGCACCCGTTCTTTGGGCACATTGTCTCCGAAAAACACCACGTCCGGTTTTAGCACCCCTCCGCACTGTTGGCAGTTGGGCACGTCGAATTGCGTGAAATCCACTTCCAAGTCCGCATCGCCATCGGGCGCAGCCTGCGCGGTGTGAAGCATAAAATCGGGATTCAATACTGCGCAGTTTGCATGCACGTCTTCACGCGTTGTGCGCCAACCACAACCCATACAGAGCACTTCGTCTGACCGGCCGTGCAAATCGATTACGCGCTGGCTGCCCGCACGTTGGTGCAGACGGTCGACATTCTGCGTCACCAGTAAAGAGACAGCCTGACGCGTCTCCAGCTCGGCTAATCGCTCATGAGCGCTGTTGGGCCGCGCATTACGCATGATGGGCCAACCGACCAAGCTCCGACCCCAATAGCGCTGGCGGGTAAAATGATCGTGCATAAAATCATGATGCTGCACCGGTGGTTTGCGTTTCCACGCCCCGGCCCCGTCGCGGTAGTCCGGAATACCCGAATCGGTACTGATACCCGCCCCCGTCAACACGAACACCTTTGGATGCTGCCGCAAGAACGCGGTCAATTGCTCAGCCGCATCTTCGGGCGATTGCAAAACCAACGAAGCAGCAGGCGGCAAACGTCGCTTGTCCTCTGCAACCACTGACGAATGCGCTCTGTTGGGCGTGCGGCTAATAGACATACAGTGGTGCTACCGTGTTAAACCAGACCTTCATTATACGCAATAAAAACACACTTTGGACGACTCCTGTTTACAGGCAAATGTGATTAAAGCATGATCAGTGAACGGTCTCCGTCGACCAACTTCATGAGGGTTCGTATGACCAATCCCAAGCACACACTGTTCTGGATGACCTTATTTCTGCTGATCGTCTCTGCTATTTGCGTGCTGATTTACGCACCGCTTAAAACGGCGTTCATGGCCAACTGGGTATTCAATTCCACCATCGTCGCCGCCCTTTTTGTAGGCATCCTCATTACTTATCGCCAAGTGCTTATGCTGTTCCCCGAGTTGGCGTGGATCGCGCGTTTCCGCACCGGACGCGCCGGTTTGTCCGTCTTGAAAGAACCCCGTTTGCTCAAACCGCTCGCCCGTCAATTGGGTGACGAATACAAACGCGACGGTTTCACGCTGACAGCGTTCTCCTTACGTACAGTTTTAGACGGCATTCGCAGCCGTTTGGACGAACAACGAGAAATCACCCGCTACTTCATCAGCTTGCTGGTGTTTCTTGGCCTACTCGGTACTTTTTGGGGGCTGCTCGGCACCATCAATTCTGTGGGCGCGGTGATCACCGCGTTAGATGTCACCGACGGCGACTTCGGTGAGGTGTTCAGCGCCTTGCAAGCGGGTTTGTTGACCCCGTTGGAAGGCATGGGGACGGCGTTCAGCTCATCATTGTTGGGGCTAGGTGGCTCGTTGATCTTGGGCTTTATGGACATCCAGGCAGGCCACGCACAGAATCGCTTCTATGACGGCTTGGACGAATGGCTGACAGGTCTGACCAAATTAGTAGAGGAAGCGCGCAAGGGCCAGAGAAGCGACCAGGATGCTCCGATATTCCCACACGACAAAGACTTAGAGGCCGCCCTGGAAATCGACCGTCTGCGTTTAGAAAACGAGCGTCTGCGGAACAGATTAACGGACAAGGACTGAACACATGAGTCCTCAACGCCGCAATCGCAGCCCCATCAATGTCTGGCCTGGCTACGTCGACGCCCTGTCGGCATTGCTGATGCTGGTGATCTTCATGTTGATGGTGTACATGGTTACGCAGCTTTTCCTGTCACAAACGGTATCGGATCGGGATGCTGAGCTGGCGTCGCTATCGAGCCGTTTGAATGAGATTACCCGCGCACTGGGTCTGGAGGAGCAGCGTAACCAAGAGTTGGCCAGCGAACTGGAAACAGTGCGAGGTGAGTTTGCCTTGAATATGGCGCGTGCCGATCGCTTGGCCGAAGAGCGCGATGTGCTGCGTGAGCAGGTATCTGTCGACCGGGAAACCATAGAAACGTTGCTCGGTACTCAGGCTTCATTGCAACAAGACATCTTGGCTCTTCGGCAACTGCGTGAAAGCCTAGAAAGCGAAGTGGCGGCGCTCAGTAACGACCTCAGGGTCCGTGACGGTCGCATCACTGAACTCAGTGCGGAAGTCGAAACCGCAGAACAACAACTCGGTGCCCTGCGCGACCGCAACTTGGCGTTAGAAGCGGAGTTGGCCGACGAACGCGAGCGCACACTGTTAGCACAGCGCGAAATAGACACGCAGCAACTGCGCATTCAAGACCTCGTCATGGTCGTACAACAAGCCGAAACAGCACTGGAAAGCGAGCAAACCCTGAGCGTTGCCCAACGCGTGCAAATACAACGGTTAAGCGAACAGGTCGAAGCGCTAGAAAACCAACTCAATACCATCAGTGCTGCCTTGCGCTTACAAGAGTCGCTGACTGAGACGCGCGACACCGAACTGGCTGAGCTGGGTGAGCGACTGAACATACTGCTTGCAGAGCGCGTTAACGAGCTAGAACGCTATCAGTCCGACTTTTTCCGTCAGTTGCGCAACGCGCTGGAAGACAACGAAAATGTGCGCATTGTCGGCGACCGTTTTCTGCTTCCTTCGGAACTGTTTTTTGCCTCTGGCTTGGCAGAAATTGGCCCGGAAGGTCAAGCGGAGTTGGATAAGCTGGCCGTTTTGCTGCTTGACCTCGTCGACACGATTCCTAGCGATGTGGACTGGATCATGCGTGTGGATGGTCATACCGATCGAGTACCCATCAATCGGCCGCCTTTCCAGTCTAACTGGGAACTTTCCGCCGCACGAGCTGTGTCCGTGGTGCGGTATTTGGCTGGCCGAGGTGTGCCGGAAGAACGCCTAGCCGCCACCGGCTTCGGGGAGTTTCAACCGCTTGACGACGGTACCAGTGCAGAAGCCTTGCAGCGCAATCGGCGCATAGAGATTAAGTTAACCGATCGTTAGAAAAGCTACGCAGTCGTAGCGTAGCGAGCATAGCGTTCCAGTATCTGCTCGGCCGACATCGGCCGGGCCAGTAAATACCCCTGCCCCAGTTCACAACCGAGCTCGCACAAGAAATCGTACTGCTGCCGCGACTCAATACCCTCCGCCAACACATTCAGTTCCAGCGCGCGAGCCAAGGCAATGATGGCGCGTAAAATGGAGTCATTGGACGCCGACACGCCGATGTCACGCACAAAAGACTGGTCTATCTTAAGGTAGTCGAGCGGCAGGTTCCGCAAGTACATTAAACTGGAATACCCGGTACCGAAGTCATCAATTGCAATGCTGATCCCCTGCTCTTTGAGCATATTTAACACACCAATCGAGCGTTCAGGCGCCCGCATCAAATTGGTTTCAGTTAGCTCCAGCTCCAATCGACTGGCACTCAGATTCTGTGCCGCCAGAGCCGCCATGGTGCGCTCTACCAACACCTGATGCTCTAACTCCAACGCCGAGATATTCACCGCTACCTTGCCTATCCTCAAACCGTCATCTTCCCATCGACGCAACTGCGCACAGGCTTCCTGCAATACCCAGGCGTCAATTTCGTCGATCATGCCTATATCTTCAGCCAGGGAGATGAATAAGCTTGGGGGGATAATGCCCTGGGTCGGATGCCGCCAGCGCACCAATGCCTCGACACCCACAATGGCTTCGTTGCGCAAGCTGAACTGTGGCTGGTATTCCAAAAACAATTCATTGCTCGCCACCGCCAGGCGCAACGCGTTTTCCAAAACAAAGCGTTGCTCGGTGGATTCACTCAAGCGTGTATCGAACGACTGCCACGTATTGCCGCCCCGCTTTTTGGCCTCAAACATCGCCATTTCCGCTCGCGTTAGCAATTGTTCAGCGTTGTCGCCATCGTTCGGATAAGTACTGGTGCCAATGCTGGCGGTAAAAACTAAGGATTGCTCATTGAGCACAACCGGCATTTGCAGTTGTTCAATAATGTGGTCGACTACCTCTTGTGTTTGTACTTTCGTGAGCGGACGTTCAAGCAGTAACACAAACTCGTCAGCACTCAATCTCGCCAGCGTATCCGGCATATTGGCGTAGTTCAGACGCTCGGCAATGATTTTTAGTACTCGGTCTCCCAGTGCGCTGCCCAGTGAGTCGTTGATGTTTTTGAACCGGTCCAAGTCAATAAATACCAAGGTGAGTTGTCCTGCATGGCGTGCCGCCATTTGCACCGCGTGCGACGTTCGTTCCATAAACAAGCCACGATTCGGCAACCCGGTCAGTGAGTCGTAGTTGGCCAAAAAGGTCATGCGCTCACTTTGCTCAAAGTGCTCGGTTAAATCCGTCCATGTACCTACCACTTCCTCTTGCCCTGCTCTATCGCGCGTCAGTTGCTGTTCATCACGGATGTGACGCACCCTCCCCTGTTTATCCAACAACCGATAGTCGTGACAAATGCGTCCTTTATTAAAAACACCGTCGCGTTGGGCAGTAATTATCGGGCGATCCTCCGGATGCAAATACCGGAACCACCAATCAGGGGCCAACACATCCTGCACATCAAACCCGAAAATGCGCTCCACGTTGCCGCTGACCCAAGTCAGAGACAAGTCTCTGCCCTGGAGCGTGTATACCACCACCGGACTGCTATTAAGCAGGTGTGTAAAACGCCGATTGGCGTCCATCAATTCAATCGTCTTTTTGCGCACGGACCAGCGCAACATGGTGCTGTGCACAAAAAATCCGATCACCAGAATGAGGAGTAGCAACGCAAGCCCCGAAAACCATGCGGGGACAACGCTGCGAACGGGAGCCGCGACCGCTTTGATCAACGCGGAGTAATATGGCGAAGCAGGATCAGACTGCCATTCGAGTAAATAGTGATCGATTCGTTTGAGCAATGGCCCGTTGCTGCCCCGAGGCGCAGCGAAATAAAGCCCAACCTGATTAAACGTCAACGGAGCGCCGATCAACCCGTAATGCCCGCGCTGACGATTACCAAAGAAATTGTTGGCCACCACCGCGTCTGCTTCTCCATCGGCGACCAAGGCAAAGCCTTCAGCAAGCTCAGTGACGTTGATAACCTGTGTACTGTCTCGAAGGCTGGGTAGCAGTTCTTCGAGGAAAGTAGCTTGTATGGAATCCTGTAACACCGCCAAACGCACATTCGGCAATTGCTCAAAGTCCGTCAGCGTTGTCGTGGGTCGCACGTACAACTGACTCCAAGACTGGGTTACAGCGTGTTGATGGAAGTCAAAAAGCCGCGCCCGTTCGGCAGAAAATGCCACGTCGGGCATCAAGTCTAGCTCGCCATTTTCCAGCATGTTTAAACACGCGGACCAATCACAGGTCACATAATCAATAAGCCATCCCTCAGCTTGGGCCATGGCATCAAGCAATTGGATGAAGAGTCCATCTGGGATATTACGCTCATTGAGATATATTTTGGGCTCGTTTTCGTAGACGCCGACCCGAATCGTCGTCGATTCCTCGGTCTTCCCAGACACCATCAATAATACTAATGCTAGCGCCACTATTGCGGCTAGAGCCCCAAGCCCTATTCTCCGCGCCGTCGAAGTCCTGTTCAGCATCATGTGGTAGTTGCTCCGTCGTATAGAGTTACCCGACCTATGGTTGAAGTATAGTGGAGATCCGCACGTTTGCGTGGCAAGACATAACTAACTACAAAACGTGACAGATACTAAATCTGGTTATTGCGCGTCACCATCCAGCAATGACTAGCTGAACGCACCAAATGAGTGAGTAGCGCACCACATAAAGGCGCTATTGCGCCCGCTATGTGACGGTTTTTGTGGAAACCCGCCCCAAGCTAACCATTCGTTCAGCTTTTTACCTGTTTACTGTCCTAATGGCACACCTATTGCTCTCGCCCTTCTATGAGCTGAATACCAGCACTCTCTAATGTGCTCTGTCCGGCCCTATTCTTCCCACACTGGGCGCACTCGCCCTTAGGAGCATCACGTGATTCCAAGTAAACTAATTTCCAGCCCTCTCAAAGGCCTCACAAAGCCTTTAACCATCGCTGCGGTTGCCTTCGCGCTGCCGTTCATGGCCATGCAGGCCAGCGCAGATACTGACATCAACTTCACCCTCGACTGGCGTTTTGAAGGCCCGTCTGCGCCCTTCTTGATGGCACTGGACAAAGGCTATTTCAAAGAAGAAGGCTTAAACGTCACCATAGACTCAGGCAGCGGTTCAGCTGGCGCGGTTACTCGCGTTGCTACTGGCGCTTATGATATGGGCTTCGCCGATTTCAACGCGCTGGTTGAGCACACCGCAGCTAATCCTAGCAGTGGTATTCAAGCCGTCTATATGGTCTACAACCACACCCCGGCCGCAGTCTTCACATTGAAAGAATCCGGCATTCTGACGCCGGCTGACTTGGTGGGTAAAACATTGGCTGCGCCCGTATTCGACGGTGGCCGTAAAGCGTGGCCTTCCTTCGCTGGTCACAATGGCCTAGCCGTTGATGCCGTGGAATGGCAAAGCGTCGACCCAGCGATTCGTGAAACTCTATTAGCACGTAAACAGGTAGACGGCATCACCGGGTTCTACTTCACCGGCCTGCTCAACTTAGAAGCCCGTGGCGTGGACATCGACGACATCGTGGTCATGCGCTATTCCGATTTCAATGTAGCGCTGTACGGCAACGCCATCATCGCCGGTGAGAAAATTATGGAAGAAAACCCGGAAGCCGTGGCGGCGTTCAACCGTGCCTTCAATCGCGCCTTGGTTGAAACCATCGCAGACCCGGCAACCGCTGTTACCTATGTGAAGAAGCGCGACGGCTTGATTGATGAGTCTCTAGAGCTGCGCCGCTTAATTTTGGCCTTGGAAGCTCATGTGGTGACAGAAGAAACGCTAGCAGAAGGTCTGGGCGCAGTGACGGCCGACCGTTTGGAACAGGCCATTGACGAAGCGGTTGAATCCTTCGGTCTCAGTGTTCGCCCCACGGCTGCACAGTTGTTCAATACCGAGTTGCTCCCCGCGCGAGATCAGCGCTCAGTGCCGCAAATTTAATAAGGACGCTTAGCGTATGGCATTCGTAACCTTTGAAAACGTCAGTCTGGCCTACGAAGAAGGCGGGCCACTGGCGATCGAAGGCATCAGTCTGTCAGTGGAAAACAACGAGTTTATTGCCGTAGTCGGACCTTCCGGCTGCGGCAAGTCCACTTTGATGAAACTGGTGTCTGGTCTGAGCGACCCCACCGAAGGCTATGTGTATCTCGGTGGTCGTCAGATTCATGGCCCACAGAAATGCATTGGCATGGCCTTTCAAGCGTCTAACTTGCTGCCGTGGCGCACCACGTTGGAAAACGTCATGCTGCCTCTGGAAATCGTACAGCCTTATCGTTCGCAATTACGCCGCAAGCGTGCCGAGTTTGAAGAACAAGCGCGGCAGTTGCTGGCGCGAGTTGGCCTAGCGGGCAACGAACATAAGTTTCCTTGGGAACTGTCGGGCGGTATGCAACAACGGGCGTCCATTTGCCGTGCCTTAATTCATAAGCCGCAACTACTGATGCTCGATGAGCCGTTCGGCGCGCTCGATGCGTTCACCCGCGAAGAACTCTGGTGCATGTTGCAGGATCTGTGGCGCGAAGAACCCTTTACGGTCATTCTGGTCACGCACGATCTGCGCGAAGCCGTTTTTCTGGCGGACACGGTGTACGTCATGAGTAAGGGCCCAGGTACCTTATTGGCCCGCAAGGAGATTGATATTCCTCGACCACGTGCCTTAGAAGTCACCTACACGGACCGGTTTGCAGGCCATGTTCAGGAACTCCGCGAGCACATTGGTCGCATTCGCACCTCATGATGGTAGGAGTCGTTGTATGAAGTTCAACCGCAAGAAATTTTTGGTGCGTAATGCCTCTTGGTTACTGATGTTGTTTCTGGTCGCTTTCTGGGAACTGATCTGCGCTGGGTTCAGTATCCCAAGCTACTTATTCCCCGCGCCCTCCGGCATCTGGGCGGCCGGTGTAGCACGCTGGGATATCATTATGCTGCACGCGGGGCAAACCTTCTTTACCACTCTAGTAGGCTTTGGTATTGCGGTGGCCTTTGGTCTCTTGGTAGGCATCGCTGTGGGTACGTCTCCCACAGTGTACCGCGCTTTGTATCCTTTGCTGATTGGTTTCAACAGCATTCCCAAGGTCGCTTTCGTGCCGGTACTGGTCGTGTGGTTTGGCATCGGAACGGTGCCAGCAATCCTGACGGCGTTCTTGATCTCTTTCTTCCCCGTCTTGGTCAACGTTGCCACCGGTTTGGCAACGCTGGAGCCGGAGTTGGAAGATGTCTTGCGGTCATTGGGGGCGTCTAAGATCGATATATTACGCAAAGTAGGCTTACCAAGATCCCTGCCCTACTTTTTTGCCTCGCTAAAAGTGGCCATTACCCTAGCGTTCGTTGGCTCAGTCATATCGGAAACGGTGGCTTCCAACGTGGGTATAGGCTATTTGATGATGGCAGCCAGCTCATCGATGGATATGTCTCTGGTATTTGCTGGCCTGATCGTGATTGGCGCGATGGGCGTGGGCATGTACGAACTGTTTGCACTGATGGAACGCCGCATGACGCGTTGGGCGCACCGCAGCCCGGGCGGAGCTATTTAAACCGCTGATAGAAGCGAGCCGGCTTGCTGAAGTGCAATACTTCACAAGCTGGCGACATTCCTTTAAATTAAGGGGATCCTTATATAGCTGGTCAGCAAAATGATAATTCCTGCACGTCTTACACTCTTCGTCTTCCCTTTCTTAATGTCGATCTATATGGCGACCATCATGACTTTTCTGGTAACCGTTATTAATACCGGGCTGGGAGATGGTTTCGTTCTGCGCTGGGTACGCGCCTTCCTGTTTGCTTGGCCTATCGCATTTACTCTGCTATTGCTGGGCGCGCCGACTGTACAGCGTATTGCTGCAGCCTTGATCAAGCGATAAGACTGCCCACAAAAAAGCCGACTCTAGGTCGGCATTTTATTAGTTAACAGCACTGCAGTTAGCTCAGATCGTCTTTAACAATCGGCTCCAGCACTAACTCAACCCGACGGTTCGCTAAGCGACCAGCCTCAGTGTTGTTATCTGCAATCGGCTTATCCGGGCCTTCACCGTATGGGAACAGACGCACGCTCTGTACGTCCTTACTGCGCAGGTAATCTGCAACCGACTGCGCACGACGCTCACTCAAACGCTGATTGTACTCACGACTACCCGTTGAGTCGGTGTGCCCAGCTATTGCGATCAACGTGTCCGGGTATTCCACCAGAATCGCAGCAACCCCGTCCAGGTTGGTTTGAAAGTCGCTCTGCAGAGTAGACTCGTTCACATCAAAGGTGATGCTACCCGGCATATTTAAGATGATTTGATCACCGTTACGCGTCACCGTTACGCCAGTGCCTGCCATTTCTTCACGCAGCTTGGCTTCCTGAACATCCATATAAACGCCCACAGAACCACCGGCCACACCGCCAATGCCCGCACCAATCAACGCGCCTTTAAGGCGATTATCACCACTGACCACAGCGCCCAATACGCCCCCGACAATGGCACCGCCCACCGCAACCTTGGCGGCATTGGAAGTTTGACGCTCACCGGTGTAAGGATTGATCGTTGTGCAGCCTGCCAGCAACACAGCAGATGCTGTCAAAGCAATCAGGCTTTGTTTAAAAGGTTGGGTCATTATTTTCATCTCCATTGATGTCCACGCAATTCGTCCGGTACAGTCCGGCTTTCAACGACAAGTATGCCGTGTGTACTTGCGATATGGTAGCGACTGGTTCAGTCTTTTAATAGCAGCTCTGAGTAAGGCTCCCCGTCATGTCGACCGCCCTATCCGATAGCCAACCCCATCCGCTCTACTATCTGCACAATTTCCTTCGCGTATTGGACTGGGTGGACATACGCTATCCTGACCTTCTCAACCACTCAGAGCAGGCGTTTATTACCCGCTTTCGCGAATTACCCGTCAGCGCACAGGCCTTGTTAGTCCGTATGGTGATGCGTAAAGGCATCTATTTTAGACGCAGTAAACTCAACTATGCCGAAATTGGCGACCATGATTTGGCTCTGGCAGCGTTGCAGCAACAGGGAATGCTAATAGTCAACCCCGAGCTTACGTTGTCCGAAGCGGGTCGTCTGTTGACGGCAAATGAAGTAAATCGTTTGGCTACGCGGCTAGAGATTTCAGTTCGAACCACCAAGACACAGCTATTAACCAACATTGAAGGCCTTTGCCTTGCTGCGCAGCCGTGGACCGACTGGCACATCGGCCCCTCAGACCCTGTTTACGCCTTGACTGTCATGCCGGAGTGCGACCGCCTCCGTTTAATGTTCTTCGGCAATCTGCATCAAGCGTGGAGTACTTTTGTTCTGGAGGAATTGGGATTACAGCGCTACGAGCTCGTGCCATTTGACCATACGGCTCGGCCCTTCAACCGTCGAGATGAAGTCGATATCTACCTTACATTGCATGCATGTCGTGAGGCCCTGGACGAAGGATCATCAGCCCAGGACATTCTACCTCTGGTTCCCGACGTGCCTGACGACAACCACTGGCTGCTCTCACGACGTGACCGTTTGCTGTACACCCTCGCCTACCAGTTAGAGCGCGCAGGTCAAACTGACCTTGCGTTGTCGCTATACTCGGGGCTACGTCATCCTGAGGCGCGTGTACGTCAAATCCGAGTATTGGAGCGTCAGGAAAGGCTTAGCCACGCCTTAGAACTCGCGCTGGAAGTCCAAAAAACACCTGCAAACGAGGCCGAAAGCCAACACATGGCGCGCATCCTCCTGCGGCTGAGTCGTAAGCTAAAAATCGCTTTGCCCTCATCATCACCAACACACGCAGCAGCGCCGACACGAATTACCCCAACGGAAACCGATGAGATGACGCTGGCGCCACTTACCGAGTGCGTTGAACGCGATGTCGTAGTCGCCCTGCACACAGCGGAAGCACCGGTATTTTTCGTAGAGAATGGCTTGATCAACAGCCTACTTGGCTTACTGTGCTGGCCAGCGGTATTTGCCAATATACCGGGGGCTTTTTTTCACCCGTATCAAGCTGGCCCGGCTGACTTGAATCAGCCCGATTTTCTGCGTCGTCGTGAGACGCTCATAGCCGATCAGCTAGCGTTGTTGGACAGCGAAGCATATAAAGGCTTTATTCGTACTATGTACCAGGTCAAATACGGCTTGCAGTCGCCGTTCGTTTACTGGCCATTGCTGACTGAAGAACTACTGGAGTTAAGCTTAACCTGCATACCCGCCACTGACTTAAATGCGTTATTCACGCGCATCTTGTTCGACATTCCCAGCAATCGCAGTGGCTTGCCGGACTTGATTCAGTTCTGGCCTGAGCAAGCCCGATACTGCCTGATTGAAGTCAAAGGCCCAGGGGATCGTCTGCAAGATAATCAACGGCGCTGGCTAAGCTATTTCGCAGCCCACGGTATACCCGCGCAGGTCGTTATGGTGAAACGACCGTAGTGGTATTGCCCTCTTCTGCGGAAATTGCATCAACAGCATATTCCATTATGATATAACCAAATAACGTTCTATTTGGATTTCACATCATGCGTGCTTGGGTCAAAAATGCCATTCGGGAGATCGAGGCGGATTTTCAACGGTCAGCCGATACCCATCTCATCAAACTGCCGTTAACCTGTTTCCCGCAAATAGAACTGTACCTAAAGGACGAAAGCACACACCCCACCGGCAGTCTGAAACACCGCCTAGCCCGCTCACTCTTTTTGTACGGCTTGTGCAACGGGCATATTCAAGAAGGCACTACTGTCATTGAGGCCTCATCCGGCTCAACTGCGGTGTCTGAAGCCTATTTTGCTCGTTTATTGGGGTTACCCTTCATTGCCGTCATGCCAGCCAGCACCGCCTGCCGCAAGATAGAGCAGGTCGAGTTTTATGGCGGGCGCTGTCATTTCGTAGACGATGGCAGCCAGATATACGCTGAAGCCGAACGACTAGCGCACGAAACAGGCGGCCATTTCATGGACCAGTTCACCTACGCCGAACGCGCGACGGACTGGCGCGGCAACAACAACATTGCCGACAGCCTGTTCAGTCAGATGTCGCAGGAGCGTTTCCCGGTGCCACGTTATGTTGTAATGAGTGCGGGTACCGGCGGCACCTCAGCTACCCTAGGTCGTTTTATTCGCTACCAACGGTACGACACCGAACTGGTCGTGGTCGACCCAGAGCATTCCGTATTCTTTGACAGTTATCAAAGCGGTGATACCTCGCTCACGGGCAGCCAAAGCAGTCGCATCGAAGGCATTGGTCGTCCGCGTGTCGAGCCGTCGTTTGTACCCAGTGTAATTGATCGCATGATTAAGGTACCGGATGGTGCGTCGATGGCAACGCTACGCTGGCTAGAGACCTTGATCGGCCGCAAAGCAGGCGGCTCCACCGGTACCAATTTGTGGGGTGCCTTACTGCTCGCAGCAGAAATGACGGAACGAGGCGAGTCCGGCTCGATTGTCACTGTGCTCTGCGATACCGGAGAGCGCTACCTCGACACCTATCACAGCGACGAATGGGTAGCACAACACATCGGGGATTTATCGGCGTGGTTGAAACAGCTGCCGTCTTTCACCGGGTAGAGACTGATCTTATCGGTTGCAGTGCACGTAACTGAATGACAGTCATCAAAGAGACACCCGCTATGTTTGGTCTTTTTAAGCAGAACCCGAGTAAGAAATTACAGCAAGCGTATGAGAAAAAGCTTTCTGAAGCGATGCAGGCACAGCGGACGGGAGATATTCGAAAGTACTCGCTATTGACCGAAGAAGCAGAAGCCATTTTTGCGCAGATCAAGAGCCTCGCCGAAGATCCGACCAGCGAAGGCTCTTAAAACCGTAACCGGTGTCACACCAACCGCATTAAAACGTATATCCCACCCAGAATAGAGAACGCGAAGGGGATCATTAGGCCGAATCTGATGCGATCTTCTTTGCGTCGGCGCCGCATGAAGTTCAACACCAAACCGGAAGTCGACAGCAAAAAGACCAACAATATGTAGTACACAGCCCCTTCTAGCTCTTCAACATCCCAACCGGCCTGCACGGTAATGCGAAACCAGCGATCGAACAAAGACTCCATTTCGGGCCTCGCTCGTTCAATAATGATCAACGGTGGCAACATGAGTATCAACGCAGCAATACTCAGAAAGTTCGTCACTTTAATCATGGTATCGGGGCCTTTTCGACGTTCCTCGCGAACGGGCTTACCAATTTGAGATTCAACGATCATAGCCATACCTTTAATTGAGGGTTTTGTCCGAGCTCGTTTATACCGGACAATCAACGAGTTTAGTGTGCCTGAGAAGCCATTTAAAAGGAATAATTTCCCGCTCAACGCCAGACACCCTCATCCATACAGGCTTGACCACACAGGCCCATCATGGTCTCCTCTCCACTACTATAAAAAACAATAATCCAGAGTGCCTACTGTGCTGAGTATTCTTATCGCCGACGATCATCCGTTATTTAGAGACGCGATCACCAGCGTTATAAAAGAACGGTTTCCGGATACTCATTTCGGGGAAAGTGAAGATCTGCAAGGCGCCTTGACTGTGCTGCAAGCACCCTTAGGAGATGATTGGGACTTGTTGCTTCTGGATCTAAATATGCCAGGCATGGACGGTTTGAATGGCTTATTGCACTTACGTAACGAGTTTCCTGAGCTCACCGTTGTGGTGGTGTCCGCAGATTCAGACCGCCAAACCATTCTACAGGCCATGAATTTTGGCGCTGCGGGGTTTATTCCCAAATCCTCGTCAAGGGCGCAGATGGCCGATGCCATCGACAAAGTTCTGCAGGGCGACGTTTACGTTCCTGCAAATATTCTACGCCAAACCACGCCATCACCTACTTTGGCTTCTGGACAATCCGCTCGCCTGAACACAGACGCCCTGCAAGCGCTCACGCGCAAGCAGTTGCAAGTACTGGAGCGCATGACCCACGGTGAGTCCAACAAACAAATTGCTCACCATTTGAACATTGCTGAAACCACCGTGAAGTCGCATGTGTCTGCCATATTGCGCCAGCTTGGAGCGCAGAACCGCGTGCAAGCCATATTAGCCGCCAAACAACTCGATTTCACGCCGTATCTGAGGCACTGACCAGCGCCGATAAAAGCGCCCGCAAACGATGCGGCTTGACGGGCTTGTGCAACAACCGGAAGCCGTGTTCTTTCACCTGCGTTTTCAAGACCACGCTGTGATCCGCCGTAATCACCACCGATGGCACAGGCTTACCACGAACCTGTTGTACCTGCTGCAATACGTCCACACCCAGTCTTTCTTGGTCAAGATGATAGTCCGACAGCAACACATCGACCGAAGCCGTACCCACATCGACTTGTTTGGCCAGTGACTCGAAATCCACCGCTGTGATGACATGGCACCCCCACCCAACCAATAGCGTCCGCATAGCGTTGGCAACTTGGAGATCGTTTTCGATCAGCCAAATGCAGGAACCCTCAAGCGGATGCGCCGCAACCTCCAAAGATGCCGACACTGGCCCGCACGGGCGCTCGCCAGCCCCACGTGGCAGACGAATACTGAAACAAGAGCCTTTGCCAAGGTTCGATCTTACGCTGATAGGATGGTTCAGCATTCGAGCTATTTTATCAACGATCGCCAAACCAAGCCCCAACCCTCTATCCACGCGGTCAGACTGCGTCGGCAAACGTTGAAACTCCACGAAGATACTCGACAATTGGTGCTCGGCTATGCCCGGCCCGGAGTCCCAAATTTCAATATCGACGCTGTCGACGTGCACACGACAGCCCAGAACGACACGCCCACCCTTAGGAGTGTAACGCACAGCGTTGCTGAGAAAATTACGCAATACACGGCCTAACAAGGTGGCATCACTGACCACGGTCAACCGAGTACTGTGAGCGCTAAAAAGCACACCTTCCCTACCCGCTATGTGCCGATACTCCACCGCCAACTGCGCCAACAGGTCATCTAAGCAAAACGCCGTGATGTCCGGCTGAATCACACCTGCATCCAAACGGGAGATATCAATCAAGGTGCCCAATAAGCGATCAATATTGTCCAGCGAGTGACTGACCGACTGAATTAAGTCAGCGGTCTCTAGATTCACCGGTTGCTCCAATAATGCACCGACAAACAGCCGCGCCGCATTGAGCGGCTGTAGCACATCGTGGCTGACGGCCGCCAAAAAGCGAGTTTTTGAATGATTGGCTTGCTCGGCTTCCTGTTTAGCCGCCCGCAAACGCTGCGCCAGTTCCGTCAGTTCGGCGGTGCGTTCACGTACCTGTTCGGCCAACGCGGTGGCGTGTTCAAAGGCGGCATAGGGTGCAGAGCTCACCGAACTGCCCGCTTCAACACGCTCGATCAGCGCCGCGTTGATGCGTCGCAGTCGCTGATTTTCGCGCTCCAGCTCAACAATCCTCGATGACTCATTCATGTGTTCATCGGTCATCAGGGTAGCCCAACATCACACCAGTGAACGTCTGGTTTATATGCACGCCGTCGTAATGTTCACCATAGGTATTGAACCCCAATACGCGATGCTGACGCAGGAAGTGCGAAGCCGTAGCGTCTTGAGCGCGATACTCCAGCTCAGTGCGACGTAGAAAGCAGTCGCAGCCCAAGGTCATCAGCGGTTTGCCAATACGCGCCTCAATGGCAGCAAAACAGCGCTCCAAGTCGGGCAATATCGGCTGTGGGGCCATGGTGGTGAGCACCATTCCGTTACCCACGGCGCAGTAAAACGTGATGCTATCGTCGGCATTCACGCGCTGTATAGAACGCACGTAGTAGTCGTCACCCGTGCGCACGGCCAGCGGGTGTAAGGCAAACACCGTCGGGTCTAACTGCTCACGTGTGACACCGACAGCGTACGCGTAAGCCTGTGCCGCCGGTTCTGCATTGAGTTCCAAGATGGTTCGGGTGGTCGGGTCAGATTCGGTGACCACCAACTTGTCGCCGAGCGGACTCATGTGGTGTGTGGTGAACACCTCGAACGGCAAATCGGTATGAAAAACGATCAATATGGCCGCTTGAGTGTGAAATTGACCATTAATGAACACATGCGTACGGGCAAGGTGAATATCATCACCTGCCGAGCCACCAAAATGGGGAATGCTGCCGAGTACGGCGTCAAGTGCGCCCAACACGCGCTCTTCTTGGCTGGATAAGCCATCCAGCAGTGTCATGGCAAAGGAGCGCCCTGACGCTGCGGTGGGATGTATCCTAGCCAACAGTTCATCCAGTGTGCGCTGCGCTTCCGTGAAGCCGAATTCTGGCAGCTGCTCGATCAAGCTCGCGGCGATGGTAAAATAGCTGGTATCGAATCCGATAGCGGACACCGAGCCACGTGCGTAGCCCTGCGCATTGATCTCACCCGCCGTCGTACAACCAATCAGTTGTACTGCGGGTAAATACCTGTTGAGCGCATCTGCAAGCGGTGCCAACGCGTATTCCGCCGAGCAAAAGAACAACACCGTATGTACGGGCTTGTCCGCAAATTGATCGGCCAGCGACTGCGCCACTTCGATGGGGTCTATGGCGTCAGACCAAGCCGGATAGATGGCAAGTGATGTGTTCGACATGGTGTGATACTTCAGCAACCATTGAGAATATTGATAAATATATTGATATATATTGAGAGTGCCACAAAATGGATTGCAGATGCACCCCCAACACTCATGACTGAGCCTGAGGGAGCACCTGCCTCATCACGCGAGCTTAGAAAAAGCCCATCGGATTAACATCGTAACTGACCAACATGTTCTTGGTGTTCTGGTAGGCGCTGAGCATCATCTTGTGATTCTCACGGCCCACACCCGACTTCTTATAACCGCCAAACGCAGCATGTGCGGGGTAGTGATGATAGCAGTTGGTCCATACGCGACCGGCTTCTATGGCTCGTCCCATGCGATAAGCACGGTTCATGTCGCGCGTCCACAAGCCGGCACCCAAGCCGAACTCGCTGTCGTTGGCAATGGCCAAGGCTTCTTCTTCAGTTTTGAAGGTGGTCACCGACACCACAGGGCCAAAAATCTCCTCTTGGAACACGCGCATCTTGTTGTGGCCTTTCAGCAGCGTGGGCTGAATGTAGTAGCCTGCATCGAGGTCATTACCCAGCTTCTCCTTGCCGCCACCCATCAACACTTGCGCACCTTCTTCGGCTGCGATGGTGAAATACGAAAGAATTTTATCGTACTGCTCGGCCGACGCTTGCGCCCCCACCATCACCTCGGAATCCAAAGGGTTGCCGCGTTTGATCTGCTTGGTGCGTTCAATCACCATGGCAATAAACCGATCATAAATGTCTTCTTGAATCAGCAACCGCGACGGACAGGTACAGACTTCGCCCTGATTGAAAAACGCCAACACCACACCTTCTACACACTTGCTCAGGTAACTGTCCTCGTGGTCTAACACGTCTTTAAAATAGATGTTGGGGGATTTTCCGCCCAGCTCAACCGTAGACGGAATGATATTCTCGGCGGCACATTTCATGATGTGAGCACCGACGGGCGTAGAGCCCGTAAAGGCAATTTTGGCAATGCGTTTGCTGGTAGCCAATGCCTGACCAGCTTCTGCCCCAAAGCCATTCACCACATTGAGCACACCTGCAGGCAGTAAATCACCCACCAGTTCCATAAATTTAAGAATTGACCACGGCGTTTGCTCGGCCGGCTTCAACACAATGCAATTACCAGTGGCCAAGGCAGGTGCCAGCTTCCACGCCGCCATCAACAGCGGGAAGTTCCACGGAATGATCTGACCGACCACGCCCAAAGGTTCATTGAAGTGATAGGCAATCGTATTGCTGTCAATTTCACCAATGGAACCTTCTTGCGCTCGGATGACTCCGGCAAAATAACGAAAGTGATCGACGGCAAGCGGAATATCGGCATTCAGGGTTTCACGCACCGCTTTACCGTTGTCCCAGGTTTCGGCGATCGCCATCATTTCAAGATTCTGCTCCAAACGATCAGCAATCGTCAGCAGAATGTTAGAACGCTCGGTCACCGACGTTTTGCCCCACGCCGCTTTTGCCGCATGCGCGGCATCCAAGGCGAGTTCAATGTCTTCAGCCGTCGAACGCGGTATACGGCAAAACTCGCGCCCGGTAACAGGCGAGATGTTATCGAAATACTTACCATTTAGGGGTTTTACCCACTCGCCACCGATAAAGTTTTCATACTGGGCGTTCAAGGATACGGTAGAGCCGGGTTGACCAGGATTAACATAGATCATGATGCGTACCTCTTATCTTGTTGTTATTAAAAAGGTCTCTGAACCTCTTCTGAGCACCATCATTCTAAACACCGCAAGACAACCCACGACATGCTGCCTTAGGTGGGAAAACCTCCTACTTTAGGAGGAGTTAACCCTGTTGCTAGAACGGCTATCGTCCTACAATGCTGCCATGACGAAGCGATTCAACTCAGCCAATGTTCATCAGCTCAGCAACGACGTAAGCGCTGGGTTGCTGGTGGCATTGGGCGGCCTGCGCCCGCCTTTAACTGCTTAGAGGAAGCCAGGCACCGATCAGTATGAACAGACTGCCACAGACCCGGTTGAACCCCTTGCCACAACGCCCCAACCACCCGGATACACGACCGGCAAACCCTGCGATGAACAGCTCGGTCAGACACTCTATCAGCACAAACGTAGCCGCCATAATGAGAAACTGCAGCCAGAGGTCTACCTCAGGATTGATAAACTGAGGCAGAAACGCCGCAAAAAACAGGATCGCTTTGGGGTTAGCCAAAGCGGCCAGGAATCCCTGTCGCGCCATATTCCAACGGCTAACTCTACCCTTTAGGACGCCCACTCCACCACCAGGTGAGGGTGAGCGCCACACCTGGATACCCAGCCAGACCAGATACAGCCCCCCAACAATTTTCATCACCAACAACAGCTCCCCTGCCAGACTCAGCAACGACGCGATACCAAACATCGACAGCCCGATCACCGCAGCAAAACCCAGAATCTGGCACAACTCGCTGAAGAGGTAGGCATGCCGGATGTGGGATATCTGAGCAAGTGCTTTAAGCGGCGCTTCGGCGTAACGCCTAGGGAGTATCGTAGGAGGGAGTGATCTGATTGCTGGTCACTTTTTACTGCCCTACAATGCTGCCATGACGAAACGATTCAATTCAGCCAATTTCCATCATCTCAGCCAAGACGTGAGCGCTGGTTTATTGGTGGCCTTGGTTGGCCTGCCGCAGTGCTTGGCTTACGCCATGTTGGCGGGCTTGCCACCTATGTACGGGTTATCTACGGCGATTGTTGCCGGTGCCTTAGCGGCGTTACTGGGCAAGAGCCATCGCATCACGGTGGGGCCTACGAATACTACGGGCTTGATCGTGTTGGCTTCGTTAGCGCCCTTTGCCCTCTCTCCCGACCTATTACTGCCCGCCATGGCGGTATTGACGATCTTGGCCGGTGCTTGGCGGCTGGTCATTGTCTGGGCGCGCGCCGAACGTATTTTCAATTTCATTCCAGAAGCGGTCATGCTGGGCTTTGCCACCGGCGCGGCGTTGTTGATTGCCTGGATGCAAATCGACGATCTCTTAGGTCAGCCTATGCAGGGGGTGCGGACAGCAACCGCTCAAACACAGGCGCTGTACAACCTTGAGTGGCAGCGCATTGATGCCATTGGCGTTGCCTTAGGTGTTAGCTCGCTGGTCGCCGTCTTGCTCGGTAAACGATGGTTGCCGCGCTGGCCCGTTGCCTTGTTGGTGCTGATCATCGCCAGTGCTATTGCCATAACGCTGCCCGACCACTTACAACAGGGTATTGTATTTCTTGGCTCGGCAGCCAGCATTAGTGATGGCTGGCCCCAAGGGGCTTGGCCCAGCATAGACCCGGACCTCTGGCTGCAACTCCTCACACCGGCCTTGGCGATCGCCATGATTGGCTCGCTTGAGCTGATCGTCACGTTACGCGCCAACCGTGAAATGCATCGGTTGACGACAGAATTGCGCGCTCAAGGGATCGCCAATGTTATTGCAGCCTTTGCCAGCAGCTTTCCGGCATCTGCTAGCCTCACGCGTTCAGCCCTGCTAAAACTGGGTAATGCCCAGACGCGTCTCGCTCCGATGCTGGCAGCATTGCTTTTACTGCCCGTCTTGTTGTTTGGTGGGCAATGGGTACAGCAGATCCCGTTGGGCGTTATTGCCGGGCTTTTGGTTGCAACGGCGTGGTCTATGTTGGATCAACCTAGCATTGCCACATTGTGGCGCGCCAATCGCCAAACCCGCGTGCTGTTTGTTATCACTCTAGGTGCCACATTGGCCATACCTTTTCACTACGCCATTCTGTTGGGGGTCGCGCTCGGTATTGGGCTGTTTTTGCACCAGACCAGCCGCGCTGATCTGCGTTGGTTTACCTGCGTGAACGACCAACTGATGCCATGGCCAAGCACCGATGATGAATCAATGGTACACGAGGCCTCAGATACGTTCTTCGTGCAAGTCAGTGGCAGTTTGTACTTCGCCGCTGCGAAGTCATTGCCACAGCAAGTCATCGATGGTTTGAGCCCGACCTGCAAGCGGTTATTGATAGACGTAAACCATGCCCACCAACTGCGTTACAGCGCGCTGTTAGCACTGCGTGAGATCGTCGATTACGGCACAGAGAATGGGATTGAGGTCAGTATTGGCCGGTGCGCGCCCGGCCTGTTGGAGTTATCGCACCGTTTTAACATTGACCTGCCACTGGCAGACTGGACGTTAGAGCGCCGCATTCGTTGGGAAAGTCTAAAGAATGGCGGATGAGGCTGCGCTCTTCCGCCATAGAGATACCCTTATTAGAGGGCCAACAATCAGCGGTTAAATGACCGCCTTGCGCACATTGGCCGAGACCCACTCACTGAACACCACCGTGGCCAGTACCACGAGGATGATCAAGGTCACCTGAGGCCATGCCAGCACGTTCATGCTCGCCTGCAGTTGCGCGCCGATACCGCCTGCGCCAACCAGCCCAAGAATCGCACTTTCACGGATATTAATGTCCCACCGGAACACGCTAATTCCGTAGAATGCTGGCAGCACCTGCGGCACGATGCCGTAGCTTAGTATCTGCCCGCGCGACGCTCCGGTCGCCGTAATGGCTTCGATTTGAGACACATCGGTTTCTTCAATGGCTTCATACAGCAGCTTGCCGATAAAGCCGATCGAACGAAAGGCAATCGCCAAGATACCCGCCAGCAAGCCTGGCCCCAAGATGGACACCAACAACAACGCCCAGATCAACGAGTTGATCGAACGTGAAGCCACGATACACAACAACGCAAACGGACGGAGAATCAAGCGCGACGGTGTGTTGTTACTGGCCGCCAGGAACGCCAACGGCACCGCCATAACAATGCCCAACAAGGTACCCAAGGTCGCCATGTTGATGGTGTCCCACAGCGGTTTCCACAAGCGGTTCATGTACTCCCAGCGCGGTGGAAAGGCGCGATCCAACAAATCGGCTGCTGCAGTGGGCGCATCGTACACAAACACCCACATGGTGTTTTCAGTCATTACGTTCCAGCACCATACGAACAGGGCCACCAACAACATCCAGAACACCCACAGCAACAGGCGTGTCTTCGGCGTACGATGACGCCATTCCATCGAATCATTCAATAAGGTCATTTCACTAACTTCCGCAGATGTCCTGATGAGTATTCCGTGGCCATCACGATCAGTATGATGATCAGCAAAATAGCGCCAGAGCTGTCGTATTCATAACGCGAGAGCGACGTGTTCAGTGTCGCACCAATACCACCGGCACCAACGATGCCGATGACGGCACTTTCGCGAAAATTGATGTCTAAGCGATACAGCGACAAGCCTACCAAGCGCGGCATGACCTGCGGCTGCACCGCATAGTTGATCAACTGGAACCACGAAGCCCCGGTCGCCCGAATCGCTTCCGCCTGCGCTTCGTCAATGTCTTCTATGTCTTCCGCTAGCAACTTGCCAATAAAGCCGATGGTGGCGAACGTCAGCGTCAGGAAGCCGGCAAAGGCACCGAAGCCAAACAGCGCGACAAAGAAAATAGCCACCACGATTTCTTGCAGTGCACGGCTGGACGCTATAATGCTGCGGCAGATCATGTACACCCACGCGGGCGCCAGATTACGCGCAGCCCCAAGCCCGATAGGAATCGAAATAAGCACGCCCACGACGGTTGAGGTTAGCGTCATGGTCAGGCTTTCTACCAAACCGCGCGAGATATCACGCCAGCGTGTGGTGAAGTCCGGCTGCAGGAAGCCCGCGACGAAACGCTGTCCGCGTTCCAATCCCTCCATCACGCGTGCCCAATTCACGTCCACGGTACCAATAGCAACGTAGAGGTAGGTCAGCGCGCCGATCAGGAACAGCCAGCGCCAATGGCGCGCCTTAATGATCTGCGGTGGACGCCGCCAATGCGTAGGATAAGGTTTTGTGATCATAGCGCGGCCACCAAGCGCTTGGCTTCCCGCTCACTGGCGGCCTCTTCCGCAGCATCTTCCACCGCGCCTTTGCGCATGGCCGTCCAGTCTTCTTCGCCATAAATTTGGGTAAGAACCTCTTCGGTCAGTTGACTGGGTGCGCCGTCGAACACAATTTTACCGGCTTGCAACCCGATAATACGGTCGGTGAACTGCTGAGCCAGCACGACGTCGTGAATGTTGATGATGGCTGGCAAGCCACTTTCGTTACAGATTTCGACCAGCAACCGCATGATCTGACGGCTGGTCTTCGGGTCCAGGCTGGCCGTCGGTTCATCAATCAACAGTAATTCAGGGTCTTGCTCCAAAGCGCGGGCAATACCCACCCGCTGCCGCTGGCCACCCGACAAGGCGTCAGCGCGTTTATCCGCATGTGCCATCAGACCAACACGATCCAATAACCGGTAGGCTTTAGCGATGTCTTCACCGGGAAACTTGCGTAAAAAGCTACGCCAAAACGATACATAACCAAGACGCCCCGACAGCACGTTCTCCATTACGGTCAAGCGTTCTACCAATGCATATTCTTGGAAGATCATGCCAATGCGACGACGGGCACGGCGCAAGTCAGCCGATGACAATCCCGTGATATTCAGATCATTTATCAAGATTTTGCCGCCCGTTGGCTCAACCAGACGGTTGATGCAGCGGATCAGTGTCGACTTCCCTGCTCCGGATGGTCCGATCAACCCCACCACCTGCCCTTTAGGCACGTTAAAAGAGACATCGGTTAAGGCTTTGTCTCCCGTCTTATAGGTTTTATTTAATGCGTCTACCGTCAGCATGTTGTACTCCACAGCGCCGCAAGTTACGGCACAAAATGCACTATCGTTAGCAACAACAAAGCGAACACCGCCGAGACGGAGTTCGCTTTACTTGGAGCGCCCGCGAAGCGGTGCTCATCCTATAGAAAGGCTTAGCGACAGGTGTATTGCACACCCATGGCCTGATCGATTTCGCGAATTACCGACCAATGCTGCTGGAAGGTGATGGGAATAAATTGAGCTTCACCGGACTGGGAGAACTCTGCTTCCATTGGCGTACCAGCCCAATCGAAAGTGAAGAAGGCTTCTTGTATTTTCGCTTGAAGATCAGGGTGCAGGTTGTATACCGTGCCATATCCGGTCGTTGGGAAACTGTCCGACTGATAGATGACCTTATAGTCGTCTTCTTTGACCACACCACGTGCCACCATACGGTCGGCAATCGAATTGGCGATAGCAGCGGCATCATAGTCGCGGTTAACCACACCCAAAATCGAGTTGTCGTGTGCGCCGGAAAACGCCGGGTTATAGTCACGTTCAACGACCAAACTGTAATTGGCTCCAAGCAAGGCTTGCGGTGCTTTAAAGCCCGAGTTCGACGTTTCAGAAGTAAAAGCCAGCGTGCGCCCTGCTAAATCTTCAATGCGGTTAATGCCTGAAGTCGGGTGCGTGATGAACTCCATTTCATAACCGAAGCTACCGTCTTCTCCAGCCATCATGGCGAAAGGACGGAAACCGGCACAGGCCACGGCCAGTGGGTTAGAACCGGTGTTGAAACCCGCAATATGCAGGCGACCTGAACGCATAGCTTCAATCTGCGCGGCGTTTGAGTTCACAGGGAAAAACTGAACCCGCTTGCCGGTGAGTGACGCCATGTGATCCAGAAACGGCTGCCAGACTTCAGCGTATACTGCAGGGTCTTCTACCGGCGTATAAGCAAAAACCAAGGTGTTAGGATTAGCCCATTGTGCAGAATTTGTTGGAATGTCAGCGACCAGATCGCCATCGTTATCGGTGTAGCGAGAATCCAGTGTGAACTGTGCCAGTGCGGCGGGCGCAGCAAGTGACAACGCCAATACAAGTGTCATGGAGCGCATCGTTAGATACCTCAGGTAATGTGAAAGACCGCTCCACCATAGGCACCTAATGTGACTTTCGTATGATGGTTATATGAATAAATTGTGTCAGAATTCTTGAGCAAACTTGGGTAAAAAAAGTTTGTACTTATGCCAATGGTCGTAGTGCGAGACACCCACCGGACAACGCCCTATAATTGCGCTCTGTAGAGCCATATAGCTCAAGGATAAAAAATGCAGAACGGGAAGTTACGCATGCGAATTATCACTTGGACAGCGTGTGTGCTGGCCCTGCTGTTTGCCTATTCGGGAGTTACTCAAAGTAACACCGGGCAAGAAGTCATTGTGGGCGAGTGGCGAGAGGACATCACCACTCTTGACGAGCTGCGAGATCAACGGCAATACCCGTCGGTCAATTTAGTTGTCGAATGCGACAGTGTAGGCGACTGCCCCCCACAATTGGTCAATCACGATGGCCGCGTCTTACGGAGCTATCCTTCTCGCTACGAAATTTCGACGGTAGCGGCTGGCCGACATGCCGATCAAGCCTTTTTGCTATACCGGCGAGCCATCCCCGTTTACCGCGATGACGAAGAGACCTTTAACGTTTCCTATTGGCTTATTAACGACCAAGGAGTGCGTCGGGAGTTTTCGCCCCGTTCGAGCACGACGTCTATCAATTCCATATTGCCTGACGGCTCTTTGCTTCAAGTGACGAATGAAAACGCCACACGTGCAGATCATCAAGGCCGCCGAGAAACCCTGATCACCTTTCCGGAAGGCGTCCGTGATTTCACGGTGACAACGGGCCTAAACAGTCAAGTCGCTATTGTTCTCCGCCTGGATGACGACACTTTATGGGCCTGTAGCCTGTCGAGCTGCGCGGACTCGGGCATTTCACTCTCCGCGCGCGGTGACCGGTCAGAAATACTGTCCGTCTACCCGCGTACCGAACACCAGCTCTACCTGGTGGCCTACAAGTACATCAATGCCTATAACAAAGGCCTTTATGGCGCCGAGGTGGATTTGAGCACAGAACACCGGCAACACGGTTGGTTAGCTCACTCGATGGACCGCAACCTGGGTTTCAGTCCGCAAGTGATGGTGGTGGATGATGACATCATCGTGCAAGCGCGGAACACCACCCAACGCCAAACGTTTGCGTTGCATCATCCCGTCGACAGTTGGGCAAATGCACTCAACCCATGGCCTGACCTACCCGCGCAGTTCAATCGCGAGAGCTTTTTCGAACTGCAAGCCAGCAGCGGTGTTCAACGCGTTAATAGCGTGATGTGGAACAGCGTAGAATTCAAAGATGACCTCAATAGCGGTCGACACTCACGAGTAAATTATGAGCTTGAACCCGGCTGGGGCACCTTGTTTGCGCTTGAAGGCCGCGTGGGTGGTCGATACTTGGCCCTGAGTTACTTGCAACAGCTAGATGACCGCATTGCCAAAGCATCACGCTGGTTGTCACTGGTGTTGGACTTGAACCGCCTAGGAGAAATGTCCGACAGCCAAACAGGCCTCCGTTTCGAGCTGGACCGCGCCGAATTATGGGGGGCTGCAGATACGCGCCTGCCGGGCGAACGACAATCGTTCGATGACATCACGATTGAACGACTGCGCATGGCGCTATACGCCACTATGGAACGCGGTTTGTACTACGGCCTGAGTTATCAACGACAGACTCAACCCGCCGTCGTTGGCTTCAGCAATCAGCAGCAAGACATTGTCTACAGCACCTTTGTGCCAGACTTAACCGTGAACCTTGTGCAACTGCATGTCGGTTACGACCAACTGGCCTATAGTCGACGCTATGAGACCAACTACAACGCATTTTATATAGACGGTAACGCAGGCTTCGGTATGGGCTGGATTACGGACGGCGGTGACATAGGTGATGCAGCGTTGGCGGAGGTTACGCAAACCCGTGAAGAACGCGTGCCGCTCTTTGGTGCGTCGTTCAACGCCGAGTTGGGCTATCAGGTGCAACGCCGTTCCAGTCGATTGTGGGGCGCAGGCATATCAGCCCAGGCAGGCTACCGAGCATCGGGGTATGTCTTTGGTCAAGGCCAAGGTGAAGAGTCTGAAATAGAGTCGTACGAAATTACTCGTGAGCTTTCGATCACTGGCTTTCAACACGGGCCTTTTGCCACCCTGAGTCTGATTTTTTAACCAATGTCCGGTGTAGAAGCACACAAATAAGAAGGGCAGTCACTTGCCCTTCTTTTTCATCCTACGGTCGCCAACTATTGCGTCGTGATGTTCAAAGGAATCTTCAAATAACGCTTACCGTTACTTTCTTGCTTCGGCAGGTGCCCTGCATCAATGTTCACCAAAATGCTTTGGTAAATCAGTTTAGGGGCCGCCAAGGTTTTGTCCTTGTTTTCCCGGAACTGTACGAACTCGTCTTCCGATGTGTCGGCTTTCAACTGAATGTTTTTCGCCTTCTCTTCACCGATGGTGGTTTCGTACTGCAGTTCACGGCCACCGGGCTGGTAGTCGTGACCGACAAAAACACGCGTTGCATCGGGCAAGCTGTACAGATTTTTCTGAATGGCTTTGTACAGCGTACGCGCGTCACCGGCTGGGAAGTCACAACGGCCGGTACCGAAGTCGGGCATAAACAACGCATCACCTGTAAACACAGCGTCGTCAATATGGAACGTCAAACACGCTGGCGTATGCCCCGGTGTCGGCAGTGCTTCAATGCGTAAACTGCCCGCCTCTAGTACCTCGTAATCTTCGATCAAGCGATCAAACTGCTCGCCGTTGGCTACAAAGCTGTCATCAAGGTTATACACGCCCTTGAACACGCCCTGCACTTGTCGAATACGCTCACTGACGGCCACTTGCACGCCCGGAAAGTCGTCACGGAACAACTGACTGGAACTCAAATGGTCCGCATGCGCATGGGTTTCAAGTACATAATGCAGCTTCAGGTCTGCTGTATTAATGTACTCAACCACCTGCTGATAAGACGTATCAGACACCTTACTGCCAATCGGGTTGTAGTCCAGCACCGGGTCTATCACCACAGCATCCTTCGTTGCTGGGTCAGACACGACATACGTCAGTGTGAAGGTCGCTTCGTCGTAAAAGGTTTTAATGTTGATGTTGCTCATGTTGTCTCTCCCACTTACGGTTTCATCTAAGAACATAAGAAACATCTTATATTAGTATTTTCTTATTATCAACATTAGAAATGTCTTATTTTATGTTTGTCGACAGACTTCTATACTCATAGAACATGAACAGGGATCTGCACTGCATATGACACAACAAACGATCGTTTTAGGCGCGGGCATTGTCGGTGTCAGCATCGCATGGCATTTAGCGCAACGTGGCCGCCAGGTGCTGTTGTTGGACCGTGGCTTGCCCGGGCAAGAAACATCTTTTGGCAACGCCGGGATCATTCAGCGCGAAGCCATTGCCCCTTATGCCTTCCCGCGCGATGTGAAAACCCTCTTGAAGGTATTGCCGAACCGACGCATCGACATTCGCTACCGCCCGACCGGCATGGTGGCCGCAGCAAATCCGTTGTTCAGCTATTGGTTGAATTCCCTGCCGTACCGTTACCGCAAGATCGTACCGGAATACGGCTCTATCATTGCGCTGTGTACCGACGAGCACGGGCCGATGATGGCAGCCTCCGGGGCAGAGCATTTGGTGCAGAAAAAAGGCTGGCTGCAGTTGTATCGCACCCCAAGGCGCATTCGACAAAGCCATGCAAGACGGTGAACAGGCTCGCGCTATGGGCGCCGAGTGGGCAGCGCTGTCGCGCGCCGAACTAGAACGGCTACAACCCGGCTTGTCTCCGGCGATCACCGGCGCCATTCATTGGCGGAACTCTTGGACCGTACAATCCCCCGGTGACTTGGTGCAAGCCTATGCGCGCCACGCCGAATCGCTGGGCGTAGTCTTTGCCCAAGCAGAGCTCCAAGGTATTGCGCCCTTTGGCAACGGTTGGCAGGTGACGACAAGCGATGGGCAACACACAGCGGACGAGGTGGTCGTCGCCCTTGGCCCTTGGTCGCAAAAATACCTGGCTCCACTGGGTTACGATTTCCCGCTGTTTGTTAAACGCGGCTACCACATGCATTACCACCAGCCCAAGGAACAACACGCCGCTCTGAACTACTGGTTGATGGACAGCGAAAAAGGCTACTTGCTGGAACCCATGAAGTACGGCATTCGCCTGACCACTGGTGCCGAGCTTGCTAATTTGGAAGCACCGCCCTCTTACAGCCAGTTAGACGCCGCCGAACGCGAGGCACGCAAGCTGTTCGATATTGGCGAACGAGCCGACCCGACACCGTGGAAAGGCGCCCGCCCCTGTTTACCCGATATGAAACCCATCATTGGCCCGGCACCCAAGCACGAAGGCTTATGGTTGGCTTTCGGGCACGGCCACCAAGGCTTTACCCTGGGCCCGCCAACAGGACGCTTGTTGGCTGAATTGATGACGGGTGAGCCTACAGCGATTGATATGCAGCCGTTTCGGGCGGAGCGGTTTCGTTAGACTGTTTAGCTATCGCTAGAACACCGTCGACCACAATACGGCTAGGCGCAGAGGGATTTGCGCAAATTCCGTCCCGCTATCGTGCTCGGTCAGTGGCACTTCGAAAGTAGCATCAACTTGCGTGTTGTTACCCAAGCTGCGACCCACATTGCCGAGCAACAGTGTGTCGGTATCTTGAATATTGTGCAGCAAACCTAAATTCAGGTTCACCAAAGGCGACGGAGTAGCGCTGGCGTTCAGTGCCACATAGTGCTGTTTCCCAAGCGTAACCAGCCCTTTCTGAAAGAAATCCGACGTCATATTGGCTGCTTCACCGACCCCATTATAGTGATACTCCGCGACCACATAGACATCGCGCCAAACCGAACGATCCACACCCAAGGTGATTCGAGCCCCCGACAGCACATCGTCTTGCAGCCATGCAGATTCCTGCCAAAGCCCCCAATCACCGGCATAGGTTTGAGTGCTCAAGCCGACGATCCATTGCGCTTGATTGAGTGTTAGAGCCGTGAATTCCGCAGACACCGTACCCCATTGCTGCGTGGCACGGGCAAACAGCAAGTTATCCTGACCAAAAACCCAGCCCACATCCATTTCACCGGTTAAACCCAGTGGGTTCCGCCAACGAATAGCATCAACACCGGGCCGATAACTGCGTTCCTGCGCGCCAATGCGCTGTGGCACCACCACATCCAATGGAGAAAATTGCCGAGAAACTCCCAAGCTGATGGGCTGTCGGCCAGCCGTGAACTCTTGCTCACCCCAATAAAACACCCCATGTAAGGTGTCGAGGTTCTGTTCGATAACCCAATTATCACCATCACTACGCCACAGTTCGGCAGGCAAATCCCAAAGGCGGAAATCAGCCCCCATGGACTGGGCATCAGCAATACCGGTGCCCGGCTCGTCCACCAACCGTACACGCTGGGCCAAACCATAATGCGCGTTCAGGGTAACACCTGCGGGTGCGGCGTATTGGGTATTCAGCCGTATAAGCGCAGTCTGGTCGACTACCGTCTGTTCGTTCGGACGCTGCAGTTCACTACCCAAGTTGACATCGACCCAGCTTTCGCTGCTCGCTGGTACAGCCACAAGCAAGGCTGCCAAGGCACAACCCACTAGGGGAAAGTTTTTAACCACGACGCTCATCCTGTTCTATCCGGCCATCTCGTAACTGCACCAAGCGACTGGCCCGCTCCATGATCATGGGGTCGTGGGTAGAAAACACGAACGTCATACCTTCCTTTCGGTTCAACTCATGCATCATGTCCAACAGGTCTTTACCGGTTTGGGAATCCAGATTCGCCGTCGGTTCATCGGCTAAAATAATGTCGGGCTGGCTCACCATAGCCCGTGCCACCGCAACGCGCTGCTGCTGACCACCGGACAACTCTTTCGGGCGTCGATGCGCTTTGCCTTCCAACCCTACCCGCGCCAACATGGCGTCTACCCGACGCTGGCGTTCTGCTTTGGGTACGCCTTGCAACAGCATGATGTATTCGCAATTCTCTGCAGCGCTGAGCACGGGAATCAGGTTGTAGGCTTGGAAGATAAAACCGATGTGGTCACGCCGAAAATCGGACAGCTCCTTTCCGCTCATCAGGGAGATGGCCTTGTCGCTCAGACGAACCTCGCCGGTCGATGGCGTATCCAAGCCGCCCATCAACTGCAACAGGGTCGATTTGCCAGAACCCGAAGGCCCGACAATGGCGGTGAACTCGCCGGGCTGAATCACCATACTCACATCATCCAGTGCTTTAACCAGCGTGTCTCCCGCCCCGTAATGCTTGCTCAGTTGTCGCGTTTCTATAACCGGTTTCATTCCAGACACTCCTTAAAGGCTTTTATGCAAGGCTTTCGCCGGCAGAATTCGAGCGGCGTACGTTGCGGGGTACAGCGCAGCCACTAAAGTGAGCGCCACCACGGCCACCGGGAACACCGTGTACTGCGCGGTCTGCACTTCCGCGCGAATGACCTCAGCCACCGCCACCCCGGAAATCTCCATCGAGCCATAGTCGATGCCTACAGCGCCAAACCACAGCGTTCCTCCCCACCCCATCAACATGCCCACCAGCACCGCACCTAAGGCCAACAGCAGGGTTTCGGCCATGATCAAGGCAAACACACCGCGCCGCCGCGTGCCGACCGCCAGCAACACGCCAATTTCCCAAGTCCGCTCATAGATCGACATAAAGATGCCATTGGTCACACCCAGACCGGCCAGAATGAACAAGATCACCCCGATGATGGCCATGCTCGAGCCGGTTAGTGCCAACATGCTGGCGAGTTGTGGCATCAAGGTCGTCCAACCTTCGGCACGCACATCCGGGCCGCTCAGTTGTTGCCACAACGGTAAATCGGGGTCACTCGCTAAACTGGCGTTCTGCATGTTGAAGGCAATTTCATGCACCCCGTCGCCAATTGCCAGCATGCTTTGCAGGCGCGGCAACAGGATGAAAACGACCTCTTCATCGAAACCCTTGGCATTAAAATGAAACAACCCGCTGACGCGGAACAACTGCTGCTCGGCGCTGTTGTATTCTTGGTTGTGCACCGACACCACAATGCGGTCGCCCAAGCCCACCTCCAACAGCTCGGCTAACCGCCGCCCCATTAAGAGCTGACCCGTCGGGCCAGAATCCGCCAAATACTCCCCCGCTACCATCACATCGGCCAAGCGCGATACCTGAGCTTCTGCCGCCGGAGCAATACCCATGACTTGCACGGCGCGGTTGTCGGCAGCACTGGAAATCATCCCGAAGGCCAAGGCACGCGGTGCGGCGTCGGCGACGGAAGGCTCTCGCACCAAAGACGCCAACAGCGGTCCAGGGCTTGCCAGATAGAACGCTTCATCGCGTTCCGCTAAGTAGTCTACATGGTGGATTTGCGCATCGCCCGGAAACATGCGAGTGGCCGAACGCACAGTGGCATCGGTAAAGCCCACCACAAACGCATCGGTTAAGATCAGTGCCGCCGTGCTCAATGCAATGATCAGCCCGGTTAACAAGGTGCGCCGCCGGTTGCGTTGTAGATTGCGCAACGCCAGTTGCCAGTGTTGCGGTTGAAAAATGCCCATTACAAAGCCCTCATGGCATCGACTGGCACCAATCGGCTGGCGCGCCACGCTGGCAACAGGGAAATCAATATCGCGGCAACAAAGATGATCTGTGCTGGCATAAGGAAAACCGTTAACGACATTTGCCCGCGATAATGACTGAACACGATGCCCGAAATATCAATAGGCTCGGCCAGCTCTACGCCAACTAGGGTCATCCACAGGTTCAGCGGGAACGCCAGCAAAAACCCGATACCGCAACCCAATAAGGCCAGCAGTAAGGTTTCCAGCACGATCAATGAAAATATCCGCTGCGGCGGCGTTCCGATGGCTTTCAATACGCCGAACTCGCCCGTGCGTTCCATTACCGACATCAGTACCGTATTGAGCACGCCCACACAGACTAGGAAGATCAAAATGTAACTGGCAAACATCCCGTCTTCTTTGTCTGCCTCCATCAATTCATAGAATTCGCGCGCGACTTCCTGCCATGTCGAAACGACCACCGGGTCAGTAAAACCTGCGTTGGTAACCCACGCATCTACCGCCTGTCGTACTTGTGCTGAGTGCCGATAATCCTCTCCGACCACCAACCATCGGTGCGCTTGTTCGGGCAACACAAAAAACGCCTGTGCGGCTTGCAATGGTATTGCCACCCAGCGACTTTCTGCCCCATCGGTGTCGCCGATGATGCCGGTAACCCGATAAAGATCATTCGCCATCGACCCGTCGGCACCTTGCGACAACAGCACGATGTCGTCACCCACAGATAAATTCAATTGCCGCGCGGTCAATGCGCCGATCATTGCTTCATAGAGGCCATCGGAGGTCAGTTGGTCGGTAAAATAGCGCCCTGCGGTGATTTTTTCCGCCAGATAAGACAGCTCTGCTTCGCGCTCGGGGATCAAACCTTTCACCTCGACCGGTAAGCTTTTTTCTTCACCATACGCCAAGGCACCGCTTTCAATGCGTGCCGACACCGCCCGCACCTCGGGCAGCGCAGCCAGACGGCTCAGGCCATCAGCCGACACGGCAAGGGTGCGATACAGATTAGGGCGCTCGATGTATCCTGGCGCCGTGAGCTGTACATGCCCGGTGGTGTCGCGGGTGAAATACTGCAACACCTGATCGTAACTGCCCTCGTTCATCGAATACATCACCGACACCAGCAAATACCCACCGGACATACTCAATAAGGTAAGAACCGTGCGCCGCCGATTGCGCAGAATGTTGCGTAAGGCCAGCACCCACATCAACATAGTGCGTCTCCTATGGCACGCGCCGTAAATTTTGTAGAGAGAAGAAGGACTCGTCTAAATCCACATCAAACGACAAGGCTTCATAGGTGATACGCGTTACCTGCCCCGGCTTGTTTACCGGGCGTAACGTCATGGTGGCGGGCAACGTGACTGAGCCGAAGTCCCGGATATCGCTGAATTCCATCACGCGCATCAGCTCGCCCGATTCATCGAAATAACGCTGGCTGACCGGCAACAGATCGGACTGTCTCAGGGTGATTTCCATCGCGCCCCACACGGTCACCGTTTGCTCTCGCGGGATCAGATGTAAAACGTAGAGATCGCCCTGCTCGTCAAGGCGTACGTCATATTCATCCACCCACGAGGTTTCACGCATCAGGTCATCGTTGGTAAAGTCCGACCCCATCCAACTGCCCATCATCATAGACGGCGACACCCGCACGGTACGGTTGACCCGGGGCAGGAAGTTCCACATCTCGCCTTCGCGCTTGAGGGTACTCACACCACGATCACGCACGGGCTCCAATACACGAACCAAGGCGTAATCCAACCCCAATGACCATGAGTCTAAGGTGAGCGTGCGTTCGAAATCCGGGGTGACGATGTGCATTGTCATGCGGGCTTGCGCGGCATCCTGTTGATAGAGCTGATCCATCTGGGTCAGCAAGGCCAAAGCCTTTTCCTGATCGGCCGACACAAATGACACTAACAAAGCCAGCAATAGCGTGATGAAGCTGTGCTTACGCATTGGAGTTGCTCCGCCTAGAAACTTAGTTAGATGATAGCAGCCGTACCCCTATTCTGCGAATGACTTATGTCATGCTTTTACCGACCACTTGTCGCGGACTATCCATTCCGCCACCAGTACATTAATGATCCACCCAGCCCCCATCAGCCACGCAGTGGTCGCGGCGCTCAGCGTGCCAATCATCAACACCCCAAGAGTTAGAGTGAAAACCTGCGTACCCGCCCCCATTGCCAGCGCATAAGCCCGCAGCATCCAAGCACGGTGCTGCTCAATCTGGCGGCGCATAATGGCCCACACGCCCAATACCAGCGCAACGATCATCCCCGCACTTACGATCAGCCGGAAGAACATCAATACTGGCCCATCCGTTTCCGAGACATGAACCACGCTCATCCACAATCCGCTGAAGGCCAACAGCAAGCCACTGAGTACCAGCACGCGCCCTGCCGCGAGGTGCCAACCTGGGGCCTTGCGTCTCAATGTACTGGAAAACTGGAAGGCACCGACCCAAGCGTAAAGTGATGCCGTAATAATGTGCACCACAACAGGAAATGGCTGCACAGAGAAGCGCGCATTGACTTCGATAATCTCAATGCCCAACAGCAATTCAACAAGCCGAACTTGCCCGGCAAGCACCGGCACAAACCCCAGCATCAGCAAGCCAATGATCAGCAATACTTCGGACTTTCGTGATGTCGCGTGATGAGTGGTTCGAAATTAGCGAGCGTATCTGAATAAGAAGCTGAGGAGTTAGATAGTTTCACCTTTCGTGTCCGTCTTTATGGTTTGAACGAACACATCATGGCACTCAAATACCAACGGCACATCGGCCGAACGGACAGAAATCCATCGGCCGAAAGAATGAGATCAATCCGCTTTTATACGTTCCGTGCGGTACGCCCAGATGGCCAGCTCGACCCGATTACGCACGTTCAATTTTTGCATCAAGCTCGCCAAATGTGTTTTCACCGTACTCAGGCTCATGTGCAGCAGCTCGGCGATTTCTTGATTGCTCAGCCCTTGGGCGACCGCGGTTAATACATCTTCTTCACGGGGTGTTAGCGCCGCGTTGAGCGGTTCTTTTTGTAAGCCTGGCTTCTTCTGATCTGGTGCGTCACCCGCAGCAAAAGTCTGTAACAGCCGACGTGTGATGCCGGGCGCAATCATCGCTTCACCGTTTGCTGCGGCGTGCACGGTTTGCGTTAACAATTCGATACCGGCGTCTTTCAGCAGAAACCCGCGCGCGCCCGCCTTTAACGCGCTGTAGACGTATTCATCCAAGTCGAAGGTCGTGATAATGACTACCGCTATTGGATGCTCCACATCGGGGCCAGCCAAACGACGCGTGGCTTCAATGCCATCCATCACCGGCATACGAATATCCATCAAACACACATCGGGCCGGTGTTCTTGCGCCAGTGCAACGGCTTCGGCTCCGTTGCTGGCTTGCGCCACCACTGTTATGCCCGGTTGCGCATTCAACATCGTACTGAGTCCAGCCAGAATCAACGGTTGGTCGTCAGCGAGCAGTACCCTGATGTTCATCCCTGATCCTCATATCGGGGCAGTTCAACGGTTACTTGCCAACCGCCCTCCGTGCGCCATCCGGCGTGAAATGTACCGCCAAGCAGCGAAGCGCGTTCGGCCATGCCCACCAAACCATATCCCGTTCCCGATTTAAAGGAATCTGCTAAGGAACGAGCGGTGCCGTCATCGGTAATTTGCAGGCGCACCGACTGTGTTGTACCGGTCAGGGTCACCACAATCTTGCTCGCATCTCGGGCATGGCGTTGTGCATTAGTGATGGACTCCTGTGCCAAGCGATACAGCGCCGCCGACACTGCCGGTGAAACGTCGTCCACGTCGCCTGAATAGGACACACTGACAGGGACCTTGTGTGCTGAAGCATCATCCTCGGCCAGCCGGGCAATATCTGACACCTGTGGCTGCGGCGCCCAATCAGGCTGGCCATCGTGCCGTAATGCTCGGACCACTGAACGCAACTCGGACAATGCCTGACGTGACGTGGTTTCAATAGTGGTCAGTGCCGCCAGCGCCGCATCCGGTTGTTGATGGGCCACCGCCAAGCCAGCCTGCGCCTGCACAGCAATCGCCGAGACATAGTGCGCTACTGAATCATGAATTTCACGCGCCAACTGTGTTCGCTCACGCATCTTAAACTGCTCCAACTGCTGCACAGCCGCACGTTCACGGAACCGCACCACCGCGCCTATCAGCGCCGGAATTAAAAACACCAAAAGGCCAGCGACATGCTCCGCTAGGTTGCCCCAATCAGAAGCATGCCAAAAGGCATAACTGACGACGGCAATGCCCAAGCCAAGAATTATGTGGCTACCTGACGCTCGGCGCACCAGCGCGTACGGTAATATGAGCACATACACCTGCGTCATCATGCCATCCGACACGATGCCATTAGCACGAGCAACCCAATCCAACAGTTGAAGACTTTCAAAGGTTATTAGAAGAGTCAGCATTGGGTGAGAATGACGCCAAAACAGGCCGAACAGCAGCACTACCGTAACCACAGTTGGCACAAGCCGCCATTCGAGATCGGGCCGCCAGATACCTTCCGCCACGGCTACCAGTGCAAGGCCCAACACCAATAGCCAATGCCGCCACCGAGGTATGACCGGTGGCGGCAAAGCAGGTTCGTGCCAGAGGGAGCGCATGCGTCAGCTCTTACTCATTGTACTGAGCCGCAAATTCGGCAGACGGCGGGATCACTTTGATCACGTCAATGAGCACACCGTTTGGATCGGCGGTAATAAAGTGTCGCTGGCCAAAATCCTCAGAGCGAATATCCAAGTGAATGGGAAGATTAGCGCGTTGTATGCGGGAGTATTCGGCATCCACGTCATCCACCTCAAAGTTCAGAATAAGCCCACCCGACATCGCCTGACGGAAGCCCTCGGGAACGGTATCGTGCGTGGCATTGAGTATGGCCAGCTCGAACAATGGTTCTTCAGCCGCTCTCAAGCTCACGTACCAGTCGGTATCGAACACCACCTCGAAACCAAAATGTTCAGTGTAGAATGCCTTAGAACCCGCGACGTCATGCGTCATGATAACTGGATAAAAACCGTTGAATTTCATATTAAGCACCTCAGGTTATTGTGAAGCACCATAATGGTCAACGTGCTAATTCATGTCTTGTAGGAATGCGACATCTCTACGCGCTCGCGAAGGCGGCTGACCGAAGAAACGCCCAAATTCATGCGTAAAATGACTTTGGTCTGAAAACCCCAGTTCCATCGCTATTTGCACCAAGGGCCACGACGAGTTTGCAAGCAGGTTGGAAGCTCTCTGAAACCGGACAATCTGTGCAAACAACTTCGGAGACAAGCCGACCACATCAAAAAAATGGCGCTCAAATTGCCGACGACTTTTGCCAAACATGTCTGCCAACTGGGCAACAGGTACCATACCTTGCGTCGCTTCAATATGCCGGACGACACAATCGATTCTGGAATCTTGAGGCGGTCGATACTTTAGGTGGCTGATCAAGAGACTGTCCAGTTGAGTCAACAACCTATCGACAGCCATTGAATCCGCCATTTCACAAACATCGGTAACAAAGAGGCCCGCCGCTGGATGAACAGCGTCTGTCAGCTCCGACGCCAGAACATTCATAAAGTGTCGGCTTTGTCCGGGCCGGAAACGAATACCAAGGTAATGAGCGCCTACCTCAATGGGCAGTTCTGTTCTTAAGGTTGTCGTACCAAAAACATTCAAACGGCGATTGGTCTCACGCGCGGCGATGACTACATCCACTGCCCCGTCTGGCAGAATGGAAAACGTTTGGTCTGAGTTATTTAGGCTCAACCAATAGTGGCTAACGTAATTCCGTAAAGGAAGAGAAGGCTGCAATACTCTCATATAGACTCCCACGCTCGCCCTGTCCGTAGCCGTTAATTCGCCACATTCCTCATCAGCACCTTAACCGCCGCCCAGCCAAACAACACCGCTAGTGCTGACTCAAATACCCGGCGCGATTTGGAGTACACATGGCGTACAGAAGCCAGTGAAAACAGTAACGCATAACCCAGAAACACGCAGGTACTGACGCAGCCGACCGTTAAAATCACTTTCAGCAAGTCAACCGCTGTGGCTTCTGGCGATACACCTAAAGAGTACAGAGAACCAAAAAACAGAATGGCTTTCGGGTTGGTCAGGTGGATCAGCAGGCCCTTCAGATAGGCCGTACGATACCGCGAAGCCGAACCTGCGTTTATCACTACCGTGCCGCCGCGCAGTGCAGAGCGTAGCGATTTATAGGCCAGAAACATTAGGTAAGCAGCACCCAAATAACGCATATATTCAACGATCCACACACTAGCGTACATCAGCGCACCCAGCCCGAAAGCCGCCGAAAAAGACCAAAAAAAGGAACCGGTCAGTACCCCGCCAGCCAATGCTAAGCCATAGCCTCGCCCTTGCGCCATCGACATGCCAGTAATGGCCAGTGTAGCTGGGCCGGGGCTGGCAATGGCCAACAGCGCAACGGACACAATAAGAACGTATTGAATCTCTACCATGGCGTAAATCCCTAAATCAGTTAAACAACGACTTGCCTTCCAAAATGACTCTACCCTCGCCTGCTGGCTTAACAGCACAGGCCACCATCTTTTGCGCTAATTGCTTGGCTTCAATGGGGCGAATACTGGCGGGCATGATCGGTGCGATGGGCCCGAAAAGCTTTTGGCTGATGTGCTCCATTGGCCGTTGCGCATGCGGCCCTAATAACAAAGATGGTCGCAGAATGTACAAGCTGCGTATTGGCAGCTCATAGAGCGCATCTTCCAACGCGCCTTTCACCCGGTTATAAAACAACTTGGATTGCGCATTCGCACCCACCGCAGAAATCAAACACACCCGTTGGGTGCCACGTTCTACAGCCCAGCGCGCCAACGCTAAGGGATAGTCGTAATCAATTTCTTGAAAGCGTGCCTGGCTACCCGCTTGCTTGATGGTGGTACCAAAGGCGATGCACAGCACGTCTGGGGCTTCATCCACTTGGCTATCAAACACCGAGAAATCCGTAAAATCCGTCGCAATAAACGCACTGTTACTCGGTGCCTGTTCCGGTAAACGACGACCGGGCAGCCATACTTTATCGCACTGCGGCGCCAAGAGTGGCAAGGCCGTAGACCCAACAAGGCCGGTGGCACCCATCAGCATTGCGCTCGGTATTTTGGTGCTCATATCGCTTTTCCTCTAGGGACGGGACGCTCACAACTTCCTCAATAATCCTTTGTTCCGCACAATATGCTTATAGTCCCACTGAATTTCTCGTGCTTTCGAAAGCCATCGTATCACGTCAGCTTCATTAATTTCCGTAACGTCATTGTAGAACACGGAAGCATCTTTGAACTTCTTACCCAAAACGTTCAGACCCGCTTCTTCAAAATCTGCGCCACTCCAAAACATCAAGCGGATGCCCGGCTTTTGCTTGCTGTAGCCCACGATTGGGTTGCCATCCAAGAACCACACAGGGTGCCGATGCCATATTTTGTTTTCAGCCTCTGGCAGCCCGTGATCGATGGTTTGAGCTAATAATTCGCAAATGTCTTTGAACTCAGGGTCCTGCTGTGCGTTGTAGTTCAAAATATCCGGGTGCATATTGGTGCTCCTGCTTCACTTTATGAAAAGTAGCTTGGAATTAGTAATGCATAAATCAATAAATTACCACCGCCATGTATGATAACGCCAGGAATCATAGACTTGTATCTCTGACAAAGGTAGGGCACAACCATTGATATCGGTATCAGAACGATAAATGACCACCGAAAGAAAAAGTGTATTGCCACGTTCCACAGAATTCCATTTATAACCCATGCCCATTTACCAAACACCTTCTCCATTCGTGGCAATGCATATCCACGCCACAAAACTTCTTCGCAGAATATATTGGTAAATAACCATATTCCAAAAAACACGAGTGGAAAAACATTGCCACTCAGACTCATCCCTAGAAACTTTTCCATTGGTATAGTGAATTCAGTATCCACACGGAATAAATCCGGATAATGACTGGGCACTTGGAAACCCGGAAGTTTCACCAACAAGTCTCGAGTGAAATCTAGCGAGGCCTCAATAACCAGTACAGCCAACAGGGAGGATCTAAAAACCACCAT